>DASSEH010000001.1:0-1671 GCA_035695325.1 Candidatus Angelobacter sp.
CCAATCGCTTTGGCGTTGATACTAATGGGCCGAAAGGGGCCAGCTGCGGGCGGCGCGTTCGAAACGTCCTAGTGGATCGACTCTAACTTTTCTTTCCCCCGTTTGACAGCAGCGAGGACGCGTTTGGCGTCAGCGGTCCAGACGAAGGGTTTGGGATCGGAGTTGGTTTCTTCGACGAACCGGTTGATTGCAGCCTGAAGGTCGGCAACCGATCGGAACACTCCACGCTTGAGGCGCCGTCTCGTGAGTTTGGCGAAGAAGCCTTCGACGGCGTTGAGCCAGGACGCCGAGGTAGGCGTGAAGTGAAACGTCCAGCGGGGATGCCGGGCCAGCCATTTTTGTACCTTGGGATGTTTGTGGGTCGCGTAGTTGTCGACGACGGCGTGGATCGCCATTCGCACCGGCACCTGCGCCTCGGCGGTGTTGAGGAAGCGGATGAACTCCTGGTGCCGGTGGCGCTGCATGTTGCGGCCGATGACGGTGCCGTCAAGCACATTGAGCGCGGCGAACAGCGTCGTTGTGCCATGGCGTTTGTAGTCGTGGGTCATCGTCCCAGCGCGGCCCTTCTTCATCGGCAGACCGGGCTGGGTGCGGTCGAGCGCCTGGATTTGACTCTTCTCATCAACCGAGAGGACGACGGCGTGGGCGGGAGGATCGACATAGAGACCGACGATGTCCCTGAGCTTCTCGACAAACTCCGGGTCCTTCGACAGTTTGAACGTCCGGATACGGTGCGGCGCGAGTTGGTGAGCTTCCAGGATGCGTTGCACCGAACGCAGGCTCACTCCGGCCGCCTTGGCAAGTTCCCGGCCCGTCCAGTGGGTGCTCTCGCCCGGCGGCGGCCCCAAGGCCAAATCGACTACCCGCTGAACGGTGTTGGGCGGCAGCGGGGGCTTGCCAGGCTTGCGCGTCTTGTCGCGCAACAGCCCTTCGACGCCCTCCGCCATGAACCGCGCCTGCCAGGTCCACACCACCGGCTTCGATTTACCGGACCGGCGCATGATCTCGGCAGTGCCGTAGCCGTCGGCGGTGGCAAGGATAACATTGGCGCGCCACACGTGCTTCTGTGGCGTGCTACGATCCGCAATGATCGCCTCAAGCCGGAGGCGATCTGCTCGCGTGACGTTGACGACAATTCCTGCTCTCATAATGAGAGCTTGAACTGCTTCGGCCGATTTGGGAATCGTCCGAATGAATCAGACCACTAGCAAGCCGCTTCGTCCCGACCCATGTTCTACGACACCCGCAAGAACGACCACGGCCTGCCGCGCGATCCGTTCAAGGCGATCGTCGCGCCGCGGCCGATCGGCTGGATCACCTCGATGAGCGCCAAGGGCGAGATCAACCTGGCGCCCTATTCGTTCTTCAACGCCGTGTCGGACGAGCCGCCGATCGTGCTGTTCTCGAGCGAAGGCCGCAAGGATTCGCTGGTCTTCATCGAGGAGACCGGGGAGTTCGTCTGCAACCTCGCCACCTTCGAGCTGCGCGCCGCGGTGGTCGCGACCTCGGCGAACTTTCCGCGCGGGGTCAACGAGATGGCGGAAGCGGGACTCGATGCCGCGCCGTCGCGCCTGATCCGCCCGCCGCGGATCGCGGCGGCGCCCTGCGCGCTCGAATGCAAGCTCTTGCAGATCATCGATCTGCGCGATCTCGACGGCGAGCCGTCCCATC
>DASSEH010000002.1:0-1086 GCA_035695325.1 Candidatus Angelobacter sp.
CGGTGTCGTCGGGAGGTGCACTTTCAGCACTCCGTCGCGGAACTCCGCCGTCACTTTTGTGCTGTCGGCATCTACAGGCAGCGTGAAGCTGCGTCGGAAGTTACCAAAGGAGCGCTCGATGCGATGGAATTTCTTTTTCTGATCTTCCTTCACGCTTTTGCGTTCTCCGGAAACGCAGAGGATGCCATCTTCGACTGTTACCCTCACGTCATCCTTCTTCATTTCAGGCAAGTCTGCTTTGAGCAGGTACTCGTGATCATCCTGGCTGATATCAACCTCTGGTGACCAATCTGCGACCGTCAGGCTGTGGATCTCGCCACTGCCCATTCTGTTCGGAAATCCGGCCAAGAAGAACGGATTGAAGCGATTTTGTGTCGCTTGTTCCATCTCTCTAAGCGGATTCCATGTTATTACTTTATTCAATGTATTCATTTATTTTACCTTTCTGGATTCAGTTAAAGCCATCTTGGTGCATCGTGCTAACCGCTTATTGTCAGAGTCGACCCTGATCTTGTGCACGTTGAGGAACTGACCCGGTGGAAGGATGCCCGACCCAATAAGACTCCCAGTTACAAGTTTGCAGGGCTGCATTCTCGCCTCGCATTCAAATGCAGTGAGTCAGGACTGCAAAGTTAGAGGGGATCGGGTGCCGTCCACGCAGAAGCGCCCTGGTCTTGGGGTATGGCCTCTCGCGCGAAAGCCCGCCTAGATTCATAGCGAACCTGTCGCAGGAATGAACGGAATCCCTGCGAAAATTGTCCAACCTTTGGAGCAAGAAAAACAGAAAGAAACTACGTTATGACCCAGACCCTTACGCAAAGCGGACCGCTCGCCGTGTTGCTGCAACGCCAGCGCGACGCAGTCATCCGGTTGGACCGTCACGCACGACGCAAGCACATGCGTGTCGCCTTTTGGAAGACCCTCACTTGGCCATTTCGTGCGCTAACGGCACGAACGCTCGTCGACTACACCGGGCGCCGGCAACAGATTCACGACGACCTGCGGATCCAACATCCCGAATGGGTCGAGGCAGCACATGGTGATCCAGATCGGCTGCGCTGGAGAAGGACAAGTATCCGACAGGCT
>DASSEH010000003.1:0-2577 GCA_035695325.1 Candidatus Angelobacter sp.
GGTGCGTGGATGCAAGTCGGAGACGCGCGCTACGACAGCGAAGACATCCGGCGCCTGTACGAGAGTGGCGATTATCCCCTCCGTCGCCGAACTTGCAGAGGATGACCCTGTACTCCCGCCGCAGGGACCAGAACTGACGAATCAAGGGCCGACCCCTGGAGTCTCATTTGCCCCAATCCGCTTCGCGCTTGGCTGCGGGCGCCAACGGAGTCTTGATTTTTCAGCCAATCATCTACGCGGCCCGACCGGTAGGATGAACCAAGCCGTTTCGATACGATCCCTTCACAGCCGAGCTGACAAGCGTGCTGGAATAGAGTCGTACCATCGCCTTCATAGTGCTCGTTAAACGTGATACCGGCCGGCGATCGGCGCAACAACTTTGCAAGCGTTCGCTCGCGCTCCTCGATCGGTGCCTTGCGCAGATCCTGGCCGTTGAGCTTAAGCAAATCGAAGGCGCAAAGCACGACATCCTTATCGTGGCGGCGCCAGCGGATCATCTCGGAAGACCGCGAGGCCATTCTGGTCGCGGGCGATCGCTTCGCCGTCAATAAGGCACGAGCACGCCGGTAAAGCCGCTACCGCCGTAGTGGCTAAAGGGAAGCGGACGGCGAGATCGTAGCCCTTGCGGGTGAAGAGGTGTACTGCGGCCCGGTTTTGAGACACGCGGCTGAGCCTACTCAGGCGGCCAACTGTAGATCGTCCACTGCGTCCTGATCAAGCCGACGTTGGTCGGCTCGCACTTGGGCTGGGGTACGATAGCCATGTCGGGCGACGAGCCAGGTTTCGTTGTAGCGCCGGGCGAACTCGACGAGCGCAGCTCGCAGCTCTTCGATGGTGTCGAATGTTCTCACCCACAGCAGGTTTTCCTTCAAGATCCCATGGGGAGGTGGATAGCGACCGGCACTTTGGCAGAGTGAGGTTGCTACCACCCACTCTGGAGGCGACCATGCAAACCGTAGCTGACCGACCCGAAGCACCGACTGCTATCCGTACTGATCTTGGCGCTATTTTTGTCTCGTTGGAACTCAGTCGATCGACATGGCTGATCACTTCGCTGTCGCCAGGCGGCGGAGAGAAGATGTCGAAGCAAGTGGTGCGTGGTGGCGATGTGGCCGGACTACTGGAGCGCTTTGCGCGACTTCGCGAGAAAGCGCGGGCGAGGACGGGCAAGGTCTTCCCGTTCGTCGTCATTCAGGAGGCTGGCCTCGACGGATTCTGGATCGATCGCGCGCTGCAGAATGAAGGGATCGAAAGCCACGTCGTGGATCCGGCCTCGATTGCGACATCCCGTCGGCGCCGGCGTGCGAAGACTGACGGGATCGACGGCGAAGTGCTGGTTCGCGCGCTGCTGGCGTACAAGCGGGGTGAACCTCGGGTCTGTGCGATGATCAAGGCACCGACTCCCGAGGAAGAGGACCGCCGCCGCCTCTGCCGCGAGCGCAAGGTGCTGATCGTCGAGCGGGTCCGGCACGTCAATCGCGTCAAGGGGCTGCTGTTCTCACAGGGGATATCTGGCTACGAGCCGCTGCGCCGCGACCGGCGACGACGGCTGGATACGCTCCAGACCGGCGATGGTCGCCTATTGCCGGTTCACCTGAAGGCGCAGGTTTGCCGTGAACTCGATCGGTTGGAACTGTTGCTCGAGCAGATCAAGGCGGTGGAAGCTGAGCGGGATGTGCTGCTTGCCGCGCAACAAGTCGCAGCGCCAGCGCCGGCGGCGATGTTGCTCGATATCAAGGGCATCGGGCCGGAGTTCGCCGCCATCCTCTGGTCGGAAGGGCTCTTCCGACACTTCGACAATCGACGCCAAGTCGCTTCTTATGCGGGCCTAGCGCCAACACCCTGGCAAAGCGGTTCGGTTGATCGCGAACAGGGCGTGTCTAAAACAGGCAATCCGCGATTGCGAACAACGCTCATCCAACTCGCGTGGCTATGGCTGCGCCATCAGCCGCACTCGGCGCTGGCCCTGTGGTTTGAAGAACGGGTCAGGCGCAATGGCGGCCGTCTTAAGAAGACGACAATCGTGGCGCTGGCGCGCAAGTTGCTCGTAGCGCTCTGGAAATATGTGACCGCAGGCGTTGTCATCGAGGGAGCCGTGATGAAACGTACCTGACGATAAACGCTGACCGAATCCTTAAATCTTCCAGGACTTGATCAGTCCTGGCGGATCCAGGTGGACGAACCGCATCCGCACATGGCCTAAAAAACCCGTCTTCAAGAATGGTCTCGTCTTCCTGAGCCCCGACCGCCGCAAGCGGGATATTGGTGCAGCCGTTTCGCGCGGCGACCGAATGTGAGGTTGATCGTGCTCGGAAACGAGCCGCGTCATGCAATCGGGCTCAGACCTTTGGATACCGAACAGATACTGGAGATCTGCGGATGTCACCCTAATACGACCCCCTTGACCTGAACGTCCCCATGTGAGGTGCGGATGAAGCGCTCTGCGACGCCGTTGCCCTCGGGCTCGCGCACGAAGGAGGGCGATGCTTCGATCCCCAGGCATTCGATTTCGTCCTGGAAATCGCCGGACATATAGTTGGAGCCATGATCGTGACGCAGCTTCAATCCACGCGCCAC
>DASSEH010000004.1:0-4834 GCA_035695325.1 Candidatus Angelobacter sp.
TGGCGGAGGACGTCCCCAATGATTTTGAACGCCTGCTAGAAATCGTAAACTCGTGATACAGTTGCACAGGCTCTAAGCATCGGCGTCAACTCCTCTGTGCTATAACCAGTGGTATTGGCACACTGATTCAAGCGGACGAAATTCAAAACTACGGTTAACCCCACTTCCGCGGTTTCGATTTGAACAACATTGATTATCAATGGCTTGCGGGCCATTCGGCGTTTTAGGCACCACAGTCGGGGTTCAGGGGACGGGCGGCATCTCCTGGAAGACGGGCGGTAGGGCAATGCCGATGGCGCGGCAGATCGGGTCGATGGTCGGGCCGGGAGCGGTGCGCAGTCGGGCCCGGCGGCCGTCCTGTTCGACGTCGATTTCGCTGAGATCGGCGAGATCGTCGACGATGCGCTGCCATTCGAGCCGGCTGCGGCGGACCGCGAGACGGTCGATCAGCTCCTTGCGCAGGACGAGGGCGAGGAAGGTGCAGAAGACGTGGCCGCGGATGCCGGCGTCGGTCTTGTGGAAGATCGGGCGGGTGGCGAGCAGCGCCTTTGCGGTTTTGAAGGCATCCTCCACGGCCAGCAGATTGCGGTAGCGCAACACGACCTGGAGAGCGGCGATTTTGGTGTTGGTGCGCAGCACGAAGAGGCCATCGAACCGGGCATCGGCCTCGACCTTGGCGCGATCGATGACGAAGCCGTCGCCTTCGGGCGTCTTCAGGAAACGACGGAAGCCCTTGTTGGCGACGAGCGCCTTGTCGCCCTGGGCGAGCTTGCGCTCGAGACCGGCGACGAGTTCGGCGCGCGCCGCGGCATCTTTTTTGGCTTCCTCCGCGTTGCGACAGATGACATAGCGCCGCCCGGCGATCGTCGTCTCGCGGACCGCCAGTTCGGTTTCGCCTTTCTGGCGGGGGATGAGGAGCGGCACGGCAAGGTCGTCATCCTCGATGATCTCAGCACGCACCTCGCGGCTGGTGCGCTCGCGCACGCCGAGGATGTACTCGATCTTCTCGGCTTCGAGGGCGGCGATGGTGTCGGCGCTGATCATGCCGCGATCGGCGACAATGCAGGCCTCGCGGATCCCGAAGCGCTCGCGCAGGCGCTTGACCACTGGCAACAGCAGCGTCACGTCGGCGGTATTGCCGGGCATCAGGAAGGAGGCGATCGGCCGGTCGGCGTCATCGAGCACAATGCCGAGCACGACTTGCTTCAAATGCCCGCGGTAGTCTTTGGAATGACCGTACTGGCCGAGGCTTTCACCACCGGCGCCTTCGAACCACAGTGTCGTGGTGTCGAGAAACGCGATCGAAACGGCACCGAACAGCGGCTGGCGGTGGCGATAGAGCGCCTCTTCGACCGCCTCCGCGGTGCTGCGGCCCGCCGCATCGACCTCGCCGAGCCAGGCCATCGCCTTATAGGCGTGGTCGAGATCGAGCCCCTCGGCGCCAGGCACGCGCACCCGGCTGCACCAGTCATTGGCATGGCGGTCGGAACCCGAGATCATCAGCCGGTGCAGCACCGTGAGATAGACCGCGCGCTCGACATCGAAGGAAAAGCGCCGGTCGGCGACGAGGCTCTTCAGCGCGTTGCGGCATCCCGTTTCCGCCCATATCCGGCCGAACACCAAGTCGGGTCCGATGCTGAGACGATGCAGCTCCGGCAATTGGCCGCGATAAAAGCTCGACAACACGATCGAGCGGCGCGAATGGCGCGCCGCCGAGGCGATCAGCCCGTCGATCAGACCCGAGGCCTCGACCTCGTCGCGCCGGCCGAGCGCCTTGATGACGCGCTGCACGTGGCGGCCACCCTCGCGGGCGTTCTCGACGAGGTAGAGATACTCGTAGGCTCCGATCTTCTTGACGCGGACGAACATGGCGCGGCACCTTGCTCGTGGCAGAGCACCACGATTCTCTGCGTCACCACAAGCAAAATCGCCACTATCTATCGCAATCATCCAGACAGTTTAGCACCACATCACGGTGCGACCTGTCGCACCCCCAGCAATTCCGCGGATCTCAGCAACCATTTTCCTCAAAACCGTGGAAGTTGGGTCAGACTGGCTGATAGTACTCCGCGGTCGGGAGAGCCGGCTACATGGGGAAGCGGCCAGCAGAAGATGAATTGTTCGAGGGAAACATGGGCTCTATCCAAAGAGAGATCAGGGCTTCTATGCAAAGAGAAGATGAACCAACCATGGAAACAGGACTCGAACGAATAGCAGCGAAGGCAAGAAGTGAGCCAAAACTGCGGTTCACTTCCCTGGCCCATCACATCACACGAGAACGAGTATGGACGAATCTGTGTCAGATTCCGAAGCGCTCGGCTCCAGGGGTGGACGGCCAGACCGTGACTGACGCAAAGGCGACCTTCGGGGAATGGGTAGAGCCTGTGCTCCGATCCGTTCACCGCCAGGGATATCGGGCACCGGACATCCGGCGCGTGTATATCCCGAAGCCTGGCAAGCGGGAAAAGCGCCCGTTGGGTGTCCCCTGCGTCAACGACCGGGCGCTCCAGCGCAGCACCGCCCAGGTGTTGTCGGCCATCTACGAGGCGGATTTTTTGCCTTGCTCATTTGGCGGACGGCCTAAACGGGGAGCCCACCATGCCTTGGCAACCCTCAACGAGGTAATCGCCGGCGGCAAGGTGAGCTGGGTGCTGGAGGCGGACCTGAAGAATTTCTTCGGGAGTCTCAGCCACGAATGGGTGCTCCGCTTCGTGGAGCACCGCGTCGGCGATCCGCGCATGATCAGCCTGATCCGGCGCTGGTTGAAGGCAGGCATCCTGGAAGACGGCGAGGTCTATCCAAACGAGGAGGGAACCCCACAAGGCGGTTCGATCAGCGTCATGCTGAGCAACGTGTACCTGCATTATGTACTCGACCTATGGTTCGAGCGCGTGGTCAAACCCCGGTTGCGGGGAGAGGCCCACATGATCAGATACATCGACGACTTTGTGATGTGTTTCCAATATCGAGAGGATGCCGTACGCGTCCAGGACGCCTTGTGCAAACGGCTGGGAAAGTTCGGCCTGACCCTGGAACCGACCAAGACCAAACTCGTCGAATTTGGCCGGTTCGCGCAACGACATGCCGCCAAACACGGCAGGAAGCGCCCAGAGACGATCTACTTTCTGGGGTTCACGCTCTACTGCACGCGGAACCTGAAGGGCAACTTCAGGATTGGAATGCGCACCGAGAAATCTCGCTTGCGGCGCAGTCTCATGTCGTTGCAGGACCTGCTGCGACGAAACCGGCACTGGTCGGTCCGGGAACAGGTCAACACTCTCAACGCCGCACTGAGGGGCCATTACGCCTACTACGGCATTGCCGGAAACTTTCGTTCCCTGCAAAAGGTCCATCGGGCGGTCGAACGCTACTGGCACAAAATGCTGTGCAGCCGGAGCTGGGCCGGGCGCATCACGTGGGACATGTTCCGCCAGATCAAACAGCGGCAACCGATCTTGCGACCAAAGCTGTACCTTCCCTATCGGGAGTTACAAGCTCTCGCAGTGCTGTGAATCATCTTCTGAAGAGCGTAGTGCGGGAAATCCGCACGCTACGTTCTGTGGGAACCGGGGGCGGGCGACCGCCTCCGGTGACCCGGTGGTGCCCAGTAATGGGCATCCCCACCGCAATCCCGACGATGCCTGGCGGGAGCAATGATGCTGAGTAGCCGGAGTTTCAGCACTGGGCGGTGTCATTTGCCGCTCTGCCGAGGACGCGAGCGATAGTGCTCAGCACGGCGGCGGCCCTGAAAGGCTTGTGCAGGAACGCGACGTAGCCGGGACATTTTTCGATGATCACGTCCTCCCTGAGCGAACTTATCATGATGACTGGGATGCGCTGGTAAACAGGCTCCGCCGCCATTGCGCGCAGCATTTCAGCGCCACCGAGTATCGGCATCATGAAGTCCAGCAGGATCACGTCGGGTTTTTGCTCCGCCAACCTCACGAGGCCCTGCTTGCCGTTGCACGCGGTGAGAACGCGATAGCCCTCGTCCGTGAGGATGGTTTCCAGTACGTCGACGATTCCGAACTCATCGTCAACCACGAGCACCGTTCTCATGATTACTTCACGCGAGGTCGCCGAGCCGCTTTGTCCGCGGGCAGTTCCTCGGTCGTTAGTTGAGGGAAGCCGCTCAGGATCGCCTCGGCGCTGTCGAACGTAGGGGCGAGTTCGATGCCGGTAGCCGTGATGTGGAACTCCCGCAGTGCCGAGTCAAAGTCGCTGTCCCGTACCTTCACGACGGAAATCAGCCGACGGAGTTGCGACCTCATCTCGACGTACCGCAGCAGGATCAAGTTTTCGGCGATTGTAGATAGGCCAATTGTTGGCCCCTCGATCACTCCACCGATGAGGTTCCGTGTCTCGGCCGTGTAGACCGTGGTCACGTTGAGCACGCGAAGCTCATTCGCCAGCGCTGTCAAGAAACGGCCGATCCGATGAGGTCGGTCGGCAGCAATCTCCTGGAACCCGAGAAGTCCATCGATGACGAGCCGCTTCACGCGGCGACGCCGCACAGCCTCGACGAGCCGGTTGCCGAGGGCGTCGAGGATGTCCTCGGTAGGCGGGTGCCAGAGGATCTCCAAATGGCCTTGCTCGATGAGGCCGTCGAGCTTGATGCCGATGCCGGCCGCCTTCACCCGCAGGCGCAGCGGCGTCTCGTAAAAGCCGAAAAAGAGCCCTGGCTCCTGGGCGGACGATTGCGAGAGAAAATGCAGACCGAGGCTGGTCTTTCCTGAACCCGAGGCGCCGAGCACGAGGGTTGTGGTGCTGCGCGGTATACCGCCCCCAATCATCCCGTCGAGCTGATTGACGCCGGTGGCGCATCGCTCATCGG
>DASSEH010000005.1:0-17823 GCA_035695325.1 Candidatus Angelobacter sp.
ATGGGCCTCAATGGCGCAAACCAGATCCGAACAGCGGCCATCGTGCAGGAAGAACAGCCTTTGGCCAAGTCCCCACAGCGGAGGAGTACGGAACTCATCCGGACCGGCAAGACCCTGTGAGACACCGTCGGTCAGGACGGAGCCCATGTGGTGCAGGGCGAAGTCGGAGAAGGGATGGAACGTGGCATTGTTGAATTTGGGGACCGTAGCGGGACCGGTGGTAAGAGTATCGGTGTGGCACAGAACGCAGCCGATACCGGGATTGGACGATGTTCCAAACAGAGCCTGGCCGGCGAGCGCATCGCTCCCCAGAGGGTTGCAGGCCGCGCCGCCAGCTGCATTCAGGCCACTGGCGAAATCGCACTGACTCGGCGAAGCATTGAAACGCATGAAGAATGCAAAGTTCTCAATGTCCGAAGAGATCTCTGATGCGGCCTCTGCACCGGTAAGTGTCGTTCCCACGGGGAAGGCTGTGGGGACGATAACCGCCGTGTTGTCTTCCGGAGCGGCGCCGGCGCAGTTGGTGCCCGGCACTTTCTCATTCGTGAAGAGCTCGTTGGTTACACCCAGCTCAACATTGGCTGCCTCGCCTGCGAACAGCAGCAGAGATTTGTTCTGCGCCTTCCAGCCAAAGCGGGTAATCGTGCCATCATTCCCGTTGGTGTTGAAGCGGCCAAAGATTCCCAGGTTGTTTTTCGTGGAAGCATTGGCGGCCAGATTGGCTACCAGGGCGGCATCGGTAACATTTTCCACAAACCCTTCGCCATAGGTCGGAATTGGCAGCCGGGTTATCAGGTTATGCTGTGAAATAGCGGTAGCAAAATCAGGCTGGCTCACGGTGCAGCCAGAAGGTGCATCCGTGCGCCCCTGAATGGTGAACAATTCATGTACACCGCCATCCAGGGTGCTGCCGGAAGGATCGTTGATGAGATCCAGAATAAAGCGCGCTTCCTGAATGGGGCCATTCTGACTGAGAAATGACGGCACGGTGTTGGTTGCGCCATCCAAAGTAGCCAGCGCGATCTGGGGATTCACGGCCGGGCTGCTGCCGCCGATTGTGGGCTGAGAGTGGCAAATGAAACAACTGTTGCCGTTGAAGGCCGGTCCCAGACCTGTAATTGTATTGATCCCGTTTCCGTTGCTGGCGCCCGCCACCGTGGCTTCCTGGCCAAATACAGTGAGGGCCTGAAACCAAAATCCGGCTGTGGGGCCGCCGTTGGCGATGACCTGGCCAGCGCCGTCATTGTTATTGGCCGGATTGGGGTCTGGGGGCTCAAGGATGTTCACAATCTGGTTTTGCAGCTTGGCCCCTGTTCTGACTTTGTTTGTGTTGCCCACTGGACGTGGCCCCGGATCGGAAAAGGCTGGAGCAAGGGTACCTGGGCTGCCATTGGACGGGGTACCGCCTGGGGTAGCGCCTGGGGAAACAGTGCCAGGCGTTGGTGAAGGCGATGTAGAAGTAGATGGATTGGTTATGGTAAAACGACCATTTGACTGAGTCGCGGTGCCCTGGGTTTGTGCTTGCAGCGAAACTGCACAAAGCAGCGCGACTGCACACAGGCCTGCAGAAAAGACCGACCATTTCTTGCTCATTCATTTCCTCGTAATATTAATTTTTAGGTTGTCAAACGTTTCACACTCGATTTTCGGATCAAAGTGTGAAGCTGCGCCCTTGCCGTGGGCAGATATGAAGCGTGTCGCCGCTTTGTTTTGTAGATTCAGCGCAAGCGGGTAGTTTCATTTTGGGAATGCAGGGTGCTCTGGATTTTAACAATTTATAAATAGAGCAACATGCCAAAACATCTCTATGATCTATATAAAAAAATCATAGCTTACCAAGAACCTCACAGGCTATCCATGAGTCAATCTTCTGTCAATGAACCGATTAATTACTTAAGGACTAGTACTCAACTTACGATTCGGTCTTTTTATTAAAGATTTTCCGGTATACGAGCCCAGCCAGACATCATTTATATCTGCGAACGATATTTTCAATCGTTCCTGTAACCGCTGGATTTAATGCCGCGGGGGATGTCTCCACACTTTTATGGGGAAATGAGCTGGCTGTTGACAGTGTTAAAATGGATGGGTATATATCCGGGAAATTTAGTGCCGCAACTTTTCAGAATATCTTTTTGGGTGTTTTCCGCAGCGAGGTAATAATGCAAAGAGGACGGTTGGGAGAGAGGGTCACCCCGATGAATAAGTCGAAACGGATCATTTTGATTTCACTGGTTTGCCTGAGCACTTTTTGTGCACAAACCCAGTCGGCGTCGGCGCCCAATCAGTCGCCAGACAAGATGAAGCATTCCTCGAACGAACCAAAAAACATAGCCGGGCGCTGGGAACTGCTTCCGGGAAGTTTTTCCTCGGAATGGACGGAGGAGCACCCGGAAACTCGGCAGGCTAATCGCAAGCCTAAAAATGGCTGGCTCACCGACATCCGGCGGATTGGCTATGGGCATTTCCAGCAATGGTTCCCGTACAACAACGGCTCCTGGATCGATTTATATGGCACCGATACAATGTCATCGGGGGACTGGAACTTCGACGAAGTTGTAGAGGGCAAAAAGCAGCAGATCAGAATCCACGTGGAAGCCACTCTCACCAAAGACAGGCTCTATCACCGGCTCACGACCAAGACGATTTATTTTCCAGGCTCTGGCAAGGAAAAAACCCCCATTTTATACAACGAGGTAATCAGCACAGCCGCTTACAGAGGCCCTCTTCCGCAACAACCGTAGATTCAGTTTGCATTCTTTGCACAGGGCTGGATGGTTTCTCTCCAGCCCTGCCTGCCTTCGGCACATCGACGATAGATTCCGTTATCTGATTACTAAATGCCAGGTGTTTTCTGCGCAGGCTTTTCCGTAGCCGGTGCGGGCTGAGTTGGACCTTGGGGAGCAGCCTGGCCAGAGTCTTTTTTCGGAGTGGCTTTACGAACGCTGTTAATGAACGGTTCGCCTGCTGAAGGCGTCGCCACGGCACCGGTGAGAATGGTGCGGAATGGGACGAGACGTCCGAAGAGTTCACGGGTAGCATCCTTGTCCTGATCGATTACGGCTCCGTTTACGGTGATCCCGGCGAAAAGGCCGCGAGCACGCGAATAAGTGAGCACCTCGGCGCGCAGCTTCCAGTCCGTAGCGCCTTCGGCGTGGCGGCCCACTGGGCCCGCGGCGACCGAGACATCCGCCCCAAGCTTAAACTTGCTCGAAAGCAGGTTCTGCATGCCCCGTTCATTCATGATGACCATAACCAGGTCCACACCCTGAACACCAATCTGTAAGCCTAAGCTGCCCCCACTAATCGCAAAAGGCGCGGGAGCGCTCCACGCCCCGTTTTCCGTGCGGCAGGTCGCCACGCCCTTGCCGTGCGCGCCGCCGACGATAAATCCACCCTTCAGCATAGAGGGAACCACGGCTACGCACTGGGCAGAGCTGAGAATCTCTTCCGGAATGCCCTTGTCCGGTGTGGACATGATTTCATTCATTACGGTGGCGGCCGACTCTACCCGCTCCGCTTCCGATTCGGCCCACGTCATATGGGCTGTGATAAGAACTAGTACAAAAACCAAAGAAATTCGTTTCATTTCCCTTCCCTAAAGGCAAAGTAGCCCTGGATTTCAGTGTACAGGAGCACTGGAAACGCAATACTTACAAAAAAGCTGAAGGGCTGGAAGCGGTGACCCTCGTAACCGCTTCCAGCCCTGTCTCCCAGGTTCTGTGGTAGGTGAGTAGAGTATGTACCCATGCTGGGTGACGAGCAAGTAACAGCAGTTCGTAACACCCAGGGTATATCGGGACATGTACTTCAGAGAAAAACCTCAGCTGGAGCAAGCAGCAATTCAGCCCGTTCTCGTTATGAACTGAAGCAATTATTTTGACGAGGTCACCAGAGAATGCGTGATGGCGTGCACGGAAAGCGCAATCCGGTTTTGAACGCCCACTTTACGCATGAGTTTGGCGACGTGGGCCTTGACCGTGCGCTCCTCGATGCCGAGGACGGAGCCGATTTCCTTATTGGAGCGTCCGGCAACCAGCAGTTCCAGGACTTCTTTTTCGCGGTCGGTAAAGGTCACTCTGCCTGCGGGGAAAATGCGCCCTGGAGACGAGGTGACCCGCTCAATGAAAATCGAGAGCACGCGCCTCGGCGCCCAAACCGACCCCTGATTCACTATGCGTATGGCCTGAATGAATTCCTGCGGAGAGGCGGCTTCATCCACATAGCCTTTGGCCCCGGCTGCGAGGGCTTTCAGGATGGTCTCATCATCGGCGCCGCTGCCGGTGACGATGATACGCAGGTCAGGGCGAGCGGCCTTCAGGCCGGCCATGAGATCAAACAGATTCTGTCCGGCGCGGCTGCCCAGCAATACCAGGTCAATATCATTCCGTGGTCCCAGTTCGGCCAGCGTGGAGGAAACCAGTTCCAGATCAGGCTCGGAATCAAACAGCGACTTCAGCCCGATAAACCGCAGCGGGTCACTCTCGACAACAGCAATACGAATCACTGGTTTCTTTACCATGACGGCTCTCATCCCGGTTCCTTCCGATGGCCCATGCCAACTGTAGATTCTATGCCAGTATGGCTGAAGGTACCATGTACTTCGGCCCCTGCCCATTTTACAACAAGGTACATGTACCAAATTAAGCGAAGAGGTTTAGCCTTTGTTGCGAAAAAACTTACTTGCGAGCTTCAAAGGCCGGAGTTTCGCTGCCAGGCAGAAGACCATCGCCATGCCCCAGCACATAGCCGCGGCGATACCCTTCGCAGAAGCTCTCCTGCGCAGAGCGATCATACATAGGGAAAGGGGCACAGTCCGTCACGCCGGAGCTGACACTGGCCGGTGAGTCAGCCACATGCTGCAGGCCGTTATCGTAACCGGCGGAAAAACCACTGTCAAAATAGAAATTATGCGGATCAGCGGGCGAGATGTTCTCGTCCAGGCTGGAGGCCAGAGCGCGGAGGCTTTCCACGGCGCGAAAGTTACGACCAGCGTAGCCGTCACTATAGCCAGCTTTCACACCGGCCCAGAAGCCGTTTTCAAAGGACTTCTTCCCTCCGAAGTGGGAAAGATAGCCGGTCTGCAGGCCGTGAAATTGCTCCCGTTTCGCCCGCGGCCTGCGGTTCATGTTGATGTCGAGATTGCCCAGATGATAGCCCACTTCATATCCATGGCGATATCCGTGGGCGAAGCAGGAACGGCGGAAGACGGCGCCTGATCCCTGTTCACTAAAGTGAACATCGTTATCGGCGGCGAGGGCCGCAGCTGCCACCAGAAAAAAGGCTGCGGGAAGCAAAGCAGAAAGAAGGAAAAATCTGTACATACGCCGTTCACCGTTCCCCCGACGATTCGGCACTGCCAGTGAGATGGTCAGAAGCTGTCACAGGGATGTAAGCCAGGAGCAACGTACTCTACTAAGGCCAAAAATGAGGAGTTTTAAGTCGTTCTCTGAATTTTCCGCAGGTACGGACAAAGGCATACTCGCTTGCAGTTTAATCAATCATGATGAGTTCGAAAGCTCTTCAGTGCTGACACAAACTGGGGGAAACGGTACAGGGGAGGCAAGGGCTCTTACTGGTTTGCAAAGCCTCCGCAGTTAACCGACTGCGGAGGCTTTTCATGTCTGCCCTAAAAAGCTGTTCAGCGCTCAGTAGCGGTTACCGCTAGCCATGGGAGTATTGCGATAGCTCTCCGCGCGGTGCTGCCCCATCCGTTCCATAATCGTGGCAGCGGCATCAATGAGTCTGGTTCCTTTGTCCACATACTCGGGCAAGCGGTTCCAAAGTTCCGTGAATTTGTCAGGGTTTTCCGCAACCAGAGTTGCCACCCCCACGCCGGCAACCGCTATACCGGCCGGACGACGGCCCGTCAGAAATAAAATCGCTCCCGCTGCAAGAGAACCATAGATCATGGCATTCTTCCAGTTCATATTCATGCAAGCCTCCAGCCGCGCTTTAAATTCCCCTTGCTTAGAAACCAAAGATGCTCCCCTTGTTGCCCGGTACAAAAATCCAGGCTTTTCCTGGGATTTATCGCAAATTTTCGGCAAAAGCGAAGAACCTTTACAAGCTCCGGAAGCAGAGATCATGCCAGGTGGGACATGACCACCGCCAGGGCAGCAATCGCCGCCGTTTCTGCGCGCAGGATCGTGCTGCCCAGCGAAGCGGCAATCCAGTCACTGTCGTGAAAAATTTTTGCTTCCTGCTGCGTCCATCCTCCTTCAGGTCCCAGGGCCAGGGCAACCGGCGGAGTGCAACTCTCGAGCGCCGACAGCAACGACACATCCTTTTCATACTCGGATAAAACAATGCGGCAGCCGTTTGCGCCGGTAATTGCATTCTTCAGGGCAGCCGGCAGGCTGATTTCAGGCGGGTCCAGGCGGCGCGATTGCTGTGCCGCTTCATGCGCGATTCTTCGCCAGCGCTCCAGCCGTTTTTCCGCAGCTTTTGCCAGGTGCGCCTCGGTGCGGGCCGCGATCACAGGCTGAATCCTGCTCACGCCCAACTCGGTGAGCTTTTCAATGGCCCATTCCATTCGGTCAAACTTGAAAATGGAGAGATAAACTACGACCTCCCGCAGTTGCTCGCTCTCCACCTGCGGCCCCAGTTCAAATTCCACCTGCTCCGCGGAGGCAGAAAGGACCGTACCCAGCCGGAGAACGCCATCGGCGGCAATATCGAACTGCTGGCCGGGTTTTGCCCGAAGCACGCGAAACAAATGGATGGCATTGGGGCCCAGCAGAAATGCGCGGTCACCCTGCGCGCGGTCGGCAATCCAGCGGCGGCGGGTCATACGTGACGGAGTATGAAAAAGGATCCTGCACACAGGCCGAGATAAAGAATGCCCAGCAGGCGTTTTTGAAAGACCAGATTGTCCAAAGTGGGGACCTGCGCCTCAAAGAAGAATTCGACCGCGCTCAGCAGGGAAAAAATAACGCCGATGACCAGCCAGCTCTGGTGTCCCCAGGCAGTGAAATAAAAACCGGCAAAGATGAGTGCCCCGGCCAGAAACACAATGCTCATGGTCCGCGTGCGCAGAGCTACGTTCTTCTGGCGCAGCTTAACCAGTTGCAGTTCGGCAAAGCGCCGGGCCAGAAGAAGCCTGGGCACTCCGGCCAGGCCGGCAACGATCACCACGAACCATAGATAATATCTGCCCAAAGATGATATTTACCCAAAAATTTCCTTCACCTTCGCAAACAGGCTGCGCGGTTCAGGTTTATTTTCAACAGGTGCGGTAGAGCCCAGTTCTTCCAGCAGTTCACGCTGGCGTTTGCCCAGCTTCTGCGGCGTGACCACCTTGATGCTGACAAACAAATCGCCCTTGCCGCTGCCCTGGAGCGCCGCTACGCCTTTTCCACGAAGACGAATCGTTGTCCCGCTCTGCGTTCCATCGGGAATTTTGAGTTTGTGATCGCCATCCAGTGTGGGAACCATGATCTCCGCACCCAGTGCGGCCTGGCTGAAGGAAATCGGCACGGAGCAGTACAGGTCCTTGCCTTCGCGCTCAAAAAACGGATGTGCCTCGACCTGCAGCACCACATACAGATCACCTGCGGGACCGCCATTGAAGCCGGCATCCCCCTGTTCCTGATAGCGAATTCTGGTGCCATCTTCCACGCCCGCCGGCACCGCGACATCGACTGTACGCTCACGCACCACGCGAGACTCTCCCCTGCATTTGGTGCAGGGATCGGCGATTACTCGCCCCTGGCCCTGGCATGTGGGGCACGTCCGCGCAATGCTGAAGAAACTCTGCTGATAGCGAACCTGCCCGTGCCCGGCGCAGGTGGTACAGGTAACCGGCCCTTTGCCAGCTGCCGCACCAGTCCCTTTGCAGTGCGTGCATGGCTCATAGCGGCGGACTTTGACTTCAGTCTTCTTCCCGAATGCAGCTTCTTCAAAAGTGAGCTGCAGGTCGGCGCGAGTGTCTCCGCCTCGCTGTGCCCGGCTGCGTCGTCCACCGCCGCCGCCCGAGTTCCCTCCGAAGAAGTCGCTGAAGAGATCGCCAAAAATGTCATTTAAATCGGTAAACGAAGAGGAATCAAAACCGCCGAAGCCGTTGCCGCCGTTCACCCCGGCGTGACCATACTGATCATAACGGGAGCGTTTTTCCGCATCGATGAGAATGCCGTACGCTTCCGTGGCTTCCTTGAACTTCTCTTCCGCGTCCGGATTGCCGGGATTGCGGTCCGGGTGGTATTGCATCGCGAGCTTGCGATAACAGCTCTTGATCTCCTGCTCGCTGGCCGAGCGGCCAACGCCCAGAACTTCGTAATAATCGCGTTTTGCCTGTGTTGCCAATTTTGCCTCGATGAAATATTACTGCTGCTTAGGGTTCCTCGCCACGCGCACCATGGCCGGACGCAGCAGACGCTCCTTGATTCGGTATCCCGGCGCCAGCTCTTCCAGCACGTGATTGTCCGGGACTTCGCTGCTCTCCACCATCTCAATGGCTTCGTGAAAGCGGGGATCGAAAGGTTCGCCTTTGGAATCGATACGCTGTACGTTGAGTTTCGGCAGCAGGTCCTGAAGCTGCTTGTAAATCAGCTCTACGCCGCGTTTAAATTCTTCCGCGTTGCCGGAATTTTTGAGCGCCAGAGCGAAGTTATCGATGACCGGCAGCAGAGATTTGGCCGCGTCGGCTACCGCGTAATCACGAAAATCGGCGTTTTCTTTGGCCGAGCGCTTGCGATAGTTATCAAACTCCGCCTGCAGCCGCGCGAGCCGGTCAAAAAGACTGTCGCGCTCCGCCCGCAACTGCTGTAACTCTGCTTCTTTTGGCGCCGCGGTGCGCGTTCCTGCCTGAGTCTCCGCAGAAGCCGTCTCCACGTAGCCATCGCGAGGGTCGGCTGGTGGAAGCTCGTGCTCCAAATCCTGTTTTTGCTCTTCTTCCGTACGAATTTCTGCCTGGGTCATAGGCTTGCTTTTTTCTACCTCTTGTCCTCTCCTGACTGGAATTTTCACGAGGGCTCATTCAGCAGCTTATCGAAAAGCCGCGCGATGTACGCCACCGCCGTGATGGTGTGCTGATAATCCATGCGGGTGGGGCCGATTACCGCCAGCGATCCCCGCATTTCATCACCGACTCGGGCCGGGGCGCCGATCAGAACAAAGTTTCGCATCTCCGGCACCGCCTCCTCAAGACCAATCACCACGCGCACGGCCTCCTGTTTCGTATCGAGGTACGCGCCCAACAGCTCGGCCACACGCTCTTTTTCTTCCAAAGTCTTCAACAGATCGCGCAGGCGTTCACGGTCCTGCTCGTTGGCCACCAGATTGGCCACGCCTTCCACAAAGATGTTGCGCGCGGGCTCCTCGGATGCCAGTGCTCCGCCCTTATAAAGATCTTCCAGACTCTTCATCAGGCTGTCATATTCGCTGCGCTCCTGTTCAATGCGGCGCGCCAGCTCCACTTTCACCCGGCTGATCGTCCAGCCGTAAAAATGTTCATTGAGGTAGTTGGCTGCTGCTTCCAGATCGGCCTGGGAAAGATCGTGGTCCAGGCGCATCATGCGATCATGCACCACGCCAGACCGCGTCACCACCACGGCCAGCGCTTTGTTCGCTCCCTGGCGCGAAAAGTAAATGTGCTCCAGCGCATTTCCCTGCCCCGGACTGGAAATGGCCACGCCTACACCGCTCGAAACCAGTGACAGCACATGCGACGTACGCTCCAGAAATTCCTGCACCCCAATGGTCCCGTGAAGCGACTCGGCAATGAGCGTTTGATCTTCGGTGGAAAGACTCGCTTTCCCGGAAATCTGGTCCACGTAATAGCGATAGCCCTGGGCCGTAGGAATGCGTCCCGCCGACGTGTGTGGCTGCTCCAGGAATCCCGCATCCACCAAATCCGCCATTACGTTACGAATCGTGGCAGGGCTGAGCTGGTCCCTGCTCTGCCGGGAGAGTGTACGTGATCCTACTGGCTCGCCAGTGGAAATGTAAGTCTCCACAATGGCAGTCAGAATTTCGCGCTCGCGCGGCCCGATTTGTCCTGGATTGGGCATCAGCTCATATTCCGCCTAAGTTGTTTAGATGCAAAAGCTTAGACGGAAGATCCACAAGATTGTACTGCTTTGATTGTAGGAAGTTTAGCGGGATAGTGTCAAGGAAAGAAGCACCGGGAGAAAAGCCCGGTGCGTTACGTTCAAGACTATCCGAAATTTGTGGCAAGGATGTAAAGTTCATACGGGCTCAAACCGTAAAAACCTCTAATCCAAAATCTAAACCCGTAAACATTTGAGTCAAGCCATGAGCTAAAAGCCAACAGCCAATGGCGGTCCTCACTGCACCTTAATCACATCACCCGGCGCATTCGTCTTAACTTCGGCCACGCGCATGATCACCTGTTTGGTGAACTCATAGAGTGACTTTGCGTGCGGAGAGCTTTCGCCTTCGAGCACGGCGGGCTTGCCGCTGTCGCCGCCTTTACGGATGTCAGGATCCAATTCAATCGAACCGAGAAAGGGAACGTCGAACTCCTTCGCCGTCCGGGCCACTCCGCCTTTGGAGAAAATGTCTATCTCCTGCTGGCAGTGCGGACAAAGAAAGTGGCTCATGTTTTCGACAATACCCAGAACATCCACTCGTCCGGTACGAAACATCTCGATGGCTTTGCGCCCGTCCTGCAACGAAACATCGGACGGAGTGGAAACCACCACGGCGCCCGTGAGCGGAACTGTCTGGAAGAGTGAGATCACCACGTCACCGGTTCCCGGCGGAAGGTCCACCACCAGATAATCCAGTTCTCCCCACACTACCTGCTGCAGAAACTGGCGGATGATCTGATGCAGCATAGGGCCGCGCCAGACCAGAGGTTTGTCACCGGGGTTGAGAAAGCCCACGGAAATAATTTTCACCCCGAAGTTTTGCAGAGGCTCAATGCGGTTCTCCCCGAGCACCCGCGGCTGCGAGTTGGTAGCCATCATCAGCGGGACGTTAGGCCCGTAAATATCGGCGTCCAGCAGGCCGGTTTTATATCCCATTTTGGCCAGGGCCACCGCCAGGTTTACGGCAATGGTGGTTTTGCCGACGCCGCCTTTGCCCGATCCAACCGCAATAATGTTGCTGACGCCGGGCAGAGGAAATGGCCCCTGCTGCGTCGCTGATCCATGAGAGTGTCCGTGTGCCATTCTGAGAGTAATTATACGGGAGCGAAGACGCTTGCGTGGTCGCGCTCGCTACATCTGTTATTGCGATCCAAAGCGGCGTCTCATATTTCCGGAAAGTTTTATGACTTGAGTCGCGCCGATACGAAAGCAGGATTACCCAGTCACGCGCTCTCGCCGTCTCGCCTGCTCCTGCTTCCTGAGGTCGCGTCTGTGTCCTGCGTCATCGTAGCGGCGCTGCTCCTCCGAAGTTTCCGGAATTACGTGCGGAACTGGATGATGGTGGCCGTTTTGGTCCACCGCCACAAAAGTGAGATATGCCGAAGCCACATGCCGCGTGGTGCCGGAAATAAAATTTTCCACCCAGCACTTCACGCCAATCTCCATGGACGTGTTGAAAGCTCGATTGACCGACGATTTCAAGAGCAGCAGATCGCCAATGTGTACCGGAGAGAGAAAGTCAATGTGGTCCATGGATGCAGTAACCACATAGCTGCGCGAATGGCGGTGCGCCGCGAGGGCGCCGGCAATGTCGATCAGATGCATCAGGCGGCCGCCAAGAAGATTACCCAGCGGGTTAGCGTCATTGGGCAGAACGACTTCCGCCATCTCCGAGTGCGATTCCCGCACCGCCCGCGGCGGCAGTTTGTTGCCATCATGTGAGGTCATGAAAAGATTTTAGCTGATGGAAATAAAGATCGGAAAAACCTCAACACAGAGGAAAGGAGTAAACGGAGGAGGGGGAAGCAAAAACTGTTGCCCTAACAATTGGCATGGAAATTCGAGTCGCAAAAAAAATTAACCGTGGTTTTCTGATTTACTCAAGGTTCTGGAAAAATCCAGCCCAAATGTTCCTCTGTTTACCCCGTTCCTCTGTGTTGAGGTTTTTGCCTGGAACTTCACGAAGCTGACTGCTGCCTTTCCAGATAACCAGCCAGACAGCACTCTGCCTGGCGCTGAATGCAGGCATTGGCGTGCGCGACTATCCATTGCTGTGACGCGCGGTCATATTCCAGATGCCCATGCTCTGCCGGCGCATGGGCAAGTTCACAGGCATAATGAACCACGATTTTTCCACCGGCTTCTCTGGCAATCGCAAAGCGAACGGCATCAGCGCTTCTGTTCGCCGGCATTCGCGGGCACTGGCTGGCGTAGCCAAGATTGCAAAGGTCTTTGAGTTCGGCATCCGCCGGGGTCACCGGCTCCGGCCCGGCAGTGCAGGTTCCGCAGAATCCTGCGCCCAAGGGCAGCCGTCGAGGAAAGGCCCACGCAATGGTGAAGCACTTTTCAGAGGGAAGAAAATAAGGACAGGCCACAGCAGCTCAATCTTAGTTTGAAATTCGCTGCCTGTGTTAAATTTTGTCATTACGAAGTAAACCAACGAGTAAAACCAATGAGTGAACCCACACGTATGCAGATGCTTGCCCAGGTCCTGGAGCAGAACCCTTCTGACGCCTTTGCGCGGTACGGCCTGGCGATGGAACACGCCCGCATGGGACAAAACGATTCCGCGTTAAATGAGTTCAGCAAACTGCTGCAGATGCATCCCGATTACACCAATGGCTATTTCATGGCCGCGCAAACTCTGGTGAAGGTGGACCGGAACGAAGAAGCGAAAAAGATGCTGGAAAACGGAATCGCAGCCGCAAAGCGGACGGGAAACCGGCACGCACTTTCGGAGATGTCGGGAATGCTGGACGAGCTTTCTTAATCTTAGCAACACATTGAAACCACAAAGGACACGAAGGAACACAAAGGTCGATAGCCATTACCGGAATTATCCTTCGTGTTACTTCGTGTCCTTTGTGGTTTCAGTGCCTGTGTTTTCAGTCCATAGTCTTGCTATGAACGATCCGCCTGAGGCTTCTTCGCGTCGGCCAGCACCTGCTGTGTGGAGCGCAGCGATCTGCGTACAAATGCTTCGAGCAGGCCGGGGAAGTTTTCATACATTTTGATCGCCAGCCAGTAGAACCAGGGCACCACCACCTGCCTTTTGTGCTTGAGAACTCCCTTTAGCACGGCGCGGGCCACAACATCCACGCCCACGGCGTACTTCACCGAGCCGCCCACGCGCTGGGCATGGCGGCCTTTCATCATGTTCTGCGCGAAATCGGTGGCGATGTAGCCGGGGCACACATTGCACACGTTGATATTATGCCGCTTGAGTTCCATGCGGGCCGCCCGGCCCATGGCGTTCATGGCGAACTTGCTGGCCGCATAGGCAGACATATACGGCATGGAAATGTGCCCGGAAACCGAGGAGATATTCACAATATCGCCGCTGCCCTGTTTGCGCATCACCGGAATCACGGCCTGCATGCATTCGACCGCGCCGAAAAAATTGGTGTCAAACAGTTTGCGCAGCTGCTCCATGTCCAGCGCCGCGACGGTATCGTTCAGTCCAAAACCGGCGTTGTTGATCCAAATGTCGATGCGTCCAAATTTACCGAGTGCGGCCTGCACCAGCGCATCCACCTGATCGCGGCGGCTGACATCGCAGGCGAGGGCCATTGTTCTCTCTCCACCGGCCAGTCTTTGCCGCGCGGCCTCAGTCCGTTCCAGATCGCGCGAGCACAGCACCACTTTTGCGCCCTCGTCCAGAAACAGTTTGGCGATGCCTTCGCCAATTCCCATTGACCCGCCGGTGATGACCGCGACTTTGCCCTGTAGTTTCATGACTGGAGTTTTTAGTGCGTTGGCGGCACTAAGTCAAGTCGAAACAAGAACCGACGCACTATCCCAGCGGACTCTTCCCTGCTGCTCCGTTTAAAAATGATTCGCCTGCTTCGAAGCTGTAAAATAAATTTGTGAGCCTGTTGCCCCTATTTCCTCTCGACATTGTCCTCTTCCCCGGCGTACCTCTGCCGTTGCACATCTTCGAGCCGCGTTATAAGGAAATGGTGGCGGAATGCATACACAACAAGACCCCATTCGGCATGGTGCGGGCAAAAAAAGACACGCTCTCGGAGATCGGATGCAGCGCCGCCATCCTGAGTATCGTAAAGAAATATCCCGATGGCCGCATGGACATCGTGGCCGAGGGCCGGCAACGCTTTGAGATCCTGCAGGTGAAGCAGGAGCGCTCTTTTCTTCAGGGCGAGGTCGGCTTCTTTGAAGATGAACCCAGTCTGGTGAACAAAAGCGACCAGGCCACGGTAGTCCAGCTCCACGAGCAGCTCTTCCAGGTTTTAGGGGAGCCACCGGAGCCCGACCCGCCCGCCAATCTGCTGCTTTCCTTCCGTCTGGCGCATGAGCTTCCGGTGGACCTCGACTTCAAGCAGGCCATTCTGGAAATGAAGTCGGAATCCGAGCGGATCAACACTCTGATCGAGTACTATCGCTCCACCATTCCCAAAGTGGAAAAAGCACTGCGTGTCCGCGATCTGGCCAGTGGAAACGGCCACGTGCATTAAAGCCACGTCCATGCCCTCTTTGCTGGCCAAAAATTTGGCACAGCGTATAATCTTGCACAAGAGGGCCCCATGAATCTTCCTCGTACCCTGGGCGAGCTGCGCAAGAGTGCCTTTTCTGAGCAACGTCTCCGCAATCGTAAAGTCAAAGACGAACTTCGCGACAATCTGATTTCCCGACTGCGTTCCGGAGAAACCATTTTTCCCGGCATCATTGGCTATGACGATACCGTGGTTCCGCAGCTGGTGAATGCAATTCTCTCCCGGCACAATTTTATTTTGCTGGGATTGCGCGGTCAGGCCAAGAGCCGCATTCTGCGTGCATTAACCGCGCTGCTCGATCCCGCCCTGCCCTGCGTGGCGGGATGCGAGATTCATGACAATCCTTACGATCCCATCTGCCAGCACTGCCGCAATCTGATTGCCGAAAAAGGCGACGATACACCCATTGCCTGGCTCACGTCCGAAGCTCGTTACGTGGAAAAACTGGCCACGCCCGACGTAACGATCGCTGATCTGATCGGCGATGTTGATCCCATCAAGGCCGCACGCGGCGGGCATGATCTTTCCAGCCAGCTCACGGTACATTACGGCCTGCTGCCCCGCGCCAATCGCGGCATCTTCGCCATCAACGAGCTGCCCGATCTGGCCGGCAAAATCCAGGTCGGATTGTTCAACATCATGCAGGAAGGCGATGTGCAGATTAAAGGTTACCCGCTGCGCCTTCCGCTCGACGTGGCACTGGTCTTCAGCGCCAATCCCGAGGATTACACCGCTCGCGGAAAAATCGTTACTCCGCTCAAGGATCGCATTGGTTCCGAGATTCGCACACACTATCCGTCTACGCTGGAAGAGGGCATCACCATTACCGAACAGGAAGCCTGGGCGCGGCGTGACGGTCTGGAACTGCATGTTCCCCAATATGTCCGCGAGGTGGTGGAAAGAATCGCTTTCCTGGCGCGCGAGGACAAGAAAATCGACAAGCGCTCCGGCGTGAGCCAGCGGCTGCCTATCAGCGTGCTGGAAAACGTGATCTCCAATGCCGAACGGCGCGCGCTGCGCAGCAGCGAAAAGATGATTGTCCCCCGCATCGGCGATATTTACGCCGCGCTGCCTTCCATCACCGGCAAACTGGAGCTGGAATACGAAGGCGAGATGCGCGGCGCGGACACAGTGGCGCGAGAACTGATTCGCTCCGCCGTGGCCCGGGCTTACGATGGATATTTCAAGGAGCTGAATCTGCAGCAGGTGGTGCAGTGGTTCGACCTGGGCGGCGAGATCAAACTGGCGGACACGGCCAGCGCACAGGAGATCGTGGAAGGCATCAAAAACATTCAGGGGCTTACGGAAAGGCTGGCGCCGCTGGGCATCAAAGCAAAGGAGCGTCCGGAAGTGCTGGTCTCCGCCGCCGAATTCGTACTGGAAGGCCTGCACGCGCATCGCCGGATTGGCCGGAGCGAGGAGCGAGTCTTCAGCGCGGAAAAACAGGCAAAACGTGCGGAGCGGTCGTTTGAACGGGAAGAAGAGCCGCCGCAGCCGGTACGCAACCGGAGGCCGTATAACTAAGCAAGCCCTGGTCAGGCAGAGCTGTTTTCTGCTTTGGCCACTTGCGTTTGCTGGATTGCTGGAGCTTTAGCTCTGTGAAGTACACCAAATATTCCAAATACACCGGCGACCTCGCGGACGAAATGAGTCTGGAGGACCTGCTCAGCGCGCTTTCCGACTATCTGCTCGAATCCGGCTTCCAGAGCCAGTACATGTATTTCCAGGAGATGGACGAGCACAACCTTGACGCCCTGCGCCAGGCCATTCAGCAGGCGCTGGAAATGGGCGACTTTGTCGATGAGGAAATGCGCGAGCGCCTGGAGCAGATGCAGATGGATGGCTCGCTCGAAGAGCTGGTGGAAAAACTGATCGAGCGCATGCAGCAGGAAGACTTTATCTCCGTGGATGAGCCGTTTGACCGCTCACGCCAGTCCACCACGCCGGGCCAGACCGGCGAAGCGCAGAGCCAGGTGAAATTCGAGATCACCGATAAAGGGCTCGACTTTCTGGGCTACAAGACGCTGCGAGATTTGCTGGGTTCGCTGGGCCGCTCCAGCTTTGGCCGGCATGACACGCGCGACCTGGCCACAGGCATCGAAGCCAGCGGCGCTTCCAAGCCCTATGAGTTCGGCGACACCATGAACCTCGACATCACGGCTACGCTCTCCTCCGCCATTCAGCGCGAAGGGCTGCATTTGCCGCTGGATATCGAGTACCGCGATCTTCAGGTGCACCAGTGCGAATACCAGTCTTCCTGTGCGACCGTGGTTATGCTCGACTGCTCGCACAGCATGATTCTCTATGGCGAAGACCGTTTTACTCCGGCCAAGAAAGTCGCCATGGCGCTCTCCCAGCTGATCCGCACACAGTATCCCGGTGATTCGCTCTCGCTGGTGCTCTTCCATGATTCGGCTGAAGAATTGCCGCTCTCCCAGCTGGCGCGGGTAAAGGTCGGCCCGTATTACACCAACACGCGCGAGGGACTGCGGCTGGCGCAGCGCATTCTGCAGCGCCAGAAAAAAGACATGAAGCAGATCGTCATGATTACTGACGGCAAGCCTTCCGCCCTCACCCTCGAAGACGGGCGCATCTACAAAAATGCCTTCGGGCTCGATCCTCTGGTGGTTACACAGACCCTGGAAGAAGTTTCGCGCTGCAAGCGCGCCGGCATTCTGATCAATACCTTTATGCTGGCTTCTGATTATGGACTAGTGCAGTTTGTCCAGCAGGTTACGGCGATGTGCCGTGGCAAGGCATACTTCACCACTCCGCAGACGCTTGGCCAGTACCTGCTGATGGATTACATGTCACGGAAGATGAAGACCATCCATTAGAGTTCTTACTCTGCGTTCACAGGAAACCCGATGGGAATACCGGCTTCCTGCAGAAGTCTTCTGACTTCCGCCATGGCGGCTTCCCTGCGAGCGGCATCCGTGATCCAGGCTTTTGCCGCTTCGAGAACCGCAGTTCCGCAGTGAGGGCGGGTTTCGTCACCGGGCCGGATATACGAGTCGCAGTTCGCTGCCGAATCAACGAAGCCGCCCGCGTCAAAATGCTGCTCGGGCGGCCTGTTGGTCTGGGCTGCGCGGTGTCTCTTCTTCCCGTTAGACCATTTCTAGTAACGATAGGGATAATAATGTAAGCGGGAATCAGGGTGGAGTGGGATAGGATGGTTGTGCTCTGGAAGTTTTCCTGCAACCCGACGATGGCCCGAGCGTATTCCGACGATTTGCGCCGCAAGATATTGCAGGCCTATG
>DASSEH010000006.1:0-1314 GCA_035695325.1 Candidatus Angelobacter sp.
AGAAGATAACCCTCGAGCCAGCCTTCCACGGTATGTTCGCTGAGCATCTCCATGACGCGGCCGTTCGGGGAAAGCTCACCGCCGTCCAGATCCTCGGAGAAGTACTCACCAAGCCAGACCTTCTTGCCGACCTCATAAAGGGCCTGGAGCTGGTTGGACTGCGTCTCGTCCGGCCCAAACACCCGGAAGTTGTGCATGTTCAGTCGCATGACTTCGCGCAGGAAGTTACCGAGGGTGGGAACATTGCCGGCCAGCGTCGCGCCCGGTTTATCGACCTTCACAGCGGAGTCGCGGAAATCGGGCATATTCAGGGGTTTGCGTACCAGGCCGCCATTCGCAACGGGGTTGGCACTCATCCGCCTGGTTCCCCGAGGCGCCAGCGCTTTGAGTTCAGGGATGAGCCGGCCCGTTTCATCGAATAGCTTTTCCGGCTCGTAGCTGCGCATCCACCCCTCGAGCACCTTAAGATGACTTTCGTTGCTACCGACTTCCAGTGGAACCTGGTGCGCCCGCCAGAAACCTTCCAGGTAGTGTCCATCCACCTCGCGCGGCGCCGTCCAGCCCTTGGGACTGCGAAGAATTATCATGGGCCAGCGCGGCCGGAACGCCTTGCCGCTACTCCGCGCCTCGTCTTGAAACTTGCGGATCTCCAATACGCAGTGTTCCAGCGTGGCGGCCATCGCCTGGTGCATGCTGCGCGGGTCACTGCCTTCCACAAACAAAGGTGTATACCCGTAGCCGACAAACAGCGATTCAAGCTCTTCGTGGCTGATGCGGGCCAGGAGGGTCGGATTATTGATCTTGTAGCCGTTCAGATGCAGGACCGGGATCACGGCCCCGTCCGTGATGGGATTGAGGAACTTGTTACTGTGCCAACTCGTGGCCAGCGGGCCGGTTTCTGACTCGCCGTCACCCACCATGCAGAGCGTAATCAAGTCCGGGTGGTCGTAGACCGTCCCGAAGGCGTGCGAGATGCTGTAGCCCAACTCACCCCCTTCATGAATGCTTCCGGGTGTTTCGGGAGTCGAGTGGCTGCCGATCCCGCCGGGGAACGAAAACTGTTTGAAGAATCGCTGCATCCCCGCCACGTCTTCCGTCATCTCCGGGTAAATCTCGGAATACGTTCCCTCAAGATAGTCATTGGATAGAATGGCCGGCGCGCCGTGGCCGGGCCCGGAGATGAAAATCGCATTCAGATCGTACTTGTTGATCAGCCGGTTGAGGTGGATGTAGGTGAAGGACTGGCCGGAGTCCGAGCCCCAATGGCCCAACAGTCGGGCCTTGATGTGCTCCATCTTTAGCGGTTCACGCAGC
>DASSEH010000007.1:0-1953 GCA_035695325.1 Candidatus Angelobacter sp.
CTATGTCGAACAGGTACTGAGTCCGAAACTACGCCCTGGGCAAGTAGTGGTGATGGACAATCTGGCGGCACACAAAGTTGCCGGGGTACGAGAGACCATCGAAGCTGCCGGAGCACGCTTGGTTTATTTACCCCCGTATTCGCCCGACTTCAATCCGATCGAGCCCTGTTGGGGAAAAATAAAACAGTGCCTGCGCGCCATCAAGGCTCGTACTTTGGAAACCCTGGAGCAAGCCATCACTCAGGCTTTGGCTTCTATTATTACCCAGGACAATGCTCTGGCCTGGTTTCAGCATTGTGGCTATCCATCCCAATCGATTCCGAAAATGGTCTAAGTACACTGGACGCGCGTTGAGTCCACGATTTAGGGGTTCTTCCTCAATTTTGGTGCAAGCAACGGATGCTCGCTCAATCGAGGGTCCCCGAGTATCAGACACTTACTTGATTTAGCCTGGTGCGCCCGCTTAAATGTCAGCGATGATTTCTAAATATCGATCCGGCGGGCAGCGAGCGATTGACTGCAGCCGGGTTCTGCAATGACAATTCTGCGAACGGAGAGGGGGCCAATCCGATGCAATGGCTGAAATCGCTTTTCGGGGAAAGGTCTGGCGCTGGGGGGAGTAATGTCTCGCGTTCGGTGACGCACAGGCATCCACTGGTCATCCAGAACCCGAAGATCGGGTTCCTCAACCTGATAGGAGCGTCGGCGCGTCCGCTTGTGGACGAGGATGTGACCGCGCTGAAGCCGCTTTTTTCAGGCTGTCTGGAGAGTGACGGCGACACCCCGATCTGCGATGTGCTGATGATCTATGCGGCAATCGAGGCGGACGGCGTGATACAGAATGGCTCGCACAGTCTGCGTGAGATCATTCACAAATCACATGCACCGATTGTGGTAGTCGCAACGGAGAACGGCGTACAGTCCTACATCGCGGCAGGCAAGCGCCCTGGGGCAGGTAAAGCCAATCTGGTTATGACCTTGAAGCGCAACGGCCAGATCTTCCCTAGTTTTTTCAAGGAGCTTTTTGTAATGATGAGTCGCGGCGTCACCATGCCAATGGCGTGGGTAAAACTGGCACCGCAGATCCCAGGGAGGAAGAACGACAATGTGCCAGGAACGATCTGCGCCATGGAGGTGACGCACGTTGTGTTCAACCAAGTGGTCGATACACATGCTGATTGATGTGTATTGGCGAGATCGTCATTGAGGTATGGCAACGATTCGCAAGAAACTGGGCCATTTGCATCAACTCGGCGGCAAGTCTCAGAAATGACGTTCAGGCGGCCCTCAAGAACTCTGCATCTGTGCAATTAGACATCTGGCAGGGCAGGGAATCCCGATATCTGATAATAGAACGTCATCAGATGTAACGATTAGGCTCTGGTCCTCGAGGCCGGCGGGGAGCTGCAGCTCCCGTACCCCGGCTGGTTACCTCGGTTTGGTAAAACGAATCGGACGTGGACAACTTCCGGATGGCCGACGATCCGTCCACAATCGTCATGCACAACCGATGAATGACGAAATCCAAAATCCCAACATGCGAGTCGGGCCCACGGGTATAAAGTTCGTGTTGAGTCAAATTCATTCTCTAACTTGAAGGCTGGTGGTCGTATCAGCGTCGTAACGCTGAGTAACGCTATCAGGGGTATTAAGAGCATCACGGGTTCAATTACGTGTCTAAATCGAAGCTGATGTCGATCAGCAACGCGTGAAGCGAATTGGAGCGGGAGGAATGCTACAATCGCAAGCGTCCCGAGAACCAGTGCACCTGTTAGGACGGTCTTCGGTTTCAACAGAGAAAAATCAGAAATCCCTTAGGGAAACTCTGATTAAGAACATTTGGATAGCAGAGGGGATCAACCTGGTAGAGTGAAGTTGCAGGAGCTTACCCGAAGATGAAGCAGAGGACCCTGGCGATGACAACTGGATTCGAGCGGTACGGAAAGAAGACGA
>DASSEH010000008.1:0-1259 GCA_035695325.1 Candidatus Angelobacter sp.
CACACCATGATCCTTTTCGCAAGATGCGTAGGTGATCGAGGGAGCCGAACCCACCCATGAGCGCGAACAACAGCCATGGTTTATTGTGAGTATGCACTTGACTCAACCGACCCCAACATTTAGTGGTTTCGTAAGCATGTCATAGGTCATGGGCTCGATTTGGACGGACTGCTGAGCAAGCCTATAAAACAACTTTCCGCGTGAGGCAGATTTTCGCCTGTTGAAGCGGAAGACGAACTCGTTGAGATAATCATCAAGATGCTTGTGAACGGTGCTTCCCTGGTGGGTGCCGAGCATCCGTCGCTTCAGCAGAGAAACGGCCAAGTGGACACGAGGCAGCAATTTGTCGCCTTCAGGCTGATGTCTCTGCACCTTCCGATCATGAACATATCCCTCCAGTTCCCGGTAAGAATTGAGGCCGTCGGTGCAAATGGTGCTTCCGGCCTTAACGCTCTCCCGGATGAAGCCATGAAGGGTTTTGCGATCAAAATCTGGGATACGCGCCATGCGGATACGCCCAATTCCCCTGCCATCAGCTTCAGCGGCCACGATAATCATTGCTTTGTTCAAAACTCTGCGCCCAGTGGCTCCATCAGATTCCATTGTGCCCCAATACGTTTCATCCACTTCAACGACCCCACGCAGCCGCTCGCGACCCGGCCTCACCATGGCCTGTCGCAGTTTATGGAGCATCAGCCAGGCTGTTCGGTAGCTGCCCAAGCCGAGAATCCGCTGCAATCCCAAGGCACTGATGCCGTTTTTCTGGCTGGTCATATTCCACATGGCTCGAAACCAAGTCCTCATCGGCAAGTGAGTGTCTTGGAAGACAGTTCCTACCAATACGGAAATCTGCCGACGGCATTCCGAACAAAGCCAGAGACCACGAGTCATCTTCCAAGCCCGCCGACCTGAACACCGGGGGCAACAAAAGCCGTCGGGCCAACGCAAGCCAACCAGATACTCCAAGCAGGAGTCTTCCTCACAAAACCGACTTTCCAGTTCGGCCAATGTTCGCGGGTAATCCTCGCTATGGGCCACGGGCTAACCACTAGATGTTGTATCAGGTTGAGTCAAGTGCATACCCACATCAATTTTTGACAGCCAGCTCGGGTCCGAGACTTGGCCCGGCAGATCGGCCAGATCGTTGAGCAAAGCGTAAATATCCTCCCTGATGGCCTCCGCAACGGAATGTTCCTTCGCCGGGTCAACAAGTTCCAGGGTGACCAGCCGGCGCGCGGCGGCCGCAGGCGCCAGGAGCG
>DASSEH010000009.1:0-2284 GCA_035695325.1 Candidatus Angelobacter sp.
GCGGTTGCCTCGCCGGACGTCAAGAAGAAAATGGAGGCAATCGGTTACGAGCCGGCTGCCGTGCCGCCAGATGAGTTCAAGGCGCGGATTAAGGCAGACATGCCAAAATGGGCGAAGGTGATTCGCGATGCGGGCATCAGACCCTAGCGTGGGGTGAAAGTCTTGAGCCACAAGATAGCGATTGTCGGAGCTGGTGCGGTCGGCGGGTATGCCGGCGCTCATATGGTGCAGGCCGGTGAGGACGTGACCTTCATCGACCCCTGGCCCGCGCATGTCGATCACATGCGAAAGCACGGACTGCGCGTGACGCACGCCAAGGACGTGCCGGAATTCCGGGTGCCCGTACGCGCCTTGCATGTCACGGACGTGCAGCAGATCGCCAAAGAGAAGCCATTCGATATCGCGTTCGTCTGCATGAAGTCTTACGACACAGCCTGGGCGACAATGATGATCCGCCAATATCTGGCGCCTGACGGCTATGTGGTTTCGCTCCAGAATTGCATAAACGAAGAGACCATCGCTGCGATCGTCGGCTGGGGTAAGACGCTTGGCTGCATCGCGAGCAGCATCACGGTCAACCTCCCGGAGCCCGGCCTGATCCACCGCGGGGCTGGCAAAGGCGGAAAGGCGCATACCGTGTTTCGCGCCGGCGAGGTGCACGGCCGCATTACGCCGCGGGCCGAGGAGGTCTGTCGGTTAGTCGCTTATGCGGATAGCGCCAAGGTGACCGCTAATCTCTGGGGCGAGCGCTGGTCGAAGTTGGTCACCAACGCGATGGCAAACGGGATCGCCGCCTGCACCGGACTGACCAGCAGCGAGGTGCTGCACAATGATGCGCTCCGTCATTTCTCTACCCGCGTTGGCAGCGAAGCAATCCGTGTTGGGCAAGCGCTCGGCTACCAGCTTGAGGAGATCTACCACTTACCCCCCGAGATGATTGCGCGCGCGGGAGAAGGCGATGAAGCGGCGATGCGCACCTGCGATGAGGAGCGCTTCAGACAGAGCAAGCGCACCGCCGCCGAACAACGGCCTTCGATGGGACAGGATATGCAGAAGGGCCGGCGCACGGAAATCGAATTTCTCAATGGGTTGGTCGTGCGAGAGGGCGAGAAGGTTGGTCTGACGTGCCAAGCCAACGCGATACTGACCGACATCGTCAAGCGCGTCGAGCGAGGTGAACTCCGGCCCAATCCACGACACATCACTGAGCTCCGACTGAACTGAGGAAACCCGTACTGTTTTGCTTCGGTGCTGGAGTGCGCCCTTGATAGTGGACAGTTTCAGGCGGCGGTTTTGACAGGTTGCTGGGCGTGGCGATCCTCGTATTGCGCGGGGCTCAGATAGCCTAGCGCGGAGTGGAGTCTGCGAGTGTTGTAAACCTCGTCGATGAAGCGGGGAAGGTCGGCTGTAACGTCCTCGAAGGTTTCGTATGCCATCAGATACACGGCTTCGACCTTGAGTGTCTTCATGAAGCTCTCGACCTTGGCGTTGTCGTAGGGATTGCCGCGCCGGCCCATGGAGCCGGTGAGACCGTGCTTTTGCAAGACGGCGCGATAGTCTTCGGAGGCATACTGCGACCCACGGTCGGAATGATGCACGCAACCCCTTGGCGGATTGCGGGCGCTGATGGCGGCCTTGAGCGCAGCAACAGCGAGCCGTGCATCGATCGAGCGGCTGATGGCGTAACCTACGACCCGACGGGACCAAGCATCGAGGATCGCAGCCAAGTACACAAAGCCGGTCGCGATTGTGACATAGGTGATGTCGGCTACCCACAGCTGGTTCGGGCCATCCAATTTCATGTTCTTCGCGAGATTGGGGAAGATCGGGTAATTGTGATCGCTATCCGTCGTCGCGACAAAACGCCTCCGCTGCTTTGGGTTCAACGCCTGCTCGCGCATGAGCCGGCGGATTTTCTTGGCGTTCACGATAATGCCACGATGGCGTAGTTCGGCGTTAACACGCCGATAGCCATAGGCTTCGAACTCGTCGCAAATCGCTTTCATCTCCGCAACGATGGTCAGGTCGCGCGCGCGGGCATCGGGCATGTCGTAAAAAGTAGAGCGACCAATCCCCATTAGCCGGCATCCTTCTGCGATGGAGACGCCGCGGGGCCGGCAATGACGGATGTATTCACGCTTCTCGGCCGCGGTGCGTTTTTCAGAGCCCCCTTTAGGAACTCGATTTCGAGCGCTTGGCGGCCAACCATGCGCTCCAACGCCGCAATCTTGGCTTCGTATTCCTGGAGTAGATCGGCAGCCTGGGCGTCTTCGTCCAAGGCGCC
>DASSEH010000010.1:0-1296 GCA_035695325.1 Candidatus Angelobacter sp.
ATAATATGGACTCTCCGCGCCCCAGAACACGGTGTCGACGAAGTCGTCGTAAGCGTAGGCCCAGTAGCCGCGGTCGTACGCGTAGGGCCAGAACGTGTAATTGAAAATGTCGGAATAGGCATAAGGCCAGAACACGGGGCCAAGCCACGGTACAAACGCCGCGCGCAGGCCGCGCTTCCAGGCGTGGCGATGAGCCCAGCCGTGGTGCCGGCCCTCCCGTGCCGCAAGGATCAGCGGATCGGCATTGCTGCGGAAGCGCTCAGCAAATCGTCCGCGTGCGGCTGCCTGCACCGCGGCAGCGACGGCGGGGCGCGCAGCCGACGGCTGTATTCCCAAGAGCTCCTGACGAGCCAGAACGCGCTGCTGCACCAGCTGCTCGCGCTGCAGCAGGCGTTGTTGTGCCTGCAGCAACCGCTGCTGCGCGCGTTGCGCGCGCAGGCCTTCCGGCTGTTGCGACTGCAGCTGCTGCACGCGCTGCTGCAGCCGATCGATGCGCTCCTGGTGCTGCACGCTCTGGCGCGGGAGCATCTCGCGCTGCCGTTGCTCGGCGATTTGCTGGAGCTGCTGCACGCGCCGCTCGCGCTCGAGCAGGCGCTGTTCTGTCTGCAGCAACCGTTGCTGCGCACGTTGCGCCTGCGGACCTTGCGACTGCTGCGCTTGCAGCTGCTGCACGCGCTGCTGTAACCGATCAATGCGCGCCTCGCGCGCCACATCACGTTGCTGCACGCGCTGCTCGTGCTGAAGCAGGCGCTGTTCTGTTTGCAGCAACTGTTGCCGCTCGCGTTGCGCCTGCGGACCTTGCGGCTGCTGCGCCTGCAGCTGCTGTACGCGCTGCTGCAACCGATCAATGCGCTCCTGGCGCAGCACGCTCTGGGGCGGGAGGGTATTGCGCTGCCGCTCCTGCGTGGTTTGCTGCAGCTGCTGGATGCGCTGCTCAGGCTGTTGCACGCGCTGTTCGATCCGCTCCTGTTGCGGTGGGCGCGCGCTTGCAGCGGGCGGTGCGGACGGGCTCGCACTCACAGCGGGCGGTGGGCTCGGGCTTGGCGGTGCGGCGATTTGCGGCGGCGGACGCGGCGCTGCGGCCGGCTGCGGCGGCGGCGGAGTCGGACCACGGTCGGGTCGTGGGGCTGCAACGGGCGGTGTGGCCGAGCCCGGCGGTGCGGCGATCTGCGGCGCCGGACGAGCCATTGCGGGCGGCGGCGCAGGACGCGCCATCGCGGGAGGCGGCGCGGGACGCGCCATGGCGGGCGGTGGCGTCGGACGCGCCCTCGCGGGCGGCGCGGGCCGGACGCGCCA
>DASSEH010000011.1:0-106239 GCA_035695325.1 Candidatus Angelobacter sp.
GTGCGCGCCCCGGGCCCAGGACTGTACGCACCGGCAGTACCGATTTAAAGACCGGGTGGACGAGGCAGAGCGGGCAAGGAACCGGACGAAATCCAAAGTACGCTCGAAGGTGGAGCACGTCTTTCAAATCATGAAGCTGAAGTTCGGGTTCGTGAAGGTGCGCTATCGAGGAATCAGGAAAAATGCCAACCGCTTGTTTGCCACCTGCGCCCTGGTCAACTTATACATGCTTCGCAAAACACTGCTGCGTTCGTCCGCAGTTTAAGCCGTAACAACCTCCGGCAAGCCAGTTCCGGCTTACGCGTAATCCTCAGAGCCGCTTCACAGTTCGCCGAATCCGTGCCTATCATTATTGCCCAAATATCTTTGTGAACTCATCCCCTGCCCATATGCTGTCCCTGTTCAGAGTTTCCCTTATTCATCATTGAAGCACATATCGTAACGAATGACGCAGTACCGCAGCCCTGCTATCTGGATTTAACCCTGCCGGAACGGATTGCCGAGCATCATTTCGTGCAGGTTAATGGGAACATTGAGAGACGGCAGGGGCGACGTGTCCCGAATGGGACCGTGATTCCAGCTATCGGCATAGAGAGCTTTGGAAATTACAAACTGTTTTATGCCAAAGAAAATCCTTCTGCAGGGATCGATGTACTGAGAAGTGGGATGGAAGAGGCCCACGACAGGGGCTATTTAGCCCATAACCTGGCATTTCTTCTGAGAGACGAGAAGAGATACCCCGAAGCTATAGAGGCGCTCACAGTGTTTTTAACGGAGCATCCAGCGCCCCATTTAGCTCCCACGCTTTACCAGGAGAGATCCCGAATGTACGCAGCCATTGGGCAGGCAGAGAAAGCAGATGCAGATAAGAAGCAATTTGCCGTTGCGTTTCAAAAGCAGTTTGGGCATCCCCCTGGCCCACAAGACATGTAAAGATTTTCCTTTTAGTCGCCGGGGTTGGGGCCGCGTCGGGGTGTGACGCGGCCCTGTATTTCTTGTCTGGAATCTGCAATTTTGGACAGAACCGCGTAGGGGCAAAATTTTCAACTGGGCATCGCCAGCGTCAGGAAGAAGAAATGGATCAGAGAGTAGAGAAAGCGAACTGCGATCTACAACGTCATTTTGCGGAACTTGAGCGGACAGTTCCAAATAATGAAAGACAGGAGTGTACGTTCACTTCTGCGAGTTTTGCAGAACTGCCCGGTATTCTGGAAACCGATAAGATTGTGATCAGGAAAGGGCATGTCAATTACGATGACGCCCGGGTGGACAGGCTCCAATTCTTTGCATCAAAATCGACTTATCGTGAACTTGGCTTACTGATTCTGTCCGTTGTGTTTCGATCTGGCGGGTCGCGAGTTCATGTGACTTTAACAGAACCATCCAGTGCCATTAGGAACCTCGTGGTTGAGTACAGGGGGAATACGACGCGCCTATCGGGACATGAAACCATCCCTCAAAAGTTTACGTTTTACCCTCAACAGATCGAAACACATCCATGGACAAGACAAAACCCGGACGTGTTCGGCTTCCCGCGATTTGCACTTACCAACATGAGGCAATTTGTTGTCAGCGAGGAAGACTGGACCAATCGCGATACCGTGATGGGCTTCGGCAATGATGATGTAAGTGTCCGATTTGCTGATCTGCTTCTGAATTTTGGTTCCCCGCAGAACGAAATAAATGAGGTTGTTTTGGAGGGAGAGGGAGGTTTTCGCGGGGTAGGAGTTCATAGCGCCGAGGCGGCATTTTATCTGCCCGGCAGCTTGGCTTGGCCGGAAGGGGTGGAGCTTAGCCATCTATTCGATCAATGAAGCTTCCCATTTTTTCTTTTAGCTGCTAGTTTGGGGCTGCGCCGGGGCGAGGCGCGGCCTGTACTTTTTACCTGTGTCTAAGTGGGTATTGATAAAGATGTCGGACCTCAGTTCTACAGCGGACCTGCAGTGCAAACTATTTTGCAACATCTGTCTTCATCAATAGTAAGTACTTTAACTACGGCTATCAGTCCTATCCAGGGGCATATACTGCGTTTAGATCCACCATTACACAGAATCATTTATGGAAACTAATAGCAAAAAAGAAGGAATTTACGACGCAAGCGCCGCCGAAAGGCGTTCACACACTGGATCTGGAATCGTGGTGTTCGCTATTGGTAGTGTGGTGTTGTTCTATTATGTTATGGGCATAAAGGACGGCATCGCTGCGGATGTGCGCAACTTTCCTGCTGCATTTGATTCAGATCCAACATTGACGATTATTTTCATACTATTAAAAATCTGCGCATATATTATTGTGCCAATTTTCTGTGGGATCGCGATCTACTGTCCCATCAGGGACATCTTTGCGCCCCGGGTGGTCAGCGGGAGGTTCAATGGTATGACAACAATTTCTGGCAGGGGTGGCAAGACGTCGCTAGTTGTATCTTTGGGCAGCCATAAAGTCAAGGTTCGCGACTCCGCATTACTTCGTTCCGTGCTCATACAGGACTCCCTTCTGCATCAAGAACTAAGTATCGTCGTAGGATCATTTGGTCGTGTATTGACTGTTAAGGAAAACGATAGGGCTACTGAATGACGAAGCAATAACCGCATCAGCTGTTGTCCCTCGCCAAAATTGAAAACGCACCGTTTCCGGACCCAGCTTGCCAGTTACGCCTACACCCTGGGAGCGGCGGGCAATCGGTTGAGCGTGCAGGAGCTGAGCGGGCGGACGGTGCAGTATGCCTACGACGATCTCTACCGGCTGACCAGTGAGACCATTGCCGGAGCAACCACGCAGAACGGGGCAATCAATTATCAGTATGACGCGGTAGGCAATCGCAAACAGCTCATCTCGACGCTCACTGCCATCCCGGCCACGAGGCTGCTGCATTACGGACGCCAATGACCGGCTAAGCACGCGGCTTTACGACAACAACGGCAACACCGTCAACAACAGCACACTGAACGTCTAAGGTGAATTTGAATCGTGCCCCTCGTGTGATGATCGTGGTGCCTGTACGAATGCCTGGATTTTGCCTTCTTCTATTTCCGCTCCGCTGAGTGCTGGAATTGTTTTACAATCAGGGCCGATGGATTCTTCAGTCATTCGCCAGCTGCGAAGAATCGTGGGCCAGGACGCTGTTCTGGACCGTCCGGAAGAGCTCATGCTCTATGAGTACGACGCCGGTGTCGACAAAGGTCATCCTGGGGCCGTGGTTTTCCCGCAAAACACAGAGCAGGTTTCGCGTGTGATGCGCCTGGCCAGTGAACACAAAATTCCCGTGGTGCCGCGCGGCGCCGGTACCGGGCTGAGCGGAGGCGCCATTGCCCGGCAGGAATCGATTGTGCTGGCCTTTGCCCGGATGAACAAGATCCTGGAAATTGACGTTGCCAATCAGCGCGCGGTGGTGCAGCCAGGCGTGGTCAATCTGGAGCTGAGCAACGCGACCGCTCCGTACGGTTATTACTATGCGCCTGATCCTTCCAGCCAGAAGGCGTGCACGATCGGCGGCAACGTGGCGGAAAATTCCGGCGGTCCGCATACGCTGGCGCTCGGAGTTACCGTGAACCATGTTACGGGCCTGAAAATCGTGCTGCCCGACGGGAAGATTGTTGAACTGGGCGGCAAAGCCCAGGATTCCTGCGGTCTGGATCTGACGGGATTCTTTGTAGGCTCGGAAGGTACGCTGGCGGTGACGACCGAGATCATCGTCAAGCTGACCAAGCTGCCCGAAGCCGTGGCCACGCTGCTGGCCATCTTCAACACGGTAGAAGACGCCGCGAACACGGTGGTCGCGATCACGCAGAGCGGCATCACGCCGGCGGCAGTGGAGATGATGGATGGATGGATGCTGCGCACGGTGGAAGCCGCCGTCCATGCCGGATATCCGCTGGATGCGGCGGCGGTGCTTCTGATTGAGCTGGAAGGCATGAAGGAAGCCGTGGACGAGCAGGCTACGGCGGTGGAAGCGGTTTGCCTGCAAAAAGGGCGCGAGGTGCGTCGCGCGAAAAACGAGCAGGAGCGGCAGCTGCTGTGGCTGGGACGCAAAACGGCCTTTGGCGCTGTCGGTCGCATTTCGTCTTCTTATTACACACAGGATGGAGTCATCCCGCGCACTAAAATTCCCGCGACTCTGGCCGAGATCGAGCGCATCAGCAAAGCGTATGACGTCATCATCGGCAACGTATTTCACGCGGGTGACGGCAATCTGCACCCGCTGATCATCTTCGATGGCCGCGATCCGAAGCAGGTCCAGAACAGCAGAAAGGCCAGCAAAGAGATTATGCAGTACGTGCTGAGCGTGGGCGGCTCCATCACCGGCGAGCACGGCGTGGGCATGGAGAAGATGAACCTGATGCCTGCCATGTTTACCGAAGACGATCTGGACGTGATGGTGAAGCTGCGTAACACGTTTAATCCTGATTCCATTTTGAATCCGCAGAAGATGCTGCCGGAAACTCGCCCCTGCCGCGAGATCACCGGACCGCTGCCCAAAGCCAAAGTGGAGCCGGTGGCAGGAGTTCCAGTATGAGCACCACCACGGCATCATCACTGGAGCAGGAGCTGGCCGCGATTACGGGTGAGGCGTACGTTGCTCAAGAGAATCGCGACATCAATGGTGTTGTGCCTGCCGTGGCAGTCTCTCCGGGATCGTCCGAAGAAGTTTCGGCAATCCTGAAGCTGGCCAGCGACCGCGAACTCGTGGTTGCTCCCGCGGGCGGATTCACGCAGCAACAAATGGGCGGCGTTCCCGAGCGCGTGGATATTCTTCTGCAAACGCAGCGGATGAACCGAATCATCAACTACGATCCGGGCGATCTCACGGTGATGCTCGAAGCCGGTATTACTTTTGACCGCGTGCAGGCGAAACTGGCGGAACACCAGCAATGGATTCCCTGCGATGCGCCTAATCTTCATGCCGCGACGATTGGCGGGCTGCTGGCCACGGGTGCGTCCGGACCTTTGAAATCGAGCTATGGCAACCTGCGTGAATACTGCATTGGCGTGCACTTCGTTACGGCAGAAGGCCGTATCGCCAAAGGCGGCGGACGCGTGGTGAAGAACGTTGCCGGATACGATTTGATGAAGCTGATGGCCGGCAGCTTTGGATCGCTGGCCGTGATCACGCAGGTCAACTTCAAGCTCTTTCCCCGGCCGAGCCAGACGTGTACATTCGCGTGCTCTTTCCCGTCGCTCAACGAAGCGCTGGCTTTTCGCGACCGCATTCTGAATTCGCCGCTGGCGCCCATATGTCTGGAGATCCTCTCGCCTCGAGCGCCGGAGTATCTCTGCGATCCGCCGAAGCCGCACGATCCGGACGAGTACGCTCCCGCGCGTCGGATTGCTCCGCCGGCAACTGCGTGGCAGATCGTGCTGCGCGCGGCCGGCAGTGACAATGTGCTGGCGAGATACCGCCGCGAACTGGGTACGGCCGTGACCCAGGAAATCGACGGCGCAGCGGAAGAGCAGTTTTGGCATTGGATGTCGCATTTTTCCGGAAGCGTTCTCGGCCGCCATCGTAATGCTCTGATCGTTCATACGCATCTGACCATTCAAAATGTGAAACCGGCATTGCAGGCGCTGGAGCGCTGCGCTCCTGATTACAACTTTCTTCCTGCAGCCGTGGGCCGCGCCGCCACGGGCAACCTGGTGCTGGCCTTTGTCCCGCTCTCCGTGGATCCGCCGGCGGCCATGCAGTATGCTCAATGCGTCTCGGCCTTTCGCGCGCTGCTGCCGCCGGGATCGTCGGCTGTGGTCGCGCACTGTCCGAAGGAAGCAAAAACGTACTTCGACATCTGGGGCAGTTCGGCGACAGACATCGAAATGATGCGCCGGGTCAAACGCTCGCTCGATCCCAAAAATATTCTCAACCGAGGCCGCTTCCTTGTCTGATTCAACCGGAGTTATCAACGACGTTCGTGACACAGGCATACTGATTCCCGAATTGTCCGGCCCGGACCAGCCGAGCTGGGAGCTGCTCTCCACCTGCGTGCACTGCGGTCTGTGCCTGAACCACTGCCCTACCTACAAGACTCTGGGCCTTGAGATGGATTCGCCGCGCGGACGCATCTACCAAATCCTCAACGTCAATGAGGGCAAGCTGCCGCTGGCAGAGTCGTTTGTCACGCACATTGACCGCTGCCTGGGCTGCCTGGCGTGTGAGACCGCGTGCCCTTCCGGCGTGCAGTACGGAAAAATCGTGGAGCGCGCCCGCGCCCAAATTGAGCAGCATTACCGGCGTCCGTGGCTGGCGCGCACCGTGCGCGGATTTTTCTACGGCAGGGTGCTGCGCAATCTGAGTTTGCTCAGCTTTCTGGCACGGCTCACCAGCATCTACCAGCGCTGGGGATTGCAGAAGGTCCTGCGCGCAACTGGAGTGCTGCGGCTGATGGGCGTTGCCGATCTGGACCGCCTGGCTCCGCAGATTGACTCCGAGTTTTTCTTCAGCGAAATCGGCAAGGTCTATCCCGCTGTGGGCGAGCGGCGCGGCAAGGTCGCATTTCTTGCCGGATGCATCAACAACGTAGCGTTTTCTCATTTGAACGGCGCAACGGTGCGCGTGCTCACGCAAAATGGAATTGAGGTCCACATTCCCCTGGGGCAGAGCTGCTGCGGTGCGCTGCAGGCACATGCCGGATTCAGAGACCATGCGCGCGATCAGGCGCGCAAAAATATTCAGGTTTTTTTGGGCGGCGATTACGACGCCATCATCACCAATGCCGCCGGCTGTGGCTCTCTCATGAAGGAATACGACGATCTGCTGGAGCATGATACTGAGTTCGTCCAGCGCGCGCGTGAGTTCGCCGCCAAAACCAAAGACATTACCGAATATCTCGACAAAATCGGTCCCCGCGAGCCGCGCAAAAAACTGGGGCAAAAAGTCGCCTACCAGGACGCCTGCCATTTGGCCCATGCTCAGCGCGTTCGCTCCGCGCCGCGCCAGTTGCTGAAAGCGATTGGCTGCGAAGTCGTCGAGCTGCCCCATGCCGATCAGTGCTGTGGCAGCGCCGGAGTGTATAACGTGGCGCAGAATGAACTCTCCATGCGGATTCTGGAAGCCAAAATGGATGACGTTAACTCCGTGACCAGTTCTGCCCAAATGCTGGCCACTGCGAATGTCGGCTGCCTGATCCAGCTCCGAGCCGGAGTGCAGAAGCGCGGCATGGCTCTGCCGGTAAAGCACATCGTGGAACTTTTGGACGAAGCGTATTCCTGAACTCTTTATTGGCATTGCTCGTTGTTTCACTACAATGAATCTGCGTGCATCTCCAGATTGACAAGCTGTTTTCGCTCATCGATTTCCTTGGCGTCTTCGCTGCCGCTGTCGGCGGCGCCCTGGCAGCGATTCGCGACACTCGTTACAAATACGATCTGGTCGGAGTCACCGGGCTGGCGATGGCTTCCGCTCTGGGCGGCGGAATCACGCGCGACCTGATTTTGCAGCAGGGCCCTCCGCTGGCCTTTATGGATATCCGTTATCTGATCGTGGCGCTGGCCGGCTCTGCCATCGGCATGATCTTTGCTTCTCGGATTGGCAGGAACACAGAACGCTTCATCATCTTTGCCGATGCCGCCGGGCTGGGCTTGTTTGCCGTTGCCGGAAGCACCCGCGCTTTGAATGCCGGCCTTCACTGGCTGCCCTCGCTTTTGCTCGGCGGAGTGACCGCCGTGGGCGGAGGCTGCATCCGCGACGTGCTCAGCGGACGCACGCCGAAAGTTTTTGAGCGCGGCGAACTTTACGCCATCGCCGCCGTGTTTGGCGCTGCCATATTTTTGCTGGGCAACGCTCTGGGATTCTCCCGCGAAGCCTCCACCATTGCCGGGTCGCTCAGTGGTTTTGCCCTGCGTTTGCTCGCTTGGCGCTTTCAGTGGCAGACCCGCTCGGTGCGCAGAGAGCCGTAGGATTTTCGCTGCGCATAACGCCGCGAATCACAACAATTACAAGCTGCGTCACTTTTGGCCCGCAATCGCAACGGCAAAGTTCATGCCTTTGAGATCGGAAATCCCGGTTTCCGGAAATGCAAAGCGCACCGGGCTGGTCTGCGCCGCGGTGGTTGTAATGTCCACAAAGCCAAGGCCAAGTCCGCTCGGTGTGGCAACTTCATCATGGACGGTCGCCCATTCGTCGACAGACCAGCGAAGACGAAACAATCCCGGCACGATCACACGCAGCACTCTTCCCGCCTGCATTGTGCGTACGCGCCGTCCCGGTTTCCAGACCTCCAGATTTTTGCGGCCCATGTTTCGCAGATAGCGGTCTGCCACCAGGCTGATGCGGTCGAACACCTGGTTGTCTGCAACCGACTTAAGGAGCTTGAGATACTCTGCATGTGCCCACATCAGGGGCATGGCGGAGCCGCAGGGCTTGCCAAAAAACATGAATGCTGAGGGGATGTCCGGCTGGTCCCAGATTTGCTCCGGCAGCAGTCCGGCATTGGAAGCAAAATTCTCCATGGTTGCTATTAGTGCCCGCACATCGCGTCCGGCGGCCAGTTCGTAGTGGGCGCGCTCGCCGGTGAGCAAAGGCCAGGCGCGGCCTTCGCCGTATCCTTTGTAGGGTTTCCCGTCATTCGTGGGACCATAGCCATCGTGGTTGTAGCGCCGCCAGCACGGGCCGTAAGGAGTATCCACTTTGAGCACGGCGTCGATTACGCGCAAAGAATCTTCCATCAGCGGGGTCCCGGCTTTGCGAATACCATAACGCACCAGTTCGAGGAAGCCGGCATCCACCACGTCCTTGGCCGGGAATTGCCATGGCCCGCCGGGCGGACGATTGGCGATGGAAATGGTTCCGGCGTTGGGATCTTCGAGCGGTGAGGTGTCTTCTACATCGGCGGGAAGAATGCGAATATAGTGTTTGCTGATCCCCGGGACCAGCGAGCCCTGTGTGGTTACGGTCCAGTCTTCAATATGTGATTCCAAAAAATCCGCGAAGTCTTCCAGGAACTGCGCCACTCCAGGCTCGCCATGGGCGCGCGCAAAATCCGCCGCGCAGATCAGGGCGGCAATATTCGCGGCCATGGTCGAGGGGGAATATCCGCTGCATTCTTCCCAGCGCTCCTGCTGCGTGCGCGGGCCATGCTGGATCAAATAACCGGCGGCCCGCCGGACCAGCGAATATGCGTCAAACCCTTCCAGCGCATGCGCGCGCCACAACCGCCACGCCAGAATGATGGGGAAAGCCACTTCATCCAGCTGCATGCCGTGCCAGTAGGGCGTGCCGTCGATCCAGAAATTCTGGGGAAAGCCGCCATCGGGCTGCTGCGAACAGGCGAGGTAGATCAGCGCGCGCCGCGGTGTGGTCTGATCGTTGCACGCCATCAGCGCCGTGGCGCTGTTGACCATATCGCGGGTCCACACCAGATGGTACCCGCCAAGGTCGTCGTCGCCCATCACGTCGCCCCACGGAATGCTGGCCGAGGCAATCAGCGCGCCGGCAAAAGTTTTGTCTTCATGCGCCAGCAGCAGGTTGCCGCTGGTGCGCAGCAGGCAGCCACCGTCACTGCTGGCGCCTTCCAGCAGTTGCAGCTTGCCGTGGACCCGCTGCCACTGCTCCACGAACCTGTTGCGGTTGTGCGCAAACTGCGTAGCCAGAGACTGGGTAAGAATGGAGACCGCCGCGTGCTGGCTGTCGCCGAAGGCTATGGCCAGGGTAAACTCCGCGCCCCGGCTGAGGTCGATCTCACCCATCAGCGCAACGTTGCCGTTTTCGGCGCGATCAAATTCCCAGTCCATTTTGAAATTGTCGTGCAGGTCCTGCCAGCCGTCACTCGCTCCCACGTAGCCGCACGAAGAGCGCGTGAAACCCTGATCGCATCCCATGGCCAGGAAGGTATGGTTCTTTGAGGCTACCAGCACGTGGCGTCCGGCTACGATCATTTTTTCCGCGGAATTGCCGGCCCCGCCCACTTCCAGATGCGGCGCCAGCAGCGCATAGATCCGCAATTTGCCCTGCCACTCTTTGGCCACGGCGAACGTCGTGTGCACCAGCACGCAGGGCTGGTGCGGATCGGAAATTACCTCTTTGATCAGCGTGTATCGGCCCTCGGGATCGGAACTGGTCAGGCGGTATCCCAGCGCTTCGTTATCAATGCGCTCGATGCTGGCTTTAAGATCGCGCTTCTCTTCGTGGAAGAAGGTCTCACCATCGGTGATCAGGAACTGGGCATCGCGAATCTGCGGGCGGTCGATGGTGGGATAGTAAATCTCGGTCAAAATTCCCATGGACATGGTGAACCATACCCGGCTGGACTGTGAGTACGCGGTCCCCACACAGTCTTTGGATCCGGGTGACCACGTGGGCGCGATTCCCGGCTGGCCAAAAGCAACTCCTGTTGCGGCAGTCAATTCGTTGGGCATTTCACCTCATCTGATGCTCGGAACGGCAGTTTCAATTCGAGAAATATTGTCGCACGCAGGAAACCTCACCGACTTGAAACGGCGGAGTTTTGTGGGAACAGGGCCAGGGGGCTTTGACCCGATGGCCACGCTAGTGGCTGACCATGCACATGTGGCACAGCCCGGGGCCCCGTTGCGCGCCGATCTTGCGCGTAATGGGGTGGAGGCCCCCGGCTGTGTGGTACAGGCCTCATGCCTGTGCAGGGTTTTGCCTTTGATCTGCGTTCATCAGCGTTCATCAGCGGCAAAAGGGTTTTGTCCGCTATCCTCCCGGTCCGTTCTGTCAGCTATGTCCCCGGTCCGTACCCCCCCATAGGGATACCCCCTCCCCAGGGCCAATTAGGAAAACAAACGACTTAGCTCAATTCGACCCAATGGCCACCCAAGCCGGTGTAGCTAGCCATGCACATGTGGCACAGCCCGGGGCCCCCGTTGCGCGCCGGTCTTGCGCGTAATGTGGTGGAGTAGCCCCCGGCTGTGAGAGCACAGGCACTCCTGCCTGTGCGGTTTTGCCTTTACTTCCTCTTTTCTCAATCTGTGCCAATCCGTGTAAATCAGTGGTAAGCCACGTTTTGCCTACCCCCCTCCCGGTCGATCTCCATCACAAGGTCTAAAGGGGTTAGCTCAAAACATCACAAGTGATATCCCAAGCGACGGGGTGAACTCCAAAAAATGAAAGATTCCAATTTCAGGAGAATGGCCATCGGCAAGAAACTCTTTTCTGTTTTCAAAGATCACTTACTCTCTTCAATAGTGAATAAAGCAGGTATGTGGTACCACACATATAATCAGGCGGCAACAGGAAAATGGCAAATTTTGAGGCAGATTGTGTAATTTCTGGCATTACTGGCCAACCACAACACAAAAGCTGGAAAGACTTGTATTCAATGTGCCACAGCGGCCCCGGCTGTGTCAGGCGGCAACGACTCTACTCAGCAAGAAGCGTGCGGTATTGGAGGTGGCCCCGTGTTCCCAAATTCTGGATAACTAAACGTGCGGTCTTCATCGCTTCCAGATCTCCCGATTTGAGAGCTATGCTCAGGATTTTCTTAAGATCATCATGCCACAATATGACATTTTCAAAATCAGCGTTAACGACAAGCTGTGTGCTTTGCATTACCAGTTTGGAGTACTGCTCTGCCAATTTCATAAACCGTTCTAAAGTTCCAAGTTTTGGCTCAAAACCTCCGTGCGATAGCTGAAGGCTTTTATAAATATGTTCGAGGGCCCAGTGATCTTCAAAATGATTGCTATTAAACCACCACCCATATGCAGCGAGTTCACGTTTATGCTTAGAGTCATCTGGCCAGGATATGCTTCTATCCCACAGGCTCTCCAGCCTCTTCACTTCATCATTTGAAAGCTCTTTTGTTTCCTTTAAGGAACGCCCCAGATATGTGACCATTCGACCCAATAATTCATCGCTTGCCTGCTTCAGGAAAATATCAAGGATTCCATTGTCTTCAAGTCCAATACGACCATTCCAATAGAGCTGCATCAGATGATGAATGAGGCCATCTTCTGGATGATTGACCATATGCCCAGACCCAACTTGGCGCGACTTTCCCATATCTTGGACAGCAGATAAATAAATATCGCTCAGATCTTCAAAAGCCGCGTTATAAGCGTAGTTTGCCGTGAGATAAGCAACCCACGCTATGTCACGAAGCGGTTGCTTTTCCGGTTCAGCAGGAAAAATATCAAACTTCTTGTTCTGGATCCACAGGCGATCGATGCTTATGAGAAATGGAAGAAGCTCACCATATATAAGTCGTATATCAAGTGATGGTTGAATGTTAGTATCAAGGCCATTTGACAAGAGCTTTTCAGCTTCTGGTACGCTTGCTAGCGAAAAGTGTGGCTCGTGCAAATTGTTGCGGCACCACTCAATGTATTGAACAGCAATACGCATCGCACGAGCTTCCGTGCGATTAACTGAATGACTCCAGATGTCCTTACTCTGCGAGTCGGGATCAGTGTAGGGCAGTTCTTTTATATCTTCTTTGGCTTCTACCAAAGCTGCAATGATGCTCCAAGCCGTCTCGCGCAATGCGAATGGAATGGCCTTTTCCCTAAAGCCTTGCTCGATGAGACTGACGATTGCCGCACGCGCCCAGCCCCAGTCTGGGTCTTTAGTCCAATGGTCGCCGGTTCGACCGGGAATTTCAATCGGCTGCCTAACTACCCAGAGAGCTAAGACGAGCACAGATGTCCAATCGAATACAGCCTTGCTGCGGACAGCGCTCTCAAATCCTTGTATCGCAGAGCGTACGTATGTTGGATCAGTCTCCTTCAACTTGCCAATCTGCTCGCTAAACTCGGCAGGTCTTTTTGCAACGGTCTCTGTCAATACTGCTCCAAGCCCCTCTTCTGACGGACTGAACGGGAGGGACTCATTAGGGTTAGGGCGCCAAGTCATGAGGTATTCCATCACATCTGAAACAGACATTTCGGCGAGCTCTGGCAACTGCTTTGGACTCTTAGAGCCAAATTGAAAAGCTCCGCCCCGAATTAGTCTCCGGTCAAGTGGGTCTCCATATTTGTCGTGGAGAGTTTCATAACGCTCCTTCCATGAATTGGCCAGAAATTCCTTTACGGGTGTTAGCCGCTCAAACTGCCACTTTTCGCTGACCTCTTGCGCATCGGCTTCGGAGAAACCGCGCTGGACAAGTAGCTTGAGGTTTAACCCATCATCGATCCATTGCAGTATCTGTTCCTGTTGGTGAACGGTCAACATGCCAAATGCTTTTGCTGACAAATCGTCATATTCATACCGCAGAGCAACATCGTCAAAAGCGTCCTTATCAACTAATTTTTCAGACAAAGCACTTCCAGCAAAATCATGATGTCGCGTCAACAGTTCTAGCTCAATTCGTCTAAATACTTTAAAAGATCGATTTGCGAGAACATCTCTGATTTTTTCTAGCTGTTCTGGTCCTTGTGAGGCGTACACATCGGCATACTGGAGAACTGCCGGAGCGAGAAATCGCTTTGGTGATTGCGTTGTTTCTAAGCTACTCAGATTGGAGCACCAAATATATGAAAAATCCTCGATAGTTTTTGCTCCTGATTTACGGCGCTTTTCCAAACTAAGCGTTCCTTCCAAGATTGTGCAGAGCAGTTCTACGAATGAAATACCCAATAGCTTGACAAGTTCTACTCCGCAGCGCTGAATGATTAATTGATATTCGTAGTATGGCATCCGCATTTGAGCTTCATGCTGATAATTGGGGTCAACTGTTTTTAGTGTTTCAGCTACGGAGCGCGGATCGGGGACAACGTAAAGTGCAGTCCGAAGTAAAGTGAGTGCAGAGTTTTCCTTGCCGCCACGTGCAAGATGAACTGCGAGGTCGCCCGCAATATGGGCACGCATGATGTAAGGTGACTGAACTAGTTTCACGGCTTGCGGAGTAAGCCGGTCGGCGATCTCTGGCGGCATAGCAAGCGCAGCACTCAGAAAAGATTGAATGATGTATGGATTGTTGTCTGCGGCATGTATCGTTTGCATTACCCGAGCGACCAATTCAGGTTCATGAGCCGCCATTCTGGATAAATACTTTAAGGCTGGCCACTCTTGGAATTCAATCGTACCCCGTTCTTCGTCACGCTTTGGCGAGGGCGGCTTTGCAAACCAGCCTTTCTTTTGCAAGGGCTGGATCCACTTTGGATTGTTAAGCCTTTCAAAGAAATAACGTTGCTGTTCCAGTCGGACCATACTGGCCACAGCTTTATCAACAAGCTCAGGAGTTGGTATCTTCCAAGATGTCATCTAAGGTATCCATCGGGCCGAAGAATTCTCCTATCAGGGCGTCCAGATAGGCCTCAAAGGCTCGAAAGTTATTTTGCAATTCGTTTTCGTCCAATGTGCTTGTGATGAGACCGGCATGAGCGTAATGCACGAACCAGCCGGCTACGTCCATCCACTGTTTTACTAAGGGATAGAGTGTCTCCTGTCTTCCGACATTCTCCGGTGCAACCGCTTCCACCATCTTGGTCGCTCGGCTGCGATTTTGTGTCACCTGACGCTGAAGAGCTACTATCTTTTGCACTTTCGTGAACACTTGGTAGGGAATTATTATTTTCGTAGGCCCGGAGGTGACACCACCATCTCCCTCAGCAGCCGCCGAAGACGCGACCAATTCTGTTCGGTTCAAGCCGCTGGCGTCCCACAGTTCTGTGAGATCGATGAGATCATTCGTCATTTCTACCCGCTTTACTTCGCCAATAAAGATGTCTGGAGTGCGGTTCCCAATGTCCCTTGCAGCATGGCAAATGAACTTCTCTCGCCCCGAAAATGTGGGGTCTGCAAGTAAGCGAATCGCACCTACATACACATCGGCTAATTGGGGCGCTCGTTCTGTGAGCCATTCGGCAATGCGTTCTTGATCAGGGCGCATACGCGGTTGACCTGATTATACGAGTGGTCGTGAGTGATCAGTTTACTTGGAGTATCTGAAAACAATTCAGAATCAATTCAATTGCAAAAAAACCCGCGCCAGTCATTAGGCCCTTCTAATGCGACGATGGTTTCATGCGGTCCGACGTCGGCTTCCCATAATCCAGGCTTTACATAGTATTGGCAGGACTATCATGTCTGCAGCGGACTTCTGACAGGACTTTCGCGCACGTGCGCTCGCCAGTCCTGGTTTTCTCGACCCTGCAAGTATTCCTCGGCTTTTGCGGGACAACCCTGCACATGGATGCAATGGAACATAACTGCGGGAATAATGAAAGGCGCGGAGTGCCAAAGTAGTGCAATCAGCTGGCACCTCCACCCGCAAGTGAGCATCCAAGAGCAAAGCGGGAGGTACTGCCATGCGGGGAAGAAAGCTTTTATTTGTGGACGATGAGCCGGCCATCCGGCTGACGCTGCCGGTGATCTTAAAGCAGGAGGGATTTGATGTTACCTCAGCCTCCACTGTCCCCGAGGCCCTCGACTTCATCAACAAAGAGAAATTTGATGTTCTCCTTTCAGACCTGAATATCGGCCAGCCAGGTGATGGTTTTACGGTCGTGAGCGCGATGCGGCGTACTCAGCCAGAGGCAGTCACGCTGATTCTTACCGGTTATCCGGACTTTGACACAGCCTTGCAGGCACTGCGGAATCAGGTTGACGATTATCTGACCAAACCCGCTGATGTCAAGTATTTGATCCAGGCGATCACGCAAAAACTGGCGCTGCCTCTCAGGAAAGAACCGCTGCCCCTGAAGCGGGTTTCAACCGTCCTGCGAGAGAACGCGAAGCAGATCATGGAGCGGTGGTTGGACGCGGTGTCGCAGGACCACGAGCTGTCCCGCCTTGACGTCTCCAGGAAAGAGCGCTTCAATCACATGCCCGTAATCCTGGCGGAACTGGCGGACCGCGTGGATTCGAAACGGTTCGAGCCTGAGTACCAGACGAGAGAGACAGCTCGTAAACATGGCCGGGAAAGGCGAGAACAGGGATATGCGGTATCACATATCATCGCGGAAGCACACATACTGCACAGTGTTATCTCAAAGACCCTCAACGACCATCTTCTTTCGATAGATCTCAGCACTTTTCTCTCGGACACGATGCAGGTTGGCGAATGTCTCCACGAACAGCTGGAAGCGTCGGTCCGTGCTTTCGCCGGATCCATACGGATTCTCTCGATTGCATACGAGCCTTCGCTGCAGAGCACTCGGACGCTCCTCTTGAAACAGGAAGGATACGAAGTCACATCGGTATTGGGCACTGCTGAAGCCAGACAGACGGCTGAAACTGCCTCTTTTGATCTCTTCCTGATCGGTCACGCCGCTCCGGTAGAGGAAAGAGTGGAATTGCTAAGCTGGCTTCGGTCCCGTTTCGTGATGACCAGAGTATTGATGCTGACTGCGGCGAGACGGCATGAACATGATTTCCCTGGCGCTGATTGTGTCGTGGACGCGGGTGATCCGCAATGTTTGCTCGACGCTGTTCGAAGCTGTGCACCCCTCACGCCACGGATGCAACGGATCGCTTAATCTAACGCCTTTTGCGGCAGGCAATTCGTTGGGCATGTCACAGAGCGAGCCCGTTCTAATCCGAAAAATTTGACAGCATGAAATGCAGCCGAATTTTTGGGAAGGCTCATTCTGAAAAAGCAGGCAGCAGAGGAGCAAGGACAACTCCTCTGCCCGAAAGCTTAGAACGCGAACGCGACCTGAAAATCAATGCGGCGATTGGCCGACTGTGTATTGAACACTCCGCCGGCCAGCGAAGTGAATGTGCCAAACAGCGGTGAACTCAGGTTCCCCACAGGCGGCCCGGTATTCACGTTGTTGAACAGATTACGCGCATTGGCGCTGAAGGTAAGGCTGTAGCGCTGGCTGGATCGCTCTCCGCCAAAAATACCACCTGGTCCGCCCCGGCCACGATCTCCGCCGCCGCCTCCCAGTGGCCCGCCTGGTCCGCGGTTTCCACCACGATTTCCGTCCTGTCCGCCGGAAGGCCCTTCTATTTTCGGTCCTATCCCAAAGGTCTTGCTTAGCCGGACGTTCGCGGTGAACTGTGCGGGTGTGGTCCCCAAATTGACCGGAATACGCTGCTCATTCGCTCCGGGATTCAGATCGAAGCTGCCGAACTGGTTCACCACCGGGTTCACCGTGGCGCTGGTAGCGAAGGCTGGACGGTCGTTGAAGAACGAATCGCCGTTCGCGTCGCTGCCCAGCGTAATGTTGAAAGGCGAGCCGGAGTTGGCCACGATAAACGGACTCACGCGGAAGCCGTGCGGCAGGCCAATGGTCCCGCCGAAGAAGAAGCGGTTGCGCACGTCGAAAGCCGTGCGCCCATAGTCGGCTTTGATTCCGAGCAATGGGCTCGAGGGCGAGCTGCCGGCGCCGGCGCTGTCGCCATTGGCAAAGCTCAGCGAGTAGTAGCTGAACAGGCTCAGCCTGGCGCCCAGACGGATATTGAAGCTGGAAATGAGTTGGTTTTGCTTGAAAATCCCTTCCGACTCATACTGGTACGCCGGCGCGGGCGGATGAGCTGGATCGAAGGTATTCTGCTGGATTGCGTTCTGCACTGCATTATTCATGAGGAAAAACTGGTGTACTCCATAGGAGTGCAGATAGGTCACCGACAGAGTGGATATCTTCGAAAGCTGCCGCTCCACTGAGATTGCCGCCTGCTCGGTATAAGGCGCGCGCAGTGCGTGATCGATCTGATACGTCGCGCCCACTCCGTTGGCTATGCCCTGGACCTGGTTTTGCGTGGGTAGAGTGCCCGAGGTAAAGAAATTCTGCAGCGCCGTTTGCGTTGCGGCGTTATTGCCAATCACCGTGAACTGCTGTTGGGCTATGTTGTTGAGCCGCTCCGTCTGAATAATCAGGTTTTGGTTGAAGCGGTCATAGAAGAGGCCAAAGCCGGTGCGGATCACGGTTTTCGGCGGTTTGTCTTTTTTCCCGCCCAGTCCCCAGGCAAAACCAAAGCGGGGGGCCCAGTCTCCGTGATCGCTGATGCCGTTCTGGGTTTCATAGCGCAGGCCGTAGCTCAGCGTCATATTCGGGCGGATCTTCCAGTCGTCTTCGGCGTACACACCCACGTCGGCGAAGGTGTCTTTGACCAGCGGAGTGCCAAAGGTGAGCACCAGCTGGCTGGGCGTTCCCGCATGGAAAGCATCCAGTGAACTGAAGGTGTACGATCCATTGAAATTCTGGGTGGAAAGACTCGATTCGTCCGTCACGCGCAGCCGCCCGCCAAAACGGATGAAGTGCTTGCCTTTGTTATAAGAGGTGTAATTCTGCAGTTCGTAGTGGTTGGAAAGCACGTTGCTCAGGCCCGCTGAGTTGCCGCCCTCCACAAAAGAGCCGAGCACATTCACGCTGGGCGCCGAACTCAGCGGGGTCTGGTTGTTGTTGCCGCGCTCCCATTCAAAGCGCGTCTCATTGACCGCTCTCGGGCTCAGAACCAGGGAATCGCTGATTTGTATGCTGTGTTCCGTAGTGTTCTGGTTAAAGGCCAGCGAGGGAAGTGTTAGCTGGCCAATGCCGTTGTTCTTCTCGCTGTTATCGGTGAACTGGTAGCGCGCCGTGAGTGTGTTGTTGGTGGTGAGCTGGTAGTCGAGCCTTGCGTTTACGTTGGTGCGGATACGCGGATTGAGCACCGGCGTTACCGCCACTCCTGCCGCGCTGAAAGCCTGGGGCAGAATCACCGCCGCGTCATGAATGTCCCGCCGCTCGAAGTTGAAAAAATAAGACGCTTTTTTGCTCAGCGGTCCGCCGATATTGCCGTTAAAAATCTGCGAATCAAAGCCCGGCTCGCCCGCGGCAAACGGATTCAGCGCGTCAAAAGCCGAATGGTTATCGGTGAAGGAAACCTGCCCGTGGACTTTGTCCGTGCCCGGCTTGGTAAGAATCTCAATGCGGCCATAGCCGATGCGGTCATACTGCGCGGAGAAAGGGTTCTGGTTGATGCGAATCTCGCGAATCGACGATTTAGGCGGAAGCTGTCCGCCGGTGAAGCCGTCGATATAGATTTGCCCGCCGTTGGGCCCGGCGGAAGGTCCGGCCAGCGCCTGCAGTTCGCTTTGCAGTTCATCCGGATCGTCAGACAGCGCGTCCAAATCTTTGCCGCTGATGACCAGACTGCTGGCATTGTTGTCCGGATTCACGCTTACCTTCGCGGCATCGCTTTGCACCTCGACCTGCTGCTCCTGCACCGCGATTTCCAGCTTTACATCCAGTTTTTTGTCCTGGCCTGCCGTTAGCTCTACTTCCTGGGCAAAGGAAGCAAAGCCTTTTTCCATCACCGTGATCACGTATTTACCCGGCGCCAGGTCCTTCATGGTGTACGTGCCCAAACCGTCTGATTGAGCGGTCACGACCTTGCCCGCCGCACTTTTTATGAAAATTGTTGCCTGGGGAATGACCGCACCCGAAGGATCGGCCACTTGGCCATGCAAGCGGACGCTCTGTGCCTGCGCGCGCAGTATGCTGACCATAAAAATGGTTATAAAAAAAGTAGTGCGAATCACCGCCGGCCAGAATTTCATCAGGTTTCCTCGCTCGTTGAATATCGTTGCTGCCTACTGCGGTCCGCCACCCTCGCCGCCCGGAGAAGACAAATTCCATCCGGAAAGCAGGGCCGCGGCGCCATTGGGTGACGCGGTAAGAATCGGCTCCACGCCGCCAAGCAGCGTGATGGCCGTGACCTCGTTGCCGCTCGTGCCCGGTGTGGCGACGATCATGACTGCATCATCTTTCTGTAAATCAGCCAGCGTGACCGCGGGTAAACGGCTGATCATCTGCTGAAAATCCGGAGGCCCGCCCCCGCCCTGCCGAAAGCCGCCATTAGCTCCCGGTCCGCCGGGAGCAGCCGGACCGGCAGTAGCGGAACCGCCGCTGCTGCTTCCATTTGCAGACGCACCACCATTTCCGTTTGCGCCGCCGGGGTTTGCCCCTGCTGGCGCTTTCAAAAAGAACGCGATTCTTTGCGCCATTTGCGCCGGCAATTTACGAATCTGCGACTCGGGGGTGAGCTTCACCACCACCGTTTTCTTTGCCAGAATATCCTTCACGGTCACGGTGCCGCTGGATGCGTCCAGCGAACTCACCGTGCCGGCAATGTTGCGGAAGCTGCCGGAGATAATTTCGACCGCCGTCAGCTCTTTGCCATCGGCACTGCGGCTGCCGCGCGCGCGCAGCTGGTCGCCCATCTTAATGTCGTTGAAGTTTCCCTTGACGGCGTCAGAGAACTTCACCGAATTGGGCGCATAGCGGAGATAGCTGGTGGCGGGCGTGGTCTTCATCATCACGCTGATGGTGGGCGTGACGGAAACCGTCAGCACGCCAGTGGCGGCATCAATCGCGGTCACGATTCCACCCGCGCCGCGCTTTTGCCAGTCCTGTAAATCCTGTTGCTGCTTCTGCGCAACGTCGCCCTGCTTCATTACCACAATTGAAGAGGCCACCAGAGAATCCGGCTTGTCGCCCGGCGCGCCCCGCACCAGCATGCGGTCGCCCGTCTGTACTTCCTGTAATTGCATGGGAGCGGCGGACTTCAGATCCGTCTGCCCCGGAGCCAGACGCACAATGCGAATGCCGTCCGGAACCGAAATGCTTACCTCCGCGCCGGAATCGGCTTTCAGCGTGAGCACGCTTCCGCTGAGTGATTTCACCGTGCCCAGTTTGCTCACCCGCTGTGAGCTATCCTGCGCCAGCACAACCGCGGCCGCGAGGACAAACCATAACGCAATCTTTGTCATATGCTTCATGAATGTAATGACTCAATTCTGCTTCGGTTAATTACCAGAACGATTGCCAAACAATTTATTGCGTCGGCAGGCTGCCCTGTTCTTTTCCGGGGGAAATGATTTAGGGGCTTTGGCACCTATCATCGCAAAAGACGGACACGCCGGTTTAAGGAGAGCGTAAAATCCTGGAAAAGTTTTGTTAAGCCGAAACCCGCTATTTTGCCACGTTTTCCGCCGCCTGGCGAATTAAATTCCAGGCCTCTTCCACGTCTTTCCAGTCCGTGGCCAAATTGCCAATGCACAGCCGCAGGGCCACTCGTCCGTTGAGCACCGTATGCGCCCAGAAAACTCTCTCGCTGGCGTTGACCTGCTCCACAATGGCCTTGTTTTCTTCATCGCCGCCCTTGTAACGGAAGCAGACCACCGAGAGCGGAGTCGGCGCCACGCGCTCAAACAATGGATCGGCATCCACCAGCGCCGCCAGACGTTGTGCCCACTCGATATGCGAGCGCAGCAGGGCGGCAATGCGTTCGCGCCCAAAATAGCGCATTACGTACCACAGCTTCAGCGCGCGGAAGCGATGGCCCAGCGGCACGCCATAATCCATCAGGTCGTGCGCCCGAGGATCGCCCTGGGGCTGCAGATACTCCGCCGTCAGCGAAAAGGCCCGCCGCAAAATGTCCGGCCTCCGTGTGTAGAAAGCGCTCAGATCGATGGGCGTAAGCATCCATTTGTGCGGGTTCATCACCAGCGAGTGCGCGCGCTCCACTCCCGCCAGCACGTGCTGGTATTCGGGAATAATGGCCGCCGCGCCGGCATAAGCCGCATCCACGTGCAGCCACAGGCCGTGCTTTTCCGCGATAGTGGCAATCTCCGGAACCGGATCGATGCTGGTAGAAGACGTAGTGCCCACAGTCGCCACCACGCAGAAAGGCCGCTTGCCTGTGGCTTTGTCCTGCTCGATCATCGCCGCCAGCGCGTCCGCTCTCATGCGAAACTCGCTGTCCACCGGGACCTTGCGCACGTTGTTCTGTCCAATCCCCACGGCAATCGCGCCTTTTTCAATCGATGAGTGCGCCTGCTCCGAGGTGTAGAGCACCAGCCCCGGCGGATTGCCGTTTTGGCGGGCTTCCGGCGCCACCATCTCCCGCGCGCAGGCAATCGCGTGCATGCTGGAAGTAGAGGCCGTGTCATAGACAATGCCAAACCAGCCTTCCTCCAGTCCCATCCACTGTCGAAGCCAGTCGAGCGTGCGCTGCTCCAGCTCCGCCACCGCAGGCGAGGTCTTCCAGTGCAAACCATTGGTATTGAGCGCCGCCGCCAGCATCTCGCCCAGCACGGCAGGCGTGGACCCGGTGCAGCAAAAGTAGGCAAAAAACCGGGGATGGTTCCACTGCGTCACCGCCGGCATTACCTTCTGGTCAAAATCGTGCAGAATCTCTTGAAAAGATTCGCCCTGCTCCGGCGCCGAGGCGGGAAGCGAATCCATCAGCTCGCCCGGCTTCACCCTGGCCAGCACCGGCAAATTCGCAACGCCGTTCAGATACTGCGCAATCCAGTCCACAGTTTCATGGCCCGCGCGGCGAAAGTCTTCAATGTAGTCGTTCCATGCCGCGTCCTGAGCGGGGTCCAGATCATTCTTTTTCACGAATTGGGTAGCTTCTTTCATAAGTCAATGAGGGTACCATTTCGTGCCTAAATCTCCCATGCTCATGTGGCCTTGCCATGCTCATGTAGCACAGCCTCCCCGGCTGTGTCCGCGGTTTTGAATTTTAGTTGCGTACACTTGTGTAAATCAGTGGTTCGTCCATACTGTTCATTGCTCACATTTTGTCCAAATAACCGCCCTCTCCAAATACCTTTCCAATGACGCCGAACAACAATGCGTACCAGACAGCATTCATTAGACTCACGATCAGGCAAATCAGGACAGTTACGGGCAAGCTGGCAGTTTCTGTCGCCATTAGGCAAATGGCAGGCGGACACGCGATTAGAATAAGCCAGTCACTGCCGGGCGCATAATTGTGTGCTGTCACAGATACACTGTCCATCAGCACTAATCCGGCAAGTATAAAACCAATGCAAATGCCAACTTTGGATGCTTTATTCATGAAGCGTTCTCTTGTTTGCTCGATTTAGCACCATGTCCATCGGAACGTAAGCCCCCTTCCCGGTGATCCCAATGATCCCAATTTTTATTGGGGTTCAGAAGCCCTGCTCCCAATCTGATCCCAATTTTACTGGGGTTGCGTGATTTTATTCTTCTAAGTTACGGAAAATAAATCGTTTTACAATTTTGGACCTTTAGCATCAATTAGCCGACTGGCAATGGCTGCTGGCTTTGTATCACCCGCGTGATACCGCGAATAGCGTTACACGTCAACTGACAAAAAATGGCTTGTCCAGCCACTTTAAAAATGTCACCTTTTAGTTCATTCGTTACACTGAAGCGGCATGAAATCCATCATCCTTGGCACCGCCGGCCATATTGATCACGGAAAGACCTCGCTGGTCAAAGCCCTGACCGGCATCGATGCCGACCGTCTGGAAGAAGAGAAGCGGCGCGGCATCACCATTGATCTGGGCTTTGCCCATCTTGAGCTGAACGCCGCCAGCGGTGAAAAGCTCCGCCTGGGTTTTATTGATGTTCCGGGCCATGAGCGCTTTGTGCGCAACATGCTGGCCGGTGTGGGCGGCATGGACCTGGTTCTGCTGGTGATCGCGGCGGACGAATCCATCAAGCCGCAGACCCGCGAGCACTTTGAAATCTGCCGGCTGCTCTCCATTCCCCGGGGCATCACCGTAATCACCAAAGCCGACCTCGTGGACGAAGAGACCCTCACCGTGGCACGCATGGAGATCGAGGAATTCGTGCGCGGGTCGTTTCTCGATGTGGAGCGCTCGCCCATTGTGGCGGTGAGCAGCCGCAGCGGCGCTGGTCTCGACGAGCTGAAGCGCGAAATTGCCCGGCTGGCCGTCGATGTTCCGGCACGCGACACCGAGGCTTTGTTCCGCCTGCCGGTTGATCGTGTCTTTGTGATGAAAGGTTTTGGCGCCGTGGTCACGGGAACGCTGATCGCGGGCAAAATCAAAAAGGAAGAAGAAGCCGAGATATTTCCTCCGCGCAAAAAGGCGCGCATTCGCGGCGTGCAGGTACATGGCGCGGCCAGCGAGCAGGCCGGGGCCGGGCAGCGGACCGCACTCAACCTTTCCGGCGTGCAAACCGAAGAACTGGCCCGAGGCATGACCCTCGCCAGTCCGGGCGTATTCGAAACCACTCAAACCCTCGCCGTGCAGCTCTCTCTGCTCAAAGACGCGAAGCCGCTCAAAGACCGCGCCCGCGTGCATCTTCATGCCTTTACCGCTGAAACCATCGCCGAGGTTTCCCTTTATGAAGCAGGAGAACTCAAGCCTGGCACAAGCGGCTTCGCCCGCCTGCGCACGGCAGAGCCTCTGCTGGTGCTGCCGGGGGACCGCGTGATTTTGCGCCAGTTTTCCCCCGTGGTGACCATTGGCGGCGCGGTGGTGTTAGATTCCTTTCCGCTTCCTCGCCAGAAGAAAGATGCCGCGCTCGCGACCCTCAAAGTTTTCGCCGAGGGCAATCGCCAGCAGGCGCTGCTGGCGCGTATCGCCCGCCGAGGCCACGATGGTTTCACGCTCTCCGGCGCGGTGCGCGAAATGGGCTTGAAAGAGTCCGTACTCAAGCCGCTCGTCGCCGCAATGGTGCAGCAAAAACAGGTCATCCAGGCGGCAGACCGCATGATCGCCGCTGAGGTCTTTGCCCAAATCCGGCAACGCCTGGTGGCTGCGCTCGATGCCTTTCATAAAGCCAATCCTCTGGTCGCCGGCATTGGCAAGGAAGAGCTGCGCGAAAAGCTGGGCCTGCAGCCGGTGGTTCTGGAAGCCGTGCTGGCGCAGCTAACGGCGGAAAAGAAAACCGAAGTCGCGGGCGAACAGGTCCACCTGGCCGGGCGAGGCGTGCAGTTAAAAGACGACGAGAGCAAAGCCAAACAGCAGATTGAAAGGGCCTTCGCCGACGCCGGACTCAAAGTCCCGCTGATGAAAGAAGTCCTGGCCGCGCTGCCGGTGGACAACACGCGCGCGCAAAAACTGGTCACGCTTCTGCTGCGCGACCGCGTGCTGATCAAGCTGGCCGACGACCTGGTATTTCACCAAAGCGCATTGCAGGGGCTGCGCCAGATCGTGGCCCAGTACAAAACCACATCGCCCAAAATTGACGTGGGAAAATTCAAGGACCTCATCGGCGTCACGCGCAAGTACGCCATCCCGCTGCTCGAATATCTCGACCAGCAGAGAGTCACCCGCCGGGTGGGCGACGAGCGAGTGATACTCTGAGTTTGACTAAATTAAAGATGCTCCGCATACGCAACGCCACCGTCAATGATTTGGCTCTGATTCTGTTCTTCATTCGCCAGCTGGCGAAATACGAACGCGAGCCCGATGCCGTGGTCGCCACGGAAGCCGATCTGCGACGCGACGGTTTTGGCCCGCAACCCAAATTTCGCTGCGTGCTTGCCGAGTGGGAAGGGAAGCCGGCGGGCTTTGCCTTCTTCCATTACAACTATTCCACGTGGCGCGGGCAGCCCGGCTTGTATCTGGAAGACCTGTTCGTCCTTACGGAGATGCGCGGCAAGGGTATTGGCAAAGCGCTGCTGCGGCATCTGGCCCAGGTGGCGGTTGAGGAAAACTGTTACGGCATCCGCTGGATGGTCCTCGAATGGAACCAGCCGGCAATCCAGTTTTATGACGCGCTGGGCGCGAAGCTGCTCGGCGAGTGGGAAACCATGCTGCTCAGCGGAGACGCCCTCAAACAGCTGGCCGCGAACCAGACCGGCCAATCAACCAGCAAGTAGTAAAAGGATTTATGAAGATCAGAATCATCGGCGCGGGCCTTGCCGGCTGTGAAGCAGCGTGGCAGTGCGCCCAGCGCAATCTGCAGGTGGAGCTCTATGAAATGCGTCCGGTAAAGTCCACGCCGGCCCACCAGACCGGCGACTTTGCCGAGCTGGTCTGCTCCAACTCGCTGAAGTCGGAAAGCGAAAACACCGCGCCGTGGCTGCTCAAGGAAGAAATGCGCCGCATCGGCTCGCTGCTGTTGCGGATTGCGGCAGAAGTGCAGGTGCCTGCCGGCCACGCTTTGGCGGTGGACCGTGAAGCTTTTGCCGCTCGCGTCACCGAGGCCATCTCCGCCGAGCCGCGGATCAAAATCATACGCGAGGAGTGTACGCGTATCGATGAAGCTGAAACCGATGGCATCACCGTGGTCGCCACCGGTCCGTTGACCTCCGATGCGCTCTCGCTCGAGATTGCCCGGCTCTCCGGCAGCGACCATCTTTATTTTTACGATTCCATCAGTCCCATTGTGGAAGCCGATTCCATTGACTCGTCGCGGGTTTACTTTGCCGCACGCTATGGCAAGGGTGGCGCCGATTACATCAACTGCCCCTTTACCAAAGAGGAATACGATCGCTTTCTGGATGCTCTGGCCGCCGCCGAAGCCGCCGAGAGCCATGACTGGGAGAAACTGAACTACTTTGAAGGCTGCCTGCCCATTGAAGAGATCGCCCGTCGCGGACGCGACACTCTGCGCTTTGGCCCCATGAAGCCGGTGGGCCTCGCCGACCCCAAAACGGGAAGGCCGCCTTATGCCGTGGTGCAGCTGCGCCGGGAAAATCTGCGCGCCGATTCCTACAATCTGGTGGGATTCCAAAACCATTTGAAGTATGGCGAGCAGGCGCGGGTGCTGCGCCTGATTCCCGGTTTGGAAAACGCAAAGTTCCTGCGCTATGGGCAGATCCATCGCAATACCTACATCAATGCCCCGACGTTGCTCACGGAAACGCTCGCGCTCAAGCGGCACAGGAATGTTTTCTTTGCCGGGCAGATTTCCGGCGTGGAGGGTTACACCGAATCCATCGCCACGGGAATGCTCGCCGGGATTCAGGTGGCGCGCATCGCCCACGGACTGGAACCCTCGGCCCCGCCCCGCGAAACCGCGCTGGGCTCGCTGGTGCATTACATTTGCCACGCCGAGAGCAAACGTTTCCAGCCGGCCAACATCACCTTTGATCTGCTGCCGCAACTGGACGAGGCGGTGCGCCGTCGCGTGCGCGACAAGAAGGAGCGCCATCGCCTGGTCTGCGTTCAGGCGCTCGAATCCCTGAGCGCGTGGCATGAGCATGCGCTGGCCGGTGCTGCACTGTAACGGTTACGAACGGAGCTGACGGACCAAATGTTTCATTACTTCTTCAGCTTGCGGTAGAGTGTTGTTTTGCCAATCCCAAGCAGCGCGGCAGCGAGAACTTTATCGTCATGGGTGGCCCGCAGGGCCTTGTCGATGGCCCGGCGCTCAATCTCTTCCAAAGGCTGAACGTTCAGCTTTTTTCGCAACTGAGACAGAAACGCAGTCACCTGCTTAAGACTGTTTCCGGAGTCTCTTCTTGACCTGGACATTTTTTGACCTGAACAATTTTTACCTGGGTATCTTGCTATTGTCTGAAAGTGTATCAGCCGCACGGGCCGCGGCAAAGACGCCTTTTGTACTGAAACCGCCCCAAACTGATACAATGCTAAAAGTCCGCTTTCCGGAGAGGTGGCCGAGTGGCTGAAGGCGGCGGTTTGCTAAACCGTTATAGGGTCAAAAGCTCTATCGGGGGTTCGAATCCCCCCCTCTCCGCCAGCTTATCCTGTGTTTCTTCAATCTTTTGGCGGCATATTCAGCACTGCAAATCGAAGTCCCACAGTAATTACCCGCTCTCTTTGAAGCAGGAAGTCACATGGGAATAGACCCGAAAGACATACCATTCGATCCTCTTGACGAAGTACTTGAAGTGCCCAACCCCCTCCAGATTGAATTCAATGCGTTAGTGAGGGCAAATCACAGATTTAGCCTGGAAGGAATAGCGCGGGAAGAGGAAAATGATCGCTTAAATCTTGATGACGACGCGTTTCGATACCAACAAACGTATTTTGACGACCTTCGAACTGCTGCAAATAATCTTGCGATAGTCGCGCTTGTGACAAGAATAGACCATTGGGTAACTCGCTACTCCTTGAAAATTGGCATGGGGAAAAAGGGTTCAACAATCGATAAGGTCGAACGACTAAATGAGCGTTTTAAGGGTAGCCCGGTGCCTATCAAGTTCTTCAAGGATCTCGTCGACTCGCGGGATTCCGTAATTCATGGAAACTCAAAAAGTGAGTGGGAATACAGGGTAATGCGGAAGATATCTAATGAACATAAGAACTTTTTTGGCGAGTTGGAAATCTCTTCAGCGCAGGTTGAAGAGGCAATAGCAAAGAGTGTTGAGCAACTAAGTTGGTACGAGGACCAAATCACCAAAGTATAAGGGCCGAGTATGTAATTACGTGTGTGTGTCTAAGTTGCCACCAGTGCAGTGATCCTGTTTTCAGCCTGCGCCTTCTTCTGCCAAACCAACATTGACAACATCTGGAAACTGCAAATCTACCAATTGCTGATGGCTAAGGCGAATGTCTTGCAGCAGGTAGTACCCGATTTTATCGAGTTCCTGACCGGCCTCGTCAATGATCTGCTCTGGTATATTGATGTGTTGCAGCTTGTTCTTAAGCACTGTCCAAGAGGTGTAGTGAACCGTTGGACACGCACCACCTAGTCCATTGCGCGGTTCATTGCTGCGACAAATAGCGTATGTGGTTACGCAGCCGGGAACGCGGCTGCTGCTCAAATGAAGCCAATAAATCTTTGCATCGTACATTCCTGAATTTTACACAAATAACCTAGAGTTCTGAGTTTACGGCTTAAACCGGAGAAGCGCCGCCAGCCCCTTCAGCCTCGCGCTGAATTGTCTGCCCTTGTTCGCTGCGCCTTAGTTTTCTGAGCCAGTGCGTACAGGCATAAAAGCCCAGGACATAGAGAGCCGCCATTGTCAGCGGGATAGCGGTGAGCGGATCACCATGCGATCTGGTTGCCGACATAACTACAAGGGCAAAACCCCAGGCACAGAAGACAATGAAAAAGACCGCCACAGCCTGGCGGCCACTCGTGTTTATGTAGCCTGCAAGCTTGATTCTCCACCCGATACTGAAGACCAAAGCGATAACCAGCAGAAGCACCGCAATAAGGTCACAGATGGCCTGCGTAAGATTTTTGGGCGTCAGGCCGTAGGGCACACTAATTACGCACAAGGAAAGCATCACGATCAGCAGAGTGGCGAGAGCTTTCTTGCCAGTGTCGCTCGATACCGGCAAAGCAGAAGTGCTGGATGCCTGTAGCGCGGGCACAAAGGTGTTAGCCATAGATAAATCGCCTGGGTTCGATTTCTGCCGCGATATAGTCAGCGACTTGCCACATGAATTGCAGAATGCTGAATCGTCAGGTATGGTGACCCCACAAAATCGGCAGAACATAATGAGCCCCCCAGGTTCACGATAACGCTACCACTTATTGGTCGTTAGCAGCATTTCACGTGTCTTTTCTTTCTGGTGCACTGAGAAGCCATCGCGTCGTAGTCGAAAATCGACGGGCATCGCCGAAGGAAAATGTAAGCCTGCGTCGTCTTCCATGCTGAAAGGAAAATTCTCATGATCAGCAATGGTAAAAACATCACTTCTCCGCAGAAGGCCCAGGTTTGTGTGATTGGCTCAGGACCAGCCGGCATAACCGCCGCCTGGGAGCTGAGTCAGGCAGGCCTGGATGTGATTCTGCTTGACGGCGGACGGGAGCTGGACTATTCCAATCCCGACTATTACCAGGAGAGCTGGCCCGACAAGGTCAAGCTGTACAACGGTGTGGCGGATGGGAATTTCTCACGCAACGAACAGGACTTTCTGATTCTGCCCTACGATGGACATACCCAGCCGACCAAAGAGCGGGAACGGGTGTATGGCGGAACTTCAACCCACTGGGGCGGCCAGTCCAGACCACTGGATCCCATTACCTTCGAGAAGCGGCCCGGCTTTCCTGGCTGGCCGATTACCCGCGAGCAGCTCGATCCTTACTACGCAAAAGCGGTACGTTTCAACCATCTTTTTGGCGACTATGGCGCCAATGGCGCAAATTTCACGGCGGAGTTCTGGGCTGCTGAAATGAAGAAGCAGGGCCTGCCGGCCGCTGTGCCTCACCTTGATCATTTCAACGCCGAAATGTACCAGTTTATGGGCAGTCAATGGCTCAACTTTGCTACCCGGACCTTTGATGGGACAACGATTGGTGATTCCGCTGTCCGTGTCATCGTGAATGCAACCCTGCTCAATATCGTGGAACAGGGCGGATCGGTGCGAAGCCTGCAGGTCGCCAGCATGAACGACGATCCGGTGAATCCACAAAAGGCCACCGAGTTTACCGTTACCGCCGATCTCTACATTCTGGCTTGCGGGGCCGTCGCCAATGCCCGGCAACTTCTGCTTTCCGGAGTTGGCAACAAACTGGTGGGCCGCTATTTCATGTGCCACCCGCTTACGCAAAACGATGAAATCAAAACCACGAATACATATCTCTCGGGGGCCGAGAACAGCCTGATGAATGGCTCCGGATGGAGCGATCCAACGGGCAACATTAATGACATCAACGGCAGGTTCACGGTGGACGCCGATACCGCCAGAAGCAAAGGCATTGGAGCATGCTGGTTCTGGCCGCGAGGCGCCAGAAATACGTCCCAAATGTACTTCGAAATGGCCCCGAATTACGACAGTTATGTTGCCCTGGCTGAATGCGAAAAATGCGCCGGACGCACCGAATGCATTCAATGCACCGATCCTGTCTTTAAACAACGGCAAACCCATATTCACTGGGCCTTCAGTGATCTGGATAAAAAGACGTACGAGACGAATTGCTCCCTGTTCAATAAGGCTTCAGCCAAGTTTCCCAGCATCATTTCCTGGCCGGACTGGGAAAGCCTGAAGAATCAATGGACAGTCAATGGCCACCACGTCGGAACGACCAGGATGTCAGCTTCGACTGCGCCGGAAGAAGGAGTGGTCGACCAAAACTTAAAGATCCATGGTGTGGATAATCTGTATGTTGCCGGATCCTCGGTTTTCGCTTCTGCCGGGATCTCGAATCCCACCATGACCATCATCACTCTTTCCATACGGCTGGCCGAGCATCTTGGGTCCCAGATGAAGAAACCCAAAGCCATAGCCAGCAAAGCTCACTAATCTCTCGCTAACCCCGGAGCGGAGGGGTGGTATAAGTTGGTACCACTCTTCCAGTATCCGGGCAGATTTTGTGCTAACTTTCCCCGGCTTGTAATCCTGATCCATAATAGTGCGGGGTTAGTCGCCGCATTCTGGCGGGTATGCGCCAGCACCGTCCAGGGCTGGATTCATGCCGGGCCGCGTTTGTCTTTTGGCCCTGGCTGGCGTATCATTAATTTGGTAATAACTGGTTTCGGCTCAAGCTGTCTGTGCGCTTGCTTGAGTGGGGAAGTCCCCAAATTGGCGAACGTACCAGTGGGCGAATGGCCCACTTTATTTTTGAGCGTAACTTTTTGCTCGGGCGCGGGCTGCCAGGCGAAAGCGGCGCGAGGTTTGCGGAAGAGCAGCGGCCTCGGCGAATGCTGCCCCTGATGCCGGCCTGTGGGCAAAAAATCCTGAGCGCGGGGCGAAGGGTTCTGACACAACTATTACGAGGTTGTTATGGCGGTTGACCTCGACAAAATTCGCGAAATTGCCGGCCGTGTGGCCGCAACTCATGGACTCGAACTGGTGGAGGCTGAACTGAGGGGCGGAGGCAAAGCCCGGGCCCTGAGAATCACCATCGACAAACCAGAAGGCGTGACCCACGAGGATTGCGCCAACGTGAGCCGCGAGGTTTCTGTCATCCTGGACGTGGAGGATGCCATACCGGGCGGAGCTTATACGCTGGAGGTTTCCTCCCCGGGGCTGGACCGCAAGCTGTTTCGGGCCGAGGATTACGTCCGGTTTTGCGGCAGCAGAGTCAAGCTGATGACGCGCCAGCCCGTGGAGGGCAGCCGGAGCTTTGAAGGACGTTTGCAGAGTTTCGCGGACGGCAGGCTTACCCTGGAAGTGACGCCTGGCAAAAAGCCAAAGCCAGGACACGCACAACCGGGGCGGCAGGTGGAAATCGATCTGGTCAACGTAGAGAAGGCCAATCTTTCGCCTGAGTTTTAGGCAGGGCATTCACAAGGGAATTTGTATGGCAAGCGAAATTTATAACGTGATCGACGCACTCAGCCGCGAAAAGGGAATTGACCCGCAAATTGTGGTCAGCGCGGTGGAAGACGCCATTGTCGCGGCCACGCGGAAGAAAGACAAGAGCCAGGAAAACCTGCAGGGCCAGTTCGACAAGGAAAACGGCTCCATCCGGGTTTATGCGGTCAAGTCGATTGTGGCGTCGGAAGACGACATTGAAGATCCGCAGCTGGAAATTTCGCTCGAAGACGCCCAAAAGATCGACGAGAACGCCGAAATCGGCGGCGAAGTACGCTTCCTCAAGTCCACGGAAGGGCTGGGGCGCATCTCGGCGCAGATCGCCAAGCAGATCATCTTTCAGAAGGTGCGCGAGGCCGAGCGCGACACCATCTACAACGAATACATCAGCCGGGTGGGCGAGATCTTCAACGCTACGGTAAAGAGGGTTGAAGGGCCGGATGTGATTCTGGATATCGGCAAGGCCGAAGCCCGCATGGGCAAGAAAGAGCAGTCGCGCCTCGAATCGTTTTCCATCGGTGAACGCCTGCGCGTGGTGCTGGTGCGCGTGGACAAGAACTCCAAAGGGCCGGCGGTGGTGGTTTCCCGCGCCGCGCCGGAGCTGGTGCAGAACCTGTTCCAGACGGAAGTCCCGGAAATTTACGATGGCACGGTGCAGATCCGGGCCATTGCCCGCGAAGCCGGCGAGCGCACCAAGATTGCCGTGATGTCCAAGGATAAAGACGTGGACGCCGTGGGCGCCTGCGTGGGCATGAAGGGTATGCGCGTGCAGTCGATCATTCGCGAGCTGCGCGGAGAAAAGATCGACATCATCGAATACCACGAAGACTCCGCGGTCTTCGCGGAAAAGGCGCTGCAGCCGGCCAAGGTGAGCCGCGTGACCGTCGTGGATGCCACGGAAAAGCATTTGGAAGTGGTGGTGGACGACAGCCAGCTCTCTCTGGCCATCGGCAAGAAGGGGCAGAACGTCCGCCTCGCCGCCAAGCTGCTGGGCTGGAAGATCGACATCAAGAGCGAAGAGGAGAAGCGCCAGGAGGTGGAGCAGCAGATGGCTTCCCTGGTTGGCCAGGCGTCCACTCCGCTCGATAAGGTCACCGATTTGGGCGAAACGCTCATCGAGAAGCTGCATGAGGCCGGTATTACCACGGTGGAAGCTCTGGCGGACATGACTCCGGAGCAGCTGGAAGAAGTGCCGGGTGTAGGCCCCAAAACTGTGGAAAAAATCAGTGTTGCGGTGAATAATTATTTTGCCAGCCTGGAGCCGGGTGCAGCCCCTGCCGCTGCCGAACCGGCAGCCGGGGAAGGCGAGACGGCCGCGGCTGAAAGTGCGCCGGTTCTGGCCGATAATAATGACGAGAATGGCGTAAAAGAAGCAGCCCCCGTGGCCATGGACGCGGAAGCCGCGAGCGAGGGCGAGTCCGGTGAAGGCGAAGCGCCGGAGCAAAACGAAAACGCCGGCAAAGAATCGTAAGTGCTGGGATGAAGAGTTTACGAGGGATCAAAAACTTGCATAGCTGTGAGGGCTTTATGATCGCCTAGAAATTGTGTGGAGGAAACGCAGAGCGGATGAAAATTCGAATCAATGATCTGGCCAGAGAGCTTGAAGTCAAGAGCAGAGCAATTCTGGATGTGCTGGAGATCGTCGGGGTCACCGAGAAGAAGACCCACTCCAGTTCTCTGGAAGCCGATGAGGCGGAAAAAGTGAGAAAGCATTTCGCTTCAAAATCAGGCCCTGCGTCGCGGGACAGAGCTTCCGCTGGCGATGTCCGGCCGAAGCTTGACCTCTCCAAAATCTCCAAGCCTGGCGATGTACTTAAGCTGCTGCGGGAAAAAGAGCAGCAGCAACAACATCCCCCTGCTCCTCCAAAACCCGCGCCGGCCGCGCCCGTGGTGACTGCACCTCCCGTGGTGACACCACCTGTGGTGACAGCGCCGGCGGCGCCTCCTCCGGTAGTAGTGGATAAGCCCCGGCTGATTGTCCCGCTTCCGCCGAAGACTGCGGTGGTAATGCCACCCGTGGCCAAACCAGTCGCGCCGCCTCCGGTTCATGCTCCCGCGCCTGCTGCGCCGGTAGTCCAGGAAAAACCAGCGGCTCCGCCGGCTGTCGTGGTTACGCCGCCGCCGCATCCTCCTGCCGCGGTAGTGAGTGCGCCACCACATTCCGCACCCGCGCCAGCGCCACCCGCGAGCACCCAGGCAGCGCCGCCACCTGCAGCTTCCGCGCCAGCGCCGGCCAAGCCCGCTCCGCAGCAGCCTATAGTTCCGCAGCGCCGTATGATTACGCCCCAGACGGGGCCGCGCCCGGTGTATCACGCGCCAGCGCCACCGCCGCCGGTAGTTCGGCCACCATCGCAGCCGCCACCCAGTAACCGCCCGCAGGGGGGAGTGGTGCGCGGACAGCCGATTTTCCAGCGTCCTCGCCCAGGTGGGCCAGGAGGGCCGGGTGGAGCGCCAGGATCGCGTCCGCCATATTCTTCGCGGCCAGGTGAGCCGCGCCGGGGACCGCACCCAACCAGTTCTACACGTGGCGGTTTTCCGCCGCGTCCCGGCATGGGAGGAGCACCGGGGCAGCTGCCGCCTCCGGGCGCGCCGGCGAAACCAGCAGGACGCCCTGGACCGCCCAGCAGACGTCCGGGACAGCGCTATCAGCAGGGACCTAAAGAAGGTCCGATGAAGGGCTTTGTTCCGCCGCCACGGCTTGCCGTCTCCAATGAGCCGCTGCCGATCACGCGCTCTCTCAATATCCCTGAGGGAATCAGCGTGAAAGATCTGGCGGAGAAGCTCGAAGTCCGGGCCAAGGACCTGATTGCACGCCTTCTGATGAAAGGTGTGATGGCCACGGTGAACCAGACTCTCGATTTCGACCTGGCCAAAGATCTGGCCCGTCATTTCGGCGCCGACGTTCAATCCATCAGCTTTGAAGAGCAGGCGGCGCAGGAGATGGCGCAAATGACCGGCACGGCGCAGGTAGGCGCCGCGGCTGCAGTGTCGCGCCCTCCGGTCGTTACCATCATGGGCCATGTGGACCACGGCAAAACATCATTGCTGGACGCGATCCGCGAAACCAACGTGGCCGGCGGCGAAGCTGGCGGAATCACGCAGCACATCGGCGCGTACAAAGTAAGAATCACCAAAGAGGATTCACCGGCCTTCGGCCGCCAGATCGTCTTCTTGGATACGCCTGGCCACGAGGCCTTTACCCGCATGCGTGCTCGCGGCGCGAAGGTCACGGACATTGTGGTGCTGGTGGTGGGCGCTGACGACGGTGTGATGCCGCAGACGCTCGAAGCCATTGACCACGCCAATGCGGCCAAGGTCCCGCTCATTGTGGCGGTGAACAAGATCGACAAACCGGACGCGATGCCTGATCGAGTGAAGAAGCAGCTGGCCGACCGCGGCCTGATGCCGGAAGACTGGGGCGGAAGCACGGTGTTTGTGGACGTCTCGGCCAAGCAGCGCACCAATCTCAACCTGCTCATGGAAATGATCTGCCTGGTGGCCGATCTGCAGGAACTCAAGGCCAATCCGGAGCGCCCGGGAACGGGCACGGTGGTGGAAGCCAAAATTGATCGCGGACGCGGTTCGGTGGCCACGGTGCTGGTGCAGAACGGAACGCTGCGCGTCGGCGACAACTTTATTGTCGGCAACATTTTCGGAAAAGTTCGCGCGATGTTTGACGATCGCGGCAACGCGGTGGAAGAGGCTCCGCCCTCGACACCAGTTGAGGTTTTGGGTCTGGAGGGCTTGCCCCAGGCCGGTGACCAGCTTTTGGTGGCGGACCGGGAAAAGGCCCGCCAGATCGCGGAGTATCGCGAGCAGAAGGCCCGCGAGGCCACGCTGGCCAAGAGCCACAAGCTGTCACTCGAAGGGCTCTCGGAGCAGATCAAAAATGCGGGCGTGAAAGAGCTGCCGATCATTCTGAAGGCAGACGTTCAGGGTTCGGCGGAAGTGCTGGCCGATACGCTGAGCAAGCTTTCCACTGCGAAGGTGAAAATCAAGATACTGCATGCCGGAGTCGGCGCGATTACAGAGAACGACGTTCTGCTGTCTTCGGCCTCCAATGCCGTGATCATCGGTTTCAACGTGCGTCCTGAGCGCAAGGCCCAGGAACTCGCGGAGATGGAGAAAATCGATATCCGCCTGCACTCGATCATTTACGAACTGCAGGACGAAATCCGCAAAGCCATGGCTGGCCTGCTTGAGCCGATCATCAAGGAAACGTATCAGGGCCGCGCCGAAGTCCGCGACACCTTCAAAGTACCGAAGGTGGGCTTGATTGCCGGCTGCTATGTGCTCGATGGCCTGATCAAGCGCGATTCCGAGGTTCGGCTGGTCCGCGATGGCGTGCAGGTGTTCAAGGGCAAAATCGGATCGCTCAAGCGCTTCAAGGACGATGCCAGTGAGGTCCGCACCGGTATGGAATGCGGTATCGGCCTCAACAACTTCAATGACGTCAAGAAGGGCGACGTGATTGAATCGTTTGTGATCGAACGCATCGCCGCCGAGCTGGGAGTCGCATAAAATACGCTGGGTAATGGACGATCACTTTCAACGATCGTCCATTACCCGGTTACGCAAACTCAATCGCCCGTGCCCATTGCCTATCTCACTCTTGAGCTGCGCATCGAAGCCGCGCACTCGCTCAAGGACAAGCGACAGGTACTGCGCAGCGTAAAAGACCGGCTGCGCCATTCCTTCAATATCTCGGTCGCCGAAATTGATGTCACTGACTTGTGGCAGCGGGCCACGCTGGGCGTTGTGGCAATCTCCGATTCGCGCGACTACCTCGAAGGGCTTATGCGCAATGTGGAGCGGGAAGTCGTCCGCCTGGCCAACAATGCCGGAGCCGAAGTGGTGGATACGTTTCTGGATTATCTGGAAAGTTAGCGGTCACCTGCCAGGGGAATTCCTTAACCCGCTGTTTGCACGGTTCTGGTATTCTAAGTGGTTTTATTCAGCGTCTTTTATTCAGCAATAAAGTATTCAGTATCAAAGAGTATGCCGGAGCAAAGAGGAAGGCAGCACCGCCGCGAACGCGTCGGTGAGGCCCTGAAAGAAGAGATTGGCGCCATTTTGGAAGGCGAGCTGGGCGACCCGCGCATTGCGCTGTGCAATGTGACGGAGATCCAGCTTGCGCCCGATGGCAAAAGCGCGCGGGTGTATATCCACGTGGAAGGCAATGACCAGGAGGCGGAGCAGACGCTGGAAGGCATCAACGCCGCCAAAGGGTACATTCGCTATCAGGTCAAGGAGAGCCTGGGAGTTCGGCATGTGCCGGAACTGGCCTTCATCCTTGACCGGTCTGAAGAATACGGGGCCAGGATCGACCAGCTGCTGAATCGAATCAGGAAACGCAGGAAATAAACCAGGACGAACCACGATGGACCAGCTCACAGAAGTGCTGCATCACATCCGCCGGTACAGCCGATTCGTGCTTACCTCGCACGCCCGTCCCGATGGGGACGCAGTCGGCTCGGTACTGGCGCTCTCGGAGATTTTGCGGCAGATGGGCAAGACCACGGAGGTGGTGCTCAGTGACAGTGTTCCGCTTATCTACCGGCCGCTGCCCTTCGCGGACACCGTGGTACAGGCTTCCAGCGTGAACGGAAAATATGAGGCGGCCATTCTGCTCGAATGCGACAGTCTGCAGCGCGCCCGAGTGCAGGGCCTCGAAAGATATTTCCTGATCAACATTGATCATCACAGCACGTCGAAAAGTTTTGCCAGCGTCAACTGGATTGATCCGGGCGCGTCGGCCACAGCGGAAATGGTGTTCCGCCTGGCGGCGGCGGCGCAGGTAAAGGTCACTCCGGAAATCGCAACTTGTTTGTATACCGCCGTGCTTACCGATACCGGCTCGTTTTGTTACTCGCCCACCAGCGCCCGCACCTTTGAGCTGGCGCGGCAACTGGTGGAGTGCGGCGCCGACCCGGCCCGCATTGCACAAAGCGTTTACTTCGCCAATGCTGAATCAAAGATGCATCTGCTGGGGGCCGCGCTTTCGGCGCTGAAGCGCGAAGGCGGCATCAGCTGGATGGTTGTTTCCCGCCACGACATGGAGCGCCTCGGCGCGCGGGAAGAGGATTGTGAAGGGCTGGTCAACTACGCCCTCAGTATTGCCGGCGTGGAAGTCGCGGCTTTTTTTCGCGAAATACCCGATAACCGTGTGCGCGTGAGTGTGCGCAGCAAAGGGGCGGTCAACGTGGCCGTTATCGCGGAGAAATTCGGAGGCGGCGGCCATGAATGCGCCAGCGGATTCTCGCTCGAAGGCCCGATGGCTGCGGCAACGGAGCACGTACTGGCGCTGATTCGCGATTACCTGCCCCGTACGAACTAAAAATATTATGTCTGTTTCACCCTGGACGCAGTTGTTTTCATTTACCGGCGCGTTGCTGATTCTGGCCGGCTATGCAGGCTCACAATTCGGCTGGCTGAATGCACGCAGCTACACCTATAACATCGTTAACGCCATTGGGTCGTCCATTCTCGGTGTGATTGCCCTGCGGCCCTTTCAGCTCGGCTTTGTGGTGCTGGAGTTCACGTGGGTCGGCATCAGTCTTTATGGGCTGGTGAGTGCCCGCAATCAGAGACAGGAAGCATGAACGCGCGCACGCGGCTGATGGCGTGGCAGCTGGCGATCGTCCTCATTGCGTGCGCATTTCTTTTCTTCTACGCGCTGGGAGCCTTCGGCCTGGTGGGCGCGGACGAGCCCAGATACGCGCAGATCGCGCGCGAGATGGCCGTGCGGCACGATTGGGTGGTCCCCACGCTCAATGGCACGCCGTGGCTGGAAAAGCCGGCGCTGCTCTACTGGAAGATCATCAACAGCTACGCAATTTTTGGCTTTCATGACTGGGTCGCGCGCATTCCCGCCGCTTCTCACGCACTGGCCCTGGTGGTGGCGGTGTTCTTCTTTATGCGGCGCTTTCGTCCGGGCACCGAGCTGGATGCTGCCCTGATTACGGCGTCCTGCGCCGCGATTATCGGGTTCGGGCGCGGAGCGTCCACCGACATGCTGCTTTCCGCGCCGTTTTGCATTGCGCTGCTTGCCTGGTGGACGTGGCATGAAACCGGCAAAAAAGTTTGGCTGGCGGCCTTTTATGCGCTGCTGGCCATTGGAGCGCTGGCCAAAGGGCCGGTTGCCCCGGCGCTGGCTGTGCTGATTGTGGTCGCGTATGCCGCCGTGCGCCGCGACTGGAAGATCTTTCTGCGCACCCTGTGGTGGCCCGGTTTTGTGCTGTTTTTTGCCATTGTGCTCCCGTGGTTCATTGCCATACAGATTCGCGTGCCGAGTTTCTTCCGATCATTTTTCATCGAACACAATCTGCAGCGCTTCGGCACGAATCGTTATCAGCACTCTCAGCCAGTTTGGTATTACCTGATCGTCTTTGTGTTGTCCACATTGCCGTGGACGGTTTTTGTGCTGAGTGCTTTGGCCAGCACTCTGCGCGACGGAATCCAGAAAATAAAGACGGGAAGTGAGGAAGCCGCCGGCGAGGGCCTGCCATTTTTCTTTCTGCTCTGGACCCTGATTCCGGTTGTGTTCTTCAGTATTTCCCGGTCCAAGCTGCCAGGTTACATTCTGCCGGCGATACCGGCTGCGGCTTTACTCACGGCCGACTGGCTGCACCGCACGGAGCACGCACTCTCACGCATACGTTTGATACTCCACGCGGTCATTGGAGGCGCACTGATCGCGGGGGCGCTGCTGGCGCCATGGTTCATACTCAAGTTTCGCCCGCCAGGCGGTGTGCTCATCGAAATCATCATTGCCGCCATAGTCATTGGCCTGATGGTGCTTTTGATGGTCCTGCGGGGCGGTCTGCGGGTGCTGCATTTTGCCACTCTGCTGCCCGTGGTTTTGGCCATGGGATTTTTGCTGCGTGTTCCCGCGGGCGTGGTGGACCAGGCCATCTCCGCGCGCGCGGTGAATGCCCGGATGGCCGAGCTGAATGTTCCGAATGATGTGCCGCTTGCCGTGTTCAATGTGCGGCGCGATATCGCCTATGGCCTCAACTTTTATCGCAATCAGCCGGTTCAATACTATGAGCAGGGCAGCGCTTACGACCTGCCTTCGGGAATTCCTGCAGAGAAGCATGTAGTCGTTACACGCGCAGGAAACATGGCTGCCGTGCAGGCGGCGGTCGGCGAGCGCGAGGTGACGCCGCTGGGCAAAATGGCCCCACAACATCTGGAGTTCTTTTTGGTATCTAATACCAGATAAGGCAGTTAGCGCATCGGGTGCCTACTGCTTTGGTTCGCGAGAGCCAGGAAGCTTTGCCGAATACGGGCTTCCGGGCTTAGACTTACCTCGTTGCCGTTCCCCCCAAAGTACGAGCAACACAGGACAGTCCAATGGGTCTCCACACCCGCGTTGAATCATTTACGACCCCGCATGCCGACGGACTTGAGATCCTGGATCTGCGGCATTTCAGCGCGCAGCACCTGCGGCATCTGCTGGAGAACGAGACCGCGCTCTGGGGCCGGACCATGTCGTGGGACTACAAGCCTTCGGCGGAGATGATTCTGCGCTATATCGATTCCAAGATCCTGCCCGGATACGCCGCCGTGGAGCATGGGCGTGTGGGTGGGTATGCGTTTTTCGTCTATGAAGGTTCCAAGGGCGTGATTGGCGATATCTTCGGCGATGACAGCATCCAAATCACCGGAGACTGCGTGGAGCGCCGGCTGGCGGCGCACGTGATTGCAACCCTGCAGCAGTCGCCTGGCGTCCGCCGCATTGAAGCGCAGCTTCTTCCCCACGATTCCGGCGTGCTCAGCGCTCCGTTTTTAGAAGAAGGCTTTCGCCAGTTTCCCCGGCTTTTTATGTCCCTGCCTCTCAAGGACAATGCTGAACTGAATCCTGCCCCCGGGGCCGACATTGAGTTCCGCCGCTGGTCAGAACAGGATTTCCAGCCGGCCGCCGCCGTGATCGCCAGCGCTTATCAGGGCCATATCGATTCCGAAATCAACGACCAGTACCGCAGCCTTGGCGGCTCGCTGCGTTTTCTCAACAATATTGTGCGCTTCCCCGGATGCGGTACGTTTGACGCCAATTCTTCTTTTGTAGCGCTGCACCGCCCTACACGGTCGCTGGCAGGTTTGCTGCTCTGCTCGCGGGTGCGCGATGACGTGGGGCACGTTACCCAGGTCTGCGTGCTGCCTGGCCATCGCGGACGCGGGATTGGCGAATCGCTGATCGGGCTGTGCACGCGCGATCTGCGCAGCCGCAGCTTTTCTGCCCTGAGCCTGACCGTGACCGAAGCCAATCGCAAGGCCGTGGAACTCTATCGCCGCCTCGGCTTCACCATTGAGCGCAGGTTTGATGCGTTTGTGTGGGAAGGGTAGATGTCAGGAAGCAGCCGTCAGCACTCAGCATTCAGCACTCAGTCCTGAAACATCTTTCCTATAGCTCGACAGTTTGTGTGAGTTTCAGACCACGTATCGCCGCGCTGATTGAATGCTCGGAGGTACAGTGCCTTGGCTGAATGCTGATTACTGAGTGCTGACTGCCATCAGCCTCAGTGATGCAGCAGCCACATGATCCAGCTGGCCACGAAGAGCCCGCCCATGAACCAGGCAAAGCAGTAAGCGCCGTAGCGAAACATGTCGCGAGGGTAGCTGCGCGTGGTGATGCCAAAGACCACCGAAGAGAACAAAGAGAAGATCAGGGCCGCGGTGAAATGCGAGACCTGGAGGTTAGCAGTCTGGAACATGGCGAGCATCACGGTTTCCGCCTCATTGCAATGTGGTATGCGTCCACCATGACCATGATGTTCAGCAGGCCCGCAACCACGATATATTTGGTCCCATAATCGGCGGTGGCGGAGGTGATGGCCGTGCCGCCCCAGTTAAGCATGCGTCCCAGAATGTAGAGGCCACCGGCGCCGGCGTCACCCACAAAGCCAAGAATGTCCAGCAGATCGCCGGTATTAGGCTGGTAGATTTTGCCTTCCATGGCCACGCCCAGGAAAAACATGATGAACACGGAGACCATCAGGACCACGCCGCGAATCCAGCGCTTCTGCACGATATGCCCCGCGCCGGGGATGATCCAGCCAAGCGCGGGCGCGATCAGAGCCATGCTGCTGATCGGTTCGGGCGGCGCTTTGGCCTGCGTTGAGGTTGCTTCGGATTTTGCCATTTAGATGAGGACCAGTTCGCGCTGAATTTTACCGGTTACTTCCGCCGCGCCATTGCGGACCAGCACGTTGACTTCACTGCGGACACCAAACTCGCCGGGAAGATAAATGCCGGGTTCAATGGAAAAACAGGTGTTGGGAATGATCTCGCGGTCGTCTTTGGTTTCCAGATTGTCGATGTTCGCGCCATTGCCGTGCACGTTCTCACCAATGGAGTGGCCGGTGCGGTGGATAAAATACTTTCCATATCCGGCCCCGGCGATGTGATCGCGCGTGGCCTGGTCCACTTCCCAGCCGGCAATTTTGCGTTTGGCGGCGCAGGCTTCCTGGACTTTTTTGATGCCGGCATCGCGCGCATCGCGGACAATCTCAAAAACTTTCTGCTGTTTTTCCGAAGGCGCGCCAATCACGCCCGTCCAGGTAATGTCGTAATAGACGGCGCGGGGCGTGGTCTTTTTCGCCCACATATCGAGCAGCACAAAGTCACCGGGATTTATGCGCGAGGACCCCTCGGCTTTGGGCTCGTAATGGGGATTGCCGCTGTTGGCGTTCACGCCCACAATCGGCAGGTCTTCGGTGACCAGCGACTCGCGGCGGAAGGCCTCGGCGATCCACTGCTGGATTTCGTATTCCGTAACGCCGCCATTGCGCGCTCTGCGCCCAATCTCCTGGAATGTTGCGGGGACGATGGAGTCAATGGCGTCGCGGGCGGCAAAGTGGCTTTGGATCTGCTCTTCCGTCCATGCGGCCTCAAAGCGAGCCACCAGGTCGCCGGAGCTGACGACATCCTTGCCAAAGCTTCGCACCAGTTCCACCGTGCCGGCATCGACCAGCCCGATGTAGGGAACCAGATTGTTGGGCGAATACTGCATGGCCACGGTCTTTGCACTGCCCAGCATGGTTTTCAGCTGGTCCCAAAGCTCCTGCCAGGAAGAGTACTCGCGCTTGCTGCCGGGGAGGGTGTCGAGGTGTCCGGCTTCAATGCGGTGCACCAGGCGGACGGGATCGCCCTCGCGGGGAATCAGATAAAACCAGCGCCGGGTGACAAACAGAGTTTCCGGCAGGCCGAGAATCTTGTAGGCAATGGGATCGCGATGATGGTGGTCGTAAAACAGCCACGCATCAAAGCCGCGTTCGCGCAGGGCAGACTGTATGGATTGCAGGTTCATGCTCAGAATCTTCTATTAAATCACAGTTTTCGGCAGCACCGGGACAGGCAGCAGCCTTTCGCACATCCACTTAAGTTAGGCAACGCTGACAGCACCCGCTCTTACGGGATCGGGCGCCGTGCCCAGGGTGCGGTCATAGATCCATAACAGGAAAGCAGTGAGTAAGCCCACGGCCGTAATCACCCACCAGATGCGCTGTGGCTGCTTTTGCACTTCGCCGAAATAATAAAGGAGCAACCCGCCAAAGGGGCCGCCGACCAGCGAGCCGATCCCGATGGGCAAAAAGGCGAAGCCCATATACGTCCCCTGCTGGCCCGGAGGGGCAAGCCGTGAAATGTATTCATAGTATTTGGGCGACTGAATGATTTCACCCAGAGCGACGACCGCAAGCGTGCCATACGCCATAGCCACGGAAGGGTGAATGATCAGCAGAATCCAGGCCAGAGATGAAATGAGAGTTCCCAGAGTAACCGCACGAAACGAGGCCATTTTGCGGGTGAGTGTATTGAGTATCACGGTGAGAGTGATGACAAGGGCCGGGCCGGTGGCCAGCATTCTTTCCGTGTCAGCACTGGAGCTGATGTATTTGCTCACATAGAGCGGCAAAATGATGAACTCCTGCCAGTACACGATCCAGTAGCCGGAGAAAATTACCAGGAACAAAAGGAAGCGGGGATTGGAAACAACCGTGCCAAAATTGCGGGCCACTTCGCAGAAGCTTGCCGCCTGGGTTTCGCCGGATTGCCGGGGTTCCTTGAAAAAAATCAGGACGCCAAAGAACATGAGAAACACGCTGAAAGCGGCGACGCGAAAAACGTTCTCCACGCTCATATGGTGATGGACCCAGGAGGCCACCAGGGGTCCAAAGAACCCGCCGATATTCACCAGCGTGTAGTAGATGGAATAGCCGATGGAGCGAACATTCTCTTTGGAAGCGCGCGCCGTGGTGCCAACCACGCACGGCTTAACCAAAGCAACGCCCAGGGCGGGGAGCATAAGCACCACGATTACCAGCGCCAGCAGAGGCACATGATCGCGCACCGGTCCCAGCCAGGGAGCGCCCAGGGAGCCCAGCAGAAAATATGAGCCGCCAAGAATGAGATAAGCCAGAGAGAGAGCACGGCGAAAGCCCAGACGGTCAGCCACCGTTCCGCCAATGATGGCCAGAAGCCAGACCAGTGCGCCGAAAAGCCCGGTGAGTGCTCCCACGCGCTTTACCGGAAAGTGCAGGGTCTCGTTGAGATAACGGGCCAGCGAGGCAAAGGCTGCGTAATAGGAAAGCCGCTCAAAAAGTTCGCTGATGTTCGCGACCCAGAAGGGGCGCTCAAAGCCGGTCCTTATTTCCTGAAGGCGCTCATAAAACGACAAAATGATTCTCCTCTGCTACCTGGCGGCCAGGCCGGCCAGTTTTTGGCGAAGCTGCTCTGCCGTGATGCCGGTGATGCGTACGATTTTCAGGCGGCTGGTTTCTCCGCTGGTTATGGTAACGGACGAGCGGGAAATTTGGAAAAAATCGGCAAAGAATTCCACCACCGCCTGATTGGCCTTGCCCTCCACCGGCGGGGCGGTGAGCGAAAGTTTGAGCGCGTCCCCGACCGTTCCGGTGACCGCATTTTTGCGGGCGCCGGGATGGACCTTTACGGCAAAGCTCAGCCCCGTGGCGGATTCCCGGACAGGGATCATGGTTTGGGACGCGAGCCAAAGATGGCGCTGCCCACGCGCACGCAGGTGGAACCCTCTTCAATGGCCACTTCAAAGTCGTGCGACATGCCCATGGAAAGCACGTCCATGCGGATGGCGGGCAGGTGGCGCGCGGTGATGCTCTCCCGCAGCTGGCGCAGGCCGCGAAACCAGGGGCGCGCGCCCTCGGGATCTTCGGTATAAGGCGGAACGGTCATGAGTCCGCTGATACGAAGATGCTCGAGTTCCGGCGCTGCCTGAAGAATCTGTTCCAGCTCCGGCGAATTGGCTGCCAGGCCGGCTTTGCTTTCTTCGCCGCCAATGTTGATTTCCAGCAGGACCTCGAGCTGCCGGCCCGCCTGGGCGGCGGCCTGGTTGAGTTTGCGGGCCAGGGTGAGGGAATCCACGGAATCCACGGTGTGGAACAGTTCCACCGTTTTTTTGGCCTTGTTGGACTGAAGATGCCCGATCAGCCGCCACTGTGCGTCCTTGAGATGCTGGAGTTGGGGAAGCTTTTCAGTAAATTCCTGCACCCGGTTTTCGCCAAAGCAGCGAACGCCGGCGGCATGGGCCTCGGCAATGTGTTCCGGTGCCACGGTCTTGCTGACGGCCATCAGAGTAATGGATTCAGGGCCGCGCCCGGCGCGGACGGCAGCGGCGGCCATGCGCTCGCGTATCAGGGCAAGATTGTGAGCAATGCTTTTGGTCGCGGACATCGGCAATCCCTCTTAGGCGGAGCTGCTGCATCAGATTAACCCGAAGGCCAGGCATTCTCCGAATCAGTTGATTCAGGTATGGACCCTTTTGTTCCTGCGCAGCTTATGTGTGCTCCCCCATGCATTTGGCGTTAACGATTGCAATGGATTCGACGATTTGCTCCGGGAGTACGTTATCTGCCATGTTCCTTGCCTCATCCTTCTTGTAGATTTCATGTACGGCTTCGTGTCCGGCAACGGCCAGAATGATTTGGCCCGCGGACTGAATTGCTGTTTCATTTCTAAAGACGAAACCGTATTTCGGATGTGACTCGATCCACCCTGGCCGGCAGGACAGTTGGCCTGGACCAGTCATCACTGCTTCGCAGCAATGCTCCAGTCCACGGGCGGGCTGCAAGTGAAGTTATTCTGGGCGCGGAGCGCGAAGAGTACCACGCTGGTGGCTTGTGGAGACAGTTGTGGGATTCTTCGACCGCTAAAGTGGCCTCAGAATTACAGGGTGTAATTTGTATGGCCATGAAACAAACAGAACAGAAACAAAAGATTTGCAGCAATCTCTGCGGTCGGCCGTGGCTTACGAGCAGGGCAATACGGCCTCACTGCGCGTCACTGAGCGTCCTCCGCCACCCAAACTATTGCGCCCAGCCAGATACGCGCCATTCGCCAGTCGTTCAATGGGAGCCAGGCCGTTTTTGGAGCAGGGAGTGCGCAGCCCGAGAGAGGCACTCTTACAACTGTTTATGAATGCGCAGAAGCATCCCCATGTTCTGCTGGCACGAGAGTAACTGTATATGTGCGCATGCGTCGTTAATTTCCCAACTCAGGCGGCAGCGAAAGCGAACAATTAAGAGTTCACGTTATGGAATGCGAGGCACGGCGCTTGTGCCATGCTGAACAACAGCGCGCAGGCACAAAGAATGCGAAAAAGGGCCATGCCGCCAGCTGGGGTAAGCTGTCGAAGATCGCTAAACCATTTAGCCGTAATCTGATCGTCTGTATTTGAATATCCTCAAGAAATGCTGAAAATAGTTCCAGACATTCATTTAGAATTCTCAGCGGTGATACCAGGGCAATGAAACCACTGATGACGCTTTTGAAGACCGACCGTGCACAAGTGGATGCGCTATCTATCGAGCAGGTCGTTGCACTCTGCGGAACAGGCAAACTTACCGACAACTCAGACACCTGCCACGACTTACGAGACTATCTTCAAATTGCCGAAAGTGGAAACTTGTTCAAATATCTCAAAGTCTGTTTGCGCGCAGGTTTTGACAAAAGTGGTTTTATCCTTCAGGACATAGTGAACGAGTTTGGTCGGCGGTTGGATTACACAGTTACCAACGGACTATATCAAGGCAGAACAAATGCAATAGGATACGACGGCTTATGGGTTGCGCCTGACGGTCGTGTAATTGTGATAGAAGTGAAAACCACAGATGCTTATCGTGTCAATCTAGATATAATCGCTGGTTATCGAGAACAGTTGGTTAAGGCTGGAACTATCGACCAGGAGTCATCAGTTCTTCTTGTGGTTGGCCGCCAAGATACTGGAGACTTGGAAGCGCAAGTCCGCGGTTCAAAACACGCATGGGCTTTTCGAATTATCAGCGCCGAATCGCTCGCGAAACTTGTTGAACTGAAAGAAAATACTGAACTCGCTTCAGTGTCCAAAATTCACGACCTTCTAGTTCCGTTTGAATACACTCGACTCGATAAAATTATTGACATTGCATTCACGGTTGCAGAGAATGCAACAACCGCAGCCGAGCGAGCCGACGTAGAACAAATAAGTGATTTGGCAAGCGCAATTATTGATGGTACGACAATTGAGGAGCGGCGCCCCTACAGTCCCACACCGGCAGAAATAGTGAGCCGCCTCAGAGAACAGATAATATCGGCATTGACCCCAAAGTACGCTCCGATGATCAAAAAGAGTCGAGCACTTTATTGGACGGCGGACAAGTCTGTTCGCGCCGTAATTACTATCTCAAAAGAATATAAGTCCGGAGATTTCTGGTACGGTTATCACCCTGATTGGGATCAATTTTTGAAGGAAGGTTCGACAGGTCTATTTGTTCTTGGCTGTGTTGGCAGGAACGAGGCGTTTGCAATTCCGTTTGATTGGATTCACGACAGGCTTGACCGTCTCAACATTACCGAGAGAGAAGGCGGCACAAGTTATCACATCCAACTATTTCTAGGCACAACGGGAAAGCTGGTTTTACGTTTAAAGAATGGGCAAAATGAGAATATCAATCAATTCGAATTGACTCTCTCGAAAATGTTAATTTAGCCCTGCCATATCCATGGGTTCGAATCCTTCTGCCCGCCTCTCACTGCCCTGGACGTAACAATCCCCCCAACTAGTCATTCAGTGCAGCGTGTGCCGTCTATGTGTACTACCGGACCAACGACTACCTGCTGCTGGGCAAAGACTCAGCTGACGACCACAGGCTTATTCAGACTTCAGCGGACAAGGTGCAACCCATACGCTGGACTGACTCACGCTCGCAATAAAGCAAGAGCTATGACGGTGCTGGGGGCTTCTGCTACTTGCGGCCTTGCAGAATGAATGAAAGATGCGTCTTTACCGCGGGCCATTCGCTGGCAATGATGCTGTAGACGCAGGTATCGCGCAGGTTGCCATTGGGCATGATCTGGTGGCTGCGGAGGATGCCGTCGAGTTTCGCGCCCAGCCGCTCGATGGCCCGCCGGCTGGCGTGGTTGAAAAAGCCGGTGCGGAACTCGACCGCAATGCAGTTCATCGATTCGAAGGCCTGTGTAAGAAGCATCAGCTTGCATTCGGTATTGACCGCGGTGCGCTGCAGGCTCTTCCGATACCATGTGCCGCCAATCTCCACGCGGCGGTTGGGCGCGTCCACATTCATGTAGGTGGTAATGCCGGCAGGCTTTCCCGTTGTGGCGTCCAGCACGGCAAAGGGCAGCATGGCGCCGCTGGATTGCAGTCCAAGCCTCCGCTCGATGTCCGCGCGCATATGGGCAGGCTCGGGGATGATCGTATACCAGAGTTTCCACAGTTCGCCGTCTTTCACGGCTTCGACCAGGCCGTCATGGTGGCGCTGCGAGAGCGGTTCGAGGATGGCATGTTTGCCGGTCAGGGTGGTGGGTTCAAGAAAGGGCATATGGCTGGCAAATTTTCAGATTAAGACTATAACAAGGCGCACTGGGCAGAGATTTCTGCTTTACTCTTCTCCTTTTGTTTGCTATAGTGTTTTCGATTCGCCGCAGCCGGATTTACATCCGGTTGCGGCGTTTGGCTTTTATGGAGTGAAAGCTTGGGTGGCCGTTGGGCCACCCAAGGGCCACGCTTGGGCCGACATGCATTAAGTGCTTTGTTTTCAGCAGGAGTGTGAAAAACAGGGGAGGGGGTACCCCTGTATAGACCGGTACAGACCGGGCGGATGGCTGACAGAAACCCCTTTACCGCGGATTTACGCGGATGGACGCGGATCAAAAAATCTAAGAAAGGCAAAGCTGCACAGGCAGGAGTGCCTGTGCTCCACGGGTATGGGCTCAGCCATGTGCATGTGAGATGTGTGCAGTCTGTGCGGGCTTGAATCTGTGCAGGCTTGAAGATGAGGCCCGGAAGGGCCAAAAATCTCTCTGGCGGGCTGTGCTAACTGCGGCTGCTCATTTATACTGGCTGGTTTCACGGGCGGCTGAATGGCGATTCATTTTGATAGGCCGCAGGAACTTTAACTTATGAAAATTCTGGTTTGCATGAAGCAGGTCCCACAGAAGGACGCTCCGCTCAAGCTGAATGAGGGCGGCTCCTGGATCCGCGAAGATGTTTCTTATGAAGTCAACGAGCCGGACGCGTTTGCTCTGGAAGAGGCGCTGCGGCAAAAAGAGAAGCATGGCGGCGAGGTGGTGGCGATTACCGCCGGTCCGGCGCGGGCGCAGCAGGTATTGCGCGAGGCGCTGGCCAAGGGCGCGGACCGCGCGATCCATCTGGAAGACAACGCCTTTGCCGGTCTCGACGCCAACAATATTGCCAAAGCATTTGTGGCGGCGCTGCAGGATGAGAAATTCGACCTGATCTTTACCGGCCTGCAGTCGGACGATTATGGCTACGCGCAGACGGGCGTGATCATGGCGGAGCTGCTGGGATGGCCTCATGCCACCATCATCATGGAAATCCAAACGAGTGACAGTGGCATCCGTGTTAAACGGGAGCTTGAATCCGGTTTCTTCCAGCATGTGGCCATGCCGCTGCCAGCGGTGCTGACGATCCAGTCGGGCATCAACAAGCTGCGTTATGCCACGCTGCTGGGCATCAAGCAGGCCAAGACCAAGCCGCTGCGCAAGGTCGCGCTGGACGAGGTGAAATCCTCGCTGGGCGACAACATGCAGAAGATTGAAAAGCTGTACATTCCGCAGAAGAACAAGAAGACCGAGATGCTGGAAGGTCCGGCGGCGGAAGTGGCCAAGAAGCTGGTGGACAGGCTCCGTAACGAGGTCCGCGTGATCTAAATACGGCCACGCGGCGAAAGGGGAAGTTTATGGAGCGGATAGATTACGACCCCGAGGGCGGGAATTATCTCCCGGTAACGCGGCGTGAAACCGGAAACACACTGGTGGTAGCGGGCCTGATTATGCTGATAGCGGCCCTGGGATGGCTGCTCTACGCGCGCTGGGACATTCGCGCCGGAGGCGAGCTGATGCTGACCAGCTTAGTCGTGGACGTGGCCACCGCGCTGGGACTGATGGTTTGGGGATTTCGCAAAAGGATTCGACAAAAGACATAGACAATGGCAGACACAATCCTGGTAATTGCTGAACAGCGTGAAGGCAAACTGAATCGCGTCTCATGGGAGACGGTAACCGCGGCGCAGGCCATTGCGGCCGAGACCGGCTGGAGCATCGAAGCAGCGGTCTTTGGCAGCGGCATCGCCGGCATTGCCACGGAGATCGCGGGCAAGAAGGTGGCGAAGGTGTATGTCGTGGAGTCGCCGAAACTCGACAAGTACACGCCGGACGGCACGGTGGCCGCTCTGCGGCAGCTGGTGGAGGCGAAGAAGCCCCGGCTGGTGCTGATGCCGCACACGTATCAGGTGCGCGACTTCGCGCCGCAGCTCACTTCGACGCTCAAGCGCACGCTGATCAGCGATGCCATTGGCTTCCACAAGGACGGCGAGAAGCTGCTGTTCACGCGGCAGATGTTCCAGGGCAAATTTGCCGCCGACGTATCGTTTGCCTGCGATCCGCCGCACTTTGTCACTTTCCAGGCGGGGGCTTTCCGCGGCGACAAGGCCGAGGCCGGCGCGTCTGCCGCACCGGTAGAGACGGTGAATGTGGAGATAGCGGACAACGTGATCCGCACCCAGCCGGAAGAGCCATTCAAAGAAGCCAAACAGGCGGTGGACCTCACGCAGGCGGAGATCATTGTTTCCGTTGGGCGCGGCATTAAAGAGCAGAAAAATATCGAGCTGGCCAAAGCGCTGGCGGATGCGCTGGGCGGCGAGATCGCGGCTTCGCGTCCTATATGCGATTCTGGCTGGCTGCCGATGGACCGGCAGATTGGCAGCTCGGGCCAGACCGTGGCCCCGAAGGTCTATTTGGCCGTGGGCATCAGCGGAGCGATCCAGCACATTGTGGGCATGAAGGGCGCGCGGACGATCATTGCCATCAATAAGGACGCGGAGGCGCCCATTTTTGAGATTGCCGATTACGGCGTGGTGGGCAATTTGTTTGACGTTGTTCCCGCTCTCACGGAAGAAGTGAAGAAGGCGAAGGCGGGCGGGTAGCATCTTCGCAGGCATTCAGAAGCAGCCCCGGGCAGAAGCAGATTCTTCGTTTTGCTCAGAATGACAAATCCTGTTTGATAACGGCAATCGGCAGCAGAGACTACAGGAACACCACAGGAAACAATTCATGATCTTCCGTAAAACGATTGAGGGAGTCGAGCGTCCGCAGATGGAGGCCGACGTCACTATTGTGGGTGGCGGGCCGGCGGGCATGGCGTGCGCGCTGCGTTTGTCACAGCTGATTGACCGGCACAATCGCCGCCATCCGGATGCGCCGCTGAGCAAAGAGAACATTTATGTGCTCGAGAAGGCGCGTGAAGTGGGTCAGCATTGCCTGTCCGGTGCGCTGCTGGATCCGCGCTCCATGGACGAGTTGCTGCCTGGCTGGCGTGACGAGGCTCCGCTCGATGCCGAAGTCAGCGAAGAGAACGTTTACTTCCTGACCAAAGAGCACGAATACAGATTCCCGCTGACGCCGCCGCCGCTTGAGGACCACGGCAATTACGTGATCTCCATCAATCGCTTTGTGAAGTGGCTGGCGGAGAAGGTGGAGCAGGCGGGCATTACGGTGTTCACTGGCTTTGCCGGATCGGAGCTGCTGCTGGAAGGCGACCGCGTGACCGGCGTGCGCACCGATGACAAGGGTGTGGACAAGCAGAACCAGCAGAAGGCCAATTTCGAGCCAGGCTATGACCTGAAATCGAAGGTCACGGTGCTGGCCGAGGGTTCGCGCGGATCACTCACCAAACAACTGGTCGGACGCTTCCATCTGCAGGGGGAAAACCCGCAGGTGTATGGCGTGGGCGTGAAAGAGCTGTGGGAGGTGCCCTCCGGGCGCGTTCGCGAGGGCGAGGTCATCTACACCATGGGCTGGCCGCTGACTACCAAAGAGTATGGCGGCGCGTGGATTTACGGATCGAAAGACAACGTGGTTTCGCTGGGCTATGTGACGGGCCTCGATTATGAAGATCCGCGGCTCGATCCGCAGCGCGTGCTGCAGCAGTTCAAGCAGCATCCGATGATCGCGCATTTGCTGGAAGGCGGAAAGATGATCCGCTATGGCGCGAAGTCACTGCCGTATGGCGGATGGTATTCCATGCCGCCGCTGGCGGGCCATGGCTGGATGATTGTGGGCGATTCGGCGGGCTTTCTCAATTCGCAGCGGCTCAAGGGTATACATTTGGCGATCAAGAGCGGCATGCTGGCGGCGGAGACCGCGTTTGAAGCCATGGTGGCCAACAACTTCAGCGCGCACAAGCTCCAGGATTTCAAGCTGAAAGTGGACACCAGCTGGATCAAAGACGAGCTGTGGCAGGTGCGCAACTTCCATCAGGGATTCGAAAAGGGCATGCTGTATGGCCTGTTCCACACGGCGCTGCAGCAGATGACCGGCGGACGCGGTCTGTACGAGGTGTATCCCACACATGACGGACACCAGCGCATGAAGCGCCTCAGCGAGCTGCCGGCGGATGGCGGCGAGCGCGCGCACCTTCTGGGCAAAGCCAAAGGTGACGGCAAGCTGACCTTCGATAAGCTGACCGATCTTTACCACTCCGGCACAAAGCATGAAGAAGACCAGCCGGCGCATCTGGTGATTCACGATACGAATATCTGCAACACGCGCTGTGTGACGGAGTTCGGCAATCCCTGCCAGAATTTTTGTCCGGCCAACGTGTATGAGATGGAGGAAACGAGTGGGGGCAAGGCCATCCATTTGAATCCCTCGAACTGCGTGCACTGCAAGACCTGCGACATCATGGATCCCTACAAGATCATTACGTGGGTGCCGCCCGAGGGCGGCGGTGGTCCGAATTACGACGGGATGTGAGGCACTGGAGCAGAATGAGCCGGAGGAGTGGCAAGGCGGCAATCCGTGTTTTCCGCAGATGCTTTCTGCTGGCGATTTCGGGGTTCAATTTGCCGCAGCAGTTCCAGAAGAGGTTCAATGCCATCGAGCAACTGGGCCTTCGTGAGGAAAGCGAAGGCACCTTCATGGCGAAAGTGTTCTTTATAGCTGCGGGAGAGACCGGTGATGATGATGACCGGAATGTCCGCGGTGACCGGATCCTGCTTCAGGTGCTCGAGCACTTCATGTCCGCTTAGTTTGGGCAGCAGCACGTCGAGCAGCACCACATCGGGCAGGACCGACTGGACCAGTTTGAGTCCCTGCTCACCATCTTCGGCGGAGGATACGGTGTAACCAGCCTGGCGCAGAAGATGCTCATTCATCGTCTTGGTGAGGCGGTTGTCTTCAATCAGGACGATGTGAAGCGTATTCATACTTTGATGATCGGCAAGAGTGGCTGGGAAATTAGCACCGCATTTGAGGTGGAAACAGTAAGTTGAAGGTGGAAAAGGGCTTAGCTGATGGTGTATGGACTTACGATTTGGGCTTTTGGCTTTTGGCTCTTAGCCACATGTCCTTTAGTTTGCCAGCGGATTCGCCTGAAAAGCGTTCTTTGCTGTAGCTGCTGGCGAAAGCGGCTGGTGTATGAGACGGCCTTAATGGGCCTATAATGTCTTTAGGTTCCGACCATCTTTGCCCCTGGGGCATACCTGGGCGATTATGGCGGTTCCCTGCGGAGTTGCAGGGACGAGGGTTTGGCGGGAAACGGCCAGGCCTCCCGTTTGGAAAGGGACCACACCTGAGTGTGTGCCTTCCTTTCTTTCATCCCCTGCGGCTTTGTGGCATGAAGCTTTTTTTATGTGACACAGCACATTTGTTGGACCAGAGTACGCTGGAGAGCGGTCCTTACATGCGGCTTCGCGACAAACACGGACGAGACATCACCGATCTGCGGGTGAGCATTACCGACCGCTGCAACTACCGCTGCGTGTATTGCCGCACCGGAAACGAAGGTGCACTCTACTCGGAGCTGCCCTTTGCGGAGTATCTGCGCATGGTCCGCATTTTTGTGCAGCTTGGCATTGAGAAGGTGCGGTTGACCGGCGGCGAGCCGCTGCTGCGCGGCGGGATTGTTTCTTTTGTCCGCGAGATTGCGCAGCTGCGCACGCTGGATGGCAAGGTGCCCGATATCGCCGTGACCACCAACGGCCATCTGCTGGCGGAGATGGTGCAGCCGCTGAAGGATGCGGGTTTGCGGCGCGCCACCATCAGCATGGACGCCGTGGATCCCGCCAAATTTGCCGCCATCACGCGCGTGGCTTCCGGTTATGACAATGTGCTGGCCGGCATTCGCGCCGCCAAACGCGCGGGTCTGGAGCCGGTAAAGGTCAACTGCGTGCTTCTGCGCGGCTTTAATGACGATCAGATCGTGGAGTTCGCAAAGTTTTCCCGCGATGAAGGCGTGGTGGTGCGCTTTATCGAGTTCATGCCGCTGGAAGAAGACCGCGTGTGGACGAAAGAAATTGTGGTGACCATGGACGAGGTGCTCAGCAAGCTCAATGAGTTTCGTCCGGTGCGCCAGCTTCCCAATGCACCGAGCGAAACGGCGCGGCGCTACACCTTTGACGATGGCCTGGGCGAAATCGGCATCATTGCGCCGGTATCGCATCCGTTTTGCGGGCACTGCTCCCGCGTGCGTCTTACTTCGGATGGCAAGATTCGCACCTGCCTGTTTTCCCTTCTCGACCATGATCTGGCCTCGCGGATGCACTCCGGCGCGGACGACGAAGAGCTGGCGGCGTACATTCATACCGTAATCGGACACAAAGAGGCGCGGCACCACATCGGCGAACCCGGCTTCATCAAGCCTTCGCGCAGTATGGTGCATATTGGCGGTTAGCGGGCGAACCCTCTCAGATACTCTCAATTTCTCGCGAATTTGCTCCGAACAAGGGATAATCTCTTATTTGACCGATACTCTTAACGTGGAGATGGGCCGAGACCACTCATGCCTTTGGTTGTTGATGTAGCCGGTAAAACCGACGTAGGAATTGTTCGCACGAACAACGAAGACAACTTCGGCTACGATTCGCGCTACGGGATTTTTGTGGTCTGCGATGGCATGGGCGGACAAGCCGCGGGCGAGGTAGCCAGCAAGATCGCCGTGGATACCATTTTGGATTACTTTCGCGATGCCGCGCGCTCCGGCAGTTTTCCCCAGGAAGGGAAGCCGCTGCCGGATGTATCCGTGTTGGGCATGGCGCTGGCCAGCGCGGTGCGGCGGGCCAACCGGGCCATTTATGATGCCGGGCAAAAGCAGGAAGCACGGCAGGGAATGGGCTCTACCGTAGTAGCGGTGCTGCTGCGGGCGAATTCACTGCGCGTGGCCAACGTGGGCGATAGTCGCGTCTATTTGATTCGCAGCGGCGCGATTGAACAGCTCACGGAAGACCACTCGCTGGTCATGGAGCAGGTGCGGCGCGGATACCTTACACTGGCGCAGGCGGAAGAATCCAATATGCAAAACATTATTCTGCGCGCACTGGGGTCCGAGCCCGAGGTGCAGCCGGACGTGCATGATCTGATCGCCCTGCCGGGGGACAGCCTGCTGCTGACCTCGGACGGGCTAACGCGGCATGTGCGGGATGAAGAGATTCTTGAGATCGTCAATTCGTCTTCTTCGCTTGAGAAAGCCTGCGATGCGCTGATACAGGAAGCCAAAGATCGCAGCGGAGACGATAACATTACCTGTCTGCTTCTTCGCATGGAGGAGTCCACGTGGTACAAAAGCAAGTGGAAGAAGCTGTTTTCGGGAGGCCGCGAATGGCAAAACTCTATCTAAAATTCGACCAGCAGCTGCTGAAGGAAGTTCCGCTCACGCCCACCACCCTGACCATTGGCCGCCTGCCGGACAATATGCTGCAGATCGACAATCTGGCGGTCTCCGGGCATCACGCCAAAGTCACGTGGGAAGCGGACCACTACGCCATTGAGGACCTGGGCTCCCTGAACGGCACCTATGTGAACAACCAGCGGGTGGGCAAAGCCTCGCTGCGCGATGGCGATCAGGTGCTGATCGGCAAACATGTGGTCCAGTTCAAGGATGAAACGCAGATGCCTGAACCGGCCATGCCGCCCAAGCCCATTGCCACGCTTGAATCCACCGTAGTTCTGGATACGCGCCAGGCCCAGGAGATGCTGGCCGCGCCTGCAGCCGGTCCCGCACCCGCCGCTGCCCCACCCAAAGAGAAGACCGCCATCCTAAGCGTGCTCGACGGACGTACAGACCAGACGCAGTATGTGCTCACCGGCAAAATGACCATGATTGGAAAATCGAACATGGCCTCGATCCGGCTGAAAGGGCTTTTTGCCCCGAACAGCGCCGCGCTCATCAGCCGGCGTGAAGGCAAATATTTCATCGCTGCTTCCGAGGCCAAAATCAAGCTCCGCATCAACGGTGAAGAGATTTCCGGCCAGCGCGAACTCATGGACGGAGACATCATCGAGGTGGCCAGCATCAAGGTTGCTTTTGGCCTGCAGGAGTAAAATCATCCGGGAGTAAGCTCGTCCGGAAGTAAGCCCGTCGCGCCAGTGACTTTTTCTGGGGCCGTGCGTCCATCAACATACATATATGAGAAAGATATCGATTCTTCTGCTGTTCGCCTGCGCTTCCCTGGCTGCATTGGCCCAGACCTCTGACACCACGCTGCCTTACACGCCCAGTCTGGACGTGACCGCCATGGACAAGTCCGCCAATCCCTGCGTGGATTTTTACCAGTACTCCTGCGGCGGATGGAAGAAGAACAATCCCATCCCTCCCGACCAGACTTCGTGGAGCGTGTACGGCAAGCTGTATCAGGACAATTTGGTTTTTCTGCGCGGGATTCTGGAGCAGGCGTCGGCCAATGGCCGGCGTGATGCGATTACCCGGCAGATAGGCGACTTCTACGCGGCCTGCATGGACGAAGCAGCCATCGAGAAGCGCGGCGTAAAAGCAATCCAGCCGCAGTTCGAAGTCATTGCCGCGCTCAAATCCACGCGTGATCTGGCGCTGGTAGTCGCGCGCCTGCAGCCGAGCGCTCTGGGCTCCATACCGTTTGCCGGCGGCTCACGCCAGGACCCTGACGATTCCGAACGGCAAATTGCCGGAATCGACCAGGGCGGAATCGGGCTGCCCGACCGCGATTACTACACCAAAGACGACGCCAAATCCAAAGAGATCCGCGAACGCTATGTGCAGCACGTGCAAAAAATCTTCGAGCTGCTGGGGGACTCTCCGGAAACGGCGAAGAAGAACGCTGGCATCGTCATGAATCTGGAGACGGCGCTGGCCCAGGCTTCGCTCACCCGCGTGGAGCGCCGCGATCCCTACAAGCGCAAAAACAAAATCAAGCTGGCGGACCTGAATGCCCTGGCCCCGAATTTCAACTGGCAGGCGTATTTCCGTGAGATACAGGCGCCGCCCTTTGAGATCATCAACGTGGCACCGCCATCGTTCTTTCAGGAGTTCAACGCTCTCCTGGCCAGCGAGCCGCTGGAGAGCTGGAAAACCTATCTGCGCTATCACGTAGCCAGTTCCTCCTCGCCCTATCTGTCGTCGGCCTTTGTACAGGAAAATTTTGAGTTCAATGCAAAGTACCTGCGCGGGGCCAAAGAGCTGCAGCCGCGCTGGAAGCGCTGCGTGCAGTACACCGACCGCGATCTGGGTGAAGCCCTGGGGCAGGCTTACGTCCGCAAAGTGTTTTCGCCGGAGACCAGAAAGAGCACGCTGGTAATGGTCCAGGGCATTGAAAACGCCATGCAGGCGCGCCTCGAACAGCTCGACTGGATGGGGCCGGAGACCAAACAGCAGGCGCTCATCAAACTGCACGGCCTGCGCAATAAGATCGGCTATCCCGACAAATGGCGCGACTACAGCACGGTCGAAATCACGCGCGCGGATTTTCTCGGCAACGTGCAGCGCGGCACGGCCTTTGAGCGCCGGCGCAACATCGGCAAGATCGGCCAGCCGGTGGACCACACCGAGTGGGGCATGACTCCGCCCACCGTGAACGCCTACTACAGTCCGCAAATGAACGACATCAATTTTCCCGCCGGCGTGCTGCAGCCTCCGCTCTACGACGCAAAAATGGACGATGCCCCCAATTACGGCAACACCGGCGGCACCATCGGCCACGAACTGACTCACGGGTTTGACGACCAGGGCAGCAAGTTCGATTTCAAAGGCAATCTGAAAAACTGGTGGACCGACGATGACAAGAGGAAGTTTGAAGAACGGACCAAGTGCGTCTCCGACCAGTATGCGCAGTACGTGGTGGTGGACGACCTTCATATCAACAGCAAACTGACTTTGGGCGAAGACGTGGCCGATTTGGGCGGTGAGATTCTGGCTTACAATGCGTGGAAAGAGGCCACCAAAAGCAGCAAGCTGGGGCCGGTCGAGGGGCTCACGCCGGAGCAGCGCTTTTTCGTGGGCTTCGCGCAATGGGCCTGTGCCAATGAGCGTCCGGAAGAGCTGCGCCTGCGCGCCGTGACCGATCCCCACTCGCCGGCAACCTACCGCATCAACGGCGTAGTGGTGAACATGCAGGAGTTTCAGCAGGCCTTTGCCTGTAAGGCCGGCCAGCCCATGGTGCGTGAGGACCGTTGCCGGGTGTGGTAGCGTTTCGGCTTGAAATTCAGCACGGAAGTGCTAAAGTTGCGAGAGAGACAAACGATTAATACATCATGGAGCAATACCTCGAACAGCTTTGCGGCGAAGAGACCGTCCTTCTGGTGGATGACGAAGAGCTCCTGCGTACGGTAGTCAGTGATTTGCTCAGCCAGCTGGGCTACAACGTGCTTCCGGCGGCCAGCGCCCAGGAGGCGCTCACCCTGGCCGACGAGCAAAAAGCAATTGATCTGGTGGTGACGGACGTGGTGATGCCCGGCATGTCCGGCCCGGAGCTGGTAAAGAAGCTGCAGGAATCACGCGCGGAAGTGAAGGCCCTGTTTATCTCCGGCTATACCGCAGGCAAATTCGCCGATTTTGAAGTCGGCCCCGACCCCGTGCTGCTGCAAAAGCCCTTCACCATCAAAATGCTGGCCGGCAAAATCCGCGAATTGCTCGATACGTAAATCGTCTTCCGGCTGTGTGCTGCACGACACAGCTTCGCGTTCCCGCACACACACATTGCCTTCTTGTTATGAATTAAGTCCTTATAAATCAATGGCTTGATCTTATGGTTCACAGCTTGCCTTTACTCCCATTGTCTTGATGATCACCAATCATCCAGGGGGAGAAGCAAAATGGACACGCAAAAACAGAAAATCAACGGTTCCAAATGGTTCCTGCTGTGGATTGCAATCTGGATCATGGCTCTGATGGCGCTGTTCCCGGCGCTGGCGCATGGGTAAAAAGGCGCCTTTGCCAGCCAATCGGGTATATGCAGGAGCTGACCAAACCGTTATCGTTGCTGCGCCGGGGACGGCTTTTGCTCTGCTCAATCAGGAGGTTTGTTCAGCAGCCTGGCCACGGTGGCGTTGATGAATTCACTCCCGTGATCTGGGTACTCCAGGCTCTTCCTGTGTAGGAATCTCGCCCATTTTCAGGCCCATCTTGCATTGGATAAGACTCCGCCTTGCCATTTGCCTGTAAATTACGCGATAATAGCAAATTGCCTAGCTGATTCAAGGGCTTTCCAGCGAGAAAGGATTCAATTACCAGTGTTAATGATTCGACTCGCGCGCATCGGTGCGCGCAAGCAACCATATTATCGTGTAGTCGTGATTGAGAAGGAGCGCGCACGCAATGGCCGCTCGGTGGAAGTGGTGGGGTTGTACAATCCCCGCACAACTCCGGCGACTGTAGATTTGAAGCATGAGCGGATTGAGTACTGGGTTTCCAAAGGCGCACAGCTTTCGGATACCGTAAGCCGTTTGCTCTCCAAGTCGAAGGCCACGGCCCAAACAGCGGCGTAGCGGCAAGTCTTCCGGATTTGTGGGGTAGAAAGACCAGCCCAGCCTGGCGAGAGGAAAAAGGGGAATGACGGAATCGAGCGGCGATATGCGCGCGCTCGTGGAGCAAATTGCTCAGGCTCTTGTTGATGCTCCCGATCATGTGCAGGTGTCTGCGGTAGAGAATGGGGAAGCCACGGTTTTGGAATTACGTGTCGATCCTGCTGACGTGGGCAAAGTTATCGGAAAGCAGGGGAGGACGGCGAAATCCATTCGGACTATTCTCGGCGCGGCGAGCATGAAACTGAAAAGGCGCTACACGCTGGACATCATCGAAGACTAGGTAATCCGGTTAGCGATGACTGAACAAAAGCGGGTTGAAGGCCTTGGTGTATCCGGCCAGAGCGCTGAACGGAAAATCGGCGACAGTGATTTCATCACCATTGCCCGGGTCGTTAAGACCCAGGGGCGAGTAGGCGAAGTCGCTGCGGCGGTTCTTACCGATTTTCCCGAGCGGTTCGCCACACGTAAACGGCTGTTTGCCAAAGGTCCTGACGAAAACGCGCCGCGGCGTGAACTTCAGCTGGTTGATCACTGGTTTCATAAAGACTGGGTGGTCCTGAAGTTTGCCGGCGTGGATTCGATCAGCGACGCGGAAGCGCTGGCTGGTTGTGAGATTCAGGTCCCGCTTGGCGAGCGGGCAGAGCTGGATGCGGACTCGTTTTACGTCAGCGACCTGGCCGGATGCATCGTGTATGACGGCGAACGCGAGGTCGGCAAGATTCAGGATGTTCGCTTTGGCGCCGGTGAGGCCCCGCTGCTGGTAGTACAGGGCGTGAAGGAGTATTTGATTCCCTTCGCCGCCGGTTACATCCGCGGCATTTCGCCTGAAAATAAACGGGTGGAGATGGATCTGCCCCAGGGCATGCTGGAACTGGATGCGCCGCTGAATCAGGAAGAGAAGCAGCGGCAAAAAGGACCGGACCGGGACCGGCCATGAGATTTGAACTTGTAACGATTTTTCCGGACTTCTTTCGAGGTCCGCTGGATTTTGGGATTGTGCGCCGTGCGCGTGAATCCGGGCTCATTGAAATTTTGGTCCACGATCTGCGGGCTTTCACCTCGGACAAACACCGGACTGTAGATGATCGTCCGTTTGGCGGAGGGGAAGGCATGGTGCTGAAACCCGAGCCGCTGTTTCGCTGCGTTGAGTCGCTGGAGATGGCCGGCCGTGAAGAGCGCCTGGCCCGTACCGTGAAGCAAAGCGTGGTGCTGCTCTCGGCCCAGGGCGAGATGTTTACCCAGGACCTGGCGCTGGAACTGGCAGGTCTGGAGCGGATGGTCCTGATCTGCGGCCGTTATGAAGGCGTGGACGAGCGTGTAGCGCAGGGGCTGGTCGATCGCGAAATTTCCATCGGCGATTATGTCCTGAGCGGCGGCGAACTGGGCGCGGCGGTTATTCTGGATACAGTCACGCGGCTCCTGCCCGGCGCGCTGGGCAATGAGGCTTCCGCCATGCAGGAAAGTTTTACGTCGACGCGGAAAGCGGATGCAGACGGCCCGGACAGCACATGCGGATCCGCCGGGTTACTCGACTATCCGCATTACACCCGGCCTGCGGATTTTCGCGGTATGGCTGTGCCGGACGTGCTCATGGGCGGCAACCACGAGCAGATTCGCGGATGGCGCCGCCGCAAGGCGCTCGAAAAAACGCTGCGCAATCGCCCGGATTTGCTCGATGAACAGGATTTAAGCAGGGAAGATAAAAAGCTGGTGGACGAGATCAAAAGAAAGAATTAGTCATTAGTAGTTCGCATGGCGCTCAATCGCTCCATGCCAGATACTAAGTACTAATCAACACTGCTCCCGAAAAGAGTGAGCATTAAGAGGAACAGACGATGTCTCAGCATCCCATTATGGAAAAACTGGCGGCCAAACTGCGCCGCACCGATATTCCTGAAATCAATCCGGGCGATACCGTTCGCGTTCAGGTCAGGATCAAGGAAGGCGACAAAGAGCGCGTACAGGCTTTTGAAGGCACTGTGGTGTCGCTGCGCCGTGGCCCCCAGGGCAGCTTCACCGTGCGCAAGATCAGCTTCGGCCAGGGTGTGGAGCGCATTTTCCCCATGCATTCCAAAGTGGTGGACAAGGTCGAGATCGTCCGCTCAAACCAGGTTCGCCGGGCCAAGCTGTTCTATCTGCGCAACCTGAAAGGCAAGGCTGCCCGCCTGCGTGAAGTGGAGCGCGTTCAGCCCGCCCCGGTTGCCACCGGAACGCAAAGCTAACAGAGCCGTCGGCTTTTGCGGTAGAAATCATGGTGTGGAGACGTGGCTGGTTCATTGATGGAACGGCCGCGTCTCGCCCATATACTTCCTTCGGTCCTCCCCAGACTGGAATGCAACTTCTTTTCGCGCGATAATGGCGTAACCCTTATTTCCCATGGAATCTGCTCGCAGTGCGCTGTCCGAACTGTTTGAAGGTGGTTACTACTCCATCGACGATGGTGATGATTTCGCCATTGCCAAAGTACTGAAGCTCGAGCCGGAGATCGTCCACGTCCGCATCTATAAAGAGCATTTCTCGCAGCGCCCCCGGCAGATTGATGTCAGCCTCCTGACTCTGGGCGCCATTCATGACGACGATGGTTTCGGCATGGGGCATCTGCCGCTGCGCCTCACCACTTTCAACGAGCGGAAGCCGATGTTTCTGGCATATTCTGCGGTTGTCTCGGAAGAACTGGAAGGCTACCAGCTCTGGAAAGAATCGGAAGGCGGCGTTTGGGAATAATGCCCGGACGTAGCCAGCCCGCCCGCAAAAAGCGTAGCAAGCAGCCCGCAACCATCAATCCCGCCACCGGCGAGCCTTATTCCAAAGGCACACTCAAGATGCGGCTGCTCCGCAAGCTGAAGTGCACGGTAAAGTTTGAAAAGCAGGCCTGGGCCTCGGGCGCAAAGCTGGTGGCCGGCGTGGACGAAGTTGGCCGGGGCTCGCTCTTTGGGCCAGTAGTGGCCGCTGCCGTGATTCTTGAACCCGGTTACCGCATTCGCGGCCTGCGCGATTCCAAACTCATTGACCGGGAGACGCGCGAGAAGCTGGCGGAACGTATCCGCGAACATGCCATTGCGTATGCCGTCGCCGCCGTGGACGTGGCGCGCATTGACCAGCTCAACATCTACCACGCTTCACTGCTGGCCATGCGCGAAGCCGTGGCCCAGCTCGTTCCCGCACCTGATCATTTGCTGGTCGACGCCGTCAGCATTCCGTGGGAGTGCCCGCAGACCAATATTATTCACGGCGATGCGCTCTCCGCCTCCATTGCCGCGGCTTCCATCATCGCCAAAGTCGCACGTGACGCAATGATCCGCGAATGGGACCCGGTTTATCCCCAGTACGACCTGGCTTCCAACAAAGGCTATCGCTCGCCCAAACACCTGGCCGCACTGAACGACTACGGCCCCACCCCACTCCATCGCTTATCGTTCGCACCCGTCTGGCTGGCCACGACCATGCAGGAAGAGTTTGAGTTTATGGGGGACGAGGAAAAATGAGGCTGAATGGCTGTTGGCTCCTGGCTTTTAGCCATTGGCCCTTAGCCCTTAGCCTTTAGGCAAAACTACTACATCAAATGAAAGGCTAATGGCTAAGTGCTAAAGGCTAATAGCCAATAGCCGAGAGCCAAAAGCCAACTGCCATTCCCCCGCATAAATCCCTCCTTTCTCCGATCTAACCATGTACTCACAATTTCCACCGCATGGGCCGTAACTTTTTGCTTCTCTGGACGGATTAAATAAGCAGAAAGAGGCAGTTCACCGGGGAGCGCATTTTGAACGCTGTTGCCAACTTAGCCGATGAGCGGCTCCTGATTGAAGCGGCCCAGCACGATCCCAGCCGCTTCGCGGAGCTGTATGAGAGCAACTTCAGCCGCATTTATGCCTTCGTTGCGCGGCGCGCGGGCACACGCGAAGAGGCGGAAGACATAACCGCGGAGGTCTTTCATCAGGCGCTCAGAAACCTTGGCCGTTTTCAGTGGCGGGGCGTGCCCTTTGCCGCCTGGCTGCTGCGGATTGCCGCCAATACGCTCGCCGACCGATGGCAGCGTGCCGCCAATCATCCTGAAGTGCAGGACGATGGAATGCACGAGCCGGGATCGGATGCGGAACTGGAGCGCCGGGCCATGCTCTTTCAGCTTGTGGACCGTTTGCCCGCGGACCAGCGTTTGGTGGTCGTTCGCCGGTTTGTGGAGCAGAAAAGCGTGCGCGAAATTGCCCAGGAGTTAAACCGGACAGAAGGCGCGGTGAAGCAATTGCAGTTCCGCGCGCTGGAGACCCTGCGCACCACAGTGAGGGACAACCATGAATAGCATTTCAAACTTCGATGAACTCGACCACGCCATCGAGCAGATGATTTCCGCCCCCGATGTGGTTCCGGCTGCATCCGGCGAGATGGCTGAGCTTCTGGCAATTGCCCGCGATTTACGCGCGATGCCCAGGCCAGACTTCAAAACACAACTGGCGGTGGAACTGAAGTGGGAGGGTGAAGGTCGCCTGATTGCGAACCAGCCCCCTGCATCGCAGACCCCGGATTCCCGGCGGGAGATTCTTCCGGGGCTATTCGGAAACGGCTTCGGCCTTTATCCGGTGCGCCGCGCTAACTTCGCGGCATCGCTCGCGTTGCACGCGGCCATGGCGGCCTGCGTTGCCCTGGGACTGTTTGCGGCAAAGAGCGCTCCTCACATCATGCAGCCAAACTACAGGGAAGTGGAATCGCTGACTCTTGCGCCCGGTCTCCACGCTCATGGTGGCGGAGGAGGTGGTAATCGCGAAAACCTAATGGCTTCCAAAGGCCAGCCGCCGCGCTCTGCTGACCAGCAGATCACTCCCCCTGTGGTTCAAGTGCCCCAGCAAAGATCGAAGCTGGAAGTCGAGCCAACCGTGACAGCCGAACTGAAGCTACCCACCCCGGCCCAGGTGGGGGACCAGCTTTCAACCATCATGGCCCCTTCCAATGGGCCGGGGCTGCGAAATGGCATCGGCTCAGGCGAGGGTGGAGGAGTTGGCCCCGGTAACGATACTGGCTATGGTCCCGGAAGCAACGGAAATTTTGGCACAGGTTATTACCGGCCAGGGAATGGTGTGACCGCTCCGCGCATCCTGTATGCTCCCGAGCCTGAATTTTCCGAAGAGGCGCGCAAAGTAAAACATCAGGGAACAGTAACGCTGGCAGCGGTAATTGGAGCTGACGGCATACCGAGAAATATTCATGTGGAACGTTCGCTCGGCCTGGGCCTTGATGAGAAGGCCATGGAAACGGTTCGCGTATGGCGCTTTGAGCCCGGTAAAAAAGATGGCCATCCGGTTGCCGTGCAGATGTATATCGAAGTCCACTTCAATCTTTACTAAGTTGCACGCCGATTCGGTGACGGCCAGCAGGTCCCGGTTCCTGCTGGCCGTCGCTGAATTGTTTTAACCCGTGCTCGATAAGATGTGGTGGAAGTGGATCTGCGTGCTCTTCACGCCGGGTGCTGATACAGTCCAATCACATTGCCACCCGGATCACGAAACCTCGCCGTGATCTCCGGCGCGTCAGCGCCGACCGGCTGCACGATCTCGCCTCCGGCTGCCACCACGGCCTCCACCGTTGCGGACACGCTCTCCACCATGATGTAAAAAAGCAGCCCCGGTGTGGCCGCCGGCGGACGCCCAGTTACCCACGCGCCGCTGACTTCGCCCACGCCATCGTCAAAAGCGGTGCTGCCATCTCCACGCTTTCTGACATTCCAGCCGAAAACCTGGCGGTAAAACTCAGCCGAGCGGGCAATATCGGTGGCGGGCATTTCAAGGTAGCAAATCTTTCCATTCGCAAACGTAGGAGGCATCGAGGGTACTCCTGTGGGTTGTCTGAGCTCATGGCTTTTGGCTCTTGCCATGATTACGTAGCCATGAGCCTGAATTTTCATCCGTCAGGCTAAAGGCTAAGAGCTAACGGCTCGCCCAGCGAGTGTAATTCTGCTTCTAATCTTACGGTCTTATCTCAATTTTTGTGCCAACAGGCACCAGCGACCAAATCTCCTCAATTTCCGCATTGGTGACGGCGATGCAGCCGTCGGTCCAGTCATGTTGCCGGTGAAGCGATCCCAGCCAGGCAAATACGGGCATCAATCCATGGATCATGATATCTCCGCCCGGATCCACGCCCTCGCGCTGGGCGCGTTGCCGGTCCTGCGCATTCGGATAAGAGACGCGCAGAGACAGATGGAACCGGCTGTGCTGATTTTTGCGATCAATGACATATGACCCTTCGGGCGTTTTGCTGTCGCCCTGCCGTTGCTTGGCTCCTGCAGGATTTCTGCCCAGAGCGACGCGGTACTCTTTTACAATTTTGTTGTCAGGTGAATACAGCCGCATAATCCGGGCGGATTTCAGAACCACAATGTGATCGACTGCAGGATCGGGTACCGTAGCACGCTGCGTAGACAGAGCCAGTGAACCTGGCGCGAGAAAATTCAGGATGAGAAGTGATACGAAAATCGCCCTGTTCATTTGGCAAGCTCCAGGTAGTATTTATATTTTTTTGACACCGACCTGAAAACGAGAGTTCTGAATGTCAGAGTGCAATTTAAGGTCATTTTCGCACACCAAAACTCATGGCAGATACCGCGTGGCTTGGCTCTTAGCTCTTGGCCTTTAGTCAACGACAGATTAAGCCAAAAGCCAATGGCCAACAGCCAAGTGGTCTTGGCTCTTCCCCATCATTTTCGCACTCCAAAGCTGATTGTGGATCCTGCGGCAATGCGCTGCCCTGCCTGAGGATACTGCCACACAATCGTTCCTGAAGCTTCTGGTTTTGTATCCGCACTGGGAATCTCATTTATCTTGTCCAAAGTAAACCCTGCCTGCTGCACTTCGCGGGCAGCTTCATGCAGCGGGTGTCCGATAAATCGCGGCATCATGTACCATTGCGCATTATCCGGAGGGGCAAACACCAGCCCTATTTTGGGCGAAGTAATCTTTTTTGTTTCCGGCGGTGGACTCTGGGCCACAACCGTATTGGGCTGAGCGCCGGGATAATGCATCACTGCAGCGGCGGAGATTTCATGGCCATACCGGCTCGCGTTAATGCTGGCTGCATGTTCACTCTGGCCCACGAGATTGGGTACGGCGGCAATCTGCGGCCCCAGACTTCGCGCCACGCGTATCTTCAGCCCGCGTCGGACCTTGGCGCCGGCAGCAGGGACCTGCGACACCACGCGCCCTTCCGGCACCTCGGCACTGTAAAAACGGCTGTCGAATGAGAGCAGCAGCCCCTGAGTCACGGCGAGGCGCTCCGCCTCCACCTGCGTGAGTCCGGTAAACCTCGGTACCCGCACCTCACGACCGTGGATGGCAAAACGCATGGCCAGCAGCGCCGAGCCAAGAAACACTAAAAGCAGAATCAGCGAAAGCAGAAGAAATCGAAACAGCTTGCGCACGGCTTAGTGTGCCTCCGGATTGCCCGAAGTCACCGGTTTCGATACGGCTGCGCGTTTCACTGGCAATTCCCGGGTGCGCTTTGTAAGCGCGGGCTGAAAGGATTCGCGGCTGCGCGCCGGATCGGCAATCGCCGCGCGCATAAAGTCGATCCAGATGGGCAGAGCCGCCTGACTGCCGGTTTCATTTTTGCCCAGCGTCTTTTTTTCATCAAAGCCGACCCACACGCCGCAGGTGATGCTGGGCGAGAAGCCCACAAACCAGGCGTCGGTGTAATCGTTGGTGGTCCCCGTCTTTCCCGCCAGCGGATGCTGCAGCTTAACAGCCGCACTCCGGGCCGTGCCATGCTGCACCACACCTTCCAGCAGGGAAACCATGGTGCGGGCGGTGTTGGGGCTGATTACATCCCGAGCAACGGCAAAGTTTGCTTCCAGAACGTGGCCATCGTAGTCGGTGACTTTGCGAATGTAGGCCGGCTCAATGCGCACGCCGTCATTGGGAAAAACCGAGTAAGCCGAGGTTTGCTCGTACAGGGTCACGTCGGCTGCGCCCAGTGCGACTGGCAGGTACAAAGGTATTTGCGCGGTGAGGCCAAATTTCTTGGCATAGCTGGCGACTGTCGCCATGCCAACTTTGTGCGCCAGTTTCACCGCGGGGACGTTGCGCGAATCGGCCAGGGCTCGGCGCAAAGTAATCACGCCTTCAAATTTGTGGTCATAATTGTGGGGCGAATATGCCGTGCCGCCGCTGTAAAAAGTAGTGGGCGCGTCAACAATGGTATCGTCGGGATCCGCTCCCTCATCCACGGCAGCGGTATAGACATAAGGTTTGAAGGAAGAACCCGCCTGCCGCTCGGCCTGAATGGCGCGATTGAATTTTGATTCGCCGAAGCTCCGCCCGCCCACCATGGCCTTGATGTCCCCGGTGGCATTGTCGATGGCCAGCAGCGCGGCCTGCGCTCCGGAATCCTGCTCGAGCTGCACCTGTGCCGTGCCGTCCGTCTGCAGCGCCAGCACCTTCACGTAAATGATGTCGCCAGGCGTGAAGACGTCTTTGGGAAACTTGTGTCCGGTCAGAGCAATGTCGTCCGGACCAAGAGTGACCATCCAGCGCCCCAGGCGTATCGTGGCAAACTCAAGACCTACATCGGCGACCACAGCGTGCACGTAAGATCCGGGCACGATGGTCTGATCCCAGTCCGGATGCCGATACTTGTCGAGCGACTCGCCCATTCCCATCACATTCTTCAAATGCCCTTGCCATCCGCGCCGCCGCTCGTATGCCGCCAGACCTTCCGCCACCGCCAGATTGGCGGCTTTTTGCAGATCGAGATCGAGCGATGTGTAAACCCGCAGGCCGCCTTCATGCACCTCGCTGGTGCCGTACTTTTTTTCCAGATACCTCCGCAGTTCCTCCACAAAGTAAGGAGCAGGCGATGCGTCCGGTGTTCGCGGGGCCAGGCTGAGCGGTGCGGTTTTGGCGTGTCCGGCCTGTTCGGCGGTGATCTTTCCATCTTCCAGCAGGTTGTTGATCACCAGGTTGCGCCGCCGCAACGCGCGCTCGGGATTGTTGATGGGGTCGTAATAGGATGGTCCCTTGGGCAGGCCGGCCAGCAGTGCCGCCTCTTCCAGTTTGAGGTCCCGGGCGTGCTTGCCAAAGTAAAACTGCGATCCCGCTTCAAATCCGTACATGCCGTGGCCCAGAGCAATCTGGTTGCAGTACAAAGTAAAAATCTGCTGCTTGGTAAAGCGCCGTTCAATCTGGATTGCCAGCATGGCTTCCTGCACCTTGCGGCTGAAATGGCGTTCCGGCGAAAGGAACAGATTGCGGGAAAGCTGCATGGTCAGCGTGGAAGCGCCCTGTGCGCGCGTTCCCGGCGACGATATGTCGCGATAGGTGGCGCCCAGTACGCGCCAAAGATTAATGCCCCAGTGGTTTTCAAAACTCTTGTCTTCCGTGGAAATGATGGCGTCGCGCAGGACTTTGGGGAAACTGTCATAAGAGCCCAGCACGCGCCGCTGCAGAGCAAATGATCCTATGCTGCGGCCCTGAACGTCATATAGTTCAGTCACGGTTCCGGGGCGGTAGCGCTCCAGGTCGCTGATCTGAGGAAGATTCGTGGAATAGACCGTGAGCAGACCTGTGAGTATTCCCGCACAGATGGCGCTCAGCACCATGATGCCGAATACGACACGGCCAACCAGCTTTCGCCCGCCGAGGTGAACGACCGGGAGGACTGAGTACAGAAACTTCATGACAGGAAGGGTGTGAGCCTCAGAATAGCACGTTTTTCCCGTGGACCGGAGAACAGACTCACTTCCATCCTGTATAAATCGTTAGCCTTTTTGCTCTTTTGCTTTCAGCACCTGGATGGCTTTGTTCAGCTGCTCATCATTTGCGGGTGCGGCTTTTTGTGGTTCTGTCGGAGTCGCGCCGTCTTCGTCATCGTTGACCGCGATTAAATCACTGGCGCTGGCCACCAGGACATTGGGAGTGATTCCCGTATCCTGAATGATCTTCCCGCCAGGCGTGTAGTACTTGGCGATGGAGAGGATCAGGGCGGAGCCATCCGGTACTTCAATCAGCTTCTGCACCGAGCCGTCGCCAAAAGTCTTGTCACCCAGAACGTCGCCGCGCTTATTGTCGAGCACCGCGGCGGCCACGATCTCGGCCGGGCCGGATGTTCCATGATTTACCAGCACTGCCAGAGGCAGGTCGGTGATTTTCTTCTGCGCGTCGGCGTTGTATTCCACTTTGGTGTACTTCTGTCCCTGGAGAGAAGCGATCAGCCCCTTGTCGAGGAAAAGATTGGCTGCGGCAATGCCTTCTTCCTCATCGCCATAAGAAGAATCGCGCAGGTCCAGCACCAGTTTCTTCGCGCCGTTTTTTTGCAGTTCTTTGATGCGGCTTGCGATTTCCTCGGCCCGGCCTTTGTTCAGCACGAGTGCTTTCACGTAGGCCACGTTGTCAGGCAGCATCTTCGCCTGCACCGCCGGAAGCTTCACTTCCTCGCGGACGAAAGAAATCTTTTGCGGCTCGACCTTGTGTACACGAATGAGCGAGCACTCCAGTTTGGAGCCGGGGTCCCCTTCCAGACGGTTTCTGATCTCCGCCAGTGACATCTCGTGCGTGCTCTGCCCGTCAATGGCTTCAACGATATCGCCATTGGAAATGCCCGCCTTGTCCGCGGGGCCGCCAGGAAGAACGGAAACCACGGCCGCATAGCCGAAACGCTTGGAGACGGTTGCGCCGATGCTGGCTTTGCCCGTGGTCTTCTTCTGCTTAAAGACCTTGTATTCTTCCGGACTCAGATAGCTGGAGTTGGCGTCCAGCGATTCCAGCATGCCGTGCAGGGCGCCGTTCGTCACCAGATTCATGTTGGGTTCTTCCACGTACTCGGCGCGTACGTGATACAGCACCTCGCTGTAAACCTGCATGTGGCTGTAAGAAGCGTCGCTGGTATTGTCAGAGGCATGGACGCGAAGTCCGCCCGCAAATGAAAAACCGATAATGGCGATGGAAGCAGTAAGAAGGATGGCTTGAATTTTTTTCGGCATCGAAAATCCTTATTCCTAAAGACGAACGAACATTCCGCTGGTGAGCTACGTCATTATAGCTTTCTTTTTGGATGCATCTCACGATTATTGAGACGTACAAATTACCCTGGTTACTGAGTTTTCAGCTAAGGGTTATCGTTTATGCGAGAGAATGCTCAGAACTTCCTTCAGCCCCTGGCGCACCTGTTTGAGCTGCGTCTGGCTGGCGGCAGGCGCTGCGAAAGGCAGCGGTTCCTGCTTGCGCCGGGATTCCGCGCGCAGATGCTGGCGAGCGCCCGCAATGGTGAAACCTTCTTCATACAGCAGTTTTTTGATGCGCAGTACATTTTCCACATCCAGCCGGCGATACATGCGCTGCCCGGTGCTGCTTTTCGAAGGTTTGAGCTGGGTGAATTCGCTCTCCCAAAAGCGCAGAACATAACTGGGCAGTCCGCACAGCCGGCTCACTTCGCCGATGCGGAAATAGAGTTTGTCGGGGATGGTGACTTCACCCGATTCTGATTTTTTGCGCGCGCTGTTTCTGGGCGATTTTGGCATGGTCCTCTGGACCAAGTGGCTGAAGCGGATATTAAGGCGCGCAATCCTATTGCGTCAACTCCAGTAAAAAAGGGTGTTCATTCGAACACCCATTAAAACTATTTCCCTTGATGTGCGGAGACATGGCTCCGCGATCCATTATTTCTTTTTTTTCTTGGCTGCTTTTTTTGCGGGAGCTTTTTTCTTCGTTGCCATTATGAGTATCCTCCTTGAGATTTTGACTCCAAAAGGCTTTTAATGCACCACAAGCCTACTACTTCCAGGGCACTTGCAATGCCATACCCAAGATATTGATGTACCTGTGTTCAAGTGTCAACAAAAAAATGCATATCAAGGAGCACTTTTGTGGTACAGGAGCAAAAAAACTCACCCGGCAAAAATGAAATCGGCAAATGAAGGCAAACGCCGCCCTGTAAAAATTATTGTTGAGAAATGTATGGAAGAATACAGAAGCCAGTGCTGTCGGAATCTTTTTGGAAAATTCCGGGTTCTCTTGAACAGCACCCGCACCAGAAAAACACAGGCTGCCATGTACGCGGCAGGTGAGCTTCAAATGAATTGGAGAAGGAGAATCACAATGCGTTTCCTGACAAAACTCAGTTTAATCACAGTGGCAATGGCAGTGTTCGGCGCGGGCGCGGCTTTGGCCTCGCCCTGGGATGGGCCGGATGGCTCATATCGACAGACGTGCAAAAACATAAAAATGCATGACGATTCGCTGCGTGCGCGCTGCCAGGACCGTGATGGTCACTGGCACGATTCGTCACTCGACCACGTGGAGCGCTGCATCAGCGACATCACCAACGTGAATGGCCGCCTGACCTGCAATCAGGAAGCCCGTGAGGCCCTGCGCGGTAATGTGCCGCCGGGAGGTTACGCGCAAAGCTGCCGCGATATTCATGTGGATGGCGATCGCCTGCGTGCGCGCTGCCAGACGCGTGACGCTCGCTGGGTTGATGCCTGGCTCGATGACTTCCGCCGCTGCCGTGATATTGGAAATGACGACGGACATCTCGTCTGCGGCGATGATCGCGACCGTGATCGTGATAGAGACCGTGACCGGGACAGAGACCGCGATCGGGATCGTGACGGAGACAGAGACAGAGACAGATTGCCGCGCGGTTCTTACACCCAAAGCTGCCGCGATATCTCCGTTCGGGGTGACACGCTGGTGGCTCGCTGCGAAGAGCGCGATGGTGAGTGGCGCACGGCGTCCCTCGAAGATTTCCGCCGCTGCGGTGGAGAGATTGTAAATGACAATGGCCGGCTCGATTGCACGCGCAGAAGCGGCTGGTCGGCCCCGCGTGGTACTTACACGGAAACCTGCCGTGATATTTATCTGCGTGGCGACACTATGCGGGCACGCTGCCAGACTTCTGACGGCCGCTGGGTGTGGTCACAGCTCGATGACTGGGACGGCTGCCGCTCGGGCATCGTAAATATTGAAGGGCAGCTTCGCTGCAACCGATAGGTTTTTAGAAATGCAAAGAGCGCAGGAGTCCCTGCGCTCTTTTGCATTTACAGGCTTTTATTTTTTCAGCTCGCGCAAATCGATCCCCAGCTGCTGGCACTTTTTGTAGAGATGGCTGCGCTCGAGGCCCAGAGATTTGGCCGTATTGGTAATGTGATGATTGTGCCGCTTGATTTCGTCCAGAATCACCTGGCGCTCAAACTGCTCCACCCGCTCGGATAGCACGCCATGCGTGGCCGCCGGCTGTGAACTACTTTGTCCGGCAGAAGCGGGCAACGCTGCCTGCACCGTGTCCGGCGTGACCATATCGTTTTCGCAATAAAGCAGCAGCCGCTCCACCACATTGCGCAACTCGCGGATGTTTCCCGGCCAGGCGTAGCTCTGCAGCGCCTTCATGGTTTCCGGGGCGAACGATATTTCCTTCCAGCCATTCTGTTTCACAATCTGGCGGGCAAAGTGGGTGACAAGCGCGGGCACGTCCTCCGTCCGCTCACGCAGTGGGGGCAGGACCATGGGAAACACGTAAATCCGGTGAAACAAATCCTGGCGAAACGCCCCGAGTTTCACCTGCTCTTCCAGGTTGCGATGCGTGGCCACGATTACGCGGACATTGACCTTAACCGGCTTGTCCCCGCCCACGCGCTCCACCTCGCCCTGCTCCAGAACGCGCAGTAGTTTCGATTGCATGGGCAGCGGCATGTCGCCGATCTCATCCAGAAACAGAGTACCTTCATGCGCCTGCTCGAACTTGCCCACATGCCGCCCGGCGGCCCCGGTGAACGAACCTTTCTCATGGCCGAACAGCTCTGATTCGATCAACTCGGCCGGCACAGCGGCGCAGTTCAGCGTTACATACGGCCCTTCATGCCGGTGGCTTTTTTCGTGGATGGTGCGGGCGATCAGCTCCTTGCCCGTGCCGGTCTCTCCCATAATGCACACGCGCGATTCGCTGGCCGCCACGCGCTCGGCCTGGGCCATCAGTCGGCGCATCTTTTCACCCGTAAAGACCAGCCCGGGCGTGCCCAGTTGCTGCTTCAACTGCCGGTTTTCAGCCTGGAGCCGTTCGAGGCGCAGCGCGTTCTGCACCGTCAGCAAAAGCTTGTCGGTAGAGATCGGCTTTTCCAGAAAATCCAGCGCGCCCAGGCGTGTGGCCTTCACGGCCATTTCAATGTGCGCCTGGCCGGACATCATCACCACCGGCGTGGTGACTCCGGCGGTGCGCATTTGCTCGAGCAGCATGAGCCCGTCCGTGCCGGGCATGACCACGTCGGAAAAAATGAGATCAAAAGGTTCGGACTTCGCCAGCTCGAGCGCACGCGCCGGATTGTCGCAAACCGTGGCTTCATATCCAGCCAGACGAAAAGCGCGGGAGAGCGAGGCCAGAGTGCTGGCGTCGTCATCGACGATGAGGAGACTGGGTTTCATGATTTTTCAAAATCCCGAGCAAAGCGAGGGGTCCCTGTAGTCTGACGAATCTCGGGGCTTATATCCCTCCACTCAGGATTGCTTGCAGCAAACAGATTAATTTTCTTTTCCCGCCGGTATTTCTTAATTTGTGTTTCACGGAGAGCGGCTGCTTCGCTTTCTGTGTATGTCTCAAAATACATCAGCCGGTCCACTTTATACTTTTTGGTAAATCCATCAAACACGCCGGTTTTGTGCTGCATGAGCCGCCGGCGCAAATTGTCTGTAAGGCCAACATACAAAGTACCGCTCAGGCTGGCAAGGATATAGACAAAATAGCATCGCTGGAATTTCCTTTGAGTCATAGAGATTCCTCCGCCTATGGCGTTCGGAATTTATGAAAAGCTCGCAGGATTCTCCCACAGCGGCAGCTCAATGTGGAACGTCGTGCCTTCATTCTTTTTACTGCTGACGCTGATGGCCCCGTGATGGTCGCTGATGACCGATTGTGCAATGGCCAGTCCCAGTCCGGTGCCGTGCTGCTTGGTAGTGTAGTACGGCGTAAAGAGCCGTTCGCATTCTTCCGGCGTGAGTCCGGCGCCGGTATCGGAAAGTTCAAATACAGCGCTCTTCTCCGTGGCTCGGGTGCGGAAGGTGAGTTTTCCGCCCTGGGGCATGGCGTCAATGGCGTTGAGCACCAGGTTTTCAATCACGCGGCGGATCAGCACAGGGTCGGCGGCCACGGGCGGCACATTCTCAAGCCGGAGTTCGGAGCGGACAGGCACAGGCTCGCGCGAGAACTGCCCCTGAAAGAGCTGCACCACGCCGCTGACAATCGAGTTCAGGTCGGCGGACTGTAGTTCGGGGGCGGGCATTTTGGAGAAATCACTGAAGCGTCCGATGATCGTCTTGAGGTTGGCGATCTCGGCCAGCAGGGTTGAGGTGCTCTCGCGAAAAACTTCGTCAAACTCCTGCGGACCAATTTGGCGGGCGCGCAGCAGATTTTCCACCGTGATCTGCAGGGGAAATAACGGATTCTTCAGCTCATGGGCCAGGCGGCGCGCCAGTTCGCGCCAGGCGGCCACGCGCTCGCTCTGCACCAGGCGTTCGCGCTGTGCGGTGAGTTCCTGCGTCATGTGATTGAAGGCCGAGGCCAGCTTGCCAATCTCACCGGAAGCAGAGGCGTCCACGTGCACGTCCCAGTTTCCCTGGCCAATACGCTCGGTGGCAGCGGCCAGGTCCTGAACGGGTTGGGAGATGCGCCCGGCCACAAAGGCGCTCACGATGATTCCCAAAATCACGCTCACCGAGGCAATCAACAGGCTTATATCGCGGATGCGATGTTCCAGCGCGACTTCCTGCTCCAAAGAGTTGCCCACCAGCAGCACCGCGGGAACCTGCCCGGCATAACCGGGCAAAGCAATAGCATGGACAATCTCCTGCCTGGGCTGGCTGCCTCCCCATGTAACGGTAGATGAGGTATCGCTGTGCTGGCTGAGGACTTTCTGCACCAGCGGCATCAGCGGGGCGGTATCGAAAGAATCTTTAGAGTCTTTTTCCGCGCCCAGCATCTCGCCCGCGCCATTCCCCGGAGAGCTGTAGATAGAAGCCCGCAGCCCTGAAGGAGTGGAAAGTGCGGGAAGCACGGCGTCCAGCTTTCTTCCCCCCACCAGATAGTAACTGTTGCCGTGTCCCTGAATGGTCCGCACGCACAGCATGGCCAGCGTGCTTCCCTCGGAGGTTTCAATGTGCTGCAGAAACGGCTGCTGCGGAATGGGCGCAGACTGATCGAGAAACCAGCGCTGCTTGTATCCAAATCGCGCGGGCCAGTGCGCGGAAGAAATAATGGTTCCGTCGGGAGCAAGCAGATCGAGAAAATCGAGTCGCTGCGCCGTGGCATATCCAGCGGATTCACTCACATAAGTCGCGGGATCGGCGCCGTTCGCCAGCTCCAGCACCGTGCGCAGCATATTCTCAGACGCGGCAACGGCATCCACGCCACGTGTGATCTCTTCGCCTTCATGGTCGAACTCATGCCGGAACTGTGATACCAGCGCGTTCGTCCGCTCTTCTTCGGTTTGACGAAAAGATTCATGGGTGCGCGCCTCAATCAGCCAGGTGACAGCGCCCACACTTACGGCAATGCTCAGCGATACCAGCAGCAGCAATCGTGTGCGAAGCAGCATGGTTACCGGCTCCCTTCCACCCAAAGCTGGTCCAGCCGCCACTCGCCATTCGGGAGCTGCTGCCATTCATGGACGTTGCTGTTGAGCCACAACGCCTGGGGCAAACGAACCACCGGAATCAGACGATAATCGGCCAATGCGCTGCGTTCTATTTCCACCAGTTCTTCCGGATGCGATGCCTTTACTATAGCGGACACTGTATCGGCGGGCAGAGCCAGCTCGTCCGCCAGTTCGGCGAGTGCCGCCGTGGCGTCAAGTGAACCGAGAGTCAGGCGAAGAAGAATGGCATCGGCATTGAGCGCCGCCTGGCCCGATTTGCTGTTACTGTGAAGGTCACCGAACGTCTGTACCAGGATTCCGGCTTCACGGGCGTCCACGGCAACGCGCTCGGCCACCATCTTCATCACCGGATCGGAAGAGTCGTAGGCCAGGCTCAGCGGCTGTGCAGTGCCTGCATCGGCACGAAGACGGCGCGCGCGCTCGATATCCTGGCTGGCAGGGAAGAGAAACTCCCAGCCGGTGAGCCACTGCGGCAGCAGCCCGCCTGCCGGTGCGCCCTTGCGCTGCAGCAAAACATTATTAATGGTGGCGCGATTGATGGCGCTGCTCAACGCTTCGCGCAGGCGCGGATCCACAGCCCTGCGCGGCTTCGCGCCAGGATCGAGGAAGCACACCAGCAGCAGATCTGCTGGCCGCGAGAGAAGCACGGTCTGTCCGGCTTGCTCCAATGGACGAAGCTGGTCGAGGCCCACCTCTGTTGCGTGGTCAAGAGTCAAATTCCTTTCCAGTAGGTGCTCGCGCAGCGAGAGCCCCATGCGAAAGTCGATGCTGTCTGGAAAAGGCCGTCCGCCCCAGTAGTCGTCGTTGGCGGCCAGCAGCACATGCTCCCCAGTCTGCCACTCGGCCAGAGTGTAAGGGCCAGTGCCCAGAATCACACCATCGGGCAGCCGCTTGATGATCGCGTAACGCGGCAGTGCCAGCAGCTCCGGCAAATGCGGTTCGGGTCCAGGCGTTTCAATGGTAAAAGTCTGCTGACTGTTGGCGGTGATTTTCCAGTCTGGACTTACACTGCGCAGGCTCGCGGCCACGCTTGCGGAGTTGATCTCAGAATGGTCGTGAAAGCTGGCCTGTCGCAGAGTGAAGACCCAAACTCGATTGCCTGCCTCAGCCTGCCAGGCGCTGGCGAGTTTGGCGCGGGCGTGGCCCTCGGAATCGATTTGCGTGAGCGTCTCAAACATCAGGCCGGCAATGCGGTCACGCGTGGCCGGATCATCGCTTTCAACAAGTGGATCGAGCGAAGTGACTTTGTGGCGCAGAAGGATGCGCATGCTCCCGCCATAGCGCGGACGCGACTCGGCCAGGCACGCGGATGATGCGGCCAGAAGGTTAGTGATTACAGCTAACAGTAAGAGCGTACGCCTCATATTTTCCCGTTGCGGACTCCACCACCGCATTCGCCGCCTGGTTCTCGTCGCCAGCCGGCCACAAAGCGCGGACTGCGCCAGCGATCTCCAGCGGCATGCTCACCGGCATGGCGCTGCCATTCACAATTTCCACTCCCTGAATCGAATCCGAATGCGCACTGGAAGATGAACTCACCAGTATCTGCCATCCAGAACCGCAACCAGAGTGGACGGCCACCACATCGCTGCCCCAGTCGGTCTGGAGCACAGGCTCAGAAGTGAGACTGCCCTGATAAAGTCGCGCCTTGCCATCGGTCCCGGCGAACAGCCACTGCCGCTTGTCTCCATTTTGCCAGGCAGCAGCGGAAAAAAATGGCGGCACGGATGCCCCGGCATTTTGTCCGGCGAGCACTCCGGTGAAGAAGTTGCGCGAGGAACTGAAGAAGGCAAACTGATTGCGGTCCACCTGCCAGGGATCGTCGCTGCGGCGGCACTGCATCTGCGGCGGAGAGATCGTCCCCGTGCACAGTGTTCCAGGCAAAAATGCGGTGAGCTGTCGTGCCGTGCCCTGCAGCCTTCCGCGCAGATCGCGCGGCCAGGAATGATCGTGCGCCAGCGGCAGAGCACTCATGAACTTCCAGCGGCCAGAATCATTCTGGTAGATCGAAACTTGCTCGGGTTCGAGCACCAGCAGAGTCTGATCATCACGAATCAAATCGAGGATGGGAGCAGCCTGGTTCAAAATAAGGGTCTTTTGCAGGGTAACTGCCGCAGTGTGGATAGAGGCGCTTCTTTGCGGGCGCGCAATCTTTTTGATCAGCACACGGCTGGCGTTGCTCTGGCTGGCTTGTTTGGAAGTCGCGATCCAGATCAGTCCCTGCCAGTCTTCGGAAAACGTGATCTGCAGTTCCGCCGCGGCATCGGCTTTCACCACATGGAGGCCAGCGCTGCGAAAGCGGGCCAAAATCGCTTCTCTGGCTGCGTTCTGATCGCTTGAGGAAAGCGAAGAGAGATTATCGAAGCTGACCATCACCGTTTCCGGCAAGCCATTGTGCGAAACAATCTCCTGCGCAAACGCGCCCGCCGCATCCACAAGGGGTGATGGCAGCGGCTGTTGCGCATGGCTCGTCGCAAGCGCGATCAACAGCAGAAACGCGGCTAAACGCAGATGGGACCTGATCGTGAGGTGCGGCATGGGTGGGAAGGGCGAAGTATAGCACGGCGTTCGACGCCAGTGCTGGCGCTGGCAGAAAACAGAGCTGGGCCCGTTCACCACAGAGGACACAGAGGAGCACAGAGAAAAGATGTCCATAAAATTCTGTGCGCTGTCGTGGAATTTTTGCGCTCTGCCGTGATCTATTCGTAGCTTTACTCTCAATTATTCCTGCCTTTTGTGCCTGGGGTTTATCTCAGTGTTCCTCAGTGGCCTCTGTGGTAAATGGTTGGCTGGCGTTCCGCTGAAACGGGCGGCTATCCCGGCGGAGACGGCGCACCCGTTTGGATTTTCAGCGGAAAATCAATTACTTACGCGCGGCCGCACTGTAGTGCGATCCACTTGCGGCTGCCGTTCATGAAAACAAAAGGCACGCACCCGAGGTCTGGCCCACTCTGATTGCCGGCGAATCCTCCACGGAACCACCACAGTTCCTGAAGAAGTTCTCCTGGCAGCCAGACCTCTGGTGTCGCCTTTGCCGCAGTTGTCCAGTGCAGTTGCCCGAGAACACCCATGGCGCGCCCCTCTCGCGCCGGATGAGTGTCCAGTTCCGGCTGGTATGCCGAAGAAGCCATGCCGGGCAAACGGCGGCGCCACTGGACGACATCGAAAAAACATTCATCACTGAGGAACACAAGAGAGAACTCAGATTCAGAGGCAATTCCAGTCGGCTTTTGTTCTTCGTCTCGTTCCATCTCAGTGTTCCTCTGTGTACTCCGTGCTTTCAGATTTATCTCTCGACGGTGCTGGTCACCGCCGCCGCTGAAGCTATCTCCGTTTCGCTGTTGGTGGTTGCTGGATCTGAGTTAAAGAGCTGGGCAGTGAGTTCATCGCGCTGGCCGTGGACGGTGACCACATCGCCCACGCGCACCATAGTGAAGAGCTCTTCGATATCGTTCTTCTTCAGGCGAAAGCAGCCATGCGACGCCGCTCTGCCCACCGAACTCTGAACATTGGTGCCGTGAATGCCGTACCCCTTGAGGCTGAGTCCCATCCAGCGCGTGCCTACCGGATTGTTCTTTCCCGGCAATACCGTCTGGCCTTTGTGCCGCCATGTGGGATTCATGGAGCGGTTGATGATGGAGAATTCGCCTTCGGGGCTGGGTGTTCCCGGCTTGCCCACCGCGATGGGATAAACCTTCACCACCACGCCATCTTCCAGCATGGCCAATTGCCGGTCAGGAATGCTGATTACGATCTGGCGCACGTGATCATCGACGTTGTTCTGTGCCTGATCTGTTCCGGGCGTCTTCTCGGATAGCTGGCGTTCGGCCGATACTTCGTCATTCTCTGTTGCCAAATGATTAGTGGATGGATTTTGAAGAGTGAGCTTTGCATCTCTGCCGTTAGCCGCAGGGGTGAAGGCCGGGCGCTGAATGCTGAGTGCATGTTTTACATCTGCCAGCACACTGGCGCTGGTCAGAGCGATTGTGGCCAGCAGCGCTGTTATAAAAAGTTTTTTTGAGATTGCAACTTGCCGCCGCATGTTGTTTTTCTCCTTTCGTCCTCGCCCGGGAATAGAGCAGGAGTGCGGCCAAAGGGTAATGCGCTGATTTATCAGGTGTTTAGCTCAGAAGGAAATAACTGAGTGTGTGGCCAGACAAGAACACTGTGGAAGCCCAGACACGCAATGGCAGCTTCTCGGCATTCCAAAATTGTTCTGTAGTGTTTGCTGGCGTGGATTTGCAGAGGTTACCGAAAATTCTTTCTTAGTCCCGTCGTAACCTCTATTGCATTTTCATTCCAGTGTCTCTGCTCACCTGATTTTTAGCGGCCCAGGCCAACCCCGCGATGCACTCAACATCAAAACTCAGGAAGCTCCAAGCTTGCGCCACTTGGAAATGAACCGTGTTTTGGATCTGTTGCCTGTACAGCAGGCGCAGGTTCAAGCACACAAAATCCGAAGGAGAAATCACGATGAGAAAATTGTTTTGCCAGGTTACATTGCTTCTGCTGAGCGCCGGAATGGCGCTGGCGCAGGCGGCGAGCCCGCAGAATTCAACGACTCCAACCACTCCGCCGACGATGCCGGAGCAGCAAAAACCGGCCAATGATTCTGGAAAAAATCAGGATCAAAACTCTGGAAAAAGCCAGGAGCAAAATCCCAGCACGGCTGCTCCCAGCCAGCAGTCGAATCTTCCTCAGAGTGATGTGAACTCTACCACCGAGCTGCAGAGCAAGATTCAGACCGCCATTCAGCAGGACCCGAGTCTCTCGAGTTCCAACATCAACGTCAACGTGACTGACCGCGCCGTAGAGCTGCGGGGAACCGTGGCTACCGATACGGCCAAACAGAGCGCCGAGCAGATCGCCAAAGCCAATGCGGGCGATCGCAAGGTAAAAAACCACCTGAAAGTAAGCACTACAGGCCCGACAGACAATACTTCGACGCCAAAACCCAACTAAGACCCCTCTCCTCTCAGGAAGGCGGCTTTCGGGCCGCCTTTTTTTGCTGGCCTGCACTTTTCTTCCGCAGCGATTCCAGAACAGTTTAAGATTACGGGTTTTCAAAAAGCTTATTGGGAGAAACTCGTGAAGAACCATTTCGTTTTTATATTTCTGCTGCTGACCGCTTTGGCCGGAGCACAGAGCGTTCATGAGAGCCTGCGCGTGGACGCCAGCGATGCACCGCGCAATATTCTGCATGCATCGGTGACGGTCCCGGTTTCTCCTGGACCGGCAACCCTGGTCTATCCCAAGTGGATACCCGGCAATCACCGTCCCACAGGCCCCATCAACAATGTGACGGGCATTCATGTTCGCGCCGGTGGACGTGAACTGGACTGGCAGCGCGATACCGTGGACATGTATGCCCTGCACCTGCAGATACCGGCCGGCGTAAACGAAGTGGAGATCGCATTCGATACCGTCACTTATTACGGCTCCAGGTCACTGGCTTCGAGCAAAGTGATCGACCTGCTGTGGAACCAGGTGGTGTTTTATCCGCAAAACGTCTTTTCCGACGCGGTGCAGGTAACGGCCTCTATTCATCTGCCCGAAGGATGGAAGTATGGCACGGCGCTCACGCCCGCCAGTGGCGCGGCGACGGATGGCTGGGTCCGGTTCCAGGAAGTCTCGCTGACCACGCTGGTGGATTCTCCCCTGATTGCCGGCGCAATCTATCGCCAGATTCAGCTTACGCCTCCGGGGGAAACGCCGGTGCATGTCATCGACATGGTGGGGGAAAGCGAAGCCTCTTTGGCAATCTCGGACAAGGACATTGCCAGCTACAAACAACTGGTGGCCGAAGCCGGCAAGCTTTTTGGGGCCCGCCATTACGCGAAATATCACTTTCTGTACACGCTCAGCGACCAGACTGTGCATCACGGACTGGAACACCATGAATCCAGCGACAATGGCTCCGCGGAAGATACCTTCAGTGACGACAACTGGCACAATCTCGAAGCCGACCTTTTGCCGCACGAGTTTACTCATTCCTGGAATGGGAAATACCGGCGCCCAATTGGACTGGTAACGCCGGATTATCAGGTACCCATGAAGGGCGATTTGCTCTGGGTGTACGAAGGGCTTACGGATTATTTCGGCAATATTCTGGCGGCGCGGGTTGGGCTGCGCTCTCCCGAGCAGTTCCGCGAAAATGCTGCATACATCGCGGCCATGCTGGACCATCGCACCGGACGCACCTGGCGGCCACTGCAGGACACCGCTACATCAGTACAACTGGTGTTTGGCGGGCAATCGGAATGGGGCAACTGGCGCCGCTCCGCCGATTACTATCCGGAGGGATTTTTGATCTGGCTCGAAGTGGACACCATTATTCGCCGCCAGACCCATCAGCAAAAATCGCTGAACGACTTCTGCCATGCATTCTTCGGCGGACAAGGCGGCGCGCCGGTCGTTGTGCCGTACAAATTTGAAGATGTGGTGGCGACGCTGAATCAGATTGCTCCTTACGATTGGGCCGGATTGCTGCGCGAGCGTCTGGATTCAAAATCTCCTCACGCGCCGCTGGGCGGGATCGAAAATGGAGGCTGGAAGCTGGTATACACCTCAGAAAAAAATGCCACCATGAACGCGGCGGAAAAGGCCGGAGACGGCCTGGATCTTAGTTTTTCTTTGGGAATCATTGTTGCCAAAGACGGCACGCTCCGAGAAGTAATCGACGGTTCGCCGGCATATTCCGCCGGTCTGGGACCCGGAATGAAACTGATAGCCGTAAATGGGCGCAAGTGGTCGAAGGACGTTATGCGCGCGGCTCTGCGGGCTTCTGTCGGCAGCCAGCAAATGCTTTCTTTACTTGCGGAAAACGCCGAATATATCAGCGCGTATCAGGTGGATTACCACGGCGGCGAGCAGTATCCACACCTCGTTCGCAATGCCGCGCAGCCTGATCTTCTTGGGGAAATCATTCAGCCTATGGCTGCTAGTCGATAATCGAATGGTTTGTATGGAATTACGGAGATTATTTTCCCTTTTTGGGCAAACTTTTCTTATATAGTATTCATCCAACGGGGCAACGAGGTGCCCTTTTGGGGGAACAAGTTTGATGGTTAACGCTACAAAAGAAAACAATACACTGTCCCGCGAAGAACAGAACAGTGAAGCTAAACAGGATTCGACCGGGAAGATCCGGCGTTATCTTGAGCTGGCGGATAAGCTGCTGAATCAGCAGCTTACGAGAACCGACAACTCCAACGCCGCTTAGTCCATTAAGGCCTGTACTTTTTGTGACATCGCGGCGGTTCGTTCCAGTTTGTCCCAGGCGAAGGGTTTGCCATCAATGGCCCTTTTCACTGTCCGGAAAAGCACGGCAGAGAAGAGCTGGCGATAGGCAAACCTCTGCAGCCACAAATGCAGTAACAGACTAAAATTCTCTCCTCGCCCTTCTTCCCGGCGCTCCAGCAGGAAAGCCAGTGCTGACGTGCAGAAGTCAATCACCAAAAAAATCAGAAAGAACAGCACCAGGCGTTCAAAGCTGCTGGAATCCGTGCTTTCCGGGTGGAAGTAGCGCGTGATCCAGTAAAAGGCCGAATTTACGAGAAACATCGCGTCGATAAAAGGTGCGACCAGGGGCAGCAAAATCTGAAAAATAACTACGTTGGGCAGGGCAATCCAGCCCAGGCGGCTGCATTTGGCCATGGCCTTGCGATGCTTCCACACGGCCTGCAAAACGCCAAACGACCAGCGAAAGCGCTGGCGCATAAGGCCGCGGGCCGTAGAGGGCGCTTCGGTAAAGGCCAGCGCGCGATCTTCGTTGGTCACAAACCAGCCGCGCTCCAGCAGGGCCATGGTCAGGTCGGCATCTTCGGCCACCGTGTCCACGGGATACCCGCCCGCCGCGCGTACGGCAGCTGTCCGCCAGGCTCCAATGGCGCCCGGCACCACGGTGACCGCGCCAAAGACGTTCAGCGCGCGTCTTTCAAAATTCTGGCTGGTGATATATTCGAGCGCCTGCCAGCGCGTCCAGAGATTCACGCGATTTCCCACTTTGGTATTGCCGGCGACAGCGCCAACTCGGCTATCGGCAAAGTGCGGGACCAAGAGCGAAACCGCATTGGGCGCTATGACTGTGTCGGCGTCAATACCCACGTAAATATCGCTGTCAGCGTGCATTAATCCGTAATTCAGGGCGGAGGCTTTGCCGCCGTTTACCTTGGTCAGCAGAACGAGGTGGCCCGCCTCAATCTCAGGACTGAATTTCTCTCGCACCACGTCCGTCGTGGAATCCGACGATCCGTCGTCCACAACAATCACGCGCAGGCGGGAGTAGCTGGAGCTCAGCACGGACCGCACCGTGCGCTCGATCACTTTTTCCTCGTTATATGCCGGCACAATCACTGTTACCGAAGGCTGGAAATCCGCCGGCGCAGCGGGCGGTGGTTTGCGCAGACGGTCAAACGTAGCCAGAGTGCCAATGCAGAGAAACTTGAGTGACATCAGTACATCGCCGACAAAAAACGTGTACACCACAAAGCTCGTAAGCCCGGCAAAGAGCACGAAGGCCGCATCGTCGAGGCGGGCAGACCACACTTCATTGGAGGGCACGCGGGGCATGACCTCGTCGCGAGTTTTGCCCAGCAGACCTTCCACGCTCACGATCTGGAATCCCTGGGCGCGCAAGCCTTCAATGATGCCAGGCAGTGCTTTGACCGTGGCGCTGCGGTCGCCGCCGCCATCGTGCAGCAGAACGATGTTGCCGCAGTTGATCCGCGCCCTGCATCCGGCTGTCGCCATCTGGTTTGCCTGGTCTATGACCGCGGTCACGATCTGCTCGGCAGTGCGTCCACGCTGCCAGTCGTCAGGATCGATCTTCGATCCCACCGTGATATAGCCACCCTCCTGCACCACTTCAAGAGGCCGCACCTGCTCGGCGATGTCCGGTTCCTGATCGATGGAATACGGCGGACGGAAGAGCAAAGTCCGGATCCCCAGCTTGCTGGCAAACAGACGGTTCGTCAGGTCCAGCTCGAACTTCTTCATGTACTCTCTGGAAACGTCGCTGATGTCCGGATGGGTGAAGGTGTGGTTGCCAATCCCGTTGCCTTCGGCGTAAATGCGCCGCGCCAGTCCAGGATTTTTTTGCGTCTGCATGCCGATGAGAAAAAACGTGGCCGTGGCATGTTCGCGCTGCAAAATATCCAGAATTTGCGGCGTATAGATGTTGTCCGGACCGTCGTCAAAAGTGAGGGCGATCTTTCTTTCCTGGGCTCCATTCTGAGTGATCTGGTATGGCTCAGGAAGTTTGGTCATCTTCTCGCTGTCGATAAGCCGCTTGTCACTATCAAGGCTTACCTCGCGTGTTCCCGGGCTCGGACCGCGTTCAATGTAGAGGATCTCGCCGTATCCTTCGCGGTCCACGTCCTGGCCGGAAGGAACCGTTCGCAGCTTCTGCTCCGCACCCGCTTCTCTTGGGTTGTCCCAGATGGCCCACAGCGAACGGTCTTCCGCGCCCAGCCGCCACAGGGCAAAGGTGCGAATCCCAAACTGGCGGGCGGCGCGCATTTCGTTGAATGCCGTTACCGCATCCAGAAACCAGACCTGGTGCTGCGTGCCATCCTCTTCGAGATAGGCGAAATGCGGGTTCAGGAAGTCAGGAAAAAGGGCGATATCGGATTCCGATTCGGCGGCGTGCAGCCATTCTTCCTGCACATTGTTGGTTGTGACGCTGGTGACGCGGTGCGTTTTGGGTGAGATTGCCCAGTCATATCCGTAATTGCCAATGGCGCAGATGATCTTGGTCCGGGGAATGTCCTTAATCGCCTGCTGCAGATTGGAGACGAACCAGTCCTGGGCTGCCACTGGTCCAGGACCGCTGGTGGTCTGGTGCTGGTCATAATTCATTAGCACCAGCCCGTCGGCGGCGTCCGCCAGTGCCGGGTAATTGAAATCATTGTCCGCAACCGGAACGTTTACATACAGCTTCATGCCGCGAGCATGAAGGTCCTGGCCGAGTTCACGGATGAGCGCCAGAAATCCTGGCTGGGCGGCCACGGGGATTTCTTCCAGATCAACGGCTGCACCGCCAAAATGGTCACTGGAGAGAAAAAGCGAGAGTTGCTGCCGAAAGTTCTGCCGGGCCGAGGCATCGCGCAGAAACGCGCCAATATCGATCCACTCTTTCTTTACCGGATCGAAATTGTTGATCATCGGAAATACCTCAACGCTGGCCTTTTCCGATTTGAGGAAAGACATCACCTTTTCATCCACCGGATGCACAACCCGGTTACTAACTACCGGAAAAGGATGGTTGACTGCATCCACGCTCTGAATGCCGCCGTCCGGCGAGAGAACGTGCAGCCATTCGGGGAAGAGAATGTCGATTTGCGGATAGTACTCCTGCAGGGAAACAAAGCTGGCGGCGTCCCAGGTCACGTAATAGGCCGCGCGAATGCCTTCATCGGTATTCAAAACCACGTCCGAGGGACGGGCCGTGGTTTTGCGATGGGTCCCTTCGACCACCTTCTTTTTTCGAAGCTCTTTTTCCTTCAGCGTTTTCAAAATTCGCTTCTGCTCCGGCATGAGCAGATGGGGCATGGATGAAGCCTGAAAAAAGCGGACGATAAACAGGGCAATCAGAAGACTGATCGCCAAACCAAGCCCGTTGAACAGCCGCCGAAGCCACGGCCATCGCTTACGCTGTGGGTCATAAAATATTTGTCTGGTCATGGTTGGTGGGAAGGTGCGCTGCCTTTATCGTAAAGCCCCCTAAACCCAGGGTCAAATATAAATTCATCAGTCCAGGTCAGGAATATTCCCCGCGCGTATTAGGTGGATCTGGGGCCAGCCGGACAGGGAAGAAGTAGCGAAAAAACCTGCGGGAATTAAGGACGGGCGGAATTTAACCAGGCCGCAAATGCACTCTGCGGTGTAAAGTAGAAAATGGAACCAAGCCCTGCCATCCCGGCAAATTGCAGGCCTGGTTGGCGCTGTGCTAGTTTTTATCGTACTGAGAGGTTGTTTTGCGCACGAACATTCCCGCTGGGCTGGACCGCAGGGAGGCCGAACTGTTCAGCCAGCTGAATCCCAGCCAGCTTCCCCGGCATGTGGCCATCATTATGGATGGTAATGGCCGCTGGGCCAAACGGCGTCACTTACCCCGCATCGCGGGGCATCGCCAGGGTGCGAGTTCAGTGCGTTGCGTGATTGAGACGGCCTCGAACATTGGCCTGCAGGCCATCACGCTGTATGCGTTTTCAGCGGAAAACTTTCTGCGCCGGCCCCCTACCGAAATCAATTTTCTGATGAAGCTGCTGCGCCGGTATCTGATGGACGAACTGCCGCTGATGATGCGCAATAATGTCCGCCTGGCATTTATCGGGCGTCACCAGTTGCTGCCGCAGGAAGTGCAGGAGCGCATGGCGTGGGCAAGGGAAGAGACCGCGCGCAATACCGGCATGGTGATGACTCTGGCCCTGAATTATGGTTCGCGCTCCGAACTGGTGGACGCCTTCCAGGCCATTGTTCATCAGGCGTCCCAAAATGGCGGGTTGAAGCACCTGAAGATTGACGAAGAGACCATCAGCAGGCATCTTTATACTCACGACCTTCCGGAGCTGGATCTGATGATTCGGACCAGCGGTGAGATGCGGCTGAGCAATTTCCTGCTCTGGCAGGCGGCATATGCGGAGATTTATGTGACGAAAACATTATGGCCCGATTTTCGCGGCACGCACCTGCTGGAGGCCATCCAGGAATTTCAGCAGCGCGAGCGGCGCTACGGCGGCCTGATTGATCCTCATGGGGCCGTTGCCCGCTAAATGAAACGCGTCCTTACTGCGGTAATACTCATTCCGGTGGTCCTGCTGCTTCTCTTCAAAGCGCCGGACTGGCTCTATAGCGCGGCGCTTGGCGTTATAGCCCTTTTGGCCGTGCATGAATACTTTGGCATTGCCCGCCACTATCAGGAGCGCCTCTGGCAAAATGTGGTTTTGGCGGCGACTGGCCTTTATTTTGCCGGACACTGCCTGCACAAAGTCTCTGCTTTTGGATGGCCGGAATTCGGCAACAGCATTGAGATCTGGCTGGTGCAGGCCACTGGATACCAGGTGCTGCCTTTGCTGCTGCTGCTTTTGGGGCTGGTGCTCAGGGACCTGCGGCAAGCCCTGCCGGCTGCGGCCATTTCGTATCTCGGGTTTCTCTACATCGGCATAACGCTGGGTGAACTTTCCCTGATCGGGCATACCCGATACGGGCGTATTCTGATATTTGTTTTTCTCATCACCGTGTGGTCGGGCGACATATTTGCTTATTACGCCGGCCGGGCCTTTGGGCGACATAAACTCGCGCCGAGTATCAGTCCGGGAAAAACCTGGGAGGGCGCCATTGCTTCCGCCATGGGCGCGGTAATCATTTGCGTGGCTCTTTTCCATTACATTCATGCGATAAGCAGCGGTCTCGCATCACTGGACTCTTTTCCCTCACGAAGTGTTTTTTACGCCGATGCCGGAATTGTTTCTCCGCCGATATGGCTGGCGGCGATTTTCGGCTTGTGCGTGAATATCGCGGCCCAGTTGGGCGATTTGACCGAATCGGCCCTCAAGCGCGGCGCCGGAGTCAAGGATTCAGGCACCCTGCTTCCTGGACACGGCGGTATTCTCGACCGGATTGACGCCATGTTGCTGGCGGCGCCGGTATTATGGTTTTTTCAGTTTGTGCTGTACCGGGCTATCATTCACAAATAGACATCATGAAACGTATCGCCATTCTCGGATCCACCGGCTCTATCGGCTGCAGCACGCTCAGCGTGATTGAATCCAATCCCGAACGCTTTCAACTGGCCACCATGGCCGCTGGCTCCAATACTGCGGTCGCGCTCGAACAGGCGCGCCGGTGGAAGCCCAAAGTGCTCTCCCTGGCGGCGGAGCAGGATGCAGAGACCGTTCGCCGGCAGCTTCAGGCCGAAGGGCTGAGCGAGATTGAAGTGGTCTGGGGCCAGGAGGGCACGGTTCGCGTGGCCACTCATGCGGAAGTGGATTTCGTGGTCAGCGCCATCGTTGGCGTTGCCGGCCTCAAGGCCACCTGGGAAGCAGTCCGCGCCGGGAAAGAAGTAGGACTGGCCAACAAGGAATGTCTGGTGGCCGCGGGCGAGATCATCACCAGTGAGGCGCGCCGGCAGGGCAAGCCGCTGCTTCCCATTGACAGCGAGCACAACGCCGTACACCAGTGCATGCGCGGCGGACGCATGACGGAAGTAGAGCGCGTATGGCTCACGGCCAGCGGCGGTCCTTTTCTGCACACGGCCAAAGCGGAGCTGGAAAAGGTCACAGTGGCGCAGGCGCTCAACCATCCCACATGGAAGATGGGCCGCCGCATCACTATTGATTCCGCCACCATGATGAACAAAGGCTTTGAAGTGATTGAGGCTTGCCGCCTGTTCGATCTTCCTCCGGCGCAGGTAGGAGTGACTGTGCATCCGCAGTCCACCATTCACTCCATGGTGGAATTTAATGACGGCAGTATTCTGGCCCAGCTCTCCGTGACCGACATGCGTTTGCCGATTTTGTACGCGCTGACGTATCCGGAGCGGATTTCCTCCACTCTGCGCTTTCCGGTACAGGAGCTGAAACGGCTGGATTTCTCGCCACCTGATTTCGACAAGTTCCCCTGTTTGCGCCTGGCTTACGAGGCCGCTGAAGCCGGGGGCACGAGGACAATCGCCCTCAACGCCGCCGACGAGGTGGCGGTGGCCGCTTTTCTTGAAGAAGAGATTGGCTTCGGCGACATAGCCCGGGTCATTGAGCAGACACTTCGTGAAACGCCGGTGCATCATCCTGAATCTATAGAAGAGGTACTTGCTGCGGACCACGAGGCCCGTGAGCGGGCCAGGCAAGTGCTGCCGAATCAGGTGGCGCGCTAAACCCCACTTGCGTGGTTGAGGTACAATAAAAGGCTGCGCTTTATGCATCTTCCTAATTTTTTTATCTATCCAGCCGCCATGCTCTTTGTTCTGGGCGTGCTTGTCTTCATTCATGAACTGGGCCACTACCTCGTAGCCAAGTGGTGTGGCGTGCGAGTGGAAGTTTTTAGCCTTGGGTTTGGCAAGCGTCTTTGGGGTTTTCGCAGGGGCGATACGGACTACCGGGTGAGTGCATTACCCCTGGGTGGTTACGTGAAAATGGCAGGTGAGAATCCCATGGAAGCCCGCACCGGAGATCCTGGCGAGTTTACCAGTCATCCGCGCTGGCAGCGGTTTTTAATCGCAATTGCCGGGCCGGTCATGAACATCATTCTGGCCATTGTGGTGCTTACGGCCGTTTATAAGTTTCATCACGAGTACCCTGCCGTAAGCCGGCGTCCCGTGGATGTTTTCTTCCTGACCAAAGATTCACCCGCGGAAAAGGCCGGAATTCACAAAGGCGACCGGATCGTAAAAATCGAAGACGTCCAGAATCCGGCATGGGACCAGGTGGATCTCAGTTTTGCTTTCAATCCAAAGCAGCCAGTAGATGTGACCGTCAGACGCGGCGATCAGACACTGGACTTAAAAGTGGTGCCGGATGAAGTCGGCGGCGACAAAATAGGCGATGCCGGAATCAGGTCCCCGGAAATTGTAGGGAACATCGAAACAGGATCTCCAGCCGAAAAAGCGGGGGTGCATGAGGGCGACACCATACTGGCCGTCAACGGCACTTCAGTCCAGGAGACGGGTGAAATCCTGGAAATTCTGCAGAAGTCGAAAGACAGCCCGGTGCAGCTTACAGTATGGCGTGAAGGAAAAGAGCTGCAGCTTAAGGCAACACCGCAGCTCATGCCCACTGAGTCGCAGGGAGAAAAATACCGCCTTGGTTTTTCAGGGATGGCAATAGAGCGGCTCCCCCTTCCGTTGGCGTTTCATACAGCGCTGGAAGACTGCAAAACAAACTCCCTGCTGATTTTCAAGCTGCTGGGAAAGCTGATCGAAAAAAAGAATTCAATAAAGCAAATGAGCGGCCCGTTGGGGATTGCCAAACTTGCCGGGGGCGCCGCCAGGCTGGGCTTCAGCCATTTGATGGTGGCCATGGCCGTTATCAGCCTCAATCTGGCAATATTTAATCTGCTGCCCATTCCCATTTTGGATGGCGGGTTGATGCTTTTGCTTCTTATTGAAGGCCTGATCCGCCGGGACATCAATCAGCAAATCAAGGAGCGCATCTACCAGGCCGCCTTCGTCTGCCTGATCCTATTTGCTTCCGTGGTGATCTTTAACGACGTGGCAAAGTCATTCCACTAAGAGCGAGGGATCGCGGGCTGCGGGTGAATACTCAGCCGCAGCCGATCTGGCTGCTCCTTCAGCCACAGCAGTGATTTGGGATCGGTCGGCAAGGCTTAGCCAGACCAAGCTGGCAAACAGGGAGGTTGTCGATTCAAACACAAGAGCCCACTGGTGAAGAGCTTCTCCCGAAAAGACCGAATTTACAAATAAATTAGCGATCGAGACACCCAACTCGGCCAGGCAGACCAGCACTAGCAGCCATGATGGGCGGGCGTTGCTGTTCCATACGGGTTTTCTCATGCGCAGGGATGGTATGCGCTTGGGTTGCTTCACTTCGGCAAAGGCCCACTTCCGGCAGAGAACGGCAGCCAGCAGGGGAGCGGCTAGCTTAAGTATGGACTCAAGAAGTACGGGCTCAAGGGCAAAGAGGCGCTTGCCTTCTAATGCATCCTGCACAATGTCTTCAATGCCTTCGACAATCCAGAAATTGCTCGCCCAGAAACAAATTTGCGCCAGCAGCATCGCCTGATTGACGGGAGCGCGCAGAATAAACAGGGATCTGCGAAGCCCGTCCGTGGGGTTATACCCAAACCGCCATCTTCTTTCTGACAGGGCCCAGGAACGAAAGGCCAGCGCGCAATAACCTGAAAAAACGATCAAGTCCGCGTAACCTTCAGAGAGAGAATCCGTATGGCTGACAACCAACAGAGCAACCAACATGGTCAGCATGGCCACGAACGTGTATGCGAGTACGTGAATTACCGTGGCACGCTGGCCCCGCGGGGCAAACAAAATGAATAAACGCTGGAATAAGGAAAGATCATGATTGGGATCTTCCCTGGCCTTGCAGCTTGCTTCCGTCAGCCGAACAAGACGGCCCAAAGAAAGACTAATTTCTTCTTCCAGTTGTTTACGGGCGGCACTGGTTTCTTCCGGGGTTTGGCTTTGCAGCGTTGCCAGCAGTTCAGTGTTTTCCCTGATCAGGTCTTTTTCCTGTTTAGTGCGGGATTCAAGGGACTGAAATTCGAGGATTATGGAAAGGTTCTGGATTGCCGTGGCGAAGCTGGCAAGTACTCCGAGCACCACCGTCATAGGCATATGAGACTCGGAAACAATGGGGCGAATCGCGTCAATTATCTGTGTCAAAAATAATCGCATAGGCACCTCGCAAAACCTGTTACAGGTGCGCTTCTATTAAGATAGTGCTGCAACAAGCAGTTTCGTTACAGAAAAACTTCATTGATTTTCCGGCGCGGGCTGGGCTGAGTTCGGTGGCCGTCTGGACGGGTTGCAATGTTAAACTATAAGCGATGGCACTGATTGAGCGCAGAAAGACTATAACCGTCAACATTGGCAATGTCCGCGTGGGCAGTGATTCGCCCGTAGTGGTGCAATCCATGACCAACACCGATACGGCGGACGTACCGGGAACCATTCAGCAGGTGGCACAGCTTGCTCGTGCAGGCTCGGAAATGGTGCGTGTGACCGTCAACAATGACGCCGCCGCCAAAGCCGTGCCGGCCATTGTGGAAGGCCTGGAAAAGAAGAACGTCCGGGTGCCGATTATTGGCGATTTCCACTACAACGGTCATCTGCTGCTGACGAAGTATCCGGAATGCGCCCAGGCTTTGGGCAAATACCGCATCAATCCGGGAAATGTCAGCGTCGGTCGCAAAAATGACGACAATTTTCGCGCGATGATCGATGTTGCCATTGCCAACAACAAGCCGGTGCGTATTGGCGTGAACTGGGGATCGCTGGACCAGCAGCTGCTCACGCGGCTCATGGATGAAAACTCCCGCAGCAAAGAGCCCAAAGACGCTCGTGACGTGACCATGGAAGCCATGGTGGTGAGTGCGCTGCGCTCCGCCGAGCTGGCGGAAGAATTTGGCCTGGGCCAGGACAAAATCATTCTCAGCGCCAAGGTAAGCGGCGTACAGGATCTGATTGACGTCTATCGCAGTCTGGCATCGCGCTGCAAGTATCCGCTGCATCTCGGGCTTACCGAGGCAGGCATGGGGGCCAAGGGAATCGTGGGCAGCGCCGCCGGTTTGGCCGTCCTTTTACAGGAAGGCATCGGCGACACCATCCGGGTTTCGCTCACACCCGCACCCAACGGCGATCGCGCGGAAGAAGTCTATGTTGGGCAGCAGATCCTGCAGTCGCTGGGAATTCGCAGCTTCACTCCCCAGGTCACGGCCTGTCCGGGCTGTGGACGCACCACCAGCACTTTCTTCCAGGAGATGGCGGAGCAGATTCAGTCCTATCTCCGCCAGAACATGCCTGTGTGGAAGCAGCAGTATCCGGGCATTGAAGAGCTGAAGGTGGCAGTGATGGGCTGCGTGGTCAACGGCCCCGGCGAATCGAAGCATGCCAATATCGGGATTTCTCTTCCCGGTACTTTTGAAGAGCCCAAGGCGCCGGTTTTCGTGGATGGCCGGCTGATGACTACGCTGAAGGGCGACAAAATTGTCGCCGAGTTTATCACCATCCTGGACGATTACGTGAGCGCACGCTACGCTTCCGGGGCCACATCAACGGAAGGTGCGGCGGTGAAAGTTTAGCCTTAGGCGCGGTGCTTACAGAGACAGCAACTCGTAGCTCACGGCCAGCCACACGCCAAAGCCAACTACGATCAGAATTACTCTCACCAGAGTATTGTCGATCAGGTTGTTCCATTTTGCGTCCATGATGTCGCCTCCAAAGTTTTCCATGGGCCGCTTGCTGTTTCATTGGACGGGCCCATTTGCCATTTGGTAATACGGCAAAATGAAAACTTAATTTAGGCCTGTCAAAAAAAATATTGCTGCAGGTGATAACGAAATAGAGCGCAGGAAGTCTCAATCAGTATCGAGATTGGATTTCTCCAAATGTATGGAAATGGCGCGGCCCGAAATGGCTGCGCCATTCCTTTTTACACGGAAACCGGGCGCTGGGTGTGGGAAACGATTTTGTGTTCCGGGCTGGGTGTGAGCGGAATCTCGATAATCACGGTCAGGCCGGGATTCGCATTCTGTGCATGGATGCTGCCGCCGTGCAGTGTGACGGTCCGTTCGGCAATCGAGAGTCCAAGTCCGGTGCCGCCGCTTGAGCGTTCGCGGGCCTCGCTGACACGGTAAAAGGGCTGGAAAATATTCGTCAATTCGTTGTCGGGAACGCCAGGACCATAATCGCGCACGGAAAAAACGGCGGTATCCAGCTTCCATCGCAGTGACACTTCCACGGCGGTATTTTCCGTGGTGTAACGCACGGCATTGCGCACCACATTTTCCACCGCGCTGCGCAACAGCTCCGAAGAACCACGCACGCGGCAGTGCTCCAGCGCCAAAACTTTGGCTTCTCTGTGCATCGGACGGGCCTCAAAATTTGCGTCATCCACCACCTGCTGCACCAGCTCTTCCAGCGAGACGATGTCCCCCGGAATGCGCTCGGCGCCGCTCTCCAGCCGAGTAAGCGCCAGCAGTTGCCCCACCAGCTTGTTCAGGCGCTCGCCTTCCTGTTCAATCCGGTCCAGTGCGGGGACGGCTTTGCCGTCACTGTTCTTTCTGGCCAACTCGAGGGCCACGCTCAGGCGCGCCAGAGGCGAGCGCAGTTCATGAGAAATGTCAGCCAGCAGGCGTTTTTGCGAGGTGATGAGTGCGGCAATACGCTCCGCCATCTGGTCGAACTCGCGCCCTAAAATGGCGAGTTCATCATTCCTGCGCCCGAGCTGCGGGGCGACCCGTGCGCTGAGATTGCCCTCGGCCAAAGACTTGACCATCGACTGCAGTTTTTCTACCGGCGAGGTCAGGTACCGCGCGAGCAAATAGCAGACCAGGCCAGCAATCAGAATGCTGACTACAATTCGCAGCGGAGAAAAAAACACAGGAGGACCGAGGCTGGGCGAGTGGAAATGGATTACAAAAATATAACGTCGCCCGCTGGACGCCACTATGCCTTTGCCCCAGGTAAGCTTCCCCAGAACCAGACGATAGAAGCGCTCCTGCGATTCCGGCTGTTGCTGAATCTGGCTAATCAGACTGGCTACGTCCTCATCGCCATGAACGTCGATGTTGGACAGCGGTTTCCCGTTTGCGTCAAAGAGGAAAACCTGCGTGCCCGATTCCACATACGAGCGGTGAACGAAATCGGCCAATGCGCGCGGCCCATCATGGTCATAAATCTGAACGGCTGTTTCAGCATAGAGGGCCAGGCCTTCCCCCACCGAGCCTCGCAGCCTTTCCGGCATGGATTCCGAATACGAAAACCGCGCCATGAGGGTAATGGCGCCAATGATTGCCGCCGCAGCCAGCCAGAAGGAAAAAAAGATTTTCAGGAAGAGACTGCGAAACAAAAAAATTTTGCCAGGGCTCACGGCTGCTCTCCGGGAAGCAGGTAAACATAGCCACTGCCGCGAATGGCCTTGATTCGTTCATGCTCCCCTTCATAAGGTCCAAGCTTGCGCCGCAGATTGCTCACATGCACATCGATGCTGCGGTCCACGGGAGACATGGGACGGCCCAGAGCAGCCTGGGTGAGGTCTTCACGGCTGATGATTTTTCCCGCGCTGCGCAAAAAGGTGTGGAGCAGGTCGAATTCCGCGCCCGTGAGGGTAACGGATTCCCCCGCACGCATTACGCTGCGTGATTCAGGATGAAGCTCGACATCGGCCAAACGCACCGGGCCGACTGGCCCGCTGGCGGCGGCTCCGGTTGTACGCCGCAAAATAGCCCGCAGCCGGGCCACCAGTTCGCGCGGATTGAAGGGTTTGGGCAGGTAATCGTCAGCGCCCAGCTCCAGCCCTAAAATGCGGTCCAGTTCGCTGCCGCGAGCTGTCAGCATAAGCACTGGTACTGCGCTCTTGAGCCGCAGCTGCTTCAATACGTCGAGGCCGCTCATGCCGGGCAACATCACATCCAGAACGACCACAGAGTACTGGCTGGAGAGGGCCTTTTGCAGACCGCTGGGACCATCATGTGCCGTATCCAGGTGAAGCTGCTCGCTTTGCAGGTATTCTTCCAGCAGCTTGCCTAGTTCAGTGTCGTCGTCGATGAGAAGGACTGGAACCATAATCTTTCAACATAAACCCGGGCGTTACCCGGCAGTAGTTAAGAAGTGTGAATCTTTATCGCGCAATTTACAACTCCTAACATTCAGGAAAGCGGTCGGAATGTATCATCCAGATATCGCATAGTGAACTCCCAATCCTCCTCTCCAGGTGGATTACGGGCGGCAGAAATGCCGCCCCTTTTTATGTTGCCCCGGTCTGTTCCGCTGGCTTTCTGTGAGCGTCAATTCTCTTGTCCGCTTCTTCGCGGCAGCGCTCCAGGGTGTTTTGCATCTGCTGATGCAGACGCTCCATTTCTTCTTCCGTGGCATCGGGTGGAACGGTCATGGGGCCGCTGAAGTAAGCGCAGGCGCGGGAGAAGGGTTTGGGAATGATCAGACGGTCCCAGGAATTCAGAACCCAGGCGCGCTCTACGGCGATATAAAAGCAATTGACGGACTGCCCCGTTTTTTTCGCCAGCATCACCGGACCGCGTTTGGCCACATAGCGTGGGCCGCGGGGACCGTCAATGGTGAATACCGCTGGGTGCCCCATTTCGATTTCCGCTCTCATCCCTATCAGGGCGCCCACGGCGCCACGCGAACTTGAGCCGCGCACGGGACGGAAGCCAAGTTTTGCAAGGATGCGGGCGATGTATTCGCCGTCAAAGCTGCGGCTGATCATCACCGCCACCTGACGGCCCTGAAAACGGAAGCCGGCGGGAATCACGCAGCGATGCCAGAAGCACCATATGCCGTTGGGAGCGCCCCAGCCGTCACTCAGGCAGTCTGGCTCGCGGACCACGGTAAAGCGCAGAGTGGCGCCAACCACGCGGATGAACAGATATCCAGCCCACGTGACGAGCCATAACATGAGCCGCTGGCGCCAGGAAAAAGCCGGGGCGGCAGGTTTGGTTTCCAGTTCAGCTTCCGTGGCCACATCCACGCTTCGATTGTACCGCCCGTCCCGCGCTTACGAGTACTTCAGCCACTTCAGAATCTCCGGCAGAGTGGGTTTTTTCCCATACATCAGAATGCCAACCCGGTAGATGCGTCCGCAGAGCAGCACCAGGCCGTAAATGGTTGCGAGCATGAGCGCCACAGAGAGCGCAAGCTGCCACGCGGGCGGCGGCTTCATCGCCATGCGGATAAACATGACGATAGGCGCGGTAAACGGGATCATGGAACCCCAGAAGGCAATGGGTGTGTCGGAGTTCGTGAGTACGGGAAAGGCCATGGCGATAGCCGCAATAATGGGCATGAGCACCAGGAACTGTGTTTGCTGGGCTTCCTGCTCGGAGTTGACCATGGCGCCAATTGCGGCGTAGAGAGTGCTGTAAAGCGTATACCCCAGAAGGAAAAATACGGCAAAAGATACCAGCAGGCCCGGCGTAAGAATGCCTTTTAGCTGTACCCGCACCGCAAATAACTGTGCGCCCATGATGATGGATGTGGCCGTAATCCAGATGGCAAACTGGGTCAGACCCACCGCGCCCACTCCCAGAATTTTGCCGGCCATCATCTCTTTAGGCTGGGCCACGGAGAGCATGACCTCCATGATGCGCGAAGTTTTTTCTTCGAGGACCGATCGCATCACGTTGATGCCGTAAAGCAGCAGAGACATGTAGAGGATCATCACCATAACGAAGCTGGCAATCACCCGGACCTGGGGATCAGGTGCGCCAGGACCGCCCATGACAGGATCTATCGCTTCCAGGGTGACATGCTCAAAGATACTGTCAACTTCCTGCTGGTTCAGTCCCTTTGCCTTTAATGCCTCGCGATGCAGGGCTTCGCTGATGCCTTCCTGAAGTATTGAAGTTTGTATAAAGCTCGAGACATCACGGGTGATGTAATCGAGCTTGTTCCGGGCAATCGCGTCGTCCGTGGCCCAGATCACGCCATCAATCTCTTTTTTACTTACTTTGGCGGTGAGCGCCGCTCGCTCTTTCTCCGAAGTGTTGGTATCGATGTCCGTAACGGCTGTGGACGGTGGTACCGGCTCGCTCCGCATCAGGCTGTTCTTTTTTGCGGCAGTGGCATTTTTGCTTTGCTCGGTCTGGGATTTCGAAAGCTGGTCGCGGATGGCCTCTCCCACTGCCGCACGGGAAGTCACAACCACAAAATGTTTGGCGGATGGCTTTGACAGCATGACAGTGAGCGCCCCGGGGCCAAGGGTGACCGCGGCCATCAGAAACGGGATCAGAAACGTCATGATCAAAAACGATTTGCTGCGGACCCGCTCGAGGTACTCGCGTCTGGCAATCAGAAATATGTTACGCATTGGCTTTTCCCACCACCTCGATAAAGATTTCTTCCAGCGAAGGCTCCACCACTTCAAACTTGTTGACGCGCGAGCGTTCCGTTACCATGCGCAGCAGTTGCTGCGAGTCGGCGCCGGGAGCCAGCCGGACCTCAACATAGTTGCCGTAATTGTTATATGTCCCGACCAGTGCGTTTTGCTGCAGAAATGCGCCGTCGCCTTCGTACTGGATCTGAATGTTGTTTTTTCCGTAGCGCGACTTAATTTCTTTCAGATTGCCGTTCAGAACGGCTTTGCCGTGATTGATAAGGCAGATAGCGTCACAGAGTTTTTCCACCTGGTCCATGCGGTGCGTGGAAAAAAGGATGGTGCGGCCCTGCTTCTTCAGGTCCAGCATTACGTCTTTGAGCAGAGTGGCATTGACTGGGTCCAGGCCGCTGAAAGGTTCGTCCATGATGACGAACTCAGGATCGTGCAGCAGGGTGGCGATGAACTGGATTTTTTGCTGCATGCCCTTGGAAAGCTCTTCCACTTTTTTGGGCAGCCAGTCGCCAATTTCCAGCCGTTCGGCCCAGGTCACGGCCCTTTGGCGCGAGTCCGCCGCTGTAAGTCCGTGGAGTTCGCCGAAAAAAATGAGAAGTTCCAGCACTTTCATCTTTTTGTAGAGTCCGCGCTCTTCGGGAAGATAGCCGGTCCGGTGCAGGGCTTTGCGCTCAAAGGGACGGCCAAACACCTGAATGGTCCCTGAGTCCGGAATGGTGATACCCATCATCATGCGGATGGAGCTGGTTTTGCCTGCGCCGTTGGGGCCGAGCAGGCCGAAGACCGATCCTTCAGGAATACTGAAGGAGAGATCGTCCACGGCAACAAAATGATCGTAGGTCTTCCGTACACGGTTGAGTTCAATAATGTTCATGGTCAGGCAGCCACAGAGTACATGATTTTTGCGATTACGGCTTTGTAATCTTTATTTGCCTGCGGGAGTGATTGAAATTTCTTTTCTGGCAGCGTAGATCCTGGCCCGGTTGCGCCCGCTTTGTTTGGCCTGGTAAAGAGCGTTGTCCGCCGCCGCTACAACTTCGTCGCGAGTGCTTCCGTGAGTGGGGAAATCGGCCACACCGCAACTGATGGTTACAGCGCGCGGCACGCCTGGAAAATCAAAGCTCTCGATCTGGCGGCGCAGCTTGTCCGCAATGAGCAATGCGGTCTCACTGGTGACTTCCGGCACGATAATGGAGAACTCTTCGCCTCCGTAACGGCACACCACGTCAATTTTTCTGAGCTGCTGTTTCAGAATGGAAGAGACGCTGCGCAGCACTTCGTCTCCCAAAAGATGCCCGAATTCATCATTGAGCTTCTTAAAGCGGTCAATATCCACCATGATGATGGAAAGTCTTCCCTGGAAGCGCTGCGCGCGCTCTAATTCTTCGAGCATGCGCATCTCGAAATAACGCCGGTTATGGATACTGGTAAGGCCGTCAATGTAGGCCAGTTCTTTCGCGCGCCCGAAATAGTTTGCGTTCTGGATGGCGGCGGCGCAGATATCGGCCACCGATTCGAGCGGCTGGACTTCTTCCTGGTCAAAGGCCCCTTTTTTTGCGCTGTCGAGCGCCAGTACTCCAAGTTTTTCGCCGAGAAAGATCAGAGGCACGCACATTTCAGACTGGGTTTCCGCGAAACCGGCAATGTAGCCCTCAACGATGTGGACGTTGTTTTCCACTACGCTGCGGCCCAGCATGAGGGCCTGGGAGGCCAACCCCGCTCCCGGCGCCAGCTGCGCTCCCTTGGCGACATTGGGAGTAAGTTTGCCGGCAAAAGCGCGGAGGCGCAAAACGTCAGTTTCCACCATCAGCACGGCCACGTGATCAATGGAAGGGAACCATTCCAGAAGCACGCGGCACACCACGGTGAGCAGTTCATCCAGTTCAAGCACTGCCGTGGTCTGGCGTGCGACCGCATTAATCGCCTCAAGCTGCTGCGAACGGCGGCGCTCCGAGGAGTACAGGCGCGCGTTTTCGAGGGCCAGCGAGGCCTGGGTGGAAAACAGCGTGAGCAGGTCGACCATGGTGGGGTCGAAGTAATTTAGCTGCGAGCTTTGAAAATCGAGAACACCCACGACCTGATCGCGCACCATGAGCGGAATCGCTACTTCCGACCGCGTATCGTCAACTTTTTTTACATAACGTGGATCTTTGCTTACGTCCGGAGCGTAAACCGGACGTTTGAGCTTCACCGCCGCGCCGGTAAGCCCCTTTTCCACGGAAATTCGATATCCCAGATCCATATTGCCCTGCCCCAGATGGGCGCGGACGTAAAGCTCGCTGGTCATGGTGTCCAGGAGCAGCACGGCGCCATTCTGCAACTGGAAGTAGTCACGAATGATGCCGAGAATCTGGTTCAGTACCTCATCCAGGTCGAAGGTGGAAAGTACCGCCTGGCTGGCATCGTAAAGCAGTGCGATTTTTTGCATCGATTCAAGCAAGAGTCCATCTCCACCGACTGGGCTACCGCTGGATGTGGCTCCCGGTTTAGGAAAAATACCCGGAGGGGGGTAGAGCACAACCGAAAACATGCCGCTGAGTGTATTTAGCATGGGATTCTACTCTGTAACCCATTCGGAGAAAAGCCTTTTTCTCACAGAAGTCTTAATTTTTGTAATGCCAATCATTTGCAAGTGGACCAGAGAACAAAAATTGGAAAGCATTTATAAGAATTGCGGCAGAAACAAGGCACTGAAGGGCAATTTTGGGTTGTTTTTCGTCCCGGGGCGCAGGTGCAGGATGGGGACACTCTCACCTGGCTATAATCCGAGCAAATGAATTTTTCCGAGTTGTTGAACGGACTGCCGGTACAGTCCGCCAGCAGTGGTCCCCTTATCTCTGGTCTGCATTACGATTCCCGGCGCATTCAGCCCGGTTGGGTCTTTCTGGCCTGGAAGGGCGAGAGCACAGACGGCAATCGCTGGATTGATGTTGCTGTAAAAAATGGGGCCACGGCCGTGGTGACCGATTCGCTGGCCGAGCCACCGCGCGGCGGCGTGGCATGGGCGGTCGTGGAGCACGGACGCAAGGCCCTGGCGCGGCTGAGCGCCAATTTTTACCGGCGTCCGGCAGAAAAGCTGAAGATCACCGGCGTTACCGGGACCAACGGCAAGACCACAACTACTTTTTTGATCGACTCCATTCTTGCTGCTTGCGGGCGGCGTACGGCCCTGATCGGGACTATTGAGTATCACGTGGCCGGCCGGGTGCTGCCCGCGCCGCACACCACGCCGGAGTCGCTCGAGCTAAACCAGATTTTTTCCGAGGCTTTGGAGGACCGGGCGACCGATGTTGTGATGGAGGTTTCCTCCCACGCTCTGGAACAGGGACGGGTGTGGGGAATCCCGTATGATGTGGCTGTGTTTAGCAATCTCACACGCGATCACCTGGATTATCACAAGGACATGGAGAGCTATTTTGCGGCCAAATCCATGTTGTTTCAGGGGTGCGGGGTGAAGCCGCCTCGGGCCGCGGTCATCAATATTGATGACCAGTATGGGCGCTCCCTGCTGGCTGCAAGCCAAAAGGCGAGTGAGCAGGTGATCAGCTACGGGCTCACGGTTGGTGAGTTTCACGCTCGCCATGCTGATTTGCAGCCCGTCGGAACCACCTTTGAAATGGTCACGCCGGTGGAGAGCGTGAAGGTCAGGTCAGCACTGATTGGCAAGATCAATATCTACAATCTGCTGGCGGCTGCCGCCGCTACTTGGTCGCAGGGGTGTTCCCTCGAGCAGATTGCCAAGGCCATCGCCCGATTCAAGCAGGTTCCGGGGCGCTTTGAACGCGTGGATTGTGGGCAGCCATTCACGGTTGTGGTGGATTACGCACATACCGACGATGCGCTGCGCAATCTCACCTCGATTGCCCGCGAGTTTGTGGCCCGCGCCGGGGCCCAGGGGCGCGTGATTACCGTGTTTGGCTGCGGCGGAGACCGCGACCGCGCGAAGCGTCCGCTGATGGGCTCGGCTGCGGGAAAGGGCAGCGATTTCGTCGTTCTAACCTCGGACAATCCGCGCAGCGAAGATCCCATGGCCATCATTCAGGACGCGCTGGCCGGTCTGCAAAACAGTGGTGCGCGCTATAGCGTGGAAGCTGATCGCAAAAAAGCGCTTGGCATGGCGCTTGCTGAAGCAAAACCGGGAGACATGGTGCTGATTGCGGGCAAGGGGCACGAAAAAACGCAGACCACGCGGGAAGGCACATTTCCGTTCGACGACGTACAGGTGGCGCGCGAGGCCCTGGAGCAAATGGGGTACAGCCAAATGGCGGGGGAGCGCAGATGAAGCTGCCTCTCTGGCGGGTGATTGAATTTACCGGCGCGAAGGGTGAGGTGGACCAGGAGCTGGCCGCCATGGGCTATTCCATTGATTCGCGCACGCTGAATCCAGGAGACCTGTTTCTGGCCATTCAGGGCGAGCGTTTTGACGGACACAACTTTGTTCAGGCTGCGCTGGAAAAAGGCGCGGTGGCAGCGGTGGTCCAGCGGGGCAGGAGAGTAGAGGCTCCGGCGCAGCGCCTTTTATTCGTGGAAGACACGCTGCAGGCACTGCAGTCCCTGGGGGCGGCGGCGCGAAGGCTCTGGGGCAAGCCTCTGCTGGCGGTGACCGGGTCGGCAGGGAAGACCACCACCAAGGAGATTCTGGCCCACCTGCTCTCCCAGCGCTTTCGCGTGATGAAGAGCGAGGGCAATCTGAACAACCACATCGGCATGCCCTTGCAGTTGCTGAAACTGGAAGCAGAGCACGATCTTGCCGTAGTGGAGATGGGTATGAATCACGCGGGAGAAATCCGCGCCCTGGGCATGCTGGCGCAGCATGATGTTGCCGTGGTCACCTGCGTGGCGGCGGTGCATCTGGAATTTTTCTCCTCGCTGCGGGAAATTGCGCGCGCCAAATACGAGATCATCGAAAGTCTGCATACAGGCGGGGTGGCCGTGCTGAATGCCGACGACGATTGCGTTTCCCAGTTTGGCCGCGACTTCAAAGGCAAAGTCGTGACCTTTGGCATTCGCCGTCCGGCGGACGTGTGTGCCCGTGAAATCCAGCTCCGGGGAGCAGAAGGCTCAACCTTCGAATTGGTCGCGGGCAGCGTCCGCGAGCCGGTTGTCTTTCCTCTGATGGGTGAGCACAACATTCTGAATGCGCTGGCAGCAGCGGCGGCGGCTCTGGAGCGGGGAATTTCGCCATCACAAATTGCGGCGGCCCTGGCCACGGTACAGCCGGCCGACAAGCGCGGACAGGTACTGGAGCTGGGCGGGGCCACCGTTATTAACGATTGCTACAATTCCAATCCGAGCGCGCTGAATGCGATGATCGATACACTGGCGGGCATGAAGGCGCAGCGCCGTATTCTGATCGCGGGCGAGATGCTGGAACTGGGCCCAGGCTCGGAGACGCTGCATCGCGAGTGCGGCCGGTACGCAGCGGAAAAGAAACTGGACGCGGTGATCGGCGTGCGCGGTATGGCCAACGCCCTGGTGGAAGAGGCAGCTGCGTCCGGCGTTTCGGCCAGGTTCGTGGAGACGGCGGAAGAAGCGGGCGAATGGCTCACGCACAAATTGCGTCCGGGTGATGCCGTGCTGCTTAAGGCATCGCGCGGAGTGAAGCTGGAGCGCGCGCTCGAAATTTTGCAAGCCAACCGAAAGAATTCCTAAAGGAGTAAAGATTGCTTTACTGGCTTCTCTATCAAAAACTGTTTGTATTTTTCCCTCCTTTTCGTATTTTTCGCTATGTAACTTTCCGCACGGCATTTGCCAGCCTTACGGCGCTGTTCATGGGGCTGATCATCGGCCCGGCCATCATCCGCCAGCTGCGTGAGTTCCAGATTGGCCAGTACATTCGCGAAGACGGCCCCCAGGGACATCACAAAAAAGCCGGAACGCCCACCATGGGCGGCGTGCTGATCAACATCGCCATTATTATTCCCACCGTCCTTTGGGCCGACCTGAGCAATCCTTTTATCTGGCTGGCTATTTTCTCCACCATGGCATTTGGCGCCATTGGTTTTGCGGATGATTACTTAAAGATCGTGAACAAGCGCAACCTCGGCCTGACCGCCCGGATGAAGCTGGTGTTGCAGTTCGCCGCCGCCGCCGGAGTGAGTTTCGTGCTGGTGGCTCTGGCCGGAAACAAGCTTTATTCCACCCAGCTGATGGTGCCGTTCTTCAAGCAGTTTCGCCCGGATTTTGTGATTGAGGCGCTGCGCCCCCAGCCGCATCTGTGGCCTTTGGCTTTTGCGCCCTTTGTGATCGTGGTGATGCTGGTGCTGGTGTTTTCGAGCAATGCCGTGAATCTCACCGACGGTCTGGACGGCCTGGCCATTGGCTGCACGGTCATCGCCGCCGGCGCGCTTACCGTGCTTACGTACCTGAGCGGCCACGCCGTGTTTGCCGAATACCTGGAACTGCAGCGCATGTCGCAGACGGCGGAGCTGACCATCTTTTGCGGGGCCATGGTGGGGGCCAGTATCGGCTTTCTCTGGTATAACGCCCATCCGGCGGAGATCTTTATGGGCGACGTGGGTTCACTTGCCCTGGGCGGCGCCATCAGCACCGTGGCCGTGATCATTAAGCAGGAGCTGCTGCTGCCGTTCATTGGAGGAATCTTCGTGATCGAGGGATTGTCCGTGATCCTGCAGGTAGGCTCCTACAAGCTGCGCAAAAAGCGTATTTTCAAAATGGCGCCACTGCACCATCATTTTGAGCTGATGGGCTGGTCGGAATCCAAAATCATTATCCGCTTCTGGATTCTGGCCCTGATCTTTGCCCTGTTTGCGCTGACTACACTGAAACTGCGGTGAGGATGAATAAGGTTTTCGAAGAGTAAGATCCACGGCTATGGAAACTCCCTCGTTTCGCCCGGCAGAAATTCAGTGATTATCCTTAGGGAAACTCTGATTAAGAACATTTGGATAGCAGAGGGGATCAACCTGGTAGAGTGAAGTTGCAGGAGCTTACCCGAAGATGAAGCAGAGGACCCTGGCGATGACAACTGGATTCGAGCGGTACGGAAAGAAGACGA
>DASSEH010000012.1:0-2273 GCA_035695325.1 Candidatus Angelobacter sp.
ATGAGGGCGCCAAACCTGCGCTTTCTAGTTTTTCGCCAAATGGCTTAATTCTGAAAACCTGCAGCGCCAATCGCCCTAGTCGCCCGATTCAGTCAGATTGAAGGATATAAGTGCTTGAGTTTGACGACGTTGTGAAGTGCCAGCTGGCCTTGGCGTGATTGGCATTTCGCTCCTGCTCCCAGGCGGCGACTTCGTCGATGAGGGTTTGTTTGTCGGGGATGCGGCGATCGAGGCATTGAGAGGATAGGACGCCGAGTTCGGACTCCGCCAGATCGAGCCAACTGCCGTGCTTTGGCGTGTAGTGCCATTCGAAACGTTCGACCAGCCGCCTGGCTTCGGCGGCCGGAAAGGCTTCGTAGAGTGACGCCTTGCTGTGGATGTTGAGATTATCCTGGACCAGAACGATTGTCCGAGCGCGAGGGAAATGGATATCGGCCAAGTCTTTCAACACGTGCGCATAATCCACGGCGGTGTGGCGATCCGTGACCTTGACACGGCGCCAGCCCTCGAGCGGAGCAAACATCATGAAGAGGTTGGCGGTGCCGTTGCGCTCGTACTCGTAATCGAAGCGGGCGGAGCGTCCCGCTTTCATCGGGATCGGCACGCGCGTTTCGGCAAGCAGTTGCTTTGAGGTCTCGTCCAGGCAAACCAGCGGGCAATCGGGATCGCGCGGCCGCGTGTACACGGCCAGCACATCTTCCATCGCTGCTACGAACGCGCTGTTCGCCTTCGGCGGAATGACCCAGCATTGCCGCCGATGCGGTTTGAGAGAGTTTTTTTAAGCGTCCGCCCGATCGTTGAGTCGCTGGCGCGGTCGACGATGCCGAGTTCCACGACCTTGTTCTCCAGTAACCGCAACGTCCAGCGCGTGCGTCCCTTGGGAGGTTTGGAGCAAGCCAAGGCAATCAGTTTGGCCTCCTTCTCGCCATCAAATATCGGTGGCACGGCCGGCGTCGCCCGTTGCTTGCGGCTCAACACCGCCTCAAGGCCCTCTTCCACCAGTTGCTTGCGCACCCGGTAAACCATCGACACACTGGTCTCCGCGCTTTCAGCAGCCGTTGCGCCGGGCTCTTTCCTTTCCGGATCAGCGCTTCGAGCTGCTCGCGCTCATCTGCGCTCAACCGCACAACATATCTCTTTACCGAATTCTCCTTCGCAGCCATGATTTCCTCCGCCGCCATTAGGCGCGGCAAAGCGAATCACTAAATCCTTTCAAATTGGTTGAAGCGAACGACTAGCCCCAATACGAACGTCCGTGGTTGGTTTTGCGCGAAACGATGTTGTCCCACATATCCCGCGCACGAGATGCAAGCCGTCGTGAAAAATTTTATTCATGGGCCAAAAAAGACTTATTCAACATGAGGTAATTCCGGGATCGAGCCAGACAAGGGCAAGGGAATCAGCTCTCCAGGAACGTATGAGGCCAGCCTCATGTGGCCTCGCAACGATGGAGAGCGGCAATGGAGTACTATGTCGGACTGGACGTGTCGTTGAAGCAAACATCGATCTGTGTGGTGGACCAGTCGGGATCGGTCGTGCGAGAGGGCGTCGTCGATTCAGATCCTGAGGCGATCTCAGTTTACGTGAAGTCAAATGCGCCGGGCGCGGTACGTATCGGCCTCGAGACCGGACCGACATCCACGTGGCTTTGGACTGAGCTTAAGCGACTTGGTCTGCCAGTGATCTGCATTGACGCGCGCCATGCCAAGGCCGTGCTCAAGATGCAGATCAACAAGAGCGACCGCAACGATGCTATCGGAATAGCCCGCATCATGCAGACCGGTTGGTTCAACGCGGTGCACGTCAAGGATATCGACAGCCACTCGGTCAGGGCGCTGCTGGCCAGCCGGGCGCTGCTGGTCAAGATCAAGCGCGACCTCGAGAACCATGTTCGCGGCCTTCTTAAGAATCTCGGTCTCGTCATCGGCCGTGCCAAGTTCAATGTCTTCGCCGTGCGAGCCGAGGAGTTGATCGAGGGTCGCCCTGAGCTGATAGCTGCGATCAGACCGCTGCTCGAAGCGCGCAATGCCGTCGAGCAGCAGGTCAGTGAGCTTGACCGCAAGGTTTTGAAACTGGCTCGCCATGATGCGCAGGTTCGCCAGTTCATGACCGTGCCTGGTGTTGGCCCGATTACCGCGCTCGCCTTCAAGGCAACGATTGACGATCCGGCACGGTTTGCGCGATCGAGAAGTGTGGGTGCTTATGTTGGGTTAACCTGTAGACGCCACGCCTCCGGGGAGGTCGATTGGTCCGGCCGAATCTCCAAATGCGGT
>DASSEH010000013.1:0-44989 GCA_035695325.1 Candidatus Angelobacter sp.
GCCGGCGTAGAAATCCAGCGCATCTCCATTACGTTCCGCCTGAAGCGCATTACGCGTGGAAACGCGGCTATTGACTTCATTCCTTTTGAATTGGATAAAACGAGGAGAACTGAGAAGCAAAATCCGGCGAATGTGCCAGAAGATGGCTGGTTTCCAAAGGACAGCCTCAAGCACTCCACGTGCAGCGGATGGCGTGATCACCTCGTATGAAACCCTCTCTGTTTTCAGTTCCGGGCGAGTGTAGCAGGCTAATGCCCCTCGGACCCGGATCCTGTAACTTCCCACGACGTCCATGAGCAGTCTCCTGGGAACTTGTTATGGCTTTTAAGTGCCACAGAATTCATGCAGCTTCATCGCTCGCAGGGGGTAGGCGCGACTGAGGAACCAGCGGTATCCTCCATCACTCTTACGGACTCGAATACTCACTTCGCCGGCACAGCCCGTACGTCGACAAGTCGACCAGCCCCTGCGTGTCTCTTCGTGGTCGTCAGGGTGGAGGAGAGGGATACGGGAATCCCATTCTCTTTTATCTTCATCAAGATTGTTTTCGCCTCGAACACATTCGCTGCGAGTTTGCTTCTTAGTGACTTCACAGACAATACATCTGCGTATTATTTCTTTATTATTTTGGGTATCTTGTTGAAAAGGAGTACGTTAGGTTGCCAAGGGTGTTGGAATATCAGGCCAGAGAGCCGGAGTAAATCCAGGCCAAAGGCAGAATTGGGAAGGCGACCGGGTGCAAACGGCTGTGTCCGGGCCACTGGTGAGCAAGCACCGCCACAGCGTGGACGTCCTGTTCCGCCTGGTGGCGCAAGGCGGCTGGCGCAAATGCCATGGGAATCATCCTGACAGGAATGGGCGCCCAGTACTTCAGTGCGGAACGCTACTGCACCTTCCTGCGTAAGGCAGCGTACTCCGCTTTGGCTTCCCTGTATATGGGAATATCAGGGTCGGCGTTTTTCCAAAGCGCAAGGAAATCTTCATATGATTTTCGCGCTGCGACCTCATCGTGCATGAGTGCCTGGGCGCGCGCCAACTGCAGGAGTGAGAGGGCGCCAGTTACGAAACCAAGAACAACCCCGGAATGATCGAGAACTTTGCGAAACTCAACCGCTGCAAGGTTCCCTTTCCTGAGCTGGAGATAAGCAAGACCTCGAAGGTACGCAGGATACGCATAGTCGAAGTTGTCGCTGATAGCCAGGTCGTATGGCGTCACCGGCCGCAGAATTTCAATCGCAGCCACAGGATCATTTTCGTCGAGCTTGATCGCGGCTCGTATCGCAGGCAAGCTGAATGCCTGAATTATAAAATCGCTGGGGAAGAGCTGATTCAACTCTTCCACTAGTTCCTGGGACCGTTTTATATTTCCTGCACGAGCGAACGTTAATGCAGCCAATATCAGAACTTTGCGATCCTGGCTCTTTCGTACCGCGTCTGTAACCAATGCCTGACTCTGTTGCCGATTACCGGTCTCGGCATCCCTTAAAGCCTCGGCAGCTTCAAAATAAGCTGCATCCGGCAAGAACCCCGCTTTCATCGAAGAGGCTGCAGCCGAATGGGCCAGGCGATGGGCGCGACGGGAGCGTCCATAGAAGTCCTCGGCCATCGATTCGCGATGAAGGATGAAGCGGCGCCGGACAGGCTCCTGAGATGCCCACGCGTACTCTTTCTGCATTCCGGATTGGTCATTTTGCAGGAATGCCAGCCGTGCGTGCTGGAAGTGTAGAGTGACGGAGTCGAATCCACGTGAGATCGCCTCATCGTACGCCTCTCTCGCTTCGTCGAATCGCTGTGCATACATTGCGGCAAGCTGCAGGTTCATTAGAGTGGGCTCGCTGGGAAGAAGCCTTGCCGCCTCGCGCGATTGAACTAACGCTTCGTCGTGCCGTCCCATGTTATAGAGGCAGCCGAAGAAATTCGTTCGTGCGATAACGTCGCGCGGAAAGGTTTGCACCCACTCCTGGCCGATGCGGCATTCTTTATCCCACTCGTTTCGACCATCTCCGTAATAGAGCGTTTCCACCTGAAACCGAGCAGGAATTGTTAGCCGGTTGCGCAGCTCGAAAGCCCTGGTGAAACCGATCAACGCCTGGGAGTGATTATTAAGCCAGGCATTCCCGGTTGCCTCTGCTGCATATGCAAGCGCGAGGTTCGGGTCCTTCTCAACGGCTCGATCATAATAGCCGAAAGCACCGGGAATATCCCCGCTGAGCTGTTTCTTGTAGCCTAAGACCAGGAACTGCAGAGCGTCCGGTGAAGAACTGGCCGCTTGATCAAGAGGTTGATTAAACTTACGCACCGAGTCTCTCGATTCGCCCAGCTTTAACCGCAGTTCGGCGGCAGACAGACCGAGATTTCGAACAATGTCTTCGCGAGTTTCCGCTTCACGAAACACTTGCTCCAGATTTTTTCCGGATTGGCAGTCGATTGCGCGCAGCCCAATACGGAAACGGTTACCCGCGTCGCTAATGGAAGCGGAAATGACGGCGCGACTATTCGTTTTCCGGCAGACCTGCACCGCAATCTCGGGTGTGATCCCGGGATTCCCGCTCTGGCCAAGCAGCCGAAGGGTCTCATGGACCTTATCGCCTCCCAGAAGATTGAGATATGGAGTTTGCTGCAAAGCGACTTGCAGAGCCAGGTTCATGCCGTCACCCAAAGCAGCATCACCGGTTTGATTATTCATGTCGGCAAGAACAAGGGTGTCGGAAGAAGAAAGCGTAGTCCTGCCGTGAACACGCCAGTAGAGCGCAGCGCCAGTAAATAGAACCAGGATAGCTGCAGCGATGCCCATCCAGCTTCGTGGCGAATGAAAGCCTGGACGCAGTTCTTTCTGGACGAGCAGTACACCACTCCCATTTGCTGGAAGGGGTGCCGAGGTTTGCTGATCTTCTGCCTCAGGGATGTGCTCCGAGCTCTCCTGCCATTCGACCGGGACGATGAGCCTGTATCCTCGGCGCGGCAACGTCTCAATATACCTGGGATTCTCAGCGGTATCGCCGACAGCCTTCCGCAATATCGCCATCGCGACGTTGATACTGCGGTCAAAATCGACAATCGTATCATTCGGCCAGAGCACCTTCCTGATCTCGTCCCGGGTCACGATCTTGCCCCGGCGTTCAATGAGAATTCGAAGAATCTGGAACGGCTGCTCTCGGAGCAGAATCTTCTGAGGCGGAGGGCCGCCAATCTCTGACTCATTCGCGACCAGTTCGCCGGTACGCAGGTCCAACTCGAACCCTCCGAATCGCACTCGTTCTGAGAGGTGAATCGTCATAGACCGCTTACACCTGCCATCAATATTTATCCGGATTAGGCTCGCCAGTACGACCTAACGTTTGTTCCTTCAATAAGATATCCAAAATAACAAAAAGATAATACCAGGATGCATTGTCGTTAAAACGGCTGTAAACGCCGGAGTAAAAATATACCGCATTAGGCCGTGAGAGCGGGGTGATTCGGTGGAGCAAAACCAGACCGCCGGATTTTAAGATTCGCGAGGCTGTTGAGGAAACAGCAGAGATCGTGAAACACCGGAGGGATGTATTCAATGAGCTCTATGGTAAGGATACGGCGAGCGGTTGTGCTTTGCCAAAATTGAAAGCGCACCGCTTATGGAACACATCGCAGGCACACACAGACTGAACTCGAAGATCAAACGAAGTTCCGATACCACATTCGGGCTTCTGCAAAGAGAGGCCGCTGCCTGGGAATGGTTTCGGACAGACCTTCCCCTGAACTTTCAGACGCGAAATCAACAAATTCAACCGACGTGGATTAGGCAGCCAAGTCGTAACGATGATGCAGACGTTATCTGTAGCCGATTCCATAGCAAATCAGTGGTAAGGGGACGGGGAAGAAGGCGCAGGTGGACTGGAATCTTTAGTCGCGGGAGTCCTCCGCCTATAGTTTTGGATAAAGAGATATCGTCCTAAATCCTTGTAATCGGGCTCGCTCTCCGTGCCTGGCTGAGCATGTAAATCAAAGAATGTGATCATGATGCCGGAACCATTCTTTTTCTGCCGCATAATCTCCTCCAGATCGCGACTCGGTTCCCATGCGCCCGGACCGCCTTGGAGAAACTGCCTGTAGAGCAAAGGTGGCTTGTTGTCACCAGGCGCATGGGGTTCTGCGCCCCAGTCGGGAATCCAGTGAAAGGCGGGCCAGTGAGTGCGGTAGAAGGTCTCGATGTCTGAGCGGTCCTGTTGTTGAGCGGAGTAGGTACGGGTGCGCAGGTTCGGATTATCTGAGAGGCCGGCTTCCGATCCCATGTCCATCATCAGCATCATTCCGACTGCATCCGCTGTTACGAATTCGACATGCGGGGGCACGGGCACGGATTCCAGGTCGGCCAGCAGAGGAATCAATGGATGGTCTTTCTTCGCGGCCTGCAGGATGGTTTTTGCTTCGCCTGGACGGCCCTGATCGGTCAGGAAATAGGCCAGCGCTTCGCGATATTTGATTACTTGTGGCGCGTACTCGACGGCGCGGCGAAGGCACTCGACTGCCTTATCCAGATCTTTTCTGCGCACAGAATGACTGCTCACCGTAATCGGGAATCCGTACAGGCGTCCTTTGTAATACAGGGCTTCTGCGTCATGGGGATGCGCGGCCAGCACGCGGTCAAGGGCCTCCTCGGCGGAGGGGGAGGCCGTTCGCTGATTACCCATCCAGCCGAAGGAATCAGCCAGTTGCAAACGGGCCCAGAGCATCAATGTGTTCCGGTCCTGTGGTTTCTCCCTGACCTGCGCCGCCAATACCTGCCAGGTCTTTTCCGCGTCTGTCTCCCGCGGAGTCATCATGATCCTCCTGACAGTGCGGCCCGCCCGGTCGCTATCGATAGTGCCCCCGTCGGTATCTCTGGATGACCACTGAGTTTCCAGGGCATTGACGATCTGCTCAGGCGGAATAGGAGCGGGAACCTCGCCGAGAACCTCCTGCAACGTGCGAATGACGTTAGTATTTGCCTGGCGTTGTGCCGAGTCCATCTCAGCTTTTGCATTTGCTCCGGCAGCGATAAGAATTTTAGCTAGTTCCCGGCGCTCAAACCAGAGAGCGGAGTGCAAGGGAGCCTGTCCCTCTACGGAACCATTTGGATTAGCACCCAGGGAAAGCAGAAGGCGAACCATTTCAACATCGTTGAGTTCAACGGCATTCAGCAGAAGCCCTGGACCGTCAATGCGGTTAAGATTGGCTCCGGCCATGGCCAGAAGACGAACAATCTCGCGATTGTGTCCTTCGACTGCATCGAGTATGGGCATGCGGGCCAGGAAATCGCCGTCTGGATTGGCGCCGGCTGCGAGCAGAGCCTTACATTTCTCGATATCACCAGCCCTGACTGCCTGCATCAGTTGCTCGCTTTGGGTCCCCTTATAGGACGGTTGCGAAGCCTGAGGGAGGTGCGTAGCAGCCGGTTGTGCCTGCGAAGGGAACAGCGTGATGAGAGCGAATATGAGGGACAGCGCCATGAGCTGGAATTGTATTCTGTTGTTCATGGCAAGTCTCGCTGAGACACCTGCATTCATCAAAAATGAAAGATCAAATCACTGGCCACGGTGAGCTGATTGTGTCTTCTGCCGTTGTCATACGCCTTCCTGTCCCAGGCCCGCTCGAAGCGCAATTCCGGACGCAACTGGACCGTGCTGCCGATCCAGTGCCCCCACGTAACGGAGTTCTCGGAGTATCGGGTGGCGAAGCCGGTGCGCTGGCTTTTTTTGTCGTTGAGAAAGTCACTGCGCAGCGAGAGGAAGTTATGCGGTGAGAGTTCCTTCTGCAGGAAATTGACCACGGCATATTCCGGAGCCGTACAACGCTGTTGCCCTGCCCGGCAGGCCGCCGGGTTGGTGCCTGTTTCCGGCTGGATTTTGCCTCCTGTGGCCGGCACGTCTTTCTCATACATATACCAGGACTCGGTGGCCATATGCACTGTCTTCGAGAACTTGTGGTACCAGGTGGCGTCATACTGCTGCAGGTTGTTGTACGCGTACTTTGCGTCATTAATTCCATTGGCGCAGAGGTAAAAATTGTCATTGACCGACCTGGTGGTATAGCTCAGGCAGCCTGTGCCGGAGGGCTTTGCGTCCGACGTCCACGGGGCGACGTCGTGCCCGCCGGTAACACCGAGTTGCACCAGCCATTGCTCATTGAGCTTCACCGTGGCGATCAATCCCGTGTCGGTAAACGGATCAATCGCATACAGCAGCGAGTGGCTGAAAATGTAGTTATTGGGCGCCAGCTGGGCCTCGATGCCGGGAACGGAGATGAAGCGGCCTGCCCGGATATTCAGGCCCTCCGCAACCTGCGGAATATAAATATCCACGTATTCCAGCGTGGGATCAAAGCCATATTGGCGATGATCGTTCAGTAACTGGCCGCTCAGGTAGCCCTTCGCGGTGGTGAAGCGGTAATCGGTGCCGTAGAGGGCCGTGAGATGGTAGCCCCAGTCGACATGCTCGCGCTGCACTGAATCGGGCAGCCGTTCGGCATAGAGGACAAACTGGTTGATCTCAAAGCGATTGGCGAAGACATCGTTCGCCTCCGGGGCGTTGGTGTGGGCAGAGGTGCTGAAGTTCAGCGTTGGATCGACCCATCCATAGAGCTTGGTGCGGCTGCTCGCGTGATTGAGGGCCGACATCAGCGGGTAACTATTGGTGTCCGGTTCGCCGATCACCGGCGCACCGCCATACGACCAGTCGGCATTGGGAAAGGGCGGCGAATCGAGCGGTGAGGGAAGTCCCCGGCGCGGCGGGGCGGGTGAGGCCGCAGACGTTCCTGACCAGTCCTGACGGTAAAACTCCGCTAAGCGGGCGAAGAAATTCTTTTTTTCATTGGTGCTGGGTTTCGGAGTGATGGGCTGCGGAGTGTCCGGCAGCGGGTGGCTCTCTTTCGTCTCCTGTCCTGGAGCGAGAGCACACGTAAACAAGAGGCACGCGAACAAAAGCAAAAAATATCGTGGGCGATGGGATCGGTTATTGGGACGCATAGAAAAATGGAACGCTGGTTCAGTCTACCGGCTTTCCCTTAAATTCTTGTGGCGTTCCTGCCTTTGGGCTGAGAAAATCAGAGCTGGATTGGGAATTTATAAGGGGACGCACCTGGGGGGCAAAGTGAGCGAGGTCGAGCCGACACGAAAGCCGGTCATGGATCCAGCAGACGAGCTGGAGCATTTGACTCTGGCCGCCAAAATCTCCGGCATTGAGACAGAGATCGTGCTGCCGAGGAAGCACGAAATTCTCCGGCCGCAAATGCGGCTCCATTATCTGGACTGGGGCACAGCCGGCCGCCAACCCATTGTTTTTCTACATGGCGCGGCCCTGAACGCGCACACCTGGGACGTGGTCTGCCTTACGCTGCGGCAGCAGTACCACTGCTATGCGCTGGACCAGCGCGGGCACGGGGAGAGCGCGTGGGCCGAGGACGCTGATTACAGCGGCGATGCGCACCGCGGAGATCTGGAAGCGTTCGTGGACCATCTGGGGCTGGACCAGTTCATTCTCGTGGGCCACTCCATGGGCGGGTTCAACGCCTACAACTATGCCTTCCATCACAGCCACCGGCTGGCCGCGCTGGTGCTGGTGGATTCCGGCCCGGCCCTGCTGACGAAAAGTCCCAAACACATTGTCGATTTTGTGACGCAAACGGCGGAGCTGGATTCGCTCGAAGAGGCGATTCAGAAAGCCATTGAGTTCAATCCGCGCCGCGATCCCCGGCTATTGAAGCGCAGCCTGCTGCACAATTTTCGCCAGAAACCCAGCGGAAAGTGGGCAAGAAAGACCGATCTTCGCATGTGGCAAGGGATACACCGGGACAAGGACCGCGCACTGCTGAAGGAGCGCTTCGAGCAGGCGGAGCGAGTGAGCTGTCCCACGCTCATCGTGCAGGGCAGCATGAGCGACGTGTTCACCAGCGAGGACGCGCAAAAGCTGGCCAATGACTTTACCCATGGACATTTCGCGCAGGTCGGCGAGGCCGGACACACGGTGCAGGGGGACAACCCGCGCATCTTTGCGCAGATACTTGCACAATTCTTAGGTAAAGTTTCTGTTTCGAAGTTAGAAGATTGAACTGCAGGCGCAGCATTTGCCACTACTTTTAAAAGCTTAATCAAATGCGAACAAAAAAACCTCGCGTAGTCGTCTCTGGGCAAGCCGCAGACAGAACAAATAAAATATGCACCAACATATAAAAATCAGAAGTGCTGTAAGTAATGCTGATTGAATGTAGTGCTCAAGAAAAAGAATCTGGCCAATCACTGAAACAGTCGCGGCAAACACGGCGCCTAAAATCCAGGGCAGGTCTCCACCCGAAGCAAACCGGAAAAACCGCATGGATATGAGAAGCGATGTCTTCGTGCCAACAAACATGTTGCCAATCGCAAGATAAGCAACAATAAATATCATCCAGTGCAGCATTAATACACTTCCGTCAAAACTCCCCAGACGCCAGTATCCCATTGCAAGTATGGGAACAGCCTGAAGCAGGGCAATGATCATCACCGAAATATTTTTGCTGAGTATGATTCCTTTTCCTGTGATCGGAAGAAGCTGGTATCGCTCCATGCCGGATTTTCCATCCAGCGCAAATGGATTGCACACGAGTGCAATATCAAAAAAAACGATAATTCCCAATAGTACTGTTCCTTTATGCAGGGTCAGCCAGGGAGCTGCCGCGACCGCATATCCCAAAAGCATTGCCAGAGCAAAGCCCGTCTGCACATCCAGGAGGCGCAGAAAATACGCAACGTCCTTCTGGATCAAACGTCCACATTTGCCACCAATATTTACAATATGGATCAGCCTAAGGTGACGAGTTACAAGGGGCTTCGTGTGCTGTGTTCTTCGCTGTATTAACCAGATAATGGCCGCGCCGGTAAATATATCGAGAATCAAAAGAGGCCATGTGGCTTTCCACGAAGGCTCCACGATATATTTTGTCAGCGCCGGGATCAGATGATCATAACCAGGTTGCGCATGCCATATGCGCCATGAACTCAATCCGGCGGTTGTAAATACCGCATATCGTCCCAGAGGAAATTCCAGCAATAAAGCAATACCAGCAAAAAACGCGGGAACAAACGAAAGCCACACTATCGCATTTAAGCAATATAAAAAAGGATGGGGCAGGAACAGGAAATAAGCCAGTGATATAACAATGGACAAAGTTATCAGGCAGTTTTGAGGGCTGAATAGTCTTGAACCTGCGGCGTAAAGGGCGAGATGACTCCGCGATAACGGGTACTGCTGTAATTTTTCAACGGGAATGGGATCGTTATCAAATAATATTGCTATCGGGAACGCCAGAATGAGAAACATCAGGAGTTCGCCGCTGGAATGCGTATGTCCGTTTTGCCCTGCTGTGAGTGCGGCTTTCAGCAAGTGTGTGTATCTCACACAAAATGCAAGCAACAGGAAGAGGCGAAGCCACTGATCAGCCTTGCCGTGGCCCATCTTCCACCACCTCCATTTGGCCCGAATGGAATGAACTAATAATCGACTGATCACATCCATGCAAGCTCCGTTATCCGATGTGGCGGAAATTGCCGAAGATAGGCTTCTTCCAGCGAGATGCCTTCGGCCCGAAGCTGCTGCACGGTGCAGGAATAAGATAAACAACCATCTTTGATAACACCGCAGGAATCTATAACCCCATCCAGCGTATCCAGCATGTGCGACGTGAGAAATACGGTAACTCCCCTGCTGGCAAGCTGTCGAAGAATATCCTTTACACTTCTGACTATGATGGGGTCAAGCCCTTCGAAGGGTTCGTCGAGGAAAAGCACGGATGGTCCATGAAGCAATGCCATAGCAAGTGCTGTTTTTTTACGGGTGCCAAACGATATATGGCTGATTAATTTATGAGAATCCTTGTCGAGAGACAAAAGATCGAGCAATTCAGCGGACCGCTTTTTTGTGATGGTATCTGGAAGACCGTGCGCCGCGCCACTCAACATAAGGTGCTCCCAAATGGTTAGCGCCTCAAAAAGCGCCAGATCGTCGGAAACGACTCCGACCTGACGTTTTACAGGGATTGGGTTGAGCTCTACGGACAAGCCATTAATCATGGCCGTACCCGTGGTTGGGCGCAATATCCCTGCAAGCATCCTTACCGTTGTGGATTTACCTGCTCCATTGGGTCCCAAAAAGCCAAAAATGCTGCCTCTGGGTATTTGTAAAGAAATGTTCGAGACTACTGCAACATTTCCATATTGTTTTGTGAGATTGACAGATTGAATGGCACTGTCCGGGTCGAAATTGGAAGCCAGTTTCATGAGATCAAAATAAATTCTAATAAACCCTGGGACTGGAAGAGTAATGATCTGCAGACTGGCCAGATACTTTGGCGATGACCGCACCGGAGCTTTGCTGGACAGCATAGCTCAAAAGCATACCTCGGAGCGGATCCGGACAGTGGCTTATGAATCGCTGGCAGCTCGCGAACCCCATTTGTCAGGTGAAATATGGCAACGGGCGCTGGCGGACAAGCATCCCGGTGTACGCCATACCGCAATAAGAGCTTTGGAACAAAAGTAGCTTTCGGAGGTCTGTCACGCACGGGCAGACATATATACGTTCCAGGCTGCTCATACCACTGCAGGTCCTTCAATGCTGATATTCAACGTGCGCGCCGGACGCCACGGGCGCGATGGTCCGGGGCAGGGGCGTGGAGACCTGGGAGAGGGCGATGCGGTTTTTGCCGTCGCGTTTGACGGTGTACATGAGTTCGTCGGCGGCGTGGACCATTTCTTCGACGTTTTCCGGAATGGATTCAAAGGTCACCATGCCGAGGCTCACGCCGACCGGCCAGCAGCGTTCCTGCATTTCGGCGGAAAGGATGCGATGGAGTTTGGCGACCGCCATACTGGCCGCCTGATAATTGCTTTCCGGCAGCAGGACGGCAAACTCATCGCCGCCGAGGCGGGCCACCAGGTCTTCGGCGCGCAGATTGGCGCGCATGATGCCGCCCACACAGGCCAAAAGCTCGTCTCCCATTTCGTGGCCGTTGCGGTCGTTGATCTGCTTGAAGTTGTCGAGATCCAGGTAAGCGATGCTCAGAGGCCGGGAGCGGCGCAGCGCGCGCTTGCGTTCGAGTTCGGCGCCTTCATAAAAGGCGCGGCGGTTGGCCAGGCCGGTGAGCGAGTCAATTCGGGCCAGTTTTCTTTCGGCTTCAAGCGCGGCTTCCTGGCTTTTGAGAAGCTCTTTTTGCATCTCGACCTGTTCGGTGATGTCCTGGGCGTGGCCGAGCACGTACTGGCGACCTCTTTCATCCTCCATCAGGCGGCTGGTGGAGGACCACACCATGCGCCGGCCATGGACGTCCATGAGTTCCATTCTGCCGTTGAGCGATTTCCGCCCCTGGATGCTGCTCAGGAACTGATCGAACTTGTCTTTGGCCTCCGGCACCATCAAATCCCGGATGTTCCGGCCAATACACTGCTCCACGCTCAGCCCCACGGCCCGGGCAGCCGCGGAGTTGATGGAAAGAAGCTTTCCTTCGAGATCGTGGGTGCAGATCAGCGCGTTTGAATCTTCCACCAGGCTGCGATAGCGGTGCTCGCTAAGGGCCAAAGCGGCTTCCGCCTGCTTGCGGACCATGAATTCACCGATCTGCCGGCCCAGCGAGGCGAAAAATTCCACGTCACCGCTGGAGGGCGTCTCAAAATTTGCGCTGAAAAACTCGAGGACAGCGAAAACTTCATTGTTCAAAATGACCGGAAAACTCAATCCGCCATCGAGACCGCACTGCAGGGCGGACGCCTTGCGAGTGAACTCCGGGTGCAGTTCCAGATGGTCAATCCATTCGATCTGGCCGGTGTTCCAGACTTTTCCGGGAATGCCTTCGCCGGGGACGAAGCCTTTGGCCTGGATATCCTGAGCAAATGCTGCTGTCCGGCTGCCAGTCTGAAATACAGCGGCACTGCGTATGGAGTTGTGGCTATCCATCATCCACAGAGTGCCGAACTCCCACTGCATTTGTTCACACACGGTCCGAAGAATTTCAGGCGCGGCTGTGTTCAGGTTGCTGGCTTCGGCGAGAGCCAGTGAGGTTTGCTGGCGCATTTCGCGCCGTGCGGCCATCTGGCGATTGTTGGTGATGTCAGAGGAAATGACCAGTACCCCGATGGGTGTTCCGGCTTCGTCTTTGCGCAGTGACCAGCGGGTGGAGACCGCAACTTTGCGCCCGTCCTTCGTCCGCTCCATGAATTCACCGTGAAACTGGTCTTTTTTATGCAAAGTAGCCAGGATTTGTTCGATGGGCAGTGGGAACCTGGTTTGCAAAAGTTCCTGGGCTTTCCGGCCTATGGCCTCCTCCGCGAGCCAGCCATAGATTTGTGACGCGCCCTGGTTCCAGTAGAGAATGGCGCCGGTGAGGTCGGTGGTAATGATGGCCTCATGGGCCTCATTCAGCATGGTGGCCTGCTGGCTCAGCGTTCTCTCCGCCTGCTTTTGCGCGTTAATGTCCAGATTAATGCCGGTCAGGCGGACCGGGCCTTCTCCATCAAAAAAGACCTTGCCCCGCGCTCCCACCCAACAGACTTCACGCCCGTTGCGAGGAGCGATACGCCATTCCGCATTGAATTGTCCGGTGACCAAAGATTTGGCCAAAGCCTTGCGAAAGAGAGGGACGTCCTGGGGAAGAATGAGGGACTCCCATGCGAGGTAATTGCCACCGAACTCTCCTGGGGCCAGGCCATACAGGTCCTCCATTTCGGGAGACCAGGTGTGCAAATTGTTCTTCATGTCCCAGTCAAAGGCGCCGGAGCGTGCGCAGCTGGCCGCCAGGGCCTGCATTTGTTTGACTTCGTTCAGCGTGCTCTGGATGGCAATAATTCGTTTGGCCACGAGCAGTCGGGCCTTCAGTTCAGCGGGATCAAATGGTTTGGCCACATAGTCGTCGGCGCCGGCTTCGAGACCTTCAATCAAATGCTCCTTGTTGTCCAGAGCAGTGAGCATGAGAACGTAGACGTACTGCCTGTCGGTGAAGGTGCGGAGTGTGCGGCAGACTTCGATACCATCCATGCCGGGCATCATCCAGTCAAGAATAGCCAGGGTGGGAACGTCTTCGGAGCGCAGAATCTCCAGCGCTTGAAGGCCATCCGAGGCCGCACAGACGTTGTATCCCCACTGCTCCAGAAAACGGTGGAGCAGTTTGCGGGAAGCAGTGTCATCTTCGGCAATCACCACCCGAAGCGGCCTGGCCGACTTGTCCCTGACAGATTCTGGTGACATAAAACAACCTCTTAAAAAACTTGTGTACGCGAGGGTAATCGGCAAATCGAGGGGTTTTGTTAGGGGAAGTGGTGGTGGATTTGGGCTGAGTGATGGCGATTGGCTCTGGGCCATTGGCCATTAGCTCTTAGCTTTTGGCCATTAGCCATTAGCCTTTTGACCCATTGGACAAGAATAGGAATTAAAGAATTCTTAGGATCAAAAAAGACAAAAGCCAAGATGACATCATTGTTGTTTTATCCATTGATTTTTTTGGGGTTCGCGGTATCATCCGCTGGATTTGAAGGAAGCCGTCAGCAACTGCGGCAATCAGCAATCAGTAGTCAGCACTCAGCCGTGCTGGCGGTGCCTGGTAGTTGAAATAGTCTTTGGCTCTTAGCTTTTCGGCTTGGGTTTTAGGTGTTGGCTGTTCAAGCTTCTGCAACTAAAGGCCAATGGCTAAAGGCTAAGAGCCAACGGCAAAAGCCAAATGGGTGGCCCTTGCGTGGCCCAAGGGTGGCGCTTGCGTCAATTGCACGTAAGTCCCTTTGTTTTCAGTGAGAGTTAAAAAAACAGGGAGGGGGGAGGGGTGCTAAGGTTTACTACATTGCTAATAGGGCCAGTGAAAGATGCTGCCGGGGATGTCCTTGGGTTTGACCGTCTGCCGCCTGCTCCCGTAGTCTTAAAGCTTTACCCATGACTCACTTACGCATTGCAAACAACATCACCGAACTGGTGGGAGAGACTCCTCTCCTGCGTTTTCGGCGCATCGTTCCTGAAGGCGCGGCTGATATCTATGCCAAGCTTGAATATCTGAATCCCGGTGGAAGCGTGAAAGACCGCGCGGCTATCGGCATGATCCGCAAGGCCGAGCAGGAGGGCCGTTTGCGGGAAGGCTCGACCATCATTGAAGCCACGGCGGGAAATACCGGCGTGGGACTCGCACTGATTGGCGTCAACAAAGGTTATCAGGTGGTCCTTTGCGTGCCGCAGGGCTTTTCCGAAGAGAAAGTTAAGGTCATGCGGGCGCTCGGCGCACAGGTGGTTCGCACCCCGGAAGACGATGGTATGCAGGGCGCGATCAAGAAAGCCAAAGAGATTGCCGCCAGTATCCCCGGATCCTTTACCGCCCTCCAGTTTGAAAACCCCGCCAACCCTGACTTTCATCACGACACCACCGCAGTTGAAATCTTTCAGCAAATGGACGGAAAGGTGGATGCCGTGGTCATTGGCGTAGGCACCGGCGGGACCTTTACCGGCATTGCCCGCTACATGAAAGAGCACTTGCCCCAGGTGTACTGCGTGGCGGTGGAAACCGAGGGATCCGTGCTGGGTGGCGGACCGGCGGGCAAGCACAGAGTGGAAGGCATTGGGGCCAGTTTTATCCCCAAGACATTCGATGCGAAGGTGACCGATGAAATCATTATGGTCACCGACGTGGATGCGTTTGACACCGTGGCGCGGCTGGCGCGCGAAGAGGGCGTGCTCGGCGGATCGAGCGCCGGAGCCAACGTGTTTGCGGCCATTCAGGTGGCAAAAAAGCTGGGAAAAGGGAAGCGCGTGGTCACGGTGATTCCTGACCTCTCGGAGCGCTACCTTTCGAAGAACATTTTTGAAGGCGGACCTAAAGAATGAAAAAGCAACCCACACAGGGATTTTCCACTAAAGCCATTCACGCTGGACAAGAACCCGACCCCACTACCGGAGCGGTGGTGGTGCCGATCTATGCCACGTCCACTTATGTGCAGGAGGAGATTGGCAAACACAAGGGATATGAGTATTCCCGCGTTTCCAATCCCACGCGCACGCGTCTGGAGCAGAACCTGGCGGCTCTCGAGGGCGGAACGTCCGCGCATGTGTATGCCAGCGGCATGGCGGCGATTGTCGCCGTGACCCAGTGCTTCCTGAAGCAGGGCGACCATTTGGTTTGCGGACACAACGTCTATGGCGGCGTGCCCCGCCTGTTCGACCAGGTGCTCTCCAACTATGGAATCGAATTCAGCTATGTGGATACGTCTGATCTGGACGCGGTGAAAAAGGCCATGCGGCGCAATACGCGGATCGTATGGATCGAGACGCCTACCAATCCGCTGATGGTGCTGACGGACATTCGCGCCGTGGCAAAGATCGCGCATGACGCGCGCGCCGAACTGGTGGTGGACAACACATTTATGTCTCCATATTTCCAGCGCCCCATTGAACTGGGCGCGGACATGGTGATGCACGCGACTACGAAATTCCTGAATGGACACAGCGATGGACTGGGCGGCGTGATCGTGGGCACCAAGCCGCGCCATGCGGAGAGGCTGGCCTTTATGCAGAAAGCGGCCGGCGCGATTCTCTCCCCATTTGAATGCTGGCTGGTGCTGCGCGGCGTGAAGACGCTGGCCGTCCGTATGGAGCAGCATGACCGCAGCGGTCGCCTGGTGGCGAAGTTCCTGCGCGAGCATAGCAAGGTGAAAAAAGTGCTGTATCCAGGATTCACCGATCATCCGCAGTATGCGCTGGCCAAAAAGCAGATGAAGGGCTTCGGATCCATGATTACTTTCGAGACCGGATCGTTGAAGAATGCGAACAAGATGCTGCGCAAAGTGCGCGTCTGCTCGCTGGGCGAGTCGCTGGGCGGAGTGGAGACGCTGATCTCGCATCCGGCCACCATGACCCACGCCGCACTGGGCGAAGCCGGACGCAAAAAAATTGGACTCACCGACGGCATGGTGCGCCTCTCCGTGGGTATTGAGGACACGGACGACATCATTGCCGATCTCGACAATGCTTTGGCCGCAATATGACCGTAGCAAGAGAGTGGGATTCGGCGGCGTATGACCGGCTGTCGGATCCCCAGTTTGCCTGGGGATTAAAGGTCCTCAAAAAGCTGCAGGCGCTGCCGTTGCGGGGCGACGAGCACATTCTGGACGCGGGCTGCGGAACCGGCCGCGTTACCGAAGAGCTGCTGCGCGCTTTTCCCGCAGCCACGGTGACTGCGGTGGACGCTTCGGCCAGCATGGTCAGTGATGCAGGCAAACGCCTGGCAGCTTTTGGTCCGCGAGTGAATGTGGCCCAGCTGGATCTGCTGGAGCTCGTCGAGGAGAGCAGCTATGACGTGATCTTCAGCACCGCGGTTTTTCACTGGATCAAAGATCACGACCAGTTGTTTCGCAATTTGTTGCGCGCTCTGCGTGCGGGAGGAACACTGCTGGCGCAGTGCGGCGGAGGCCCCAATCTGGAGCACCTGCGTGGCCGTACCGAAAAGCTAATGAAGTTGCCGGAGTTCGAGCCGCACTTCAGAGACTGGGAGCGGTTGTGGGAGTATCCCGGCCCGGAGCTGACAAAAACGCGTTTGGCGCGCGCGGGATTCGTGGAAGTATCGTCGGGGCTGGAGCCGGCCCTCACTCCGATGCCCGATGAAAGTACTTTTCGCAAGTTTGTGATGACGGTGATCCTGCATCCGCACCTGAAGCGGCTGCCGCCGGAGTTGCACCAGAGCTTTCTCGATGCGCTGGCCCTGCAGGCAGCGCAGGATGATCCACCGTTTATGCTCGATTACTGGCGGCTCAATATGTATGCACGGAAGCCATAAAACGGCCAAGGCTCCGCTGGTGTTATAAAAACGCAAATCCGGCCCGATGTGGGCCGGACATAAGTGGATGGCAACTACGCCGTAAGGGAAAACGATTCCGGACGGGATCTCGAAACTTCGACCAGCGTTTCAAACATCTGCTCCGTTTTGTGATGCAGAAGCAGATCGGCCTGGGAAACAATGCCAATGCACCGGCTTTCATCATCAACGACGGGTATGCGCCGGATTTGGTATGTCTGCATGGCATGCACACAGATATCAACATTGTCATCAGCCCGGCAGGTGATGGGATTGGAGGTAATGTATCTCTTGATGGGGGTGGCTTTGGGTTCCAGTCCGGATGCGACTACGGTACAGCACAGGTCGCGATCCGTGATGATGCCAACCAACTGCCGTTTCTTGTGGTCAAGAACAACAGGCACAGAGCCTATATTATGGTCGCGTAAAATCTGGGCGACTTTCTCTGCGGAATCCCGGGGCACACAACAAATAGGGTCAGGGGTCATGACTTCGCTTACCTTCATACAACATCTCCTCGTTACTACCATTTTACCGCCGGTTCTGTTACCGGTCTTTTGTGTTTGTTTTTTCTGAGAGCTGCGGAATGGGGTGAAACATAAATCTTAGGGTCGAGCGAATTATAGCCAGCGCCAGAGAGTTTGAGAAGACTACTTTTATACGGGGCTGTGGATATTCAGGCGGAAATGGTTAATCTTTTAGATTCAGTGGTTTGAGAGAGGATCGGGTGCCGTATTTTCGGCAATCCAGGCCAGATATTGCGGACTGCCCTCGGCAATTTCCAGCAGCACGCATTCAGGAACTTCGTAAGAGTGCAGCTCATGAATGGCTTCACGAACTTTCGAAAATGCGCTGTGAGTGGTCTTGATGAGCAGCAGCCATTCGCTTGCGCTCTCAACTTTGCCCTGCCAGCGGTAGACCGAGGTAATTTGCGGCATGATATTTACACAGGCGGCAAGACGGCGCTCCACGAGAGCGTGCGCAAGTTTTTTCGCTTCGTCTTCAGAAGACGCGGTGGTGAGCACGATGCCTGCTTCGGCCATGGAATTTTCCCTCTGGCGCTGATCTTAAATCATTGATTTAAGTTAGAGGACACGTACTTTAATGAGCAACCGGCAGCACGCAACCCAGAGAAGCCGCCGGCGCAACTAAAGGTGGTTCAGGATGACTACACAAATCAAGTTTGGTACCTCCGGTTGGCGGGCAATCATCGCGGACGAGTTTACCGTTGCCAACGTGCGGCGCGCGGTCACGGGAATTGCGCGTCATCTGGCGGAGCACAAGGGCCCTGGCTCGCGGGTAATTGTAGGGCGTGATCCACGCTATATGGGAGAGAGCTTTGTGCAGGTCGCGGCCGAGGTGCTTGCGAGCTTTGCCATTCAGCCGCTGGTGATTCCCGAACCGGCTCCCACTCCGGCAATCTCGTATGAAGTGGTCCGGCTGAAAGCCGATGGCGCGATTAACTTCACCGCGTCGCATAATCCGCCGGAGTACAGCGGCATAAAGTTTTCCACGGCCGATGGCGCGCCCGCCCTGCCGGAGATCACGAAGAGCATTGAAGCTCTGGTGCCGCCGGATGGCCAGTATGCTGTCCCCAATGGAAACGCGCCGAAACCGGCAGTCGAGAAGATTGATCCCAGGCCAGCATATCTGGCGCGACTGAAAGAGATTGTTGATCTGCCGCTGGTCCGCAAAGCGGGGCTGAAGATTGTCTATGACCCGCTTTGGGGGGCGGCGCGAGGCTATCCGGACCATCTGCTGCTCGAGGCAGGAATCGCGGTGAGCACGGTGCATGATACGCGGGACGTTCTCTTCGGCGGCCACGCGCCCGAACCGGATGGCGAGGTGCTGAACGAGCTGCGCGAGAAGATGAAGGCCACCGGCGCGCACATTGGAATTTCCACGGATGGCGATGCCGACCGCTTTGGCATTATCGATCAGGACGGCACCTTCATCGCGCCCAACTATGTGGTTGCGCTGCTGTTTGATTATCTGGTGGAGACACGCGGCTGGAAAAACGGTGTGGGCAAATCGGTGACCACAACCAACCTGATCAATGCGCTGGCAAAGCACCACGGCGTGGAGCTTTACGAGACACCCGTGGGCTTTAAGTATCTGGGCGAGTTGATCAAGCAGGATAAGATCGCCATCGGCGGGGAAGAGAGCGCGGGATTGTCGATTCGCCATCACGTCCCCGAGAAAGACGGCGTTCTCGCCTGCCTGCTGTGTTGTGAAGCCGTGGCCCGGCGCAACAAGCCGCTCAGGGCGCAAATCCACGATTTATTTGGCAAAGTAGGTTCCTTTTATCCCCAGCGAGAGAACTTTCACTTGACGCCGGAGGTAAAAGAGAAGTTCACTAAGAAATTGAAGTCCTCTGCCACGGAGCTTTCCGGACGCAGGGCAAAAGAGGTCGTCCGCACGGACGGGTTGAAGCTGGTTTTCGAGGATGGCTCCTGGGTTTGCTATCGCATGTCGGGTACGGAGCCGGTGGTGAGAATTTATGCCGAAGCCAGGTCGGAAGACGATTTAAAGAAGCTGGCGGAAGCGGCCAGGAACTGGGTGTTCAAAGACGAATGATGGATTTTCTGGAAAAGTCGATTGAGAAGACGTATGCACGCTTCTTTCAGTCACGCCGCCGGCTGGCGATAGGCGGAGTAGGACTGCTGGCAGGAGTTGTGGCCTGGCACACCGTCTTTGGCGCCAATGGCTTTGTGGTTTACCAGCAGAAGCGATCGGAATCGCACCGGCTGGAAGAGGAGATTCTTCGTCTTCAGCAGGACAACACGCAGCGCCAGCAAAAAATCAAAGCTCTCACCTCTGACCCGCAGGCCATCGAAAAAGAAGCCCGCGAGCGCTTGAAATATGCGCGCAAGGGCGAGGTCGTTTATACGCTGCCGCAAAGCAAGCCGAACTCGGCAGAGAAAAAGTAAGCCTTCACCGGAGCGTGCCGCGTCTTATAATCAAAGCAATCACGCCCTGCCGGCAAAAGAAGGGGCCATGGCCACCACAACCAGAATCGTTTTTGAAGAATTTCAAAAGTTGCAGAACGCAGCCGATGAATACACTCGTTATGAACTGGACGAAGGAGAGCTGATTGTGACGCCTTCGCCCACGCCGCGGCATAATCTGGTGTATATAAAGCTCCTGCGCAAGCTGGCTGCTTTTATCGAAACACATGAGCTGGGCGTGGTGGTTACAGAAATTGATTTTCGCCTCGCCAAAGATGTTGTCCGCAAGCCCGACCTGGCCTTTGTCGCCAAAAGTCAGATGGCGGGGTTTGATCTGGACCGCACTCCGGTGGAAGGCGCGCCTACTCTGGCCGTGGAGGTGATTTCTCCCGGCAATCTTGCGCAGGACACACGCAAGAAAGTGAGCCAGTATCTTGCGGCGGGGAGCATGGCGGGTTGGGTGATTTATCCGCCGTTGCGTCTGCTGGAAATACATGAAGCAGCCGGAATCAGAAGCATTCAGGATGCAGCGATGATCAACGAAGAGCACATTTTCGCTGGCCACAGATTTACTCTGCCGCTATCCGAGCTGTTTGATGTCGAACCGAAAAGATAACTGAGTGTTGTTACCGCACCACGCCCTGCAATGGTGAGCTGGCCGTTGCATACAATTTTTTCGGCATACGACCGGCGAGAAATGCCTGGCGGCCCGCCAAAACTGCGTTCTTCATGGCTTCCGCCATTAGAACTGGATCGTCGGCATTTGCGATACCGGAGTTCATGAGAACAGCATCGGCGCCAAGCTCCATGGCAATCGCCGCATCGGACGCCGTACCCACTCCAGCGTCCACAATCAGCGGAACGTCGGTGATCATCTCGCGCAGAATCTGCATGTTGGCGGTGTTCTGAATACCCAGACCGCTGCCGATGGGCGCGCCCAGCGGCATAATGGCGCTGGCGCCGGCGTCCAGCAGTTTTTTAGCGACGACCGGATCATCCGAGGTATAGGGCAGCACGGTGAAGCCTTCTTTTACAAGGATGCGAGTAGCTTCAACGGTTGCTCCCACGTCGGGGTAGAGCGTCTTCTGGTCGCCGATCACCTCGATTTTTACCCAGTCGGAAAGACCAACTTCCCGCCCCAGCCGCGCCGTGCGGACAGCTTCATCGGCGGTGTAACAGCCTGCAGTGTTGGGCAGCAAAAAATACTTTTTCGGATCGATGAAATCCAGAAGCGACTCCCGGCTGCGGTCGAGATTCACCCGCCGCACCGCGACCGTGACCATCTCCGCGCCGCTGGCTTCCAGCGCACGAGCGGTTTCCTGGCCGGATTTGTATTTTCCCGTGCCAACAATCAGGCGGGAGTGAAACTGTCGTCCTGCAATCGTCAAAAAATCCATAGAGATATTGTAATGAATTTTGCTCCGCTGGAATGAGCGGAGCCGGCTCACGCTGCATTCAAACAGGGCCGGCGTTGTTATCTGGCTGAGCGGGCCGTCTCCACTTGGGGCTCCTGATACAGCGCCTCGATGAGCTGCCCGTATCTGGCCTCCACGTTGCGGCGCTTCAGCTTCATAGTGGGAGTGATTTCACCAGTAGCGATGGTGAATTCATCGGGAACAATCAGTATCTTCTTGATCGTCTCAAAGTGCGCCAGACCTTTGTTCAGGTCTTCCACAATGCCGTAATAAAGATCGCGAACTTTGCTCTGCTGCACCAGCTCGGCGCGCGTCGACCAGGAGAGACCATTGGCCCGCGCCCAGTCTTCCAGCAGGGGAAAGTTCGGCGAGATAATCACCGAGGCAAACTTCCGTTTGTCGCCGATCATCGCCGCCTGCGCTATCAGCACGTTGTTTTTGAGCGCATTCTCAATCGGCTGCGGCGCAATGAATTTACCGCCGGAGGTTTTAATGAGTTCTTTCTTGCGGTCCGTAATCTGCAGAAAGCCGTCACTATCCAGCTGGCCGATGTCGCCCGTCTTAAACCAGCCGTCGGCAGTAAATGCGGCGCGGGTTTCTTCCGGCATGTTCCAGTAGCCCTTGAAAACGGTTGGCCCCTTGACGAGCACCTCGCCATCTTCCGCGATCTTCACCTGAACATTCTCCACCGGCTTGCCCACCGTGCCCATTTTGTTGTTCGTGCGGCGATTGGACGAAATGACCGGCGAGGTTTCCGTAAGGCCGTACCCTTCATAGATCGGAATGCCCACGCAGGCAAACCACTCTGCCATGTCGCGGCCCAAAGGCGCGCCGCCGGAGCAGTAAATTCGGCCTCTTCCGCCGAATCCCTGGCGAATTTTGGAATAGACCAAAGCATTGGCCAGCCGCCACGCCAGGCTTGATGGCGTTTCTCCCCGCGCGATGACGGCCTTGTGGCGCTCGCCGACTTTGAGCGCCCAGTCAAGGATTTTTCGTGTGAGTCCCTGCCCGGCGCGGCGCTCCACTTCCTGGCGAATTTTTTCGTAGACCCGCGGCACACCCACGATCAGCGAAGGTTTTACTTCCTGTAGATTTTGTGGAAGCTGATCGAAAAACGGACAATAGGCAATCGTCGCGCCCCGCAGAAAGCAGACATAATCCAGATGGCGGGCCGTTACATGCGAGAGCGGAAGAAACGAAAGATAGCTGTCATCCTTCGCCCAGTCCAGATTTTTCACGCTGACGACTACATTGCAGGTGAGATTGCCATGGCTCAGCATCACGCCTTTGGACGTGCCTGTTGTGCCTGAAGTATAGATGAGCGTGGCAATGTCATCCGGCTGGATCGTGCGGGCCAGCTCATCAAACCAGGGATCGCGCTCCATGGAGGCGTTTTCCAGCAGTGACCGCATGGCGACCACGCCGGGCGCAGTCACATCGTCCATCATCACGATCTTCTCGATGGCGGTTTGCGCCTGAATGGACTGAATTTTTTCCAGCTGCTCCTGTGTGGAGACAAAGATGACGCGCGCGCCGGAATTTTTGAGCAGATACGCGGTTTGGTCGGCAGTAAGCGTGGTGTAGACCGGAACATCCAGAATGCCGCTGCACACGCAGGCAAAATCGGCAAGCATCCATTCCAGCCGGTTTTCGCTCAGGATCGCCACGCGGTCGCCGCGCTGTATTCCCCAGGAGCGCAGCGCGCGGGCCACGCTGGTCACGTACGCGTAATACTGCCGGGCGGAGACGGGGCGCCACTGGCCGTCCTTCCGGAACATGGTGATGCATTCCGCATTCCGCTCCATCGCGGTAAAGAAGATCTCAGCCAGAGTTCTCGGTTCCATAGGTTACTTTCCCGTTTCCATGCCCTTTAAGATAATTCCGACAATCGTATCGGCCAGGCTGTAAAGATGAAAGTCGCGGTCACGCTCGCGGTCCGAGAGGATCCACGTAGTAACTATCTCATCAAGGGCCCCGAAGAAGCAATGCGCGGCCACGGTGATGGAAAAGTCGTCGCGAAATACCTTCGCCTCCTGCCCTTCGCGCAGCACGCTCTTGATCAGGTCAAAGTATTCAACCATCATGTTGTGGGAAAATTCCGCCAAAAATTTGGCGCTGTGCCGCAGCTCCGTTTGCAGCACAATGGCCAGGTTGCGGTTCGCTCCCAGGCCTTCCAGATGGAGAAAGGCCATCTTTCTCAGCTTCTCGCGCGGGTCGGATATGTCCAGCAGCTCCGTCCGGGCGCGGGCGATAAAGCGATGAAACGCCGAGTCAATGGCCGCCATCAACAGCTCATCTTTGTTCTTGAAGTAAAGATAGATGGTCCCATCCGCGACTCCCGCCCGGCTGGCGATTTCCGAGACGCGGGAATGGAAAAACCCATGCGTGGCAATCACTTCAATGGCGGCATCCAGAATGCGCTGATGCTTGTCCGAAGATGTGTTAGGCGTTCGCGTGCTGGGTGTAGAGGCTCGCTTCATGCAAAGAAAGCTGTGTACCTGTATTCAAAAGACAATTGAATGTACCGGGAATCCCCGGCCAGTGCAATCTGAAAATGAATCACCGTTCAGTGAGCACTGACTTTACCGTGGGTCGCATAGTGCCACTTTAGAAACAGCCGGAAGGCCTTCCCTCGGTGGCTGCACGCGGTTTTTTCTTCCGGATTCAGCTCGGCAAACGTGCGGCCGAGTTCCGTAAACAGAAAGAACGGATCATAGCCGAACCCTCCGCTGCCTCGCGGGATAGTAAGCATCTCTCCCTGCACCGTACCAGCAAAGGTATAGAGGGTATTTCCATCGTGGGCCGCGGCGATCACGCAGACATACTCTGCCTGAAACGGGCCATGTCCGAGCCTGGTCAGCTCTTCGGTGAGAGCACGATTGTTTTCTTCATCAGATGAGTTGGTGTGTGCCTGCCGGCCATCCCGCAGCATGGCGGCATACCGGGCTGAATAAACGCCAGGCGCACCATTCAGCGCGGCAACCGCCAGGCCGGAATCCTCTGCCAGCACTAGTTCTCCCGGCGCGTGCAGGCTGTAGTATTCGGCTTTGATGCGGGCGTTGTCCTCAAAAGTCACGCCATCTTCCGCCGGCGCGGGAATGGATTTGAGACCAGACAGCGACTCGATGCCCAGGCCCATCTCTCGCGCCGCTCCCTTAAACTCACGGAGCTTGCCCGGATTGGTGGTGGCAATCAAAATGTTTGACGATGATGGCATCTAAAAAATTGAAACGACTTTTGAATTGATTTTTATTCCACATAAAGCCCAGTGGGCAATTGGGTTTGTGGAGCGCAGGCACTCCTGCCTGCGCAGAAAGAATCGTAAAGCTAAAAATTCCACCTTGAGTGTCCAAGTATCGCTCTACAAACCTTAGTGCAGCAAAAGACCCCAAATCGCCAAACCAATTCCCACCGCACTGGTAATAAAAGATAACCTCCAGTAGAGACTGCCTTCCGCAAGCAATGCAACCGAGCACAGCACAATGGAAAGCTCCAGACACAGCTCGGCGGCATCATAGCGGTCGGCGCGGCGCTGCGTGAGCTTCATTTCCGCGTCCAGCTCCAGAGCTTTTTCCCTGACCTTGTCGCTGCCTTCTTTGGCGGGCGCGCCGTTTTTGGCCGGCTCTCCCTCACGCTCGATTTTGGCTTTCTCCCGGAACTCAGCCGCCTTTTCGCTGCCTTCGGGAAGCAGTGCGCTCAGGATGGCGAAGTCCTCATGCATGGTGCGCTGCATTCTTTTGGTGTCAAAATTCACCCACTGCGTGTTGCGTTCACCCTGCAGCACCACCTCTTCCGTATGCGCGCGATGGCCCAACAGGGTTGCCCCCGCCAGCAGCACCGCCGTAATGGCCATGGTCAGGCCGACATGCTTTGCGCCTTTGTGGTGTGCTTCTTCCGCCTGTTCGTGCAGCTCGTGTGCTTCCATTTTTTTCTCCCGTGATTGCGAACGTTTAGTGCTGACGCAGGAATCTGAGTCTCTTATGCTGTTTGGTCTGCTCTGGCACGTCATCATATTTTAAAACGCTGATGGCGCCATCCACCTCCAGCACCGCCAGGGCTACATCTTCCAGGCACTCCACTCCGTGCTCGCGCAGGGCGCGGTGGAGTTCGTCCATGGACACATGCTCCCGGGCCATATGACTGGTAATGACCGTGCCTTTATGGACCAGCAGGGAAGGCGAGCCCTCAATCAACTTGCGGAAGCGCCGGTTAAATCCGGAAAGCTCCGCCAGCAGATAATTCATCACCAGCAGGACGGCCGCCGCCGTGAGTCCGCCGACAAGGGACGTATCCGGCCCGGTCATGGCGTTCTGCACCGAGTTGCTGATCAGAAGCAGAAGCACCAGATCAAACGGCGTCATCTGCCCCACTTCGCGCTTCCCCGTGAGCCGCAACCCCAGCAGTACCACGAAATAAATCGCCCCGGTGCGCCCCGCAATTTGGATAAGTGTGTGCCAGTTAGTTAGCATGGCTGGCCAGAGTGTAACCGAAACGAGTGCAGGAATGCGCAGCGCAGACGGGCAAATATGCAGTGCAGGCGTTTTTTTTGCGCGAGAGGAGTTTCTGATTTTCGCAGCTTGTTATAAAATGAATTCACCCGCTGCAATTGCGCGCCCTTAGCTCAGCTGGATAGAGCGTCTGACTACGAATCAGAAGGCCGGGAGTTCGAATCTCTCAGGGCGCGCCATAAAAATCAACAACTTACGACCGCTTCCTTCTGAGCTGCAAATCACGATTGTGTCGTGATTGTGTCTTTACTGAATTCGCTGGCTCGCCACTGCTGCCACCTCGTCGATGTCCTGATGCTGGTATTTCATTGTCGTCGACACCGCCGCGTGACCCATGACGTTCATCACAGCGAACAAATTTTTCGTTGCCCGATACATCTCAGTTCCAAACCCGTGCCGCGCACAATAGAGCACCAGATCCCGGGGCAACTTCGCCTGATCTCTGGCTTTCTGAAACGCCTTGGTCACCGTCGTCAGATGACCGCATTTGGCGCGCTTCTCGGGAAAGACCCAACCTTCTTTCTCTCCCATGCACCTCGACAGCAGAGCACGTTTTACTCTCGGACTGAGTGGAACGTATCGCCGCCCCTTCGGTGATTTGCTTGCATAGACGTAGTAGCGGTCGTTGGCCCAATCCACGTATTCCCAACGCATCGTGAAGACTTCCTTGTGGTTTCGCATTCCGGAATCACGCATGATCATCAGCACGTCTAGCAGCGGCTGCTTCAAAAAAGGCAAGAGCTGTGCTTCCGTGTGCGCGTCGATCATGCGCTTGCGTTCATTCTCCACCAGCAATTTGATCTTCGGTGCTGCCTTCAGAACCTTCCAATCCACTGCCTTGCTCAACATGCGCCGCAAAGTACGTAACGCATTGTTGTGATTCGAAGGACCTCCGGAAAATGTGAGCCCTTCGGCGTCGTCCCTGCTGATTGCGTTGAGTGTCATGGATGCTACTTTTGTCTCTGCCAGCAATCGCCAGCCGCTCGCATAGTAGGTCTTGCTCTTTTCTGCGAGCTTGCTTTGCTCTATCCAATCGAAAAAGCGGGTCTGAAACTCGCGCAGGGTAAGGCTGCGCCTCCTCGTAACCCAATCCCCTTCTTCTTCAGCTGCTGCCATCAGGCGGGATTCCACCTGACGTGCCGCTGCTAGTGTTGTTTTTTTTGTAGATCCCCGGTAACGCTTGCCGTTGACCCAGAAATGGTAGTGATAGAAAACACCCCGTTTGCGTAAAGCCATCGCTTTTAGCCTCCATGTGCCCGCACGGACGGCATTCGCTTATTGGCTCTGACGTAACGCTCTACATCGACTAGATCATACTTGATTCGGCCACCCAACTTCACGTACGGCGGGCCCGTACCGGCGCAACGCCAATATCGCAGAGTGCTCTCTGGGATGTTCCAGAGCTCCGAAAGTTCTTTGGTGCTTATAAGCTGCCTGGATACTCCACTTCCGTTGCGATGGGTATTCTTTTCAGTGAAACTCTCAGTCAGGTTGAGTACCTCAGCACTTGGCATATCACACCTCTTTGTTTCTCCTTTCATCCACGCCCAGGTTCGCACGGGTTCAAAATCCGGTCAAATTTTCTGATAAATCCATGAAATTTAGAGCCTGCCGAGCCAGAATTTGACCGAGATATGGAGTGGGGTTAGGTTCTTCTGACGCGAACAGAGCTTTTCTGGCCCTGTTAGTGACGGGAGAAGAGTGTGTTTTCATCCGCTGAAGACGTAAGAACAGCACTATTTTTGAGCGGCTACATCACCGACGAGGTTACGAGCACGGTTGTTTACCTGGCAGGCAAGCTCAACAAACCAATACTGCTCGAAGGACCACCGGGCAGCGGCAAGACGGAACTGGCCTACGCCGTTGCCAAAGCAACCGACGCTGAAGTCGAGCGATTGCAATGCTTTGAAGGGATCAACGAAGAGAAGGCCATCGGTAAATTCGATGAATCCCTGCAACGGCTTACGGTAGAGCTGCGCTCGAGATCAGGGCAGATGGATTGGGACGCGGTCAAGGAGGAATTGCACAGCCAGAAGTTCTTCTTCGGCGGTCCTCTGATGCGCGCACTGCAGTATCCGAAGGCCTGTGTTCTGCTGATCGATGAACTCGATAAAGTAAACGCCGCATTTGAGGCCATGCTGCTCGAGATGCTGAGCGTATGGCAGCTGAGCATTCCGAGGCTGGGCCTGATCAAGGCGCAATCTATTCCTTTTGTTGTGCTTACCTCGAATGAGGAGCGGAGAATCGGCGATCCTCTGCGCCGGAGGAGTTTCTATTTGCGGATCGAGCACCCGACGCCGGAGCGCGAAGCCAAAATTCTGGAGTTGCGGACGCCAAATCAAAGTCCCGACTTTCATCGGGGGATGGCGGGGTTGGCGAAGGCGCTACGCGGCTGGAGCCTTGAGAAGCCGCCATCGATTTCCGAGATGGTGGACTTGGCCCGGGCGCTCGAAGTGCTGGGGAAACAGGAGATTACCGCCGAGATGCGCGACATTCTCCTGCCGTTGCTGGCGAAGACGGAGGCCGACCGGCGCAAGCTGCTGCTGAGGGACGGCTGGGCGAGCCTGGTCTACGACGCTCGTCAGTACAGCAGCGAAGCAGGAGGGCCGTTGTGACAGTTGCAAGAATGCTTAAGAGACTTACTCTCACAATTCAGTCGCCATTAAGCAAAGTACAAACATCGTTACGGCCGGTAATGTCACAAGACATCGATAAAATCTGCGGCAAACGGCCGAGTCGGGTAAGGCTTACACCACTGATCATGCTGCTGATTTGCAGTCTTGCCAGCCCATCCCGGGCCGGGACTGGGAATCCTTCAAAAGCGGAAGCCGAGTACTACGTAGCCGCATACGCCCGGCATTATCACGTGCCGGTGGAATTTGTGCGGGCGGTGGTCGAGCAGGAGTCGGGCTGGCAGCGCTGCGTGGTGTCAAAAAAAGGGGCCGTGGGACTGATGCAGCTGATGCCGGGTACGGCGGCGAGATTAAATGTTACGAATCGCTGCGATCTTAACCAGAACGTCTCCGGAGGTGTCCGGTATCTGGCGTGGTTGATGGCGAGATTTCATGGAGACCTGCGCCTGGTGGCGGCTGCCTACTACGCGGGCGAGCACGCTATTGATCGGAGAGGCCTCGGCTATTCGAACCCCGATGTCGTAGGTTACGTGGCCAGCGTGCGGGAGCGGTTCGAGCGGGAGAAGAGTTTGCGCAAGTAAATTCACAACATGTTGGGAGAAAAACGCGATGAGAGTGCATCTGGTTTTCATGATTTATCTGATGACGACCATGGGAACGACGCAAACAACAGAAGACGGGAGAGTGGTCCCCCGGATCACCAGCCTGCCTCTGGAAGCGGGAGAGGTTACCGTGCTCCACCTTGCGCCGGGCTATACGACCTCGGTGAGACTGCCGGAAGAGGTCCGGTCGGTGGTGCTGGGAAATCCCGCGGCCTTCAAGGCGGAGCATTCCGAAGCGGAGCGGCGGCTGGTTTTTCTGAAACCGATCACAACAGAAGCAAGCGAGAGTAATGCCATGATCACGACGAGGCAGGGTGAGGAGATCAGCCTGCATCTGGTCAGCGCGGGCAAAGGAGCCACCGCCGCGCGAGTGGATTTCATCGTCGAGTACCAACGACCGCGCAGCGTCATGGTTGAGCCGGACAGGACTGGCTTTCTGATTGCGGAAACGCATGCTGCCGGCGCAGGTCTTCAGAGCGAATCTCGAGTCTTGCCTCCACCGAAGCCAGACCCGGTCGCGGAGGAACTGAAAGAGCAACAGGAAATCCCGGCGCCCCAATGGGAAGGCAAAGAACTGCTGGCCGCTGTAGGGGAGTCAGTCAGGCATGACCGGCAGACCATTCTCGGTTTTTCGGTGCTCAACAGCTCGAAGCGGGTCATCGAGCTGCTGCCCCCGCAGATTGAACTCACTGCAAATCCAAAGGGAAGGGGCGGCAGCCGGATCAAGGCGGAGCCGGTGGCAGTAGCCGAATACAGAGTGACCACGCGGCGGCTTGCACCGGGACAGCGGGCCGACGGAGTGGTGGTGTTTGAGCGGCCCCAATTCAAAGAGTCAACCGAGAGATTGCAGTTGCAACTGGCCGAGGCGGCGCAGGTGGACCGGCCCATAGTCCTGCCTGTGCCGTTCTCAGCCACAAGAGCTGGAGGTGTGCAGTGAAAAACGTGGAAGGAAATAAATTACCAGGAAGTTCGGAGACGGAAGAGAAATCAGAGCGGGCTGGAATGGGCGTCACATCGTCCCAGGAAGGGAGCAAACAGCCGGAAGCTGCTCCAGCCCAAACAAAGTCCTCATTGAAAGATAACAATCGTCTCCTGGTGCTCGGTGGAGGGGCCATAGTCTTTGTGCTCCTGCTGTCCTTTGCGATCATGGGGGTGTTTCGTAACTCGGCAGCGATTCAAAGGGGCATCGTGTCCAGAGATTCGAAGAAGACGCTCGAAAAGACAGCGAATAGTGGAGGCTCCGGTACCGGTACCAGTTCGGTGCCGATACTGGATGCCGGGCGCGCAGCTCCAGCCGATGCTGATACGGGCCGTGCAACCGCGGAGCGCATTGGGCAAACGGCACACAAGAAAACCTCATCCCCTGCGCCGGAGAATCTTGGCGGGGTTAAACCCTTTGACAGCTCGCAGACTTGGCAGCCCGCCGCGTATCAGCCAGGAATGCAGCCATCGGAGACGTCCGGCGAAAATGTCGCTGCAACTCACGAGGCCACGGAAACCAGAAGTGAGCGTGAAGCAATGGACAAACCATCGCTGGTATTTGTGAAGACCAATACTTCACCTGCCGCACGCGCGGCAGCAGACGCAGCACCGGCCATCGATGTGGGAGTCGGACTTGCGCCCGGGACGAGGCTGCGCGCCCGGCTGGAATCGGCAGTTAGCACAGCTGTACGGACGCCGGTGGTAGCTGTGATCGATACAACTACGAGCAGGATGGCGAGATTGTCATCCCCGCTGGCGCAAAAGCATTCGGGCATCTGGAGGCGGCAGACCGCTCTGGTTACATTGGAATCCGCTTCGATTCGCTGATGATGCCAGATGGTTCTTCCGTGAATCTGGAAGCGGCGGCAACAGACCTTCAACTGAGACCGCTGAAGGGCAAGGTGGAGGGCCGGAACACGGGAAAGAACATTTTGGTGCGATCATTTTCGGGAGTGGGCGAGATTGCAGCGACACTGGTGGGGAGAGGAAGCATCAACCAGCCGTTGAGCGAAGGGGATCTGCTGAGGGAACGGGTGAGTAACAATATTGGACAAGCCTCGGATCAGACGGTGGCAAACCTCGCGATCACCGAACGGCTTGTGATTTCGGTCCCGGCCAGCACGGAGATATACGTGGTGCTACAGAAAGTGGCCAAGGAAAATTCCACAACGTCCGAAGCGAGGACAGCGGACAAGCCGGGCAACGGCGTGGCAGGCGCACCGAGTATTCAGGAACTGCGGCAATTGCTGCAGTTGCAACGAGAACTCAATCAGGGGGCGGGCACGGCGGCAAATGAGTAAAGTAGTTCCAGCTGGTTTCTCTGGCGGCTCCGTGGGGCCTCCTTTTGACTCGGACTCCGTGTGCGTCACAATTACAGCCCTTGCCCGATATACTTTGCCATCAGCACAAACCTGCCGCCTGCGCAAACACGATACGACGTTCGAAACTTGGGCGCACACTTCTTGTCCCTCGCCAAAATTAAAAGTGCGAAACCCGTACGGATGGCCTCCCGCCGGTTACGAGAAGGGCTGGCTTCTGACGAACAGCGACGGTTTCGCACCATTCGGACTTTCAGCATCGACGGAACGAGTCAAAGGGCCAATCAGGTCAATTTCATCACTGGCGTGTTTTTCTGACAATATGCTGACGGTTTCATGTCAATGTGTACGCTGCAAGCTGGGGCCATTCCCATGGGAACCAGCTTGCAGCCAACAATTGAAAATGCGCGGCTGGCAGGTCTGTTCTTAAAAGTTGATCTCAGAACGTATCGCGAAAGCCCGTGGTGGCGCCAAGGCAGTTCCGGAAAATAGTCCCGCAAAGTTAATCACATTTAAGCGGTTTGTCACATTTGTTACATCTGCCTGAATGCGCAGAGAACGCGCTTCCTGCTTCCAGAGCGTCGTGCCAACCGAAAAATCAAGTGCGAATCGCGGGCGCACCCTGCCACGCGAAAAGTTCACGCGATCCAGTATTCGTGAATCAATTTGGTCAGCCGCTGATGGAAGATCTGTCAATTCCACAGGAAGACCACTGCCATACGAAGTTCCCGTCCCAAACCATAACCGGGACCATGGCTGAAAACGGACACGTCCGTGAACGGTGTTCCTTTGGTCCTGACTTGGCGTGAAATGGTCAGTCGATGCGAGCAGATTTGCGGCATCCGGATCAAGGAACAGGCCTCCGGTGATTGGCAGTTCTTCCACTCCAACGGTGTTCGAATAAGCGACAAACCCAGAGAAAGGGCCGACCTTAAGCATCTCCACCTTCGCTTCAAATCCCTGGATGGTCGCACTGGAGAAGGCGATCGGAAAAACGAGGCCGGTGTTCAGCAGTAAGTCATCATCGGCATAATTACGAAAATCGCGACGGAACCAGTTTCCACTCAGTAGTACTTTGCCCTCAATGCTTTTGTCGAAACCTGCCTGGTAATAATTTCCATGAGCTGAGGGTACTGGTAACCGCACCACGTTCCTGCGAAGGCCATCCACAATGGGGGAACTGGTCAGCAGGAGATTCTCGATCTGGGGTGGTTCGAATGTCCGGTCGTAAGAAGCGTGCAGCACCAGGCCGAGCGAGGGCCAGTTCCACGCAGCTCCCAGCCGCGGACTCCATGCGGTTTCATCCACCAGCAGCTGATAATGGTCCCATCTCACCCCTGCACTTGCAGTAAATCGTCCCAAATGAATCTCATCCTGTGCAAATGCTCCCTGTTCCCGTAACTGCCGACGATCAAAGAAACTGAAGTTGGGAAGAATATCCTGGTCAAAACGCGCTGGATCCGTGATTTGATATCCAAACCGTTCACTTACAGAGGCAAATCCGGCGTCGGCCCCTACTTTCCATTTGTGTATGCCCTGGTCTCCTGCCACACTTGCATTGAAATAACTCTCGCGCAGGCCCCGCTGCTGTGAAGGCAGGATAGGTGTTGAAAGATCATTGGACTGCAAACCGGCAGCGATATCACGCCCCATGCCATTGACCTGTCCAACAATGCTTTGCGAAAAGATATGTTGCCAGGAGAATTGGCCTCGAGTTTCCTTATTGGCCCGGTCCTGCCTCTGGCCGGCTTCCTGTTGCAATAATTCGTTGGGAATTTGAAAGACGCTCCGATCCTGCTGTATGGAGAGTGTCAGTCTGTCCCAATCGCTGAAATCCTGTTCGAAGCGCCCCCGTATACCCGAATTTGTCGCCTTATTGGTAAAATTTTGAATCGCAGCCGGGTCGAGATACCGGTCCGTGTGGCTTCCACTCAAACTCAGACCGAAAGTGCTATGTCTCTGTAAATACTGGGTATTGAGGTACCCTGTCTCAGTGTCAAAGCTACCGCCCCCGAGGATTGCCTTGCCATGAAATCCTTGCCGGGGATCGCGCGCCGAGGTCACCTCAATCACGCCACCCATCCGGCGACCGAATTCCGCAGGAAAGTTAGCGGTAAAAATATTTACCGATTGCACATCATCGACATCCATTGCTGGCGCGAAGACAGGCGCACGATTGTCCCGCAAGGGAATTCCATCCACCACAAATTGTGTCGCGAATTCCGTTTCCCTTGGATAGAGCACACTATTGCCGTTGAGCACCCAGCCCGGTTGCTCTTGAACGACATTGAACATATCTCGTGCGGGTTGGGTTACGACATGCTCATTCAGGGTATCCTCCCCCAGCCGAACCGTGTTTCCAGTATTATGCGGATCAAGCAGGGTATCCGGCGTTACCAGCACCTTCGTTTCCAGCGTCGCTAAATTCAGGGATGCGCGGAACTCCAAAGGAACTGCGGAACGGATCTCAATCGCCTCTCTGAACGGACTGAATCCTGCATGCTGCAGATGCAGTTCGTAGAGTCCGAAGGGCAAGCCTTTGGCAATGTACCGGCCGTCCTTCCCAATCGTAAGTTGCCGTGAAAAATCAGCGCCTTTTGACACAAGCTCACCCGATGCGGCCAGAGAGGCTCCGCCCGGATCGACAACTTGAATATGTAACTCACCAGAGGTGCTCTGAGCCTTTAGAACAGCACTGAGAATACATAGAAGGCAAAATACGGCCGCGAATCGTTGCATGGAAATTCCCCTGTTAGCTGAGGTGAAAAACTTCGGAGGATGAATCTGCTCGCAAAGTTGAATATCACCCATCAAAATCGGCATTTTAGTATGCTGCAGTTGCTTCGAAAAACCGAGAATTAAAAAGTATAGGTAAACTCTGGCAGAGGTAATTCCCGGCGGACCTGAAAATATCAACGCGCGTTCGGCAAAATCGAAGAGAATCAGCTGGTTAGCGTTGTCGCGCAATTGGCATCTGTTTCGATGGGTACACAATGCACGGAGCAACTGCTTTGGCCCCCTGCCGGGCACAACATTTGCGGACGGCGGCAAAGCCATTACGAATCCGTCTAGCCCCCGTCTGTTACAGTTCGCGAACCGCGTAACTAACACGCAGATTGGGCAAATTGTAGTGGATGTGAAAAAGGTCAAGACCTTTAGCGTATTTCCTTATTCTGTTGTTGACAGCGTCAATAAGTTGCAGCCTAATGCACCGCCAAGCACTGCAGTGAAAACAGAATTGGACAGGATTTATCCTCCACAAACTGCGATCACGTTTAGCGTCAATGAGCTGACGCCGGTAACCGTGGAGTATGATCTCGACAAAAGTAATGCGCTCGCGGATTTCAGGAGTAATCCATTGGAGTTGTTGAAGATTTTAGGGATTGTTGCCGTCAAACCCGTGACCGTTTTGTATGTGAACGCGATCGACAAGGGCCCGCCAGGTAAAGATCCGGCCCTCGGCTTGACGCTAACCGCAATGACTCCTGGTGTTCCAGGCACCGGTGGGCCAACTGCAATTGCCAATCAGGGGACCAGTGCTAAATATAACGGCGCGCCAAGCATAACGGCTCACGAGATTGGTCACGACATGGGTGCACACGACGTGACAACCACGGGAAGCAATCAGGACCTGATGTGGGACCATCAGATTTCAGCCCAGCCGTGTCGTCTGAAAAAGCGCGATTGGGATTTAATCAATCCTCCGGGGAGCAATTAATTCAATGAATAGCGTTAGGTTACCAATTGTGTTTATGATTATGATGACACTGGCCGCTCAACAGGGCACGCTAGCCAATTCACAAGCTCTTGTCGAGGGTGTTAAAACAGGAGACAAGTATTCCATTCTTGCCGCAGGAAACACGGGAGATGTTCACTATGTTCCATATCTTCGCCATTTGCTGGCAGCCAAACAGACATCCCTTGATGTCCGTTTGGCCGCAAGAATGGCCTTAGCCAAACTGGGTCAGCAGGACCAACTTCGATATGTCCTGTGTGCGACGAAAAGCAAGCAGCAGCAGGTTGACGTTGATGTCGTAAACTACCTTCAATCCGATGCCATTGAGAAAGCACTGCCCTATATTGGGGGGGGGGTACGCGGTCTCTAGGCTTAGAGAGCTACTGCAGGACACGCCTGAAAATAGACGTTTTTGGGGAGCGAATGATGAGGTATTTGCAAGCCGCAGTAAGTTAGCGGTAATAGTGTTGGAATCAATGTTTCCTGAGGGGCCAAGGAGAGAGCCGGCCCTTCGTCAAGCTCTGTCCCAGGATTTTACGGATGTGGAGGCTTGGGCAAAGTGGATTGACGACCATCAGGAGAACCTCAGACGACTCCCACCAACAGAGACATACCAAATCACAAATTGTCCAGCCAGTACCAAACGGTCACCAGCAAAAAAATCAAGGGACTTAATTAAGCGAGTTGATAGTTGAGAAAAAGAGAAAGGAGCAAGGCTTGGCGTTGTCCCTCGCCAAAATTGAAAGCGCACAGTTTATGAAGCACGTTGCGGGCGCACACAGACTGAACTCGGAGATCAAACGAGTCCAGATGCCACATTCGGACTTCGGCAAAGAGAGGCCGGGCGCTTGGGAACGGTTTTCGGACAGACCTTTCCCCTGAACTTTCAGAGTCGAAATCAACAAATTCAACCGACGTGGATTAGGCAGCCAGGTCGTAACGATGATGCAGACCACCGAGTCTGGAGAAAGACACAACTTGGTAGTCACGAGTTGGCTTGGTGCATGGTCGGTCATGGGGCGTGTCTTTTTTTAGCCCCAGATGCGTTCGGTCGAAATGGTAATAGCGGATGTATTCTGACAGCAACCGCTTCAGATGACGCTCGTTGAGAGGGATGATGTGATCCAACAAATCGCGGCGGCAGCTTCCCACCCACCGCTCTGCAACACCGTTCTGCCACGGGCTACGGAATGAAGTTCTGATGGCTTTCAAGTCCAGTGATTCCACGGCCTCGCTTACCATTTCACCGAATTTGGCATCGCGATCCAGGATCAAGTATCTATGCTGTGAGTCATAAGGAAATGCTTCGCGCAGTTGTTGTGTGATCCAGAGGCCAGTCGGGTGTCGAGTGACATTGCAATGCAGAATGCGCCTGCGGTCATGAGAAATCACGAAAAAACAATACAGGACTCCAAAGGTAAGGCTTGGTACAGTGAAGAAATCCATCGCAGCAATGGCTTCACGATGATTTTGCAGGAAAACTCGCCAGCGCTGAGCTGGTTCCGGTTTCTTCGGCGCCCTGCTTACCCAGCGAGAGACGGTTCGCTCAGAAACACCGAAACCAAGCTTGAGCAGCTCACCATGAATGCGCGGGGCACCCCAAGTGGGATCCTCGGCAACCATGCGGAAAATTAATTCCCGCAACTCTTTGCTGATTCGCTTCCTGTCGAAGGCCTTTCGATGACGAGAAATCCAATTCCAGTACAGGCGGAATCCGGCGCGATGCCAGCGTACGACGGTCTCGGGAGTGACGATAACCAAAGCTTGCTTCCATCGCGGCCGTAGCCGTCTGGCAACAACCCAAAACAGACGATCAAGTCGAGCGAGCCTCGGCCTCGGCTTTCGCCGCTGCACGGCCAAAAGCTGTTGGCGAAGGGCCAGATTCTCCAGCAAGAGATCACGTCGCGAGTAAAATGATCGCTGAAACAGACCGAACGAGAGCCAGAACATGACCAGACTGTATCAGACCGGGCTTGTTGGGCTGATTTATATACACTCTTGAAATCACACCAGATCAGAGTTTCGGCGAACAACAGCAACACGCCTGATGCGTGCCCGGGAGTGATCGGATGAAAACCTTAAATTGGGTCCTTGCACGAGCCTCTAAAATGGGCATAGACTGGAACCAAGCCATGCAAGCCTAGGAATCGGGTATGAGGGGGCGGTCTTACCAGCCGTACGGTGGATTGTTATTTCTGCTGGCATCTTGTTGCCTGCTGCTCAGCGTGTTTGCGTTTGCCCTTGATCCCAACAAAAAGATCCTCCAATACATGCATGATTCCTGGACATCGGAACAGGGGCTGCCTGCAAACAATGTTCATAACATCGTGCAAACCCCGGACGGATATCTCTGGATCACGACAGAGGGAGGTCTGGTGCGCTTTGACGGGGTCCGTTTCAAAGTCTTCGACAAGCTGAACACCCCCGCGATTCACAGTGATCTTATTCTGCGGCTGTTTACGGACCGCCAGGGCACTCTTTGGATTGGTACTTTCGAAGGACTCGTCCGTTTCAAAGAGGGCAAGTTTGATTCCTACACCACAAAGAATGGTCTTTCCTACAACGTCGTCCGTGCAATCGCCCAGGACCACGACTCTAACCTTTGGATCGGCACACCGGGCGGGCTTAACTTGTGGCAGGATGGCAAGTTTTCTGTCTATACCACCAAGGACGGCTTGTCTAACGATAATGTCAACGCACTCTGCCCCAGCCCTGATGGTGGCCTCTGGATTGGGACCGATCATGGACTGGATCGGCTGTACCAGGGAAAAATCATTCCCGGCCCCGCACAGCCGGAAAATCTGAAAAAGAGTCACATCTTCGCATTATATGAAGACCCAAGGGGAACGCTCTGGATCGGCTCCTCGCACGGGCTCTTCTTCTACAAAGACGGAATCTTCACTGCGGTTAGCAAATGGTCAAAGTCGAGCGTCAACAGCATTTATGAGGACAGCCGGGGAAACCTGTGGATTGGCGCCAGTACCGGCCTTTATCGCCTGCGCCAGGGTGAGGTTGAGTCATATACCGTGAGCGATGGTCTTGCCGTGCCGGTGTGGGGCATTTTTGAGGACCGCGAGGGCAGTCTGTGGATCGGCACATTCGGCGGCCTGCACCGGTTGCGCGACGGTAAATTCACCATCTACACCACTCAGGAGGGCCTTGTTGACAATCTGGCTTCCTCCATTCTGCAGAGCAAGTCTGGCGACATCTGGATTGGGACCTTCGGAGGGCTCAGCAAATTCAGCAATGGACATTTCGAGAGTTTTACCCGAAAAGATGGCTTGGCGAGCAATATGATTGAAACGCTGGCCGAGGCACGCGATGGCAGCTTGTGGATTGGAACCAGGGAAGGGGGCAATCTGTTAAAAAATGGCAGGATTACGCCCTTTAAGAACGACCAATTTCGTACTGATACGAGTATTATTCAAGATCACCAGGGAACCATATGGATTGGCACCCCAAACGGCCTCTATCAGCTCAAAGAGGACAAGTTAACTGCTTTCACCGTCGCTCAGGGGCTTTCCAGCGATGTTATTATCTCCCTCTTTGAGGACAACAACGGCGATCTTTGGATAGGCACGAACAGCGGCCTCAATCTTTATCACGAGGGAAAGTTTCTCGACTTTCCCGGCAAACAAGCCCTGGCGCGGGATTTCATCACCCAGATTCATCAGGAACTGCCCAATACACTCTGGATCAGTACACAATCTTCGGGGATCAAGAGAATCCGCGAGGGCAAACTTACGTCGATTGGGAAAAAGGATGGTCTTCCCCAGGATACGATCTGGAGCATTCTCCCTGATGACCGTGGATACATATGGATGAGCTCCAACCAGGGCATTTTTCGCATGTCGCGCGCCGAGGTCGAGAGCTTTGTGGCGGGCAGGATTCAAGCTATCCATCCTATCACTTATGACACGATCGACGGCCTGAAGAGCAGCGAATGCAATGGCGCTACTATGCCAGCTGGATTGCGAAGCAATGACGGCAGATTTTGGTTCCCGACTACCAAGGGCGTCGCTGTGATCGATCCCGAGCACTTCAGTGAAAACGTCCTGCCGCCACCCGTCTACGTTGAAGAGCTACTGGTGAAAGGCCAGCCGATTGCCAAAGAAGAGGCCGCTCGGCTTGCGCCACAAAGCAGAGACCTAGAATTTCACTATACCGGGCTGAGCCTGCTGGCGCCAAGCAAAGTGCGTTTCAAATATATGCTTGAGGGTTTCGACAAAAGCTGGGTGGATGCGGGCACGCGGCGCACGGCGTACTATCCTTACCTTCCCTCAGGTCATTACACCTTTCATGTAATCGCCGCCAATAACGATGGGGTATGGAATGAAACCGGCGCTTCCTATGCTTTTTATCTCCGGCCTCATTTCTATCAGACCTACTGGTTTTATGGACTGAGCACCGTCGTGACAGCGCTTTTCCTTTGGCAGGTGCATCGGCAGAAGGTAAAACGTCTGAAAAGACGCACCGAGGAACTGGCATGGCAGGTTGAAAAGCGTACTGCGGAACTCCGGCAGGAGAAGCGCTGGTTTAAGCAGCTTTTTGAAAATGCACCCGTCGGGATAGCGATGCTGGATGACCGGGACCGCGTGGTTGCCATCAATCAGGCCTTTGAAAAGATGTTTCAGTTTAGTTCCCGGGAGTTATTCCTGGCGTCGGTCAATGACGCAATTGTTCCGCCTGCCCACCTGAATGAGGCCACTGTTATTTCACGGCAAATATTGGAAGGACAATCTGCCCAAAGCGAGAGCGTGCGGCAGCGCAAGGATGGAAGCTTGCTGCAGGTCGAGATATTTGGTGTGCCCATTCAGGACGGAAAGCGACTGGAAGGTATGTATGGAATGTTTGTGGACATCAGTTTGCGAAAGCAGGCGGAAGAACAATTGAAGAAGGCCATGGAGGATGCCGAAGCCGCCAGGCAAGCTGCTGAAGCCGCCAATCAGGCCAAAAGCACTTTCCTGGCGACCATGAGCCACGAAATCCGGACTCCCATGAATGGAATTCTCGGCATGACATCATTGGTGATGGACACGCCCCTCACTCCGGAGCAGCGCAGCGATCTGGGCATGGTCAAGACGTCTGCCGAATCTCTGCTCACCGTAATAAATGACGTACTGGATTTTTCCAAAATCGAAGCCGCAAAGCTGGAATTTGAAAAGGTCAGTTTTGATCTGCGCAGCAGTGTCGGTGAGGCCATCAAGCCGCTCAGTTTTCGTGCCCATGAAAAGAACCTGGAACTGGTATATGACGTTGCCCCGGAGGTGCCGGAGTTTGTTCTGGGAGACCCGACTCGTCTGCGGCAGATACTGGTGAATCTGGTGGGCAACGCGATCAAATTTACCGATCACGGCGAAATTATGGTTCGGGTAGATATTGCTCCGGAGTTGCAAACACCAGGAATTTCCGGCCGGTCGATGTTGCACTTTTCTGTCAATGACACCGGCATTGGCATTCCGCTGAGCAAGCAGAACACGATCTTTGAGGCGTTTACGCAGGCTGATGGATCCACCAGTCGAAAATACGGCGGTACCGGACTGGGCCTGACCATCTGCTCGCGTTTGGTCCAGATGATGGGCGGAGCCATCTGGGTGGAAAGCCGGGAAGACTCTCCTGGCAGCGCTTTTCACTTCACGGCCTGCATGGAAGTGCAAAATCATTTCGGACCGGTGCCGGCCCCAGTTTCTGCCACGGCACTAAAAGGGCTGCGAGTTTTGATTGTCGATGACAATGCGGCCAGTCGCCACCAGCTCACGGAAATGCTTGCCGGCTGGGAAATGATGCCCGTAGCAGTGGAGGGAGGCAGCCTCGCTCTTCAGGCTTTGGAGAAGGCCGAACGATCGGGCAGGACATTTCAACTGGTACTGCTCGATTCCTTTATGCCGGAAATGGACGGATTTGCTGTGGCCGAGAAGATGAGGCGCAGCCCTGGTCTGGGACAGGTCAGGATACTCATGTTAACTTCCGGCGGACGCTCCGGCGATGCGCTCCGCAGCAGACAGTTGGATATCAGTGGTTATGTCACCAAACCGATTCTACAGCGCGAATTGCTTTCAGCCATTCGCGCCGCTGTCGGCACAGAAGATACCGGCAACATCTCAGCACCGGTGGTAAACTCCATCATCAACTCAAACTGCAGGCGTAAGCTGCGCATCCTGTTGGTGGAAGATAATCGTGTGAACCAGGTACTGGTAACCCGGATACTGGAAAAGGAAGGGCATGACGTAAGCGTCGCCGGCAATGGCCTTGAAGCACTCGCAATCCTCAAGGACAATGGATTCGACTTGGCCCTAATGGACATTGAAATGCCGGAGATGGATGGCCTCGAGGCCACCCGCGCTATCCGCGAAATGCCAAGTCCTGGTGGCAAGCACCTGACGATCATTGCGATGACCGCTCATGCCATGACTGGCGACCAGGAAAAGTTCCTGGCCGCGGGAATGGATGCCTACATCGCCAAGCCGATCAATGCTAAACAATTACTGGAGATGATTGAACAGTTATCTTCCTCCGAAGTGTCTGCTCAACGGGAGTTTCACTCAAGGATAACAACCTGACCTGATTCATTTTCAACCACAAAATGCTGATTTCAGAAGTTACCCCCTGTCCGTGCACGATCATAAAAGTGCCGCCCAATTTTGATCTGGACGATGCTGAAATTTGCATGCCCGCCGAGTGGCGAAGCTTGCGAATTTTGGCGGAACCTCATAAAAGAGATTATTGCTTTTGTCCAAACGGATGAGGCATCTGACATGCTGTCCTGTGTACAAAAGTGAGAAGTGAATAGGACTGGCAAAATGCCGGTCCTGTTCATTTAGGAGGCCACCGCGAGGTTGTTGTCAACACGAACAATAATATTTGACTGTAACAAGCGAATATCTGAGGAATACAAATCAGAGACACAACAGCATAAAAAGAGCAACTAGAGTACTGGACAAGTTTCTCCAAACGGCTATGCTATATAAGATTAAGTTTCAAATTAATGAAAGCAGCAGAAGTTACCAAGATAATACAAGATTTAGGAAATACAAAGGATCGCAATCTAGTCATCATAGACTACGGAAATGTTGACAAATGGCGAAATAACCTTGGCTGGAAAATCGGCATTCGTGAATTAGGAAATCTGGTTCGCTCCATTGCCCAAGGTAATCAACAACTCAGGAGATTCTATTTTGGGTCTGATTATAGCCAGGATATTCAGTCGGCAACGCTCCGTCCATTTTCCAATGGTATTCTCGTTAAGGCTCAGATGAGCAAGTTTGAGATTATTACTAAGCCTGTCAAGTATATCCATGATCTAAATTATACAAGCGGCTTTTTGAAGAAATGCAATTTCGATGTTGAAAGGACAGTTGATGCCATTAAAGAAGTGGATAGATATGACACAATTATCATTTTCTCTGGTGACGGTGCCGGAAACGCGGAGAGCGGCGGCTATGGGGGCATCAGGAAACCATCGCGGAGCGTTTCGAGCGGGACCGTACGGCACTGTTGCCGTTGCCGGCCGCGCCGTATGAGGCCTGCGAGAAGCGCACCGCGATGGTCAGTTCACTGTCGCTGGTGCGTTAACGTCGATGGCCGGTTCACCGTTCGCGGCGGGAACAGATCCGATGTCCGTGGCAACCACAGGAAAAACCCAATGATTGAGCGCGCTTATCTGGCCGAGTTCGATAACCATCGAAAAGCCATTGCTTTGTGCTGCTTGCCTCGGGTAGAGTGACGTTGAACCGATTCATTTGAACGAGTCTGGGAAATCTGATTTGTGTCCGTAACCCGGAAATGGCTGCGATGAAGAGACTGCGCAGGTTCATGGCACGATCGAAATTGCCGGTCCTCCTGCTGCTCTATCCCGGCTTCGCATGGCTACTCTCATGGCTGAACGGGGCGTTGGCAGATGGCCGTCGCCCGCCGGAACTCGGCATGCTTGCCGAATATGTGCGCTCCGGAGTGTACGCTGTGGTTGGACTCAGCTTCTTGTTTCTACTTGCCGTGCCATTGTGGTCGGCTCGCTACCGTAAGCAAGCACAGCACCTTCCGGCGGCATTCCGGCGTGGCCTGTACGTAGCATCGGCCCTGCTCTGGATCATCCTGCCGGTCCAAGGCGTTCTGCTGGCGCTGGCCCTTTACGTAGCCGGTCCGGACGGGCTCTGGTTCTGGGGCATCTTCGTGGCCGGAGGATCGTTCGCAGCAATCCTTATGCTGCGGCAAAGCGAACTCAGCGCCACGCCCGACATCTATATGACCTTGCGGGCGTCGCGGCTTCAAGTTGAAGACCACCCCAAGCTCGAAGCCGTGATGCGGGAGCTCAGCGAAGCTTTTCGGGTTCCGCTGCCGCGCCATATCCTGGTAGGCCTGCAGCCGGAATTGATCCCTACCATTGGCACGGTGTTTTGTCCGGATGGCGAACTGGAAGGAGGAACTCTCTGCTTTTCGCTGACTACCGCATCGATGCTAAGCATCAACGAATTTCGGTTCTTGACGGGAGAGGCGCTCCTCAATCTGCATGCCGGGCTTCGTCAGAAAAGAAAGGATTTTCTTTCCACTTTCGAGAGCGCCCGGGATGTCCTGACCAACCTCGATGAGAGCATGCGCGAGTGGAGCTGGTTTCCGAAATGGGGATTTCATCCCTTTTTAATCGTGATACGGCTTGTTGCTGTGGCAGCGATGCGCTTTCCCCTGTATGTGGGAAAAGAGTGGATCACCTTTTACGTGCGCGAGGTCTGCTCTGTCCGCCAAGCGGCAGATATAGACCACGCGGTGAGCGCCCATAGCGCGTCCACCGATGAGGTTGGACCGGCGCGGGCAATCTCAGCATTGATCAAAGAAGCGGCCATAAGTTTAGGCCTGCGTTTCAATTTGTCGCAAATCGATCGACCGTGGTATGGCCTCAATGAAGTGTATGAGCGAGCAGCCCAAGAACATCCCGATCTTGAGTTTGACGGTCGTGCCCCTTCACATTGGCCCGATCCGGCAAACGCCTGGCAGCATCTCCAGTTTCGCTGCAGCTTGTCAGGTGTGAGCTTGGAGTGGTGCCGCCTGCAGGCCTTGAATGTCAGGCCACATGAACCTGCCATCTCGCTCTTTGAAGAACCAGCCCGGCTGGTGGCAAGTCTGATAGAGACCAGGGGTGCTCGGCGCGCGTCTAGAGGCTAGTGGCTGGCTTGAAGGCAATTGCAAGGAAGAAGCGACGGCCGCAAAGGTGACAGGATTACCTGCTTAGGCTAACGGCTCTCGGCCGCCACGGCAGCCGGTGGGGCCAGGAGGCGGCTCGACCGTCCTCAGAGGGGTGGAGATTACCTTTTCTGTGTACAACTTGATTGGAAAGATGTTGGGCCTCATTAAGTCGGCCCTGCCCAATAAGGCGCATTCGTTCGTGGACCTAGCTGTTGAAGATGATGCCCGAGTCCGCCGAGAAATCTCGGCGATCGTGGCCCGCTTTCAGGACGCACTCGCCAAGAAGGCCCTCCCCGAAGTGCTCGACATTGTGACCGACGACGTGGTGCTCCTGACGGCGTCGGGTGCTCAAACAGTCGGGCGCACCGCAGCGCAGGTTGAGTTACGCCGTTTCTAAATGATTCGCGTCTTGTAATCTCCTCCTGAAGGACGGGGATCTCAGAAAAATAGCGGCGATCGAAACGGATGGTTAGCTCTTCAATAACAGCTTCATCCAGGTCATGAAAAAACCGTTTGCCATGAGCCTTGTCAAAGATACCAAGGCCTATGCGGCGGGGAAAAAGCACCGCTCCTCGAAGTTTCATGGTGGGCCCTTGCTGTTCCTCCGGCGATATTCTGGACGAGGAAACCTCAAGAGATACGAAGCTCTGGAGATGCATCAACTCATGCACGATCCGCTCAGCGGTCTTGAGCCGTGAACGGTCATGGGTGTCAAGGCCGGTGGAAGATTAGACCATTTCTAGTAACGATAGGGATAATAATGTAAGCGGGAATCAGGGTGGAGTGGGATAGGATGGTTGTGCTCTGGAAGTTTTCCTGCAACCCGACGATGGCCCGAGCGTATTCCGACGATTTGCGCCGCAAGAT
>DASSEH010000014.1:0-2833 GCA_035695325.1 Candidatus Angelobacter sp.
GCGATGCCGAGACTATAGCGCCCGGTGGATTCCAGACAGGCGTGAACCAGTTGGATCTTCTGGGTGATGAGCCAAGCAAGGAGATGGCGCCATCCATCAGTGGAATTCGCGAAGCTCCTGGCGCGTACCTTGTTGCAACCAGCAGACATGCTCACGTCGATTGTATTTTTGGAAACGTCGATACCCAATACCCCGTCGATCACTGTCCTATCCTTTCACTTCATCTCTTCAGCAAGAGCTCCGCTTCGAACAACCTTGTACGCAGGATCTACGCTCACGCGCGTCCCAAGATACCGTCCAGCCTGGACAGCGGAGCTTGGAAAACGGGGCCTAATCTACCGCACGGGCTCATTCGCCAAAGGGACGATAGAGGCTCACCGTTCTCCTCGCTGCTCAGCAAAATGTGTTTATTCGCCGAGAATCTGCAACGTACAAGGGACGGTCGTTACCGACCGCCCCCCGCACAGAACCGCGCGAGCGGAATTCCCGCACGCGGCTCCCACCTTGGGTGTGTGACGGCAAAGCGCATCTGCGGCCACGGATGAAGGGTTGTTGGCTGCGGGAGATAGTCGGATGCGATCTTCGCGATCCGCTGCCACGTCGTGCGATCCTTCTGGCTGCGGCGCTGTAGCGTGCGCAGCCATGAGACCGTGACGTGGTGATGGAAGGCGCGCAATGCCGGGAAGTTGGTCGGCACGGCGTGATACGCGAAGAAGCCCCTCACCACTTGCGCCAGCCATTGTCCCTGTTCGGGAATGGGCTGATGCATCCGCCGTCGCAGTTCCTCCTTGATCTCCGTGAGCTTTGCCCGCATGCGATCACGCCGGGTTCTCCGTTTAAGGAGGAATTTGCCCCGTCGGGATTGACCGCAGATGTGGGTGAACCCCAAGAACTTGAAGGTCTCCGGCTTTCCGAGCCCGCGCCGGGCGCGTCTGTCCACCGCATGGCGACCAAACTCGATCAGGCGGGTCTTCTCCGAATTGAGCGACAGCGAGAACTCCTGCAACCGCTCGCGCATTACATCCCAGAAGCGCCGGGCGTCAGCCTCGTGCTCAAACCCAACGATGATGTCGTCGGCATAGCGCACAATGATCATGTCACCCGTGGCCTCGCGCCGTCGCCAGCGTTCGGCCCAGAGGTCGAAGGTGTAATGCAGGTAGACGTTGGCGAGCAGCGGTGAGACCACCGAACCCTGCCCCGTCCCGCTTTCACTGACCGTGACGACCCCGTCCTCCAGGACACCCGCCTTCAACCATTTCTGCATCAGGCGGATAATGCGCGGTTCGCCGACGCGGTGCTCAACGAACCGGACCAGCTTTTCTTTGCTGACCGAGTCGAAGAAGGACGCTACGTCGGCGTCTAGTATGAAGTTCACTCGCTTGGTGCCAATCCCGACCGCCAACGCATCCAGCGCATCGTGCTGGCCGCGTTTTGGTCGGAACCCGTAGCTGAAGCCGAGGAAGTCTTCCTCATAGATGGCATTCAGCACCGCGACGGTCGCCCGCTGGACGATCTTGTCCTCCAGGGCAGCGACCGCGAGCGGGCGCTGTTTCCCGTCTGCCTTCGGTATGTACGTCCGGCGTGACGGCAGTGCCCGGTATGCTCCCCGATGAACCCGCTCATGCAGATCAGTGAGGTTTCGGTCAAGGTCTGCTTCGTAGGTCCGCCAAGTCAATCCATCAACGCCGGGGGCCGCATCGCGTTTGAGCGCGAAGAACGCCATCCCGAGTAAGTCGACGCCGACGTGGTGTAGGAGCGCCGTGAACTTCTCCTTCTTCCTTTGCCTTGCGACTTGTCGTACGCGTTCCAGCGCCTGTGACACGCGCTCCCGTCCCTGCGTCCGGTGCGTGCTTTGCCAGCTCGCGTTCCCCTCGGCCCCCACCCTTGGCTCCGCCGACTCCGCTGCCGGTTGCCCGGCTTTGTTCGTCGGCTTCTCAGCTACTATGGCGGGGTCAGACTTCTCACGATCGTGCATCACCGGCTACGGCTCCTCGCCTCCCCGATGCGGACCAGCGCAGCACGTGTACGCTCGCTGTTGGTCGACCGTGAGACCTCCCGGTTCCCGTACAAAGAGCGTCCGCACATGCCAAGTTCTCCGACCACGCCGGGCCGGGCGAGCACTAGCGTTGACGTGCCCGTCCGTGTTGCCTTCCGCAACGCGAAAAGCGTCGGCGCCCGAGATGAGGTCATTTTCGCGGCTCAATAGCTTGGCCTGTACGCTCCCCTGTCAACGCTTCGCTGACACCCTCGCGAACGCCGGCGCATGACTCGGGGCCGATGTGGTTCGCTACACCTTCATCGTAAGGGACTCGCACCCTCTACTCCTTGCCGGTCTCCCGGCGCACTCGCGATTGACCCGATTCGGACATGAGCCGTCGCTCTCGGTGCGATGCACAGGAAGCGTTTGGCGAACTCAGTTGTACCTCTGCTTTTTTAGCTTCTTCACTCGATGCTTCTGATAATCGATGACTGCCGACGCAAGTGGCATAGTGCGAGGCATCCGAATGTGCGTCAGTGATACGACGAGCGCTTCTCGTCTACCCGATGGGACAATATGGCACACAATGCCGCCTTCATCGCCAGCATAGGAGACGTCCGAGACTGTTTGACGGATCTCGTTCAACGTGGCGATGTTTTTTCCTCGGAGGTGTTCGATTAATGCTGGCATCAGTTCGACGTCGAATGGGACAGCCGCCTTGAGTGCGACCAGCAGTGGTTCGGTCTTCTTCGGATTGTCGAGCATCTGGGGCCTTTAAGAACAGGTGATTCGCCGATCGCCAATCATAGAGAATATGGCTCAACAGAGCCATTTCGCTAACGTCGTACAAGAAAA
>DASSEH010000015.1:0-1543 GCA_035695325.1 Candidatus Angelobacter sp.
GAAGGCCAGGACACTTCGATAGGGGATCACGACGGCCGCATAATGGCCTTGAAAAACGCGGTGAAAAAACTCTGAAGGTCTTTCGATCTTATTCGCAAACCGTTCAGCCAAATACTCAGGTGTCAACCCGCGCCTATTTGCCAGCTTTGCGAAGTCGCTGAAGGTTACTTCTCTCATTGCTTTTCTGCCTTTCCCTCTGAGTCTTGAATGATGGCGGCCCGTCTATCGCCTGCTTCAGCTTGGTTACGGCTTTCTTCAGCCGGCTAGGAGCCTGTCTGAGTAATCGTCATTTTTTTATAGACGTGGCGGAGGAGTTGTGTTTTCTATAGCGCATGGGAAAAACCTTTCGTGATTGGGACATTGAACAGCTGATGATGTTTCCGCCTTGTGTCGAGGATTTCGTGCCGCAGGAGCATCTGGCGCACTTTGTACGGAACACCGTCTGTGAAGCGTTGGATCTGTCGACGATCCTGGAATGTTATAGCGAAGAGCGCGGCTACCCGCCGTATCATCCAACCATGATGACGGCGGTTCTTCTTTATGCGTACTGTCAAGGCATCTACCCGTCTAGGCGGATTGCGAAGGCTTGCCGGGAGCGAGTGGATTTCATGGCGGTCACGGGCATGCAGATGCCCGACTTTCGAACGATCAGTGATTTTCGCAAGCGGCATTTGGTAGCACTGGGGGAGTTGTTCGTACAGGTTTTGCGGCTGTGCCAGCAAGCGGGGCTGGTGAAGCTTGGGCACGTGGCTCTGGACGGCACTAAGCTGAAGGCCAACGCTTCTAAGCACAAGGCCATGAGCTACGGGCGGATGAAGAAGGCTGAAGCAGAACTGCAAACGATTGTCAGCGGCTGGTTGCGCCAGGCGCAGGCCGCTGATGCTCGGGAAGATGAGGAGCACGGAGCGGATCAAAGCGGAGAGGAACTGCCCGATTGGGTGCGGGACAAGCAAGGTCGGTTGGAAAAGATCCGAGAAGCCCGCGCTCGACTGGAAGCTGAAGCGCAGGCACAGGCGAGCCAGAAAGGCGAAGAGAAAAAGAGTGGCAGTCGGGGGCGACCGAGAAAGAACGAGCCCGGGACCCCCAAGGATTCGGCTCAAACCAATTTCACCGATCCCGAAAGTCGGATCATGAAAAGCCACAACGGGTTTATTCAAGGTTACAACGCTCAGGCCGTTGTGGATGCCGATAGCCAAGTGATTGTGGCTCAGGGGCTTACCAACAACGCCTCGGACGCACCGCAACTCGCTGTGATGGTAGCCCAGATCAAACAGAACACAGGAAGACAGGCTCGGGAACTGTCGGCCGATGCCGGGTATTGTTCGGAAGACAATCTCAAGGAGCTCAGACGGCGTCATATCAACGGCTACATTGCCACGGGCCGTCAAAAACATGGGGAGGCGACGGCGTCGGTAGAGCGAAAGGTCAAGCTTGGCACCTACGCCTACGCGATGTGGCAGAAGCTTCGTCGGGGTGGGCACCGTAGTCGCTACCGGTTGAGGAAACAAACAGTCGAGCCCGTGTTCGGTCAGGTCAAGCAAGG
>DASSEH010000016.1:0-1251 GCA_035695325.1 Candidatus Angelobacter sp.
ATCATCCGGGACTGGGTGTTGCGCTTCAACGCCCGCGGTCCTGACGGTCTCCTGGATGGCAAGTCGACAGGACAGCCGTCCAAGCTCAACGACACTCAGCGGCAGGCCATCGCCCGCATGATCGAGAGTGGCCCGATCCCGGCGGTGCATGGCGTGGTGCGCTGGCGGCTGATCGATCTGGCGCAATGGATCTTCGAGCAATTCCGCATCACGATCGCCAAGCAGACGCTCAGCCGGGAGCTGCGAGCCATGGGCTACCGCAAACTATCGGCCCGACCGCGTCACCATGCGCAAGCCGAGGGCGCGATCGAGGATTTTAAAAAAACTTCCCCGCGCGCCTGGAGGCAATTGCGCGCAAGAAGGCGCTTGACCGCGACACGATAGAAATCTGGTTCGCCGACGAGGCCCGCATCGGCCAGAAGAACAAGATCACCCGCCGCTGGGCCAAGCGCGGCACCCGTCCAAGCGCACCGCGGGACCAACGGACCGCTTCCACCTACATCTTCGGTGCAGTCTGCCCGAAGGAGGGCAAGGGTGCAGCCCTGATCATGCCGGCCTGCAACACCGAGGCGATGAACTTGCACCTCGCCGAGATCGCCGCAACCGTCGCGCCCGCTGCCCACGCCATCCTCCTGGTCGACCAAGCCGGCTGGCACTTGTCCACGCGCCTCCTCGTGCCGGCCAATATCACCATCATTCTGCTGCCGCCGAAGTGCCCAGAGCTCAACCCGGTCGAGAACGTCTGGCAGTTCATGCGCGACAACTGGCTCTCCAACCGCATCTTCAAATCCTACGACGATCTCGTCGACCATTGTTGTGCGGCATGGAACAAGCTCGTCGACCAGCCTTGGCGCATCATGTCCATCGGACTGCGCCAATGGGCCCACGGGTTCTGATCAATGGGATTTGGTAAGGGGCTGTTCGCGCTTAGCGCGACAGGGACGGGACTGTCGCGCTTTAGGACGATGCCGGGAATCAGGAGGCGAAGCTCGACCCTTTCCGCTCTAGCGCCAACTGCTGTGCAGGCAATAGCTCCCGCTCACGTTCCGTTCGGCGGTTTTGGAATAGCGTCCTGGGCACCTTGCGACGGTGCGCAGAACGAGGCCGACGCGATCCATCTGTGTGTGCATGATCCGCCCGGCCCCGCTGGCCTCTGTTTCCGACGATGACCCCATGCGGAAATGACATCTTGTTTCTCGGCAAATACGGAAATTTGTTCTCTCGGTCGTGCCTGCATTCTCCGTCTGGCTG
>DASSEH010000017.1:0-2112 GCA_035695325.1 Candidatus Angelobacter sp.
TGACAAGCCACGGACGATGAAAGTGCTGGTTTCTCAAGATAACGGATTCCGCGTGCAGGAGATTTCGCGGCCTTTGCTAAGCGAGGGCGAGATGCTCCTCCAAGTCACAGCCTGCGGAGTCTGCTTCTCCGATGTTCACAAGATTCGTTTTCAACGAATGGAAGACCCCGTCGTCCTGGGTCATGAAGTAGCCGGCCGGGTGGTGGAATCGAGCGCTGCGAAATTTAAGGTGGGCGATCGCGTGGTCGTAGCGCATCATGTTCCGTGTGGCCGATGTCATTACTGTTGCCATGGAAATATTTCGATGTGCGCGGAGTTCAAAAAAACCAATCTCGATCCAGGTGGATTCGCGGAGTTTGTGCGTGTGCCGGTAGAGCATGTGGAGAGCGTTGCCTTTCCAATTCCGGATAGTCTGACTGACAACGAAGCTTCTTTCATGGAGCCGTTGGCTTGCTGCGTGCGCGCGGTGAAGCGCGCTGGAATCCAACCGTCGGATGTCGTCGTTGTGGTTGGTTTAGGTTCGATCGGTCTGCTATTCATGCAATTGATCCGCCACGCGGGTGGTAAGTGTATCGGCCTCGATCTCGACCCAGCTCGCCGCGAGTTAGCAGACTCGTTACGCTCGACCGCAACATTTGCCGGCTCCGAACCCGATTTCGAAGAATCGCTCGCCTCGATGACGAACGGTCGTGGCGCTGATGCGGTCTTGCTAACTGCGGCAAATCCGCCACTTGTTCCGACGGCGTTGTCGTGGTTACGCGCAGGCGGGACGTGCCTCGTCTTTGCCAGTCTCCATCCCGACTCCGATGTCACACTCGATTGGAATCAGCTCTATTACCGTGAAATCAATATCGTGACGTCGTATTCAGCTTCGCCGGATGATCTGCGCGAAGCGCTGCAATTGCTGGCGAATGGTTCTGTGCGCGTATCGCTAATGACCGGACACACTTTTCCGTTGGAGTGGTTCTCCGAGGCGCTGGCTGCGATCGAAAGCCGCACGATTCTCAAGGCGATCATGACTCCATCGCGAGTGAGCAGTGACCAGTGACCAGTGACGAGATGAATGCGCTGATGAAAGCGGTGATGTTCTACGCACCTGGCGACTTGCGTTTGATGGAAACGCCAATTCCTTCAGCCAGCCCCGGCGAAGTCGTCGTGAAGATTAAGGCGGCGCTTACCTGCGGGACCGACTTCAAAGCCTATCGACAAGGTCACCCGGTTTTGCTGGCACACACGCCATCGCCATTCGGACATGAGATGGCGGGAATCATTAGCGAAGTCGGCGCAGGAGTGACCTGGCTGCGGGAAGGAGAGCGAGTCGTCGTGCTGAACTCAGCGCCCTGCGACGATTGTTTCTTCTGCGAACAAGGCATCACGGAACTGTGCGAAAATCTCGAGCTGCTCAACGGCGCTTATGCCGAATACATTCGCGTCCCGCCGCAGATCACGCGGCACAACGTTCATCCGTTACCGGAACATTTGAGTTTCGCTGAGGCCGCGCTGGTCGAACCGTTCGCGTGCGCTTTGCATGCGGTCGATAAGATGCGGCTCAAACCGAGCGAAACCATTGCCGTGATCGGCGCCGGCAACATGGCGCGGCTTTTAATTTGCGCGCTCAAAGCGGCGGGTGCGCGCGTGCTCGTGATTGGTCGAAACGCGGAACGGCTTCGCCTCGCTACTGCGGCCGGTGCAGACGACGTGATCGATCTTAGCCATGAACCAGATGCAGTCCCGGCGGTGCGTCGCCGAACGGCCGGCCATCGCGGCGCCGATGGTGTAATCGAGGCAGTTGGTAAACCAGAGACCTGGTCGCTGAGTGTTGCGATGGTGCGGAAAGGCGGGCGCGTATGTCTTTTCGGAGGTTGCGCGGCCGGAGCAAAAGTGGAGCTCGAAACGCATCGCATTCATTACAATGAGATCGCGCTCTTCGGTGTCTTTCATCATCGACCCAGTTACGTGCGGCAGGCGATCGAACTTCTCGGCAATGGAGCAGTGCCAACTGAGTTGCTGATCGGGGGGCGCATCTCCCTCGAAGATCTCGTGTCCTTCTTTGCGGAAAATCGCGACACTAATGCGTTGAAAGCGGCGGTGATCATGTGATTCCCTGGCTTG
>DASSEH010000018.1:0-4107 GCA_035695325.1 Candidatus Angelobacter sp.
GGCGGCGCCGCTACTAAAGTCCGTCCGCTAGCCCATGCCAACTGATCGAATAGGTCTGACGGCAGTTTTGGCTCGGAATGGGCAGTTCCTCGATCGTGCTTCAATCCGTTTCCAGTTTTGACGTTAAGCAAATTGGCTAAGGGCAGCCAGCCATCCACTCTCCTTGATATGATAAATCCTTACCCTAATCTGAGGACTGCAGACGGCTAATTTCTCGCGGTGGATGGCTACCCCTTTGGGTCCACCTTCCATCTTGTTAGCCATGTTCACCACTTGAAATTCAGCATCGTTATGCGCGATCACCTGCGCGATTGGCGATTGCGTCGTAAGCCTACGCCGAGCACCGCGGCGTAGCGGCTACAGATCAGGCGGCCGCTCGCAGATTCGGTTGCTTCCAATTCCACGGCAGTAATTCGGCAAGCCGGCCCTGCGGGATGTCAGCGATTTGGCCGAGTACATCGGCCAGCCAGGCCTGCGGATCGACGTCGTTGAGCTTGGCCGTCATGATCAGCGTGGTCATGGCCGCTGCTCGGTCAGCGCCGCGCTCGGAACCGGCGAAGAGCCACGACTTTCTCCCCAGCGCAAATCCTCGAAGAGCACGCTCGGCTGCATTGTTCGTGAGGCAGACCCTGCCATCTTCGATGAAGCGGGCAAACCGGTCCCAACGCTTGAGCATGTAGTCGATCGGCTGGGCGACAGAGGCCGAACGCGACAAGCGAGAGTGCTCCTCACGCAGCCACGCTTCCAGAGCAGCCAGAAGGGGCGCGCTTTGTTCCTGGCGCACGCGCAGACGCTCTTCGGCGCTCAGGCCATTGATGTCGCGCTCGATGTCGAACAGCGCGTCAATGCGCTTGACCGCCGCTAACGCAACCGGCGAGATCGCCGCTGCGTTCTTTCCGCGCCGTGCATTGGCAGCGATATCGGCCAGCTCGAAGAACTGTCGCCTTGCGTGTGCCCAGCACAGTGCGGCCGTAATCGCTCCCTGAGAGCGCGAGGGATCGTAGAGCTCGTTGTACCCGCTATAGGCGTCGGCCTGCAGGATGCCGGTGAAGGCTTGGAGATGCTGCACGGGATGCTCGTGCTTTCGATCGCGTGAGGCGTAATAGAGCGCCGCCGGCGGTGCGTGACCGCCAAAGGGCTGGTCGTCACGGACATAAGTCCAGATGCGCCCCGTCACCGTCTTGCCCTTGGCCAGGATCGGCACGGTGGTGTCATCGCCATGCAGCCGCTCGGCAGCCAGGACGTGGCGCTCAATCAACGCATGGAGCGGTCGCAGGGCGGTTGTGCAGGCGCCAACCTGGTCGGCCAGCGTCGACACGCTCAGATCGATGCCTTCGCGCCTATATCGTTCGCTTTGGCGGTTCAGCGGCTGATGCTGGCCGAACTTCTCAAACAGGATCATGGCCAGCAGGTTTGGTCCGGCGAAGCCGCGCGGCGTCACGTGGAACGGTGCCGGCGGCTGTGTGATCTTCTCGCATTCCCGGCACGAGAACTTTTCCCGCACCGTCTGCATCACCTTCCACTGCCGCGGGATCACCTCCAGCGTCTCGGTAATGTCCTCGCCCAGCTTCGACAGCTTCGCCGACCCGCAGCAGGGACAGCTGTCCGGCGCGACAATGACGACGCGCTCGCGCGGCAGATGATCGGGGAACGCCTTGCGGGACGGCCGCTTGCGCTGGAACGACTGCACCGTCTGCGTCCGGGCCGCCGCATTCTCGGCCGCCAGCCCGTCCTCGGTCGCTGCCGCCTCCAGGTCTTCCAGCTGAAGTTCCATCTGCTCCAGCAGCCGCGCCTTGCGCTCCGAGCGCGTCCCATAGATTTCGCGCCGCAGCTTCTCGATCTCCAGCTTGAGATGGGCGATCAGCGCTTCACTGCTGGACAGGTCCGCCTGAGCATTGGCCGCTTCGGCTTTGGCAACTGCTGCATTGGCCTCGGCCATGACGCGTGCGTTGCGCTCCGCCAGGATCAGCGCATGAGCGGCGGCAAGATTAGATGGCAGAGGTTCAAATTCCGATGTCACTCGGCAACAGAATCATATTCGTCAAAAACATCAAAGCAAAAACCGTCATCCCACCGAGGTCGGACGCCATGTCGCCTGCGGATTACGCCAATCGATTCCAGAAAGCAGGTAACCGAGTTGCGCCGAGGAGATCGTCACCGCGCCGTCGGTCGCGCTCGGCCACAAGAAACGGCCCCGTTCCAACCGCTTCGTGAACAGGCAGGCTCCTTGACCGTCATGCCAGATTACCTTCAACAGGTCGCCTCTGCGACCACGAAAGCAAAACAGCTGTCCGCTCAGCGGATCGCGCCGCAGTACCTCCTGCACCTGCAGCGACAGGCTCGCAAAGCCCTTCCTCATGTCGGTGTGGCCGGTCGCCAGCCATACCCGCACGCCGCTCGGAACCGGAATCATGGCAGCGTCTCAAGCCCACGCATGATCCGCAGCAGGCTCTCCACGTCTACGTCGCAATCGACAATAACGCGCCGGCCGTTCACGCTCACAATCTCGATTCGGCGACAGCCCAGCCCAGTGACCTTTTCAGGCTGCTCCGGCACGATCACCGCCGGCACGAATCCGGCAATGTCGCCAAGCCGACCTTCGCGATACGCCTTGCGCCAGGCGAACAGCAGCTGGTTGGAAATCCCATGCCGACGCGCCGTCGCCGATGCCAGCCGCGGAGCCGAAAAACTCTCCTCGACTATCCGCAGCTTTTCTTCGGCCGACCATCGACGGCGGCGACCCGTGTCAACAATTGCAAGCCGGCTGATATGGCGAGTGTCAGTAAGGTCATCCATACCGACAATCAGCTACATGCCGGACAATTCGGCAAGACGGCCTAAACCGAGTGAATACGTTACCTCGAAGGTAACCATCAGAAGGTGTTATCCTGTACTGCTCGTGATGCACGACCTTGACGGGACCTGCGGGCCTGCTAGCGGGTAGCTACCCGCCTCACATTTCTGGCAGGGCAAAGGCAATGATCGCATCGCCTCGGGTAGTGCCTAGGCGGTTGTGCCCTCCTGCGGCGATGACGACATACTGCCGACCGCCCGCCACATACGTCATTGGCGTCGCCTGGCCGCCGGCCGGGAGATCGGCGCGCCAGAGCTCTGAGCCGCTCTCTACATCGAAGGCCCGAATATGATTGTCCATGGCGGCCGCGATGAAGACGAGGCCGCTACCGGTGACGATCGGACCACCCAAACTCGGCACGCCCTTGATGAAGCCGCCATAGGGCGACAGGCCGAGGGGCACCTGCCATTTGATGGTGCCAGCATTCATATCGACGGCCGCCAGCGTGCCCCATGGCGGCGGATTGCAGGGCAGCCCGAGCGGCGAGAGCAACACCTCACGCCGCGCCGCGTATGGCGTACCGAGACCACGACCAATTTCCACCTTTGGGTCAGCGGCATGTGCCGCCGCATAGTCGGCCCGAGGGATCAGCTTCACGGCATGCGCGATGCGACTGGTATTGACGATATAGAGGCCGCGCTCAGGATCGAAGGCCCCACCACCCCAATTGACGCCGCCGCCGGTGAAGGGGAACAGCAGCGTGCCCCGGAGACTGGGCGGCGTATACAGTCCTTCCGAGCGCAGCGCCGCGATGCGATCGCGACAGACAATGCGGTCCAGATAAACGAGCCCCCAAGCGTCTTCGGGCTTGAGGGATTGCGGCACCAGCGGGGGCGGTGCCAGCGGAATTGGCTGCGTCGGCGATAGCTGCTCGCCCGGCACATCGCTCATCGGCACCGGGCGCTCCTCGATCGGAAAAATCGGCTTACCGGTCTCGCGCTCGAGGGCGAAGACAAAACCCATCTTGGTGCCGATCAGCACGGCGGGGATCTCGCGGTCGTCGCGGCGCAATGTGGCGAGCGTCGGCTGCGCTGCCACGTCATAATCCCAGACGTCGTGATGGGTGGTCTGGAAGTGCCAGACCACTTGGCCGGTCGACGCGCGTAGCGCCACCACTGAGGAAGTGTAGAGGTCGTCGCCTGGTCGCTCGCCGCCGTAAAAGGCGGCAGTCGGGCCGGCGGTTGGCAAGAAGATCAGATCGCGCGCCGGGTCGGCAGACATAGGCGCCCACACACTGCCGCCCGCCGATCGGG
>DASSEH010000019.1:0-3270 GCA_035695325.1 Candidatus Angelobacter sp.
GCAAGCTCCGCGCTGCTCACCAGGCTGGACACCTCGCGTTCTTCGGCGGCCACGCCGCGCTTGCCGAGCCGCGAGCATTTGCTGCCTTCCTGGCACCGCTGCGCAAGGCCGAGTGGGTGGTCGATGCCAAGAAGCCGTTCGCCAGTTCTTCATAATGCGTGCCTCAATTATTCTATGGAAAATCTAGGGCTTGCTGAGCTGGCTCGTCTGATGACGGCGCCTTGAAGCGGCGGTAACCGGCGCTGCCACAGGCGCCGAGGCTATCCACGTCCTCAGCATGGATGATCCACGGCGCTCCTGGGCAGACTTGGCGGCCGGGAAGCTGGCGCTGCTTAATCATGCGTTGGACGGTCGAATAACTCACACCGAGCCGTTTCGCGGCTTCCTCAATCGTGAACTCGCCGCGCGCCTGCCGCTCGCCTGGGGCGTAGTTCGCGATCGCGTTGGTCTTGCGGAAACTCCCGACGCGGCTTCGTGTCCAGCCGTATCCCTTCGCCGATTTGATCCCCATGCGGTTCAGCTGAGCCGCTATTTGTTGGTCGGACATCAATCTCGCCAATTGTTCGATGAGAGCCAGTGTGCTCTCTGCGGTCTTCCAACGATGCTCACCGGCTTTACGTTTGCGAAGATTGAGCTGGGTATGGTGACCGCCATGCCAGTGCACCAGGACACGCAGCGCTGTTGCCTCGACATAGACGACGATCTCTTTAATCACCGCGCGCACGATCCGCTTCTTGAGATCGAAAGGTGCAGCTTCGTCGCGCCACAAGCGCGGCAAATCCCAGGCGAGCTTATGCAGGTCCTCTTCCTCTTGCTTGGAAAGCGCAAGAGGCGATGGATCGAGCTGAGACAAGGCTTGCTCCAGACGGCTCACACTCTCCAGCGCCTCATTCCAGCGGCGTTCGAGAGTCCTTGCCACAAGGCGATTTTCTGGCTCGACTGCATCATATTGACGCCGGTGACGGCCGGCCTCGAAACGGGCGCGCTCAAGTTCCAATTCAAGCTGCTGCCGTTTCTGTGCCCACGCTTCGGCCAACTGATCTGCCGCCTGAGCAAGCGCCTCCATCCGGACCGGCGCGAGCGCTGCCAGAACGGCATTGGTAACCGCTTGCTCAACTTGGAAACCGCCACATAGGCTGCAAAGCTGTTTGCCGTCCGGCTGCCCTTGAGACGCCGTGCATTGATAATAGACTGCTGTGGCGCTGCGGTCCGAACGGCCACCATATCGAACCCGCATCTTTTTCCCGCAATGACCACAGCGGAGCAGGCCTGCCAGAAGCCCCTTTCCGGCCCTCGCCGCACCGCGCACAGTCTCACCCAATTGGTTGCGGTTGTGCATCAGCGTTTCTTGGTTCTTCAAATATTCCGCCCATGATATGAACGCCTCATGATGCCCCTGAAGCAGAACATCCCATTCCTCCGGACGGGCATATCGCCGTTTCATCACGCGTTTGCGGCCTTTGTCTAGTACCACCTGCTGAGAGGTCCGGCCAAAGGTGTAGGCACCTGCGTAAATTGGGTCCTTCAACATGCGGGTGACCAGCCAAGGCGTTGCCGAGACAAACTCGATCGCCCCCTTGCCGGCGCGCTTTGGCAGCTTGATCTCTTCCTGCCGGAACCAAAGATAAACCTGCCTGGCACTGCCCAGCTCCCGGAATTTCTCAAAAACTAACCCAATTGACCGCTGAACCTGTTCGTCAGGATCCTTCTCCAGGCGATCGCTTCCGCCAAGAAGGTAGCCTTCAGCAATCCGCGTGAAGTACTCGCCTCGCCGCGCTTTTTGCCGAATCGCCTCCTGCGAGCGTTGCCGGAACATCGACAGCTCGACCTCGCTCATGGTCCCTTTGAGACCCAGAACCAGCCTATCGTTCGGATGCTTGGGATCGTAGACGCCATCATGATCGACGATTAGCGTATCGACGATCTGGCAAAACTCTAAAAGCCGGTGCCAATCGTGGCCATTCCTGGCAAACCGGGATGCCTCAATGGCGAAGACAGCACCGGCCCGGCCCTGACAGACCTCGGAAAGAAGTGCCTCGAAACCCCGGCGCTCAACGCGCCCGCTGCCTGAGCGCCCAAGGTCCTCATCGATCACGCGGATGTCCTGCCACCCAAGGTCTTTGGCGCGTTCAGCCAGGGCATATTGCCGCCGTTGACTTTCGAGGTTCTGCTCAACCTGTGCCAGGCTCGATTGGCGAACGTAGACATAGGCAGCCCTATTGAGATGGTCCTTTTGGATCTTACTCATGGCTGCCTATCCCCCGCGGCTGCCGTTTCTTTCTGTTCGCCACAATCACTGCAATCAGCAGGCTGGCGACAAGGTCTTTCGCTTCGCTGCACGCCTTGCTGGGAAGTGGCGCGCTGGGGCTCGCTGGCGGCGGAAACAGGTGCAATTGGATCATCACGTCTTCCCTCCTGGTCTCTCCGCGACAGATGGAGAGGTGAAGAGAAGACGACGCGAAGGAGATGCCGTAACGCGTCAAGGCCGATCAGTGGTTGCTCGACTGAGGAAGGCTGAAACGCGTTCGGGTCGGACATCCATCGGGGAATCAACCGTTCCTCCCCCGCCTCGGTGATCACACGAAAATGGCTTTCCCCTTTTGTGTGTTCTACGCGCAGGACTGTGGCTGTCTGCCGATACAACGGGTGGTAGGGGTAACAAATCTCGATTCCAGCTCCGGGATGATGGGCAGTATGCTGGATCGTCGTTCGCCGGGCCAGAAGCAGTGCTTGCCTATCTCGCCCGCTACACCCATCGCGTCGCCATCGCAAACAGCCGGCTCATTGCCCTCGACGAGCGCGGCGTGACCTTCCGCTACAAGGATTACCGCCGCAACGGACAGGCGCGGTACCGCACAATGACGCTCAGCGCCGACGAGTTCATCAGGCGCTTCCTGCTCCACGTTCTGCCGAAGGGGTTTCATCGCATCCGCCACTACGGACTGCTGGCCAGCGCCGGCTGCAAAGCCAATATCGCCCGCGCCAAGGACCTGATGGCCGCCCCAATGCCGGAGGTCGATCCGCCAGCAGCGCACGACACAGCCGATCCGGACGCCACGACCGATCATCGTCCGCCATGCCCTTGCTGCGGCGGCCGCATGATCATTGTCGAGGTCTTTGCGCGTGGCGCCGCACCGCGCGGCCCACCATACCCCGGTGCAGGGATCAGGATGTGATCCGATGACCTTCCTTCTCGTCTCCTGGCAGCATCCGTTCGCCAGAACATTCCGTTCCCGGCGTCGCGACCATTTCACCCTGGTACCTGAGAAC
>DASSEH010000020.1:0-50037 GCA_035695325.1 Candidatus Angelobacter sp.
CTAATGCATGGGCTATTTGGTTAATATCCTCTGGCCTTTTATTGACTGTCTTTCTGGTCAGTGCTTTTTTCTTCATGCCATAAGCATGACAGGTTTGCTTGAGCGGTTCAAGCTGGCCGGGATTCAAAGTAGCCCACTACCGAGTCTGGCCTTTCATTGACCCTGCAAAAACCGGGTGTTAATCTACAAGGTTTAACCCCGATATCGACGACGATCCTGTCGCCGGTTCAGTTCCTAAAACGAGGATAATCAGCTTTGTCTTCCACTGCAGACGGTATAACGCTACGCAAAACCGCGCTCAACGCAACGCATCGCCGCCTTGGCGCTAAAATGGTCGATTTTGGCGGATGGGACATGCCGGTTGAGTATCCCGCAACCGGCGGGCTGATGAAGGAACATCTGGCCGTCCGCACCGGGGTGGGCCTTTTTGACGTCTCCCACATGGGGGACATTCACATCCGCGGCCCGCAGGCCCTCGACGCGGTGCAGTGGATCAGCATGAATGATGCTTCGAAGCTGCAGGAAGGCCAGGCCCACTACTCCGCGCTGCTGTATCCGGAGGGGACCTTCGTGGACGATGTGATCGTCCACAAGATGGGGCCGAACGATTATCTGCTGGTCATCAATGCCGGCACGCGCGAAAAAGATCACGAGTGGGTGCGCAAAAACGTAAACCGCTTCCGCTGCCACGCCGATGACGTGGGCGACTATTACACGCAGATCGCCATTCAGGGGCCAAAAGCCGAAGCCACGCTGCAAAAGCTCACCGATGTTCCACTTGCGCAAATCAAAAATTACTGGTTCCGGCATGGAACGGTTTGCGGCCTGCCCAACACCCTGGTGGCGCGCACTGGTTACACGGCGGAAGACGGCTTTGAAATTTATGTCCCCTCAGACGTTCCCACCAGCGAGCGGGTGTGGAACGAAGTGATGGAAGCAGGCAAAGAATTCGGCGTTATGCCCTGCGGCCTGGGCGCGCGCAACACTTTGCGGCTGGAAGGCAAGATGGCGCTTTATGGCCATGAGATTTCCGACACCATCAATGTGTGGGAGGCGGCGCTGGACCGCTACTGCAAGATGGAGAAGAGCGATTTCATTGGGCGCACGGCGCTCGAGAAGGCCAAAGCTGCCGGGCTCCGGCGTGTTCTCGTCGGACTTGAGGCCGTGGACCGTGGTATTCCCCGCGATGGCTACAAGGTTTTTGATCGCGCGGACAAAGAAATTGGCCATGTAACCAGCGGGTCTTACGCTCCGTTTTTGAAGAAGAGCATTGCTCTGGCCTATGTTCCACCGGCGGAGTCAGAAATCGGCAACGAGGTTTTTGTGCAGGTCCGCAGCGAAAAAGTTAAGTGCAAGGTGGTCCCTACACCGTTTTACAAGCGGCCGAAAAAGCCGTAAATCCACAGAAGGACAAAGCTGACTGATGCCATATCCAAAAGATTACAAATACACGAAAGAACATGAATGGATCCATGCCCAGGGCAACACTGCCACGGTGGGCATCACGGACCACGCGCAGGAATCGCTGGGCGACATTGTGTTCGTGGAACTGCCCAAAGTTGGGGCGCAGATCGAGGCGGGCAAGAGCTTTGGCACGGTCGAATCGGTAAAAGCTGTTTCCGAACTCTATGCCCCTGCTTCCGGCAAGGTGACCGCCGTGAATGAAGAGCTGAACCAGTCGCCGGAAACCGTGAACAAAAACGCTCACCAGGCCTGGATCGTCAAACTGGAGCTGAGCAACCCGAAAGAGCTCGATTCTCTGCTTACACCAGAGCAGTACGAAGCCTATATTGCGGAAGAAAAATAACACCCTACAGAAATCGAACAAAATTCATGCGCTATTTACCCAAGTCTCCCGCCGACCGCGCACAGATGCTGCGCGAAACCGGCAATAAGTCCATTGACGATCTGTTTGCTCCCATTCCGTCGCAGTACCGTCTGACGCGTGATCTGAAAGTGCCGCGGCAGATGGCGGAATCGGAGGTCATTGATTTTTTTCGCGACTGCGCGGATTCAACCGCTGCCGGATACGCTATGTTTCTGGGCGCGGGCGCCTATCACCATTACCGCCCCGTCGTGATTGATTCACTGATTTCACGCGGCGAGTTTCTCACCGCCTATACACCGTACCAGCCGGAGATCTCCCAGGGAACGCTGCAGGCCATCTTTGAATTTCAAACCATGATTTGCGAACTGACCGGCATGGAGGTGGCCAATGCGTCCATGTATGACGGCTCAACCGGCGCGGCCGAAGCGCTGATGATGGCAGTGCGCATCACGGGCCGCAGGGCCGGCGTGGTGGCGCGCAGCGTGCATCCGGAATACCGCGAAGTCATGCACACCTACACGCAGCACCAGGGACTGCCCATCAGTGAATTTGGCTTTCTCGAAAACGGCCGCGTGGACATGGCGGATCTCGAAAAGAAAATTACGGACGATACCGCCTGCGTGATGATTCAGTCGCCCAATTTTTTCGGCACAATTGAAGATGTGGCTGCGGTCGCGGAGCTGGCGCATAAAAAAGGCGCGCTGCTGGTGGTCTCGATTGCGGAAGCCCTTTCCCTCGGCATTGTGAAGCCGCCGGTGGAAGCCGACATTATCTCCATGGAATCGCAGTCCTTTGGCGTGCCGCTCGGGTTCGGCGGCCCTTATGCCGGAGTGCTGGCAACCAAAGAAAAATTTGTGCGGCAGATTCCTGGCCGTCTGGTGGGCGAAACCAAAGACAGCAGCGGTAAACGTGGATTCGTGCTCACGCTCTCCACGCGCGAGCAACATATCCGCCGCGAAAAGGCCACATCCAACATCTGCACCAATCAGGCGCTCATCGCCACCATGGCGACCATCTACATGACGGTCTATGGCCGCGAAGGCATCAAGGAATTGGCGCAGCAAAATCTGGCTAAAGCCGCCTATGCAGCGCGGGAGTTCGGAAAAAAAGGAAAGATTCTCTTTGAGGGCGCGCCACGTTTTCACGAGTTTGTGGTGCAGACCAAAGAAGACCCGCATGAGATCAATAATCGCCTGCTCCAAAAGAAGACCATCGGCGGGTACCCTTTGAAGCGCTTCTATCCTGAATTGGGCAACGCAGCCCTGTGGTGCTGCACGGAACTGAACACAAAAGAGCAGATTGACACGGCAGTGCAGGGGGTGGGCCAGTGAGCGACAACTACATTCGAAAAGCAACACGCCATGTCAGCCAGAATGAAGACCTGATCTTCGAACGCTCGTCTCCGGGCAAAAAAGGTTACCGGCTACCTCCGCTGGACGTGCCGGAGGTGGATTACAAACAGGCACTGGGCGAAGCAGCGCGTCCGGACCTCGGCAATATGCCGGAGGTGAGCGAGATGGAGATCATCCGCCACTTCACTCGGCTTTCGACATGGAATTACGCCATTGATCTGGGCATGTATCCGCTTGGCTCCTGCACCATGAAGTACAACGCGCGCGTGAATGAGGTAGTGGCGCGGCTGCAGGGACTGGCGGAAGCCCATCCGTGGCAGCCGGAAAAGGTCTCGCAGGGCGCGCTGCGGGTAATGAAGACGCTCTCCGATTGCCTGCTCGATATCACCGGCATGGATGCGATCACACTGCAGCCTGCGGCGGGCGCACACGGCGAGATGACGGGAATTCTGCTGATCCATGCCAGCCTTCAGGCAAAGGGCAACCCGCGCAGAAAGATTTTGATTCCGGATTCAGCGCACGGTACCAATCCCGCCACGGCGGCGATTTGCGGCTATGCGGTCGAAAACCTCAAATCGAACGACCGGGGCATGGTGGACATCAGCGCTCTGGCCTCGCAGATGAATGAAGACATTGCCGGGCTGATGCTGACCAATCCCAACACCCTGGGCATTTTTGAGCAGGAGATCGCTAAGATCGCCGATATTCTTCATCAAAAAGGCGGCCTGCTCTACATGGACGGCGCCAACATGAACGCGCTGGTGGGCAAGACTCGTCCCGGCGATTTCGGCGTGGACGTGATGCACCTGAACCTGCACAAAACGTTCTCCACGCCGCACGGTGGCGGCGGACCAGGATCTGGACCGGTGGCCTGCAAGAAAGAGCTGGAGCCTTTTCTGCCCAAACCGGTTGTGGTGCAGCGGGCCGACGGTACGCTGGGCTTTGATTATGACCGCCCGCAGTCCGTGGGCCGGGTGCGCATGTTCTATGGCAACTTCGGTATGCACGTGCGCGCCCTGGCGTACATCCTGGCTAATGGTCCAGACGGTCTGCGCCAGACCACGGAAGATGCCGTGCTCAACGCCAACTACATCCGCAAAAAGCTCGAAGGCGTGTATGAGCTGCCGTATAAAAGCGCGTCCATGCATGAAGTGGTCTTTAGCGACGATCTTCAGGCGCAAAAGGGCGTAAAGACCGGCGATATCGCCAAGCGCCTGATCGATTACGGCTTCCATCCGTACACCGTGTCGTTTCCGCTGGTGGTTCATGGCGCGCTGATGATCGAGCCCACGGAGAGCGAATCGCTCGAAGAACTCGATCTGCTGATCGATGCCATGAAATCCATTGCGCGAGAAGTAGACGAGGATCCGGAACTGGTGAAGACGGCGCCGCACAGCACCCGCGTTTCAAGGTTGGATGAAACGGCAGCGGCAAGAAAGCCCGTTCTGCGGTGGAAGCCAGCGCAGGCGAAATCGGCAGGCCAGTAACAGAATCCACAGCAGTTGTTTCTTCTAATGCAAAAGGCCCGGACAGGAATGTCTGGGCCTTTTATATTTGGGCGTGTCTATAAACTCTGTGGTTACAAAGTCTAACGGAACATTTCTTCAACCTTTTCTTTAAACCAATCCCACCCGCTCAGCTGGCGGCGCGGTGGTGTTGCGGAGAAGTTCCGCAGGTGCTCAACCTGGTGGAAATCCGGAGGCACCTCAAAAAGCGCAGGATCGAGCGGCCCTGCATGCAGTTCAACCACCTCTGAACCCCAGGTGGAGGTCACGGTCCTGGCCCGGTCGCGTTCCTTCACATCGCTTTGCAGGGTAGTTGTGACCTTCACTGGAAAGCCTGGGTCAATGCCAGCATGATGGACCTCAATTTTATCCACTTTGTTGAGGCAGTTCCCTGCCGACAATATGGACGACACCACCACGCCATCACCCTTCTTTTTCGGCTGACGCCATTCCGGCAGAACTGTCATATCCACGTACCAGCCATCGGTCTGACTTTCAGAATTGGCGGAGCAGGCGCCGGGGCTGGCGATTCGGCGCTCTTTCGTAATGATGTGCCGGGCAGGGCGGCCGAAGATTTCGCGGCGCTCTCCGGTGTCCACGGAATCAATCCAGATTTGCAGCGTGCCGCCTGACTCGGCCACCGGCCGTGCATGTGCGCTGAGCGCGCTGCCGTGCGAATCTGTCTCCCAGCTCACGTATTCATGCGCCTGAAGGTCGAGCACAAAAACGCGCTGCCGCTCGCCACCCTGAATAATGCTGGCCATGCCCGACTCAGGCTTGTCCGGAAGGGCCAGCCATTCGGTGCGAAGCCGGTTTTCCGTGATGTACTCAGTGCGGATATCGGGGAGCCCGCCCGTCACCTGCCGGGTGACGATCTTTACACCATGGACGGCGGGACTGGGGAATGCCAGTGTGATGAGCAGCGCGACCAGGATGCCGGGTGTCATATTCTTTCCCTTTTTGCGTCAAAAGGTGAACATGCCCGTCTATTGTACATTGCTGCCGGTAAAGCCTTGTATTCATTTCTCGAAAGCCTGCCATAGTTAATCCTGTCAGGCCCGCAGTTTCCGCAGAGCGGCGTTCAGGGCGTCCATGGCCAGATGGCTGGCGTGAATGGAGGCATTTGGCAGGCCGCCCAGCGCGTCCAGGAGTTGTTGCCGTGTCAGGGCTTCAGCCTCGGCCAGCGGCTTTCCCTGAATCAATTCGGTAAGGCACGATCCGGCAGCGATGGCCGCGACACATCCGCGCACACGGTACCGGACCTGATCAATTCGGCCATTGGCGAGGGTGACAGCGAGAGTCATGATGTCGCCACAGGCGGGATTTTCCATGCGTACTTCAGCATCGGCTTCGCGCAAATCGCCTGTGTTGCGCGGGTTCTGGAAATGGTCGAGCACAATCCCGGAGTAACTCACGTTCATCCTCCGCCTGAATTCAGTATGCCTGAAGAATCCGAAAAGGTTAACCAGGCGGCAGACACCCAGTCCAGCGTGGATTTTGTGTCCGCTTATAATCGCAAGAGATGGCTACCGATCACCACCCACAACGAATTGCTTCGCTGCAGCCGAGCATCAGCATTACGCTGCGCGACCTTGGCATGCTCCACCGGCTTGCCGCATGCACAAAGTATTGTGTGGAAGCCTGCCCGGAAATTGCGCAGCTCGATTGCGCGGTAATTGAAGATTCATGGACGGCAAAGGCGGAAGAGATTCTGGCAGCCAGGCCCGATCTGGTGATCGCCTCAGTTCCCTACCGGATTGAGTCCCTCACGGAGATCATGAAGTGCGGCATTCCATTCGTGGGACTAGCGCCGAAATCGCTGGCCGATGTTTATGCGGACATCACGATGATTGCCGGCCTGGTTGGGGCAAGCGAGCGCGGAGACACGCTCATCCAGCGCATGAAGGATGAGATTGAATCTATGCGCAAACAGACAGCCAGAGCATCGCGGCCTCTGGTGTACTGCGAAGAATGGGGCAAGCCGCTGATCTTTTCCCAAAGCTGGGTGGCGGAGATGGTGGAAGCGGCAGGCGGACGCTTTTTGGGTGAACCAGGAAAGCAAACTACGGCCGATGCCGTACTGGCCGCCGCCCCGGATGTGATGATCGCCGCCTGGTGCGGCGCGGGCGACCGCGTGCCGATCGAAAAAACCATGGCCCGCCGCGGATGGCAGCAGACTAAAATGGCCCGCGAACGCCGCGTTTATTGCATTCAGGATGAAATGCTGAACACACCGGCCAGCAATTTACTGGAAGGATTGCACGCTCTGGCGGCGGCCATTCATCCGGAAATTTTTGGCGAGGCGAAGGGGCTGCGCAGGCTGGAACCGCAAAGCTCCGAGCCAAGAGAGGCGTCGTTCTCAGTATTGAGCGGTAAATCTCTCCCGTAAACCCTGTAAGATTACAGATGCTCCTTGCTTCGCCCGAAACGAAAGCAGGCTGCGCTCGACCACAGGGACTCTATGAAGCTCGTTGTAGCCGCACTCATCGTCAAAGATGGCAAAATCCTGATCTGCCAGCGTACCCGGCACCAGCCGATGCCGCTTAAATGGGAATTTCCTGGCGGCAAGGTAGAACTGAACGAGCAGCCGGTGGACGCCCTGGTGCGCGAACTGGATGAAGAACTGGGTATCCGGGCAACGATTGGCCCGCAGGCGGCGGTTATCAGGCATGACTACGGCAATGGCGCGGCGGTGGAGCTGCGCTTTTACTGGGTAGAACGGTATGAAAGCGAACTGGAGAACCGTATTTTTCACGACGTACGCTGGGTGAGTCCCGGCGAGTTGCCGAGCTACAACTTTCTGGAAGCGGACATTACTCTGGTAAAAGACCTGGCGCAGGGAAAGATTTGGCTCACTGGCCAAACACCATCCAGAGCACAGTCAGGGCAATCAGGATTGCAGCAGTGATCCAGGCGATACAGTTGAAGATCCTCCCATTCACGTACTTACCCATGAGGCGAGGCTTGTTGATCAGCAGCAGCATATAGACCAGAACGGGCGGAAGAAGCACGCCGTTCAGTACCTGAGAGAGCACGGAAACCCTGACCAGCAGCCGGTCTGGAATAAACAGCACCGCGGTCGCGCCAGCGCCTACCAGCACGGTGTAAAGCCAGTAAAAGACCGGGGCTTCGCTAAATTTTCTGTCAAGACCAGACTCAAATCCCAGACCTTCGCACACGGTATAAGCAGTTGAAAGCGGCAAAATGGACGCGGCGAAAAGCGATGCGTTGAACAATCCTGCGCCGAACAGAAGGAAGGCATAATGCCCTGCCAGCGGTTTGAGTGCGAGCGCCGCGTCGGCAGCGTCACTGATGTCGCGCTTGCCCGCGGCATACAGCGTGGCCGCACAGGCGACAATAATGAACCAGGCGACCACATCCGTGAAGATACAGCCCAGAACCACGTCAATACGCGATGTCTTGTAGTCGCGCGCGGTGACTCCCTTCTCCACCACGGAGGACTGCAGATAGAACTGCATCCAGGGAGCAATGGTGGTGCCAATAGTGCCGATCAGCAGATAAATGTAGCCTTTATCGCGAAAGGTCTGCATGGGCGGGGGCACAACCGTGGCGTGAAGAGCGCTGGTCCAGTGCGGCCCGGCCAGCACGCCGGCAACAATGTAACAAATGTAAAAGAACGAAGCCCCGAGAAAGACCTTCTCCACCGATTTGTAGTTGCCCTTCGTGACCAACAGCCAGACAAAGATGGCAGCCAGCGGCACACTCAGGTACTTGGAAACCTGAAAGAGATGCATGCTGGTGGCAATGCCGATGAATTCCGCCACCACGTTCATGAGATTGATGGCGATCAGCATGACCATCATGAAAAAGGTGGTGCGCAGACCATATTCTTCGCGAATCAGATCGCTGAGGCCCTTGCCGGTGACCGCGCCCATGCGCGCACACATTTCCTGGATTACGATCAGCGCCAGGGTTATGGGAATCAGGCTCCAGAGGAGTGCGTGCTGAAACTGTGCACCGGCAATGGAGTAGGTATAGATGCCACCGGCATCATTGTCGACATTCGCCGTTATAAAGCCTGGACCAACTACCGCAAAAATGAGCAGGATCCGGGGTTTCCAGCTTTTGAGCCATCTCATTGGACACGCACATACAGTATTTCAGCCTGACTTTTGCAGAATAAATGAGAACTGGAAGGAAGGACAACACCCGCCGGAGAGAATTTCATCCATGCACAAAAAAGCCCCCGCATTTTCGTCTGTAGAACGCGGGGGCTGCTGATTTAGAAGACCAGTTTCGCGCCTATCTGCAGTTGCCTGGGATTGAAGGTGGTACGCGGTACACCCACCTGCCCGCTGGCGCCGGTGATGCCATCACCAAAGTGCTGCGGTTGCGGGCCAATCAGATCGGGAGCGCCATAGACGGAAAACACTTCATCCACGTTCACCCGGTTGAATAGATTAAACGCATCCAGAGAGAGGTTCAGTTTGGCGCGCTCGTTGATACGGATTGCTCGTGTCAGGCGGAGATCGACTGTTTCGAGGTTGTCACCACGGTAGGTATTGCGTCCCAGAGTGCCAACCCGGTTGGCCACCGGATTGCCGCTGTTGTTGGCATCAAAGCCGGCAAACAGGGTAAAGGGACGGGCCGACTGCAGGGTAATAATGCTGCTGAGTTCGAAATTGCGCAGCAGCTTCCACTCCTGGGGCGCGTCCGCGACAAAGTTCGCCACAAAGCGGTGCCGCGCATCCTGATTGGAATTGGCCCGCTCCAGATTTCTCTGCGCATTCGATTCCGGCGTGCTCACGAAAGTCACAAATGTGCCGTCGTCCAGCGTGTGGGAGATCGTGTAGTTCGCGTTGAGCGAGAAGTATTTTCCCGCCTTTTCGGTCACCTGAAGCGTGAGGCCGTGGTACACGGAGTTTCCGCTGGAATCGGTGAAGTAGAAGATACCGTTGGTTCCCGGAGAGCCGCCCGGAGGCGCGGGAATCTGGGGATCGAGGATGGCAAAGTTGTAGATGTCTTTGTTCGTTCCTGTCTCTTTGCCGATGGGTGGCCCCACATTCAAATCAATGGGACGCACGAGGTGATGACCGGCGACAAACAAATAACCGGCGCCCACGGTAAGCCCGTGTGCAATTTCACGGTCAATTTCGAAATTCGCTTGCTCGGAGTAAGGCGCCTGAAGGTGGCGGTCCACCAGTGTCCCACCCTGGGCAAAGAGCGAGTTGTTGGGGAAAGAGCCATTGTTGATCAGATTCTCGAATGCGGCACTCAACAGAGGCGGAGGCACGGTTCCCGGCGGCAGGGGCGCTCCCGGGGGCGGCGTAGGACAGCCAGCAAGCACACAGGGTGTGGGCAGAAACAGGCTGTTCAGGGTCCATTGCCCGGTTATCTGATTGTTATTCGTGGGCAGCCCGGGAATCACGGGCGGCCGCTGCTGCGAGGGCACAAAGAAGAAAGTCAGGTTGTACTTGTCATCGAAGAGGCCGTACCCGGCGCGGACAACGGTCTTTGAATCGGGCGCCCAGGCCAGGCCCACACGAGGCTGAATCTCATTCCGATAGGGATCCACAAAGAAGCCCAGCCCTGTCTCCCAGTCATAACGCAAACCATAGTTGAGTGTGAGCTTAGGCGTAATTTTCCACTGGTCCTGCGCGAAGAACCCGAAATAACTGTGGTTGAGCCCAAATGAGAAATCGCCGATCGTCGAGGGCTGGAAGGCATTGGCCCAGGTAGTCGGCAGGCTCGGCGCAGCGGTTGCCGGATTATAAGGACCTGTGCCGATGGGCGATCCCCAAAAGAATGCCGCAATGCAGGGCGCTACCAGACCGACCAGTGGTGGGGCACAGGGTGCGCTGCCCCAGTTGGATTTGCCGGAGACGAGGAAATCACCCAGGCTGGGAAAGATGACGCGCGCGGGCGTAAATCCCGGATTGATCACGAAGTTCTGGATGTAATTGCTTTCAAACCCGAATCTCGTATAGTGATTGCCCCGGATCATGGAAAAGGTATCGGTGAACTGCGTGCGCTTTTCGTCATACCGGTCAAAAGCGCCGAAGTTGTGGCCCAGGAGCAGCAGGTTCGGAATGTCCAGATTGGGCTGGCCGGTCACCCCAGGAAAGCCATAATTGCGCTGCGCCCATTGCACCAGCACGTCATTCGTGGTCTTTGTACTGAGTTGTGAGGACCAGGTCCCCACGAGCGCCTGATCGCGCAAAATGCCGTTGCGTCCGCTGCTGGGCGCGCCAACGCCGCCGCCATCCAGAGTTTCGCCCACCAGCATGTTGAGGTCGGTCCCCTTTTGAATGGAATATCGCGCGGAAACACGGTTCTTTTCGTTCAGCTGATAATCGAGTTTGGCGAAACCATTATCGACATCCGCCGTCTTGAGCAGATTCAGATTTTCTGGTGCGATGCCATAACTGGCCTTCACGGCATTGATGGCCGAGAGGTTGGAAACCAGAAGCGCCGGATACGTGGGCGATTGCGCCCGCCGCTGCCCTTCGTAATTCAGGAAGAAGAAGAGTTTGTCCTTTTGGATTGGGCCACCCAGCGTGGCTCCATACTGGTTCTGGCGAAAAGTGTCAAAACCCGGCTGAGTCAAAATCGATTTGGCGTTCAGGACATTGTTTTGCAAATAATCGTAGATTGAGCCGTGCAGGTCATTGGTGCCGGATTTGGTCACAATGTTTACGATGCCGCCCAGCGCCCGGCCGTATTCCGCGCCAAAACTGTTATTCACCACGCGAAATTCGCTCACCGCTTCCTGCGATGGCGTGGCGCGCTGCGATCCGGTGGCCGTATTGATGTTATCGGCGCCGTCCACGGTCACGCTGTTGTTCAAATCACGCTGACCGCCAAAGGAGATGCGGGTCACGGTGGGGTCGGTAAAGGTCGATTGCAGGCCAATTCTGCCCGTAGTGACGCCCGGGGTGAGCAGAGCAAAATCAGTGAACAGGCGTCCGCTGATGGGCAATGCCTGGATTTGCTCGTTCGCAATCACGTTGCTGACCTCGGTGCGCGAGGGCTCAATGGCCGGAATATCTGTCTTCACATCAACGGTTTCTCTGGCCTCGGCAAGTTTGAGGTTCACGTCCAGAGTGGCAATCTGGGCCACACGAAGGGTAACCACCTGCATGTGTTTGCCAAAGCCGGGAGCAATCACCGTCAGTTCGTAACTTCCCGGCGGCACGTTCGTAAGCAGATAGTAGCCCTGCTGATTCGAGGTCGCGCTGTACACCAGGTTGGTGTCCACGGAGCGCAGGGTCACATCGGCCTTCACCAGAAGGCTGCCGCTCGGATCTTTGACAACACCGTTCAACTGGGCCTGACCAGCAACTTGTGCTGCCAGCACAGACTGGTCCCACGGCATCATAAGCATGGTGAACAAAAGAACAACCGCTGAGACTATACGCCTGGTCATAGAACTCCTCCCCCGGTACTGCATGAATCACTGATTACTGATTTTTTGTGTGGCGCGAAACGCGCGGAATATTAAAACTTGCCGAACATTAGCCTGCCTTACTGGATGTGTCAAGGCAAAATTATGGGGTTTCCTGGGTCATTTACAGCAAGTCGCCGCCAATACCCGGGGCAAACTCTGCCTGGAGCAGTGAAAAAATGGATGTGGATCAGGTGCGGGAGCGAAGAAGGCTGATTACATCGTCGGCGGTAATTACGCCGGTCAGACGCTGGTTTTCGTCCACTACGGGCAGAGTGAGCAGGTTGTACTTGTCAAAGAGTTCGGCCACCTCTTTTTCGCTGGCGCCGGCTTCGCAGTAGACCACATGGGCCGGGGCGAGAGAGGAAAGTTTTGTGGAGGGCGGAGCCATAACCAGCGCGACTACGGGAATGGAGCCTACCAGGACTTCACTGGAATCCACCAGATAAATATTGCTGACGATTTCGATATCGCCCTCGTAGATCTGAAGGTGTTCGATGGCATCGGCGACGGTCTTGTCCGGAGGCAGGGCGATGTAGTCGGTAGTCATGTGGCCGGCGGCGGTGTTTTCCTCGAAAGCCAGTAGTTCGGCCACTTCCTGGCGCTCTTCCGGCTCCATCTCTTCGAGGATCTCCTCGGATGTTGCAGCTGGCAGGTCACCGAGCAGGTTGGCGGCGGCATCGGGGTCCATTTCTTCCACGATGTCGGCGGCCTTGTCGGAATCGATGGAACTCATGAGTTCAACCTGCATTTTGGGGTTGATCTCTTCGAGGGCCTCGGCGGCGACTCCCTCATCCAGCGAGCCAAAAACGGCTTCTCGCTCGGCTGGGGCCAAATCTTCGAGAATGTCGGCAATGTCAGCGGGGTGAAGCCTGGACAGGCGTTCATACTCGAGCTTCAGATGGACACGGCGAGCGGGATCGGTTTCGATCAGATCCACGGCTTCCCAGGGGATGGAGCGCGCGGACATACGACTGGCCAGGGCTTCCACGGCATAGCGGGGAGCCAGGCCCTTCAGCAGACGGCGAGTGGCGCCACGTAGGCCGATATCGACCCCGCCGACCCGGAGTTTGATGGAGCCGTTGGTGCGCTCAGGATGGAGGTCCACGTCATTGACGCGAACCACTTTACGCCCGGAAACGTCGATAATCTGCTGGTCAAGCAGGTCGCGCTCCAGCAGCAGCAGGCCCTCCGAGCTGACGAGAGGCGGCCAGTCCCCGAGCTTGCCGCGAACAGAGACAACTCTCTCGGCAATAGCGATAACACTGGCTGCGGGAAGAAGACGGTCGCCGTCAGAAGTCTTGACGATCAGGTCGGAGACACGCGCGGCATCCATGCGGGGAGAGATCACCACCTCACGCACGTGGCCGGCCAATACCCCGGCATCGTCGCGTACGGCGGCGCCCAGCAGGCTCGAAAGTGCAATGTCTGCAACCATAAGGTACTTATTCGCAGAATACCGGATGCGCTTTTTTGTTGCCAGAGTATTCGAGTTAATTTTTTCCGCAACAGGTAAACTATTAAAGTGTATGCTGCCGGAAGGGAAAAATCCGGGTCTTTCCGCGTGCAGCGTATCCTGTTATCGAAGGAAGTGGCAGGGCAGCTCAGGCTGTGGGAGCAGAATGAGGTTTGACATTTCCGCGTTCACCAGGCAAACTACGGAATTCACCCAGCCGCATACATGCGCCCCTATATTATTAGACAGCCTGGCAACGTCCAGGCACACACTGTGAACAGCCGCTTGAATAACAAACGGGTTTCATACTCGCTGAGTTCGACACTGGAAAGCGTCAACACGGCGGAACAGAAAGCCTTTGAAATCGCCGGAAAAGCCGGGTTCTCCGAAGACGAGCAGTATCACATCAGCATGGCGGTACGGGAAGCGGCTGTGAATGCTGTGCTGCACGGCAACGCTTACGATCCCGGCAAGACTTTCATGGTGGCGTATGAGACGACCATGGACTCACTGATCATTACCATCACCGACCAGGGCAGCGGACTCGATCCCGGCATTATTCCCGACCCGCTGGAGCCTGACAACCTGATGAAGCAGACCGGCCGCGGCATTTTTTTGATCCGTTCCTTCATGGATGAAGTAAAGATCCGAAACATGGAGCCGGGCGCGGAGATCACGTTAATCAAATACACTGGCCGCAAGGCCGCAAACGCCAGGGAGGAAGCAAAGTGACAATGAAAGCAAGCAACCGGCAGATTGACGGAATCACCATCGTCGATCTGAGTGGCCGTATCACCCTTGGAGAAGGCAGCGTGGTACTGCGCGATACCATCCGCGACCTGGTCAGCAAAGGCAAAACCAAAATTCTGCTGAATCTTGCCGACGTAACTTATATTGACAGCTCGGGCATCGGCGAACTGGTGAGCGCTTACACTACCCTGCGCAATCAGGGCGGCGAACTCAAACTGCTCAGCCTGACCAAGAAAGTCCACGATCTGCTGCAAATCACCAAGCTGTATACCGTGTTTGATATCAAGGACGAAGAAGCCGCAGCCGTCCAGTCATTTAAATAAACAATCGTCGAGGGCGGGCGGGAACGCCTGCCTTGCGAGGTACGTTCATGCCCAGAATCTCCCGCCTGGACCGCTCGGATGCCGATGAAGCGGTCCACTCGGTTTACGACCATTACATAAAGGTACGCGGCAAGGTGCCCAACATGATGCGCAGTCTGGCTCATCGTCCGGAGATTCTGCGCACGCTCAACGACCACTTCCGCGCCGTGCTTGAAACCGGCACCGTTCCGACGAAACTGAAGGAGCTGTTGATTGTCCGCACCAGCCAGCTCAATAGTTGCGAGTATTGACTGGCCTCGCACACCGTCCTGGCAGGGCGGTTAGGCTGGACCGGCGAACAGATTCAGGATTTGGCAAATTTCGAACAGCGCGATGATTTCACCGCCAAAGAGAAAGCAGCACTGCGCCTGGCAGAGAGCGTGACCCGCGACGCACACACCGTGGACGATGCACTGTGGAACGAGCTTCGCCAGTATTTTGATGAAGGCGAAATGGTCGAACTGCTCTGCGCCATTGGGCTTTTCAACTACTTCAACCGCTTCAACGACGCACTCGCCATGGAGCCCACCAAGTAAGCCTGCTTTTTTATTCGTGCGCGGCAGCCAGTTTTGGCGCAAAGCGCGCGCCACACAGGAAGATAACTCCGGAAACGGCCGCGGCCAAAAAGGCGATCCAGAAGCCAAATTGAAGATTGGTGCGGTCTGAGATCGCGCCGATGACATAGGGCGACGAGGCATCGCCCAGCAAATGAATCACAAACATGTTCACCGCCAGAGCGGTGGAGCGAATGCCCGCGTCCACGGAATTCACCACGGCAGCGTTAGACGGGCTGGTAACAATCAGCAGAAAGAAGACCGCCACGAAGATCAGAGGAAACATGGCTCGCCCGCTCACGTACACAGCCAGCACCATGAATGGTACGGCGATCAGCATATTGATGCCGGAAAAAGTGTAATACGCGCCTGAGCGGCGTTGGAGCATTCTGTCACCCAGCCAGCCACCGATCAGCGTAGCCACAATGCCATTCACTCCGGCGATCAGCCCAAAGATCAATCCAGCGCGGGCCACATCGAGTCCCCTCATGCGGTGCAGATAGGTCGGGAACCAGACCTGCAGCCCGCCAGCGGCAAAGGTATAGGCGGCCATACCAAGGTTGGCAAAGATGAATGCCTTGTTGCGCAACAGACCCAGGACTGTAGAGCGCTCCAGCGACGACGACGCAGCTTCCGACTGGCCGCGCTGAGGTTCAGGCAAAAACCACAACAGGAGCGCCAGTAAAAAGCCCGGAATGCCGGCGATCATAAAAGGGACACGCCAGCCAAACTGCTGCCCCAGCGGCCCGCCTATGGCGATGCCCAGAGCGCTGCCCAAGGGAAGGCCGAGGTAGAAGATGGAGAGCATCCGTCCGCGGCGCTCGACGGGAAATGAATCGGCAATCAGCGCCGGCGCAATAGCGGCATAGCTCGCCTCGCCAATCCCGACGATGGTGTGCCGGAACAAAAGCTGGTGGTAGTCGCGCACCAGCCAGGTAAGAAACGTGAATCCGCTCCAGACGAGAATGCCCGGAACAATGATGTAGCGGCGCGGATAGCGGTCGGCCAGCCAGCCGACCAGCGGCCCGGCAAACATGTAGGAAAGAAAAAAGGTCGTGGTAAGCATTCCGATCTGCGCGTCGCTCAGGTGAAATTCCTCTTTCACCAACGGCTGGACCGGAATAAGCACATTGCGGTCAATGTAGTTGACGATATTCAGCCCGGTCAGCACCGCAAGCATCAGGCGCGGATATTGTTTGGGCTGCATGGACAGAAGAAATTATACGCGTCGCCGTTGATTCATCCTTCCGGCACTGCCGGCATAAAACTGCTTGTTCCGGGAAGAATGAAGACTTATACTTGTGCGCAATTTTCATTCCCAAAGATGTATCTGAAATGCAGTTTTAGTTTCTCTGCTGGCGCGCGATTCTGCCATGGATTTGAGTTGCAGATATGTGAAGAACTGCACAAATGACGTAAGGAAAGTGAATGATGACTCTCAAAACCTCGATCGGAACTATTTTACTGCTGGCGCTCGCGTTGCCCCTGGGCACGGCAACTCTGTTGCAGGCACAGGACAGCCAGCCAGCGGCACAACCGTCTCAAACAGCCGTGGCTGCGCCGGCGCTGAGTATCAAGTGCACAGTGGACCAGAGCACGAACGACTGCACCACACAGAACGAGCTCAAACTGGGCGAATACGTAAGGCTGCGTGTTGCCAATCTTTCCGACTGGATCAAAACTGGCAATTCGCCCTGGGGCCTGATTCTCTTTTTGAATGGCCGCCCCATGAAAGGTCTGCATCCGATTGCCGTGAACCAGGAGTCCGGAGATCTTGACTTCCGCCTTCAGCGCAGTGGGGACAATATCCCCGTTTGGAATGAAATGATGGAGCGGGAAAAGAGCTGGAAGTGGGGCGAAGTTGCGCGCACTTTGCCGGTCAGCGCGGGACTGGAAAATGGCGTAGCCCTGCCGAGCCATGCCCACTTCAAAATGGTATTTTTACCCCGTCTGGAATTCCTGTTCATCGCCGGTTTTTCGATTTTCAGCCTGGGCGTGCTGATTGTTCTGGGGCGCAGGACTGCCCTGCTGAAAGATTCCGGCACCAGCCCGTATAGCCTCTCCCGCACGCAAATGGCAGTATGGACATGGCTGGTCATCAATGCCTATTTGTTTCTTTACGCCATGACTCACGATCCCGGGGTTGATATTCCTGTTTCCATGCTTGGACTTCTGGGCATTAGCGCCACAACCTATCTTGCGGCTGCAATGGTGGACCGCAGCTCCCCTGACGCCGCTCCGGAGCCGTCCCATGGTTTTATTCATGACATTGCAGGCGGCTCCAGCGTTTCCCTGCACCGGCTGCAGATGATCGGCTGGACTCTGGTGCTCGCCCTGGCATTCATTATGCAGGTGCTCAACAAGATGTCGATTCCGGACTTTAATCCAACTCTGCTCGGTCTCATGGGATTGAGCGCCGGAACTTATATCGGCTTCAAGTTTCCAGAAAATCAGCAGGGCCCCCAGATCGAAGTGGCAACGAAGGCGGCAGCAGCCACGGCAGGTGGACAATCCGGAACATAAAGTGCTCTTCCGTCTTGCCTGGACTGCACTGCGATACACTAGCTTTCGTATTCGTTCGCACTAAACCGAATACGCGAGAAGCGAGATGGCCGAAACCGTAGTTGAAACCGTGGCCCTGCGCCGCACCTTTGCTGGTCTGGTAGCTGTGGATGGTCTGAATCTAAGGGTCGAGCGGCAGCAGTTTTATGGCTTTCTCGGCCCCAATGGAGCGGGCAAGTCCACCACCATCAAAATGCTCACTGGCCTGCTTCGCCCCACCAGCGGAGAGATTCGTATTCTGGGCATGGACCTGGCACAGAACAGCGTGGCGGTGAAAAGCCGCATTGGAGTGGTGCCGGAAGGCCTGGCGCTGTTTGAACGGCTTACCGGCGCACAGCTTTTAAATTTTGTTGGACGCATGTATGGCCTGGATCGCGACATGGCCGCGGAGCGGACATCAGAACTGCTCGAGTTCATGGACCTGAAGGACTCAGCGGACAAGCTGGTGGCTGATTACTCACATGGCATGAAGAAGAAAACCGCACTGGCCGCGGCGGTGATTCACGGACCAGCGGTCCTTTTTCTCGACGAGCCTTTCGAAGGCGTGGATGCCATCGCCGCCACCACGCTGAAGCGTTTGCTGCAACGCTTTATCTCCCATGGCGGAACTGTTTTTCTTACCTCCCACGTGCTGGAAGTGGTGGAGCGGCTGTGCACCCACATCGGCATCATCCGCCAGGGGCGCCTGGTAGCATCGGGATCGCTCGAAGATCTGCGCGCGGGTGTGCGCCTGGCCGGAGATGAGCAGACTACTCTGACTCTGGAAGAAATTTTTCTTCAGGTTGTGGGCGGAAGCAAACAGGATGCGGAGGTGCTCTCCTGGCTGTGACTGGTCCCACGAGCCACTTTAGTCTTCTGCTTTGGCTGCGCTGGCACATTTTTGTGAATTCTCTGCGCTCGCGCACAAAACAGTCAGAGCTGATGATGGGAGTTCTCGGCTACGGGATCGTGGCCCTGGCAGTTCTGGGCTCCAGCTTCGGTTTTTTCTTTGCCACATACACCGTGTTGAGCGAAGGCCAGACTTACATTCTTGAAATTCTGCTGTGGGTGGTCTTTCTCGCCTGGCAGCTGATTCCGGTGCTGTTTGAAGGGTATTCGCCCGGACTGAACTTTCGCGAAGTCGCGCGTTATCCCGTCTCTTTCCCGCTGTATGTTCTGCTCAATGCGGCGTATGGCCTCTTCGATCCTGCAGCCATTGCCAGCCTGTTTTGGCTGTTCAGCATCTGGCTGGCTGTTGCGATCGCGCATCCATCGTGGGCGCCGTGGGCTGCATTTCTGTTTGTGGTATTCGCGGTCCTGAACCTGCTTTGCAACCGAATCGTAGTGGGAGTGTTCGAACGCTTCCAAAGCACGCGCCGTGGCCGGGAAATGGTAGCGGCCGCGCTGCTGCTCCTCATGCTGCTGCCACAGATGTTCAATCTTGCCGTAAACGGCTGGGTCCGAGTACATCGCTTCCATCCGCCGCAGTGGATCTGGGACGCTTTCGCCACGCTGCGCCGCTTCGCTCCGCCCAGACTGATAGTGCAGTCAATGGAGTCATGGAGCGCCAATGCCCTGCTGGGTCTGGCTTTGCTGCTGCTGTATCCGATTTTGGCCGCGCTTATGCAGTGTCGGCAGTTACACCGCGTTTACTCTGGAGAAATCTACACCGAAAGTTTCCGCGTCAACCGGGAGCTGAAGATTCGTCCGGGCTGGCAGTTTCCCGGCATGGACGAATCCACCAGCGCAATCTTTGAAAAGGAACTGCGCTACCTGCGGCAGAGCTCGCGGTTGCTGATAACGCTGGCTTATCCTCTGGTCCTGTTCGCATTCATGCTTCTGGGCGGACCAGGTAAAAGAGGCTTTCCTTTTGCCGGAGGAAGCAACCTGCTGGGATTTTTCGCCGCCGTTCTTGCCCTCTCTATCGCAAATCTGGCCTACAACATTTTCGGAATGGATCGCGATGGCTTTGGACGCTGGCTGCTCTCTCCGCTGCCGCTCGAGCGAGTGATGCGAATTAAGAATCTCGCTCACGCCGCGCTCATCTCGGCAATCTATGCTGCCGGGGCCATCGCCATGGCAGTGGTGCGGGGCGTACCGGCCGATACGCTCGTGACCGTCACCGCAGGCTTTTTTTGCGTGGTTATTCTTCAGCTTGCAGTGGGTAACGTGGTATCGGTTTACTGGCCTAAGCGAGTTGAATTCACTCAGGTCACCTCTCGCACGACTTCAAGCGCGGCCGGCTTCGCCTCTTTACTTGTGATCATGCCGGTAATGATCATTGGCGGCATGGTGGTCTTCATCACTTCATATGCACGGATCACCTGGCTGCCCATGGCGGCCGGACTCACTGGACTCGTGATTGCAGTCATGGCCTATCACTGGCTCACCCAATGGGCTGTCCGCCACGCAGAGGAAAACCTCGAGCAGATTGCGGGAGAGCTGGGAGTATAAAAAGCGGTCTTCTACTTTTTTGCTTTTGGACGCGGCCAGCGCGCTTCCACTGTAGTGCCGATGCCGCCCCGAGGACGAAATACACCTTTGACCACGGCCCACTTTGGCCTGGTCGCACGCACTACATCTTCCAGTACCTGATTGACGATGTTCTCCTGAAAAATTCCCAGATCGCGATAATGGAGCAGATACTCCTTGGCTGATTTCAGCTCGAGGCAGAGCTTGTCCGGCATGTAGCGAATTTCGAGAATGCCAAAATCCGGCAACCCGGTTTTAGGACACACCGAGGTGAACTCAGGAACGTCAATCAGGATTTCATAGGCAGGAAACTGGTTGGGCCAGGTATCGATTTCGGGGAAGCGATGGTCCAGCCCCGCTTTGGCATGATCTTCGGTATAACCTGTACGTTGTGGCATCGTCGTTCAATTGTAACAATGCTTTTACCTGGAACCGGGCCGCGGAAGCGAGCATCTAAAACCGGAAGGGCTTTTCCTTAAATTTTTCCATGTGCCGCAGTGGTGATTTCGTTTGCTGCACGGCCCGTTATTTATACTGAATGTCACGAATGACATGGTAATCAAAACCGCAAATGGCCCTGCCGCACGCGGCCGCGTGGCTGCTGCCAGTGTTCTCATTATTCTCGCTCTGATATTTGTCTCCGGCTGGATTATGCGCCGCGGGCCGGTAGCGGTGCGCACGGAGAAAGTTGTTTCCGAGGACATTGCCAGCGTGATCTCCACCAATGGAAAGATCGAGCCGGTCGCCAACTTTGAAGCTCACGCCCCCGCTTCCACAACCGTCAAACGCGTACTGGTGCAGGAGGGCGACCACGTCCGCGCCGGCCAGCTTCTGCTTGAGCTCGATGCTGCCGATGCCCGCGCCCAGGCCGCCAAAGCGCGGGCGGAACTGAGCGCCGCGGAAGCCAGTCTTCACGCCGTGCAAGCTGGTGGAACGCAGGAAGAGATCCTGACCACGAAAAGCGAACTGACCCGGGCGGTTACGGACCGCGATGAAGCGCAGCGCAATCTGCAGGCGCTGAAGCATCTGCAGCAGACCGGAGCAGCGTCACCGGCCGAGGTGCAGGACGCGCAAAACAAGCTTACGCGGGCGGAAGCGCAGGTGCAGCTCCTGCAGTCACGCCAGACAGACCGTTTTTCCACTCCGGAGATCGAGAAAGTAAAAGCGGCCGCCGGCCAGGCACGCGCTGACTACGCCGCTGCCCAGGACCTGCTCAATAATGCCAGCGTCCGCGCGCCCTTTTCCGGCACTGTCTATCAATTGCCGGTCAAGGCCGGTTCTTATGTACAGAGCGGAACACTGCTGGTCCAGATGGCCGATCTAAGCCGGTTGCAGGTGCGCGCCTTTGTGGACGAACCTGAAATTGGACGCGTGGCCAAAGGGCAGCAGGTGAATATTTCATGGGACGCAATGCCTGGCCGCGTATGGAATGGCCATCTGACCCGGATTCCAACCGTGGTTGCCACGCTGGGCACCCGCTCCGTGGGCGAAGTTACCTGCGAAATTTCCGATCCGGAACACAAGCTGCTCCCCAGCGTGAACGTGAATACCGGCATTGTCACCGCCAGACACAGCAATGTGCTCACCGTCTCGCGGGAAGCCATGCATGAGGTGGACGGCAAGCGGTATGTCTATGAAGTCAGCGGAAACAAGATCCATGCTCAGGAGGTCAGCACCGGCATTTCCAGCCTCACGCGCGTGGAAGTCTCGGGAATTACCTCTGGCGCCGAGATCGTGCGCGGCGCCGTGAGCGCGCAGCCTCTGCAGGACGGAATGGAAGTAAAAGTGGTGCCGCATTGAGGTGGCGATGTGCGCTGCTTTTGATTTTTTTTCTTTCCGTCGCTGCATTCGCGCAGCAGGACGCAGCTTCTCTGGTGAAACAAGGCCATGTGGATGAAGCGCTGGTCGTACTGCGTGCCCGCGTGGCCGCCAATCCTGCTGATGCTGAAGCCTGGAACCTTACCGCCCGTGCTTACTTTCAGGCTGAGCGCTGGGACGATTCCATTCGCGCAGCGGAACGCGCCGTGAACCTGAAGCCAGACAGCAGCCTGTATCACCAGTGGCTGGGACGCGCCTATGGCCGGCGGGCCGAGGTCATAGGACCGGTGGGAGCGCTGATGATGGTCCGCAAAGTGAAAGCGGAATTCGAGCGCGCCGTGAGCCTGAGCGCCGACAATCTTTCAGCGCGCGCCGATCTGGCCGAGTTTTATACCGAGGCGCCCTCCATCATGGGCGGAGACAAAACCAAAGCCAGACAACTTGCCGACTACGTGGCTCAGCGCGATCCCGCTCAGGGCCACTATATCCGCGGCCGGGTCGTGGAAAAGCAAAAGAAAGCCGACGCGGAAGCCGAGTTCAAGGCCGAGATTGCGGCCAGCCATCTGGCCGAAGCCTGGACCGATCTTGCATCCTACTACCGCCGCTGCGGACGATTTGAGGAAATGCAGGCGGCAGTCGACAAAGCAGCAGCACTGGCTGCACATGATTCCGTGGCGCTCTTTTATGGCGCGCGAACGCTGTCTTCCAGCGGTCGTAACTTTTCTGCTGCGGCGCAAATGCTGCGCAGCTATCTTGCCAGCGGCGAACTTTTTGAAGATGGGCCCGCCTTTCAGGCCCATCACCTTCTGGGACTGCTGCTCGAAAAACAGGGCGACCCGCAGGCGGCCGCCAAAGAATTTCGCACAGCCCTGGCTCTGGCTTCACAGTACAAACCGGCCCAGGATGCGCTGGCCCGCGTTTCCCGATAAAATCACCTCTTCCTGACTGTCATTTTTTTCTCCGCAGGTGGACCATGAAGTTATTTCGCAGTGTTGTGTTTATTACTGTCTGCTGCTTGTTGCTTGCAGCCGGCGCCCAGGATAACCAAAGCTCGATTCCCTTCCGCACGGCCATCGAGCTGGCGCTGAAGAACAGCGCTGCCAGCGGCATTGCCACTGCCGATCTGCAGCGGGCGCGCGCAGGCTACACACGGTCGCGCGATCTGTTTCTGCCGCAAGCAGTGGTCGGCTCGGGCCTGGCTTATACCAATGGCTTTCCCCTGAGTCTGGAGGGTTCGGCCCCCGCGGTGTTCAACGTGAACGTGCAGGAGTTTCTCTTCAACCCGGCGCAATACCAGTACATAAAAGAAGCGAAGACCGCCATTCATGAGGCAGAGTCACAGAATGACAGTCGTCGCAACGACGTGATCATGGAAACAGCACTGTGCTACATCCAGCTGGATGTGGTCGAATCCACTCTTGCCATTGAAAAAGAACAGCAGGAGATGACGGCCAGGCTTACGGACATCGTCAGCCAGCGCATGCAGGCGGGACTCGACAGCCAGGTAGAGATGACGCGTGCCCGGCTTGCGGACACACGCACCCGCCTGCTGCTGGGACAAGCCCAGAGCGCTGCCGACCAGCTGCGCCAGCGGCTTTCGCAGCTTACTGGGCTGCCGGCCAGCGATATTCACACTTCCACTGAGAGCATTCCCCAGTTCCCGGCCATTTCTCAGAATGACGATCTGGGCCGGCAGGCGGCAGAGAACAATCCGCTGGTCAAAGTGGCGGAGCAGGCAGCGGAGAGCAAGGAATTTCACGCGAAGGCGGAAAAAAGGCAACTCTATCCCACGGTGGATCTGGTGGCCCAGTACGCGGTGCTGGCGCGTTATAACAACTACGATCAGTTCTTCAACAAGAACACGTTTCAGCGCAACAACCTGACCATTGGCGCCGTTATCCGCGTTCCCATCTTCAATCTGGCCCAGCGCGCCGCCGCCAGCGCGGCCCTGGCAGACGCCGACAAGGCAAAAAAAGAGGCCCGCAACATAAAAGAACAGGTAAGCGGGGAGACGCTCAAACTGCAGCGCTCGGTGCGTGATCTGGCGGCGGCACGCGAGGTTTCAAAGCTGGAGCACCAGCTCTCGCAGTCAGACATTGAAACCGCCCACGCCAGAATCGAATCGGGCGCCGCCACCCTGAAGGACGAACAGAGCGCCAAAATCGCCGCCCAGCAGCGCTATACCGCATACCTGGATTCAAGCTTCCAGGTGGATAAAGCGCAGGTGCAGCTTCTGCGTCAGACGGGTGAACTGGAAAACTGGGCCCTGGGACCGGCAAAGAAATAGAAACGGCTGGCCGCCCGGATGCCGCAGCATGGCTGGCGGAGACTCCAGTTGTGTGGTCGCTTGCTGTATTTTAAAAAAATATGATCCGGGCGGAACATGCTCCCTGGGCACCAAACAGCAAACACCAAGCGCAGCGCATTCCCCTGAACCACGCTCCTGTGGTTCCGCCCGGGCTGGCGCCTTTACGGCGCCATCACACCTGAGTGGCGGAGGGCCAGCCACGTCAGGATGCTTCCAATCAACAGCGCGGTTCCATTCAGCGCTATTGTGATTGCCATTAGAATCAGAACGAGCGGACGCGATTGCTCTCGGTTTTTTCCTCTGGTTTTTCGTTCGACCTTCTCTGCAACGATGAAAGGCCGGCTTAGCTTTTCTGCAACAACCGATTCATCCAGTACCGTGCTCATAATGCTCCCTCTGCCAGGCATAAGCTTCGCACTGATCCCGGCAGTTTCGCTGTGACAGCGGTCACGGTTGCAGGGTGATCCAGAACACATAGTGCACAGGCGGAATGCCCCGTACTTTTGTTCATGATTTGGCTGTTGCGCAGACAGCAGGCGCATGGCAAGCTATTGGCTGTCTTTTTTTTGCAGAAGCTATCCTATGAATGCAACCATCTCTGCTTCTTCATCCACTGCTTCACCGGCTTACAGCAACGGAACTCCCGGGGACGAATCCGGCGGCGTGCTGGAGGTCCTGATTGCTGGCGCGGGATTTGCCGGCCTGGGCATGGGGATCAAGCTGCTGGAATCGGGCACAACCTCATTTCTGATTCTGGAAAAAGCAGGGGAGATCGGCGGCACGTGGTACGCCAACCAGTATCCTGGCTGCGCCTGCGATATCCCCTCGCACCTGTACTCTTTTTCGTTTGAGCGCAATCCCGAGTGGAGCCGCATGTACTCCGGGCGCGAGGAGATACAAAACTACCTCAAAGACTGCGCCCAGCGCCATGGCCTGATGCCTTACATTCGCGTGAATACCGCCCTGCGCGACGCCACATGGGACGAGGCGTCCGCGCTGTGGCGCGTGACCACGACTTCCGGCCAGGTTTTTCGCGCCCGCGTGCTGGTCTCAGCCGTCGGCGCTTTGCACGTGCCCGCATGGCCGCAAATACAAGGGGCAAAGAAATTTGCCGGACCAGCCTTTCACTCAACCCATTGGGATTCGAGCGTGCCACTCAAAGGCAAACGCATCGCGGTAATCGGGACCGGAGCCAGCGCCATCCAGTTTGTGCCGGAGATCGCTCCCCAGGCGGAAAAGGTATATGTATTTCAGCGCACACCGCCGTGGATTTTGCCGAAGTTCGATTTTGCCATCTCGGAAAAATGGAAGAAGCGGTTTCGCCGCGTGCCATTGCTGAGCTGGCTGTTGCGCAAGGCGTTGTTCTGGTTGTATGAATTGCGGGTGTTCGGCTTTCTGGGCCTCGTTTGGCTGCGCCAGCGCGGCGCGGAGATGGCGCGCAAACATCTTGAGGCCCAGGTTCCCGATCCACAACTGCGGGAACGGCTCACGCCCAAATACGAATTAGGCTGCAAGCGCGTGCTGATTTCCAATGACTACTATCCCACGCTGCAGCGCGCCAACGTTGAACTGGTGACGGAGCCGATCTCCGAGGTCCGCGAGCACAGCATTGTCACGGCGGACGGCACGGAGCACCCGGTTGACGTGCTCATCTATGGAACCGGCTTTCGCGCCACGGAGCCTCTGCATGACGTGAACATTACCGGGCGCAACGGCGTCAGCATTCATCAGGCATGGCGCGAGCGGATCAGCGCTTTTCTGGGCGTGACCGTCAGCGGCTTCCCTAATTTCTTCATTCTGCTCGGCCCCAATACCGGCCTGGGACACAACTCTGTGGTCCTGATGATTGAAGCTCAGGTTCGATACGTGATGCAGTGCCTGCAACTGATGCGCCGCCGCAGGAGCGCGGTGATGGAGGTGAAGCCCGCGGCCCAGCAGCGCTTTGTAGAGGAGCTGAAGCAGAGGCTGGCAGGGACGGTGTGGCAGTCCGGGGGCTGCCAAAGCTGGTATCAGGACGGGAAAACCGGCGAGAACCCAACCATCTGGCCAGGATCGGTTGTAAATTACAAACTGCGCACCCGTTCGGTGGCCGCCGCCGATTACGAGTTCTCGAGTCGGAACGAAGTCAAAGCGCAGCCTGCGAAAACTAGCGATGAGGAAAGCCATGCCCTGACCGCGACGCGCGGATAGCCGCTTTTTGTCTCTGCACAAAGATTTTTTGAAACGATTCACCTCTTCGCTTCACTATCTCTATGACTGGCGAAAGAGGTGCTTATGTCCACTCCGGCATTCAGGCGTCCCGCAACCATCGCTGTTAAAGATCTCTCAAGCGCGATCCAACAGGCGGTCAAAACCGTTGGCGCCAACCAGAAAATCGAAATCGACCACAAACTTCACACTGGTCCCATCATTATGGGAATCATCCTGCGGCCTCAGTATCTGCCACAAGCGGAGAAGATCGCCGCTGAAATTACCGCCCAGGCAGGTACCAGCCATGGCGTTGCTCCGGCTGCTGGAGCGCTGGAGCCGGCCGTGCTTATCAAGGGTGGGGTGATCACCTGCGGCTTTATTGCGCCGGAAGTGATCCTCTCCGAGTAGCCGAAAAAAAGCGGCGGTGCTGCAAAAAAGCTGGTCTGAATGGATTGTGCCCACCTCAGACCAGCAGGCAGCACATGGGCAAGGAGAGAAATTATGGCTTGTGAAAAAGACAAAGCGCTTCTCTGCCCCAGTGCGCAGCCGGACATGGAAGGCAGCCGTGTTCTGGGTGTGGTTGGCGGCACAGCGGAGGCCCCAGATACTCGCTTATCTGAACGAGTATCTGGGCGTTACCAAAGAAATACTGGCCAGCACTGCTCCCGTAAATCCTGCACAGGTGTTTCGCTTCGCCGCGGGTTGCGAGGAAAAAGCCTGCCGCCATTTCGATGGCGCCAAATGCCAGCTGGCTACACGCATTGTCCAGATTCTTCCCGCGGTGGCGGAGGCCCTGCCGGCCTGCCTGATTCGCCCAACCTGCCGCTGGTATCAGCAGGAAGGCCGGGCCGCGTGCATGAGATGTCCTCAGGTGGTCACGGAAAGGTTCGAGCCGCCCGAAGACTACAAACGCGCGGCGCTGGGCGACATGGCCGGGGATGCGGTTTAAGCACTTTTGCTTCTACGTGTCAGACAGACGCTGAATTTTTCTACTCCACTCCGGCATTCCTGACCTTGCCCCAGTGAAAACTGATGCCCACCTCGGCAATATCCAGTGACTGACGCACGCTGTGCTCGTAGCTCGCGCTCAAATCAACATTCTTGCGCAGGCTCACGGTCAGGCCGCCGGTGAAACCATTGTCTTCGAGGATTCCCTGCCCGGCATCCACGGCCACCTGGCGAAAACGCTTTTGTTTGCCCCTGGCGTTTTTCACCGCAGTGACCGCATTGCCTTTCCCGGAGCGAACAAACAGATGGCTGAACACTTTCTGATTGCCGATCGGGAGGTTCTCATATCCGCTGGCCTCGAAATTAAATACTTTGAGGAAGTCGAAGCCCGCGCCGGCCCTGAAGTGAGTAACCGCGCCCAGTGTGGTGAAGGGACGGCGGATTCGCTTATCGATCAGTGCGCTGCTGTCGCCGATGCCAAATTCCAGCAGTGGCGTGACCACGCCAAGATCGTGCTCGAAATGGTTGTTCAAATCAAAAGTCGGTCGCCCGGTACTAATGCCGTTGGAGGTATCTCCCGTGGGCGCGGTGGCAGTAACCGTGGCCCGGTACCCCAAAAATTCCGCCCGGGAAAAGATCAAATTGAGGTAAAGATCTCCCCATGAGTTATATCGTGTGGTCAGTGGCGGAGTGGTGGTCGTAGTCGTAGAGGTGGTTGTGCTGGCAGCGAAACCGCTGTGGGAGATGTAGTAAGGGATTCCGGCCTGTACGGCAAAAAAGCGATTAAAGTCGTAACGCGCGCCGCTGTCAGTAACCGTGGACCATCCGGAGGAAGAATCGTGACTGCCGGTGGTGCTGGTGTAAAAGCTGAAGCCACTGACAATGGGCGCTTTGGCCGCCGGAGTGACTGTCTGCGACTGGTCCGATGGTTCCAGTAACAAAGTCTGGGAGAGACACACCCAGGGAGTAATCGAGATAATGGCGGCAAAGCCCAGGCGCAGTATTTTGTGCATGTTAATCCTCATGACCGGGTAAAGCCCAGTTAAAAATGTAAGTTTGGCGGGAGCACGCGTACTCAGGTAAATGCAGTTACCGCACTTTAGGGCACAGCAAAAATGCAGTCACTTTGGGAGCAGCGCTTGCAGGTTGCAGGGCCTTTCTATGCCGTATTTTAGCCAACAGAAAAATCAGATAACAGGCACGTCTAATATCGAAAGGTCATGCCCGGTGTGTTCGCTGGCAGCGGCATGAAAAGCCACAGTCACCCGCAAGCCGTGCTCTGATACAAATTTTGAATGCCTCGGGCACAAAGCGCGCGGCCGTCACGGACAGCGGGGCGTGCGGTGTGCTAGGCTGATTAGTTTCAATGAAATACGACAAATTTCCTGCTTGAACTAATCTGCATCAAAAACCCAGGTTCCTGCATTTGGAGGCAATAGATGGCAATAAAAGTTGGTATTAACGGCTTTGGCCGCATTGGACGCAACGTATTGCGTACAGCGCTCGGCGATCCCGGTATTGAATTTGTGGCAGTCAACGATTTGACCAGCCCGGCCACCCTCGCTCACCTGCTGAAATACGATTCGATTCTCGGCAACCTGAAGCACGACATACGGGCCGAGGGTGACTCTATCAGCATCGACGGCAAAAAGATCAAAGTATTTTCGGAAAAAGACCCCGCCGCCATCGACTGGGCCGGTGTTGGCGTGCAGATCGTGATTGAATCCACCGGCAAGTTTACCGAGGCGGAGCAGGCGAAGAAGCATCTGCGTGGCCCGGTGAAGAAGGTGATTATCTCCGCTCCGGCAAAGAACGAAGACATCACCATTGTGCTGGGCGTGAATGACGACAAATATGATTCGGCAAAGCACCATATCGTGTCGAATGCATCCTGCACTACCAACTGCTTGGCGCCCATAGCTAAAGTCCTGCATGACAGCTTCAGGATCCAGAGCGGGGCCATGACCACGATCCACTCTTATACCAACGATCAGGTCATTCTCGACTTTCCCCACAAGGACCTGCGCCGCGCCCGCGCTGCCGCCCTCTCGATGATTCCTACATCCACCGGAGCGGCCAAAGCGCTGAATCTGGTGATTCCCGACCTGAAGGGCAAGCTGGATGGCTTTGCCATGCGCGTGCCTACGCCGAACGTCTCGGTGGTGGACCTGGTGGCCTTTGTGGAGAAGAAGACCACGGTGGAGGAAGTAAACGCCGCTATGCAGGCCGCCGCACAGGGGCCGATGAAAGGCATTCTGGGCGTGGAGACGTCCGAGCTGGTCTCCATGGACTACCGCGGCGACGACCGGTCATCCATTGTGGACGCTCCGCTCACCCGCGTGGTGGCCGGCAACTGCGTAAAGGTGATCTCCTGGTACGACAATGAGTGGGGATACTCCTGCCGCGTCCGCGACCTGATCCACTTTATGAACAAGAAGGGCCTGTAACCGCGAGCAAAATCATGGCAAAGCTATCTATTCAGGACCTAAAGCTTGAAGGTGCGCGGGTGTTCATGCGCGTGGATTTCAATGTGCCGCTCACGGAAGATGGGCGCGTGGCCGACGACACGCGCATACGGGAGACGCTGCCCAGCATCGAGTACGCCCTGCGCAAGGGGGCGCGGCTGATTCTGGCCTCGCACCAGGGACGCCCGAAAGGCAAGTTCAACGCCAAAATGAGCCTGAAGCCGGCAGCCGAGCGCCTGCGCATGCTGCTGGACCAGCAGCTGGGGCGAAGCTGCAATGTAGCTTTCGCTCCGGACTGCATTGGCATGGCGGCGGAAGAGCTTTCGAGCAAGCTGGAAAAAGGCCAGACACTGCTGCTCGAAAACCTGCGCTTCCACGCGGAAGAAGAGGCCAATGACGAAAGCTTCTCCCGCAAGCTGGCGGCGCTGGCCGACGTCTATGTGAATGATGCGTTTGGCTCGGCGCACCGCGCCCACGCCTCGACTGCGGGGATCACAAAGTTTCTTCATCCCGCCGCCGCCGGCCTGCTGATGCAAAAAGAGCTGGAGTATCTGGGAAAAGCAGTAACGAATCCGGAAAAACCGTTTGTGGCCATCATTGGCGGGGCCAAGGTGTCCGACAAAATTGAGGTCCTGCAAAGTCTGCTCACCAAAGTGGACGCGCTGCTGATCGGCGGCGCCATGGCTTATACCTTCCTCAAAGCCCAGGGGCATTCCGTCGGCAAGTCGCTGGTGGAAGACGACAAGCTGGAGCTGGCCCGCGAGATTCTGCGCGAGGCCCAGAGCAAAAATGTCCGCCTGCTGCTGCCGCAGGACCATGTGGTGGCGGAAAAGATGGAAGCTTCGGCCAAAACGCAGACGGTGAAGGAGATTCCCGCCAATCAGATGGGCCTGGATATTGGCCTGGAGACCGTGGCGGAGTTTTCCAAAGAGATCGCCACCGCACGCACCATTTTGTGGAACGGGCCGATGGGCGTGTTTGAACTGGCGCCATTCGCCAAAGGCACCATGAAGATTGCCCAGGAGATTGCCGCAAATCCTGATGCAACCTCGATTGTGGGCGGCGGCGATTCGGTGGCCGCAGTGCAGCAATCGGGTGTGGCTGGCAAAATCACACACATCTCTACCGGCGGCGGCGCGTCCCTTGAGTTTCTGGAGGGCAAGAAGCTGCCGGGAGTGGAAGCGCTCACGGAGAAGTAGATGAAGGACCTTCGCCGATACGGCATTGGCTCACGGCACGCTCTGGAATTGGTGATTGGCGACATCACGCAGGAAACGACCGATGCCATTGTGAACGCCGCCAATTCCAGCCTGCTCGGCGGAGGCGGAGTGGATGGCGCTATCCATGACGCTGCCGGACCGGCCCTGCTCGAAGAGTGCAAAAAGATTCGCGCACAGCACGGGCCGCTGCCGCCGGGACGCGCTGTGGGAACATCCGGAGCGAATCTGAAAGCCAGATATGTGATCCATACCGTGGGTCCAATCTGGCAAGGTGGAGATGCGGGTGAAGCGGAGCTGCTGCAAAGCTGCTATCGCGAATCACTGCTGCTGGCGGAGCAGATGGCCTGTGCCAGCATGAGCTTCCCTTCTGTCTCCACGGGAGCGTTTGGATATCCCGTGCCGCAAGCGGCGCTGGTGGCGGTGCAAGCCATACTTCGGCATTTGCCGTTATGCAATTCCGTCACCCTGGTGCGCTTTGTTTTGTTCCATGAGCAGATACATCTGGCCTACTGCGGCGCGACGGAGAGATTAATTCATTCAGGAAAAGTGGACCTGTGACGATAGTTACTGATGCAGATGTATATGCGTAAAAAACTAATTGCCGCCAACTGGAAGATGTACAAAACGCCGGAGCAGGCGCGCGAGTTCGTCGCGCAATTTCTGCCACTGGTCCGGGAACATATTCGCGACGAGATTGTGCTGTGTCCATCGTTTGTCTGCCTGCCCGCCGTGGCCGACGCATTGAAACAAACACAGCTGGGCACAGGCGCACAGAACATGTCATGGGAAAAAGAAGGAGCTTTCACGGGCGAGGTTTCGGCGACGATGCTGCGCGCGGTGGGCTGCACGCATGTAATCCTTGGCCACTCGGAGCGGCGCCAGCTTTTTGGCGAGACTGACGATAAGGTGAACCTTAAGCTTCGGGCGGCGCTGGCGGCGGGTCTGCAACCAATCGTTTGCGTGGGCGAACTGCTGGCCGAGCGCGAAGCCGGACAGACCGAGGCCGTCCTGCAGCGGCAGTGCGGCATTGCCTTCCGCGATATATCCAGCGCTGAAGCCGCGCCGCTGATTGTGGCTTACGAGCCGGTGTGGGCTATCGGCACAGGAAAAACCGCCACGCCGGAGATGGCAGCGGAGGCGCACGCCGTGGTCCGAGCCGAGGCGGCCAAATTTCTGGGCGATGCAGTGGCGCAGAGCTTAAGAATTCTCTATGGCGGAAGCGTGAAGCCGGAAAATGCCTCCGCGTTGATGGCAAAACCGGAAATTGACGGCGCTCTGGTGGGCGGAGCCAGCCTCGATCCAAAATCGTTTGCCGCGATTGTGAAGTACTGATGGAAACGAAGAAAAAGGCCACTCAGCTGAGTGGCCTCTGGCGCAGCGGTAACCGCTCAGCGCCGGGAACGGAAGACCGATCCCACAACTATGCCAACTGCCAGGGCCGCGAGCGCTGTGACCGCCACCGAGGTCAGGGGTTTTTTTCGAATGCCCAGACGAGCGTTGTCCACCACGTCCGTGGCTGCTTCTTTGGTGCGGCGAATTCCGTGCTGGATTTCGCGGCTTGCCGCCTCTACGCCCTCCCTGACCTTGCCGGGGAACTCGCGTGCCTTATCGGCAAATTCCGTCAAGTCATTCTTTAACTGTTCACCGGTATATGCAAGATTTTCCAGATTCATAATGTGCCTCCATTCTGTATTTATTCAACAAACCTGATTTGAGCCAGCCGTATTCGGTGTCGCCGCTCACGCGGCAGGCGCGCTCACCGGCCCCGCCTGCACGTCGCGCTCCGACTGAATGCTGTACGTTGTTTTGATTTCAGCCCCGTTTTGCCGCGCCATCGCGCTTACGGAACAACATTTGCTTTCAAAGAGCCGGATTGCCTCTCTTACCAGTTCCGGATCAATGTCCTCTCCGGTGATGGCATGATGGATTCTTACGTGAGTCAGGGCCTGCGGCGAGTCTGGTTTCTGCTCCGCCTCCACCGAGACCTCATAAGCCGTCAATTTTTTGTGGCGAAGGATGGCTGCGACATCAAATGCCGTGCAGCCCGCCAGAGCCGCCGCCATCAGTTCGACCGGACTGGATCCTGCCTGCCCTAACACGTCATCAATAATGAGCCTGTGACCGCCTTCAGTTTCAACGATGAACTGCAGCGTTGGGGGAAACGTGAGGCTTACTTTGGCCTGGATCATTGCATCCCTCCTGAAGTTCGATCATCTAACTCCCCCTTCGCGTTGGCTGTGATGGCCGTCACAATCCGTTATTGCCCGGAACAATCGCGGGAACGCCACCAGGAATCAACTACAATCAAAGCAGAGATGAGCCCCATCCGACTGGTTGCCATTGATATCGACGGCACGCTGCTGGATCCGCATTTCCAGATCACCGCGCGCAATCTCCAGGCGCTGCGAGCAGCTCATGAAAACGGTATTGAAGTCCTGCTGGCGACGGGCCGACGCCACGATTATGCGCTGCCCGTGGCCCGCCAGCTTGGCTTTCCCGTGGCCATGATCAGCTCCAATGGGGCGGTTGTGCGCTCGGCTACAGGACATACGTTTTCCACAGACTTTCTTCCCCGCGCCACTGCCCTCAGGGTGGTCCGTCACATGGACCTGTTTCGCCGCTACGCCGTGCTCACCTTTGACCGCACCGGGAGCGACGCCCTGATTCTGGAGAGCGCTGACATGCTGGGCCACAGCATTGCCCGCTGGATCGAAACCAACGCAGCCCACATTCAGTACGTGCAGCCAATTGAAGCGGCGATCACCGAAGACCCCATTCAGGCGATGTTTTGCGGAGGCATTGTCCGCATGGAAGAAGCGCAGCGCCGGCTGGCCGAAGCGGAATTTTTGGACGAAATCACCATTGTAAAAACGCAGTACGACCACCGCGACCTGTGCATTATCGACATACTGAACCATGACTGCTCCAAGGGGCATGCGCTGCGCCGCTGGACGGAACACCAGGGCATTGCTCCGGAAGAGGTCATGGCCATTGGCGACAATTACAACGATCTGGAAATGCTGCAGTTTGCGGGGCTTCCGGTGGTAATGGAGAACGCATCAGACGATCTGAAGCAGTATGGCTGGCGGGTAACCGGCTCCAATGCCGATAGCGGGGTTGCCCAGGCGCTGGAGCAATTTATTAGTGCTGGCTTTCAGCAGTCAATTCAGGTCTAATAAGAATAGTCCATGAAGCGATATTGCCTAATTTCCGGCGTCCTGCTGGTTCTGGCGGCGCAGGCCCCTGCCCTGGCGGCAGAGCTGGCCGTATTGCGCAACGGATTTTCCATCCACTGCGAACGCCGCGAACAGAACGGAGACATCATTCGTCTTTATACCGCGACTGGATTTATGGATGTCCCGGCCTCAGAGATTGCGTCCTTTGAAAAAGACGAGACGCCCATAGTTGCCGCACCATCCACCCCTGCATCAACATCGGTGAGTCAGCCCGCGCTTCCGCAGCTCAGCCAAACCGCAGGACAGAAACTGCCCACGGCTTTTAGCGCAGAGGACATCCAAAGCTTTGTCCGTGAGGCCAGCGAGCGCAACCGGCTCGATCCTGACTTCGTCAACAGCGTAATCAAAGCAGAGAGTGGCTTTTATCCGAAAGCAGTCTCGCGCAAGGGCGCGCAGGGGCTTATGCAGCTTATGCCCTCAACCGCGGCCATGCTGGGCGTCGCCGACCCATTTGATCCCAGAGCGAATATCGAGGGCGGCACGGCGCATCTCAGCCAGTTACTGGACCGCTATCACGATGATCCAGCCAGGGCACTGGCCGCATACAATGCCGGCGCGCACAGAGTTGATCAGTATCATGGCGTCCCACCGTATATGGAGACGCGTGCTTACGTCAGGCGCATTATCAATGACTTCAATGCCAAAAAACGGGCCCGCCTGAAGGCCGAAGCAGCGGCCAGGAAGCCGGCTTCCGCGACAACTACGGCAAAGAAGACCCAGCAGGCATCAGCCGCTCCTTCGCAGGCCGGAAACGATTGACCTTTCTTCCGCTCTTTGCGGTTCACTTCGAAAACAATTAGACTCAACTGCTTTCATGAACAAAAAACGAATTGTGGTTACGGCAATCGTCGTGCTGGCGCTGGCGCTTCTGATTTATCTGCAGGTGCGCACGTGGCGCAGGTTCGACTGGGCCAGGTTTGCCGCGGCGACCGAGGGCGCGAATTTCTATTTTATTGGTCTGGGAGTGGCCCTCATCTATTTTGATTACTACCTGCGCGCCCTGCGCTGGAAAATCCTGCTGCGGCCCGTGTGCCGGACCACCAGCCTTCGCCTGCTGGCGCCCACTGTGATCGGATTTACCGGCACCGCGCTGCTGGGGCGTCCTGGCGAGTTTATTCGCCCTTATCTGGTGAGCCGCCGCGAGCGCCTGAGCATGGCGTCACAGATGGCGGTCTGGACGGTGGAGCGCATCTTTGATGTGGGCGCCTTCGCCGTGATGATGGCGCTCAATATTCTGCTTCATGAAAACAGCCTGAGCCAGCTTCCCTTCTTCGGCAAGTTCAAACTGGCGTCCTTCATCATTCTGGGCGGGGTCCTCTTTGCGGCGCTGATTGCTTTTCGCGTGCAAAAGAACCCTGGACGCGCGGCGCGGCTGGCAGAGCGCATGATTCGCCCGGTTTCGAAAAAAATGGCGGAATCCGTTGCCCGTCATGTGCAGGGATTCGGCGAAGGTCTGAACACGATTCACGATTTCTCGTCGTTTCTCCAGCTCTCCGGAGTTTCCCTGCTGATCTGGGTCATCATCGGCTTTTCCTATGTGGCCGTGACTCATGCTTACACAAACAAAATTCTGGCCACCATGCCGCTTTCGCATACGCTTTTTCTCACGGCCGGAAGCGTCGCCGGCGGCCTGCTGCAATTGCCCATGGTCGGCGGCGGCTCTCAGCTGGCTACCATTTCCATTCTCAACAATATCTTCATGGTGAAACCTGAAGTTTCCACCAGTTGCGGCATGATGCTGTGGCTGGTGACCTTCATGTCCATCATTCCCACTGGGCTGTTCATGGCGCACCGCCAGCGCGTCTCGTTTACGCGACTGAAAGAAGAGAGTATCGAAGAAGGAGAGAAAGCCTCATGATGAGGCCCAGCACGAACGGCTAAGCGCTGCCTTTGTTACAATTAAAGGTACTCCCAGATAGTATCCCCATGAAATGTCCCTTTTGCGGATTTGAAAATGACAAGGTGGTTGACTCGCGCGAGAGCAAAGAAGGCGAATCCATTCGCCGCCGGCGCGAATGCCTGAAGTGTGAGAAGCGCTTTACCACCTATGAGCGCATTGACGAAATTCCTTACATGGTAGTGAAGAAAGACGGCCGGCGCGAGAAATTCGAGCGGCAAAAAGTTTTGGCCGGCGTGCTGCGCGCCTGCGAAAAGCGCCCGATTTCCATGGGACGCATGGAGCAGATCGTCAACGACGTAGAGCAGTTCGTGGTGGACTCGCCGGAGCGCGAACGCAGCGCCAGCGAAATCGGCGAGCTGATCATGGACAGTCTCCGCCAGATCGACAAGGTCGCCTACATTCGCTTTGCCTCCGTGTACCGTGATTTCAAGGACGTAGATGAGTTCCGGTCTGAACTTGAGCATCTGCTTGCACTGAAGGACGAGAAACAGAAGCCGGCAAAGGCAAAAGCGGGGACCAGGCCCTCCTGAGTTTTTATTTATGACACACAAAGTAACGTTAATTCCCGGCGATGGCATCGGGCCCGAAGTAACCGGCGCTGTAGTGCGCATTCTCAGCCAGTCCGGAGTGAAAATTGACTGGGAGACAGTCAACGCTGGAGCGGAAGCGTTTGAAAAATACCGGGAATACATTCCCAAAGAGCTGATTGCCTCGATTGAGCGCACCGGCGTCGGGCTGAAAGGCCCGGTCACCACCCCGATTGGCGGAGGCTTTGCCAGCATCAATGTAACGCTGCGCAAAAAGTTCGAGCTTTACGCGAACTACCGCCCCATCAAAAATCTGCCGTCGCTGCCCACGCGCTATCCCAGTGTTGATCTGGTGATCGTGCGCGAGAATACCGAAGGCGAATACTCAGGCATAGAGCACGAAGTTGTTCCTGGCGTGGTGGAAGCGCTGAAGATCATCACCGAAAAAGCCTCCACGCGCATCGCGAAGTTTGCTTTCTCTTATGCCCGGCGGGAAAAGCGCAAACGGATCCATGCCATCCACAAAGCCAACATCATGAAGATGAGCGATGGCCTCTTCCTGGCCTGCGCGCGCAACGTGGCCAAAGATTATCCCGAAATCACCTATGGCGAGCACATCATCGACAATACGTGCATGCAGCTGGTGATGAACCCATACCAGTACGACGTGCTGGTAATGGAAAACCTGTATGGAGACATAATCTCCGACCTGTGCGCTGCATTTGTGGGCGGGCTGGGCCTGGTTCCGGGCGCCAATCTGGGCGAAAAATGCGCCATTTTTGAAGCGGTACACGGTTCGGCCCCGGACATTGCCGGAAAAGACATGGCCAATCCGACCGCCGTGCTGCAGTCCGCCATGCTGATGCTGCGGCATCTCAACGAAATTGAAGCCGCAGACCGGCTCCACGCCGCGCTCGAAAAAACATACAAAGAAAAGCTGCATCTCACGCGCGATGTAGGCGGCACGTCCGGCACCAGTGCATTTGCCGACGCGGTGATTGCCAACATGGAATCCGTGGCCGTAACCGCTTGAGACTGATTGCATACGATTGATTTGCCATACGGACGAGAAATCTGATGAAACGAATTTGCTCTCTGCTTTTTTTGTCTGCCGCGCTTGTGCTGGCTGGATGCAACAGCAATAAATCTGCCAGCACTGTTCCAGCAGCACAGCCCGCTGCCGCCAGCAACACCATTGTCGTGGATAAAACTACGGCTGGCTCCGTCACCGGAACCATCACCTTTAATGGCAAGGAGCCCAAATTTCCGTCGCTCGACATGACGGCTGATCCTGGATGCCCATCGACTCCGCTGATGCCAGAGGTAGTGGTGGCGAAGAACGGAAAGCTGGCCAATGTCTTCGTGTACATCAAAGAAGGCCTGCCTCAGGGCACATTTGCCGCGCCAAGCGAGCCGGTGGTGCTCACGCAGAAGGGGTGCCGCTATGTGCCTCATGTAACGGGTGTAATGGTGGGGCAGCCGTTCAAAATCCTGAACGAAGACCGGGCGGACCACAACATCCACTCGATGTCGACTGGCAATCCGCCCTTCAACGAATCGCAGATGCCCACCGACAAGCCGATCATTAAGACCTTCGCCCAGCAGGAAATCATGGTTCCGCTGGAGTGCAATCAGCACCCGTGGATGCGAGCTTATCTGAGCATCCTGCCGCATCCGTATTTTGCCACCAGCGCGGCGGATGGCACATTCACCATCCAGAATCTGCCTCCCGGCGACTACACCCTGACTGCGGTCCATGAGAAATACGGCGAGCAGACCATGAAGATCAAAGTAGAGCCTAAGCAAACGGCAAAGGCCGATTTTTCTTTCGCGCCGGGAAAATAAAGCTCGGAAAAACGGGCCGACGGAACCAGAGATGATTGGCATGGCGAGCTGGCTGGGCACACTTGCTCCGGCTCCCTGCTTTTCTCCTGTTCAGCGGTATTCAGGCTCACAATGAATTTTTGAGTGATAAAATCAAATGTTTACACCCACTCCAAGGAGCAGTTCCCTGTCGTATAAACCAGCACATCATTGGTTCACGGTCTTTGTTGCCTGCCTTGCTTTTCTCCTGCTGATTGCAGGCGGTTTGGTCACCAGCAACAACGCCGGATTGTCCGTGCCGGACTGGCCCACCACCCAGGGTTCCCTTTGGAAGATTCCTCCCATGGTCGGCGGCGTGAAGTTTGAACATGGTCACCGCATGATCGCGGAAGGCGTGGGACTTCTCACCATCATTGCCGCTATCTGGACATGGATGGTCGACAATCGCCGCTGGATGCGCGTGCTGACCATTGGCGCGGTTTTGGGCGTGGTTTTTCAGGGAGTTCTCGGCGGCCTGACCGTGCTGCATCTGCTGCCTCCGGCCATCTCCACCGCCCACGCGGCCGTGGGCCAGACTATGTTTTGCGTGCTGGCCGCAATTGCCGTTTTCACCAGTAAAAGCTGGCTGGAAGAGCCTGCGGAAATAATTTCTCGTGAAGATGCGCCACCGCTCATCCGCCATTCCTGGATGCTGATTGGCTTCCTCTATCTGCAACTGATTCTGGGCGCGGCCTTTCGCCATGTCTGGACCAAACTTGGGCCCACTGGCTCCGGGCACTGGCCGGAACACAAGATCATTCACGCTTTTCTCTATCCCCACATTCTTAATGCCTTCATTGTCGCCGGTCTCATTCTGTACCTGGGTATGAGGACGCTCACCCGGCATCGCAATATCACTCATCTGCGAACCGCGGGGCACGCCCTGCTCATGTTGCTGGTGCTGCAGCTGTTGCTTGGTTTTTCCGCGTATGTCACCCGTGTGGTGAAGGGCGTAAATGAAATTCAGCCCACCTTCGCTCTGGTGGCCACCACCGTGGCCCACATTGGCGTGGGCGCGCTCATTCTTGCTTTTGCTTTTATCTTCACCATTCAGGCCCATCGCTACACTCGCACTTCGGCAAAAGCAACTTCCACCGGCCGTGAGGTCGCTACGGCATGAACACTGCTGTACAGCCATTGCGGGAGCCGGCTGCGGATGCTGTCGTACTCACATCCGGAGCTGTGGCGAATGCTCCGGCAAAGAAATACTCCGTGCTCGGCGATTACGCCCAGTTGTTCAAAATGCGCGTTACCGCGCTGATCGTGATGACGGCCTGGACCGGCTTCTTCATGGCCGCGGCCAAAAGCACCACGCCATCGCTTTCCTGGAAGCTGCTGAACGCGCTCCTCGGCATTGGACTCACCTGCGCCGGTTCGGCCGCCCTGAATGAAGTCATGGAGCATGAAATTGATGCACGGATGCCGCGCACGCGCAACCGGCCCTTGCCCGCCAAACGCATGTCCCTGAGCACCGGATGGTTCGCCGGATTGCTGGCAACACTCTTTGGCGCTGCCTGGCTCGCCATCACCACGAATATTCTCACCGGCGTTTTAGCGCTGGCTACGGCGGCCTGTTACCTGTTTTGCTATACGCCGCTCAAAAGAGTTTCGCCCATTTCGACCTTTATTGGCGCATTTCCCGGCGCCATGCCCCCTCTGCTTGGCTGGACAGCGGTCCGTGGCTCGGTGGAGAAAGAAGCTCTGGTGCTGTTTGCCATCATCTTCTTCTGGCAGTTCCCTCACTTTCAGGCTATTGCCTGGCTTTATCGCGACCAGTATGAAGCGGCGGGAATCAAAATGCTTCCGGTGGTAGATGCCAGCGGCAAAAGCGTGGTTCGCCAGATGCTCTCGTATGCCTTCGCTTTGCTCTGTGTCAGTCTGGTTCCCGGACTCCTCCACATGGCCGGAGGAATTTACATGGGCGGGGCCTTGCTGCTGGGAGTCTTATTTTTGGCATTTGTGTTCCGGCTGGCATTCACCCAGTTGCCCACGACCTCTCCGGATTCCAGAAAGTTTGCCCGGCATCTTCTTCAGGCATCGGTACTGTATTTGCCGCTGGTTTTCGCTTTGATGATGATGAATGTTGTACATCCATAACCATGGCAACCACACTGCACAATGAAATTCATGCGGAGTCCGGCCATCAGGCTCCCGCGGTAATCCAGGTCCAGAACCTGCGGCACAGTTATGGCAAGCGCACGGCGCTCAATGGAGTTTCCTTTGACGTCCACGCCGGCGAGATTTTTGCCCTGCTTGGGCCGAACGGCAGCGGCAAGACCACTCTCTTCCGCATTCTTTCCACACTCATGCTGCCCGGCAGCGGCAAGGCTTTGATCGCAGGCTTTGATGCAGCCACGCAACCCGACGAAGTTCGCCGCCGCATTGGCGTGGTCTTTCAGGCGCAAAGTGTGGACATCAAGCTGACTGCGGCGGAGAACCTGCTGCATCAGGGCCATCTCTATGGACTGAGCGGAAAAGTGCTGAAAGAGCGCATTGCAGAGATGCTGCAGCGCGTTGCGCTCTCTTCCCGCGCCAACGATCGGGTGGAAACTTTTTCCGGAGGCATGCAGCGCCGCGTGGAACTGGCCAAAGGGCTCATGCACCGGCCCAGCGTTATGCTGCTGGACGAACCCACAACCGGCCTTGACCCCGGTGCTCGCCGCGATCTGTGGCAGTATTTGCGCGAGCTGCGCGACCATGAAAACGTCTCGATCATCGTTACCACCCATTTGATGGAAGAGGCCGAGCGCTGCGACCGTCTGGCAATCCTGAATGAAGGCCAGGTCGTTGCTCTGGGTACGCCAACTGAACTGCGCAGTGAGATTGGGGCAGACGTGATTTTGCTCGAAACCGCCGGCGCGGAATCCCTCGCCGAGCGTGTAACAAAAAGATTTGGCGTCACCGCTTCGGTAATCGGCGGTAAAGTACGAATGGAGCGCAGAGATGGCCACCGCTTTGTGACCGATCTCGTCGAGACCTTCGCCGGTGAGATACAGTCCATCTCCGTCAGCAAGCCAACGCTCGAAGACGTCTTCATCCGCCGCACGGGCCACCGTTTCTGGACGGAAACCAGTCAGGAGCAGGACTAATGGCGCAATCCGCAATTTCGCCCTCAACGCTGGCTCTGCCCCGGGTGAATCCCCTGCTTCCGGCATTCTCGCTGTGGTGGCGTGAGATCGTTCGCTTCTATCGCCAGCCGGCGCGAGTGGTGGGTGTGGTGGCTTCGCCCCTGTTGTTTTGGGTGGTTATCGGCGCGGGATTCGGCAATTCGCTGCGCGCAGGCTCCATCGGCCAGGGAAATTTTCTGAATTACTTTTTTCCCGGCGCCCTGCTGATGATCGTGCTGTTTACCTCGATCTTCACCATGATGTCGATCATCGAAGATCGCAATAAAGGATTTTTGCTTTCCGTAATGGTGGCTCCGGTACACCGCTCCGGAATCGTTCTGGGCAAGGTTTTGGGCGGCACCACGCTCTCTGCTGTTCAGGGCCTGCTGTTTCTGGTCATCGCGCCGTTCATTGGCATCCATCTGGGAATCACCCAGTTGCTGACTGTAGTGCTGGCGACTTTTCTTATGGCGTTTGCCCTCACCGCTCTGAGCTTCTGCATTGCCTGGAGAATGGAGTCGTCGCAGGGCTTCCACGCGGTCATCAATCTTTTTCTGATTCCCCTGTGGCTGCTCTCGGGAGCACTCTTCCCCATGAACGGAGCTTCTGCCTGGATCAAGGGGCTGATGTGGGCCAATCCTCTCGCGTACGGCATGAATGCCCTGCTGCTCGCGATGTTCCCTTCCGCGCCGCACACCCTGCTGCCGCTCTGGCCCTCGATTGGAGTGCTGGCCGCGTTTTCGGCAGTTGTCTTTATTGCAGGATTCATCATTGCCAACCGAAGGAGCACGGTTCCCGCAGCATAATGAAAATTGACTACAACATCTTCCCGGTCGTGAATGCCAGTCTCAACGGCGCCAGCGCCGTACTGCTCTTCACCGGCCGCACTCTGATTCGCAAAAAGAAGGTGGCCCTGCATCGCGCGGTGATGATCGCGGCCGTGGTTACATCATCTGTCTTTCTCACGACGTATCTTATCTACCATATCCACGTGAGGTCCGTGCATTTCCCCGGACAGGGCTGGGCGCGCGCGCTGTATTTTACAATCCTGATTTCTCACACTCTGCTTGCGGCGACGGTGCCGCCGCTGGCTATACTGTCGCTCAACCATGGATTACGGGAGCGCTTCGACCGGCACCGGAGAATTTCCCGCTGGACGTATCCAGTGTGGCTTTATGTCTCGATCACCGGTGTGGTGGTCTATGTAATGCTGTACCAGATTTATGGCGCAAGGGTTTGAATTCCTGCGCTGACAAATTACCCCAGGATGGCTGCAGACTGGCCCTGACATAGGGCGTATAATAAGCGAAAGTACAGGCCATGCTCGATTAAGATTGGAAACCGTGCTGACGGCACAAGGGAGGAACGATTAATGGCGAAGAGCGTAAATAAGGTGATTCTGGTTGGAAATCTGGGCAAAGATCCGGAAGTTAAATTCACGCCGAACGGGACGGCAGTGGCCAAGTTCAGTCTGGCCACCAATGAACGTTACAAAGACAAGGGCGGCGAGTGGCAGGACCGCACCGAGTGGCACAATATTGTTGCCTGGCAGCGGCTGGCAGAAATTGTGGGCGAATACGTAAAGAAAGGCTCCAAAATTTACCTTGAAGGCCGCCTCCAGACGTCAAGCTGGGAAGACAAGCAGAGTGGCGAGAAGAAATACCGCACCGAGATCGTGGCCAGTGATCTGGTTCTGCTGAGCGGACGCGGAGAAGGCGGCGGCGATTTTGAAGGACGCTCACGCGGTGCTTCCGCCCACTCTGGCGCCGAGGCTTCATTCGACCAGCGCCCATCCCACACCGAAGAAGCTCAAATCACCGACGACGATATTCCCTTCTGAACAGCGAATAAATCTCCAACGCGCTCTGCAAGGCAGTGCGCGTTGGGAGAAGTCCTGTAAAAACTCCCTTTCCGGAAAATCAATTCATTAAAATATTCATAATTGATACACTGCGGCTAAGATAACGTCACAATGCTTTATGTGGCCCGCACCGCCCTCGGTCAAAGCGCCCAGGATGTTCAGTCAATAACAATCCGCGTCAGTTTTGTTGACAAATTTTGTCATCTGCTGAATACAATCCCCTCTCCGCTCTTCAAAGTCAGTCAGCAGCAACTCTAAACCATCTCCAAGTCGTTGATTCTTAAGGTTAATAACAGATCATCGCCCAGGGAGGAGCTTTTCATAAAGAATGGCGTTAAACATGCCCTATATTAAAACGAATTACGAGTCCCACGACGAGCACAGTACTCAGAGATGCGGAACTTGCAATCCAAAGAGGAGATCTTCTTCAATGCGTAAACAAAAAGGTTTTTCACTTATTGAGCTGCTGATCGTGGTAGCGATCATTTTGATCATTGCCGCAATCGCGGTGCCCAGCCTGTTGAAGGCTCGTGTTTCGGCGAACAACTCCGCAGCTGCGGCCACCACCCGAACCATAAGTACAGGGGAAGCAACTTATGTAACTCAGTATCCGACCGCCGGCTTTGCGCCGGATCTTGCATCGCTTGGCAGCGGTGCCTCGGGTACCATTCCATGTGTAGCCACTACCACCAGTGCCTGCATTATCGATAACACGCTGGGCTGCAAAACTACCTGGTGCGTCAAAGATGCCTTCTGGTACAACGTCACACTGTCTACAGGTGATTACACCATCAGTGCATTTCCGATCGGTGGCCAGGGAACTAACGATTATTGCGCAACTGGCGATAACACAGTGCGAGTACAAAACCCGACTAAGAATGCCGCCGTCGCCAACACTGCGCCAAGTACGCCTCTCACTAATACAGCCTGTGTGACTCTGCCGGCACAGTGAGCTTAAATAAGGCCAATAACCTGGGGGAGGGTGCTGGCCTGGGGGGCATGGTTCAAGTCAGTCATGCCCCATTCATTCGATTAGGAAATTTATTCGAATCCTGGAGGACACATATGCGAAATTTTAACCATCAGGAGATATTCAACATGAAGAAGCAAAAAGGTTTTTCACTTATCGAACTACTGATCGTCGTAGCAATCATTTTGATCATTGCTGCAATCGCGGTGCCCAGCCTGTTGAAGGCTCGTGTTTCGGCGAACAACTCCGCAGCTGCGGCCACCACCCGAACCATAAGCACAGGGGAAGCAACTTATGTAACTCAGTATCCGACCGCCGGCTTTGCGCCGGATCTTGCATCGCTTGGCAGCGGCGCCTCGGGTACCATTCCATGTGTAGCCACTACCACCAGTGCCTGCATTATCGATAACACGCTGGGCTGCAAAACTACCTGGTGCGTCAAAGACGCCTTCTGGTACAACGTCACACTGTCTACAGGTGATTACACCATCAGTGCTTTTCCGATCGGTGGCCAGGGAACTAACGATTATTGCGCAACTGGCGATAACACAGTGAGGGTACAAAACCCGACTGCGAATGCCGCCGCCGCCAACACTGCGCCAAGCACTCCTTTTACCAATGCAGCCTGCGTCACTTTGCCTGCGCAGTGAGTTTAAACAAGGGCAACTACCCGGGGGAGGGTATAAGCCTGGGGACATGGCTCTAAACCATGTCCCTTTTATTTTTGCCTGAGAGCTGGATTTCGAGAAAGATACCATGGTTATTGCGTTAAAATTTACGAAACTAAATGACAAAATTTGACCAACAGTATCGCGCTACCCCAGATACACGTCATCGAAGAGAGCATTGTTTATCAATAGTTTACTGAAGTCAGGCTGCAATTTTGATGGATGCACGGAATGGCATTTTAAATGCATAAGCTCACGAGGAGGATACGCGAAATGACGCCAACAGGAAAATTCGACACTCGCAAGGAGAATGGTTTTTCCCTGATCGAATTACTCATTGTTGTGGCAATCATTCTCATTATCGCCGCGATTGCCATCCCCAGCCTCCTGAAATCACGAGTCGTCGCTAATGATGCGGCTGCGGCAGCTACCGTTCGCAGCATCAGTACTGCTGAAGCATCTTATGCACTCAGTTTTCCTTCCACTGGGTATGCAGGGCTGGCGGAGCTGGGCCCCAATGGAAATACATGTCCTACATCGGTACCCACCCCCACGTCAGCCTGCCTTCTGGACAACTTTCTCGGGTGTACCTCCTCATGGTGCGTCAAAGACGCTTTCTGGTATACCGTAACTCTGACCACAGGTGACTACACAATTTCGGCCGTACCAATTGGCGGACAGGGTGATAAAGTGTTTTGCTCAACGGGTGATGCTGTAATTCACACTCAAACTCCTCCAACCATTACGGCCCTCGCCGGCACTGCCCCAGGCAGTGGCCTGGATCATGACACCTGCAATGGACTGCCGTCCCAGTAAAGAGTTTTCGGTTTTAAAAAAGCGGTCCCACACTGTCTTACCTCTTGAAGGGAAGCGTGTTTTGCGCTTTAATTAAATTTTAAACTCTGTTGTCAGCATTACCTTTTGACCCATGCCTGCCGTCGAAATTGCTGGTCTTACCAAAAGCTATACTGCTGGATTCTTCCGCCAAAAGCGGATTGTCGCGCTGCAACCGCTGCAGCTTGCCATTGAAGAAGGAGAAACCTTTGGCTTCCTCGGTCCCAATGGCGCCGGCAAAACCACTACCCTCAAGCTGCTCATGGGCATTGTTTTCCCTACCGCCGGTTCCGCCAAAATTTTAGGCCGGGACTTTCGGGACCCCGATGTCAGAAAAGAAATTGGGTTTCTTCCCGAGCAGCCATATTTTTACGACTATTTGAGCGCTCCTGAACTGCTCGACTATTACGCACAACTCTCCGGCGTATCGCACGCAGAGCGGCGCAAGAGGATTCCCCGTCTTCTGGAGCAGACAGGCCTGGCGGATGCTGGCAGGAAGCAGCTGCGCAAATTCTCCAAGGGCATGCTGCAACGAGTGGGGATCGCGCAGGCCATCATTCACAATCCCAGAGTGGTCTTTCTGGATGAACCCATGTCGGGACTCGACCCCGTCGGCCGCCGCGAGATTCGCGAGCTTATTCTCAGCCTGAAGCAGGATGGCAAAACGGTCTTTTTCTCCACTCACATCCTCTCCGATGCCGAGGCACTTTGTGACCGCGTGGCCGTAATCCATAAAGGCGTGCTTCGCGGTATCGGCGTGGTTGAAGATCTCAAATCGCAAACAGCAGACAAGAGTGAAATCATTTGGCAGGGCGCACAGGCGCTGGCGACGGTATCGGACAAGGTAAGCAACTCCCATGTCACGGGCGAGGTGGTTCGCGGAGTGGTGGATTGCGCGGAACTCGACCAGTTACTGGAGAAATTGCGGCGCGAAAAGGCTCGCCTGATCTCTGTCACGCCTCTGCACGGCACACTGGAAGATTACTTTGTGGCTCACACATCCGAGCGGGAGGCGGTGCGGCAATGATATCTCGCTTGTCCGCCGTTGCCTTCAATACTTTTCGCGAAGCAGTCCGCGACCGCGTTCTGTACAACCTGATTCTGTTTGTCCTGCTGCTGCTGGCCATCGCGCCGCTCTTCGGACAAATTTCGATTGGCCTCGAGCGCATCATTCTCATTAATGTCGGCCTGAGTGCAATGTCTCTGTTCGGGATTGTCATTGCCATTCTCGTGGGGATTGGGCTGGTATCGAGAGAGATCGACAAGAAAACGCTTTATACCATCCTCTCTCGACCAGTCCGGAGATGGGAGTTTATTACCGGCAAGTACTGCGGACTGGTCATGACGCTGACAGTGAATGCAGTCATGATGGCCACGGGCTTTTATCTGGCCTTGCTGATCACCGGACACGGATGGAAAGCGGCCGACGCCCAGCTCCTGATTCCCATTTATTTCATCATCCTCCAGTTTTTCATCATGACGGCGATCACCCTGCTGTTCTCCGCCTTCACCACACCGGTATTTTCCGCCATCTTCGCTTTTTCACTGTTTGTCATTGGGACTTTTTCCGAAGACCTGCGTAATTTCGCCGCGCTCACTCAGGGATTCACGAAATGGCTGGTCACGGCCACTTCGTATCTGGTCCCGAATTTTTCTTCGCTGAATGTAATCTCGCAGGCCGCCCATGACGTTCCCGTGGATGGACGGCTGGTCGTATTCAACACCCTTTATGCTCTCTTCTACTCCATTGCCGCCATTTCCGCCGCGGTTGTCATCTTTGAACGGCGCAACCTGAAATGAAGTGTCTGCGCCCAAAAATCGTGTGGCAGCTTTTGCTGCTGGCAATCTTTTTGACCGGAGCCATACTTGCGCAGCGCTCCGTCGACCGCGTCCGCGGCCGGCAGGCAACGCTGCAGGATGTGCTTTATATTCGTTCCGGCACAACCCTGAAGCGAGCCAGCCTTGGCTATAGCGGGCTGCTGGCGGACATTTACTGGACCCGTGCGATTCAGTATTTTGGCGGCGGGCACGCCCGGAATGACACGCGTTTTGATCTGCTTTATCCTCTGCTCGATATCACCACCGATCTTGATCCTCATCTGATCGTGGCTTATGAGTTCGGCTCCATCTTTTTATCGCAGCAGTCTGGCGCAGGTCAGCCCGACCAGGCGGCGGCCCTGGTAGAAAAAGGAATTCGCGAGAACCCGAAAAACTGGCACCTTTACTTCACACTTGGATACATCCATTATTTCGACCGCAAAGATTACAAAGCCGCGGAAATAGCCTTCCAGAAAGGTTCTGAGATTCCTGGCGCCCAGCCCTGGATGAGGACTATGGCCGCCTCAATGGCTCAGCACGCGGGCGAGCCAGCAGTTGCAGCCGCTATTTGGCGCCGCATTTATGAGTCCACGGAAGACGAGACCGTTCGACAGAATGCCGTGCAGCATCTGCAGGCCCTGCGTGTAGACGAAGAAACCACCGAACTCCAGAGTCGCGTGGACCTTTACCGGCAGAAAACTGGCCAATCGCCTTCCGGCTGGCAAGCCCTGATTCAGGCTGGCCTGCTCCGGGGGGTACCGCGAGATCCCACCAACAAGCCCTACCTCCTGGATCCTCAGGGCAATGTCCGGATGAAAGACCCCATTCCTTTTGTTACCCAGGGCAAGCGATAGAGACAACCAAATCAGTGGCTGATATTCTGCTGCCCTGCCGTCTGCGCCCGCATCTTCACCGATGCCAGCTTCTCGCGCAAAGGACCAGGATCATCTGCCACGGCAATTCCCTGCCACAGAATTTTGATGGACTGATCGAAGTCGCCCGCATCCGCCAGCACAGATCCCAGCCCGTAATAAACCGCATTTTGCCGGGGAGCCAGTTCCACGGCGCGGTAGAGCTGGCGTAACCCTTCCTCGCGATATCCAGCCGTGGAGAGGGTCATGCCGTAATGAAACACGGCCTGCCAGCGATTGGGATCGAGCCTGACCGCGTCACGATCAAGAATGAGCGCGCTGGCCAGATCATGGCGTTTAATAAACTCGCTGGCCAGATAAGTTCGTGCTTTGATGCATCGAGGCGCAACCTCAATATCATGCGCATACAGCTCGATCTCATTTCTCCAGGTGTTTGCCTGCGCGGTGGTCAGGAACGCCAGAACCACCATCACCAGGACCATGGCTGCCGTGCTTGTCCCCGCAAATCCGAATAAAGACGGGCCGCGTGCGGGAAGCCTTCGCAAAAGTTCGGCCACACCGATTGCCGGTGCAGCCAGAGCCAGAAAAGTAAAGCGATCGTGTACCAGCTCGAAGTCCGAAAAAGAAACAACGCCTGCAATCGCCGGACCAAGAAGCACGGCCCACCACAAGAGCAAAAATGCCGCCAGATGTTTGCGCTGCAGCAGGGTCAGAATTATCAATCCAGCATAAAGAATGCAAAGCAGCAGTGGCAGCCAGAAATTGGTCAGCGTAAAGGTACTAACGATCGAAGTGTCATACCACGCTCCCAGACGCATGGGCCAAAGCATCTTGACTGCGTAGGTTGCGAACAGGAGCGGCCCGGTCCGCAGAACGTCGCTCCAGTTGTGGCGCTCATGCGGCGAAAACACCGCATGAATTGCAGCCATACGCATCAGAGCATAAAAAAATCCAGCCGTAGTTACAGTAATGACCGGCCATACCCAGCCGCGTCCGCGCGCCATGCCTTCCTGTTCTGAAGAACGAAAGAGCAAGGCATGAGCAACAATCAGCACCGGCAGTGCCACCGCGGTCTCCTTGGTAAGCAGCGCGCACAGCAGCAGCATTCCGCACAATATCAGCCACAACGGCTGTCTGTTGTCTCGCCACTGCAGGTAGGCAAGAAAGCTGCCAAGAAAGAAGACGCTCAGCAGCGTCTCAACAAAGG
>DASSEH010000021.1:0-2299 GCA_035695325.1 Candidatus Angelobacter sp.
TGCGGACGATGCTCTACGAAGCAGCTCAGAGCATGATGCATTCAAAGAAATGGTCCTGGCTCAAGGCGTGGGCCATGCAGATCGCCAGGCGCCGCGGGATGAAAAAGGCGATCGTGGCTCTGGCACGCCGGCTGGCCGTGATCCTGCACCGCATCTGGGTTGATGGTACCGAGTTCCGGTGGAGCCGGGAGCAAGCCGCGGTAGCAGCATGAAAACCGTTCAGGATCAAACCCCGATAGGAGAAAACTAGAGCTCCACCGAGCGGTGGAAAGATGTCCCTTGCGGGACGATGGATGAGGTGAGTTCGTATGTCCGCTTGGACCTGCCGTCACACTGACGGCAAGGCCGCCCGTAAGATTGTTCCGCCTCGTCCTCGGATCCCATGATGGAAGATGCTATGGGGCGGCGGCGAGGATATTGCATTCCATCGTCGCTGATGTGAACCGATGGAGCAACCCCATGCAGAAGTTGAACGATTTGAGCCGATCCCTCACCGCCCTCGAGCCGGACGGCACGCTGATTGCGGTCATTGAGATGAGCCTGTCGAGCTGGCTCGTTGCCGGTATCGTGCCTGGCATCGAGCGCCAGCCGTTGAAAAAGCTCGCGGTCGACGAGAGCGCATTGCTGAAGCTGCTGCATCGATGGCGAGAGGAAGCGGAGAAAGCAGGACGCAGGATCGAGCGCATTGCAGTCGCCTTCGAGGCTGGCCGTGACGGCTTCTGGTTGGCGCGCTGGCTCAAGGCGCGCGGCATCGAGGCCCACGTCATTCACGCATCGAGTGTAGCGGTGTCTCGCGAGCATCGGCGTGCCAAGACTGACCGGCTCGACACCGAGTTGCTCAAACGCTCCTTTCTTGGCTGGCTGCGCGGCGAGCGTGATCACTGCAAGATGGTCGCGATCCCGACAATGAAGGACGAGGATGCCAAGCGGCCTAACCGCGAGCATGACAGCCTCATCGGAGAGCGAAGTCGGATCGTCAACCGAATGAAGGCAGCGTTGGTTCGGCTCGGCATCCGCGGCTTCAATCCTAAGCTGAAAAGGGCCACCACGCGCCTTGACGGCTTGCACACGCCTGAGGGCGAGCCAATCCCGCCCAACGCACTGGCTGAGTTGCGTCGCGACATGGAGCGCCGACGGCTCGTCAATAATCAAATCCGGCAGATTGAGGAGGAGCGCCTGGAGCGTATCGAGCAAGCGCCCTGTGATGGAGCACACGTTATGGTGCGCCTGTTAGCGCGTGTAATGGGGGTCGGCATAGAGACAGCCGACATGCTGGTGCACGAGGTGTTGTCGCGAAACATGCGCGACCGACGGGCCGTAGCGCGTTATGCCGGCCTCAACGGTTCACCCGACGAGAGCGGAAGGAAACGCCGAGAGAAAGGGCTGGCCCGCTCGGGCAATGCCCGGGTCCGCCGCGGCATGATTCAATTGGCGTGGCGGTTCCTTCTACACCAAAAGAACAGCGCCTTGACGAAGTGGTTTCGATCCCGCACCGAGAACGCTCGCGGTACTCGAAAGCCCATGATCGTGGCCTTGGCGCGCAAGCTACTGATCGCCCTGTGGCGGCTCATGCGGGAGGGCATTGTCCCGGATGGCGTTGTTTTGCGTCCGGCACAATGAACGAAGGACGCTGAAGGCACCACGACAGTTTCGGCTTGTCCGTACGCTTGTGACGGGACGCCGATGACGGTTCGAGGTGGCGGAATCCCGAGACGCCCCTTGGCTCTCACGCCGAATGGAAGAATGGGTCCGCCGCTTCGGAGCTTCGCTGCCGATGCGCATGACTGCATCATGGTTCGGGTCCTTGGACCTACCGGATACAAGGTTGTGGCGCGATTGAACCGCGCCCCGAAAGCGGGCTCTCCTCTGATCGTCATCGCGACCGCATTGAGCGTGCCGTCGTGCTCGAAGCCGTCAAGGTATGGCCTGGCAAGGGCGAAGCATGCCGCAAGATTGGTGCGACGGCCAATCTTGACAGCTTCTGCGCGCATCGACCTCAGCGATGCGCGGGTCGGGATGAAGAAACGGACTTTGAGATCAAATCAAGAAACCGACGAAGGAAAAAGATGCGCGGCCCTGGCAAATTCCTTGACAAAGAAAGCCCCATACAAGGGCCTTGGTGCCGATTCCGTAGAGAAGCACGAGCCCGTGAGCGACATCAACACTGTAGTGGTGGATAGTCTGAAAGCGCTTGACCCTGAATGGCCGATTAGAGAAGCGGAAGTGGGCCCGGCGGCGGAGCCCAGTGCCTCGGTCGAAAATGACCCACAAGCGACACGGCCGGCTGCTAAGCTATCTG
>DASSEH010000022.1:0-1727 GCA_035695325.1 Candidatus Angelobacter sp.
ACGACGACGCGCTGCCCGTGGTTGCTGTGCAGACTCTTCCCGGCATAGGGTTCGAGTACCGACGCGTTCGCCTGCTTGATCTGCAGGAACAGCGGGTCGTCGTCTGCGGCCATGAAGAGGGCGATCAGCTGATTGACTGACAGATCTCACTTCCTTTATCTTCTATCTGTCAGGCAACTTTTTCATATTTAACCTCAAATTCGAACCGCTGCAGCCGTTTTTGAGCCTGCTTGGTTGAGGCCATCGCAGGGTCAGGATCAGGGTCACCACTGAGATACACGCTTGTGATGCGTTCGTAGCAACGACTCAGCGCATAGCCTATCCACTTCCAGCCGATCTTGAGGTAACTCGAACCCCGAAACCAATGCGGGTCCACCAAACGGCGTTTGCCTTGCTGCACCACCGAGGTGCCCACCGACACCAGGTACAGCGTCGTCATCGCCAGCACGAAACACAACCGCTCAAGTGCCTGGGCCGAGCGGATCAGCGACGACTCCAGCTGAAATCCATTGGATTTGTCATCCAAAAAGTTCTCTTCTATATCAAACCGAAGACCGTATGCTTGCAAGGTCTCTACATCGGTGGGCTCATCACTGATCACATACCAATACTCATTGGACCCCAGGGGCCGAGCCGCCGCCAAGTGCACCGGCCCATAGTACTTCTTGGTCAACCACACGTGATGCCAAAACCGCGCGTGGCCAGGGGCGAGGCCGATACGACCCACCTGAAACGGATCGCAGTGCGGACGGTACACCCAAAAATTCGACTTGATGCGCATGTGAAAGTGCCAGCCGAGTCGTTTGAGATGGCCCATCAACTTGGTATCGGCAAAGCCACGATCGGCCAGAAACACCACCTTGCAGGTGCGCGGCAGCAGCTTCGCGGCCTTGTCCAGCAATTCCTTGTAGACCTCATAGGCCACCGCGGCACTGCCATGCTCTAGCACAGACCACACCAGGGGGACGGCTCGCCCCCGGTAGATCACCGACAAGCGAACGATGCAATAGGTATCCCACAACATCGAGGTATCCAGGGCCACATAGAGCCGCTTGCCAAACCAGCCCACCATGGCCTGCTGCATGAGCGGACCATAGAGCGTGTGCACGTCGATCTTGTCGTTGTCGAGCCAGCGTCGAAAGCGGCGTACCGTGCTTTGACTATACTGAGCGCGACTGACCACAAACGGGCTCCAGGCGCCCAGGCTGATCGAGTGGGAGTTGATCAGGCCCACCATCATCCAGGCCAGGGTTTTGAGATGGCGAAAGTCGAGCCAATTGGCATGTTGGCTCAGCACTCGAATCAGCGTATCATAGAGGTAAGGCGTGTTCTCCATGAGTTTTCTCCTCGGAAAAATCGTTGCGTTCATGGGGGTGAGGAGGCATCTTAACATGATGCAGACTCATGAATGAACACGTCTCCATGTCTGTTGATCAGGAGTAAAGAACTTATTGATTTTCCTAGACGAGATCTGTCAGTCAACCAGGGGGGCAATACCATGATGCCAGACCCGCTTTTCTACCAGCTGCTGCTCGTCGGCCTTGTGTGGCTGTGTCTCATGCTCCACGTGGTGTGGCCCTACGACCGCGCCACCGCTGGCTCCACAACGCCCCGGCCTGCCAAGGCACCGCCCAAGCGCTCCAGCGACTTGAAGCCGTTTCCTGGGCTCACCCGCACGCCCTCCTGTGCCGCCTGTGAGCAGTCCCACGCGGACGCACCCCAACCGC
>DASSEH010000023.1:0-1053 GCA_035695325.1 Candidatus Angelobacter sp.
GCGAGATGCGACTGTCCGGGATGACACGGGGGGCGTACGGAAACGTGAACTATGGACAAGGCTAAGCGGGCACGTACCGCGGAAACGCCGAAACAGCCAAGCCTTGGCCTAAAGTTGCGCGCGCCGTATCTCTATCCCGACGGTAGCGGCCGGCAAGGCTGCAAATCTAGAAGGTGAAAGACCTTTGCCGTCAATTGCCCGAATTCGGACGGCTAGCATATCCGATGCGCGGGGAGGTAACAAACCGCGCTGTGCTCGGACGTAAACGCCACGGCCGCCCTGAGCATCCGGTACGGATGCCCAGCGGTGGGAACGACCTGGGTGGCAGCAAACTCGGAGGCCTGAAGATCATCAAATGACTGCAGCCGCGAAATACTTCCCGTTCAGAAGTCGTTGAACGGATCGCCGTGGAACTGCCGACCCTGTGGGACTTAGGGGAAGGCCGATGTGACAGGGGAAGAAACGGGTACGCGCACTCTGTCAGCCACCGTGGTAGGGGTCCAAGCATCCGAGGAAAGATTTGCAGAGATAACGCCGGGAAGGGCCTGGATGCAGCAGGGGCTCACAGCAACCTGCAAGGACTGTGGATCAGAGCTTATGGCAGAGTGAAACGGAGAATCCAGGTCTGGCGCATGAGCCCTTATTAGCGATGAGGACCGGGTAACGCTGGTCTAAGACGTGGGAACATGTCTACCCAAAAGGTAACGCCTGGAGGGTGCGAAGGGGCTCTCGGTCATGACGGATGGAAGGTGTGCACCCACACCGGACTCTGTGCCGGATATGTGGGGTAGGGCACACGGCCATCGAACTGTGCAGTGAACCTGTGTTGCGTGGGGGTATGCGAGTGAGCGCTTAAGCCTACGCAAGACAGGGAAGATCGCAGAGGGACAGTCATGGTCGCCAACCGGACTCGCGAGATGCGACTGTCCGGGATGACACGGGGGGCGTACGGAAACGTGAACTATGGACAAGGCTAAGCGGGCACGTACCGCGGAAACGCCGAAACAGCCAAGCCTTGGCCTAAAGTTGCGCGCGCCGTATCTCTATCCCGAC
>DASSEH010000024.1:0-1072 GCA_035695325.1 Candidatus Angelobacter sp.
GAGAGGGGTACACAAGGCAGAGAGGTGCGCTTCTTAGCTACGCAAGTTCGAGGGGATTGCTGCTCTTGAAAATAAGAAGGGGAGTACTGGGAGAGTCGTATAAGGCAGAGTGCGAGATAAATGACTGCGCGCTTTGAAGGAAAAGACAAATAAGACGAGAGCGAGAGTGTAAACAAGTAAGGCGACGAGGGGACTTGGAATAAAACGATGAAATGACTATATTTGAGACTTTAGAGACTTGAAGTTCACAATACTTCACTAAATCTGCTAAGCTGCTCTACTAAGTGTAACTACAGAAGCTCTATATACTGAGAGCGAAATACTAAAGGAGATATTATAGCTAAAGCGTAGCTAAACTCGCAGCAACTGTTGCTAATCAATAAAACAAAGAAAACTATGGAAACTGACCATTAAAAAGTATAGCTAAGTGAAAAATCAACAAATGCTCTAAAAGCGAACAGAATAAACCAAAAATACTGTAGAGATAAAAATTGAACGGTTAGAAACGCGAGAATTTGTCAAGGAAAACAAGTAACAAGTTGAAATAAAAGAAAACTTCGTTGAAACCATCAAAAATAAATTTTATTTGAGGAGAGCGCAGGTATTTGTTGCCTAGAAATGACTGAAACATTGAAAATGTGATCGCATAAATTAAATCTGAGGGATCTCGGAAGCGCGCGAGGGATCTGAGGGTCTGGGGACGATAGGGGAACTGTATTTTGAATTGTCCGAGGTTGTGCGAGGTAAAAATGTTGCCAGAAAAGGAAAGCACCAGGAATAGCCATGATTAATCTGTGCTGCCATAGTTAGTGCTTGGAAGTTAGGTTAATTAACTACAAATTAACCGAGACCTAACCGGACCCTAACCGATGCTAACCGGAAAAATTACTAACCGGTTAGGATCGTAACTGCAGTTAGGTTAGCGGTTAGTCGATATTTTTAAATTTCGCTAACCGATGATTAACCGGTTAGGACCAGTTAGGACCGGTTAATTGTAGCCCTATTAAATCCCTTCAAAACGCGTTAAAAATCGTAAAAAACGATGAAGATTTGACTGAGATATTGTAAAAAT
>DASSEH010000025.1:0-1208 GCA_035695325.1 Candidatus Angelobacter sp.
AGGGGTAGGCTTCGCGGCGCCTCACCGAATGTCATCGGCCTTTGGCGTCACTCCGCTGCGCGCGGCACCTTTGGGGCGGCCTCCTATACTGTCGTATAGGGCAGCCATCCTTTTTCATTGCTGAAATTGACCAACGTGCAATGGCAGTAGTGTCCGGTTAAAACTCGAATAGATTCAGTTGCCTGTAAAATGCGGGGTTGGTTTCGATTGGCTCGACGCCCGCAACCGCTTGTTTCAGCGGCAGTTTCTCGAAGAGCGTCAGCGACAAGATCTGTAGCAGCGTATGTAGGGACACCTTCAGACGAAGTTTCTTCTTGATGATCGCCACCAGCACGTAGACGCTGATGGCGATCCAGATTTGCGTCCGCACAGCGTTCTCGGAAGTGCCGTAGAAGCGTTTGATGCGCAGGTGCTGCTTGATCCACTTGAAGAACAGCTCCACCTGCCATCGGCACCGGTACAGGGCGCAAATGGTCAGCGCCGGCAACGCAAACTGGTTGGTCAGGAACACCAGGTTCTTGCCGGTCTCGGGATCGCGATAGCGGATGCGACGCAGGTAGGCGGGGTAGTGCTTGGCGGCATAGAAGCCGTTGAGAGCAATGGTCTGGTCGCAGATGAGTCCGGTGTCGCGGTCCACCGGCGCCGAGTACACGCGCCGTGCATCGAGATTTCGCTTGGCGCGCGTGATGAAGAAGCCTCCCGCTTGATCGAGCGCGTAGAGCCGCTCGAAGTCCAGGTAACCTCGATCCATGATGTAGAAGGCGCCGGCCTCGATAAGCAGCAGGTCCAGCACATTGACGTCGTGCATTTTGCCGTCGGAGATGTGGATGAAGGTGGGGATCGATCCCCGCAGATCGAGCAGCGTGTGCAATTTCACGGCCGCCTTGGTGGAGCAAAACGGCGCCCACGGGAACATCGACAGGCACAGATCGATGGTCGTGGCATCGAGGGCATACACGGTATTGGCCAGTTCTACGCCGAAGTCCTCGTCGACATAGAGCGCGCGAGCCTTGGTGATCAGCCGTTGAGCCAACTCGAAGTAAATGCGCCAGTCGCGCGACTCGTTCGCATCGGCCAGCGTCGAGCGAGCGACCGCCGCACTGATCCCCATGTGGTAAAGCTTGCCGGCTTGAGCTGCCAAACACACTTCGATATCGCGCAAGCTCTCGCGGTAGGTCAGCTGCGCGAAGGCCATGACGCGAAACTGC
>DASSEH010000026.1:0-2719 GCA_035695325.1 Candidatus Angelobacter sp.
CGCACTTCGTAAACTTGTTGTGAGATAGTCATCTGACCGGCCCGTTAGCTGTTGTTTTGGTTCGATCATCTTCAACTCGCCTTTCGCCCTTTGTAAATAACGACCCCAAGCTCGTGGCTGGTAAAATGCTCAAGCTTAAAAAGATTCACCGCGACGAGCATAAAGTCCCCGGCTTCGTAAGATGAGTAGGCATGTTCAACGAACTGAGCCTCGTGGTCGCGATTAACTATGCAAATGTTGAAAGATGCACAAGCGATATCGCGAAAGACGGATTGTCCGAGGACTAGCAACGCATCGACCCTTCGATCCGGCTTAAACGGTGGTAGGCGTTTCATAATATCCTCGGCGTAGAACGACGCCGTGCCTAACAGTTGTTCCATCGTGGTAATGGTGACCAGCGGTGACTTTTTCTCCGACAATAACTTCAACACACGGCCCTTGCTGGTGATCTTGCAGTGAAATCTGCCATCGGCGTGATATGTGGCATGAGGGTCAGGGGTTCCTTCGCAGATACCCGCAGAGACTCCCACCTTGTTCTCAGTGAGCCAGATCAGCTTTCGCAAATGTCCGTCGAAGTCCGTGGCAATAATCGCGCGCATTTAGAAATCGTCGATGTCATCATGGCCGGATCATTTACCATCCGGCAATTCAAAAACGATTTTAGTGCGATGCTCGCGACGCAGCGAGAGCAGCACGACCTGCAGTCAGCTTTCTTATCTGCGGGCACGACAAAAAGCTCTTTTGTCGCCGCTGAGAACCATTTTTCCGGCTTCCTAGCGAAGGACAATGAATGACGTGGACGCTCGCCCACGTTCGTTACGCACCGTCATTTTTTTGACAACCACCGGTGCTGCAGACACCGGTGGCTGCCAACTGTGTTGCCCAGGGAATCCAACTGGGGGGTACACAGAATCCGGACTTCGATTGTCGTGGTCTTCTCGTGAACATCGACAATCACATCATCCCACTCCGTACTACGGAATCCGAAAGGCAAAGTTCTCGCAGAATTGCGCGGACGGGTATTTTGATGATCTGTGATGAATTAACGCAACCTCCCTCGCGCTCGAGCGTCTCGATCACGTTGCCAGCATCATCGTAAACGCGAATCACGGCATCATGTGAACGGCTGCGATGCTTCGCGGGCCGATTGCATGAAGGGCCGCCGCTCTTACCCCAGCACTAAACCAAAGTTTAGTATACTAAGGTCTAATAGCGCGACCTGACTAAAGCAGGTTATTTTCCGTGCCAATTCCCCGGACATTAACGTTGACTGTTTGCCCCCAAACAGCAGCGACTGGCAAATGAGCCGCCACGCTTCAGCATGGCGGCTTTTTGTTTTACCGTGTGCTCGTCGGTCGCGATCACGGAATCACATCTTTCGATTCGCGTCGTCGAAGGGAATAACGCTCTCGACGTTCCCCGTTGAATCGAAAATCCGAACTTCGCCGGAGCGAAAACACGCGCGGTTCTGCGCACAATCGATTGCCTGATCCTTGTTCGGAAACACAGGCTCGACGCCGGAGGTTTCAAACGCCTTCCAGCCCCAGCGGTGCGGTCTGATTTCAATCACTGTCATTGAATAGATTCGAGATAAAACGTCACGGTTAATACCTGACGCTCAAGTTCAATAAACGCGCTGCGTTTGTCGTCGGCGTGCACAATGAAGCGCTCCCCGTCGCCGCGGTGCGCGCGGAAGAAAAGCTCACTGGGTTTATGGAACTTGAATCGACGACTCGCGCCGCGCTAGTGCCCGGTGATTTGGCTGCGCCGTGTACTAAGGAAACAAGGAGCTTTCAGTTTGACTATGAAGATGGTGCTCCTGGTACGATTTTGCGGCTCAATGCCGATTGATTGTGCCGACGGCATCGGCATAACAATGCGGCATCACGACGACACGCCAGAACGTCGATTCCCGCGTTAAATGCTTCCATGGTTCTCATGTTCAAGTCCTTCATGGCTTCCGCGTTGCTGACTCCGTGGACAGGATCATTTCAATCATCTCCCTGTCACTTTGAAGGCCGGATCCAGTGACCTCGTCAACCACCCCGAGCCAATACGCCTCTTCGGGTGTTAGTTGATAATCTTTCGTTTGCAGCAGACGACATAATGAAACGACGAAATACCATAGGACCTCCAGCTTGTCTGCCGCATGGCTCTCGAGATAAACTTTGCGCTCTTCTTCGCTTTTGCTTTTGAATTCCGCGCTTTGCGCCTGCGTCAGAAACAGGCTGCCATAAACCTCCAGCTGAGCGTCCAGGTCCTTCGTTTGCGAAGCGTAATCATGAATGAGATTGAAGTCGCTCGCCACTTCGCGCATTCCCGTGCGGCTCAACAGCCAATCATCTTCCTTATGCAGTCTGCTTCTGTAGTCCACGAGAGCCCGCACCAACTCGGGCTCCAACTGCTTGGTTGGCCACTGCGCGACGTTCTTGCGTTTCTTCAAGTAATTATCAGCCGCGGTTTGGACCTCTTGCAGTGATTTTTGCTTTGCAATCGCCTCTCTCAGCAGCATGGCATTTCCCGGTGTGAATTTGGCCGTCAAAGCCTCGACCAATTCTTCCAGCCCTTCCGGTCCATCCCGAAATTTCTCGATCGCATCCTTCAACTGGACCACGCGCCAGATAATCCTTCGGAACGAAGAACGCGCCAGGCGAAGCGCAAGCCTTTCGTTGGCTTCCTGCAGATTGGCCGCGACCGAGGTTGCCCCCTCAAAGGTCAG
>DASSEH010000027.1:0-1702 GCA_035695325.1 Candidatus Angelobacter sp.
CCTCCCGGCGGTCAGCAAGGACGCGGTCAAGGCGATGAGCCGGGAAATACGGTCCTGGCACATCGCCCGGCGCAGTGACAAGTCCCTCACCGACCTCGCACAGATGTTCAACAGCATCGTGCAAGGGTGGATCAACTACTAGTGCGCCACGAGGCGCTGCTGTTGCGGATGGAGGTGAAAGACCGTCCATCTCCTTGCTGTCGTAGCAGCAGGGTGAAGCTGGAGGCAGCCTGAGCCACGGGTCGGTGGGGAGGGCGGGAGCAGCCTCGACAAAGTCGCGTCGGTTCGGCACTGCCGGATGGACCGGGCGCGGTGAGCAAGACGGAAAGGTATACGCGAGGAACCGGTGCTGTTACGCCCCTTGAGCATCCGCCAGCTCTAACCCGGCGGATCCGGGCTGGTTAGCGGCGCGCACCCGCCCCTCATGACGGACGGGGAACTCCCGGCTGGGTCTTAGTAGCCCGGGTCGGGAGGCCATGGTGAACGTCTACGGCGTAGTCATGGCGAGGCCGCAGGGGTAGAGCCGGGTGCCTAACCCGTCGACCGCACGGCAAGTGAACGTGGGAACTGCCCGCGTGCGTTCCGCAGCCGTTCCCCGGCCAGGGGAATGGGCGGCGGATAGGCGCGACGCCTGCCGAAGGCGCGGGCGGGACGGAGCCGCCGTAGTACTCCGGGCGCGGGAGAGCCGCGAGCATGGGGAAGGGCGGCAGCGTGTCAGTCAAGGAGGAAAGGTAATGTCCGAAGATGCGCCGGTGAATTCCGGCGCCGTGAAGTGGCCGCATCCTGATTCAGCCTATTTCACGGTACGGAGCATGCAGGTCAAGTTGCACCGCTGGGCGGGAGAGAATTCTTCCCGCCGGTTCGGTGACCTGTTCAACCTCGTCTGGGACCCGGCGTTTCTGGTGCATGCGTGGGAGCGCGTGTCCGGGAACAAGGGGGCGCGGACACCGGGTGTCGATAAGGCCACGGTGGCCATGATCGAGACCTGGGTCGGGGTGGAGGAGTTCCTGGGCCAGATCCGGGACTCGCTGAAGTCTGGCGGGTTCCGGCCGGTCGAAGTCAGGCAGGTGACGATCCCTAAGGGATCGTCAGGGAAATTCCGGAAGCTAGGTATTCCCACTGTCGCCGACCGGGTGGTCCAGGCTAGCCTGAAGGCAGTTCTTGAGCCTATTTTCGAGGCGGACTTCAAGCCGTGCTCGTACGGGTTTCGCCCGAACCGGCGCGCACAAGACGCGATCGCCGAGATCCACCACTACGGGACCAGCGGTTACCGCTGGGTACTGGAATGTGACATCAAAGCCTGCTTTGATGAAATTGATCATACGGCATTGATGGATCGCCTCCGGGCGAGGATCAAGGATAAGCGCGTGTGCGCGCTGGTGAAGGCATTCCTGAAATCCGGGGTCCTCACCGGCCTCGGAGACAGGGAAGAGACACTGACCGGAACACCTCAGGGCGGGATCCTTTCGCCGCTGCTCGCTAACATCGCCTTGTCGGCGCTGGACAATCATTTCGATCGGCAATGGCATCAGGAGATGGGCTCAGACGGGCAGCGGAGAAGGCGCAGGCGTGACGGTAAGGGCAACTGGAAAATCATCCGCTATGCGGATGATTTTGTCCTCATGGTACATGGGGAACGCCGTCATGCTGAGGCGCTGCGGGAGGAGGTGGCGGCCGTGCTCGCTCCGATGGGGCTGCGGCT
>DASSEH010000028.1:0-1027 GCA_035695325.1 Candidatus Angelobacter sp.
TTCCCGACTACGTCCATGTGATGGTAGGGGGGCGAATCGTTAGGAGCGGGCGAAAAGAACTCGCTCTGGAGCTCGAGGAAAGAGGTTACGACTGGACACGCGAGGGAGCCGGCGAACCGGCGTTTACGAGGTAACAACAAATGAAAACCGAAACTTCTGCAGTCAACATTGATAGAAGCAAAGGAGATTTCTCTTATCCGGAGGCTCACGTGCGCGATGCTGGCGCCGGATTGAGCGAGCGGACTGTTCACTACATCTCGGACGTCAAAGAGGACCCGGATTGGGTGCGCGAGTTCCGTCTGCGCGCTTTGAAGACATTCTGGGAGAAACCGCTCCCGACGCACTGGGCGAGCAAGGATCTCGAAGCCATCGATTTCGACAAGATCCGTTACTATCTCTCCCCAGGGACCGAGACGAAACGCAGTTGGGAGGAAGTACCAGATGACATCAAGCGCACATTTGAGAGGCTTGGCATTCCCGAGCAGGAGCGCAAATTCCTCGCCGGTGTGGAAGCGCAGTTCGACAGCGAAGCTGTCTATTCAAACATCAAGAAAGCCGTCGGCGAACAAGGCGTCATTTTTGTCGGATCGACAGAGGGACTGAAGAATTACCCGGAAATTTTTCGGAAGTGGTTCAGCAAAGTCATTCCGGTCGGCGACAACAAATTCAGCGCGCTGAATTCAGCTGTATTCAGTGGCGGCTCCTTCATCTATGTCCCACCCGGAGTGAAAGTGAAGCATCCGCTGCAGGCATACTTCAGGATCAACGCGGAAAACTTTGGCCAATTCGAGCGCACCCTCATTATCGCGGACGAGGGCTCGGAAGTTACTTATATGGAAGGCTGCACTGCGCCGAAATTTAATACGCCAACGCTGCACAGCGCTGTGGTCGAACTCGTCGCGCTTAAGGGCGCGAAGATTCAGTACATCACCGTTCAGAATTGGGCTTCAAACGTTTTCAACCTCGTCACAAAACGCGGGCTCGCTCAGGAAAACGCCGAAGTGAAATGGATTGATTGCAACATCGG
>DASSEH010000029.1:0-1833 GCA_035695325.1 Candidatus Angelobacter sp.
TTGGCCTCTGGCGGGGGAACAACAGCCTGAGGAGGCTCCACGATGAGGAAGATTTTTGGCATCGCGGCGGTCGCCATATCGCTGACAAGCGGCGCGACCGTTGTGCTGGCGCAATCCAGTCGGAATCTGATGGAGGTCACCGGCACGGAGGCGAATCGCGCACAGACCCAGTACGGTCGCTATACCCCTGGGTCTCGCGCGTATGCGTACTCGCCGCGCTTGCACCGCCGATGGCATTGGTCTCACCGGCATTGGTGATTTGTCGGAACGGCTTACAAAGACGATATTGCAATCAACTAATCTCTGTCGCTTATGACCGGTTCGGGTCATAAGCGGACCTCACGCCGTTCTTAGGCCTTGTCCGCCCTGGCCCCGAAACGCTCTGGCCCCGAAAGCGGACATCGGTCGGCGTCGTTGGCATGTCCGCTCAGTGCCGATTTTGTTGCGAAAGTGATTGATGGCTTCCGCTTGAAGTGATTCGGTCGTTGCGACGCGATTCGCTGCGGAGGCGGGGATGATGGGGCGGCTCAATCACGACCAAGGGCAGCTGTTTTATTCATTTAGTCTTGAAGAGGCTGTTCCGGACGATCACTTGGTTCGCGAGATAGCTGCGGTACTCGACTTGGCGTGGGTGCGTGTTGAGCTGGCGCCGTATTATTCCAGTACTGGTCGGCCATCGATTGACCCGGAACTGATGATCCGGATGCTGATCATCGGCTACGTGTTCGCGATCCGCTCGGAGCGAGCGTTGTGCCGCGATGTGCAAGTGAACTTCGCCTATCGTTGGTTTTGCGGGCTGTCGATCGAGGACAAGGTTCCGGATCATTCGGCGTTCTCGCGTGCGCGCAACGATCGGTTCCGCGACAGCGACATCTTCCGCAGCGTGTTCGAGCGCGTGGTGAACGCGTGCATCAGGGCTGGTCTGGTCGGTGGGGAAGGTTTTGCGGTGGATTCCAGCCTGATTGTTGCCGATGCCAATAAGCAGCGTTCGATCCCAGGATCGGAGTGGAGCAAAGAGCTTGCTGCGCAAGCGGCGAGCCGGGCCGTGAAGGAGTACCTTGCCACCCTTGATGACGCAGCGTTCGGAGCAGCCAGCAGCGTCACTCCGAAGTTTGTGTCGCCGTCCGATCCAGCCGCCCAGTGGACCGGCGCGATGCGAGGACCGGCATTCTTCGCCTACGCCAACAACTATCTGATCGACGTGAAGTTTGGTGTGATCATGGACGTTGAGGCGTCACGTGCCATCCGCCAGGCTGAGGTCGGAGCGGCGAAGACGATGATCGAGCGCACCGAGCAGCGCTTCGATCTCAAACCCGAGCGCCTGGCGGCCGATACCGCCTACGGCTCGGGAGCGAACCTCAATTGGCTCGTCAACGACAAGAAGATTGCGCCGCACATCCCGATAATCGACAAGTCTAAACGCGAGGACGGGACCTTCAGTCGCAACGATTTTACGTTCGATAAGGAGCGCAACCTTTACACCTGCCCAGCCGGCAAGACCCTCACGACGACGGGCAGGTTGGTCAACGACGGCGAGACACTTCTTTATAGGGCCAGCATGCGCGACTGCCGTAGCTGCCCGTTGAAGGCGCAATGCTGCCCAAAGGCGCCGTTCCGCAGGCTGCAGCGTAGCATCTACGAGGAAGCCCGTGACGTTGCTCGCGCGCTGGCCAAGACTGAAGTATTCGAGCGATCGCGCCATGACAGAAAACGCATTGAGATGTTGTTTGCACATCTCAAGCGTATCTTGCGGCTCGGCCGCCTGCGATTACGCGGGCCATGCGGGGCGCAATTCGAGTTCACGCTGGCAGCAATCGCTCAGAACCTGCGCAG
>DASSEH010000030.1:0-5039 GCA_035695325.1 Candidatus Angelobacter sp.
CCGCATCGTCGCGCAGCGTGCGAGCACCTCCGCCGAGCATGCTCGTCGGTCAAGTCGTCCTGTTGATGCTTGGTCGTCAGTTCGTGTTCCATGTCGCTCTCCTGTTTCCGTCGCCGATGACACTATTGCCTCGGCTGATTGCGACATTGACGGATAACTGCTCGCGGCACTGTTCCCTGCGGAACAGGGCACTAGACGAGTGTGACAAATCTCACATGTATCCTGATGCCGGCCGGCCGCCGGGCGCCGTCTTTCCCGGAGGTCCAGATTTAGGTCAGCGCCAGAAATCCTTGAACCGCCCCGGCGACAGCTCGGTATATCTCACGGTGTGCTGAATGTTGCGGTGGCCGAGATAGGCCATGCAACGCCCGCGTATCGTGGCCCTTGTTGGCCAGAGCAAAGCCGCAGGCGTGCCGAAGCATGTGCGGGTGAACCTTCAGGGCGAGCCCCGCAGCCCTCGCCGGCCGCCTGCGCCATCCACAACAGAATGACGTTGCATCCTGAGTAAGGTCGGTTGCTCACGGCGTTGCATGGCATATTCGCGCCCGGGGTTGCCGACCATGGCTTAACCCAAGGGGCGGCACCGGCTTCCAGCTCCGCAACAATGCGCGCTGAGCCTGGCACGAAACAGATCGCCTTCCCCCGTCGCCTTCGGCTTCTTCGGTCGCATCGTCCCCTCCGATGCGACACCGAATCATGCCCAGCGATTCGAGGGAATCTGGAGGTTTCTGTGAGGTCGCAAAACGATGACCGTGCGGCAGTTGCGGTCGGCGACCTCATAGAAACCGGATTGAGCTGAACCGCGGGCCACGGTTGGTGGCAGTTATGGGGATTGATCGCGTGCCGCGGGGCTTTCGAGGCGCTGCGTTGGCTGGCCAGGATGCTCCTTGCGGCCGCAGCGGCCGCCAGGACGGTCAACGGCGCATGTCCTGGCTTTGCTGTCAGCGCAAAAATTGATGGCCGGCAGAGGTGTAAGCATGGCTCGGCAATCGCGGCGCCGGACCAACCGCAGCATGTTTGGGTCGCTCGAACGCGGTGTTGTCATGAGCTATCGAACCTTTGGTGATGCCGGCGCGGGCCCGGCAGGATCTCGACGATACTCATCGCACCGCCACAACAGGGGCATGAGGGCGTCTTTGGTTCTGCCGTATTGACATGTGGCGGCTCATCCTCGGCGGTGGGCGCTGGCGTCGCCCCTGGCCTTGCGTCGAGAATTTTGCGGATCAGTGCCACCTTGACGCGGCGGTGGCCGTTGGCGAGAAAGCCATAATGCCGGATGCGTTGGAACCCGTCGGGCAAGACGTGCAGGAGGAAACGGCGGATGAACTCGGCGGCATCGAGCGTCATGCGCTTGGGTGCGGCGTCGTGCACGTAATCCTTCCAGGTGAAGGTGACGCGGTTCTCGTCGCAAGCGACGAGACGGCGGTTGGAAATAGCGACACGGTGCGTGTAGCGGCTCAAATAGGTGAGTACCTGCTCGGGACCGGCGAACGGGCGTTTAGCGTATACCACCCATTCGATCCGGCGCAGAGGAGCGAGCAGCCTGGCAAACACATTGACGTCGGAGAGCCCGGACAGATCACCCGAGAAACGCAGCTTGCCCGATTTATGCGCGACCATGAGCTTCGTCAGGAACAAACGGCGGAATAGGCGCGACAGCACGCGTTCGGGCAGGAAGTAGCCTGGCCTGCACGGGACCCAGCGCGCCGCGCCGGACAAAAGGCCACCGCCCGGCACGATGCAGTGGAGGTGCGGATGGTGCGTGAGCGTCTGCCCCCACGTGTGCAAGACCATCGTCACACCGATCTCGGCGCCGAGGTGCTTCCTGTCGGCGGCGATCGTGCGCAACGTCTCGGCCGCCGCCTCGAACAGGATGGCGTAGACGACCGCCTTGTTCTGATAGGCGATCGGCCGAAGCGGCGCTGGCAGCGTGAACACGATGTGGAAATACTCAACTGGCAGCAGATCCGCCTGCCGCGCTTCGAGCCATTCATGCGCGGCGCCGGCCTGGCACTTCGGGCAGTGCCGGTTGCGGCAGCTGTTGTAGGCGATCTGGCTGTGACCGCAGTCGCCGCAGCGCTCGACGTGCCCGCCAAGCGCCGCCGTCCGGCACGCGCGAACCGCTCCCATGACCTTGAGCTGGCCCCGGCTCAGATGCCCGGCATTGATCTCGCGATAGGCGTCGCCGTGGCGGCGGAGAATATCCGCCACCTCCAACGCAGGCCGTGACACGAGATGCGTCTACGACGGTGGCACGACCATCAAGCGTAGGCGATCGAGCGGGCTCTCGGTCGCCGCAATCGTGGTCGTCGCCACGCGCGTATAGCGCGCCGTCGTCGACAGGTTATTGTGGCCAAGCAATGCCTGGATGATGCGAATATCGGTACCCTGTTCCAAAAGATGCGTCGCAAAGCTGTGCCGCAGCGTATGAACGCTGACCTTCTTGTCGATGCCAGCGGCCACGTATGCCGATCGGCAAGCGGCGTGCAGAACCGTGACGTTGATGGCCGTGTCCGGGTCGCGGCCGGGGAACAGAAATCGTTGCGGCCGTGTGAGCTTCCAATAGGCGCGCAGGATGCCGAGCAGTTGCGCCGACAGCATGACATAGCGGTCCTTGCCGCCCTTGCCGTGCTCGATGCGAATGACCATGCGGCCGCTGTCGATGTTGCGCACCTCGACGCCAGTGACTTCCGAGACGCGCATCCCCGTCGCATAGGCCGTTGTCAGTGCGATCCGGCACTTCAGGCTCGAGACAGCTTCGAGAAAGCGTACGACTTCGTCGTGGCTCAGGACTTCCGGCAAAGTGCGCGGTTTGCGGGCATAGGGAATGCGCTCAGGCACCTCGTCCTGGCCAAGCGTCACGCCATAGAGAAAACGCAGCGCGCACACGATCTGGTTCAGCGTCGCCCAGGCGATGCCCTTGCCCGCAAGATGCACTTGATAAGCGCGGACATCTTCGAGGCCGAGCTGGTCCGGTGACCTGCCAAAATACCGGCTGTAGGCTTCGACCGCGTGGAGGTAGGACCGTTGCGTGGTTGGCGATAGATTGCGAATCGTCATGTCATCGATCATGCGCCGCCGCAGCGGGCTGATCGGCTTGACAATGGTCGGCCGGTTCGTGGTACGCCCATTCATGGGAAGCTCCTCGTCTCGGGGTTCGTGTCTTCGACAACACGATCCTACGAGACAGGACGCTTCCCGCACGGCTGGGCGCTACCGCGATAGCGGTTCAGTTGTGTGCCGGGCATGCTCAATAGCTCGGAAGTGAAAGTCTTCCACCCAACCTGATGGAGGTGAAGGGTTAGTGAAACGCAAGGGCTGCCGTCGCGAGGCGGGGTCTGAAGGAAGCGTGGATCAAAGGTGCGAGCCGATGAATAAAAACCGGATATGAGGCGCAAGCGTCGGACGAGCGGGCGACACATCGCGAAGTCCAGATCCATCAAGGATGCGAAGCGTAGATCCGGCGGTTGTGCACCGAAGGCGATTGAGCTTACCCCGGGAGATCTGCTCTGTGTCGCTTCGGCGACTGAGGGCGCCGTAAGGCGGTCTGACCGCAGGGCAGAAGTCAGCTGAGGGCGTATTAGGTCAGGCTGTCGGCAAAGCTATTGAGGCACTCCAAGACCGAAAGGTGGAGAAACAGATAGGCGGAGCCGGAAACGATGGCTGAAGGCCCGAACGATTGAGAGAGGCAAGTAGGACTGGTATCTCGTGAATAGACAGCGGCAGAACAACCAGCAAGAGCTGGCCTTGGAACCGAAGGACCGGGGTGAAGCCCCGGCACGCGGTGACGAGGAGACCGAACCATTCATGGCGAAATCAGCCACCGAAAACCCGGCTTTCACAGAACAACTGATGGAGGAGGTGTGCGACCGAGAGAACCTCGAAAGAGCGTGGAAGCGTGTTAAAAGGAACAAAGGAAGCCCTGGCGTTGATGGGATGACCATCGACGACGCGAAGGCGTTCCTGCGTCAGCACTGGCCAAACATTCGGTCTCAACTGCTCAACGGAAACTATCGGCCGCAGCCGGTTAAGCGGGTCGAAATCCCGAAGCCGGATGGCGGGGTCAGGAAACTCGGCGTCCCCTGTGTCGTCGACCGCCTGATTCAACAAGCCGTGCTGCAAGTTCTCCAAGAGCGATGGGATCCGACGTTTTCGGAGCACAGTTTCGGATTTCGGCCGGGGCGGTCCGCCCACCAGGCTGTAGCCCAGGCACAGCGTTACGTCGCCGATGGCTACAACGTAGTGGTTGATCTCGATTTGGAAAGATTTTTCGACCGAGTTAACCACGACATCCTGATGTCGCGCGTCGCCTCACGGATACCCGATAAACGCGTGCTCAAACTTATCCGGGCATTCCTGAATGCCGGGGTGTTGGAAGATGGTTTGGTCCGACCGGTGGACGAAGGGACCCCGCAAGGCGGTCCGCTCTCGCCCTTCCTCAGTAATATCGTGCTCGACGATCTCGACAAGGAATTGGCTCGACGTGGTCACCGGTTCTGCCGTTACGCGGATGACTGCAACATCTATGTTCGCAGCCACCACGCCGGCGAAAGGGTGAGGGCCTCGATAAGCCGGTTCCTGACCGACAAGCTCCGCTTGAAAGTCAACGAGGCCAAAAGCGCGGTGGCGCGACCCGAGGAACGTAAATTTCTCGGATTCAGCATTGCGAATGACGGGAGCGAGCGACGCATTGCGCCGAAAGCCCTCGACAAGTTCAAAGACCGAATCCGGAAAATCACATGCCGGACGCGAGGGATCAGTTTGCAGCAGATGATCGCAGACCTCACGCCATACCTCATCGGATGGCGCAGGTACTTCGGCTTCTGTCAGACCCCGCGCGTGCTAACGAACCTGGAAGCCTGGATCCGCCGGAGAATGCGTTTGTATCTCTGGCGGCAATGGCGGAACGGGCATAACCGATTCACGGAGCTTCGCCGCCTCGGCATCGCGAAGTTCGCCGCATCGGTCGCTGCCGGTTCACCGACGGGACTCTGGCGCATGTCCGGACACCCGGCGGTTCAACACGCCCTACGAAATCA
>DASSEH010000031.1:0-1263 GCA_035695325.1 Candidatus Angelobacter sp.
AACTGAAGCAACAAGGCGCGGCCGGCGCCAAGGAAGACGGCCGCCTCGCGGTCGACCCGCCAGGTCAGTGAAGCGGGACCGAAGACCCTGTGTGTACCGAAAACTTAAGCTCGGGCATAGTGGTGGTGAAGTCCGCCAAGGATGGCATGTGATTTGATGCTTCCGATTCGCTGAATTTGACGAGAGACTGGTGCATCTTTGTCCAATGACCGGTGCGTCCTGATGTCATTGTAATAGCGCGCGTACGATTGCAGAATCTGGCGCAGATGCACCTCGCCCAAGACAATGATGTGGTCTACACACTCACGCCGGATCGATCCGATCAGCCGTTCGGCAAAGCCGTTCTGCCAGGGCGAGGCTGGCGCGGTAGGCTTGTCCCGGATGCCCATGGCGCGCAATCGGCGTGTGACGACGCTGCCATAGATCCGATCCCGATCGCGGATGAGGTGACGCGGCGCTTCATCCCAAGGAAATGCCTCCGTTATTTGACGTGCAACCCATTCTGCCGTCGGATTTGCTGTGACGTTGATCCAGACCAGGTCTCTGCGGTCGAGCCGGACGATGACGAAGGCATAGAGCAGATCGAAACCGATAGTTGGAACAACGAACAGGTCCATGGCGGCAATGTCCGGCGCGTGGTTACGCAGGAAGGTTCGCCATCCCTGGCTGGGTGGCCCCCGTCGTTTGACCATGTACTTGGCGACGCTCGACTGCGCGACCTCAAACCCGAGCTTGAGCAGTTCGCCGTGGATGCGTGGCGCGCCCCAAAGCGGATTTTCGACGCTCATCCGCCGGATCAATACGCGCAGCTCCGTGTCGATCTGCGGTCGCCCTCCCTGTAGGCGCGACCTCCCACGCCAGTAGCAGCGAAAGCCGGCCCTGTGCCAACGCACGAGCGTCTCGGGCCGGATGATTGTGAGAACCTGCAGGATTGATGGAAACCAGCGATACAGCTGGATAAGGAACCAGCGATCATTGTTCGTGAGCCGGACGCGACCACGCAGCCTACGCTTCAAGACAATCAACTGATGTCGAAGCACCGCGTTCTCAGCTTCAAGCCGCCACTTCGACTTGAATGGCGAGGCCAGGACGGCCAGCACGAAACACAGCAGCCCGATCATTCCGCCAGCTTAGGCGATTCCATCACGTCATCAACTCAGATAAGGTTTTCGGTACACACACCAGTGTCACCAGTCTATTTATAAAATATATAGGGAGTGTGGTTATATACACCGTAGAGAGTTTGCCGGTGATACTGGTGAC
>DASSEH010000032.1:0-1114 GCA_035695325.1 Candidatus Angelobacter sp.
GTTCCGAGATTCAACCCTGGCCTGGTATCGAATCAAACCGCCTTATTGAATTGGGCCTCGCACCCGAGGTCAGTCAATGGCAGCTTTGCGTCAATCGCGTCATTCTGACCGTGCACCGATCGCTTCCGGTTTGCCCCGCAAAGCAGACAAGTCCACAGCCCGTTGGCACTTCGCATTTGTGCCAATGGGGAACGTTGAGACTGTTGAATGAATCAACAACTCTTGGCGCAGTGCGATGGGTCGTAAGTTTCCTTGCCGCAATGTGGGCTAGGAGGTGTGGACACTCATCGCATCCATAAGATGATGGCTGCGAGAGTGACGACGGCAAGGTAATTTCGGGCTGTCTTTTCGAAGCGGGTTGCGACGCGGCGGAATTGTTTGAGTTTTGAGAAGCAGCACTCCACGAGATGGCGCTGGGCATAGAGATGCTTGTCGAGCGGATATTTGAGCGCCCGTGACGGGTTGTTGGGGATGACGGCGAGCGCGCCTTTGGCAGCGATGGCCTGGCGCAAATGATCGGCGTCGTAGGCTGTGTCGGCCATGACGACCTCGGCAGGTAAGCCTTCCAGCAAAGCAGCCGCTTGCGGTGCATCGCCCTTCTGACCTGCGGTCAGCGTGAACCGCACCGGACATCCCAGGCCTCGAACGGCCATATGAATCTTGGTGCTCAGGCCACCGCGCGAGCGGCCGATCGCCTGATCTTCAGACCCCCTTTTTTGGCCCCGGCAGCGTGCTGGTGGGCTCGGACGATGGTGGAATCGACGATCAGATATTCGAAGTCCGGGTCATCGGACATCGCCTCGAAGATCCGCCACCAAACACCCTTGATGCTCCATCGACTGAAGCGCCGGAACACGCTGTTCCAATCCCCAAACGCCTCCGGAAGATCACGCCAGGGAGAGCCCGTACGCACGATCCACAGCACACCTTCCACGAACATCCGATTGTCGCGCCCAGTGGAGCCTTTCTGGTCGGGTCGACCTATGATCAGCGGCGCCATCCGCTCCCACGCCGCGTCGCTCAAAACCAAACGGTCCATCACACCCAAGACTGCCTCCCCAAAAGCAGCCTTGAATCTGATTTGCTCCTAAAAGGGAATCCCTAGAGTCCACAC
>DASSEH010000033.1:0-1599 GCA_035695325.1 Candidatus Angelobacter sp.
GTTTATCGTGATTTTGGATGAAAAATGTGATTAATGGGCAACCGTCCCAATTAACCCGGACGGTTGCACCCCCCATGGGTCACCCGTCCGTATCGGATGGTGACTCCAACGCTGCTCCAGCTTGAAACCCTTTCCCCCGACACTCGTCTTCGTCGCCGCGAAGCTGCAGACGCTCTTATACCAACCCGCCGATTGGGTGACTCACGGGATTCCCGAATCGGCAGTGGCGTGATTCAAGATGGCAAACGGAGGGTGTTTGCCATGGGCCAAGCAGTGCCGGTTAGGACGGACTATACGGCCGGTGAGGTTCGGCGGTTTGCGAGACGCGCAAAGGATGGAGCGCAAGCGCGAAGGCTTTTGGCGCTTGCGGCCGTACTCGACGGGGCTTCGCGGGAGGAAGCGGCGAAGATCGGCGGGATGGACCGCCAGACATTGCGGGACTGGGTGATCCGATACAACGAGCAGGGGCCTGACGGTCTCATCAACATCCCTTCGCCAGGCGCGCCGCCCAAGCTCGACGACACGCAAAAAGCCTTTCTCCGCCGGATCGTGGAGGAAGGCCCGATCCCTGCGATCCACGGCGTGGTGCGCTGGCGGGCCTGCGATCTGATCATGCGGCTACATGACGAGTTCGGGCTCTCGGTGTCGGACGACACCATCTATCGCGCCTTGAAGGACCTGGGCTTCTCGCATGTGAGTGCCCGGCCGAAGGCCTACAAGCAGGACGCAGACGCCATGGCGGCGTTCAAAAAAACTTTGCCCTACGCGTGGCGGAAATCCGCGCGACACTCCCGCCTGGCACGCCAGTAGAGATTTGGTTCCAGGATGAGATGCGTGTGGGTCAGAAGAACAAACTCACCTATCGCTGGGCCAGAAAAGGCTCGCGTCCCCGGGCCATCCACGATCAACGCACCCAATCAACCTATCTGTTCGGCGCGGTATGCCCCGAGCGCGGAGCCGGCGCGGCCCTCGTGCTGCCCGCTTGCAACACCGAGGCCATGCAGCTCCATCTCGACGAAATCGCAACGAAAGTCACCCCCGGCGCACACGCCGTTCTCATTCTCGATCAAGCTGGATGGCACGGCGCCAAAGACCTCAAGGCTCCCAAAAACATCTCGCTCCTGCCGCTGCCGCCGCGTGCGCCGGAGCTCAACCCGCAAGAAAATATCTGGCAATTCATGCGGGCGAACTGGCTGTCGAACCGCATCTTCAAATCCTTCGACGAAATCGTCGATCACTGCTGCTACGCCTGGAATACGCTCATCGATCAACCGTGGAAAATCATGTCCATCGCTCGCCGCGATTGGGCAGTCGCCGGTCACTCATTGTGAGGGTTGGTATTAATTCGCCTGGATGCCTGCATGCTTGATGACGGTGCGCCACTTGCCGATCTCATTCGTCATAAAGGTGCGAAACTCCGCCGGCGTTCCGCCGGCGATTCGAGGCGACGGCCTGTGGACAAGCACGCGGCTCGTTTAATCATGCTTCGGCTGATTGCGATGGAGGCGTGTAGGGAGCGTCCTTCCCGAGTGATAAGTGAGTTCGCTCTTCGTTATAGTAGGCATATTTTGCAAGAATTCGTCGAAGATGCTCTGCGTT
>DASSEH010000034.1:0-1186 GCA_035695325.1 Candidatus Angelobacter sp.
ACGTTGTCATTCAGCACCGTACCCATGTGGTGGAATTCCAGATCGGTAAACGCATTCACCGCCGCGCCACCCAGGCCAGGTGTAACGTTCGAGGGCTGCGTGTTGCCCAGCGTCGAATTGTGGCACGTCGCGCAACCCACCGAGCTGAACAGCGATTTCCCGTTGGCAATCGAGGCTGCGGTCACTGCTACTCCGTTCAGAATCACTCCACCCGCAGCTGGCGGAGCCAGCAGCCGCATGAAGTTGGCAAACGCCGATGCGTCATCCAGCGTCGCGGTTCCCGTCGTTCCAGGATTGTTCGAATCCTCCGGATACCCGTTGAGCCCAAGGTTCAGGCAGCTGGCAGGCAATCCCGTTCCACCGGTTCCGCCGTTGCCGTCTTCACCCGGCAGCGCACGTTCATTCGGCATTATCAGGTTGGTGATGCCCATCTCCACGTTGTAAGCCTCTCCCGCGAAGATGTGCAGCGATTTGTTCTGGGCCTTCCAGCCAAAACGGCTGATGGTATTGTCATTGCCACTGCGGTTGAAGTCTCCGGCAATACCCAGGTTGTTGGCGAGGTTCTTGTTCCGGTTGATCAGCAGGGTTGAATCGTCCAGGTTCTCCAGCAGCCCCGTGCCAAACAGCGGCGTGGGGATACGGAAGATCAGGTTGTTGGCCGCTGCCGCCGCCGCAAAGCTGGGCTGCGTCAGGCTGCAGTTGGTGGCTCCGTCCGGACGGCCGCTCACCGTAAACAGTGATTCCACTCCACCGTTCGGGTTGGCCGTGTTCACCGTGCCGTTCGCGTTGAAGAAGAAGGGAAAACGGGCTTCACGCGTTGGACCATTGGCCGTGATGAAAGACGGTGTGGTATTCGTAGTACTGCAGGCGACGGCTTTTACGCCCTGGTCGGCCCGCGTCTGGGCCACGCCATTGGCGCAGTTCCCCACTGCCTTGAATTCCGGATTGCTGGCTGGTCCGGTGCCGCCAATCGCCGGCTGCGAGTGACATATCGAACACTGGTTCATGTTAAACCGCGGTCCCAGACCTACGTCGTCGGTGCCGGACACGGCTTCTACATTCTGAAATCGATCCAGACCATCGTTAAAGAAATCGAGAATACCAACCGGGTTGTTCGCTGTCACGGAAGCCAGGGGTTGTCCTGCTCCACGGCTCGCGGCCTGAACTCCAGGATCGGTTTGCGCAA
>DASSEH010000035.1:0-1626 GCA_035695325.1 Candidatus Angelobacter sp.
GAATTTCGCTCCCGCCTGATCGACGAAGGCTTTGTCCTTCGGCTTGGGCTTGGCGACCCGCATTTCTATATGCGTTGCGCCATTTGTCCGATCCTGAAAGGCATGGGTCATCATAATCTTCGGGGCGCCCGGGATAGGAAGAAGCGTGCTCACGGTCAAATAGTCAAACGGACGCCAATCGAGCACCTCTTCGACGATGGCGTCCTTCCCGTGCATGCAGTGATTCTCGGTCCCTATTCCCCTACGCCTTTTGCTTGAGGTCTCGATGATCGCGTCAGCGGGCCACCATTTCTGCCGCTGCCCGGGCACTGTAAAATGTTCCCACACTGTCTGTCGCGGCGTGGCGATATCAAAATCCCAGGTCACATAGGCGTTGGCTCGCGTTACCTCGAGATGCGTGCGCTCGTCCTCCTTCTTCCACGCCTCTTCGAGGTCGCGCAGCCAGAGCTTAACGTCGCCAATGATGTCGATAGTTTCGCGATGCTCGACGAGTCCGTGCGCCGCCGGGTTCATGCCCATGGTCTGGATGCAGGCGTCGCTGTAGAGCGCATAGGCGCGGCTGCCAACCTTTTCACTCACCGTGTTCTTGAGGAGCCTATGGACGAGGATCACATCGCGTCCGGCAAGCTCTTCGCGCCCGCCCATCTTCTGCTTCACCATCTCGCCGTGATGGACGACGAACTTAAAATCGAGATCGCTCATCGCAACGCAGGCTTTGCACTCGCAAGTCGATGCCTGCTTGACGTCGCGCAGCCGGCGACGGAACTTAAAATAGGCCAACTCGATAGTGTCCTGTAGGAGCGAACCGTCGACCTTCTCGGCCACGGCGTAGACGAAGGCGGCATCGCCCTCAAACTTGGCAAGCCGGAAAGGCGGTCTGAGGCCCTTGACCACCGTGTCCATGAAATCGGCGATGATGTCCTGCGCATGGTCGAGTTCGACCCCTGCGAGGAAGCTCGTATAGCCGGAGATATCGGCAATGGCGAAATAGGCCAATTCAGGTTTCGGAAGCATCACAATTCTCCCCAAACAAACCGAACTTGGCGGCGTTCCTAAAAGGATTATGCCACGTAATGCCGAAAGAGGCGTGAGGAATCGTAGGCTAACACTTCCGAGTTTGGCACGAAACGGACATGCCGGGGCGGCCTGACGATGTCTGCTCTTTGGGGTAAAGATGGGGTAATCGGCCGGCCCAGCTTGTGGATAGCTGAAGATTTTTGGGTGCTGCGCTTCAGGCTGATGGTGAAACGAGGTCCGTGGTTACGGCCTCAAGCATCAGAAGGAGAAGCGCAGCATGGACCATTTTGCTGGATTGGACGTATCGGTCAAGGAGACCAGCATCTGCATTGTGGATGACACGGGCAGAATCGTGCGGGAAGTGAAGGTAGCAAGCGAGCCAGAAGCTCTGCTGCAGGTTCTGGGGAACCCGATCTACCGCTTCAAGCGGATCGGACTGGAAGCCGGGCCACTATCGCAATGGCTTTTCAGCGCGCTTGCCGAAGCAGGCTTGCCAGTGATCTGTGTCGAGACGCGGCACATGCGGGCGGTGTTGCAGGCGCAGATCAACAAGACCGACCGCAACGATGCGCGCGGCATGGCCCAGATGATGCGGGCGGGACTTTATCG
>DASSEH010000036.1:0-1559 GCA_035695325.1 Candidatus Angelobacter sp.
GATCGCTCCAGTAAAAAATGACGGTAGTGACGACCACTGATGGACATACTGTCTGTCCACGATAAAAGCGGTATCATCCAGACTCAGGAATGGATATCGAACCGCCTGCAAATACACCAGGAATGTGATCAGCAGGATAAAAAAGATATACCTGTATTGCGGGGTTGCGGTTTCCATTTGAGTTTTTTCCATGTGGGTTCTTTTGGTCCAATTCAACATTGCTGTCGATGGCAATCACCTGGGCTGGCATGCAGCATCTGCTCGATATCACCACCGATCATGATCCTCATCGCTTCAAAGATCCCAGCCCTTTTGCTGCTCGGATCCATCGCAAAGACGACTGAATCAGTGGCTGATATTCTGCTGCCCTGCCGCCTGCGCCCTCATCTTTACCGATGCCAGCTTCATGCGCAGCGTAGCAGGATCGTTGGCCACGGTAATTCCCTGTTGCAGAATCCTGATCGACCGATCAAAGTCTCCTGCATCGGCCAGCACTGCTCCCAACCCGTAATAAACTACGGTCTCTTTGGGCGACAGTTCCAACGCGCGGTAGAGCTGACGTAGCCCTTCCTCGTGATATCCGGCGATGTAGAGAGTCATGCCGTAATGAAATATGGTCGGCCAGTGATTGGGAGCGATCTCCACCGCATCACGATCAAGAAGGATCGCATTGGCAAACTCATGGCGTTTAATGAATTCACTGGCTAAAGACGTTCGCGCTTTGGTGCAGCGAGGCGCAACAGCGATGTCATGCGCATACAGTTCGACCTCATTTTTCCAGGTGCTCGCCTGCGCGGCAGTCAGGAACGCCAGTGCCACCATCACCAGGGCTCCGGCTGCCACGCTTGTCCCCGCAAATCCAAATAAAGACGGGCCGCGTGCAGGAAGCCTGCGCAAAAGTTCGGCCACACCGATTGCCGGGGCAGCCAGAGCCAGAAAAGTAAAGCGATCATGCGTTAGTTCGAAATCTGAAAAAGAAACAACGCCTGCAACTGCCGGTGCAAGAAGTACGGCCCACCACAGCAGAAAAAATGCCGCCAGCCGTCTGCGCCGGAGCAGGCCCCAGATGGTCAATGCGGCATAAAGGACGCAAAACAACAATGGCAGCCAGAAATTGGCCAGCAAAAAGGAACTCACGATGGAAGTGTCATACCACGCTCCCAGATGGAGCGGCCAAAGCGTCTTGATGGCATAGAGAGCGTACAGCAGCGGGCCGGTACGCAGAACGTCGCCCCAGCTGTGGCTCTCATGGGCGATCACTACCGCATGAATCGCAGCCATACGCATCAGGACATAGCAACACCCAGCCGTAGTTACAGTAATGACCGGCCATACCCAGCCGCGTCCGCGCGCCATACCTTCCTGTTCTGAAGAACGAAAGAGCAAGGCATGAGCAACAATCAGCACCGGCAGTGCCGCCGCGGTCTCCTTGGTAAGCAGCGCGCACAGCAGCAGCATTCCGCACAATATCAGCCACAACGGCTGTCTGTTGTCTCGCCACTGCAGGTAGGCAAGAAAGCTGCCAAGAAAGAAGACGCTCAGCAGCGTCTCAACAAAGG
>DASSEH010000037.1:0-1143 GCA_035695325.1 Candidatus Angelobacter sp.
GAGACCGACGCCCAGCTGCTGGCGCGTGCGAGCGCCGGCCAAGGACAGCTGGAACAAATCGATCGAGCGTTGTTCAGGGCGCGACTGCAGGATTTGCCGAGCGTTGAGAATGTATTCGTCGTGGTCACGACGGATGCCGGCGGAACCCGCAATCTGCAACGACTGCGGGTTACGCTGCACTGACACGTCGCTGCGGGACTGGGGAGAGGTAGATCACGTCTAATGATTGCAGAATGGATGCCCATTACTGTGCACCCCTTGCGGCACCGTCAACTTGTCGACGTTGGGTTAGCTGGATGTGGTACCTGACAATGCGCGCCAAGAATTGTAACGCTAACCCATGCTGCAATTGCAGTGGACCCCGATCGTGCGACAGCCGGAGCCAAGTTTTAAGGTGTAGCCCCCGCGGATTTCGATGTCGGCTCCGATCGCCATTGAGGCGCTGGTTACTCTACCGTCAAAACCCTTTTGATCAATCCTTGTGTTGGTAGTTGTGCCGGTGGGGATGTGGGCGAAGGCGAGCATTTCCCCGCTTTTCGAGCTGGCTCGGGAAGCGGGGGAAGCGCAGCCGGTCGGCAAAGCCGATCGTCCACATATCCACCGGCATTGTGCTTCGTACACTTGCCGCGGCGTGCGATAGCCATGGCTTTGATGTTGGCGCTCCTCGTTGTAGAAAACCAGCCAAGCCCCGATGCCGGCCTTAGCCGCGGCGACGTTGCCATAGGCATGCAGGTAAACCTCCTCGTATTTGAGGCTGCGCCATAGCCGCTCGATGAAGACGTTGTCCATGCAGCGCCCCTTGCCATCCATGCTAATCGTGACCTCGTGCCGGCTCAGCACGCCGGTGAAGTCGTCGCTGGTGAACTGGCTGCCCTGGTCGGTGTTGAAGATCTCCGGCCGACCAAAGCGAGCGAGCGCTTCCTCGAGCGCCTCGACGCAGAAATCGGCGCCGAGCGTGTTCGACAGCCGCCAGGCCAGTACCGCACGACTGTGCCAGTCCATGATCGCGACCAGATACACGAACCCCTTGGCCATCGGGATATAGGTGATATCCGAGCACCAGACCTGGTTGACCCGATCGATCGACAACCCACCGAGCAGATAGGGATAGACCTTGTGCGCGGCCGCCGGCTTGCTCGTGTT
>DASSEH010000038.1:0-1341 GCA_035695325.1 Candidatus Angelobacter sp.
GCCTTTTCCTGTCGCTGTGTGCGAACAAACCGCGCCGATCGTACGGATCGTACCAATTATGATGACGAAACACCGTAGTCCTCCGGATTATGCACACCAAGCGGCATTGCTAATAAAAGCCCTTCAAACAGCTGGGGGAAGGCTTTCGGTCATCACACCGGATGCCCAAGGGGTTGTTTGGTCACGAGGCCCGGACTCCTAGTGTTGTGACTCTAACGCTTGTTTCGCCCGGGCGACCTTTTCGAGGATTTGGCCGGCCGACTTGGTCCAGATGAATGGCTTGGGGTCTGCATTGTGGTTTTCCAGGTATTCCATGATGGCGCTTTTGAGCTCCGCGACACTCTTGAAGGCGCCGCGGCGGATACGTTTTCGGGTGATCTCGGCGAAGAACCGCTCGACCATGTTGAGCCAGGAAGCCGAAGTCGGCGTGAAGTGCAAATGGAAGCGGGGATGGGCTTTGAGCCAGCGCTTTACGGCCGGAGTCTTATGCGTGGCATAATTGTCAACGATGAGATGGAGATCGAGACCGGCGGGGGTCTGCTGGTCGATCAATCTGAGAAAGCGCAGGAACTCGCGATGTCGATGGCGCGACATGCAGGTCCCGATAACCTTGCCATCCAGCATGTTCAGCGCTGCGAACAGGGTGGTGGTGCCGTTGCGCTTGTAATCGTGGGTAATGGTACCGGCACGCCCCTTCTTCATGGGTAATCCCGGTTGAGTGCGGTCGAGGGCTTGGATTTGGCTCTTTTCGTCGACGCAGAAGACCAGCGCCCTGTCGGGTGGATCGAGGTAGAGCCCGACCACGTCCTCTACCTTGGCCGCGAAGTTCTTGTCGCGCGAGACTTTGAACGTTTCGACCAGATGCGGCTTGAGCCCGTGCGCACGCCATATCCGCTGGACACTGCTGTAGGAGACCCCTGCCGCCGCAGCCATGCTGCGCAGGCTCCAGTGGGTCGCATTCGGCGGCTTCGCATGCAGCGTCATGTGGACCACCTGCTTGATCTTCTCGGGCGTCAACGGCTTGACGCGCGACGGGCGGGTCGCATCCTTCAACAGCCCGTCCATCCCCTTCGCCACGTAGCGGCGGCGCCAGCGACGCACCGTCAGCAGGCTCTTGTCCACGGCCGCCGCAATCCCCTCCGCTGTCAGTCCATCGCTCGCCAGCAACACGATCCGCGCCCTCCAAACCACCTTCTGCGGCGTGTTTCGGTCTCGAACCAACCGCTCCAATCGTTCGCGATCAGCCACGCTGATCCAAATCTGCTCGATTTTCCTCATCGGCGCAGACTCGCAGGTTCGCGCCGATTTGTGAATCGTCTGTCAGCAACGGAACACTAGGTA
>DASSEH010000039.1:0-2072 GCA_035695325.1 Candidatus Angelobacter sp.
TGTTCGACCCGCGCCGCGAGCATTCTTCCGTCCCGACCGCATATTCCATCGCCGTCGCGCGCAGCGGCGGTCAAGGACGGTGCTTCTTCAGCTCCGCCGAAGGTTTGTCCTTGACGGACGTGAGCACGGCGGCAGGCTCGCTGGCGATCGGGTGGTTGGCCGCGCGATGATCCGAGGGGAGCCTGCCATTGGCCGCGATCAATCGCGCGAACCACGCTTGTATTCGGTTGAACCCGTATGGGGTCCAGACCATGAAGCAGTCATACGCTTCTGCGGGCAAGGCTCCGAGGCGGCGGGTCCATTCTCTCAGCGGCATTGCAGCCATAGCCGAATGCGGATTGCCGCCACCTCGGATCGTCATCGGCTACCGGGCGCATCAAGCGCAGTTAGGTGCCGAACCCTGTTTGTCCTTTCTCGTTCTAGAGTGTTGCTCACGCCGCCGGCCGTAGCTCGACACCGTCCGGCACCTCGCCGGTCGTGACTAGGCGCCACAGTGCGATCAGTAGCTTGCGCGCCAGTGCCACGATCATCGTCGTCTTGCGCGCGCCGCTCGGCCCCTCGGTCCGCATGCGATACCAGCGCGCCAGCGCACTGTCTTTCTGGAACATCAGGAAGCGCCACGCCAACTGGATCAGCCCACGTCGTACCCGCGCATTGCCAGCCTTGGCCAAGCCCTTCTCTCGGCGTTTCAAACCGCTCTCGTCGGGCGATCCCGTGAGCCCGGCGTAGCGCGCCACGGCTCTTCGATCTCGAAGCTTCCGCGACAAGATCTCCCGCACCAGCATGTCCGCCGTCTCGATGCCGATACCGATCACCCTGGCGAGCAGCCGCACCATCGCATGCGGGCCTGTGTCCGGTGCCCGCTCGAGCCGCTCGGCACGTGTCTTCTCGATCGAGCTGATCTGCTCACGGACCAGTGCCAGCCGTGCCATGTCGCGCCGAAACTCCTCGATGACGTTCGCCGGCAGACCCGTGCCCTCCGCTGTCCGCAGATCTGCCAGACGCTCTGGCGCCTTGCGCAGATGTGGTTTGAATCCCCGGATCCCGAGACGGGCGAGCGCACTCTTCATGCGGTTGGTGATGCGTGAGCGCTCGTTGACAAGGCTCTCGCGTTCGCGGCTCGGGCGCCTCGCAGCCTCCTCCTCCATCGTCGGGATCACCACCATCCCGCAGTGCCCCCGCTCACCGCGCAACCAGCCCAGGAACACGCGCATCAACATCGCCGCATCTAGACGATCCGTCTTCGCCCGCTTGCGCTCGCGTGACACCGCAACGCTTGCCGAATGGATGACATGCGCCTCGATCCCGCGAGCAATGAGCCAGCGCGCCAGCCAGAAGCCGTCGCGGCCAGCCTCATAGGCCAGCGCGATCCGACTGATCGGCCGTCCAGCACGCATCGCCTCGTCCCGCCACCGCTCGATCAATCGCAACAGTGCCGTCGCATCCGGCTCCAGTTTCTTCAACGGCTGGCGCTCGACGCCAGGAACAGCTCCGCTCACCAGCCAGCTCGCCTTGCTCATCTCTACGACCACTACCAAGGTCGAGATCGGATCAAACGCGGTCAGGCTTCGGCTGAGATCATTGACTTGGGGCATGGGGCAACCTCCATCAGTTGGTGTGGACGATGAAGGTGCCACGACCTCCGCCGCCCGCCCCATAGCTTCTCCCACCTCGGGTATGTAACGGCGCGTCGTGATATTCTCACGAAATTCCGTATGCGCTTCAGCGCCTGTGACACGGTTTCCCGGTACTGTGCCCGGCCCGTGTTTTGCTGACTCACATTCCCCTCGGCCCCCGCCCTTGGCTCCACCAACTCCGCAGCCGGTTGCCCGGCCTTGTTCGTCGGCTTCACAGCTACTATGGCGGGGTCAGACTTCTCATGCTCGTACATCATCGGCTACGGCTCCTCGCCTTCCCGACACGGACCAGTGCAGCACGCATGCTGGCGCTGGCCGACCATGAGATCTCCCGGTTCCCGAGCAAAGAGCGTCCGCACATGCCAGTGTCTACGACCACGCCGGGCCGTCTGGGCGCTCGCACTATCGCGCCCATCCGTGTTGCCTTCCGTCAGC
>DASSEH010000040.1:0-49490 GCA_035695325.1 Candidatus Angelobacter sp.
AACCTCCGGCAAGCCAGTTCCGGCTTACGCGTAATCCTCAGAGCCGCTTCACAGTTCGCCGAATCCGTGCCTATCATTGCCCAAATATCTTTGTGAACTCATCCCCTGCCCATATGCTGTCCCTGTTCAGAGTTTCCCTAAGGCGGACAGTCCGGAAATGATGCGCTGTTTCTCTTCCTGACAGTACCCTGTCTACGGCCAAGCCGGCCAGCCGCTGGCATTGTTTACAAAATTTATACATTAATAATTATTTACAGGCGGGCCGTACTGTATATACTTATCGCCGCACTCGAACTACTGTCCTCGGTAGTTGTTCCACAACGGTCTAATCCCTTCTCTGGAGCCCCCCACTGGCAGAAAGATTAGCCATTCCAATTCATCTATCTGGAGGTTGTTTGCATGTTTAAACACCGATTCACTGTTGTTGGTCAAATTACAGGCGCCGTTTTGCTGGCGTCCAGCATGTTTGCCCAAGCCCCTCAGCAGTTCAACCCCGAAGTCAGCTTTGGCGAGCAGGGAGTTTCACAGCCAGTCAGCACGATGCATGAAGGGCAGGCGGCAAACGGCCCTTTGCACGATAAACCCCTGCGGATCGTCCATCCGAACGGCCCGGCCAGCGGCAACGACCCTGTTGTGCAGTCTGGCCCCGTCACAGCTGCCACCACGGTCACGGCTGGCCTGAATTTTGAAGGTCTGGGCAATGGATTTCCTGGGTTCACGGTAAACTCCGCTCCGCCCGATACCAATGGCGCAGTGGGCGCAACGCAGTTTGTCGAGTGGGTCAATGAGTCGTTTGAAGTCTTCAATAAAACCACCGGAGCTGCCGTTAAAGGGCCCATCCCCGGTAATCAGCTCTTTCAGGCTTTGGGAAGTGGTCACCCCTGCGCCGTGAATAATGATGGTGATCCGATTGCCCAGTATGACAAGGCCAATAACCGCTGGGTGCTGACGCAGTTTTCCGTGACCAATGGCGGCACCGCAGGCTTTTTTCAATGCGTAGCTGTCTCCCAGACCAGCGACGCCACCGGCGCCTTCAATGTGTATGCATTCCCTCAGCCTAACTTCAACGACTATCCCAAGGTAGGTATCTGGAACAACGCATATTACGCGACCTACAACATTTTCAACGGCAATACCTTTGCAGGCCCCCGCATCTGCGCTATGGATGGGGCCGCCATGCGCGCCGGCGCTCCCGCTACCCAGCAGTGCTTCCAACTGGCCAATACCCTGGGCACCATGATGCCCAGCGATATTGACGGAACCATTGCTCCACCGGCAGGCGCCGATCCTTATTTTGCCGCCTTCGCCACGAACCTGCTGCATGTTTTCCGCTTCCATGTTGACTTCGTCACTCCGGCCAACAGCAAACTGACCGGCCCCATTGACACTGCGGTGGCGGCATTCAGCGAAGCCTGCAACGGCGGCACTTGTATTCCTCAGCCCGGCACCAGGCAGCAGCTTGACTCCCTGGGCGACCGCCTAATGTACCGCTTTGCCTATCGCCACTTTGCCGATGGCCATGAGGCCCTGGTGGTCAACCACTCCGTGAACCCAGGCGCGCAAAAGTCAGGCGTGCGCTGGTATGAGCTTCGCCCCAATGCCACGACCGGCGGACTGAGCGTATTCCAGCAAGGCACCTTTGCTCCGGCAGATGGAGTGAACCGCTGGATGGGCTCCGCCGCTCAGGACAAAGTGGGCAATATGGTGATTGGCTACAGCGTTTCCAATGCTTCCATCTTTCCTTCCATTCGCTTTGCTTCACGCACGGCGGCTGATCCCGCGGGCACATTGGGAACCGAAACCACCATTTTCAATGGCACAGGCTCGCAGTTGAAAAGCCTGAACCGCTGGGGTGATTACACGGCCCTCTCGGTGGATCCTGTCGATGACTGCACTTTCTGGTATGTCAATGAATATATCGCGGCAAACGGTACATTCAACTGGCACACCCGGGTTGCTTCATTCAAACTCGCTAACTGCCAGTAAACCAACTACACAAAATCGCCAGTTCCTCGGGGCTGGCGATTTTTTTGCCTGCCACCGGTGACAGGCCGAAACCAGTACCAGCGCAGCACCCCAGCCAGCTTACGGTTGCCCTTTCCGCTAACACTCTGTAAAATTGAGGTTTACTCAAAGCTCTGAAGTCTTCTTGAAGCCCTTCTGAGTCAATTTCTGGAGAGATTCGTTATGGCCCGAGTATGTGAAATGTGCGGCAAGGGACCGCAGTTTGGAAATGCCATCAGCCACGCGCACAATGTGAGCCGCCGGCGCTGGAATGTAAACCTGCGCGAGGTGCGCGCCGTTGTGCAGGGCACGCATAAGCGTGTGCGCGTATGCACTTCCTGCCTGAAGTCGGGCAAGGTAGTCAAGGCGTAATTCCCCGCGATGCTGCTGCGATTTCCCTGAAATCTTAAAGGCAACCCACACCGGCGCGACGAAATGCACCTTGCGCCGGTACCAGCCTGTAAAGCAAAACGCCCACGGCAAAACCACTTGCCGCGGGCCGTTGCTGTTAGTGCCGGAAAAGTGTTACGCCAGAGCGATCACGTCAATTTCCACTGCCACATCTTTGGGCAGCCGTGCTACCTCTACCGTGGAACGGGCCGGAGGAGCGTTCTTACAGAATTTTCCGTAAATCTCATTCATCTGCCCGAATTCAGACATATTTTTCAGAAACACAGATGTTTTGACTACTTTCTCCCATGAGCTTCCTGCAGCCTGAAGCACGGCGGAGAGATTTTTCATTACCTGCTCGGTTTGCTGTTCAATGCCGCCGGTAATCAGATTGCCCGTGGCCGGATCAAAGGCAACCTGGCCGGAAATAAAGACAAAACCATTGGCCTTAATGGCCTGCGAATAAGGACCTATCGGTCGGGGAGCTTGATCGGTAAGAACAACTTCACGGGCAACACTCATGGGGCCTCCAAAAAAGTCACGGAATAAGGACGAAGCAGAATAGCAGAAATCTCTTCCGCTCTCAGCAGAGAGCCGGCGATGAAGGACCGCTACGTGGTGGACTTGTTCAGTCTCTGAACATCGTGAATACCGGGGATGCGGCGCAGGCCGTTGATGACGCGTTCCAGATGCTTCACGTCCTCAATATCGACGACCATGTCGATCGTGGCCTGGGCGTTGGCGGTGCGCGCTTCAATATTGCGAATGTTGGTATTGTCATCGCTCACCACGGCGGTGAGCTGTTTGAGCATACCTGCGCGGTCGTCACAATAGACTGTAAGTTTCACGGGATACGTCCCGCGTCCATCCGGCTTGCCGATCATTGCCGGTCTGGCCCACTCTACGGCAATCCTGCGGTCGGCTTCATACAAGAGATTTGTGACGTTCGGGCAGCTCACCGCATGTACGGCCACGCCCTTGCCCCGGGTCACGTAGCCGACAATGGCCTCTCCGCGAATGGGATTGCAACATCGCGCGCGGTACACCAGAAGATCGTTGTAGCCCTTTACCTGGATGGCCGAGCTTTCGGCGCTTTGTCCAAACACCCGCCGGATGGCGGTGCCCAGCGTGCTTGTGCTCTTTGGCTCTTCCTGAGATGGCTCTTCACCCAGATTGGGCGCGAGCTTGCCCAGAATCTGCCGTGCGGAATACTTGCCATAGCCGATGCCGGCCATCAGGTCCTGCGCCGAGCCCAGTCCGTATTCGCGCGCAATCTTCTCCAGCTCGCGGTCATCAAAGTTCTTCATGGCCAGGCGGTACTTACGTGCCTGCCGCTCGATCAGCTTCCTGCCGATCTCAAGGGCCCGTTCACGCTGGTGCTCATTGAGCCAGTGGCGGATCTTGTTTCGCGCCCGCGACGATTTGGCTATGCTCAGCCAGTCCTGACTGGGATTGTGGCCGGCCTGCGTCATGATCTCCACCACGTCGCCATTACGCAGCTTGTAACGCAGGGGAACAATACGTCCGTTGACTTTGGCGCCGATACAGGTGTGCCCCACCTCGGTATGGATCGCGTATGCGAAATCGATGGCGCTGGCATCGTGCGGCAGAATGACCACCCTGCCTTTGGGAGTGAAGGTATAAACCTCTTCCGGATAAAGATCCACCTTCAGAGTGGAAAGAAATTCGCTGGGATCTTTTACATCCTGCTGCCACTCGACTACCTGGCGAAGCCAGGAGAGCCGCTTTTCGTCTTTTGCGGTGACCGGCGTGCCGTCTTTGTATTTCCAGTGGGCGGCAATGCCTTCTTCCGCCATCTTGTGCATTTCTTCGGTGCGAATCTGCACCTCAAACTGATGACCGCCCTCGGTAATTACAGTGGTGTGGAGGGACTGGTAGAGGTTCGGCCGCGGCATGGCGATAAAATCTTTGATCCGGCCCGGCACCGGACGCCACATCTGATGGATGGCCCCCAGTACGGTGTAGCAGTCCTTTACGGATTTGGTGATGATGCGCACCGCCAGCAGGTCATACACCTGGTCCACGGTAATGCGCTGCCGGACCAGCTTTTGGTGGATGCTGTAAAGCCGCTTGATCCGGCTCTCGACTTTGGCTTCTACTCCGTTTTCTTTGAGCTTTTTGTTGATGATCTTAATCAAGCCGGTCAGAAACGATTCTCCGGCTTTGCGCCGCGACTCTACGGCGGCCCGTACCTGTTCGTATCCAATGGGATCTACATAGCGAAACGCCAGGTCTTCCAGTTCACCACGCACTTTGCCCATTCCCAGGCGGTGGGCCAGAGGCGCGTAAATTTCCAGAGTCTCGCGCGCTACATTCTGCTGCCGCTCTTCCGGCAGATGCTGCAGCGTACGCATATTGTGCAGACGGTCGGCAAGCTTGATCAGCACCACCCGGATGTCATCCACCATGGCCAGCACCATCTTGCGCACGTTTTCCGCCTGGCGCTCCTCGCGGCTGGCAAAATTGATCTTCTCGATCTTGGTGACCCCGTCCACAATGTGCGCCACGTGCTCGCCAAAGCCGCGCCGAATGCCTTCATTGGTGACCGGAGTATCTTCAATCGCGTCGTGCAGCAGGCCAGCGGCGATTGCGGTGGAATCGAGCCTCATGTCCGCCAGCACGATCGCCACTTCAAGGGGATGGATAAGATAGGGCTCGCCGGAAGCGCGCAGCTGCGCGCCATGGTGTTCGAGAGAGAACAGGTACGCCCTGCGGATGATTTCGAGATCGTCGTTGGGGCGATTTCGGGCGACCGTGGCCAGCAACTGCTCCAGCTTGGCGCTCAGCATCCTGGCTGAAGCGGGAGAGTGGGGATTCGTCGCCATGTCCGATTATAGCCTGAAAAATCAGCTACTTCGGCCCGCCTCGAGGTTTGGGCGCCTTGTTGGGTTACGTAGTACTGCTGGATTGCAGAGGCGCCGCGCCGCCGCTGTGCTTTCCTGTGTGGAGATCGACTGTAAAGGGAACTTCCTTGTCACTGATGGCGTCCCAGGCCATTCCGTGCAGGGTGTCACCCTCTATGCGCGAGATAGTCACGCCGTCCCAGGAGAGACGTTCGGTGGTCCACAGCAGGCCGGAAGGGCCAAGCGCGGTGATTTTGAGAAATCCCACAAAAAGCAGCAGCTTTTTGTCGGCTACAACTCGCGTTTCGGTAATCGGGCGCTGTTCCAGCTGAAGCCATTGGGCTGGATCGGTGGTATTCACCACGTATCCGTAGCCACCCGCAACCACGCACAAAGAATCAGCGTCAGGGCAGGAAAAAACCGCATGGGCGACCTTGTCTGAATCAAAGCCTTTTGAGAAAAACCCTACCCACGCAACTGCCTGCTTTGGAGCCACGCGAAGGTAAGTTCCACTGCGGTCGCTTTCTTCCAGCGCCGCAGGAAACTGATGAAAGTTTTCCAGAGGATTTACCAGAGAATAGTTGGGGAGGACCTGAATTTCGTAATTTTTGGGGAAAGTAAAGTCGTGAATCAGTTTCATTCGGCTGCCTGGGGCCTCAAATCCCCCTGATTGCGGCGATCATCTTACCGCGATCATTGATTACGGGGACCATCGGCCTTTCTGGCGTACGTTTGCGTCATGCGGTCATGCCAGGCCAGCCGGTCTTCGTCCACCAGCGCCCAGGCGAATCCAAGCCCCAGCGAGCAGACAGAAAGCGTGCTGGCCAGTGCGCGTGCCCGGCGTGAGCGCACCGAAGCCTGGTTTCCGGAGAAGGTGCAAATCTCCAGCTGGGTCATCTGCATTCCAGGAGTCATCTGTCCATAGACAAGGAAGATGTATTGAAAAAGCAGCCACAGACATACGCCGGCTGCCAAAATACTCGGCAGCGCCATTCGCGAATGCGCAGGCCAGCCCACAACGCCAAAAACACCGGCGGAAAATACCAATGTAGCGCCGAATACCAGAGCGAAATCCAGCAGACAGGAAAGAACTCGTGGCCGCAGTGGCGCCGCCTGGGGCGGCAAATCCATGAACACCTGTTCTCTGGGCTGCTCTGCCTCAAGCTGAATATCGGCAAAGGACGAGAGAAAGTCCATTTGCTCGGGTTCGGGCGCGTACAGGATTCTCGGTTGCTCAACCACTGGCGCAGCCAGTTCCAGCTCTTCCGGCACCTCCAGCGGCGGTGCAGGTTGCACAGGACGCACAAACGGCACTCTGGGAAACTGAATAATTTTGGGTGGCTCCGGACGTACGACTACTTCTGGCTCAGCCATTACAGGTTCGCTGACAAACGAGGGCAATGCATCTGCCGGAAAGTCCAGGTTAAGTGAATCCTCGTCTCCACGCCGCCGCCGGCGCGCACGGTGCTGCTGTACGCGCGAAGCTACCTCCTGCCGCCACGCCTCTTCGAGCGCGCGCTCGGCTCCCGCGGATCGAGCGGGCACACGAACAGCGGGGCCCTGCAGAGAGAGTTCGGTGGCGACAGAGCCTTTCGTGCTGACCAGAACTTCGGTGTGCACTTCGTGCGCGCACGGATACGGTCCACTACAAAGATGGCATGCCATAGGCCGGATTGTGAGATCACCAGAGAGATGGGAAAAACAGGATGCGACTGGCTTTGCCTTTCGAAAACTGGCGTGTTACCTTGCGAAGTCTGGTCACAACATGTCTTCCCAACTCAAGATTGTCACAGTGCTGCTGCTTTGTCATCTGTTTCCAGGTGTCCCGCTAGTTATCAGCCAGGCGCGCCCTGAGGCAGAAGCTGTACAAACAGCCGCCGTTACACAGGAGCAGGCCCGCTCAAAAATTGCGCTTAGCGCGGTGGAAGGCGAGCCGGTAAACGCCAGCTTTAAAGAGCTGGAAAAAAAGGGAGACATATACACTTTTCGCGGTGACGTGGAAATTGTTTTCCGCGATTACACCCTGCGGGCCGACGCCATCGAATACAATTCCGCCACGGGCGAGGTGGTGGCCACGGGCAATGTCGCCATGGACGGCGGCATACGCGATATTCATATCACCGCCACGCACGGCACATACAATGCTCGCACGCGTACGGGAAGATTTTACGACGTGGCCGGAACCACGGGGGCGCGCTTTCACGGCCGGAACGTAGCACTTACTTCATCCAGCCCCATTGCCTTCGCCGGCAAAATGATCGAGCAAACCGGGCCTGACGTGTACGTGGTCCACCACGGCTCGGTCACCTCCTGCGAGCTTCCGCACCCCAAATGGACCTTCAATGCGGAGCGCATTGTGCTTGACGTTGGAAGCTCTGCCCATATCTTCAATACGACCTTTCGCCTGAAAGGTGTGCCCATCATTTATCTTCCGTATGCCGCGCCCCCCTTGGACCGTCTGGGCCGGCAAAGCGGATTTCTGATTCCCAGTGTAGGGACTTCTTCGAGCAAAGGCACCTTCGTGGGCGATTCGTTTTACTGGGCCGTCAATCGCAGCATCGATGCTGTGCTGGGCGCGGAATATTTTTCCAAACGCGGATGGGCGCTGCACGAGGATTTTCGCGCCCGCCCCAGCGAGAAGTCCTCGCTTACGCTCAATTATTTTGGCGTGATCGACCGCGGGCTGACTCCTGGCAATGATCAGGGCGGGCATGACGTAAAACTCAATGGAGAAACCCTTTTACCGGGCGATTTTCGCGGAGTAGCATCGCTCAACTATCTGAGCTCGTTTGTTTTTCGGCTGGCCTTCACGCCCAACTTTTCCCAGGCCGTGGATTCTGAAGTGAAGTCGGTGGCTTTCCTCTCCAAAACCGTGCAGGGCTTTTCAGTAAATGTTTTTGGCCAGCGCTACCAGAATTTTCAGAGCACTACCCGCAATGACCTGGTCACGATTCTTCATGTACCAGGATTTGAGGTGTCGGGCGTGGACCAGCAAATCGCCTGGTCGCCGCTCTACTGGTCTTTTGATCTGGCCGCCGATGGCCTGCACCGCGGCGAACCTGGATTCACCACGCCGAATCTGGTGGGCCGGTTCGATCTCCATCCGAATCTATCTCTGCCCATTTTTTATAACGGATGGACCCTGCGCTCCGAGGTCGCTCTGCGTAACACTTTTTACACGGAAGAGCAGGATTTCACGGGAGGGGCAGCCACTCCCGTTCAGAACCTTATCAATCGCCACGCCGTGGAGACCTCGGTGGAGCTGCGGCCACCCACTCTTGGGCGAGTCTTTGATCGCACATTTCTCGGCAGAAGCGCCAAACACACGATTGAAACGCGGGTGGTGTACAACAACACCAGCGGCGTTAATAACTTTCCTGGGATCATCCGCTTCGATTTTCGCGACATCCTCAGCAATACCAATGAAGTCGAGTACGGCATGACCAACCGGCTGTATCTAAAACATGGCGAGTGCAGCGACGACACCAATGCGGCCGGCGATACGAATGCGACGTCCGCGGCAGCGTCCGGCTGTACCCCGGCAGGCGCCAATGAGTTCATCTCATGGGACGTTAAGCAGAAATATTTTCTGGACCCAAATTTTGGCGGAGCTTTGGTCAATGGACGGCGCAATGTGCTGGCCACAACCGTGGATTTTGCCGGGATTGCGTTCCTGACCGACCCACGGCGCTTCTCTCCCCTGGTTTCGCGCCTGCGCGTGCGCAGCAGCCGTAACAGCGACCTTGAATGGCAATTCGATTATGACCCGCAAAAGGGCCGTATCAATGCCAGCACTTTTTATTCACGGTTCCACTTTGGCGACTTTTTTACCGAAGCCAGCCATGCCTATCTCCTGGCGCCGGGAGAGATCGTGACCAATGCCGCCACCGGAACTTTACTTCCGCCCTGCGTTCCCAACCTGTTCCATCAGCCCCCATGCGTGCCGCCAAAGTTTAATCAGGTGCGCGCTCTGCTGGGCTACGGCAGCCCCAGTAAACTCGGCCTGAGCGCGGCTGGCAGCATTGGCTTTGATTCCACTTTTAGATTTATTCAGTACTCTTCCACGCAGGCCGCATACAACTGGGACTGCTGCGGCATTAGCCTTGAATTTCGCCGCTTCGCGCTGGGTGCGGTACGCAATGAAAACCAGTATCTCTTTGCCTTTACCCTGGCCAATATCGGCACCTTCGGGCGGTTAAAGTCACAATTGCGTCTGTTTTAAACCGGATACTGTTCTGCTTTGCCGTTCACGCCGTGCTTTTCGCTACAATCGATTTATGGAGTTGGCGGTTAAGCAGCAGCGTTTGACAGAAGTTTTGAAATCACTGGGGAGAACCCTGGTGGCGTACTCCGGCGGCGTCGATTCCGCCTGGCTCGCCTGGGCTGCTCATGCTGCTTTGGGAGATGACATGCTGGCGGTGATCGCGGATTCTCCCAGCCTGGCCCGCACTCACCTGCGGGATGCAATTGCCTTTGCCGAAGAGCGGCAAATTCCGCTGCGCGTGATCCAAACCCAGGAGATGGAGCGCGCGGAGTACGTGCGCAACGATGCAAAGCGCTGCTTTCACTGTAAAGACGAGCTTTTCCGCGTGATGGAAGAATTTGCGCAGCAGCATGATTTTGCCGCCATTGCCTATGGCGTGAATGTTGACGACCAGGGTGATTTTCGCCCCGGGCAGCTTGCCGCCCGGCAGCACCGGGTGGCTGCGCCTTTGCTGGAGGCTGGCCTGACCAAAGCGGACATACGAGAACTGGCACGCCAGGCGGGGTTACGCATTTGGGACAAACCTGCATCCGCCTGCCTCTCTTCACGCATTGAATACGGCCGTCCGGTTACCGCAGAAGCCCTCGCCGCCGTGGAACAGGGGGAAGATGCCCTGCGTGCTCTGGGGTTCCGCCAGTTTCGTGTGCGCCATCATGGAGAGATGGCCAGAATTGAAATCGCCGCCGAAGAAATGCCCCGTGCCCTGAATACAGAGATGTTCGCCCAATTTACCCGTATTTTCAGATCTCTGGGGTTTATTTATGTTGCCCTCGATACCGAGGGCTTTCGTTCCGGCTCCATGAACGCCGCCCTGCCATCTCAACAGCTGGTAAAGCTGCTTTCCTAGCGCCCGTAACCCTTTATTTATGAGATAATTTGCATGGCCGACTTCATAGTAAGGGTGGACGCCATCTTGTTAAAACTTAGATCTTCCTGCATTCATTTGTCTTTGGGTTTTTTCTTTTTGGCCGCGATTTCCACGGCACAAACACCCCAGGCAACTCCGGCTTCCCCGGCACTTTCGCCTGACCTGGTGTACAAAATCCAATCCGCGATTCGGACGCGCTTTGAACTCCCCCCTTTTGTGACCGTCGCTATCGCGGAACCAAAGCCCAGTTCCACACCGGGTTTTGACCAGATCACGGTGACTCTGACCAGCTCCAAATCGAATACGACCAACTCCTATCCATTCCTGATCTCGAAGGACCGCAAGACGCTGAGCCGGCTGGAAGAAATCGATCTGCAGAAAGTGGATCTGCCCCGCGATATCATGGCGAAAATCAGCCTGAGCGGCAGACCGCTGCGCGGCAATAAAGATGGCAAAGTCACGATCGTAAATTTTGACGATTTTCAGTGCCCGTTCTGCGCCCGGATGCACGCTACCATGTTCCCCGGTCTGCTGGCGGCGTATGGCGACAGAGTGCGGATTGTTTACAGGGATTTCCCACTGGTAGAAATTCATCCCTGGTCCATGCACGCCGCTGTGGATGCCAACTGCCTGGCCGACCAGAACAACGATGCTTACTGGGATTTTGCCGATTATGCCCATGGCAATCAAAAGGTGCTCGGCGGGCGCAACCCTCAGGAAGCATTTGCGAATCTCGACGGAGCCGTAAAGGATCTGGGAGCAAAATATCATCTGGACGCGGACAAACTGCTGGCCTGTGTGAAGAAGCAGGATGAGAGCGCTGTCCGGGCGTCCATGGCCGAAGCCGATAAGCTGGGTGTGGATTCGACCCCTACGTTGTTTATTAACGGCGAGCGTTTTTCCGGCGCTGTACCGGAAACGGACATGCACGCAATTATCGACCGGGCCCTTTCCAATGCAAGCCCGCAGGCGACGGCGTTGAACGCGAAATAGCTCCGTCCCCCAGGATTTACACGAAATTATTTGCAGGAGGCAATGTTTGGTTCAGGCATTCAAACTACGTGTTTGCACAGCGGTTGTAGTGGCTGCTTTCCTGCCGCTGGCCAGCAGTTGCAACCGCCAGAACTCCGATAAGGACACGCTGGCGAAAGTCAACTCTTATAAAATCACGCGCGCGGAAGTAGATCGTGCCTACAACCGCCAGATTTCCGGCGCCCCCGTTAAACCCAGCGCCGAAGAAGAGGCCGCCCTGCGCCTGCAGGTCCTCCAGCAGATCGTCAGCCAGCAGATTTACATGCAGAAGGCGGAAAAACTCGGCATTATCGCCACTGACGATGAAGTGGAAGCCAGGCTGAATCAGGAAAAGACGCCTTTTACCAAGGAAGAGTTTGCAAAAAGATTAAGTGACGCGGGCTATACCGAAGACGAGCGCCGGCAGGAAATTCGCAAGCAGCTCACCATTGAGAAGCTCTTCAATAAAGAGATTGCTTCCAGGGTCACCATCAACGATTCCGATATTCAGGCCTATTACAACCAGAACAAGGCGCAGTTCAACATCATTGAGCCGCTTTACTACATGGCCCACATCTTCGTAAGCGCCCAGCCCAATGTACCCTCGGCGCAAATTCCAGGAAAGGCGCAGAACGAAGCCCAGGCCAAAGAGAAAATCAGAACAATTTACAACCGCCTGGAGAGCGGAGAAGACTTTTCCACTCTGGCCACTAAATATTCTGAGGACATCGACACGGCGCGCAACGGCGGGGAACTGCAGCCAGCGCCTGAATCACGGATCAAGGAAAGCGACGCGGCCACGCGCGAGGCCATCCTCAAGCTAAAGCCTGGGCAGTACTCGGGCGTGATTCCTATTGTTAATCCTGCCACGCAAAAGGTACTGGCTTATCGCATTGTGAAGCTGGTGGGACGTGAACCGGCGGGGCAGCGCGACCTGAATGATCCGGGCGTGCAGCAGCACATACGAAATCAGCTGCGCAATCAGCGCGAGCAGTTTCTTAAAAACGCCTACGATGAGGTCCTGCGCGACACTGCGGAAGTCCACGACTATTACGCCGAGCAACTGCTCAAGAACGTGGGCCAGAAGTAAATATTCGCATCAGGCCTTTGTGCCAGATAAAAAAGGCCCCTTCAACAGGGGCCTTTTTTATTCGATCTCTGCCAGTACCTGGCCGGCTTCCGCCAAGGCTCCCTCTTCCACAAGAAGTTTCCTGACTTTGCCCTGCCGGGGTGATTTGAGCTCATTTTGCATTTTCATGGCTTCAATAATCACCACTCCCTGGCCTGCCTGAACTTCATCTCCGGCCTGCGCAAGAATGCGAATGACCTTTCCCGGCATGGGTGCGGTTATTTTTTTCGGCCCTTTGTCCCCACCCCCATCACGGCGCCGGGAGCGCAGTGAACGCGGATCACGCAGCGTGGTACTAAAACGCTCGTGGCCAATGACGATATTCGTCTCCGTAGCCGTGCTTTCCTGCATAACTTGCCAGGACTCGCCATCCAGAATCAACGAAAGGACGCCTTGCGTTGTCATGGCCGTATTCACGGACAGGCTGCGATCATCGACTTTACACTGCCACTCCGTTCCCAGGCGAATCAGCTCGACACGGTGCGTTTTATCTCCGACAGTGACTTCATAGATCATTGGCTTCGAAGCGCCTCCGTACGCGCTGTACGCTTCCATCCGTCATTTTGGATGGTACGGGATGCTGGCCGCGAGCTGCCCCCGCCGTTAGTTTGCCCGTTTCCGCTGGCCGCAAAGAGCGCTGCGGAAAGCGCCGCAATTTCAGAGAAGCTGGCGCCGTTGCCTGAGGAAGTTCTTGGCGCAGTCAGCAGTCGGTCGAGAAAGCCAGTATCCACTTTCGCTGCAACAAAATCCGGATGGGCCAAAATGCGCTGAAACAGCGTCAAATTGCTCTTGATTCCCCCGATGAAATATTCACCCAACGCCCGTTTCATGCGGGCAATCGCGGTGTTCCGGTCCGGAGCATACACAATCAGCTTGGAGAGCATGGGGTCGTATTCGAGGGGTACACGCCAGCCCTCATAGACTCCGCTGTCTTCGCGTATGCCTGGCCCCGCCGGCTGGCGCAGCCTGGTGATTGTTCCTGGAGAAGGGAAAAAATTATTGTCCGGATCTTCGGCGTAAATGCGACACTCAATCGCATGGCCGCGAAGAGTAATATCCTCTTGCCGGAAGGGCAGCTTCTCTCCGCTGGCAATTTTTATTTGCAAATGGACCAGATCCAGGCCCGTGATCATCTCCGTTACCGGGTGTTCCACCTGTAATCTTGTGTTCATCTCCAGAAAATAAAAATTACCGTCGGCATCCAGCAGAAACTCCACGGTGCCGGCATTGGTGTAGCCCGCGGCGCGCGCGGCCTGGACCGCAATCTCTCCCATCCGCCGACGCAGATTTTCATCCACCACCGGGGAGGGGGCTTCTTCAATCACCTTCTGGTGCCGCCGCTGCAGCGAGCACTCGCGCTCACCCAGATACACCAGGTTGCCGTGCTCGTCGCCCAGGACCTGAATCTCCACGTGGCGGGGATTCTCTATCAATTTCTCCAAATAGACTTCATTGTCACCGAATGCGCGCTGGGCCTCGCTTTGTGCGGCCTCAAACGCCGCCGGCAAATCTTCCGCCAGCCGCACCAAACGCATGCCCTTGCCTCCGCCGCCGGCCGCGGCTTTGATCATGACCGGATAACCGGTCTGCTCTGCAACCTGTCTGGCTTCTGCCAGAGAAAGCCCTCGCGCCGAGCCGGGGACCATCGGAACATTGGCTTTCTGCATGCTTTGCCGGGCTCGGGTCTTTGACCCCATCAGCTCCATGGCCGAGGCGGGCGGGCCAATAAATTTGATTCCGGCATCGGTGCAGGCACGGGCGAATTTTGCATTTTCGGAAAGAAAACCGTAGCCCGGATGAATCGCATCGGCCCCACTACGATGGGCCGCTTCAAGAATGCGCGGAATATTGAGATACGATTCGGTGGCCGCGGCCGGACCGATGGCATAGGCTTCGTCCGCCTGCAGTACGTGCGCCGAGGCGCGGTCCACGTCTGAATACACCGCGACCGCAGTGATGCCCATCTCCCTGCAGGCGCGGATCACACGAACCGCAATTTCGCCGCGGTTGGCTATGAGAATTTTTTTCAGCATAGAAAATATGAACTGGAAATTTTAATTGATCGTGAGCAGGCAAAGCATAAAACAAGAGGCCCCTCCTGCGGAGGGGCCGGTAAAAAACAGCAATTTGGAATTTACTATTTCTGCTCCGCTGGCTGGGATGTTGATTTTTCAATGGTGATGCCACCACTGTTTTTCTTCGCTGCAGCTTCGGCCTTCTTTTTGCGAGCGGCCATGGCTTTGTCAGCCCAGTCGTTGGACATTTTTTTGTCTTCCGCGGCAGCGGACGGATTTTCGCATTCGGTATCAGCTTTGCGCAGGTACAGCAGATTCATATAGACCATGGCATCGTCATAGTCTTCGCGCTTCTGCATCGCCGATTGCAGCATCTGCAGGCCTTCATCAATCACCGGCCCGTCCTTGCTTTTAATCTCTTCGCAAATCTGCTTGCTTTTAAGCTGGTCTTCGATTTTCAGATTGACTTTGGCTTTGCGCTCCGCAATGTCTTTATAAACATCCTGCCAGTCCATGTACCCCACGGAATAGTAGGCTTCAGGATTATTGGCATCAAGGGCCAAAGCTTTTTTGTAAAAATCGCGGGCCTTGTCGTACTGCTTCATCATCATGTACAGATACGCAATCCGAAGCATGCCATCGGGATTATTGGGTTCCGACCTGAGCACGTCATTGTACTCATTGATCGCCAGCTCGGCGTTGCGAAGATTATCCTTGCCGTCCACGCCCGGGATGTACTGCTGCGCGTATGCGGTAGCCAGATAGAGTTTGGCCACTTTCAGGTCCGGGTCGTTCGCCACGGCATTTTTGAAGTGCTCGGTGGCCTGTTCCAGTCGGGCCGCCTTGAAATCATGTACGCCCTGATTCAGCTGATCGCGAGCCTTTAATTTGCTGCAACCCGCTGTGGTTAACAGCGCGGCTGCAACGGTGAGGGCCGCCACAAGTCGTGCGCTCCTGTTCATGTTCCCTGCTCCTTACCGGAGTTTAAAAGTATTCGATCAAAAAAAACTGCAAAAATACCGGGGCGGATTTGCAGACTCCGCCCCGTTTCTGAAGAGTCGATGCTACTGCCCGGCCTCGATCTTGGCCGTCATGAGGCCGATCTTGTCCACGACCTGCGTTCCGTGGGCGATATCGATTACCTCGGCCACATCCTGAAAATCAATTTCAGGATCGCCCTTCACAAACATAATGCGCTCAGCCCTGGTCTTGAAAATGCCCGTCAGCTGGTCGCCCAGATTGTCCCAGGAAACATCAAGCTGGTTGATCCTCAGGCGTGATCTTGCACCATTCGGCGACTGAAGCACCTGTACCACGATGGTGCGATCTGGCGGCTCGGGTGGCGAATTGGGCGGCGGCGGCTGCGGAACCAGTGCATTCAGGCCTTTCGAATTGGGCGGATTGATGACCATGAAAATGATCAGCAATACCAGCAGCACATCGATCAACGGAGTTACATTGATGTCTGCTGTTTGTCCGCCCGGACCTCCGGTTGACATTGCCATAGTTGTTTCCTCTTCGGGCTCCCGCTAACGTGCCGACTTACGAGTGACCGGGAACCTTCTTTTTCCTTTCCTCGGTAATCAGCCCCAGCTGGTCAACCTGCGCGGAGCGGACGTTATCGACCACGTCAACCACGAACTTGTATTTGGCGCGCGCATCTGCCTTGACGAATACTTCCTTGTTGGTCCGGGTGGCGAGCCGGTCTTTCAGCTTCTGGGTCAAATCTTCCGGCGACACTTTCGTAGTGCCGAGGAAGACCGATCCGTCGCGACCCACACCCACGACGAGCGCGTCTTCTTTGTCCGCGTTCTCCATGCGTATGGGGTTATTCGTCTGTGGCAGGTTAACCGGCAGGTTCTGCTGGATCATAGGCGTTACCACCATGAAAATAATCAGCAGAACCAGCATCACATCAACCATGGGAGTCACATTGATGTTCGAGTTGACCTTGGCTCCCTCATTGCGAACGTTAATCGCCATTTATGTTCTCCTACCGACGTGCGCCGGCACGCTTCAGGAAGTAATCCACCAGCTCGCTGGAAGAATTGTCCATTTCAACGTCAAAGGCTTCTACCTTGCCGGTGAAATAGTTGAACATCAGCACCGCGGGGATGGCGACAGCCAGACCCAGCGCCGTGGTAACCAGAGCTTCCGAAATACCTCCGGCGACCTGGCCGAGGCTGGCGGAGCCGTGCGCTTCAGAGATCTTCTTGAAGGCCTCGAGAATACCGAGCACCGTGCCAAACAGACCGACGAAGGGCGACGTGGAGCCGATGGAGGCCAGACCGCCCAGTCCACGCTTCAACTCGGCATGAACAATGGCTTCGGAGCGCTCCAGAGCGCGTTTGCTGGCTTCGATTTGTTCGCCGGGGATCTCGGTGGAATCGCCGTGGGCCTTGAATTCCTGCAGGCCAGCCGTGACCACTTTGGCCAGGTGGCTCTTCTTATGACGCTCGGCCACGCGAATGGCCTCATCCAGCTTGCCTTCACGCAGAGCGCCGGCAACCGCAGGCGCGAACTGGCGCGACTGCTTGCGAGCAGCGCTGAAAGCGATCCAGCGATCGATCATTACGCCAATGGACCAGGCAGACATGATGAAAAGAATGATGACGACGATGCGCGCAGGCCAGGCCATTTGAGCCCAGAGTGATCGGATGTCCCATCCAACTGTATCCCCTTGATCCTGAAACATCCACAGGGCCGCCAAGTGCGCCTTGACCGCCAGAGCATTTACCAGGTTTGCTGCAAACATGATTTAGGTTTTCCTCCTCAGAACTTTTTCAAACAATACCTTCGGAACTTTTATTTGCATCCGCATCCGGGCAGCCGTACAGATTCTGAATGGAGCAGAACCGCAGGATTTTCGGCAGCGGACACGACCTTCCAGCCGTGCATGTCTTTCAGAAAAGCGGTCGGAGCTACATGTGGAACTTGACCGTAATCTGGGTCTCAATCTCTACCGGCTCTCCGTTGAGCACGTAAGCCTTGTACTGCCACTGCTTTACCGCTTCCAGAGCAGCCTGTTGCAGGATTGGATGCCCGCTGATTGCGCGCAGGTTTTCAATTCTGCCAGTCTTGCTGATCACGGCTTGCAGCAATACATCACCCTGGATGTGCGCGATTTTCGCCATCTGCGGGTACGCAGGCTCAACTTTGTGCAGGAGCAAACCTTCCACCACACCCGAGGAAACGCGGATTTTTTCCGGTCTGGCCACAGAGGGCGGGGGCGCTGCCGAACCGACAATGCCACCCAGAACGCCGCCCACGGTGCCGCCAGGGACGCCGCCGACGACTCCACCGGTCACACCACCACTGGACGCAGGCGTCTCCTCTTCCACAATCTTGGTGATGGTCTTGGGGATCTTACTGGGGGTGCTCAGCTGCCCATTCACGACCTCACTGGTGTGGTGCTGCACTACAGCTGCAGCAGGAGGCGGCGGTGGGGGCGGTGGGGGTGGCGGCGGGGGCGCCGTGAACATGGCATTCAACTGGGCCGAGGGCAAGGCCTCAGTTATAAGCAGCGGGATTAAAACCACGACTACGACAACAACGATCTGGGCCGCGAACGAGGCCAGCTTGGTCCAGGACCGGGTTTTAATTCTTCCGCTCGATTCAATTAAGCTGTCTTCAAACATCCCTGCTCTCCAATCCGGGAACTATTCACTAACATTGGACACCGGGACTGCACATTTTGCTCCCAGCCAGGCAGAAATAAATTTAAGCCTTGGCCCGAACCGGCGCGCGCCCACTGGCCCTGCTGGCACGCCAATCCTGCCAAGCCACCAACATGGGAGCTGCCACTGCAATGGACGAATACGTACCTATTATGATGCCAATTACCAGGGCGAAGGAAAAGCCACGAAGTACTTCTCCACCAAACAGATACAGCGAAAGTACCGTCAGGAACGTGAGCCCGGAAGTCAAAATGGTCCGGCTCAGCGTCTGATTGATGCTGCGATTCACGATCTCGGCCAGCCCTTCGCGCCGCATCATTTTTATATTCTCCCGGATGCGGTCAAACACCACGATGGTGTCATTCATGGAGTAGCCGACCAGGGTAAGGATGGCGGCAATAACAGTAAGGGTTATCTCCTGGTTCGTCAAGGAGAAGGCGCCCACGGTGATCAGGGTGTCGTGAAAAACCGCCACCACGGCCGCCACACCATAAATCAGCTCAAAGCGGAACCAGAGATATACCAGCATGCCGAGCAGCGAAAATCCAACGGCCAGCTTGGCCTGCCGCTGGAGCTGTCCGCCAACCTGCGGGCCTACGACATCGCGGCCGCGAACACCAAAATTGCTGGTAAAGAAATCCTGCTTCAGGGCTCCTGCTACCGGGGCGGGGACAACAGAGGTGAGCTCATCGATGCTCGCCAGAACTCCGCCTTTGGTCTTGTCGCGGTAATCAAGTATTACGCGCGCCAGCCGCTTGTATTCGTCCGGAGTGGTGTGGAAAGGATCCAGCTTAACCAGAGATGCCTCTACCACTGCGACGCCGGTGTTGTTCAGGTCCTGCTTGCCCTGGGGTGGATTGACCTCGAGCGCCTGGATAATCTGATTCTCGCCGCGGGAGAGATCGGCCTCGCTGGTTTCCTTGATGTCCAGAGCAATCAGGACTTCATGGTTCGCTGCAGCGCCAAGACTCTGGATCCTGGCATTGTGCAGACCGGCGCGATCCAGATCAGAACGAATCTGAGTCGTGTTTGGCGTATCGGTGAACTTTACATACAGAACTGTGCCGCCGCGGAAATCCACTCCCAGAGGGACTCCGTGCCAGAACAGCATGGAAAGAACGCCGGCCACGCTGAAAATCAGCGAGAAACCGAGGAAATACCACTTTTTTCCAAGAAAATCTATGTTCGTATTGCGAAAAAATTCCACAGGATCAACCCTTTTGAACTAGATGCTGAGCGCTTCTCCGCGCTGCTTGCGGCTGAGCACAAAATCAAAAATCACGCGTGAAACAAAGACGGCCGTGAAGAGGTTTGCCAGCAAACCAATAATCAGAGTCAGACCAAATCCGCTGACCGGCCCTTTGCCCACAAGAAACAGAATGAACGCTGAAACCACGGTAGTAACGTGCGTATCCAGAATGGTAGTCCACGCCCGGCTGAAGCCCTGATCCACTGCCGCCGATGGCGCCTTGCCGCTCCTTAGCTCTTCACGGATGCGCTCGAAAATCAGGACGTTGGAGTCCACACCCATACCAACCGTAAGGATCACACCCGCAATGCCGGGCAGGGTGAGCACCGCGCCAAACAACCCCATGCAGCCCAGCAGGATCACCAGGTTGAAAATAAGGGCCAAATTGGCATTGACTCCAGCTCCACGGTAATAAATAAGCATGAAGATCATTACCGCCAGCATGCCGCCAATCGCAGCCTTGACTCCTGAGCGGATGGAATCAGCGCCCAGCGACGGGCCAACCGTGTTGTCCGCCAGAAAACTCATACTGGCCGGTAGAGCTCCGGAAGTCAGCAGCGTCGCGAGGTCCTTTGCGCTCTGCTCCGTAAAACCGCCCTCGATCAGACCTTCATCGTTAATTTGCGACTTGATGTTGGCAGCTTCAATGACTCGGCTATCGAGAATGATGGCGAGGCAGGAATTGGCAGCGCCGCTCTCTTCATTGTGCTCCCGCGTAAAGTCGCCGAATTTGCGGCCGGCGGCATTGGTGAGGAAGAAATTCACAATGGGCTGATTGCTGTCGCTCTTGTGGCCTGCTTCCGCGCTGCGCACATCAGTACCGCCGACAATCGCGGTTTTGGCCACTACATAAACCCTGTCGCCATCGGCGCGGGAACCTACGCTGCGGCCATGAACCATCGTTTGATTAAAGGGCAGAGGAGTGCCATTGGCCGCACCCGCAGCCTCCTCACTCTCATAACCAACCACACTGCCAAAGCACTGATGCAGCTCAAGACGAGCGGTGGATTTAATAATGTCTTTCACGCGCTCGGGATCGTCCACGCCAGGAAGCTGAACCAGTATCTGGTAGTTACCCAGACCATTTTCCTGAATCACGGGCTCGCTCACACCCAGCGCATCGACGCGAGTGCGAATGGCGTCAATCGACTTATTCAGGGTCTCCTGCTTCAGGCTGGCCTGGCGGGTGGGCTTCATGACGACATTCCATTCGTCCTCGCCTCCCCGCGATGCGTCATAGTCAGGAAGAAAGTCCTGAACAATCGTCCGCAACTGCTGGCCAGCGTCGGCAGTGAGCCCCTTGACGGTGATTACTTCCGGGCGGTTGACTGAATCCGGCTTGGAGATGTTGGCGAACGAGACGTTCTTTTTCTGCAGCTGCTCTCGAACCACCTCGGCCGCATGGTCGGAATCAGAACTCACGGCTTCATTCACCTTGACCTGAAGAATGAGGTGAACGCCGCCCTTCAAATCCAGCCCCAGATGGATGCTCTCCCGCAGCCCGCCTTCGATGCCGTGCTGCCGGATGGCCTGAATACTCTTTCCCCAGTCATTGCCGAGAAAAATGAGGGCCGTGAAAGCCACGATCACGGCAACTATTACGATCAGCTTTGTTCCAAGATTCTTCTGCATGACCAAATCATTTCTCTGATTATTTAGGTTCTTCCTCACGAGACACGGAGACAATCGACGACTTGACGACTTCGAGCCGCAGATTGTCAGGCGGTACACGCAGATGCAAAGCATCTTCTTTTACCGCGATGATCGTGCCCCGGATACCGCCGCCGGTGGTCACTTTGTCACCGGCCTTCAACTCGCTGACCATCTGCTGCCAGCGCTTCTGCTTGCGCTGCTGCGGCAGGATCAGCAAAAAATACATGATGCCGACAAAGAAAAGCATCGGCATGAGCAGGAAACCAAGCCCGCCCTGGCCACTGGCCTGTAACAGCAACATACTGAGTACGCTTTGCATCATTATCAAAATCAGAAACCTGTTTTTCCAAAAACTCTGCCGGGAGCCAAACGCACAGCCGCCTTTTCAGTTGGACAACACACTAAAAAATTGTCACCGCTGAATGCTACCGCCTGGGCCTCCAGCACACGGCCTACTGATGCCGGAGTTATTCGGAGGTTTTCTGGCTTTTGTCAGGCATGCTCAGACACAGACGCATCCCCTGACTGATTCCCAAGTCGTATAGCATGACGCACTGCCCTCATAGTGTCAAGGTAGCGGGCCAAATTGTGAATGGTATTTAAAACTCCGGCCAGCGGCTCTCCTGTCACAAACAGATGGCGCAGGTAGGCCCGGCTGTAACGGGCGCAGACTTTGCAGCCACACTGCGGGTCGGGCGGATTTTCGTCCCGGGCATAGCGCAGGTTCTTAATGTTCATGCGCCCTTCCGAGGTAAACAGCAGTCCATGGCGGGCCGCACGCGTGGGCAGAACGCAATCCATCATGTCTACGCCCATGGCGGCATACTGCACAATCTCCTCGGGATAGCCAACACCCATCACGTAGCGCGGCTTGTCTTTGGGCAGGACCTCCAAAGCAGCGGCAATCATCTCGCTGGTCTTTTCCCGCGGCTCACCCACACTCAGCCCGCCAATGGCGTAGCCGGGAAAATCGAGTTCCACGGTACGCTCGGCCGATTCGCGGCGCAAATCGGCGTGCATTCCACCCTGCACGATGCCGAAAAGGGCCTGAGTCCGGCCAGAAGGATTATTGGGCCAGGGGACTTCATGCTTGTGGGCTTCAAAATAGTCTTTGGATCGCCTGGCCCAGCGCAGCGTCATCTCCATGGACTGGCGGCTGCGTTCACGCCCGGCGGGGTGCTCGGTGCATTCGTCGAACGCCATAATGATGTCGCCGCCGAGGGCAATCTGAATTTCAATGGAGCGCTCCGGGGTAAACAGGTGCGACGAGCCATCCAGATGTGAGCGGAAGTTGACGCCATCTTCGCTGATTTTGCGCAGCTCATTCAGGCTGAAGACCTGAAAGCCGCCGGAATCCGTAAGAAGTGCGCGGTCCCAGCTCATGAAGCGATGCAGGCCCCCGAACCCGCGAATCAGTTCGTGTCCCGGACGCAAATATAAATGGTAGGTATTGCCGAGAATGATTTGCGCGCCGAGGGCTTCGAGCACATCCTGCGGCACGCCCTTCACCGACCCTAAGGTCCCCACCGGCATGAACACCGGGGTTTCCACGTCCCCGTGGGCGGTGCTGATTTTTGCCAGACGCGAGGCGTCGCGCTGGGCTTCAATTGTAAAAGGAAGAGTCACCAGAGTAATGGTACCTAATGATTGGTAAAGCTCTACTGCCGGCTGCTCTTGACCGACCGTTCGACCACACGGGCCGGGTGGACAAAGGTGCGCGTGACTGTACCGCGGCCAATCTCCGCGACTCCGTTGTGTGCCGTTACCCGAAAGACAAAGAAGCGTCCGCTGACCGATTCGAGCTCAGCTTCGGCTTTTACCCGAGCTCCGGGCGTGGTGGGCGCGCGATGCTCAATGTTGATGGCGGTGCCCACGGTGATTTCGCCCGCTTCGCAAAACGGGAGCAGCGCATTGAAGGCCGCTACTTCCATGAGGCCGATCATGTTAGGAGTGGAATAAATCTCCGGCAGGGCAGGATTGTAGTGGTTCAGCGTGTGCTGGTGCGTAACCGTCTCCTCTGCCTCGCCGCGAACGCCAATTGGGATATTTTTCGCCATGCCAGGAATTTATCAAATTCTGAATCCCGTCTAGAATGCAGACCGGCGAGAAAACTTTTCAGGAGAGAAGATTTTATGTCCACACTGGGACTCATTGAATACGAAACTGCCAGCGCCGAAGTGCGCGCCGTCTATGACGACATTATGGCTACGCGCAAGACCGACCACGTAACCAACTTCTGGAAGGCCATCGCCCACGATCCCGCGAACCTCCGGCGTACATGGGAAGCGACCAAGGGCATCATGGGGGCCGGCGCGCTCGATCCGCTCACCAAAGAGCTGATCTACGTGGCGGTGAGCGCAAGCAATCTGTGTGAGTACTGCATCGCCGCACATACGGCTGGCGCGCGCAAAAAGGGCATGACCGATGCCATGTTCCACGAGATGATGGCCGTGGTCGGCCTCGCCAGCTCCAATAACCGGCTGGTCGCCGGGTATCAGGTGGAGGTTGACGAGGAGTACAAGAAATAGGGAAGCGCATCAGAGCATGTATGGCTGCCTGAAGTGCTTCTGCGCGCCCCTGTATAATTGGAGATTGTCCTCATGGCTTTAAAACGTTCACTCAAATCAGCTTCCAGTCATCCGAAAATCCGCTCCACAACCGTCGTCAGCGTTCGTCGCGAGGGCACGGTGGTGATGGCGGCGGATGGCCAGGTCACCCTTGGCGAAGGCGTCATCAAACACACCGCCAAAAAGATTCGCCGCCTTTACAACGACAAGATTCTGGCCGGCTTTGCCGGCTCAACCGCCGATGCGTTCTCGCTCTTCGCCCGCTTCGAGGCCAAGCTGGAGCAATATCATGGCAACCTGGGCCGGGCCGCGGTAGAGCTGGCCAAGGACTGGCGCACGGATAAAGTACTGCGCCATCTTGAGGCCCTGCTGCTGGTTTCGGACGTGACGCAGACTTTTTTGATCAGCGGCGCCGGTGATGTGATTGAGCCGGATGGCGGCGTTGCGGCCATTGGCAGCGGCGGATCGTATGCCGTGGCAGCGGCGAAGGCGCTGGTGGACAATACCGATCTGCCCGCACGCAAGATTGCCGAAGAAGCCATGAAGATTGCGGGCAAAATTTGTATTTATACCAACGACAGTTTCACGATTGAAGAGCTCTCCAGCGATAAGCAAAAGAGCGCTGCTCCCGCGCAATAACGGAAATGGCAGGCTATTCAGGAACACCGCTACTGCAAAAGATCGGCATCAAACCCGGCCAGCGGGTCATCCTGCGTAACCATCCAGCCTGTTTTGTGAAGGACCTGGGGCCGCTGCCGGAGGGCGTGGCCATCACGGAGCGGCTGGCAGGCAAGGCCAGTGTGGTTGTCCACTTCACGGACAAGCTGGCGGAGCTGGAGAAGAGTTTTCCTGGTCTGATGAAAGTCCAGCTCCCGGATGGCATGATCTGGATTGCATGGCCCAAGAAAGCGTCGGGCAGGCCCACCGATCTGAACGAAAACATCGTTCGCGAGACAGGGCTGAATATCGGGCTGGTGGACGTAAAGGTTTGCGCGATTGATGATATTTGGTCGGGCCTGAAATTTGTTGTGCGGGTGAAAGACCGTCCGCCGAAAAATACGGCGAAGCACGCAAAAAAACAGAAGGAGCAGTAATGGCGATTTATTTACCCGGAACGGCCGAGGGAGCTGAGGTAGCGCTGGACGATCTCACGCCCAAAGAAATCGTAGCCGAACTGGACAAATACGTGGTGGGCCAGCATGAGGCCAAGCGCGCGGTGGCCATTGCACTGCGCAACCGCATGCGCCGGCAGAAGCTCACGCCCGAACTGGCGGAAGAGATCATGCCGAAGAACATCATCATGATCGGGCCAACCGGTGTGGGTAAAACCGAAATTGCCCGCCGCCTGGCCAGACTGGCGAATTCTCCGTTTCTGAAGGTCGAGGCTTCGAAGTTCACCGAGGTCGGCTATGTGGGGCGCGACGTTGAATCCATGGTGCGCGATCTGACTGAGATTGCCATCGACATGGTGCGCGAAGAGCGCCTGGAAGAGGTCTCGGAAAAGGCCGAACTCAATGCCGAAGAGCGTCTTCTGGATCTGCTGCTGCCCGCACCGCCTCCGCCCGCCCCGGCCTCATCCACAACCAGCATTGCGCTTCCGGCTGCCACGGAAGACGGCGACTCCACTGCCCGCACGCGGGAAAAACTCCGCCAGCAATTGCGCGAAGGCAAACTCGATGAGCGCACGGTGGAACTGGAAGTCCGCGAGCGCTCCATGCCGGCATTCGAGATCATCTCCAACCAGGGCGTGGAGGAGATGGACATCAATATCAAGGACATGCTGCCCAGCATCTTCGGCCAGCGCACCAAGAAGCGGAAGATGAAGGTCAGCGAGGCCTTTGAATACCTGATTCAGGAAGAAGAGTCACGGCTGATTGATATGGATCAGGTCACGCGCGTGGCAGTGGAGCGGGTGGAGCAATCGGGCATTATTTTTCTGGATGAAATCGACAAGATCGCCGGACGCGAAGGCGGCCACGGCCCGGACGTTTCCCGCGAGGGCGTGCAGCGCGACATATTGCCGATTGTGGAAGGCACCACCGTGAACACCCGCTATGGCATGGTGAGCACCGACCATATTCTGTTTATTGCCGCCGGAGCATTTCACGTTTCCAAGCCCAGCGACCTGATCCCTGAATTGCAGGGGCGCTTCCCCATTCGGGTGGAACTTAAATCGCTGACCATGGAAGATTTCATCGCCATCCTGACCGAGCCAAAATCTTCGCTGGTGAAGCAGTACACGGCGCTGCTGGAGACCGAAGCGCTGCGCCTCGAATTTACCCGCGACGCGCTGGACGAGATTGCCTCGTTTGCCTTTCGCGTGAATGAAGCCACGGAAAACATTGGCGCGCGCCGCCTGCACACCATCATGGAGCGCGTACTGGATGATGTGAGTTTTAACGCTCCTGACCTGAAGGACAAAACAGTCACGATCGACGGCAACTACGTCCGCAAAATGCTTACGGACATTGTGAAAGACCAGGATTTGTCGCGGTACATTCTGTAGCCTGCTTTGGCCATACAGAAGCACGCGGCAGAGACCGCTATAATCGACTGGCTGTAAAGCATCTGTGGGTTGCTGCTCCGCTTTATGCGCGCTCTCATTTTCATTTCGCTGGCAATCGCTCTGTTGAGCGGATGCGCAACTCCGGGCGCTCCGCAGCCGCCATCTCTAAATATTCCCGCGGCTGTGACCGACCTGAAGGCCGAGCGTAAAGGCGATGTTGTGACTCTCACCTGGAGCGCTCCGCAGGAAACAACCGACGGCACGCTGGTACACAAACCTGGCAAGATGATTGTGCGGCGCACGAGTGAGCCAGCCGCGCCGATCGTGATCGGCGCGCTGCCGCTTCCTCCGGCGAAAAAGTCGCAGGAGGCGCCACCGGAAAGAGTGCAGGATTCGCTTACTGCTGCCATGGTGACACCCACGGCCGACTTTGCGAATTACAGCGTAGAGACACTGACATCTTCGGGTAAAAGCGCGGGCTTATCGAACCAGGTTGCGGTCGCTCTGGTTCCGGCGCTGGCTGTACCGGAAGGCGTTCAGGCAACGACCGTGCCTCAGGGCGTTAGCCTGGCGTGGAAGCAGACCTGGCCTCCGCAGAACAAGACCCACCTCTCGGTCCGCTATGTGTACCGGATCCTGCGCCGCATTGAAGGCGGTCAACCGGCCATGCTGGCTGAGGTGGCTGCGGGCAATGAGGCCATACTGGTCATCGATAAGTCGATTGAGTGGGAAAAAAAATATCAATATTGGATTGCTCCCGCTACGATCTGGGAGAATCCGGCGCACGGAAATAAAGGCGAGGTCCCAGGCGATGAATCGCAACCTGTGACCATCACCACGACTGATGTCTTTCCGCCGGCGGCGCCTGCGGGCATGCAAGCCGCATTTTCCGGAAGCCTGCAGCAGCTCTTTATTGATTTGGCGTGGACGCCGAACAGCGAGTCTGATCTGGCCGGTTACAACATCTACCGCCGAAGCAGCGACGAGCAGCAGTTCCAAAAGCTGAATACGGTGCTGGTGAAAGAACCGGCTTATCGGGACAAAGCCGTTCAGCCCGGCGTGAAATATTTTTATGCAGTAACAGCAGTTGATCTTCGCAATAACGAGAGTCCGAAGTCCGCTGAGGCTTCTGAGTCTGTACCGCGGGAATAACTTTTTTGCAGAGGACGAAAATGAAATATTGCTGTTTCTCTTCACCCAATGGTTCACAGTACGGTTTGGTCGATGGCGACCAGATAACGCATATCCTGCCGCTGAGTGCGTCGGGATTGCCTGATCTGACGCGTCCGGAAAAGATTCCGGCGCTGCCTCTTTCTTCCGTGTCTTTGCTGGCGCCGGTGCGCCCATCGAAAATCGTCTGCGTGGGACGTAACTACCAGGCCCACGCCAAGGAACTAGGCAATGACGTTCCGACCGAGCCACTGATTTTTCTTAAACCGCCTTCTTCCCTCATCAATCCTGGAGACAAGATCGTCCGGCCGAAAATTTCCCAGCGCGTGGATTTTGAAGCGGAACTGGCCGTAGTGATCAAAGAGCGCTGCCGTAACGTAAAGGAAAATGACGATGTGCGCCCTTACATTTTGGGCTACACCTGCGCCAACGATGTGACTGCGCGCGACCTGCAGAAAAAAGACGACCAATGGACCCGGGCCAAGGGTTTTGACAGTTTTTGCCCAACGGGCCCGCTGGTTACCGATACGATTGATCCCTGGAAGGGAGTCCAGGTGGAAGCGCGGGTGAATGGCGCGGTGAAACAATCCGCCAGCACCACGGAATTTATTTTCCCTCTGGACGTGATTATCCGCTACATTTCGCGAGTGATGACGCTGCTGCCTGGCGACCTGATCTGTACCGGCACGCCTGCGGGAGTTGGCCCCATGGTGGCCGGCGATGAAGTGGTGGTTTCCGTGTCCGGCATTGGCGCGCTCAAAAATTCAGTCGTGGACGGTGATTAAGAGCGGCAGGCAACAGTTAAGATTTTTCTCGGTGACTCCGATGAAACTTTCAGCGAGTGCGTTTCATCCAGAGTAAGGAGCGAATGTCTCGCCGGAGACGCTGATTATGGTAGGTACACTTCGTCTTTATTCGTATTTGGCAATTGTGGGCGCTGCCACGCTGGTGGCGGCGCGCGCATTGCTTCGCCGCAGGCGCAAGACTCCGGAGCAGCTGGAACACGAGCGCCGGACTCGCATCAGCGAGAGCGGACGCATTACCGATGGCGCCGTGATCGACGTAAACCAGATCCAGCTCAATGGCGAGGGCGAGACTCAGCTCTTGATCTACAAATATGACGTTGCCGGCGTGAGCTATGAAGCGTCACAGGACATCACCCATCTTCGCCACCTTGTGGACCTTCATTCCTGCAGACTCGGTTTGCAGGCTTCCATCAAATATGATCCGGAAAACCCCGGCAACTCCATTGTGGTTTCGGAAAGCTGGACGGGGTTAAGGCTGTAGCTCCAGCTGCCTCGATTGGCTCTCGTGCGCCAGAAGCCAGCGCTTTCTCTCAAGGCCTCCACCGTAACCGGTAAGCGTGCCATTGGCTCCGATCACGCGGTGGCAGGGCACTATAATTCCAACCGGATTCGCTCCATTCGCCAGACCCACGGCACGGACAGCGGCAGGCCGGCCAATCCGCTGCGCGAGCTGGCCATACGAGATGGTGGTTCCGCAGGGAATCTTTCGCAGCTCCTGCCAGACTTCCTGCTGGAATGGAGTTCCAGCTGTGCGCACGGACAGGCCGTCAATTGCGGCAAGCTCGCCGGAAAAGTATTTTTGAATTGCCGCAGTCAGGCCATGGGGATTGCTGGCAGGCTCAAGCCGGGCTGCGTTTTCTCCGTACTGCAAATGCAGCAGACGGCGCATGCGGTCTTCATGCTCTCGCCAGTCGGTAGCGCGCAGATTGCCATCCTGATCGGAGATGATCAGGAACTCACCGATGGGAGTATCGATTTGATCAATCAACAATTGCAGCACTGCAGTCATCCATCATGCGCATGCTTTCCATTCGAACCGCGTGATCTCAGGACAATTGGTGTTCATATTGTCCATAACAAGCTGGCTATTGCCGCTTCACAGTCCAGCATATCTAAATCGGCCTGGCTTTCTTACACGCCCCTGGTTTTTTTAGTGGAGCGCTTGAAAGCAGCGGCAGCTATCATCTTTTTGGTGGCTGTTCTATTGAGACTCCGTTTTTTAGTGGACGCGGCGCCAATCAGCAGATCTGCGGAAATGCCAAGCCCGGTCTTTACGCGCCGAATCATCTCCAGCGTGAGACTGCGTTTACGGGTTAGAATTTCAGAAACTCGCGCACGACTGCCAATGAAAGGCTCCAAATCTTTGCGGTTCAATCCCTGCTGCTCCATGCGAAACTGAATTGCGTCGACTGGATCAGGAGTGTCAATCGCATGATGCCTGGCCTCCCAGGCATCTACGAGTGTTGCAAGTACATCGAGTTCGTCGCCCTCGGCACTGCCTGGAGCGGCGTTGATAAGAACTCCTATCCGGGCCACCGCCAGCTCATGATCTTCTTCAGTTCGAATTGGATGGATCCGTATACCGGCGTTTGTCATATTCCACCTTCTCAGCATCAATCTGGTCGTATTCCGCGTGCGTGCCCAGCCAAATAATCAGGAGCACCTGATAGTGATAGTTGATTGCGACCAGTAGCCGATAATCGTTTCCCTTGATGTTAAAAACGACACGTTCCGCAGAAACAACGCTGGCTGAGCTGTATTGCCTTTTTAGTTCCGCTGAATTCTTCCAGGCAGCTTTTGCGGCCTCCGCATACCATGCTTCCAGATTTTTTTTCACCGTCGCCTGAAGCCGATGGGGCACCCGGTTTCTGACGAAACCATTCAGGGTGCTTCGCGCAATTACTCTCACGGCTTCATCTTACGCTGATCCCACAGTGGGAGCAAACGGATTTTTAGTAGTTCAGCTTCAAATGATTCACTGATCCGACTGGAGCTAACCACTTATGGTCGGCGGTCTGTTGGTTGAACGATAAATTGCAGCATGTACAAATCTATTTCGCGGCCAGCGCCACCATGATGCGATCAAAGTCTTCGAGCGATGAATAGCGCAGAACTATTTTTCCCTTGCCCTTGCGGTCCTGAATCTCCACCTTCACGCCCAGAGTTTCTTCCAGGCTGCGCTGCGCGGCGCGAACATTGGGATCCAGCACAGGAACGGATTTTACCGGTTCCTGCTCGGCTGCCGGATGCATAAGCCCTGAGACCAGCTCTTCCGTTTGCCGGACAGAGAGATTTTTTGCCATAACCTGCTGTACGGCATGGTCGAGATGTTCAGGAAAAGCAATCAGCGCGCCCAAAACTTTACCGTGGCCAAAACTAAGGACGCCGCTATCCAGTGCCTCCTGCACGCTCTGGGGAAACTTGAGCAGGCGGATGAAGTTGGCGACACTGGCGCGGTCTTTGCCTGTCCGGGTAGCGATCTGCTCCTGGGTCATGTTGAATTCGCGGCTGAGCCGTTCAAAGGCGCGGGCCTGCTCCATGGGACTCAGGTCTTCGCGCTGCAGGTTCTCGACGATGGTGATCTCCATCGCCTGCTCATTGGAGATCTGCTTGACCACGGCGGGGATGGTCGTACGACCGGCACGCTTCGAGGCCATCCAGCGGCGCTCGCCGGCCACCAGCTGAAAGCGTCCGTTGGCGCTGGGGCGAAGCATAACCGGCTGTACTACGCCTGTCGCCCGAATGGATTCCACCAGCTCGTTTAGCGCGTCTTCATTGATGCGGCTGCGGGTCTGATAAGGATTGGGATCGATCAATTCAACCGAAATTTCCTGGTAACCTCGGTTGGCGTCGGCTGCCGGAGCTGTATTCGTTGCGGCAGGCTTTCCCGGCAGCAGGGATTCCAGTCCGCGCCCCAGTGCTTTACGCTTGTCATTCATCGTTTCGGCTATGACTCCTTAGGTAATGTTCGCAGAAAGTGTGTCTGGCGCAGCCACTGAGGCTTGCCGCTGCAACATGCGGTCCATCAATTCCTTGGCCAGGCGGATATAACTCTCCGAGCCGCGCGAGCGGACGTCATAAAGCAGCACCGGCTTGCCGTAACTTGGGGCCTCGGCCAGGCGGACGTTGCGCGGCACCGAGGTGTTCAGAAGTTTTTCGCCGAAAAACTTCTTGAGCTCATTGGTGACCTGCTGGGCGAGGTTGGTGCGCTCATCGTACATGGTGAGCACCACGCCCTCGACCTGCAGGCCGGGATTGAAGCTCTGGCGCAGGCGCTCAATAGTATCGATGAGTTCGCTGATGCCCTCAAGGGCAAAGTATTCAGCCTGCATGGGGATGAGGACCGAATCGGCGGCCACCAAGGCATTCAGGGTGAGCAGATCCAGCGCCGGTGGACAGTCCAGAACGATGAAATCGAACTGATCACGCACACTCTTGAGAGCGTTGCGCAGGCGAAACTCACGCTCTTCCGCCGTCACCAGCTCGATAGTGGCGCCAATCAGGTTTTTGTGCGCCGGCAGTATGCTGAGCCCTTCCAGTTCGGTGGGAAGTATGGCATCACTGGCCGATGCCGAGCCAATCAGCACGTCATAGGTGCTCAGCCGCTCTGGATCCCGGGCAAAACCGAGGCCGCCAGTGGTGTTGGACTGCGGATCGCAATCCACCAGCAGGCATTTGACCTCTGCTGCGGCAAAAGAAGCGGCAAGATTGATAGAGGTGGTGGTCTTGCCGACACCGCCCTTTTGATTGGCTACCGCGATTACACGTCCCATGAGTTTCGATTCCAAATACGTTTTGACTTTAACCAGGCGGCGGCAAATCCGCAATGCCTGATTGGTTTGGCTTGAAGGTTATTGTTCCACGTGGAACATATAACTGCCCTGTTTGCATAATGTTCCACGTGGAACATTACTCTTCTGCTTTCCCTGTGAAAAAAGCCGCGGTTCTTAAATGCGATTACTCGGCTGCTTTTGTTCCCGTCAACAGTACACGCGAATGGCCGCCCGGGACGGCGATTGGCGCCTGCCACGCCAGATTTCCCGCAATCTTCTGCGCCAAGGGAACCTGTGTCTCGCCGATCATCAGAGCGATGCGTCCTTCCGGCTGCAACAACCGCAATGCAATCGGCAGTGAGCTTTCAAACTTCTCTACCGCACGCATGATCACCAAATCCGGAGCCTGATCGGTGCAGCTTTCTGCCCGCCCGTAAAACACCTTCACATTGTTCAATCCCAGGGCAAAGATCACTTCCTTGAGGAAAGCGGCTTTCTTATTGTTGGATTCCACCAGCAGAACCGAGCTGGCAGGAGCGAGAATCGCACAGGGCAAGCCGGGAAAGCCAGGGCCAGAGCCAAGGTCCATCAGCAAATTCGGCGAAAAAGCGCTCCAAAGGTGTTTACCGGCAAAAAATGACTCACCAAAATGTCGTGTAACCATCTCGTCCGGCTGGCGTACAGCGGTCAAATTGATTCGGGCATTCCACTTGAGCAGCAAGGACAGATACAGCGACACCTGTTCCAGTTGATCCGGATCCAACTCAATAAAAGGCGCCAGCAGGCGGGCGATATCAGTAGTTTCCACGGTTTTCAATTGTACCGGCGAACTGCCCCAGCCTCGGCAGGCAAAGCCTGCAACAACTCGCGCACCGTGCGCTTGAATACCGGGTGGCGGAAGTCAGGAGCAATCTCTGCCAGCGGCTCCAAAACAAAGCGGCGCTGATGCATAGCTGGATGCGGAATCGTCAGGGATGGGCTGTCAATCACCGAATTTCCAAAGAAAATAATATCGATGTCGATCGTCCGGGGACCTTTCGCCTGGGTGCGCTTGCGCCCCATGGCCAGCTCGATGGCCAGAATGCGCGAAAGAAGCTGCCGGGGCATGAATTCTGTCTCCAGGCTGATGGCGCAATTCAAGAATTCCGGCTGCTGCTTGATCTCCATCGGCTCCGTCTCATAGAGCGAGGACTCGGCAATAATCGTTCCGAGTTGCTGAAGGCGCTCCATTGCCTCCCGCAGATAGCCGACGCGATCCCCCAGATTCGAGCCCAGTGACAGATAGACGATTTTCTTCACGCGACTGGCATCAGGCCTGGGAAGCCTGGGTAACGGACGCCAGTTCCGGTGTGGATTCCTGCACGAGTCCGGATGGCTCGGTGGTCTCTTCCCACAGCGAGTGATCTTTCAGCAGACGCGAGACCAGAGCCGTGTGCATGGCATGACCGGCGCGGTCGGCTACGATGCGGCCAACTACCTGTTTGCCCAGCAGCGCCAGATCGCCAATCAGATCCAGCACTTTGTGGCGCACAAATTCATCACTGAAACGCAGCGGGCCGTTCTTCACGCCATCGCTGGTAACCACGATGACATTTTCTTCTGACGCCCCGCGAATCAGCCCCATATTCTTCATGGCCTGCTCTTCGCGCAAAAAGCCGAAAGTCCGCGCAGCCGCCAGCTCACTGCGATACAGATCGCGGGAGAGGTCGATTTCAAACGACTGCTCGCCAATCGGCTGAGCAAAATTGATCTTGTAAGCCACGGAGTATCCGGGCGCGGGATAAGCAGCGATGAACTTATCGCCGTCACGCACCTCGACCTGTTGCAGGATCTTCAAATAAGCGCGCTTTCGCCGCTGCTGCCGCAGGCCCGCACCGAGGATCATGTCGACGAACGGCCGGGCGCTGCCATCCAGAATAGGCAGCTCGAGATTATCCAGCTCGACAATGGCATTATCCAGCCCCATGCCAATGAAAGCTGAAAGCAGATGCTCGGTGGTCGAGATCAGTACACCTTTTTTTTGCAGGCTGGTCGCGTAGCTGACCTTGGCCACGTTGCGGCCGATGGCTTCAATTTCAAAGCCATCCAGATCGACGCGCCGAAAGACGATGCCGCTTCCTGCCGCAGCCGGAAGAATACGTAAATTGACCGGAGCGCCGCTGTGTAGCCCTACACCCTGGCAATGGACTGGTGTTCGTATTGTCTGTTCGAATGACAACTTGTTTAAGATGAACAGATTACACCACGAAAAGCAAGACGTGGTGTTGTTTTTTTACAACACATCATGGCGCGAAAGAAACGAAATTTCGGGAATAAAATTGCGATTACTTCTTTTTGGGATCGAAATTCATGGTACCGGGGTCGAAGAGCGAAGGCTGCAGATGGCTGTTGTAGGTGACGCTCGAAATAAAGTACTGGCGGAATAAATCGCCATTGAAGGTAATCAGTGTGTTATACGGAGTGGTCACGCCCTGCACCTTCTTCCAGTTGTCGTAAATTTCGCCGATCTCGTCGCGATCGCGGGTTTGCGGATCGCGAGATATAAATGTCTTCTTCACCGGCAAATGTGAATCGGCATCAATGAGCAACGTAACTGCTTCATCATTCTTGTTGATGACCGTAACTCGCTCCACGCTGTGGTTCTCGGTGAGCGCGGGTCCTTCATAAAAAAGAGCAGTGCCGGGAGCAGAGAGCCACTGGCGAAGCACGATTTCCAGCGTGTAGCGCCGGCGCAGCATAAAGCGCCGCAGGTCCGCATCTTTCTCGGGATTCAATTCTTTGGTGCCGCGAAAGGTCCGCTCGTACGCTCTGTCATCGACATACAGCGTGATGATGTCCCGCTGTTTGGTATGATCCCAGCGCTCCTTGCCCGGCCATTGCCAGAAGCGGACAAAGACATCTCCGCCTTCCGAGGCGCCGTGATAGAAGACCCCGGTCCGCCCCTCGATATGCGAATCCTCAACCGTCAAATAGGCTTGTCCGCCGAGTGCCGTGATCATCTGATCCAGCAGATGGCGCGCCTTCTGCTGATTGGCCTGAGCGTCATTCGCGGGAGCAGCCGTTTGCTGCGCGAATGCGGTAAGGCACAATAGCAGTAATGTCAGGACTCTCATGATTAGGTTCCTGGAACGTTGGATGCAGCGCACCCCCGAGCAGATATTTTTCAATTAGCCCACCAGCACCGCGCCGCCGTTTACGTTCATAATTTCGCCCGTGATAAAACCTGCGTACGGCGTACACAAAAACAATACCGCCGAAGCAATCTCCTCCGGGCTCCCTGCCCGGCCCAGGGGAATGGTGGCAAACACTCGCTTGCTGATCACCGGATCTTTCAAGGCCGGCGCCGCCATCTCCGTCTCCACCCAGCCTGGCGCCACGCAGTTCACATAGATACCATCACGCGCCAGCTCGGTGGAAAGCCCCTTCACCATACTGATCACCGCGCCTTTGCTGGCGGCGTAGTCGCAGTGAAAAGCCTCGCCGCGCTGGCCGGCGGTTGAGCTGATCAGCACTACATGTCCGCCGCGTCCCTGCTTCTTCATCTGCGCCACGCCGGACTTAACCAGGCCAAAAATACTGTCCACATTGATGGCCAGTGTCGATCGCCACTGCTCATCGCTCATCTCATTAATTGGGACATCCCGCGGCGGCCACACTCCGTGATTGCCAACCACGATGTCCACCTGGCCAAAGCGCTGTATGGCCGCGCTCACCAGATCGTCCGACGCCTGGGCTGAATCCAGCTCGGCCTTCACCGCCATGCACTCCTGCGCTCCGCATTCGCGCACCAGGCGATCAGCCTCCGCCTCGGCGCGCACATAGTTGAAGAGAACGCGCGCACCAGCGCGCACAAACATCCGCACAGTTGCCGCGCCAATACCGCGCGATCCGCCGGTGACTACGGCAACTTTGTTTTCGAGAGAGAGCACTACGCCTTTTTGCGACATGGCCTTAAAAGATACGTAAGCCGAACGACGTTTAGCAAGTGTGCGCCGTTGATTTATGCCGGAATGCGCCACTCCCGCGCGGCCCGTATGAAAGTTTCAAACAGCAGCCGCGAGGGCGCATCGCCATCGAAGGTCCGCTCCGGATGCCACTGCACCGCAAGCACAAAGTGGCTGGCGGCAGTTCCTTCAATGGCCTCCACCGTGCCATCTTCAGGACATTGCGCCGCAATGGCCAGCCCGTCGCCAATCACCCCGGCAGCCTGATGATGGCTGGAATTCACCGGCAGACTGCATGATCCATCTCCGCAGTGCAGCGTTTGCGCCAGCAATGATCCGGTCTTTACGCGTATCTGATGCGCCATCGCCATTTCGCGCTTTGACGAATGGTCCACGCTGGTTTCGAGGTGCTGCACCAGCGAACCGGTGCGCCATACGTTCAATGACTGCAATCCATAGCAAATGCCAAACACCGGCTTGCGCAGGTTCCATGCATCCTGCAGCAACAGCTCATCCACGCTGTCGCGCAGCGGGTCGGCGGTCGCGGTGCGCGGATCACGCGCCGCACTGTATTTCTGCGGATCCACATCGGCCGGGCTGCCTGGCAGCAGCACCGCGCTGCAGGCGGTAATCGTGCGGGCCACGGATTCAGCAGGCAATCCCAGCGGGATGGTCACAGCCTCGCCGCCGCAGCTTTCGATCGCATGAATATAAGGAGGCAGAGCGCGCTGGCTGTAGGCCTTGTCGCTGGCGCATGGCTCCGGAATGGCAATCTTTGGCCGCACGTTTTCCGTCATCATGATTACTGGTTCACCACCCGATCCTGTGGATGCTCCTGCGCCTTCACCGAGCGATACATGTGCGCAATCGCGTTCCGCGCCTCGTGCACCAGCTGCTCCATCTCGCGCACCGAGCGCCCCTGCGTAGGTATCGGCTTGCCCGCCAGCAGATGCACCGGATGCGGCCTGATGTGCCAGGTATTCATGGGCAGCATCTCATACGTCCCCACCAGCGCCATGGGGACAATCTCGGCCTGCGCCCGAATGGCGGCATAAAACGCGCCCGCCATAAACGGCTGCAGCTCTCCGTTAGGGGAGCGTCCGCCCTCTGGGAAAACCACCAGAGACATGCCGCTCTTAATCGTGGCCACGGCCCGATTCAGGCTGCGCAGGGATCTTTTAGCGTCTTCGAGGTCCACCGGAATCTGCCCGGAGCGGCTCAGGTGCCATCCCATAAATGGATAGCGAAACAGCTCCCGCTTGGCCAAAATGCGAAACTGAAACGGCAGCTGCCCGTACAGCACTGGAATATCCAGTGCTGAAAGATGATTCACCACATACACCCGCGCCGGGCCGTGCTCAGTTCCCTCCAGACCATCCACCGTAACGTGTGCTCCGATGGTGCCCAGAATCATTCGTGCCCACAAACGCGCGAAGCGGTGCTGAATCTCCCCCGACTTATCAAAGAAAGACGACATCAGCGACAGCGTGCCCAGAACAATGGTGTAAATCCACACCAGCGGGTCCCAGAACAAATACGACCGCACGCGCGAAAGCCACACAGGCAGGCCGCCTTGCTTCCGCGCTAATGCACTGGGTTGGGTTTGCGTTTCGCTCACGTCAAAATATTATGCCGGACTTCATCCTGCTTTTGCGCAGGGCACAGCCGCGCCAGCGCCTGGCCCACTAAATAAATAGACCCGGTTATCACCACGGTTCCCTTCTCTCCCGCCAGCGCAAAGGCTCGGCGCAGCGCCGCTTCCGTCTCGGGTTCCTGCACCACGGTCGTATGTGTGCGTTCGGCCATCTCGGCAATTTCCTCGGGGGTTGCGGCCCGTGGATTATCCGCATGTGTCGCCACCACGCACTCAGCCAGGGGAAACAGTATGTCGGCAATCTCCTGTATGGCCTTGTCGCGCATGGCGCCAAAAACAAAGATCAGCGGACGGTCTTCATACCGGCTGGAAAGCAGCGAGCGCAGCGCCCACGCGCCCGCCGGATTGTGCGCCACATCCAGCACAATCTCAGGGCGTCCATTCTCTGCCGCCAGCACCTCGAACCGGCCCGGCCAGCGCGTGGCGCGAATACCCTCTGCCACATGCTGCGGCGATATGTGGAAGCCGAAATCGTTGAGCTGCTCGGCGGCGGCAATGGCCAGCGCCAGATTGCGCAACTGATGGCGTCCCTGCAGGGGGAAATCCACATCCAGCGTGCTTCCCATAAATTCCAACGGAAAATGGTTCTGCGGCCCCAACTCGGCTGCCGGCGTGACCGAAGGCATGTACTTCACCGCGCTCACCGGTTTGGCCTTGCACTCAAGCACAGCATGGCCCAGAGCATCATTCACCTGCGGATGCTGCGGCAGCAGGACTACTACGCCGCCCGGCCGCATGATGCCCGCTTTTTCCCGCGCAATCTCCGGCAGCGTGTCGCCCAGAAATTTCTGGTGGTCAAAATCAATATCGGTAATCACCGAAACGCACGGATCGGCAATATTCGTGGCATCGAGCCGGCCGCCCATGCCCACTTCCAGCACGGCAAATTCTACGCCCGCGCTGCGAAAGTATTCGAACATCATCCCCGTGATCATCTCAAAAAAGCTCGGATGCCACGGCAGCTCACCCCGCGCCACCAGCGCTTCGGCTGCGCTCTCTACGCGTTCATACATCTCGGCAAATTCGTAATCGCTGATCGGCTCGCGGTTGATCTGTATTCGTTCATTCACCCGCACCAGATGCGGCGAGGTGTAAAGCCCGGTGCGAAAACCGGCAGCCTGAATAATGCTGGCCAGCGTGGCCGCCGTGGAGCCTTTGCCGTTAGTTCCGGCAATCAGTACGCAGGGCAGGCGGCGCTGCGGATGGCCCAGCGCTTCCGCCAGCCGGCGCATGTGCGCCAGATCAAACTTGCGTTGCGACGCCAGCTCATGCCCCAGGGCCATGAGCTGGGCAACTGCGAATTCATAGGTAACTGCCACGAGATTTTCCCCGCTTCAGCTCAGGCGGCTTTGGGTGACATAAAGTCCAGCGCGCGGGAGATGTAATTCTTCATTTCCTTGCGATGCACCACGGCATCCAGCATTCCGTGCTGCAGCAGAAACTCGCTGGTCTGGAAGCCTTCCGGAAGTTTTTGGCGGATGGTCTGCTCGATCACGCGCGGCCCGGCAAAGCCGATCAGCGCTCCCGGCTCGGCGATGTTCAGGTCGCCCAGCATGGCGTAAGAAGCAGTCACGCCGCCCGTGGTCGGGTCGGTCAATATTGAGATGTAAGGCAGCTTGGCATCGTCCAGCCGGGCCAGCGCGGCGGAAATCTTCGCCATCTGCATCAGGCTCACTACGCCCTCCATCATGCGCGCGCCGCCCGAAGCCGAAACCACAATCACCGGCTTGCGCTGCTGGCAGGCGCGTTCAATGGCCCGCGTAATGGCCTCACCCACCACCGCGCCCATGCTGCCGCCAATGAACGAATACTCCATGGCGCTCACAATCACCGGGCGCCCGTTCATGGTTCCCGTGGCGTTGATGATCGCATCCTGCAGCCGCGTCTGGTTGCGGCTCTTCTCGAGACGCGCCTTATAAGGCCGCGTATCGGTAAAGTTCAGCGGATCGGTCGACGCCAGGCTCTCGTCCTGCAGCTCAATGGAGCCTTCATCCAGCAGCAGACTCAGACGGCTGGGCGCATCAATGCGGAAGTGGTATTCGCATTTGGGGCAAACGCTCGAATTATCATCGAGGTCTTTCTTCCAGATAATCTGGCGGCAGCCATCGCACTTCACCCACAGCCCTTCGGTGCGGACCTTCTTCTCATCGGACGCCTGCAGTTCGCTCGCTTCTCGTTTAAACCATGCCAAAGTGTGCCGCCTTCTTAGTACTCAATTCCCCGCTGCGCCAGCACGCCTTTTTCGTAGGCGTGCTTCACCTGCTTCATCTCGGTGACCGTATCGGCCAGCTCAATGATTGTCGGATGTGCGTTCCGGCCCGTCAAGATTACATGCACCTGCTCCGGCTTCTGCCGCAGCGCTTCCGCCACTTTGGCCGGGTCCAGCATGCCATAGCTGATGGTGTAATTGATCTCATCCAGAATCACCATGTCCCATTTGCCGGACATAATGGCCTCGCGCGCCTCGTCCCACGCCTCCTCAGCCATGCGGATGTCCTCCGGATCAGTCTCCGCGCCGCCCACCTTCACAAAACCGCGGCCCATCTGCTTCATCACAAAGTTGCCGTTGAAGGCCTGCACGGCATCCAGCTCGCCGTAATGCCACGAGCCTTTCAGAAACTGCAGCATCAGCACTTTCAGCCCGTTGCCCACGGCGCGCAGCCCGGTGCCCATGGCCGCCGTGGTTTTGCCCTTGCCTGGGCCGGTATTCACGATAATGAGACCACGATGTACGTCAGTCATAAATAAGCAGCTACGATTCTAAATCCTGGAGGGCGGCCTTGCGCTGATTGGGCCGCTCCGGGGATCACTTTGTACCCCCCTCCTGGTCGATCCCCATCACAAGATCTAAAGGGGTTAGCCCCAAACATCACAAGGGATATCACAAGCGATGCCCCCTAAAAAAACGAAACGCCGCAACCCGGAAACCGGAGTGCGGCGAAACAGAAAGGATGATAGCAAAGACATTGCGAAGAATCAAGAAGATTGATTTATAACCTTGCCGCAAAGTAGTAGCTGGTAATACTCTTGCTTTTGCAAAGGTGCAGGAGGCGGGTTGAAGCGAACAATAGGAGCAATTACTTTGGTAGCTTTCGCCGCAGAGGAACTCATAATTACGGCAGAGCATGTGCAGTTTCTTGGGCAGATGATGCCGCCATGGACTGACAAAGCATTCAATCAGCGAGTTGCGCTTCCCTTATTTCTCCTGAGTTTGCTTTTTCTGCTATGGCGTGAAAGAAAAAATCTTGAGGATACCCCATCGACACAAAACGAACGGACTATGACGACACAGATCGATTTTCGTCCTCATGTTGAAGTTAATCCGCAGACATTTTCCACTGGTGGACATGCCCACCTTGATGCCACAACCGCTCCTGATGTCAGCGGTGTATCAAAGCCTTTAAAGCCGCCAATAATTTTTGTGCGGTCAAGCACGATTAGGGTAGAAGGATTGGCGACTGATCAATATGACGAACATATTAGATTTGGTGAGAGCAATATAACAAGTCGCCCTCTGGGTGTGCTTGCAACCTTTCGTGCCGAGCATGGCGCTTCTGCGCTTGTCCAAATTCAATTGATTTATAGAGATCGAAATAGTCACGAGGTAGGTGATGGAGTTTTTGGCGCATATTGGATTGACAATAATTCAGACATGATTGATTTTGCTCGCGGCCAATCGCACCGCCTGCTGATTGCTCTTGTTACCAATAAAGGAAAATGTACTCCTTGGCTAAAACGGGTAATGAATCAAGGCGGTGGAGAAGAATTACATACAAAGTGGTATGAGTGGACAGACTCTATAAGCACCGTCGAGATTAGACTGATAGGAGAGAATGGCGAACTTGCGAATGAGATGGTGGAACTCGAATTAGAAACCAGAGACGGCAAGCAGATTTTCATTCCTAAACCACGCTCTCTGTAATACTCCGGACACGAAAGCGTCACCGCCCGCATCTGTCATCTTGAGCGAAGCTGGCGTACCGCAACGCGGGACGGCGGCGAAGTCGAAAGATCCCGAAGGTGTTTGCAGCGCCATGCTGTATCAAGGTGTTTTCACGACGCCGTGTGCGCAACACCCGTACGAGGGACAGAGCATTGAGAGAACTCCCTGAATCAGCATGGACACGCTGGCATTCTCGGGATCCTTCGACTCCGCGCCCATCTTCTTGGCAGCGCAAGCGGTGTTGCGGCGCTCCGCTCAGGATGACAGGTATTAACGGCATGGCGCACCGAAAACCAGCTTCTCTACCTCACTGCATATTTGATCTGGATGGGGCCGACGCGAGGCTCTTTTAGAAATACCTGAGCCTTCGATGAATAAGTAATCTCCAGCGTGGTTGCATTCACCCACTCCACATGCGCCGCGTATGAGGCTGCTCCGCCGTTATAATCCCCCTGGAACGCGTTCCCAGACTTATTCGGCAGTGGCGCAGACGCGGGAAGAATACTGATTTGGACATTGCTCTCGGATGTAGCTTCGCAGTTACGAGAAAAAGTTACGTATTTCCATTTGCCATCAGGCGAGAGGTACTCAGCGGGAGCCTCGTTGCCACAAAGGCTGCTGACACACCCTGTGAGCAAACCGCTGAAGACTACCACGGTAATGCAAACTCTTCGCATACGTAGTGATTATGCTGGTGCGCCACACATAACACAACGCAGGAGTTCAGTGTCCCGTGTGGTACGGATGGCCCTTCAAGATCGTAAACGCCCGGTAGATTTGCTCGAGCAGCACGATTCGCGCCAGCTCGTGGGCGAGGGTCATCTTGCCGAACGACAGAATCAGGTCGGCGGAGTGCCGGGCCTGGTCGCTGAATCCGTCTGCCGGGCCAACCGCGAAGAAAATATTTTGCGTGCCTCGGTCCTGCTGGTCGCGCAGCAGCTCGGCGAATTCTTCCGAGGTGAACTGCCGTCCCCGGGCATCGAGCAGGATAACCACCGGCGCGGTGCGAGTCGCGGTTTTGCCGGTCAACTCCATTAGCGCGGCTTCGCTCGACATCTCATGCGATTCCGAGGGCACGTAGCGCGAAATGCGCTGCAGATACTCCTCCGTCAGCGTGCGAATCGCGCCTTGCTTCGATTTTCCGATCCAGGCAATTTGTAATTTCACAGTGCAGTGATTGTAAATGCAGAGCCGTACCATCCAGGGCTACAGCTCAATCCGGGCTGAATTTCCGGCAACGCCATACCACGGCACGGTTATTGACAATCACCAGCAAACGAGATAGCGTCTGAAACTGTACGCACATTGTACATACAATTGGAGTAGCGATATGGCAGGGCCCCTTAAGAAACGCTCAAAAGCAAGGTCGCAGAGGATCAATTTCCGCGTATCGGCCGACGAAGAGCGCCTGATCAGGCTGGGAGCACAGAGGCGAGGCGAGCACGTGACCCGCTTCATAGTGCAGAGCGCATGCAGCGCGGCTGAACTGGCTTTGGCAGACCAGAAGCATTTCGAACTGCCCGCTGCCCAGTTTGAGCGCTTCAGGGAAGCACTCGACAGACCAGCGAAGATTGTCCCGGCCCTGCAAAAGCTGTTCACGGAGAAGTCGGTCATTGAACGATCCACAAACAAAACCGCCGCTGTCAGCCGTCGAATTGCTAACGTCTGAGCACGACCTCAGCCAATTTGACTGCGGCAGACATGTATCGCTCACAGACTGGCTGAAACGCTTTGCCCGTATGAATCAGTCGAGCGGAGACACGCGCACCTATGTCGTGCATCGGCACCTGAGCGTCGTCGGCTACTACTCCCTTGCTCCCGGCAGCATTTCGAGGAAAGAAGCTACCGCCCGGGCGCGCAAGTCAGCCCCTGAGCCAATTCCAGTCGTGCTGCTGGCGCGGCTTGCGGTGGACCAGCGAGAGCAGGGCCTGGGGCTTGGCTCTGCTTTATTAAAGGACGCTCTGCAACGCGCATACGCAGGCGCTGAAATCATTGGTGGCCGAGCCGTCCTGGTGCACGCGATCGACGCAGCAGCCTCTGCCTTTTACCGTAAGTTTGGATTCGAAAGCTGTCCCGGCATCGAAACACACCTCATGCTGCTCATGAAAGATCTGCGCGCCACGCTGGCGATTTAATTCTCATTCGCCGCCCTTTGATGGACTATCAGTCCAGGTTGTAGCGCTTGCGCTTCTCCAGCAGCGTCTTGCGGGTAATGCCCAGAATCTCCGCCGCCTTCGACTTTTTGCCCCGCGTGTAGTCGAGGATCTCGGCGATGTAGTCCCGCTCCCGTTCTTCCAGCGTGGCCCGGCGTGTACCACCCCCACGCACATGGGGCGGAAGGTCTTCGAGGGCCACCCGCTCGCCCTGACCCTGGACCACCGCCCGCTCCATCAGGTTGCGCAGCTCGCGCACATTTCCTGGGAAGTCATACTTTTCAAGCGCCTCGCCGGCACTTGTTGCCAAGAGCTTTTTATCTCGATGATGCAGTGCCGAGAGTTGCGAAAGAAAATGCTCCGCCAGCGGCACGACGTCTTTGCGCCGCTCGCGCAAGGGCGCAAGCACCAAAGGCACCACGTTTAAGCGATAGTAAAGATCCTGGCGAAAGGCCTTCTGCTCCACGGCCTGCTCCAGATCCACATTGGTGATGGAGATCAGCCGGGCTTTTAAAGGAATAGACCGCGATCCGCCCAGACGATCAAAGCTGCGCTCTTCGATCACCCGCAGCAGCTTGGCCTGCATGGGCGGAGAAAGAGCGGCGATTTCATTGAGCACCAGCGTGCCCTCGCCCGCCATCTCCACCCGTCCGCGCTTCATCTCCACCGCACCGGTGAATGCTCCCTTTTCGAAGCCGAAGAGCTCGGACTCAATCAGCTCGTGCGGCAGGCTGGCGCAGTCAATGTTGATAAAAGGCTCGTCCGCATTGCGGCCCAGATAATGGATGACCAGTGCCAACAGGTCTTTGCCCGTGCCGCTCTCGCCGCGAATCAGCAGTGTGCTGCCGGCATCGGCGAGTTTTTGTGCCTGCTCCAGAAGCCGGAGCGTAGCCGGGTCGGCGGCAATGTATTGCGCCAGAACGGCCGTGGCTTCTGCTGATCGCTCGTTCAGGACTACTTCCTTTTTCTGCCGGTAGTTTTCGTGCCGGAACGCTTCTTGGCTGCGCCGCCACGAGCGGATGCTGCGCTACGGCCCGCGCCTCCAGACCTGGCCGCGGCCCGGCTGGTTTTGCCTTTGGCCCCGCGCGCTGCCGGACTTTTCTTCTTCCTAACCGACGCACTTTTACCTGCTGCCTTTTTGCCCGCGGATTTCGCGGCCACCTTCACAGCTTTCTTCACCGGAGCTTTTTTCTTCTCGACCACTGGCTTCTTCGAGAGATCCGCGAGCGAAACGCGTTTAGCCGACTTCCACAGCCGCTCCAGATCGTAAAACTTTCGCGCCTTCTCGGAAAAGATATGCACCACAAAATCCACGTAGTCCAGCAGCACCCACTCTGCCTGACCGTATCCCTCTCGGCTGGTGGGGCGTGACCCATCCTGCTCGAGGCTGTGCTCGATCTCATCGGCAATGGCCTGGATTTGCCGGGGATTCGTGCCGGTACACACGACAAAATAGTCGGTAAAGGCCCCTGCGTTCTTGTCCATCTCCAGGATGGACACATCCTCGCCCTTTTTGTTCTCAACCGCGCGAACTGCCTGCGCCACCTGCTGCCTGGTATTTTGGATCATTCGTTGTCACCGCTCCTGAATGCGCGCACCGCGAAAAGATAACACTTTTGCCGAAGCAAGGGCTTCCCGGGGCGTGCTATGCAAAGTATTGCTTTTTTCAATGTACAGTCGTTCTTTCTTGATATATTCGGCCACCAGCCGCGGAACGTAACGCGCAATTTGTTTGGCCGATTTGTGGGCCGCCGCGCGAATCTGCGTGGAAGAAACTTTCTTGCTCACGTCGGCCAGCAAATGGATAGTCGAGTTCGGCAGGCTGATGCTCTCCCGGTTTTTGAGCGCCGCTTCCGGCGGCCTCAGTTCTTCGGGCAGGGCGGCACCGGCCTCGGCCAAAGAATGTCCAGGACGGCTGGCCACGATAAAATCACACTCGGCAAGCAGCTCCACCGGCTGCCGCCAGATGGCGATGTCCTTAAAGGCATCCATGCCGATCAAAAAATACAGCTTGTCGGATTTTTTGAGCTGGCTCTTCAACCGCCGCACCGTCTGAATCGAATAATTCGGCGCGTCCTGCCCGGCTTCTAGCAATGACGGGATAAAGCGCGGATCGTCCGCCGTGGCCAGGGCCAGCATGGCGAAGCGATGCTGAAAATCGGTGATGGCTTTGCCGGTCTTGTGCGGAGGAAGCTGGGCGGGAACAAAGTGGATCTGGTCGAGGCGAAACTTGTCGGCGGCCGCGCCGGCAATCGCCAGATGCCCCAGATGCACCGGATCGAAGGTCCCGCCAAAAAGAGCAATCCTCATGCCTGATTATCCGCTCTTCCGCTTTTTGAACCCAGCGCGTTTGGGAATTCTTCGCGTCTCGGTCTTAACTTTTTTCGCGCGCACCGATGATTTTTTGCGCGGCGCCGGACGAACCGGCACGTAAGTTCCGGCGCGAATCTCCGCCACCCGCTTGCCCAGAGCGTACTTGAGCTTTTGCACTCCTTCGCCGGTCACGGCGGAAATCTCGTAGAGCTCGAGTTTGAGTTTTTTGCAGTGCTTGCGCAGCTTCGCCAGTTTGTCCGGATTCACCGAGTCGAGCTTGGAAGCAATGGCAATCATCGGCTTCTTTTCGAGCTCCGCGCCAAAGCTCTTGAGCTCGCCCATGATCACGCTGAAGTCCTTCACCGGATCAGGCCGACCGCTCGCATCAGAGACATCAATCAGGTGCGCCAGCACCCGCGTCCGCTCGATGTGGCGAAGAAACTGTATGCCCAGGCCGGTGCCGATGTGCGCACCCTCGATCAGACCAGGAATATCGGCCACAACAAAGCTCTCTTCATGCGGCGCATCTCCGATGGTGACGACGCCCAGGTTGGGCTGCAGCGTGGTAAAAGGATAGTCGGCAATTTTGGGTCGCGCCGCCGAGATGCGCGAGATCAGGGTCGATTTGCCCACATTGGGATATCCCACCAAAGCCACATCAGCCAGCAGCTTCAATTCCAGGCGCAGCACCCGCTCTTCACCCGGCTTGCCCAGTTCATGCTCGCGCGGCGCCTGATGCGTGCTGGTGGCAAAGTGCTGATTGCCGCGTCCGCCGCGCCCGCCGTGGGCCACGATCATGCGCTCGTCGGGTTTGGCAAAATCGTAAACCTTTTCGCCGGTAGTCTGGTCATAGACGATGGTGCCTACGGGAACTTTCAGAATCACGCTCTCGCCATCGCGCCCGGTGCAGTTGGAGCCTTCGCCGTGGCGTCCCCGCTCTCCATTGTGTTCCGGATTAAAGCGGAAATGGACCAGGGTGTTGTGGCGCTCGCTCGATTCCATAATGATGTCGCCACCCCGGCCGCCATCGCCGCCGGAGGGACCACCTCGGGGAACAAACTTTTCCCGGCGAAAGGCCATGCAGCCGTTGCCGCCGCCGCCGGCTTTAATGCGAATTATTGCTTCATCGATAAACATGAGTCGTTCACTGATTGTATCGTTCTATTCAAGCCCGGCCAAAAACAATGCCCCGCGATCATGCGGGGCACGGCACGAACACCTGAACTTCCTGTACCAGCCATTCTCACTTGGCCGCTTTCATGCGGCGCTGCATTTCTTCCGGCGAAACATCTTCCACGTGGACAGCCACCGTCCACTTGTGGCCAAACGGGTCTTCAATAGTGCCATTGCGATCACCGTAAAACTGGTCCTTCACGGGCATTTTTACCTTCGCGCCGAGAGACACGGCCAGATTCACCGTGGCATCCGGATCGTCGACATAGAGCAGCAGGCCGACCGGAGAATTGCCCAGCGTGGCCGGACTGACGGCTTCTATATCGGGAAACTCGTCGGCCAGCATGATGACTGAATCGCCAATCTTCAGTTCGGCGTGGCCCACGCGGCCATCCGGCATCGGCATGCGCATGATCTCCGTGGCGCCGAATGCCTTCTTATAAAAATCAATTGCGGCTGCCCCGCCCTTTACCACCAGGTAAGGCGTGATGTTGTGATACCCCTCGGGAATTTTCCTGGTCATTGATTTCCTCTCGCCGGTCTTTGATTTTAATCAGACACCTGTAACCCTGCTTCTGCGCTCCATCAACACTACATCACGCCAGCGGCCGTCCATGCAGCCAATCTTTTCCCGCGTGCCAAGAATGCGAAAACCGCAGTGCTTATGGATGGCGATGCTGTGCGCATTTTCGGGAAAGATTCCCGCCTGCAGAGTCCAGATGCCTTCGCGCTCGGAAGCCTCGGCCAGCGCCGCCAAAAGTCTTTGCCCAATCCCGCGGCCGCGTGCCCGCTCCGCGACATACACGCTGACCTCAGCCACACCGGCATACACGCAGCGCCCGGAAACCGGACTCAAAGCGGCCCAGCCCAGAACGTCATCTCCCGAACGGGCCACCAGCCTGCACTTTTCGAGATGGCCGTGATCCCACGTTTGCCATTCCGGAGCCGATTTCTCAAAGGTGGCATTACCGGTGGCGATGCCTTCGAGATAGATGGCACGCACCGCGCTCCAGTCGTCAGCAGTCATGGAGACGATCGAAATATCGGGCGCTGCCGGGGGATTCATGCAGCAATTCTACGTTCCGCTGAGACCCAATTCCAATCCAGAGCATTGGCCAAAAATACAAAACCCCGTCACCAGGGACGGGGCTGTACGAATGACAAAAACTAAGCTTTGGCGACTTCGACTGCCGGTTCGATGATCACGAAGCGACCGGAATTGCCTTTGTCCACGAACTTGATCACGCCGGTGACCTTGGCGAAGAGAGTATCGTCCTTGCCCCGGCCAACATTGGCGCCCGGCTTAATCGGTGTGCCACGCTGCCGCACAATGATGGTGCCACCATGCACAAGTTGTCCGCCAAATGCCTTTACGCCGAGGCGCTGCGCATTGGAGTCACGGCCGTTTCTTGAGCTGCCTAATCCTTTTTTATGTGCCATAGCAAATCCTTTTTAACTCAAAATCTTTGCGGTGCTGGGCCGCTTACTTCTTTTTGCCCTTCGGCTCGGCCTTTTTCTCAGCCGGCTTTTTGGCGACCGACTTCTTCGCCGCGCTCTTTTTGGGAGCAGCGCTCTTTTTCGCGGCTGTGCCGGAAGCTGTTGCTTCGGCTGCTTCTGCCGGGGCTGGAGCGGCTTTCTTCACCTTTTTCGCAGGCAGTTCCGGCGCGGTAAAGCGCTGGCCGTTGAAGGAAATCTCCGTGATTCTCACGGCGGTAAAGGGCTGGCGATGCCCGTACATTTTCTTGTACTGCTTTTTGCGCTTGTAGTGGAAGACCAGAATTTTACCGGCGCGCCCGGATTCCACGACCTGGGCGCTTACCACCGCGTCTTTGGCCGGGGCAATGGAGCCCTCGTCGCCGGAGACGGCCACCACGTCAAACTTCACGCTGTCACCACTCATGGCAGGCAGCTTTTCAACTTTTACAACGTCTCCCGGAGCGACACGATACTGCTTACCCCCGGCGCGAATCACCGCGTACATATTTTCTCCAATGGTCCATTTCCAGCCCGAAAGCAGGAAAGGAGCTTATGTGGACTTTATGATTTGCAGAACGCTACGGTTTGCTCTCACAAGGCAGGGACCGAAAGTACCGGCAAACCTTGCAATTTTAGCGTGATAGCTGCTCACTGGTCAAATTTTTGCTGCAGCGGCGCATAGCCGTGCTGGTACTCGTGCGCGTATAACTCTTTTGGATTCAGAGGTAGTAATCAAAAAGTCGCGCTGTTTTCACCGTGCAAAAGGCGTGCCGATGGCAGAAATGAGACCTCGTAATAGCAGCCAAGTCTCCACAATAACTGGTACGGCGCAGATAGCCCGTCTACAGTTTAAAACTCACATCCGGTGTAGTTCTGGAGAGACATGTA
>DASSEH010000041.1:0-1016 GCA_035695325.1 Candidatus Angelobacter sp.
AGTACTAACGGGGCTTCGCCCCAGCCCGACGAGTCGTGTCTTCGGCTGCCGGTGAGTTGGGGGCTCCGGTCGGTTGGAGACCGTGACCGGCGGACCGGTCCGGTGTATGAACCGCATGTAGCGGTTAGTTGGCCTGCTGGCCGCCCGTCCGATCGGAGCCCATCATGACCGTAGCGCGATCTGTCGGCGATGTCCTTACTGAGCATGTGCAGTTCGAGATCGAGTGCATCGACCGGATGTATTTGAACGTCTACGTTCCGCACCTGCAGTTCGCGGCTGGGCTGGTCGGTTACGTCCAACGGCAGTTGGGGTTGCCGATCGCGTCGACCGCACCGCTGGCGAAGATCACCGACGCGTTCAGTACCGCGGTGCACCGTTTCGCCAAGGTCAACCGGGTGCCCTGGATCGACTTCGTGAAGGGGCAACGCAAAGACGACGTGATGCACGAACAGCTCGAACACTTCACCGCCACCGAGGGTGTCGTGTTCATCGGGCGGGCACAGGAGAAAACCGCCCTGTTCCGCACCGAGAAACGCCACGACGCCAACGGCGATTCCTACCCGTGGATCGTCAAGACCACCGGGCTGGTCAACCACTTCTACTTCTACTGCGTGGACGCCGACTTCGGCCCGTTCTTCCTGAAGTTCTGCTCCTACTTTCCCTACAACGCCAAGCTGTGCCTCAACGGCAACGAGCGGGCCAAACGTCTGGCCGCGAAAGCGGGGATCGGGTTCACCGCCCTGGACAACGGGTTCGCCACCGTCGACGACGTGGCGGCGGTGCAGGCAATCTGCGACGAGTTGGGGCCAGACGAGATCGACGCGCTGCTACGTAAGTGGCTGGCCATCCTGCCGCACCCGTTCACTGCCGCCGATCGGGCCGCCGGCTACCGCTACGACCTGTCGGTCCTGCAGGCCGAGTTCTCGCTGACCCAGATGCTCGACAAACCGGTCTCGGGCCGGATGTTCTTCGAACAGGTCATCCGCGACAATCTCGATATCGGCCGCCCCGACCAG
>DASSEH010000042.1:0-2974 GCA_035695325.1 Candidatus Angelobacter sp.
TCCTCCGGCGGCAGCCGGTCGATGCGCGCCGCCAGGATCGCCTGCACGGTATCCGGCACTCGCACAGCATCAACCTCCCGCGCCAGCCGATACGCCCCCGGCGCGCCGGCGAGAGGTGCGGCCCGAGATCAACGAGGTCGAACAGGTTGCCGAGCAGGCGGCGGGTGCGCTCGGCCACGACCACCGTCCCCGGTTCGGCTAATGCCTGCAGCCTTGCAGCGAGGTTGGGAGTCTCGCCGGCCACTACCTCCTCGCGCGCCGCGCCTTCACCGATCAGCTCGCCAACCACGACCAGGCCTGTGGCGATGCCGACCCGTGCCGATAGGCGAGCACCGCCTTCCCCGGCCTCCATTCGGCCGACGGCCTCAGCTAGGTCCAAGCCGGCGCGCGCCGCACGCTCAGCGTCGTCCTCGTGCGCCTCGGGGTAGCCGAAATAGGCAAGCACGCCGTCGCCCAAGTACTTGGCGACGTGGCCGCCCCAGCGCCTCACAATGTCGGCGCAGCGCGTCCGATAGGTGCGGAGCACCCGATCCGTGTCTTCAGGGTCGAGCGTTGAGGCGAGCACAGTAGAACCGACCAGGTCGACGAACATCACCGTCAGCTGGCGACGCTCGGCCTCAGACGGCATCGCAACGCTGGGCCCGGCCCCCGCCCGAGCACCCCTGGCCGCCGCCGAGGGCGCCGGTACACTGGCCAGCCCGCGGATTGCCTTGAGCAAGGCCCTTCGCGGCCCAAGTGGTAGCCCGAGCTCGCGCAGATCGGCGTCAGTCAGCTCTGGCAGAACCTCGGGCGTGACCTCGGCATCGCGGAACGCCTGCGCATAGCGCTCCAGCTTCAGATCCCGCAGCCAGGCGGCAAGATCGAAGTCCTGTTGCGGCACGACCGTTCCCGCCTCCTGTCTGACAGCCTACCATAAAATTGTGCAGAGCGTGTCATGGGACGCCACGCCCGACCGATTGTCAAATCGCATCCAAGTGCGACCCCAGTGCTAATTTCATGGTGCTTCCTTTTTTCGTGCCATTCGTATTGGCGATTGGTGGTGATCGGCCGACGCCGATCGACCCCCACGAGTCAGGCGGCGGCGGCCGATCACTTGACTTAAAGACAACAAAGCGACACGAGGCGGAGCCCGCTTCAAGTTGACGATGGTTGTAAAAAACCGACCGCCACATCCTTATATACGGTGGATCCGTTGGATCCGAACCATGATGCAACTATGCGCATCGAAGGCGAGGCTCCGAAGCAGCAGCAGCCCATTCTTTTTCCCGGTGCAGAAACCATGGGGGGACGGCGGGCTACCGCTACCTCGGATCGTTTTTTGGCCGTTTCGTCGCTATGCGCGCCGAGGTGCCAAAATTTCTTCTTCCTTCCTGTTGCCGATTACGCCGCTGAATGCAGCCTGAAGCCTTCCGGTATGACGCCGTCATTCGCATAGCGCCACAGGGCAATGATGAGCTTGCGGGCAAGCGCTACAATCATCGGCTTGCGTGATCCCTTTGCATTCTCGGTGCGTTGTTTGAACCATTGTACCAGAGCACTGTCGGGCTGGAACTTCACCATGCGCCAGGCCAGCTGGATCATGATTTTACGTACCCGCGCGTTGCCCGAGCGGGAAAGGCCCTTTTCTCGTCGCTTCGAACCGCTTTCATCCGGTGAGCCGGTCAATCCGGCATAACGGGCTACAGCTTTGCGGTCGCGTAATGTTCGGGACAGAAGCTCATGCACCAAAAGATCGGCCGTCTCCCAACCAAGCCCGTAAATCCGTACCAGCAGATAAACCATCCTGTTCGCAAGAGCCTCCGGCTTTTGTTCAAACTGCTGCAGCCGGGTCTGCTCGATTGCCTTGATTTGTTCCTTGATGATCTTCAACCGCTCCATGTCCCGTCGAAGGGCGGCGATCGTGTTGGGCGGCAAGGACTTGCCCTCTGGTGTGCGAACAGTTTCCAGCTTCACCCTTGCCTTGCGTAGCTTGGGATTGAAGTTACGGACGCCAAACTGGATCAAGGCTGATTTCATGCGATTGACCACACGGGTTTGTTCATGGACCAATCCCTCGCGCTCACGATGCGGGCGTTTGGCATCCTCTTCCTCCATGGTCGGGACATTCGCCACGGTGCAATGGCCACGCTCACCACGTAGCCAACCAAGGAAGCCGCGCTTCAACATCGCCGTATCGAGCCGATCCGTTTTAGCTCGCCGATGTTCGCGGGATACGGCCACGCTGGTGGCGTGGATGACATGCGCATCTATGCCGCGTTCCCGCAGCCAGCGAGCCAGCCAGAAGCTATCGCGCCCAGTCTCGTACGCCACGGCAATCCGGGTGATCGGCCTTCCGGCCTTAATTGCTTCGTCCCGCCAGCCATGCAGCAGTTTCAGCAGGTCTTCCGGGTTCGGCTCCAATTTCTTCAGCGGTTCCCGGCTAACACCAGGTATCAGCCCGGCGACCAGCCAGTTTGATAGACCGAGTTCAATGACCGCGATCAGTGTGTTATCCTGCATGAAGGCGGCGGGACTGGCTTTACTGTTGTCGTGGGGTTTCTGCATTGGGAGCTCCGTCAATTGCAAGTTGATCGAAGCGACGATTTTACAGCTGTCTCGCCGCTTGCCCCATAGCATCTTTTTCAGCGCCTTTAACGCTTTGGCTATCGATGACGGCGGCGGTGGGACTGGCTTCCCGGCCAATCGCTTCGCGGCATTTTACATAGAGCTCATGATGTATGAGATCGAGCGTGCCATCCCAACTCCACAGGTCGAAATAATCGTACAACGTCGAGCGCGGCGGCAGGTCTTTCGGGATGGCCCGCCACTGACAACCGGTGGAGAGAATATACATGAGGCCGTTCACAACCTCGCGCATGATCACTGTGCGTTTGTCGCCGCCGCGCTTGCCTGGCGGGATCAACGGTTCGACCAGTTTCCATTCGTCGTCGGTGAGGTCGCTGGGATAGCGCAAATGGCTGCGGTCATACCGCGC
>DASSEH010000043.1:0-41907 GCA_035695325.1 Candidatus Angelobacter sp.
TGCGCGGACTGAAGGGAGCACAAATAGAAATCAGCCTGGCGACCCTGGCTTACAACCTGAAACGCATGCTGCAAGTCCTGGGCGCTAACAGCTTGATGCAACGGTTGGCTACCAGATAACCCAAGCTTCAGGGCTCTGATCATCAGCTTTGCGCTGAGTTTCGTAACGGCCTCTTCAACGGCGGGGAAGCGGAAAGCAATCTTTCAGTCCCGCTGTGCGGGACGGCTGGCAAAGCGCGGGATTTCAATCCCGCCAGCAGAAGCTGTTGCATCCCATGCCCATTCATTAGTATGCTCCGTGGTCGAATTTCATCGGAGGTCCCATGCGCCGCTGTTTGATTGCCGTTTCAATGGTCTTGTACATCGCCCTTTGTTCCGCTCAGGAGCCAGAACCATTCCAGGAGCCAGCGCTGGTCAAAGATTTTGTCCGCGTTGATTCGCCTGTGTTTGCACTCGAGCATGTCCGCGTGATCGATGGCACGGGCGCCGCCGCCAAACCGGACCAGACCGTCCTCATCTCCGGCGGAAAAATAGCCGCCATCGGCTCAGCCGGCTCGGTGCAGATTCCGGCGGAGGCCAAACGCATGGACTTCACCGGATACTCCGTCCTGCCAGGCCTGGTGGGGATGCACGACCATCTTTTCTATCCTTCCGGTGGTGGTCTTTACCATGACATGCCCTTCAGCTTTCCCCGGCTCTATCTCGCACTGGGCGTCACGACCATTCGCACCGCCGGCAGCATGGAGCCATATACAGATCTGGAACTGAAGAAGGGAATTATCGCGGGAAAAATTCCCGGCCCCAAGATCAACGCCACCGGACCATATCTGGAAGGTGAGGGGCTGCCGCTGCTTCAGGTCCACGGGCTCACCGGGCCGGACGATGCGCGCCGCACCGTGGATTACTGGGCCCAGGAAGGAATGGAATCCTACAAGGTCTATAACTTCATCACCCGCGCCGAGCTTCAGGCCGTGATTGAAGCCGCTCATGCTCACCACATCAAAGTCACCGGGCATCTCTGCTCCATTGGATTTCGCGAGGCTGCCGGCCTTGGCATCGACAATCTGGAGCATGGGCTAACCGTGGACACGGAGTTTTTTCCCGGCAAGCAGCCGGATGTCTGCCCCAATCCCACACAGGCCGTGAACGCCGCAATCAAACTCGATATCTCCAGCGAGCCAATCCAGACGACCATCAAGACTCTGGTCGCGAAACACGTTGCCTTGACCTCGACCTTGCCGGTCTTCGAGCAGTTTGTTGCCACGCGTCCGGACGTGCCGCAGAAGGTCCTTGACGCTCTTTCCGAAGACGCGCGCAAAACATACGCCGCCAATCGCGCCCGTATCGCCCAGAACAAAGAGAGCCCGTGGCCGGTGATGTTCCCCAGAGAAATGGAATTTGAGCGCGCTTTCGTCAAAGCCGGAGGCACGCTGCTCGCGGGGCTTGACCCCACCGGCATCGGCGGCATCATTGCCGGTTTCGGCGACCAGCGCGAAGTGGAACTTTTGGTGGAAGCCGGCTTCTCACCCGTGGAAGCAATCAAAATCGCCACGCTGAACGGCGCGGAGTTCCTCGGCCAGTCCGCTCACGTTGGCTCGCTCGCGTCCGGAAAGCAGGCCGACATGGTGCTGGTAAAAGGCGATCCATCGGTGAATATTCAGGACATTGAAAACGTCGAACTGGTTTTCAAGGACGGTACAGGATGGGACTCGAAAAAGCTGATTGATTCGGTGAAGGGAACGGTGGGGACGCGGTAGTTTTTCTGAAATCCCGAACGAAGTGAGGGAACCCTATCGGATACATGCATGGGAGTTTTAGCCGCAGATACACGCAGAAGAACGCAGATAAAAGAAAGACACGATTGACGAATGATCTGATTTTTTGGCGTGTTCAGGTTTTGATCAGCGTTTATCAGCGTTCATCTGCGGCAAAATAATGCTCTAGGTAACTGAGTCAGGTGAATAGCAGAAGTTTCGTCGCAGATACACGCAGAAGAACGCAGATAAAAACTGAATCATGGTTGTGGTTTGATCCGCGCTCATCCGCGTTGATCCGCGGTAAGAGGTTTTGTGTACACAGCCACCGCAAACCCGTCCGCCTCGTCGGCCAGAATTTTTTCCCATGCATTGCCGGGATCTGGCAGCGCCGCTGTGCCCTGAATTCGGGCCAATACTTTCAACCTGGGTTCATGTGCCGGAACCTGCATGTGGATCACACCGTCTTTCAGCTCTGCACTGCACGTCCGTTCTGCATCCATCACATATTTCCTGCGCAGATCGAGCAGGGCGGTGTACCACTCACGCATGGAATTTGCTCCCTCGACCAGTTGCCAGTTCAGTCTGGAGCGCTCAAAAGTCTCCACTGCCTGCGGGTCGGGGACTTCCTGAAAATCAAAGTCTTTAAACTCGTTGCGCCTGCCCTCGCTCACGGCTTTTTTGAGCGTGGGATCGCCATAATCGGTGAAGAAAAGAAATGAATTGGTTTCGTCGTATTCCTGGCCCATGAACAGCAGCGGAGTTTGCGGCGCCAGCAGAAGCAGCGCGGCGGAGAGCATCCGCGCGCCACGGGGCACAAGCGCCGTTAGGCGTTCACCCTGAGCACGATTGCCCACCTGATCGTGATTTTGTATGCAGATCACGTGCGCGGGAGCGGACATGTTGCGCGAACTGCTGCCCCGAGGCTGGCCATTCCAGAAGCGGAATGGCTCGCCCTGAAAAACAAATCCTTCATTCAGTGCGCGGACAATCTGTCGTGGCTCGCCAAAATCCTGGTAGTATCCACGGCGCTCGCCGGTGAGAAAAGCGTGGATGGCGTGATGAAAATCGTCACTCCAGACAGCAGCAAGCCCGTATCCGCCATGGTTTCGTGGACGCACCATGCGCTCATCGTTTTCGTCGGTCTCGGCAATCACGCAGATTTCGCGCTGCAGCTCTTTTGCCAGATCATCCACGTTGGCGGCTATCTCCGCCAGAATATGCTTCGGAGAGTCGTCGCGAATCGTCTGCACTGCATCCAGGCGCAGGCCGTCCAGATGGTATTCGCGAAGCCAGTAAAGCGCATTCTCCACGAAATAGCGGCGCACGCCTTCACAACCGGGTTGATCGTAATTGATGGCCTCGCCCCATGGCGTGGTGTGCCGGTTGGTAAAGTACGGGCCGAACAGGCGAAGATAATTGCCTTCATTGCCCAGGTGGTTATAAACCACATCCAGAATCACGGCCATGCCCTCCGCATGCGCCGCATCCACCAGCCGCCGCAGACCCTCGGGGCCGCCATAGCTGGCCTGTACGGCATACGGGGACACCCCGTCATATCCCCAGTTGCGCCTTCCAGGAAATGCCGCCACCGGCATGAGTTCGATCACCGTGACTCCGAGCCTTTTGAGATACGCCAGCTTCTCTATGGCGGCGTCGAAAGTTCCCCGCGGAGTGAAAGTCCCGGTATGCAATTCGTAAATCACATAATCTTTGAGCGGAAGCCCGCGCCAGTGCAGGTCGGACCAGCGAAAGCCACCAGGGGCCACGATCTCCGATGGCCCGTGCACTCCCTCGGGCAGCAGACGGGACACCGGGTCGGGCACAGGCTTGTTTTCTCCGGGAAGGTAGAAGTAATGCTCCCCAGGTTCGGCTGCCACAGACTGGACAAAATAGCCCTTGGCGGCGCGCTCCATGGCGAAATCGCGATGCGCCTTGCCATTATGGTCGAGCAGTCGCAGCGTTATCCGCTCCGCTGACGGCACCCAAACGCAAAAATCGCAGCTTCGGTCGCCCGCCGTGGCGCCGAGGGGTGCGTCCACAATTTTGCTTACAGTTTCACTCTTCAAGTATTGTTATGTCTTGCGGCGCATCTCCCACCGCTTTGGTGTGAGACGGAACCCGTAACCCTGAAGGATGCTTTCCCAGCAAAAACTTATTCTTGCATCGGCATCGCCTCGGCGGCAGGACCTGCTGCGCGAGGCGGGCATTGAATTTGAGGTCCATCCCGCGCACATCCCCGAGATTCAGAGCGCCGGAGAATCTCCGCTCGAGTACGCTCTGCGTTTGGCGCGAGAAAAGGCGCAGGCGGTAGCGAAGAGATTTCCTGAGCGGTTCGTTCTTGGGGCGGACACAATCGTGGTGGTCGACAATCAGGTGCTGGGGAAGCCGCGTGATGCGGAAGATGCCGCGCGTATGCTGCGCCTGCTCTCGGGGCGCGGACACGAGGTCACAACCGCGGTGAGTCTGGTTTTGCCCGGACCAGCCCAGGCTGCAGACACGCGCTCCTGTACCACGCAGGTGTTCTTCCGGGAACTACGCGAGCCGGAGATCCAGGATTACGCAGCCAGTGGTGAACCGCTCGATAAAGCCGGGGCCTACGCTATCCAGGGAGGCGCTGCGCGCTGGAACGTGCGTCTGCAAGGCGATTATTCGAATGTCGTTGGACTGCCGTTGCCGCTGCTGAGGGACATGCTGCGCGACAACGGATTTATGTAAGACCGAGGGGCTCTTACTTTTTCTCGATTGCGCCTGCGCTCGGGGCGGCCGGTGTCGTGCCTTCTTCGCCGTCTTTCATCGCACCCTTGAAATTTTTGATTGCATCGCCCAGACCCTTACCCAGGTCGCCCAGCTTACTGGGACCAAAGAAAAGAAGGGCAATAATTACAATGAGAAGAAGTTCCATCCCACCAAGTTTTCCACCAAACATTTGTGTGCTCCAGCCGGAAACAGAGCTGTACTTCGATTCGTTTCCTGAGGAATTCTTACCAAAGGGATTCTAGGCTACTTGCCAGCGTAAGTCAAAGAGACTTTTAGGGGGCTTGTACTTACGTTTTGCCGATAAAAACCTTAAAAATAATTCAGATTGTGGCCAGCAGACTGGCCAGCAGGGCCGTTCGGCGGGGCATTTCGGCCAGCACAATGGATTCATGGACCGCATGTGCTCCCTCACCCACCGCGCCCAGGCCATCCAGCGTGGGAATTCCCAGAGCCGAGGTAAAGTTTCCGTCAGAGCCGCCGCCGACTGCCGATTCTCCCAGCTCAATTCCCAGGCTGCGTGCGGCCTCTTGTGCCGCGCGCAGCAGACGGACCGTTCCTTCCGTGCGCTCCATGGGCGGACGATTCAGGCCGCCACTCACCTCAATCCGGCAGTGCGGGTCAAATGGTTTGAGACTGGTGAACTTTTCGTCCAGTGCCTTTGCGTCGGTCGCCCAGGCAATGCGAACGTCAACTTCCGCCAGGGCTTCCGCGGCAACAACGTTGGTGCGGGTGCCGCCATGCACCACTCCTGGGTTCACGGTGATGCCGCGCTCCAAATCAACGAATTTGGCCACTTCCAGCAGCTGGCGAGACAGTTCCAGAATGGCGCTATGGCCTTTTTCAAAGTCCAACCCGGCGTGGGATGCCTGGCCGAAAACACGAATGGTGTAGTCGCCCACACCTTTGCGCGATGTCTTCAATAGTCCCTGCGGACCCTGCGACGGCTCCAGCACCAGCACCGCTTCGCACTCCTTGGCCGTGGCCTCAACCACCGGACGCGAGGTCGTGCTGCCGGTTTCTTCATCTGTATCCAGAAGGATGGTCACGGGCCGGTGCTGCCTGCCTGAATTCTTAAGGGCGCGCAGGGCAAAGAGCATCATGACGATTCCGGCTTTCATGTCGAACGCGCCGGGACCAAAGGCGCGGCCGTCTGCGATGCGAAACGGCATTTTCTTCAGTGTGCCCAGCGGCCAGACCGTGTCAAAGTGGCCCAGCAGCAGCACTGGCTTTTGCGAATCCCTGCCGGGAAACTCCGCCTGCAGTTGATCGCCGGCTTCGGCGTTGTGATGAAGCCGAACTTTGCATCCGGAAGCCTCAAATTCACCGGCCAGAACTTTGCCCAGGCGGTCCACGGCCGCTTTGTCGTCACTGGGAGATTCCATCTCCACAATGCGCTGCAGCGTCTGCAGCATGGGCCCCTGATGTTCTTCGAAAAACCTGAGGTCGGCTGGAAACGAGTTAGTCATAGACGCAAAAATCATAGCAGGCGGGCGCTGCTTCTCCGGCAAACGCCTGGTTGCTGCCCTGCCGCATCAATGTGAGAATAGAGCGATGAAGAAATTATTGATCTCTGCCATCCTCTTACTTTGCGCCGGAATTGCAGCAGCGCAGCAACCCTCCACGAAGCCGCCTGAGAATTCGGCGCCTAAAGCGGAAGCCAGCTCCCCGTTCAAAACGCCGGAGGAAAAAGCCAGCTACGCGCTGGGTCTGAATATTGGTGAAACACTCCGCCGGCGTGGCGTGGATATCGATACCAGCATCTTCCTGAAGGGGTTGAAGGATGCCATGGCGGGAAAGCCGCTGATGACCGAGGAGGAAAGACAGGCAGTGCTTACCGAGATGCAAAAAAGAGCAGCTGAGAAACAGGTGGAGCAGCGAAAGAACCTTGCGACAACCAATAAACAGGAAGGTGAAGCTTTTCTGGCAGCAAACAAGACCAAACCCGGCGTGGTTGCGCTTCCCAGCGGGCTCCAGTACAAAGTGATTTCGAATGGCACGGGGCCAAAGCCGAGCTCCACGGATACCGTGTCCTGCAAATACCGTGGCACTCTGATTAACGGTACGGAATTTGACAGCACCAATAAGCATGGTGGCGACCCCCTGAGCTTCCCTGTGGACCATGTAATCAAAGGCTGGACTGAGGCCCTGCAGCTGATGCCCGTAGGCTCCAAATGGCAGCTCTTTATTCCCAGCGACCTGGGTTACGGCGAACGCGGCGCGGGTGATGATATCGGGCCCAATGCCACGCTCATTTTTGAGGTTGAACTGGTTTCCATCGAGGCCAAAAAGTAGGAACAGCAACAGCCAAATAAGATTTGCGAAAAAGTGCCCCCGGACCACTGGCTGGGGGCACTTTTTCGTGATTGCCTTTCAGGATTTTTCTTCAATCTGCCCGGCGATCATGCGAACGATTCGGGCCAGCTCTTCTTCCTGCACGCATGATGCATCCTTAGCTAGCATGATTCTGCGTTCTGCCAGTAATTTAGCCTGCCTGTGAATTGTTGACATTCATTTGACATCTCTGTTCCGAAGCTTACAGCACGTTCGCATCTAAACTGGAGTTAAGAAGTCCCATTCGTGCTCCTCTCCCTCATATATGTCAGGGCGAACGATGGAATCAAACAAAACTGACAAGAAAGCAAAATAAGGAAGCAAAATGCAGAACTCGAAAAGCAATTTGAACGCAGGCAATCGTCGTTTCTTTTTAAAGACCGGGGTCTTCGGCCTGGGCGCGGCAGCCCTTGGTGGCGGACTATTAACCAGCACTTTGGCAGCACAAGATAACAATGATGATGGACCAGGAATCACCAAAGGTGATATCGCCATTCTTACTTTCCTGAGCGCCCTCGAACAGGTGGAAGCCGACCTGTGGATACAGTACGCGGAGCTTGGTGGAGCCACGAGCGCTCCAGGCAGTTCGCAGATTGATTTGCAGCAGAACGGACGGAACATCAGCACCGGGCTGGCTCCCAATTACATTCAGGCCCTTTCGGTTTTGGATGGCGATATGGCGCAGTACATCGCCGACAATACTGACGATGAGATCAGCCACCATGCATTTCTAAACAACTACCTCGCTGCAAAAGGCGGAAGGCCGATTGATTTGAGCCCCTATGCCACTCTGCCGCCAAGCAAGGTAACCGGCGTGCCGCAAACCGGCAGGCTTACTAATCTGAAGCAGCTCACGGTAGATACCAGCTGGTGGACGCGCTACCGCAGCGCGAGCGCCAATCCGGATCTGGGCGGAAGATTTGAAAATGCAGTTCCCAGCCTGGCCAAAGGACAATACCCAGGAATTCCGGTGAGTGACGAAGACCTCGTGTTGAACGCCGATGGCAGCATTCCCACTCACCTGCAGGCCATCGCCAACACGGCCGGCTTCCACTTTGCCTTTATTGAACAGGGTGGCGCCAGCCTTTATCCCGCACTGGCCCAGAAAGTAAGCAACCTGCAGGTCCTGCGCGTGCTCCTGAGCATCGGTGGATCGGAGATCATGCACTTCCAGACCTGGCACGACAAGGCCGGCAACGCGCCTGCGCTTACAGACGGCAATCTTACATTCCCTGATCTCAACAGCGGAACCGATCCCAACTCCGGGGCTTCGAATTCAGGTGTTATTGAAGAGTTCCAGACCAACCTCATCATGCCCGAACCAGCCCCGTTCCTTGACCGCAGTCTGGGGCCGGTTGCGATCATTCGTCCAACCTCGGATGCGCAGGCTGGCGCCGTGGCGTCCGTGATTTCTTTTGTGCAGGACGGACTTTTCCTCGATCCCGCAACTGGCAAAAACACGGGCATTGTGGATGTGCTCATGCATCTGGCCAAAGAGGCCGATGGCGCTAAACGCACTTTTCACAATTAACTGATTGCAAAAGCCGCAGGTTTCTTTGGTATATTCTGCCTAAGTAAGAAACCTGCGGCGTTGTCGGCCTTTCTTCTCCTTATTGAACTTCAGGACAAAGCTGGTTCAATCCCTTTCGATACCTTCCCATCCAGAGTTGAAATATATATAGTCCCGTTTTGTTACGGCAGGTTACCCAATAAAGATTCCAAACATATTCCCAAAACAGGAATGAAGGTAAAGTTCAGTTTTGGAGCAAGATTTGAAGAATTCTAAGGTGTCTGCCAGGAAAAACTTGTTTTAATATTTTCCCTTTAATAAAAGTTGCATGCTGTTGATTCATTTACGAGTTAACCCTTTAATTTCAGCCTGTACTACCTTCCGGCAGCCATAACTTCGTATTGCCCCGTGAGCTTGCTGGATCACCCAAAATAGATGCCCACTAACCATAAGTATGGACAGTGGTGATTCGCTGCGTCTGGAAATGAGGAGCCTTTGTCCCGCCGCCTGGCAAAAGAGTTGTAGTGTGCGGTTTCCACAGACTCTTTGACCAGGGATTATGCAGCCAGATGCGGTATGAAAATAACCGTATTTACTCGAAATGGGAGAAAAAATGTATAGAACGACAGTAAAAAGCATTAGAAAGGCGCTGCCGTGCCTTTTTCTTTTGGTCCTGGTCGCAATAGTCATGCCAATGAACTCCATGGCTCAAACCGCGCCACCACCAGCTCCAACCACCGACGGAGGCGTGCCGGAAACCACTGTTACGGATGGCGACACCATGATTGTCACGGACGTGAATGGTGTAGAAAGCTCATCCGCCGATACCACCACCTTATCGCCTGGCAGCACAACAGTTTCCCCCACCTCTCTTTCAGCCAACCCGGCCCCTGCAACTACGTCTACGTCTTCAACTACCCGTACGTCATCAGCAACCATTTCCCCTGGCTCTGGTGGTACGCCAACATCATCCCTTTCGTGCTCGCTGAAAGGAGCCAAGGACCCTGGACCTCGTCCTGCGGGAACTGGCGGTTTTACACTCAAGGGATCGACTTTCTCCTCTACTAGTACTCCTCCTCCACGTCTTCTGACAACGGGAGTACATGATGTGGCGCAGCCTCCCGATGCTCTGGGCAACGAAGGAGCCGGAGAGGTCCTTGGGAATGCGGGCCCCCTCTCAACGCCCTTTTGGTTCGATGCGTTAGCGGTATTCTCCCAGCTGGCCAGCGTGGATGGCGCCATTGATTCGGCCAGCAAAAATCCCACGATTCTGGGACTGGGACCGGCCTTCAATGCCAACAGCTGCTTCACCTGCCACTCCCAGCCTACAATTGGCGGAACCAGCCCTGCTCAAAATCCCCAGCTTCCGCTGGCCCATGCTTTTGGGGCCACCAATGCCGAGGACCTTGGCAGGTTCCTTAAGCCCAATGGGCCGGTGCGCGAAGCTCGGTTTATTTTTGACCCGAATGACACCACTGGCAACACTCTGGATGGCGGCGTACACGAGCTCTTTTCCATTCAGGGCCGCAGCGATGCCCCTCCGAATTGCCAGCTTCTCCAGCCCGACTTCAATACGCAGATCAATAATCACAATGCGGTTTTCCGTATCCCCATTCCGGTTTTTGGCGAAGGCTTGATTGAAGGAGTCACCGACAGCGATTTGATCAACAATCTTTCCAATTTTGCCAGCGATAAATCCAGCTCCCACATTGCCGGGCGCTTCAACCGCAATGGCAATGATGGCACCATTACCCGGTTTGGCTGGAAGGCACAGAACAAGTCCATGTATCTGTTTTCCGGCGAGGCCGCAAACGTCGAACTGGGCGTGACCAATGAAGTCTTCCAGAATGAAAAAGTTCCGGGACTCGGATGCGCGACCAACGGCCTTCCCGAAGACAATACTCACGTGCTCGCCGCCAACCCTCCAGGCAACGATCCCGCCAGCACTACCAGCCTGGTGTCCTCGGCGGTTGAGAACTTCGCCCTCTTCATGAGACTGAACGGCGCCCCCGGTCAGTGCGCTTTCAACAGCACTGTCGATAGCTCAGGAGCCGCGGTATGCATCTCCCTGACTGACACCAGCACTTCCGCTCAGGCAGCCATTTCGCAGCAGATCGCCCGTGGCAAGCAGCTCTTCGGCACGCCTTCCAATGGCGGAGTAGGCTGCGTTCTCTGCCACTCGGCGACGCTTACCTCGGGAACTTCCAACATTACTGGTTTGAACAACCGGCAATTTGCGCCGTTCTCCGATTTTGCTCTGCACCACATGGGAGCCACGCTGGCGGATGGCGTCAACCAGGGAGTCGCAGGATCGGATGAGTTCCGTACCGCGCCGCTCTGGGGTATTGGCCAGCGGCTGTTCTTCCTGCACGATGGCCGGGCGACCAACCTGCTTCAGGCCATTCAGGCACATTTCAGCGATCCGAACGTTTGCTTCAAGACATCGTCTTCGGAAAGCTTCACCGTCAATGGGCACAGCTTTACGCCCGCAACATCCGGACAGAGCTGCGGCTCAGAGGCGAACGACGTCGTACGTTCGTTCAATGCCCTCTGTGCTTCGGACAAGAACGCTGTTTTGGAATATCTGCGTTCGCTCTAACCCGTTTATACTCCTGAACACTGGCAAAGGAGAACGCAGAGCGTTCTCCTTTGCCGTACTTAAATGTGGCGCACTTGAATATTTAATATTTTGAACAAAAGGTGTTTTCCAGTGATTCGGATACTCTTAAGTTTCGTTTTAGCTGCGGCAATCGCAGGAGCACAACAAAGCCCGGATGCAAACTCGACCAACCATCAGACGGGTCCTGCCAGTCAGCTTCCATCGGTAAAATCTGCTGCTCCTGCCGTTCAACCCGAAGATCCGGTCATTACCATTTCCGGGGTTTGCGGAGAGAATTCGGCAAAACACGCGAATTCCTCCGGTTGCACGACGAAAATTACGCGGGAGCAGTTTGAGAAGCTGATCGCCGCCCTCGCCCTCTCGGGTCAGCCGGTGCCTGCGGGCGGGCGCCAGCAACTGGCCCAAACCTGGGTGGATCTGCTGGCTTATGAAAAGGTGGCAAGCGCTACTGGGATGGAAAACAGCCCTGAATTCCAGGGCCTGATGGAGTTAATTCGTTTACGTACATTGTCGGAAATCTATCGCCGCAATTTGCAGATGAAATTCCGCACGCCTTCAGCTCAGGACATCGACGATTATTACAGGCAGAACCCCACGAACTTCACCAGCATAAAACTTTCCCGCATCCTCATCCCCCGGAAGAATCCCGCGGCGGCGAATCGTGAAGAATATGAAAAGCGCGCGCTTCAGGTCGCTAGCGATCTGCGGGAGCGTGCGGCCAAAGGCGAAGATTTCAGCCAGCTGCAGAAAGAAGGTTATGCCACTTTGGAACTGATCGCGCCGCCGGCCACCGATCTCGGCATTCGCAGAAAGGCCAGCCTGCTGACGGAAGAGCAGGATGAGATTTTCTCTGTGAGCGAGGGCGGAGTCAGCAAAGTGGAGCAGGAGCCTTACAGCTTCGTGATTTACAAAATCGAGAGCAAGCGGCTTATGTCCAAAGAAGAGGTCACGGACGAAATTTCCCGCGAAATTTCAAAACAACGCCTGGAAAAAGCATACAAAGAGATAACCTCGGCGGTGCATTCGGAATTTAACCAGCAGTACTTCGCTCCAGCGCCGCCAGTAAATCCGCCCGTCACAGCGCCGTCTGTCCTCCAGTCTTCCAGCCAGGCACATTAACAGATTGAGGAAACAAGCAAGAAGTGCCGCCAAGACCAGTGCGCAGACAACCCGCCAGAGTAACACACGTTACTCCGGCGGCGGTATCAGCGATGGATCTTCAATCTCCTGGCCGAACTGAAGCATGTAGCCATTATTGTCGAGGATGGCAAACTCTCTCATGCCATAGAAAAAATTCTCGATTGGGTAAACGATGGTCACTCTGTCACGCAGCGACTCCCAAAGAGCATCAACATCGTCAGGATTGAAATAGAGTGATCCGGTGAAGGCCGGTTTTTCAAAAGGTACATGCGCATTGGGCAGCGCAATCATAACTTCCGCCTCGCCATTGCGCAGTGCGGCCCAGTAATCAACGCGGCTGACACACTGGAAGCCCAGAAAGTCACGATAAAAGGTGATCGTGGCTTCAAGACTGGCCACCGTAAGCATGGGCTTTACAGCGTTCATTTTCACAGTCATGGTTGTGTCCATCAGCAGTTCTGCCGGCCGAAACTCAGCAGGTTTCCTGTAACCTGGGAGAATATCATGACCTCTAACCTGTTTCGCCATAAGATTAAAGTTCCCCAGGGTTAGTTTGTTGTGTACCTGGATCCTGTAGTTTTTGTTGCTTCCTGTCTGGTGGAAGACTAATCTAAACTAACTAAGTTATAAGTTATTTTGTGCTCCCGGTTGCCCCATGACCCTACTGTCGTGCTCATGAAGTTTCTTGGGCGCGATCTTATAACTTACAGGCGAGGCTACTTTGAACAAGGGCAGGCTGCTTGTTATTGACGACGACCCGGCGATTCTGGCCGCAGTATCGGAATATCTGCAGCTGCAGGGGTTCAGCGTGCAGCAGGCGACAACTCTAAAGGCCGCTTATGTAGCCCTGGAAAAAGACGTCCCGGACATCGTAATCATCGATCATCAGCTTCCGGACGGCAATGCCATTGAATTTCTTACGTCGCTCAAAAATATGAATGCGCCGACCAAATCCATCGTGCTCACCGGCTATGGCACCATCGATCTGGCGGTACGCGCGATTAAGGAAGGCGCGGAGCAGTTCGTTACCAAGCCGGTACAGCTTTCGGTACTGACTTCCTACGTGAAGGGCTGCCTCGAGAAACAGCAGAACCAGCGCAAACAACTGGCGCGCAAGCTCAGCGCGCCGCGCTACGAAAAAGACCCTTTTGCCGGCCCCAGCACCGTGATTCAGAAACTGGCGGAAGAGGCGCGCAAAATTGTACAAACAGAGCGCCCCATTCTGATTCAGGGCGAGACCGGCACCGGCAAAGGGGTGCTCTCGCAGTGGATCCACAAAAATGGCCCGCGCGCGGATGAAGCTTTAGTGGACGTGAACTGCGCCGGGCTTTCGCGTGAACTTCTGGAATCCGAGCTGTTCGGTTACGAAAAAGGAGCGTTTACCGGAGCGGCCAGCAGCAAACCTGGACTGGTGGAAGTGGCCCATCGCGGCATCCTGTTCCTCGACGAACTGGGCGAAATGGACATAATGGTCCAGCCCAAGCTGCTGAAAGTGCTGGAAGACAGCCGTTTTCGCCGCCTGGGCGACGTGCGCGAACGCGTGGTCGATATACAGGTGATCGCCGCCACCAACAGAAATCTGCTGCAGTCGGTTCTGGGGATGAAGTTCCGCGAAGACCTGTACTTCCGGCTGAGCACTTTTCAGTTGAAAATTCCGCCGCTGCGGGAGCGTCCGGAAGACATTCCCGTGATTGCAAGTTCGCTGCTGGACAATCTGACCAAAGATTTGGCGCGGGACAAACTGGAGCTAAGCCGCGGGGCCGAGAATGCACTGAAGGCATATTCCTGGCCGGGAAATATTCGCGAGCTGCGCAATTTGCTGGAACGTGTTGCCCTTATCTGCGGGGAACGGGTTATCCAGGCCGAAGATCTTAATCTTCCGCAGCGAGCAGCGCCGGCGCCGGTGGAGAATACCTCCATTTCCGGACCGACTCTGGCCGAGCTGGAGCGCCAGCATATTACTCGGATTCTCGAAGAAGAATCCGGTAAGGTGGCGCAGGCGGCGGCCCGCCTGGGAATTCCGCGCAGTACGCTGTACCAAAAGATCAAAACCTACGGTATCGGACCGGCACAGTAGTGCTTAGATCGTTACACGCCCCGGGGTTGACGAAAGTTCTTCCGCCGGCGGCTTGAACTCCGCGTTCCACGGTTGTTTCTCCGCCGTAACTGCTGTTGCATCTGTTTCGGCTGTGGCGGCGACAGGCTTCGGCCCGTCTCGCATCAACAGAGCGAGTTCCACGCGGTTCCACACGCCCATTTTTTTGAAAATACGCGAGACTTCATTGCGCACACTCTGCTCTTTGATTCTGAGGCGGCGCGCAATTTCGCGATTGGGATAAGCCTGGGCCACAAGCAGAGCGATGCGTCTCTGCGCCGGGCTCAGATGGTAGACGTCCAAAGCCGGATGCGCCTCGGCTTTGACGCGGTCCTGGTCCACCGTATGCAGGGTCTTTACCAGACGGTTGGCAATCGTATTCAGGGCCTCTCCGCCACCGTGCATCATGACAACCAGTGTGCCTGGACAATATTCATGCACAAACTTCAGAATTTTGAACCGGTCCGGCTCGTGGTCCGTAGGACTAAATTCCATGATGACCCCGGAGATGTTGTTGCTTTGCAGCAGCTGTTTCGCGCGGACCAGGTCGGGAGTGACAGTCGTTTGCCAGCCCGCTTCTTCGAGAGTTTCCAAAAACGTTTGTGGTACGCCGTTTTTCAGCGGTACGACAAGAATGTGTTCCATAAGCTGACTCCTTGAATCCCTTACTGGCTAATACTATCGGCCAATTGTCGGCGAACTTTCGTGCGAGGGAGAAGATTGGGGGAAATTACGATCTATAAAACATGGAAAACGAACCTGTCCGCGTGGTGTTGTCACCGGCTTCGGCTGGCGCGCTCAAATACATTATGGCTCCCGCAGGGAATTAATGTAATTTAATTTAAATTTTAGTTTCCCCTAATGTCCATCAGGAAAATTCTGAGTTCTGGAATCAGGACAGGTTAGGGTCTGAGTCGATTATTTTAGTCCTTCATTCTTAATCACTTACAGTACTCCAGTATTGGCAGGGTAGATGCATTAGTCATGTGCATTGGAGGAAGGGCAATGGCGACTAACGTAATTAACCCCGCGGCAACACAACTGGTTGTACAGGATTATTTCAATCTGGTGCAGGCGATCGCCAGCAAGATCAAACGGCGCCTTCCCGCGCACGTGGATGTCGAAGATCTGGTCCAGACCGGCATGATCGGGCTGCTCGAAGCTTCCCGTCGTTACGATGCTTCACGCAGTGTGGAGTTTTCCAGCTACGCCAACTCGCGTATCACCGGCGCGATTCTGGACGAACTGCGCCGGTGGGACACCTGCTCCCGCCAGGACCGCAGAACGGCTCGGGAAATCGAAGGCGCCAAAGCGCGTCTGCGCGCGGCCAAAGGCCAGGAACCTGGCCGCGAAGAGATTGCTCAGTCCGTAGGGCTGGGACTGGAGGAGTACGACCGCATGCTGCAGCGCCTGGAGTCCAGCAAACAGCCTGCCATGCAGTCCGGCGAACAGGATTCCAACGCCACCGACGAAATGAGCCAGCTCCCGTCCACGGACGAGACTCCTTATGACGCCTGCAGCCGCCGCGAAGACTTCCGGCATCTGCGTGCACATATCCAGCAGCTCAAACCCAGGTATCGCGAAGTTCTCGAGCTCTATTACTTCAGGGAAATGGGGCTGAAAGAGATCGGCGAGAAGCTTGGAGTCGGCGAAGCCAGAATCAGCCAGATTCATCGCCAGGCAATCCTTGATTTACGGAAACTGATCGAGACCGGCAATCGCGTATCCGCTCCCAGCACCATGGTGCAGTAGGTTTAAGCCAGTCATCGCAATGTTGTGCTCACGCTGCCACGGAGGACCAAAAGTCCTCTGTGGCGTTTTTATTTCACTTCTTAGCGGCGATCAAATTTGCCCGGAGACGGAGCAGGGTATTGACCGTGCCGAACAGCGAAAATTACCTGGCAGAAATCCCCGAATCTGACCTCTCTGTGGTCTGAGCCGCCCATGCCATTTTTGGAGTGTTGTGGGCGATGCCGAAGCGGCCTTTGCCATCCAGCAAAATCATTCCGCCATGCCCCTGTAGACGGCGATGGAGATACTGCAGGGCTTCATTTGCCGTAATATCCGGCGACTGGCCCTGGCCTACGCGATCTGTCGCCCATTTGGCCAGCACCAGCTTCATGATCGGCTCACCCCAGCCGGTCAGGGAGGCGGCGCCGCTCTGATTGTCGGCATAGCAGCCGCAACCAATCAGCGAGGAATCTCCCACGCGCCCCGGAGTTTTGTTGAGCGTGCCTCCGGTGGAGGTGCCTGCGGCAATGTTGCCATTCACATCCAGAGCCACGGCCCCCACCGTGTCATGACCGAACTGCGGTCCGGCAAAAGTGAGATCGGGCTTTCCGGCGGCTTCCCTGGCCTGAGCGTCCTGAAGGCGGGCACGCTCGCGATCAATAATCAAATCTTCATTCCGGCAAAGTTCCATGCCGTGCTGCTGGACAAAGCGCTCGGCGCCTTCCCCCACAAAATAAACGTGCGGGCTTTCTTCGAGCACAATGCGCGCTGCCTTGATGGGGTTGCGGATATGTTCCACGCAGCCCACGCCGCCTGCGCGAAGTGTGCCGCCATCCATGAGCAGGGCATCCAGTTGTACGTGCCCCTCGCGGGTAAGAAAACTGCCGCGTCCGGCATCAAACGTCTCGTCATCTTCCATGCAGACCACCGCGATCTGCACTGCATCGAGTGACGAGCCGCCGCGCTCCAGAACACGCCAGCCTTCCGCCAGGGCATGGCGTACACCGTGCAAATGCGCTTCCACCATATCGGCGGGAATGTCCCAGGCGCCGCCATGTACCACTAAAACAGGTAGTTGTTTCACGAATTTGGCCCTCTAAAAAGAAACAGATGAGTTTATCAAATCGCGCTCTGGAACATTTCGGTTGTTTCGAAGCAGAATGAAGCAGCCAGACTGGACCGATGATTGCAGCCGCAAAAGCAAGAACATCATATTGCGTGCCTGCAAAGTCAGGCAGACATGCTTAATTGTAAGAAGGAACCTGCTGTGCGGGCTGCTGACTGGGCCGGTCTGCGGCCACCACCTTTTGCCGGGCAGCGGCTTCTGCGGCAATCCTGTCATCAAGGATCTTAGTCTGCTGGGCCGTATAGATAATGCGATGAATCACCGTAGTTGTGGAAAACACGGCCAGCACCCACAATACCGGGGCCATCGCGCCCCAGCGGGCAAACAAAGCGCCGATAATCACCAGCACAATGCGCTCCGGGCGCTCCATGAACCCTACTTTGCAGGAGCCGATCAGGGATTCCGCACGGGCTCGGGTGTAACTGACCAGGACCGAACTGACCATGACAAAGGCAGTCAGCACCAGATAAAAAAAGCGGTTCGCACGGGCATAGTAAACGAGCAGCCCGAAGAACAACGCCACGTCACTATAGCGGTCAATTACGGAATCGAAGAAGCCGCCGAACGTGGTGACCTGGTTGGTGGCCCGCGCTACGCGGCCATCCACCATGTCAAAAATGCCGGCGCCGATGATGACCAGCCCGGCATAGAGAAACATTCGCGTGTAATTGCTGGAATTGGCGTAGCCAAAGAGAATGGCCGCCACGGTATTGATAACCAGCCCAACGAAAGTGAGCACGTTGGGAGAAATCCGGGTAAGCGCCAGACCGCGAACGATTGCGTGCAGCACAAGTCCGCAGCCGCGCCCAAATGCTCCAGTCCAGGTCATTGCGCCTCGTCGTGAATCGTGGTTAGCTGCAGTACTTCCAGCTCACGCTTTCCATTGGGGGTGACAACCACGGCGGTATCGCCAACTTTTTTGCCCATGAGTGATTTGCCAATGGGAGAAGTAGTTGAGATCAGCCCCTTGGTAACGTCAGACTCTTCGCTGGTAACAAGCTTATATTCCAGTTCTTCTTCTTTGGTGTTGTCAAAGACACGCACACGGGAGCCAAAGGCCACGCGATCCTTGGGAATATTCGTGAGATTCACCAGAGCCAGTTCGGACATGCGCTTCTTGAGCTGCCCCAGCCGGGCGTTCACAAAATCCTGGCGTTGCTTGGCCATGTGATACTCAGCGTTCTCACTGAGATCGCCCATGGCCACTGCCTTCTTGATTTCTTTGGGAAGCTCGTGCGCCAGTTCGTGCTCCAGCGTCCGTATCTCCTCTTCCAGCTTTTTCTTGATGTGTTCTGGCATGGTTGAGACGAAAAACTCCTCTGCCGGCAAGGTGATCGGCGAGCCTGCAAAAACCCAATTATAAACCCTGCGAATGTAACCTGCTAAGCGGGCCGTGTGCGGCACTTTCAATTCAGCCGGTCAGGGACGAGGGCGCTTGTAAAATTGCAGAAAAAACCGTGTGTGACTATAATAGTAGTGTCTAAGCCGTTCCCCCGCAGTGAGTCCTGTCCGGGTGCTTCATGAATGGTAATTTAAACTTTCAAATCGGCGATAAAGTTGTATATCCAAACCATGGTGTGGGCGTTATCGAGCAGATCAGCAGCAAGACGATCGGCCTTAGCGTCCAGAAATTCTACCTGCTGAAAATCAAAGCCAGCAGCTTGAAAGTAGAAATTCCGTTTTCCAATGTGGAAACCGTAGGGTTGCGTCCGGTAGTCAAAACTGGTGAAATCAGCAAAATTCTGAGTTTTCTCACAGAAGGCAAGTGCGATAACAATGCCGACTGGAAATACAGGTTCAAGGAAAATTCAGACAAAATGCGCACTGGTTCGCTGCTGGAAGTGGCCGTAGTCCTCAAGAGTCTGCTGATGCTGGCCAAATCCAAGCCTCTCTCTTTCCGCGAGAAAAAGATGCTGGAACGGGCCCGCTATCTTCTGGTTACTGAACTGGCCATGGTCAGGAACGCAGGGGAAGAGGAAATTGAGGACCTGCTCAATAAAGCCCTGGCCAAGAGCAAACTAAGATTTCCGGAAATCACAGCCGACGCGTAAACCTCAGCCATGCTAATGAGCGGTATTGCCTTCGAGCAGATCCAGTGCGTGAGGCAATATAGCAAGAACGGCTTCCAGTGATTCTGTAGCTGCAGCCGGACTACCAGGAAGATTCAAAAGCAGCGATTTTCCTTTTGTCCCGCAAACCCCGCGGCTCAACGCGGCAAAGGGTGTTTTTTTCGATCCCTCGAAACGCATTTTTTCCGCGATTCCAGCGATAATCCGCTCGGCCACCGCCTGAGTTGCCTCGGGTGTTACATCACGGGGCGCCATGCCGGTTCCGCCCACGGTCACTACCAGACGAGCCTGCTGGCAGCATTCCAGTAATTGCGATTGAATTGGGCCGCTCTCGTCGGGAACAATGCCGGTTCGCACTACCTCGAATCCGGCCTGCTCGAGCAGGCGCACAACAGCAGGACCGGAAAGATCAGTCCGTGTGCCCTGAAATGACGAATCGCTGACGGTAAGAACGGCGGCGGTTTTCACGGCTCAGGGCTCAACCACGTTTTCTTCGGCATCGCGGTTGGATTCATCCAGCAGCCGCAAGCCTTCCAGCAAAAGACCCTGTGTGGACTGAGTGACGGTTTGCTCTTCGCTTTTGCCGCTAAAGTCGATTTCGAAACTGCCGCCGGCCCACGTGAGTACCTTGTACACCGCGGCATCGCCCTGCAGTTCGCCGTAGAGGGCATGATTGATCTGCCCATCAGAAAAAAAGAGGATGCAGCGATCATCCTGCTGGCGCAGCGTAAGGGTGCAGGTCTTGCGCCCCATGTCCAGGGACTGCAACAGGTCCATCACGTTCATCTGCGCCAGGCTGCCGCGCAGTACGGATTCGCCTGGGGCTTCGCGGGCCATCTTTTCGAGGGCGATTTTGTCCGTCACCTTTTTGATTCGGGCGGCCGCCTCTTTGAGGAAGAAAGGCTTTTCGAGGAAGTCTTCGACCGTATCCTGCAGCGCCTTGAGTTTTTCCGTGATGTCCACCTTGCTGGCCATGAGGACCACGGGAATATTGGCGGTGGCGCGGCGGCCCTTGATCTTTTGCAGGAGCTGCTTGCCGTCCATGGTTTCCATGGCGTAGTCGGCCACGATCAGATCGGGCTTATCTTCCACTGCTTTTACCAGGGCGTCGGCGCCATCCGTCATGGTGATAACGGTGGAGAACTGGCTAATGGCCAGCCGAAGCATCTCCAGCACCATGGGATTATCGTCAACAAGCAGCACCTTGATATTGCTGGGCATGAGCGGCTATTTCTTTCGGTGATTCTGAGAATGTTTGCGGATGTAATCTCCACTTTTGCCGCCGGACTTTCGTTCGAGCAGGATCTCCTGAATCACAATTCCTTTATCCAGTGCTTTGCACATGTCGTAAACGGTCAGAGCGGCAACGCTGGCGGCCACCAGCGCCTCCATCTCCACTCCGGTTTGCGCGGTAGTGGCAGCCTGAGCGCGTATTTTCACGCCATTCTCGCATACCTCTATCTTCACATCAACGAAGGAGAGAGGAAGCTGATGGCACATTGGTATCAACTCCGAAGTGCGTTTGGCCGCCGCGATTCCGGCAAACCGGGCTATTTGCAGCGGATCGCCCTTGGGATTTTCCGGCAGCGCCTGCAGCACGTCAGCCGACATAGTCACGAAGGCGGAAGCTTCCGCTTCGCGGCGCGTAGCAGACTTGGCGGAAACATCCACCATCCTCGCCTGTCCGGCAGCGTCGTAATGTGACAATTTTTTGGGCACTGTTTTTGCCATCAGCGCATCACCACGGAAATCAAATCGCCCGCCGCGAGGTGTTCTTTATCAGGCGGAATTACAACATAACAGTTTGCCCTGGCAATAGCCATCAGATCGCCTGAGCCCTGCCACGACACCACTTCCACTCGCGTATCATACACACCGCCGCTCAGAATACCGGGAAGAAACCGTGTGAGCCCAGTCCGAGTTTTGATTTCTTTGGCCAGCCGCACCTGGGCCGCTGGCAGACGTGAAAGAGGCGCTCCGGACAGGGCTTCCACGACGGGCCGGGCAAAAAGATCGAAGGTGACCATGGTAGAGACCGGGTTGCCAGGCAGGCCGAAGAAGGGCAATGGAGTCGTCTTCAGCGGCGCAGCTACCTCGCCAAAGACCACAGGCCGGCCAGGCTGAATCAGCGCTCCGGTAAAGAAGAATCTCGCTCCGAGCGATTCCAGTACCTGTTCGACCAGATCGAACTTACCCATCGAGACGCCGCCCGAAAGCAAGAGCACGTCGGCCTGAAATCCCTCGCGCACTAATTTCTCAAGGGCTTCCTTTTCATCCGGAGCAATGGGTAATATCAGCGGCTCGCCGCCCGCGAGCATTACCTGGGCAGCGAGTGAATAGCTGTTGCTGTTGCGAATCTGGTGAGGTCCCGGCGTCCGGGAAATCTCCACTACTTCGTCACCGGTCGAAAGAATGGCGACTTTTGGCTTGTGAAAAACGCTGACGGTCGTTTGTCCCGTGGCTGCGGCCACGGCTATTTGAGCGCTGCCCAGTTTTGAGCCGCGGGGCAGCATTTCCCTGCCTGCGCGAACTTCGCTCCCGGTGGGTACAATGTTCTCGCCTTGCGCGCAGCCGCGCTGGATTTGCACCCAGTCAGCATCACGGGACGTATGCTCGATCATGACGACCGCATCAAGCCCTGCAGGAACGGCGGCGCCGGTCATGATTTCCACTGCCTCGCCATTGGCAACTGTACCCGGATAGCAGTCGCCGGCCTTTACCTGGCCAATCACCCGTAATGAAGCGGGAATCGTCTTTAAATCCTGGGCGTGCAGGGCATAGCCATCGCGTGTGGCCCGCGGGAAGGGAGGAAAGTCCCGGTCGGCCCAAACCGGTTCCGCCAGCGTCCGTCCCATAGCCTGAAGCAGAGAAACCTGCTCCCGCTGGTCAGGAGTTAAGCGGGCACAATACCGCTCAATTATCTCCGTGGCCTGTTCAAAGGACACGACTCCCGGAGCCGCTTGACTATTCATGCGCAGTTTATTTTAGTGGAAGCAAAGAAGACGCAGCGAGGAAGCCGCGAAATCTATTTGCCCATGATTTGCAGCAGGGTTTTCGCCTCTGCTGCGTGCTCCCCATTCGGCGCCAGTTCCAGATACTTATTCAGCGCCTCTGCCGTGCCTTGAGGGGCCACATACTTCCCGTTCTCCGTCTTGCCGCCTTTATAAAGAACCGAGCCCTTAATGAACCAGGGATTCGCCATTGCGGGATCGGCGGCAATGGATTTTTCACAGGCAGCAACGGCCGCGGTCAAATTGTTGTTATTGAACTGTATGGCGCAAAGATTGTAATAAGCCACGGCAGGCGCTGGACTCATCTCCGCTGCTTTGCCGTAAAGCTCGGCTGCCTTGTCCAGGTTCTTGAGGTTAAACCATGCATTACCTTCCGAGGTCAGCATCTGGCCGATACCTGTTTTGGCCTTTGCCGGATCAGCGCTGGGCACTTTGGGGTCGGGAGGAAGACTTCCGGAAACGAATTGCTGTGCGACCTGGATACCTTTTTCAAAAGTCTGAGTTGCATCCTGAAAATCGCCGGCTTTGGACTGGGTTTCCCCAAGGGCCTGAAAAAACTCCCACCGGCTGGTGTCCGGGACAGCGGCCAGCACTTGTTTCAGTGCGTCTTCTGCTTCCTTCCAGTTTTGTGCCTGCCGTGCACTCTGGAATTTAATAATGAGGGAATTCAGACTGCTGAGCTTTTCGTTCTCTGCCTTGATTTTGGCGATTTCCTCTTTGGTTAACTTTTTTGCCGGAGGCGCGGGAGTTGCTGCGCCGGCAAAGCCTCCGCTGGCTTCAGGCCTGCTCAGATCGATGGGCGGAACGCTGGATGTGTCGACCGCCTGAATAGAAACATGCAGATTGGTATACAGGACCTCTTTTTTATCATTTGTGATTTCAACCTTGTAGTCGGCCCCAGGCATGACGGCAAAAATGTATTCACCCCGTTTGTCGGTTTTGGTTTTAAACTGGCGGTTCGTGTCGACATTGGTAAATATGACCTGTACGTCGGAGACAGGCGCTCCGTTGTTCAGGACGGTACCGCTAATGCTGCCGCCGGAAATAACCTGCGCAAATAATTGCTGTGAACTCAGCGCAAACAACAGAACCATCAAAGTGACAGGAATTCGGAACTTTCTCATTGCCGGCGGCCTCCGCCCAAAAATTTAACCCGCATATTATTACTAGTTCAATCTTCTGCAGGCCAGACATTCGCCCGCCGCTCCCAGGCGAAGTGTTACGAATGCCCAGCCTGCGCAAGCTTCATAGACGATCTATTTCTTTTTCTTTCTTTCGCCGTAGCTGGTTTCCACTTTGGAGCCAATAAATGCCAGCATCTGCTTTACATCCGCCGCATGCGCTCCGTCGGGAGCCAGTTCCAGATATTTATTGAGTGCTTCCGCTGATCCGGGTGGGGCGATGAATTTATTGTCCTTGTCCATTTTGCCGCTGCCGATCAGGAGCGAGCCCTTTATGTAATAGGCATCCGCCTTGGTGGGGTCGGCGGCAATGGCTTTGTCGCAGGAGACCAGTGCACCCTCGACGTTGCCGGTATTGTATTGCGTGGCGCAAAGGTTGAAATAAGCGGTTGCCGGATTGGCGGACATCTCAGCAGCTTTTGTAAAAACTGCGATCGCCTCCGGGTTCTTTTTCAGCTTGAGATAGGCATTGCCCTCACTGGTGAGCATCTGGGACACGGCCGCCTTTATCTTTGCCGGATCGGCTTTTGCATCGGCGCCACTGGCCGCATTTTCGGCCAGAGGAATGGTTTTTTCAAATGTGGCGACTGCTTCCTCGTACTTGCCCAGACTGAATTGGGCATTGCCCAGCGCCTGCTGATATTCCCAGCGCGCGGGATTAATCGTAATCAGTTGCTGAAGAAGGGGCTCGGCGACATCCCACTTCTGTGCCTGCATGGCAGGGTTGAGCTGGGCGATCAGCGTATTTTCGCTCTGCGCCTTCTTATTGTGCTCTTCAACAGCCGCTTTTTCTTTTTCCTGGGCTTCTCGCTGGGCCTGCTGCTCTTTCGTAGGCTTGGCGGGGCCTCCGCCCGCGGCGTTTAGGTTGGCTGTGCCGGTTTTGGCATTGGACGGGTCTTTTACATCGACCAGATACTCATCCACCACGCCACCCTCGTTAATAACACCAGCGTTACCTTTGAACAGACTCTCTCCCGTGGGGCTGAAAATCTCTAACTCATAAATTCCGCGAGTCAGGCCGAGCATGGAGAAAGTACCACCTTTGTCGGTTTTTCCCTTGTATTGCCGTCCGTTGTCCTTGAACGTGAAGACGACCTGCGCGCCAGCCAGCGGCTTGCCTCCGTCCAGAATCCGGCCATTGACTTTGCCCAGCGTAGCCTGCGCGGACGCGGCCATCACGCTCAGCGCCAGCAGTATTGCGGCCACTGTCGCGAACAATATTTTCCTTTTCATATATGCTCCAAGCCTCCTGGCTAACTTCTGGAATTTTAAACTTTATACCCCTGCCGCATGCGGCATATAGGGGATTGGATCACTGGCGTCAGCTTCGCTGAACGCGCGCAGACGCAGCACGCAGCTTTCACAAACTCCGCAGGCCCTATCTTCACGGCTGTAGCAGGACCAGGTCAAATCGAAGGGCGCACCCAGTGATAAGCCCAGTTTCACAATCTCCGGCTTCCGCAGGCCAATGAGCGGAGTGACGATCTCAATCTTACCCTCTCGCGTGCCGGCTTTCACCACCTCATTGAAAGCACGGTAATACGCAGGGCGGCAGTCGGGATAGCCGGAACTGTCCTGCTCCACGGCCCCAATGTAGATCAGAGTGGCATCCAGCACCTCGGCCCAGCTCACGGCTGCGGCCAAAAAATGCGCATTGCGGAAGGGAACATAAGTGACGGGAATTTCGCTGCCAATCTGGGTTTGGCCGGTCACACTCGGCACCTGAATGTTCTTATCCGTCAGGGCTGAGCCGCCGATAATTCCCAGCGCCTCGTTGCGCAGCGCGAGCCGCTTTTCAATGCGCAGCCGTTCGCAAATGCCCTCAAAGGACTGCCGCTCTTTTTCCTGGGTCCGCTGGCCATAGGCAATGTGGAGGGCCGCCGCTTCCGTATCACGCGCGGCCAGAGCAGCGCAGACACACGAATCCATGCCTCCACTGAGCAATACAATTGAACGCGGTTTTTTACCCGCCAAAGCGGCTCCTGAGCTGATTTATTGGATTCCTGCACATTCAGATGGTCAGCAGTATGAGAATAGCTGTCCGCAAACGGCTGGAACTGCCCAAAATTATCTCAAAACTTTGCGTCTGTTTCACGGCCAGGGCACAGCACCCAATTAAACTCCCCTGGCCGCAGGCTCCCATATATATTTGTGGATCTGCAGTCCCACCCGGACGTTCAGTTTGTCCTCTAAAATCCACTCCACCAGAATCCGGGGATCAAGAGTGCAATTCGAGCTGTCGCGCTGCGGACTGGGATTCTTCATGAAAGCCGGAGAGAAAATCACCCTGCCGGTTTGGCTGTCCAAACGGTGTTCACGCACAAACTCGCGGGCAAATTCGTAATCTCCACGATCGGAAAGAACGAATTTGATTTCATCGCCCGCCCCGATTGTTTTCAGATTCGCAAGACGAAAGCTCGCACCCTCGCCCGAACCCGGACACTTCACGTCTACAATTTTATGCACTGCCGCCGGAACAAGTTCCAGAGGGCGTTCTCCGCTGGTTTCCAGCAGCAGCGTGTAGCCACGGCCCAGCAGACGCTCCATGAGAGGGACAAGTTCGCGCTCCTGCAGCATGGGCTCGCCGCCCGTGAACTCCACCAGGCCATCCGGCGACAGACGAACGACTTCCTCTTCCACCTGCTCGGATGACATTTTCTTTCCGCCGGTAAAGGTGTATTCGCTGTCACACCAGACGCAGCGAAGATTGCAGGCGGTAAGCCGCACGAAGGTGCAGGGAATTCCCGCGAAGGATGATTCGCCCTGAACGGAGCGATAAATTTCGGTGATCTGCATTGAAAGCACTCAGCATGCAGCACTCAGCAATATTGGTAAGCCTGAGTGCAGGGTTGCTGTTACGTCCTGCCCTTCAGCCAGTATTCTCGGCCGCCGGCAGGGACACTGATTGTCTGCTATTCCGTATAGCGGGCCGTGGTGGTATCTGTCTCCCAGATGGTTACATCTTTCACTGAGACTCTGCCACTGGTCAGAGAATGAAGACGGTTGGTCGTCTGGTCGTAGAAAAATTTGGCCAGGTTTTCTGCCGAGGGATTCAGTTCGCGGAACGGCTCCACGTCATTCAGCATCTGATGGTCCAGCCGGTCGATGACGTGCTTCATGACTTCTTTTAAGTCCTTGAAATCCAGCAGCAGGCCGGCCTTATCCAGTTCGGCCCCGCGCAGGGTGACCCGTACCTTGTAATTGTGTCCGTGAGGGTTTTCACATTTACCCTTGTAATTGCGCAGGTAGTGTCCCGCCGCAAATGAATCGTCTACAGTGACCTCGTACATCCTTCGCCTCAATCCTCAAAAATCAGCTAAACGCTCTAGTCTATTGTAATTGCCTTAAGCGGAATCGGCGTTCATGGCGGGGATATTCCGCCAAAATCTGCCGTTTGCGAGGTCAAAGTAGCTTAAAATATGAAGTCGACGGGCACTTAATCTTTATTGATTGAACCTCTGGAGCTTTCCAGACATATTCATCATCTAACAAGGAAGAAATGCACTATTTGCGTCTATTTTTGCGTTTTTTGGCTGCGCAGCAGGTTTTGCCGGCCCTTGCCGCGCCTGGCGAGCAGGAAGCTCTGATCGGTGGGCAGGCGGTTTTTGAAGGCGTGATGATGCGCTCTCCTCATGCCTGGGGCATTGCGGTACGCAGGCCAAAATCCGCGGATTCTACCTCCCCGGAACTGGGTGAGATCGTTGTTCACTCCGAGCCTCTGCACCGCCCTTCGGACAGGCACCGCTGGATGGCGTGGCCTTTTGTCCGTGGCCTGGTCACGCTGGGTCAGGCGATGAAGTTGGGATTCCGGGCTTCCCGATTCTCGATGAATATTTTGATGGCTGCTATGAGTCCGGAAAAAGAGCAGGGCGAAAAAGCCCCGGAGATGAGCAGCTGGATGACCGCCGGCGCCATGGTATTTTCGATTGGCTTTTTCGTGTTTATGTACAAGTTTGTGCCGCTGGCCGCGACCACGGGATTGAAACACTGGATACCGGCGCTGAGCGGGAACTTTGCCTTCAATCTGGTGGATGGATTGTTCCGCCTTACGCTGTTCGTCCTCTTCATCTGGGGCCTGTCTCTGATGGAGGACATGAAGCGGCTCTTTGAATATCACGGCGCGGAGCACAAGACGGTTTTTGCCTACGAAGCGCAGCGAGACATTCCCACCGTGGAGTTCACGCAAAGATTTTCCACCTATCATCCGCGGTGCGGCACCAGTTTTTTGATGACGATCATGCTGATCTCGATCTTCGTATACGCCGTTTTCCCCATGGGCCATGCCAGCGCCAGCGGACATTTTTTTGACGCGATCTTTTGGCAGCGCTTTGCCCTGCGCATTCTTCTGCTGCCGGTGATCGCTTCGGCGTCCTATGAGATGATCCGCTTCTCGGCCCGGCACGGCAGGTCGTTGTTTGCGCTTTTGACCAAACCCGGACTGTGGCTGCAGCGCATCACCACTAAGCCTCCCTCGGATGATCAGGTCGAGTGCGCCATCAAGGCGCTGGATGAGGCCATGATTCTGGAAAAGCAAAACGGCGGAGAACTGGTGATTGCCTGAGGGCCAGCCGGCAAACGGGCTTCGCTACAATAGATAAATACATCCATGTTTGAACGCTTAAACCAAATCGAAGCAAAGTATGAGGAGCTCACTCAGGCGCTGGCGTCGCCCGAGGTGATTAACGACTCGGCCAAATACCAGAAGACTGCCCGGGCCCACAGTGAATTCTCCGAGATTGTGGAGAAGTACCGCGAGTTCAAGGACATGCAGCGCGGTATTCAGGAGAGCAAGGCGATTCTGGCGGACGAATCGGACGCCGAACTGCGCGAGTACGCGCAGGAAGAGCTCGCGCGTCTGGAAGAGCGCCTGGTGAAAACGGAGCAGGACCTCAAAATTCTGCTGGTTCCGAAAGATCCCAATGACCAAAAGAACGTGATCCTCGAAATCCGTGCCGGCACAGGCGGTGACGAGGCCACGCTGTTCGCCGCGGAAATTTTCCGCATGTACAACCGCTACGCGGAAACGCAGCGCTGGAAGGTAGAGGTGCTCTCGACCTCAGAATCGAGCGTAGGCGGACTCAAGGAAGTGATCGCTATCATCGAAGGCCGCGGCGCCTTCTCGCAGATGAAATATGAGAGCGGCGTGCATCGGGTGCAGCGCGTCCCCGATACCGAGCAGCAGGGGCGGGTGCATACATCAGCTGTGACGGTTGCGGTCCTGCCGGAAGCGGAAGACGTAGACATCAAGATTGAAGCCAAAGACCTGCGCATCGACACTTTTTGCTCGTCCGGTCCCGGCGGCCAGTCGGTGAATACAACATATTCCGCCGTGCGCATTACGCATTTGCCCACCAACACCGTGGTGAGCTGCCAGGACGAGAAGTCACAGATCAAGAACCGCGAAAAAGGCATGCGCGTGCTGCGTGCCCGGCTCTATGAACTGGAGATGGAAAAGCAGCAGCAGGCCCAGGCCAAAGAAAGAAAAGCCATGGTGGGCAGCGGCGACCGCAGCGAAAAGATCCGCACCTATAACTTTCCGCAAAACCGCGTTACCGACCACCGCATCGGCCTCACGCTGCACCAACTGGCCGAAGTCATCGATGGCAGGCTCCAGCCGGTGATCGACGCTCTGGTTACGCATTACCAGGCAGAAAAGCTCAAACAGCAGGCCGAAGTCGTAGCTTAGATACCGGGGTGGCCTTCCCTGTGGAATGAGTCCACCTGAACTTTTTGCCTCAATCAAGCTGGCGCTCTCATATATAAATCCAATTGTCCCCCAGCGACATTTCGCGGTATATTCGCGCTGTTGATTTTCCAGAGTCCCTATGCAGCTTCGGCAGGCTATTGACGCGGCGTACCAGCTCTTTTTGCAGGAAGATGTTCCTTCACCTCGGCTGAACGCCGAACTGCTCATGATGTTCGTGCTGGGCCGCGATCGCGCTTATCTCTATGCCCATCCCGAGCGCGAACTCACGCCGGATGAGCAGTCGCGCTACGGCGAAGTCACCTCCGAACGAGCGCGCGGCTGCCCCACGCAGTACATTACCGGGCACCAGGAATTTTGGGGACTCGACCTGATTGTCTCTCCCGCCGTGCTGATTCCCCGTCCGGAGACGGAGCACGTGGTGGAAACCGTGCTGGAACTGGCGCACGAGTGTTATCGCGAGCATCCGCACAAGCTTCGAATGATCGATGTAGGCACCGGCTCCGGATGCATTGCCCTGGCGATGGCCAGCGAGATGCCCCAGGCGGAAATCCATGCCTGCGATATATCCGAAGAAGCTTTGGAAATCGCCCGCCTCAACTCGGTACGCCTCGCACTGGGCGGAAAAGTGCTTTTTAGAAAGTCCGATCTGCTTTCGCTCTATACCGGAGAGAAGTTCGATCTGGTGATCTCCAATCCTCCTTACGTGGGAGAAATGGAGGCCGACAAAGTGCAAAAGCAAGTGCGCGACTTTGAGCCCAAAATTGCCGTCTTCTCGGGCAAGCAGGGGATGGATATCTACCGGCGGCTGATCCCTCAGGCCGAAGAGGTTCTGCAGCCTGGCGGCTGGCTGGTGACCGAGATTGGATTTTCCACGGAAGAGAGTGTTAAAGAGCTGCTGCAGGGATGGTCTGACATTCGCACCACCGCTGACCTGCAGGGGATTCCTCGAGTGATTGCCGCGCAAAGACCAGCATAGCCAAATCGTTCATTACTTAAACCGCTACGGCTCTCGCTCCTGCAGCACGCGCACTTTCCATCGATCTTCCGCGCCGGTCATGATTGCGACGTAGCGAATCTCTGCCTGATCAGAGTGAATGACGGTGCTTCCTTCAAGCACCTGGGTTTCGATGCTGGCGGTATCACGCAGCTCGATGGCGGAGCCATCAATGGAGTAGAAGATGGCGTCCACTTTGTGGCCGTGGTCCACAATGCGTGTGGCCAGGCCCTGGCTGTGCTGGTCTTTTACCCGCTGCGTAAGCCGGTCGAGAGCGAAGCCGGTGAAATTTTCGTTCAGTGGAGCCGGATCGTTATTTTCAAGCGCCGTGCTCATCTCCTGCCAGGCTGCAGTGTAATCGCGCAGGATGGCTTTCCGGGTGTTATCTTCCACTTCACGCGGGGCGGCATTGCCGGTGTTGAGCTGGATTGATGGCTTGCTGTCGGCAAAAATTCGCTGAATTCCCGTTACGCCCACGCCAGCAACCGACACTGCCGCCAATAAGAGCAGAACCAGGTGAACTCTCTTCATTGTCTGCCTCCCAGTCGCAGCTCATTTCCCAAAACCACTCCCGCCGCAACGGAGATACTGGCATCGGGCGAATAAGGCAGGTCGGCCGCGGCAATGCCTTTTTTGATGCGCGCGTCCACGGTGCTATGGCCGTCTCTGCTGGTTTCGGTGAAGGTGACAATCGTTCCATCGGGAACGGGATTGCCGGTGCAGTCATGGATAGGGCTGGTCTCGACGCGAACTGCATTCCCGCTGCGCTGTGCAATGTGCATGGTCAAATTGCAGGGATCGGACGCCACCTGTTCCACCACCCGGCGCACGGAGTTGTTGCCCACCGACGCCACAAACTGCGCGGAGCCGGCTTTTCTGGCCGATGAGGTGCGAATCCAGGCAATGCCCTCCACGGTGGGAACAGCTCGCGAGACGCCCGAGCCGCCCACCGAGAGGCTGAAGTTTACCGGAGTGGGTTGCAGCACCAGATTGTGGAAGTCGTCAAAAACAAAGGCCATGCCCGTGATCGCATCCGGACGCGCTACCGGCACCCGCGAAGGCCGAGCAAGGAAGCTCAGTTGTGCCGCCTGGGCCGGCTTTACCCATAAGATATGGCTTTGTGAATTTGCGCCGGAGCGCAGCACTGCGATCCAGCGTCCGGCGCTTTGCAGCTCGTTGCTTTTGATTTGTACTTCCTCGCCGAGATGCACGGCGCGCTTGATGGTCTGCGCAGGGCCGATCAGCCAGAGTGTGGCCTCGCCGCTGCCGCTGGTCCCGATGGTGAATGCCTGCCCGGCGACGGCCTCCTGCGGCAGGCGGAACTCGTCTCCGCGCGCGCAATCCGCGGCAAACCAGCAGGCCATAATGGCCAGCAGAGTTAAGATAAATCTGCGCATAGCTTATTCCTGCCGCGCCAGGCTGTACTGGTTCGCGGTGACGCGATAGCCGTGAACGCTTGCCGCCAGATCATCGCGCAGATCCACGGCGAAGGATTGCGGCGCCTGGGGCACCAGAGCGTGGTCCACATAACCATCGGAGACCCAGATCACCTTGCCGGAGTTGTCATAAAAAGTCGCCAAAACATGCGGGATATTCACGATCTGTCCGCTCTCATTCAGTAACTCGCCTGCCAGCACGCTGTGGCCTCGCGAATCTTTTTCAAGATGCTGATGCAGCACCGCGATCACCGGATCGGCCGATGCGGGGACCAGGGCGGAGTCCGGCTTCATGCGAACGGATTTCACGCTGGCCAGTTTTATATTGGGAAAATCGATTCGGTAGGGTGACACTTCTTTGGGCAGCAGGACGTGGGAGACCTTGTCAAAGCTGCTCTCCTGCGCGATATCCTGGCCATCTTTTCCCGTGAGGGCCGCGCCCACGGAGACGAACGCGGGAACGGTGTCTTCATTCTCTACTTCACCCAGGATGATGACCCCGCCGGCATATTCGACCGGATTCATGGAGAGGATGCGCACGTGTGGCCCTTCGACGTTCTGGGAACCCCAGTCGTCACTCGCGCCGCGCCAGATGATGTCCCAGCGAAGATAGTTCACGGGAATGACTTGCGGCGGAGCGGTCACTTCTTTTTCCGCTGGCCATTCCACTTTCCAGGACTGGCCGTCGCGCACCACGTTCAGATCGCGATTGTTGTAAAAAGCGCCAACCGCGGTGGAGTATCGAAGCTCGGTGCGTACCAGAGCGTCATTATCCGTCTGCTTGAGCAGGTGGGTGTTGATGCTTTCCAGCTGTGAGTAAGTGCGCAGACTACCGTTGCGTCCCTGCAGATCGCGCTGAAAGGCGGCCTGATCGAGCGTGCCTGAATTGGAAATGAAAGCATACGCGTCCTTCCAGTCATGCGCTTTTGCATTTTGAAACATGGACTGGACCGCCCCTTCGGGCGTGTAAGCGGCAGCAGCCGTGCTGTGATGTACGTTTCCGGCAGCGATCAGCGCGAACGTAAGTACGGCAAACAAGATCGGAAGAAAGAATTTCATTACCGTGCCTCCCTGAGCGCGGACTCGGCCGCCGGCGAGGGGAATGCGATGGTTTCCGAGACGCGCCGTTTGTCCGGGATGGCGAGAACCAGAAACAGCGCGAGAATGCTGCTGCCGATCGGCAGCGTGCCCCACAGCAGACCTTCGAGTTGAGTCGGGGGCGTTCCATATTCGGTTTTGCGTGCGGGGGCGATTCCATCTTTTACCCACAGGGCCACACTGCCCTGGTCATAGATTTCCGTCTTGCGCCAGCCGGCGAAGGCCAGCAGCGGCTCATAGTAAGGATCGTGGACAAAGATATATTTCAGCCCGTACTGGTCGGCATGTTTCAGGATGGCGCGCAGGGCTTCCATTCCATTGGTCCCGTAATATTTGGAATTGGTTAATTGGGCGGCGCCGTAGCGGGTCATCTCCGGCAGCAGACGCGCGGAGTTGTAGTCGCCATCCACGCTGCTGGCGTTGGCATAGGTGCTGAGCTCATCTATCTTGTTGGAGCCGAATCCCAGCGTGATGTAGCGGAACTTGTCATGGCCGTCACGGTTCAGGAAACTGACGATTTCGCTTAGGCTGAAGTCCGGTTCGTGTGTGGGATGGTAAACCGGCCAGGCCACGGCCACGCCCATGGTAAGCGCTGCCAGAGTCCCCAGGCCCACCATGGCTTTGCGCCCGTAACGGTCTATCAGCGTTACCGCCAGCAGACCGATAATTGGCAGCGCCAGCAGACTGGCCGCCAGCGTGTAGCGTTCGAAAGTAAGAACTTCAAAAACGCGCCCTAACAACAGTTTGGGCAGTGGGGTGGTGCCGCCCATACTGAAAATCATGGCCAGCCAGAACCCGTAAAACAGCGGACGCAGCCGGCGCTCACTCAGTCCTTTGACAAAGATGAAGGGCAGCGCCAGCAGGATTGCGCCCCACGGTATCAGGAAATAGTTCAGCACGTATTCCATGCTGGTCAGATAGTTTTCGCGGCTGGCATGGGGGATGGGCATCTGCGTGATGGGATTGCGATAAATCGCAATCCAGTACGGCAGCAGCACCAGGCCAATTCCCGCCAGCGCAAGCACGGCATAGACGGCGGCGCGGGAGATCACACCGGCGGTGGAGGCGCTGGCGCCATCACGCTTGCGGTCAATCACCGCCAGGGCCAGCAGCGGCAATGCAAAGAAAACGCCAATAAAGATCAGCGTAACGTGATGGGCAGCGGCGGCGGCCAGAGTGAGCACCAGGCCTTTGATCAGCGCACGCCATCGCCCTTCGCGTGCCCATTCATAAAAATACGGCAGAGCGTTCAGGTACAAAGGCGCTGCTAAAGTCGTGGAGAGCTGGCCAGCGTCATACACCAGGAACGAGAGCGAGCCAGTAAAGATGCTGCCCAGAGCTGCATAACTCGCGGCCCGTTCTCCCACCCACAATCGGGCGTAGCGAAACACGCCGACCGGCAGCAGCATAATGGCGATCATCTCCATGAGCATGTAGCCGAGATTGAGCCCCATGAAATGGGAGAACAACGCGATCCACTGGTGCTCGAGCGGCGGATACGTGGTCTGGGAAAATCCGGTGAACTGCTTCTCATTCCAGGGATTGAACCAGCTGTGCGCGTAATGGGACGCAAAGAACTTGTGCAAAGACGCGTCATAGGAGCCGTTGGGCAATTGCATGATGAGCAATGGCCCGTGAACGGCCAGCGCGAGCAGCAAAATCCAGGTTAGAGGAATAGGACGGCTGAATACAGAAGCTGGCCGGCCTGAAACAACGGACGGGGAACCCATGAAGAAAACCTCCGCCGCCGGAAACACGGATTCCAGCAGCAGTTTGCCTTTCGCAAGGTTTCGATTCCAAAAGAGAACTTAGGGGTTGCCGCAACTCTGGTTTCGGAGCGTCTGCATATTTAGTTTCTCCTTTGCCGAGGCCCGGGAAATCCCAATGCGGGCTAAACAGCATCTGTTCTCAGCATGAAACAGAGCTGCAGCCTGCCTGGAGGCGCTGCCGGTTCTGATTTGGCTCAATCAAGGTATGTGGTCCGTGAATTGCGATGATTTCCGCTGCATGCCTGCTGCGATAACGGTGGTCCCTTTGAAAAGATTCCTGCATACGGCCCTGTTGTGTTCGGTGTTGCTCGGTGGCTCTCTCCGTGCACAAACCTTTGAGATCAACGGGCAGTCGTCCGAGCAAAAGCCGAAGTCCGAAACGAAACAGAAGAAGACGAACAAACAGAAACAAACTTCAGACGAACAGGGCAATGCTTCCGGTGGTATGGGATGGGGGCAGAGCATTGAAGTAGGGCGCACGGCCCGCGCCGCCACGGAGGCTCTGCGCAAGGGTAACTATGGCGCAGCCATGAACTATGCCCAGCGTATGACTCAGGCCGCACCCAATGACGCCCACAACTGGTTCCTGCTGGCCTATACGGCGCGACTGGCGGGAAAATACCAGGCTTCACTCGATGCCGGTGCGCATGGTCTGCTGCTTGATCCGCAATCCGTGGAAGGCCTCTCCGGCATGGCGCAAACCTACGTGCGCATGGGCAGGCTCGACGATGCCAAACGCACTCTGCTGCAGGTGATTGCCGCCAATCCACGGCGTGCCATCGACCTGGAACTGGCTGGAGAGTTGTTCATGAAGACCGGCGACCTCGCACAGGCCATGAATCTGCTGGAGCGGTCGGAAGCCGTGCAGCCTTCTTCGCACGCCGAGGTCATGCTGGCCATTGTTTACATGAAGCAGAAGCAGCCGGAGAAAGCTAAAGGTCTGCTCGACAAGGCCCGAGCACGCGACCCAAAAAACGCGGACGTTTTTCGCGCAGTGGCCCAGTTCTACCGCGAAGCGCATGATTACAAGTCCGCCATTGAAACGCTGAAGCAGGCGCCGCGCAAAAATGCCGACCTGATGGCCGAACTGGGTTACACCTACGAACTTGCGGGCATGAAGAATGAGTCGGCCAGCACTTATGAAAAAGCCGCGGCCATGGCGCCGAACGTGGTCACGGTACAGCTTGCTGCGGCGCAGGCGCAGATGCGGGCGGGCAATCTGGACAAGACAAGGACCTTCCTTGCCCGCGCGGAGCAGCTGGATGCCCGGCATTATCGGCTGCACGCCATCCGGGGTGATCTGGCCACGCTGGAGCGCCGCGACACGGACGCAGCGCGCGAATACCAGGCCGCGCTGGCCGTGATGACGGAAGCCCCGGCGGAGGGAATGCTGTATCCGGTGCAAGTGCGTTTGAGCCTGATCGATGCCTATAAAAATCTGGGAGACGATGCCGCGGTCGCGCAGCAGGTACAACTGGCGCAGCAGCAACTGGCCACCATTCAGGCAGAAGGCCCTGAGCGCGTGGAGTATCTGCGCCTGCGTGCATCCATCAAAGGGCTGGGCAACGATACGGCCGGCGCCGAGGCCGACCTGAAGCAGGCGCTGCAGATCGATCCCAACAATGACAATGTAATGCTGCAGTACGGCAGCTTGTTGTGGAAGATTGGCCGCAAAAGCGAGGCGCGGCAGATGTATTCCACTCTGCTGGCAAAGGACGCCAATAATCGCTTCGCGCTCGAAGCGCTCGGTTATCTCTCGCGCGACGATGGCGACAACAAAGCCGCCGAGATGTACTTCAACCGCCTGGCTGCGGCGTATCCCAACGATTACGTGCCTTATCTGGCTTTGGGCGATCTCTACACCGCGATCAGAGATTACGACCGGGCCGATGCCAGTTATCAAAAGGCCTGGAAGCTTGCGCCCACCAATTCCATGATTGTGGCCAGTGGCTCCAACGCCGCGATTGCCGCACACAACATCGACCTTGCGGGCGAGTGGGTGTCGCGGGCCACGGGGGCAATGAAGAATGATCCGCGCGTGGTGCGCGAGACAGAGCGTTATCTCTTCCACAAGGGCAATTACGCGGAGTCGGCGCGCCTGGGCGCAATCGCTGTGCAAAAACTGCCGCATGACCGCGATGCCGCTGTATATCTGGCCTATGACCTCTACAATCTGGGCCGCTACGATGACGTATTGTTATTGGCCAGCCGCTATGAAACGACCATGCCGAAAGAGCCGAACTTTCCGCTGCTGGCCGGGCATGTCCACAAGCAAAGCCAGTTGCTGCAGCAGGCCATTGACGATTACACGCGCGTGCTGCAAATTGACCCGCACCTGCCGGAAGCCCTGATCAACCGCGGCTACGTGCGCAATGATATGCAGAATTCCGTGGCCGCTGCCATCGATTTTGAGCAGGCGCTGAAGATGGTGCCCAACAGCGGCACCGCGCATCTGGGGCTGGCATTCTCGAATCTGCAATTGCATCGCGCACGGCCGGCGCTCGACGAAATTGCGATCGCGGAAAAGTCGATTGGCGAATCCGGGGCCACGCACATGGCGCGCGCGACTGCGTACCGGCAGATGCGCGTGTTCGATAAAGCTGAACAGGAGTACCGCATAGCGCTCAAAATGGACCCGGACGATCTGAAACTGCACATGGCTCTGGCCGATACGCTCTACCACGCGCACCACTTCAGCGCATCGATTGCGGAACTCGAAGACACGCTTCGGCTCTCGCCTGACGATCCGCTGATCTTTGCCGACCTGGCCGCCGCTCATGCGCAACTCCATCACCAGAAAGAGACGTTTCAGTACATTGAGGCCGCCGAGCGCGAGGCGAATGACCAGTCCGGCATATTCATGGCCACGGGCGAAGCGCTGCTGACGCTGGGCGACCGCAACGCCGCCATGGAGCGCTTTACGAAGGCGCTGGAATCGCCGGACGCCAACCGCGTGGATGTGCGCTTGGAATTCGCCAAACTGTTTGTACGCGAAGGCAAGTTTGAAACCGCCAAACAGCAGGTGGCGCTGGCCTTTGCCGAATCGCGCGTGGGTGAAGCCTCGCCCGTAACTACCGACAATATGGTGGAGGCCGCCAATGTCTTTTTGAGCGCGCACGATTTCGATCTGGCGCTGCGCTACTTTGAGAAGGCCCGCGATATGGGCGCGGCGGATGACAGTGTGGCCGTCGGCATGGCGGAAACTTATCTCGCCCAGGGTAATGACCTGCTGGCGGAAAAAACGCTCATCGCGTTGGGCGATCCCGCCGACCATCAGCAGGACGTTGCCTATCAGCTGGCGTGGGGCAATGTTTACCATGAGCGGCACGACACGCGGCGCGCGCTCTCCGCCTTTGCCCACGCCAATCAAATTGCCGAGGACGATCCGGTCGCTGAGCACGCGATGGTCGAAGTGGGCGGAGAAGAAGGCGATCTGATCCAGCCTAAGTTCAGCTTCCAGAGCAACGCCTATACCACACCGATTTTTGACGACGCCACGCTCTACCAGATGGACGCCAAACTCTTCGGCGCGCCGGTAGCTCCGCGTTACTCACAGCAGACCGAGGCCGGGACCGCGCTTCGCTACCATCTGACCGATTCTCTGCCCCTGAATGCGTACTTTGGCGAGCGCAATACGCGCGGTACTATCTCCGTGCCCAGCGAGCTGCTGATCATCAACCGCAATACCTATGACACGCTTTTCAGCGTGGGCACCAGCACCATGGTGCGTCTGGGCTCGGTCAAACTGGTGCTCGACCCCGGTATTGGATTCACGGTCCGCCGCGACTCTGAGTCGCCGTTCGATATGAACCAGAACCTCTTTCGCGAGTTCCTGTATGTGAACAGCTCGCCGATTTTCAACTGGATCTCGGTGCGCGGACAGCTGGTGCATGAGCATGGCCCATTCACCGAGCGGAACCTGAGTTCCACGGATCTTGGCGGACGCGTGGAATTCGAAGTGGGACGTCCCTGGGGCAGCACGGCGCTGATTACCGGTTACTCCGTGCGCGATCTGGTGTTCAGTCCGCTGGCACGCGAGTTCCATACCACATCCGCCTGGGGCGGACTGCAGCACAAATTCGGGAGCAAACTCACCGTTGCCGGCCTGGGGCAGTATGTGCGTTCGTTCCGCGTGCAGGACCAGAGCACCGCGGTGGCCCAGGCCCTGATTCCTGGGGCCCGCGCCGAGTTCAAACCCACGGACCACTGGGCCATCAGCGGCAATTTCGATCTCACGCGCGGCGAGGGGTTCCATTTGTATGACAACGTGCAGAGCGGATTTCTTATCTCGTACCTGAGACCTATACGGCGCAATATGCGTGACGGCAGTGGAGGCGTAGCGGTGGAATATCCGCTCAGGATTTCGGTAGGGCTGCAGCAGCAGTCATTTACAAGCTACAGCGGGCCCGGCCAGGCTTCGGCGTTTCGTCCCTTTATCAGCGTCACGCTATTCTGACGTCTTTTGATTTCGAGTCTCCCTATGAAGATTTGCTTTGTCAGCGCGTTTCCCCCCAGTAAGGCCATGCTCAACGAGTATGGATACCATATTGCCCGTGAGCTGCATGCCGATCCCCTGGTCGGCCTAACCGTCCTGGGCGACGAAATTGATGGGGGTGCGTCCGAACTCCCGGACTTCCACGTGGAGCGCGTGTGGAAGATCAATCATTTTGGCAATCATGCCAGGCTGCTCAAGGCCATTCGCGAGTTTCGTCCGCATGTGGTGTGGTTCAATCTGGTTTTTTCGAGCTTTGGAAACAAGGAGCATCCGCTCTCCGCTTTTTCCGGACTCACTCTTCCCGTCGCCACGCGCATGGCCGGCTACTACACGCACGTGACGCTGCACCACCTGATGGACCACATTGATCTGGACGATGCCGGTGTTCGCCACAAGCGGCTGTTTCGGGCGGCCGGAAACCTGGCCACACGGCTGGTGCTGATGGCCAACTCCGTCTCCGTGCTGCTGCCGGCCTATCGCCGCACGCTGATGGACAAGTATCGCGGGGAAAACATTCACTTCCGCGCGCACGGCATTCTCTCCGCGAGGCCGGAGTTTCCGGACTTCTCGCGGCGGGGCAATCCCGAACATCGCATTCTGGCTTTTGGCAAATGGGGGACCTACAAGCGCTGCGAGCTTTTGATCGAAGCCTTTGAAGAATACGTGCTGCCCAAAGTACCGCAGGCCCGGCTGATTGTGGCCGGCGGCGACAACGGCAATGCGCCCGGCTACATTGATTCCCTGCAGGAACGGTACAAGAACAATCCTTACGTGAGTTTCACCGGATACGTTCCCGAAGAAGACATTCCCGAACTTTTCGGCACGGCGACCATGCTGGTGCTGCCCTACACCTCGGCCACCGGCGCCAGCGGCGTGGCCCATTTGGCGGCGGAGTACGGCGTGCCGATGGTCTCTTCCGACATACAGGATTTTCGCGAGATGTGCGACAACGAAGGCTTGGCGATCCGCTTTTATCCTGTGGGGAACAAGGCCGCTCTGGCCAGGCAGATGCTGGCGCTGCTGGATTCACCGGAAGACCAGCACACCCTGGCGGAGCAGAATTTCTCCGCCGCGCTGCGCATGACCATGCCGCGGATCATCCGCCAGTATGTCCGCGCCTTCGATCTGCACCAGCGCTCCCGCGCTCTGGAGGCGGTCTCGCGCTTCCGCCGCCTGCCTGCCTGGATACCCTCACGCTCCACCATCTTCCGCGCCTCCGCGCCGCGCTGGGGTACGTGGATGTAAAAGAGCGGTTTTGGCTTGCCGCGGATGGCGCTGGCGTGTTCTAGTAATTTCCATCCTATGTTCAACCGCAAGCCTCAGCCCCAGGCGCAACCCGTCCAGCCCAGCGTGAAAGCTCCGCCGGTGCTTTTTGAAAAAACGCAGAAGGTCATCGGCCAGATTGAAAGCGAGCTGGGCGAGCGTCTGCTCACCTACTGGAACTCTCCCAACGGCTCGATTTGCGGCAATGACGTGGTCGGGCTCTACGGCATTCTCTCCAGCATGGGCAAGCTGGAGCGATTGTCATTCTTCATCAAGTCAGACGGCGGATCCGGACAGGCGTCCCTGCGCATGGTGAATCTGCTGCGCCAGTTTGTGGGACAACTCACCGTGCTGGCACCGCTCGAGTGCGCCTCGGCCGCCACCATGCTGGCGCTGGGCGCGGACAAAATCCTCATGGGGCCGCTGGCCCACCTCTCCGCCGTGGACACCTCGCTCACCCACGATCTTTCGCCCATCGACCGCGACAACAACCGCGTGGGCGTGAGCCAGGACGAGCTGCAGCGCGTGGTGCGGCTGTGGCAAAAAGAAGCGGAGCAGGAAGCGAAGAAGGGAACTTCCAATCCCTATGAGTCACTGTTCAGCTACGTTCACCCGCTGGTGATTGGCGCCGCCGACCGCTCCAGCGCGCTTTCCACCAAGCTGTGCACGGAGATTCTTTCCTACCATTTCAAAGATCCCAAAGCCGCCGAGCAGATCAGCGAGACCCTGAACTCCGGCTATCCCTCGCACAGCTATCCCATCATGCTGCAGGAGGCCCGCCGCATTGGCCTGAATGCCGAGCCGCTGGGCGAGAACATCAACCGCCTGCTGTTTGAACTCAATGAGATTTATTCCGAAATGGGCCAGCGCGCCTCCGCCGATTTTGACGAGCGCAATTCGCATGACAACAGCATTCTGAACATCATCGAAGGGCGCGGGCTGCAAATCTTCTTCCAGAACGACAAAGACTGGCACTACCGCGCGGAAGAGCGCCGCTGGGTGTCACTGAATGACAGAAGCTCCTGGCGCAAGGCCGAGATGGTGAATGGGAAGCTGGCGGTTTCGATTTTTCATGTGCGGTGAGGGTTGATTCGGGTTTCTCAAAACTGGAGTTTGCATGGTTGACTTCATAAAAAAACGATTACAAGTTTTTGTTTCTTCCACATACAGCGATTTGCGAGAAGAGCGTCAGGCAGCAGTGGAAGCAATTCTTTCGGCTGGTCACATTCCGGCTGGAATGGAGCTGTTTGCCGCCGGAGACGAGTCCCAGATGGAAGTCATTCATCAGTGGATCGATGAATCCGACGTATATTTGCTGATTTTGGCTGGACGGTACGGCAGCATTGAACCGAAGAGCAAAAAAAGTTATACCCAGCTTGAGTATGAATATGCGCTGAGCAAAGAGAAACCTCTTTTTGCGTGTGTCCTTAATGAAGGAGCACTTAATGCGCGTGTTCAGAAACATGGAATGGACATGCTTGATGAGCACAGGAAAGAACTGCATGTTTTTCGTGAGCTGGTGAAGAGCAAAATAGTGGAGTTTTGGGATGATTCAAAAGATATCCAGCTGGCTATTGTGAAAAAGCTCGGTCAGCTTGAAAGGCGTCAAGACTTAATGGGCTGGGTGCGTCCACATCAGGAAGCTGATCTCCCTGCATTATCCAACGAAATAGCGCGCCTTAGGGAAACTCTGATTAAGAACATTTGGATAGCAGAGGGGATCAACCTGGTAGAGTGAAGTTGCAGGAGCTTACCCGAAGATGAAGCAGAGGACCCTGGCGATGACAACTGGATTCGAGCGGTACGGAAAGAAGACGA
>DASSEH010000044.1:0-1351 GCA_035695325.1 Candidatus Angelobacter sp.
AAGACTGCTGGGCCATTGGGGCTCGGATGCCGGTCAATCCTTTACCTACACCCATTTCAACCGGTTAATTAACAAATATGACTTGAACTCGATTTTTATCTCGGGGCCGGGCCACGGTGCGCCAGCTGTCCTCTCCCAAGCCTACCTTGAGGGAACGTATTCCGAGGTTTATCCCGACAAGAGCGAGGACTTGGCCGGGATGCAACGCTTCTTCAAACAGTTTTCTTTCCCCGGCGGAATTGGCAGCCACGCCACTCCCGAAACGCCCGGAAGCATCCATGAGGGCGGTGAACTGGGTTACAGCGTTTCTCACGCTTACGGGACTGTCTACGATCGGCCAGACTTGATAACGCTAGTGATGGTGGGTGATGGCGAAGCAGAGACCGGGCCGCTGGCTACGAGCTGGCACAGCAACAAGTTCCTCAATCCAATCACGGACGGGGCGGTGCTTCCGGTTTTGCATCTCAATGGCTACAAGATTAATAACCCAACGCTCCTAGCCCGCATCAGCCATGAAGAGTTGGAGTCACTCTTCGTCGGCTATGGATATACTCCTTTGTTCGTGGAAGGGAGTGACCCGCGCAGCATGCATCAGGCGATGGCGGCGACACTGGAGCATTGTGTCCGAGAGATCCGGAAAATCCAAGAGGAGGCTCGGCGCACCGGGAAGGCCTTCCGACCGCGCTGGCCGATGATTATCCTGCGCAGCCCCAAAGGTTGGACTGCGCCGCGGAAGGTGGGAAAGCACTACCTCGAGGGCTACTGGCGTGCGCATCAGGTCCCCATCGCGGATGTCGCAACCAACCCTGCAGACTTGAAGGTACTTGAGAAGTGGATGCGCAGCTACAAGCCAGAGGAATTGTTCGACAACGACGGGCGACTTATTCCCGAGTTGAAGGCGCTGGCGCCGAAGGGTCATCGGCGGATGAGCGCCAACCCCATTGCGAATGGTGGCTTGGTACGCAAGCCACTCGACATGCCGGATTTTCGAACTGCCGGTGTTGAAGTCAAGAACCCCGGCAAGACCATGGCCAGTAGCGTCTCCACTCTCGGCAAATTTCTCCGCGAAGTGACGCGGCTAAACATGCACAACTTCCGAGTCGTTGGGCCAGACGAGACAGAGTCCAATCAACTCCAAGCCATCTATGAAGTTGGTGAAAAGGTCTGGCTGGGGGAGTACTTTCCGGAAGATAATGACGGCGGGCACCTTGCGACGAGCGGTCGAGTTATGGAGATGCTCAGCGAGCACACAGTGGAAGGGTGGCTCGAGGGTTACATTTTGAGCGGCCGGCATGGACTGATCAACAGCTATGAGCCCTTCATCCACGTTGTCGACTCGATGTTCAATCAG
>DASSEH010000045.1:0-1062 GCA_035695325.1 Candidatus Angelobacter sp.
AGCGGGCAGATTAACATGTCAGGTGTATGGAGTTGCAATGAGTGGGATCAACTCGAAGAAGTTATTGTGGGCAATCCGCTGAATGCGCGGTATCCTACGCCAGACCGAAGCACCCAGCTCGCAGAATTTCCTGACCGTTCATTGGCCGAAATTCCCCGCGGCCCTTTTCCTCAACAGATTGTTGAAGAGACAGAAGAGGATTTGAATGGATTTGCCAAAATCCTGGAAGGCTTGGGCATCACCGTCAAACGTCCGGACACCTGGCCGCACGATGACAAATTTTCCACGATCCATTGGGAAGCTCAGGGGTACTACAACTATTGTCCCCGCGATGTTTTGTTGGTCATCGGTGACCACATTATCGAAACGCCCAATGTCATCCGCAGCCGCGCCCAGGAAACGTTCGGCTATCGCACGTTGCTGATGGAGTATATGAAGTCAGGCGCAAAGTGGTACAGCGCTCCCAAGCCCATGCTCTTGGACTCACTCTTCGAGGGGGTTGATCCAAACAAGCCCACGCCACGCAACGATGAGCCGGCCTTTGATGCAGCTAACGTCCTGCGTTTTGGCGAGGATTTGATCTATCTGGTCAGCGCCACGGGCAACGAGTTGGGGGGACATTGGCTGCAGTCGATTCTAGGTGACAAATATCGGGTCCATTTCCTCAAAGATGTCTATTTTGGCAGCCATATCGACTCGACCCTTGTGGCCTTACGCCCTGGCTTGGTCCTCGCCAATCCTGCTCGTGTCAATGACGATACCCTGCCCAAAATCCTGAAGCAGTGGAAGGTCATCTACAGTCCACCGATGGAGAACACAGACAGATATGATGCCGACTATCTGTCCAGATCCATTGGCAGTGACTGGATTGACATGAATGCATTCAGCATCAATCCCAATTTGGTCGTGGTCGATCGAAATCAGCCGTCTCTGATAAAACTCCTGGAGAAGGAGGGTCTTGATGTGATCCCCCTAAAATTGCGGCACTCCAAACTGTTGGGCGGTGGACCCCATTGCGTTACCTTAGACGTCCGCCGAAATGGTACGCTACAGCGATACTTC
>DASSEH010000046.1:0-2145 GCA_035695325.1 Candidatus Angelobacter sp.
CTTGCGGGAACTGGAGAACGCCTTCGGCGCCGGCAGGCTGCGATTCTTCGGCAAGCTCGGCAACCTTGCCAAACCGCAGGCCTTCGCACGTCGTCTCGGCGACCTTCGGCGCCTCAATTGGGTGGTCTACGCCAAGCCACCATTCGGCGGGCCCGAACAGGTGCTGGCCTATCTCGGCCGCTATACCCATCGCGTCGCCATCGCCAACAGTCGGCTCCTCTCGCTCGCCGACGGGAAGGTGCGCTTCACCTGGAAAGACTACCGACAGGGCGGCATCACCAAGGTCATGACACTCGATGCCGATGAGTTCATCCGCCGCTTTCTGCTGCACGCTCTGCCAGACGGCTTCCATCGTATCCGCCACTATGGCTTCCTCGCCAATGGCGACCGCGCCGACAACGTCGCTCTCTGTCAGCGGCTGCTCGATGGCTGTGACACTGGTGCCTGCGAGCCTGCCGACAATCGCAGCAAAGGCGATCGCCCGCTCACCACCGACTTCGCAATCTGTCCCGATTGCGGCGGCACCATGCGGCAGATCGCAGCCGTGCCGCGCTCCTGCAACCCTCAGCCATTCTCCTGTGACACGTCATGACTGTCCCGCTGACGTCTACGATCATCATGCTCGGCCCCCGCGCTGCAGACAGCAATGCCTGCACCGGTACCACGTTGCCAATCAATCTCTCTCATCGGGAATACCAGCCGTTCCAGCTTTGGAGGTTAACGCAATCGTGGCGCACAGCTCTCGAGCAACGGCAGTGCGCACGAACAAATCGCCTTCCGCTCGCAGCCGCCAAGCCAGCTCCAACATCAACCGTCAGCGAGCCATTGCCACTATCCCCATAGTGCCAAACCTCCCGCGGCTTCGTTCAATCCGGCTTCTATGAGGTCGCACTCACGACCGTACAGCGGGCCCGTTCTCGCCACGCGACCTCACAGAACCCTCAAGATTCCCGAATCGATCGCGGCATGATTCAAGATGGCAAACTGAGGGATTTGCCATGGGCCACGCTATTCCAGTGCGGACGGACTACACCGCCGGCCAAGTTCGCCGGATTGCCCAGCGAGCGAAAGATGCTGCGCAGGCGCGACGGCTGCTAGCGATTGCGGCTGTGCTCGACGGCGCCTCGCGGGAGGAGGCGGCCAAGATTGGTGGCATGGATCGTCAGACGCTGCGGGACTGGGTGATCCGGTTCAACGAGCAGGGACCGGACGGTCTCATCAATATCCCTTCTCCAGGAGTGCCGCCCAAGCTCAACGCCATGCACAAGGCCTTTCTCGCTCGAATCGTGGAAGAGGGTCCGATCCCTGCGATCCATGGCGTGGTGCGCTGGCGGGCGTGCGATCTGATCATGCGGCTGCATGAGCAGTTCGGGCTCTCAGTGTCGGACGACACAATCTATCGCGCCCTCAAGAAGCTGGGCTTCTCGCATATGAGCGCCCGGCCCAAGGCATACAAGCAGAATGCCGAAGCCATGGCGGCATTCAAAAAAACTTCGCCGAGCGTGTGGCGGAAATCCGCGCGGCACTCGCACCCGGCACACCGTTAGAGGTCTGGTTCCAAGACGAGATGCGGGTGGGTCAAAAGAACAAGCTCACCTATCGCTGGGCCAGGAAAGGTTCACGCCCCCGTGCTACCCACGATCAACGGACCCAATCGACCTATCTGTTCGGTGCGGTCTGCCCCGAACGTGGAGCCGGCGCCGCCCTCGTGCTGCCGGCCTGCAACTGTGAAGCCATGCAGCTCCATCTCGACGAGATCGCAACCAAAGTCGCCCCCGGAGCACACGCCATTCTCCTCCTTGATCAGGCCGGCTGGCATGGCGCCAAAGCCCTGGTTGTGCCGAGCAACGTCTCACTCCTGCCGCTGCCGCCACGCGCGCCCGAACTCAACGGCCAGGAAAACATCTGGCAGTTCATGCGTCAGAATTGGTTGTCAAACCGGATCTTCAAATCCTTCGACGATATCGTCGATCACTGCTGCTACGCCTGGAACACACTCATCGACCAACCCTGGAAGATCATGTCCATCGCGCGACGCGACTGGGCAGCAGTCGGTCACTCAATCTGAGGATTGGTATTAGTCGTCGTACTGGTGCCTGCCGACTAAACGCGATCTATTTGAGCCATCAACATTTACATGGCGAT
>DASSEH010000047.1:0-1546 GCA_035695325.1 Candidatus Angelobacter sp.
CCATGATGCACTCATGCGCATCGGCGGCGAAGCTCCGAGGCGGCGGACCCATTCTTTTTCCCGGCATGAAAGCCAAGGGGGGCGATCGGGACCCCGCCACCTCGAACCGTCATCGGCACCCTCTCGCGCTTGAAGCGAGGCAGGCCGAAGCTGTCGGAAGATTTCTATGTAACTCCGCTCATAAAGCTGGACGCAGGACGATACCCTCCGGGATCGCGCCCTCCCGCGCGAGCCGCCACAGGGCGATCAGCAGCTTGCGTGCCAGCGCCACAATCATTGTCTTGCGGGTCTGAGGCGCATTTTTCGTGCGCGCGTAAAACCAATGCGCCAATGCGCTGTCCTTCTGGAACATCAGAAACCGCCATGCCAGTTGGATCATGCCGCGCCGGACTCGCGCGTTACCGGATCGAGCCAGTCCTTTCTCGCGACGCTTCTTGCCGCTCTCGTCAGGCGAGCCGGTGAGGCCCCCATAGCGCGCCACCGCCCGACGGTCGCGCAAGTTTCGGCTGAGCACCTCCTGCACCAGCATGTCCGCCGTCTCTACGCCAACCCCGATCACCCGCGCCAGCAGGCGAACCATGCCATGAGGTCCGTCACCGGGCGCTTGCTTGAGACGCTCCAGGCGGGTCCCCTCAATGTCCCGGATTTGACTGCGGACGAGCCGGCGGCGCTCCATGTCGTGCTTGAGTTCAGCCAATGTGTTGGGCGGGATCGGCTCGCCTTCGGGCGTGCGCAAGCCGTCGAGGCGTTCGACCGCCTTCTTCAGCTTGGGATTGAAGCCGCGGATGCCGAGCCGCGCCAGCGCCGCCTTCATCCTGTTGACGATCCGGCTTTGCTCGCCAACGAGACTTTCGCGCTCGCGATTGGGCCGCTTGGCATCCTCCTGCGCCAGCGTCGGAATCGCCACCATCTTGCAGTGATCACGCTCGCCGCGCAGCCAGCCGAGAAACGCGCGTTTGAGCAGTTCCGTGTCAAGCCGGTCGGTCTTGGCGCGCCGGTGCTCGCGCGATACGGCTACGCTGGATGCGTGAATGACATGGGCTTCGATACCGCGAGCCCGGAGCCAGCGCGCCAGCCAGAAGCCGTCACGGCCGGCCTCGAAGGCGATAGCAATCCGTTCGATCCTATGTCCTGCTTTCTCCGCTTCCTCCCGCCAGCGATTGAGCAGTTTCAGCAACGCGCTCTCATCGACCGCGAGCTTCTTCAACGGCGAGCGCTCGACGCCAGGCACGATACCGGCGACCAGCCAACTCGACTGGCCCATCTCGATCACGGCGATTAGTGTTGCATCTTGTTCGAGAATTACGAGGGATCTGCTCAAATCGTTCAGCTGTGGCATGGGGCGCTCCGTTGATTCGCTGGAGCGACGATGGTGCCATTGTCCTCGCCGCTCGCCCCATAGCATCTTTTTCGGCGCTTTTCACGCTTTGGCTATCGATGATGGCGGCAGTTGGACTGGCTTCCCGCTGCGCTTGTTCACGACACTGCTCATAAAGCGCGTGGTGGATGCGCTGCAATGTGCCGTCATAGGTCCACAGATCGAAAT
>DASSEH010000048.1:0-1949 GCA_035695325.1 Candidatus Angelobacter sp.
CCACATCGCTCACCACGACGCCGAGTAGCCGGAGGGAGTCTCACCCTCCGGCCCTCACAGATCCGGACGTGAACCTCTCGATTCATCCGGCTCGTGCCATCCAGTTACCAGGTCGTGTAGCGCAGCTCCCAGTGCGCAAACAGGCGGGGCACCCGTTCCCGGATACCACACAGCCATTCTCGCGCACGCCTGTCACCGCGTTCCAGCCGTTTGTACTTCCTTCTCGCCCAGTGCATCAGGTGGCGATCAACACGCCAGCACAACGGAATCACCATGCTTGGATAGAACACCGTGAAGTAGTTGAGCCAGCCCCGGAGAGCCGGGTTCACGCCACGCGCGAGGTCGTTAAGGGTTAGAGTTGTGCGCCGATGTATCTTCCACGAGGCCACCTTTCGACTCATATCCGTCAACTTGCCAGGATCGACCGCAGGTAGAAACCTCGTGAATGCCCTTCCCTCTGCCTTGTTGAAGGCCTTCCGGGGACGAAACGCATAGCCGCAGAACGTAAACGACATCACCGGGTGATCCCGGTGCCGCCGACTGTCCTTGCAGTACACTATTTTCGTCTTCTCGGGGTGCAGACTCAATCCGATATCGGCGAACCGACGCCCGATTGCCTCCTGCACCTCCCAGGCTTGACGTTCGGTCACACAGTGGATCACCGCATCGTCCGCGAAACGCTCGAACCGGACTCCCGGATATTCCCGAGAGATCCATAGATCGAAGCCGTAATGCAGGAACAGATTAGCGAGCAACGGTGAAATCGGTCCGCCTTGTGGCGTACCCCGAGTCCTTTCGACTGCGGTGCCGTCCGGCATCTGCATCGGGGCTTTAAGCCAGCGCTCTACGTAGAGCAGGACCCATTTCCGGTCCGTATGGCGCGTGACCGCCTTCATTGTCAGATCCCATGAGACCGTGTCGAAGAAGGCCTTCACGTCGAGGTCGACGACCCAGTCCTTCTCCCAGCACCGTTTTCGGCATGCCGCTATCGCGTCCAAGGGTGACCGTCCGGGACGATATCCGTAGGAGTCGTCGTGAAAGACCTTCTCCACTTCCGGCTCCAATGCCAGGACCGCCACCGTCTGCGCCACCCGATCGACCACGTTCGGGATGCCCAGGACTCTCGTTCCTCCTTTCTTCGGTATCTCCACCGCGCGGACCGGCCCGGGGAAGTACGACCCGGACGACATGCGATTCCACAGCCTGTAGAGGTTCTCCTTCAGCCTCTCCTCGAACTGCTCGATCGTCACGCCATCGACCCCGGCCGCTCCTCCGTTCTCTTTGACCTTCAACCACGCACTCCACACCAGCTTTTTCGGGATGTCGTGCGACTTGCCCTGCAACTTCGGCTCACTCATGCGATTCCTTCCTCACGGTTGATCACACTCATCAGCCAGGACGACCCCACCCCTTGGCTCCGCCCCCACTGCGATACGCAGGGACTTCACAGCTACTACGGGTGAGTCCGCCGGCGCGTCCCGCGACGGTACTCGGCTCCTTGCGGATTCCGCCGCTTGGAGTTCTCCCTCTCGCCACCAACTGCTCGGTGACCGTGTCGAGACGCGCCTTCACATGTTCCATACGAGAGCCCGGACCGGACTCATGCTGCCTGTACGCCGGACACCACCTGGGCAGTAGACGGGTAACCCCCAGGCTCCTCCCAGAGCAAAGACCAGACCCTGGTTTCGATGTCATCTGATTAGCTTTCGACGCTTCAGTCGGCAGAGGGCCTTTCGACCCATCGCTCATCTTTCCGGTCCACACCTGACACGATCACTGCCGCGCCTTTTCCTACACCGTTCAAGACCACGGTCTTCAGCCAAGGCCCCGGTAGGTGGTTTGAAGCCTCCTCCCGCAAGGCGACTCCGGAGGTCCAGACAACTCCTCCATCTACTCATACAGCACCGGAGGCCAGGCATACCAAGCCCCACCCCCGCTCATGTTCACAA
>DASSEH010000049.1:0-37709 GCA_035695325.1 Candidatus Angelobacter sp.
AACCTCCGGCAAGCCAGTTCCGGCTTACGCGTAATCCTCAGAGCCGCTTCACAGTTCGCCGAATCCGTGCCTATCATTGCCCAAATATCTTTGTGAACTCATCCCCTGCCCATATGCTGTCCCTGTTCAGAGTTTCCCTAATCGGCTACGTGCTCAACCTGACCAATGAAACCTTTGGCTTCTACCAGGGCAGCGAACAGTTTCCCATCCAGCGCGAGTACTATAATCGCACTTACACTGTCGGCCTGCGCTGGGCGCTCGGCAGGGAGCACTAAACCGCATCAGACTTGAATATGCTTTCAATATCCAACTATCTGGCCCGCCATAATTTTTGGCGGGCCTCTGTTTTCTTCTGGCTGTTGAGTTTGGCGGCAATAGGCCAGCAAACGGCAAACACTTCCAGCATAACTTTAAGTTTTGGCGGATCAGGAAAGCCGGGTGCTGCCGGGGAAGAAAATATTGTGCTGGCTGCCGGAGATATTGCGGAATGCCCGTACTATTCGGACTCGGAAAAGACCGCCCAGCTGCTCGACAAAATGCCGGGGACAATTCTGGCCCTGGGCGATTTGTCCTACCCTGAGGGGAGCGAGACCACCTTCCGGCAGTGTTACAGCAAAACCTGGGGACGGCACAAGGAGAGGACGCATCCATCGCCAGGCAATCATGAATACCGCACGCCGGGCGCTGCCGGATACTTCCGGTACTTTGGCGCGGCTGCCGGAGATCCAAAGCACGGCTATTACAGCTTTGATCTGGGCGGCTGGCACATCATCTCGCTCAACAGCGAGTGCTCCGCGATTGGCGGATGCCAGCAGGGCTCTGTGGAAGAAACATGGCTGCGCGAAGATTTAAAGCACAATGCCGGTAAATGCATTCTGGCTTACTGGCATGTCCCGCTGTTTAGCTCCGGTTCGGAGCATGGCAACTCGCCGGAGATGAAGCCCTTCTGGGACGCTCTTTACGCCGCCGGAGCGGACCTTGTGCTCAACGGCCACGACCACGATTACGAACGCTTTGCGCCGCAGAATCCCGCGGGGGCTTCCGATCCGCAAAAAGGCATTCGCGAGTTCGTGGTGGGGACAGGCGGCGGACATCTGCGGTCGTTTCGCCCGCAGATGCCGACGACTGAAATCAGAAACAGCTCCACGTTTGGATTACTGAAGCTTACGCTGCGGCCCCGCGGTTATGAGTGGGAGTTCGTGCCCGTTTCCGGCAGCAGCTTTACCGATTCCGGCAAAGGGGCCTGCCATGCAGGTCACTGAGCGCGCCTAACGGTTGATTTGTTTCCGCGAGGCACGGTGGCGGGCGGCGCACTCTGGACGCCTTCCAGAGTGGAAAGCTCGGGCAGCTCTTGTTTCAGCAGCAGGACCGGCTCGAACAGGTCACCCATCTCCGCAGCTCGTTTGAGGACCTGATCGGAAGTGAATGCCAGCAGCTCCGGGTCTTGCTTCTGCAGGCAGTTCTCCACTTCATTCCAGGTGACTGGAGTCGAAACCGTAGGCCGTTCTTTGGCGCGGAGAGAATATACACAGACGGTGGTCTTATGCGTATCATTCTGGCTCCAGTCCACAAATACTTTGCCGGCGCGCTGAGATTTCTTCATCTCGAAGACCACGCGGTCAGGATAACGAGCGGCAAGCTGCCGCGCGACGGCGTGGGCGAACGATTTGGTCTGGTCGTACGTCACCGCCGTGTTCAGCGGTACATAAATCTGCAGTCCTTTGGAGCCTGAGGTTTTGGGAAATGCCTGCAGGCCGAAGCGTGCAAATACTTCGCGAATCCAGAGAGCGACCTGGCAGCAGGGAATAATGGTGGCCGGTGGACCGGGATCAAGATCGAAGGCAATCACTGTGGGGCAGTCAATTTCCGGCGAGCAGGCCAGAGAGGTATGCAACTCTATGTCAGCAAGGTTGGCCAGCCATACCAGCGAAGCCACGTCTTCCACCACACAGTAAAACATGTAGCGCTGGTTACCCTCGCTCCAGACTTTGGCGGTCTTCATCCAACTGGGGCGGTATGCAGGACAGTTCTTCTCGTAAAAGAACATGCCCTTTACGCCTTCAGGGTACCGTTTGAGCGTGAGCGGTCGTCCTTGCAGGTGCGGCAGCAGGACCGGCGCAATTTGGACGTAATAGTCAATCATCTGCCCTTTGGTGAAGCCGGTTTCAGGATAGAAGACTTTGTCCAGACGGGAGAGCCTGATCTCATGGCCGTCCATTTCGGTGACGATTTCCTGCCTGGCCATTGCGCACCTCTGATAATTCGATGCAGGGCGGACTCGCCTGGGAGCGCCGTTCTGCCGGATCGTCTTTTCAGAATGTTCCGCAACACACAAGCGAGAATGTGCCATCTAAGAGTGGGTGTCCAACGACGAGAAACCACTTCCGGTTAGTTCTTCGCAGCCGCCCGATTTTTCTCCGGAGCAGGAAGCTGTGTTCCGCGAGGTAATCCGGCTGATGGATGGCAACAAGGTGCCGTTTGCCGTTTCCGGGGCCTTTGCTCTGCACGAGCATACCGGCATCTGGCGCGACACCAAGGACCTCGACCTCTTCATGCCCGCGGAGCAGGTGACGCGGGCATTGCAGGTGCTGGACGCGGCAAAGTTTGCCACGGAAATTTGCGATGCGGCCTGGCTGGCCAAGGCGAGCCGGGGAGATTTTTACGTGGACCTGATTACCGGAATGAGTAATGGCGTGATCCGCGTTGACTACTCCTGGCTGTGGCGTGCGGCGCGGTCGGAAGTTTTCGGAATGCCGGTACGTGTACTGGCGCCAGAAGAGCTGATCGCGTCCAAAGTTTTTGTGACCCGGCGCGAGCGCTTCGATGGCGCGGACATCTGCCACGTTATTTACGGCACGCGCGGCAATTTTGACTGGACGCGGCTGCTGCATCTGGTGGGCGAGCACTGGCAGATGCTGCTGTGGTACCTGATGCTGTACCACTATGTTTATCCCTCGGCTGGCGACTCGATCCCCGGGGAAGTCTGGGATGAATTGCTGCACCGCTTCCACGTGGAGCTGGCCCATCCCAACCGCAGCGTGGAATTTCGCGGCAGTCTGATTGACGAAAAGATGTTTGCCATTGATGTGGCGGAGTGGGGCAAGCGCAACATCCAGGAGGAATACCGCCAGGTGGCCGAGCTGATTCGTCCCAGCTCGCGCAAGGCGTCCTGATCCCGGCAAAAACTATGAGAATAGCGGCCACAGCCGACATTCACTTTACTCCGCAGAGTTATGACCGTCTGCGCGAGCCGCTCTCCCACGTACGCGAGGAGGCCGACGTTCTGGTCATTGCCGGCGATCTCACCAATTATGGACGTCAGGACGAAATGCACTCACTGCTCAACGCTCTGGTGCGCCTGCGTGTTCCGATTGTGGCCGTGCTCGGCAACCACGATTACGAAAGCGGACAGGAGCAGGAGCTGATGAACCTGATGACCACCGAAGGCATCAAGGTGCTCGACGGCAGCAGCTACGAGCGCGACAGCGTAGGCTTTGCCGGGGCCAAAGGTTTTTTGGGCGGCTTTGGCCGCGGCGTGCTCACTGCGTTCGGCGAGAAGGAAGTAAAGGCTTTTGTGCAGGCAGGCATCGACGAAACCATGAAGCTTGAGCGCTCTCTCTCCATGCTGCGCACGCAAAAGACCGTGATTGTGACCCACTATGCTCCCATTGCCGAGACGGTGCAGGGAGAGCCCTCCGAGATATGGCCATATCTGGGCAGTTCGCGATTGTCCGATGTGATTGACCGTCATGGCGCGTCGCTGGCGCTCCACGGCCACGCCCATCACGGCAAAGCGGATGGCAAGACCACCGGCGGAGTTCCTGTAAGCAACGTGTCACTTCCGCTGCTGCTGGCGCAGGATCCTCCACGTGCGTACCGGCTGTTTGATGTGTAGCTGCAAAGCACTCAACAACCAGCACTCAGTCGTCAGCAAAAGTCAATCTGCAACTGATGCTGAATGCTGATTACGAATACTGAGTGTCGATTCTCCCGGCACAAATGCACTCAGCAATCAGTGCAAAGTGTGATTGCTGGCTGATCGCTGAATGCTGACTGCTGAGTGCCGCTTCTCTCAGTGCTACTATTATTTTCGTGAACTCCATTGGCTCCAGTGTGGTGCGGATTGAAGCTGAAGCTCTGCGTGAACTGGCGGAGCGTCTTGAAGGTCCCATGGGGCCGGACTTTAACCGGGCCGTGGATTGTCTGCACTCCTGTGGAGGGCGCGTCGTGGTTACGGGGATGGGCAAGAGCGGAATCATCGCGCGCAAAATCGCCGCCACGCTCAGCTCAACCGGAACGCCCGCGCTGTATCTTCATCCCGCGGAGGCCCTCCACGGCGACCTGGGGATGCTGGTGAGGGGGGATGTAGCGCTGGCGCTCTCTTTCAGTGGCGAGACGGAGGAGATCCTGCAGCTTTTGGCCAACATTCGCCGTATTGGCAGCAAGCTCATCACTATTACCGGCGATAAGCTGTATCCGGCCGGGGGCAATGGCAGCCGCTCCACCCTGGCCCAGGCGGCGGACATCGCTCTGGACTGCTCGATTGCCCAGGAAGCCTGCGCCATGGGGCTTGCTCCCACGGCGTCGACTACGGCCATGCTGGCGCTGGGTGATGCGCTGGCCGTGGCGCTCTCGGAAAAGCGCGGCTTCCGGGAAGAGGATTTTGCCAACCTGCATCCCGGCGGAAAGCTGGGCAAGCGGCTGGCCCGCGTCTCGCAGCTCATGCATAGTGGCGATGCGGTGCCTCTGGTTTCGCTCCATACGAAGATGCCGGACGTAATTTATGAAATGTCACGCAAGGGGCTGGGTATCACCACAGTGGTGGACAATGGCCGGCTGGCCGGCATTATCAGCGACGGAGACCTGCGGCGCCTGCTGGAGTATCGCAGAGACATCCTGCATCTCACCGCGGGCGAGTGTATGACTGCAAGTCCCCAAACAATCCGTGCTGACGAATTTGCCGCCACCGCCCTCAACCTCATGGAGCAGAGGAAAATTACATCCCTGGTGGTGACGGATGCAGCCTTGCGCGTGGAAGGCGTGATTCATCTGCATGATTTGTGGGGAACTGAGATGGTGTGAGGAAAGCAGCCTTTAGCTCTTAGCCGTTGGCCTTTAGCTCCTGTATCGTAGTGCATACAGCATTGACTAAAGGCTAAGTGCTAAAGGCTAATAGCCAGGAGCCAGAGTCCAATTTGTCATGCAGGAAAAAATTGAACAGAAGCAATAGCCTTTAGCAGTTAGCTCTTAGCCTTGTCTCGTAAGTGCAGACATCATTCGCTAAAGGCCAAGAGCCAAGAGCCAAGAGCTAAAAGCCAAAAGCAAATACCCCATGTCCACCGACCGCGCTAAAAAAATCAAAGTTGTCCTTTTCGATGTGGATGGTGTGCTTACCGACGGCACCATCTGGCTGTTTCCTTCTCCATCCGCTGCGCCGCGCAGCACGGATGCTCAGGTTGAACGGGTTGAACGTAGCGCCAATTTGCCGGGTTACGGCATCATCAGTCAGAACGTGATTGAAGCCAAGGGCTTCCACGCGCATGATGGCACAGCCGTTTCCCTGGCGCGACTGGGAGGGTTGAAAACCGGAGTGGTGACCAAGCGTATCTCCGAAACCGTGGCCCTGCGGGCGCGTGACCTGCGTCTCGACTACGTTTTTCAGGGCGCGGCCAACAAATCTGAAGTGCTCGATCAGATCCTGGCGCAGAGCGGTATTCGCGAAGAGGAAGTCGCATATCTGGGCGATGATGTGATCGATCTTCCCATCATGCTCCGGTGCGGCCTGGCCATGGCGGTGGCCAATGCGCGGCCGCAGGTGAAGGCGATTGCGCACTATGAAACGCCTTCCGATGGGGGCAAGGGAGCGGCGCGAGATGCGGTGGAATATATCCTGAAGGCGCAGGGAACTCTGGAGCAAACTATCGAGGCGTACATTCACGCCCGGACGTCAATCCGGGAGCAGTAAAACAGCCGTAAATTAAGTTTGCTATAATCAAAAGTCGTCTTGCAATTGACCTTGTTGGTGTTGTTCCTCAGAGGGCAATTCGGGGCAGTGCGGAAGTGGTGGAACTGGCAGACACACCATCTTGAGGGGGTGGCGCCGTGAGGCGTGGGGGTTCAAATCCCCCCTTCCGCACCAAAGTTTCTGAAAGGATTTTTCCCGTTCACCATGTGGCTTATTTGGCTTCTCACGACCATTCACGTGATTGTATGTGCTGTTCTTATTCTTGTTGTGCTGCTCCAGCATGGCAAGAGCGCTGACATTGCCGCCACTTTCGGCGGTGTGGGCAGCCAGACGGCGTTCGGTCCGCGCGGCACGGCTACGCTGCTTTCCAGAGTCACTACCTGGTGCGCGGTCATCTTCATGATCACCTCCATTTCGCTCACCGTGCTTTCCAATCGCAGCGCAGCTGGCGCGGGATCGGTGATGAGAGGCGAAAAAGCGCCGAGCGCACCCGCACCGCAAAGCAAGTAGTCGTTTCCATTTGCAGGCAGCAAGTTTCGGAGCGAACGACTGTGAGTGATCACAAGACAGCAGAAAAACTGAAAGACATTCTGGCCATGCCGGTTCCACGGGCCGAGCGGGCCAGGCGGATCACCGAGACGATTCTCGCGACCGGTAAGTGGCGCTGGGTCGGCATCTACGATGTGGACATCGATGGCGGCCTGGTTTCGAACATAGCCTGGAGCGGCCCCATCGGGCCTGTTTTTCTTACCTTTCCCATCTCCAAAGGGCTCACCTCGCGGGCCATCATCACCAAAAAGACCGTATCCGTAGGCGATGTCGGCAAAGAGCCTGATTACATGCAGGCGCTGAGTTCCACGCAGTCGGAAATCATCATTCCGGTTCTGCATCCCCAAAATCACCGCGTGATCGGAACTCTGGATGTGGAGAGCGACCGGACCAATGCCTTTGACCAGGAATCCCAGGAACTGTTGGAGAGCTACGTCAGCGTACTTGGCGATTTTTGGGTTGATGGCAATCAGAACTGATTGCTGATGTCGAACCACTAATTCTTATGATCCACAAAGTCATTCCTGTTGGCCCGCTGCAGTGCAACTGCTCCATCATCGGCGACGAGCAGACGCACGAAGCCATGGTCATCGATCCGGGCGATGAAATCGAGGGTATTCTCGCCATCCTGCGCGAGGAAGGGCTCACGCTCAAACAGATTGTGATTACCCACGCCCACATTGACCACGTGGGCGGAGCCATGCAGCTCAAGGCCGCAACCGGAGCGCCCATCCTCATGAACCAGAACGATCATGAGCTGCTCAAAATGCTCGAGATGCAGGCCGCGTGGATTGGTATGCGGCCACCCGAGCCGGTCCATATTGATGATTCTCTGGAAGAAGGCCGCGTCCTGCAGGTTGGCCCCATCACTTCCAGTGTGATCTGCACCCCAGGACACAGCGAGGGCAGCATCTGCCTGTATTTTCCCCAAGAGAAAAAGCTAATCGCCGGCGATACGCTCTTTGCCGGCAGCATTGGCCGGACGGACCTTCCCGGTGGATCCATGGAGAAGATTATGCGCTCACTGCATAATCGAGTTATGGTCCTGCCGGACGAGACTGCGGTTACGCCTGGTCACGGACGAGGGACCACCATAGGCGCAGAGCGCGAAAGCAATCCTTTCCTGCAAAAAGGCCGCGTCCCTTACTAAAACCTCATAAGGTACACGGCCACACAATTCTCTTCACATGTACAGCGTCTTACGTGCTGTAGTCCGCGTTGATGTGGACGTATTCTGCCGTGAGATCGCAGGAGAGAAAGTCCAGCTTCTGCTTGCCCTGGCCCAGCTTGATGCGGATTTCATAGGCCGGCTGCTTCATGTATTCGTGCGCCAGTTTTTTATCGAAGCTGGCTGCGGCGCCATTGCGGCAGATTTGCTGTTCGCCCAGGTAAATGCTGATGCGTTCGGGCTGCACCTTGATTCCTGAGTAGCCAATCGCCGCCAGCATACGCCCCCAGTTGGGATCGGAGCCGGCCCAGGCGGTCTTGACCAGCGGAGAGTTGGCGATGCTGCTGGCAATCTTGCGCGCGTCATCGGAGTTGCGGGCCTGCTCGATCTTCAGCGTGACCACATGCTTCACGCCTTCTCCGTCCGCGATGATCTGCTGGGAGAGCGACTGGCAAATGCCGGTCAGTGCGCTCTCGAACGCCTTGCTCACTGACTTGAAGGCCACGCCGCTTTTGCCACTGGACATGAGCAGGGCAGTGTCATTGGTGGAGGTATCGCCATCAATGGAGATGTTGTTGAAGCTCTGGTCCACCGCATTTTTCAGGCTGCGCTGCAGATCGCGCGCACTGGCGGCGACATCGGTAAAGATGTACACCAGCATGGTCGCCATATTGGGATGGATCATGCCCGCACCCTTGGCGACTCCCACTATGCGGATCGGTTGCTTCTTGAAGACCAGCTCTTCCGCCGCGATCTTTTTGCGCGTGTCCGTGGTCATGATGGCCGTGGCAAAGGCGTCCAGCGCCTCCGGACTGGCCTGCGCCCCTGCGATCAGGTCGGGAAGCGCGGTGAGAATTTTTTCGACCGGCAGCGGAACGCCGATGATGCCGGTAGAAGAAGGAAAGATGCGGTCCGATTTGGTTCCGAGCGCCTTTGCCGTCTCCGCGCAAACCGTCTTTGCCGCGCGCAGCCCGTGCTGGCCGGTGGCGCAGTTGGCGTTTCCGGCGTTCACAATCAGGGCCGATATTTGCCCTTTCGACTTGCGAAGGTGGTCGCGTCCGGTGACTACCGGCGCGGCGGCTACCTGATTGGTGGTGAACATGGCCGCGGCGGAAGCGCCTTCCGGAGCCAGCGCCAGCGCGAGATCAGGCCGTCCGCTGGCCTTGATGCCTGCGGTGCGTGTGGAGAATAAAAAACCCTGTGGAATAAGAAAGCTCATGCACCCAGCCTCACCAGAGGAATCAGTATTTGTGGATCGCGCGGACCCGTTTGCTGCGGAATGCGGCCGCGCACCATAGCGACCTCGTCACAGGCAAACAGGTTCGGGCAATGCACACAGTCTTTGTATATCTTGTCCGGCAGCTCTTCGCGCCGGGCCACGGTAAATCCCAAACGGCCAAAAAAATCGGGAATTCGGGTAAAAAGGCATACGCAGGCCACGTGCTGCCGCGTGGCCTCTTCGAGCAGGGCTTCCACTACTTTCCGCCCCGCGCCCCGGCCCTTGGCCACAGGGTCCACGGCGATGGTGCGGACCTCGGCCAGGTGCATTCCGTAAAGATGCAGGGCGCCGCAGCCGATGATCTTTCCCGCATCCTCGGCCACCACGAAATCACGGACGTTCTCGTTCAGCTCCGCCATGGCGCGCGGCAGCAGCGTCCCTGATTGCGAGTAGGGGTGAATGATGCTGTAAATCTGCTCCACGTCGGGCAGAATCGCGTTACGCGTACGTACCATGGACTCCCTGCAGTTCGGCCAGGCTCTGGCGCGCTGCCTTCAGTGCCCGCTGGACCTGAGCGGGTGCGGTGCCCCCGATCACGTCATGGCAGGCCAGCACAGCTTCAATGGTTAAATGCTGGTGCGCGTCCTCGGCGAATGCGGGGCTGAATTCCCGCAGTTCGGCCAGCGAAAGGTCGCCCAGTTCGCACTTTTTCTCAATGCATTTTTGCACCGCGTGTGCCACGGCTTCATGAGCCAGGCGGAAGGGAACACCGCGCTGCGACAGATAAGTGGCCACCGCCATGGAGTTCATGAAGCCCTTCTGGCAGGCGCTGCTCATGCGCTCGAAATCGAAAGTCACCTGCCGCATAAAGCCGGCGGCGATCTCCACGCTGTGGGCAATGGTGTCGGCGATGTCGAACAGCGGTTCCTGTGTTTCCTGCATGTCTTTGTTGTAAGCCAGAGGCAGGGCCTTCACCGTGGTCAGCAAACCCATTTGCGCGCCGACCAAACGGCCCGCCTTGCCGCGAATGAGTTCCAGCGCGTCAGGATTCTGTTTCTGCGGCATGGCGCTGCTGCCTGTAGAGTAGGCTTCCGGCAGGCGGACAAACGCATACTCCTGGGTGGCGAACAGAATGAACTCTTCCGCCCAGCGGCTCAGATGAATCCCCAGTTGCGCCGCAGCATTGGCAAACTCCAGGGCAAAATCGCGGTCGCTGGTGGCGTCCATGCTGTTGGCCGTAGGCCGGTCGAATTCAAGCTTGCTGCTGGTCAGTTCGCGGTCCAAAGGCAGTGTTGCGCCAGTCACCGCGCCCGAGCCCAGCGGACACTCGTTGAGCCGCTTGCGGCAATCGGCCAAACGTTCGCGGTCCCGCCGGAACATTTGAAAATAAGCCAGCAGCCAGTGAGAGACAAGTACTGGTTCCGCCCGCTGAAGATGCGTATAAGCAGGCATCACCGCCAGCTTGGCCTCTTCGGCGCGGTCAACCAGGGCTTCCAGCAGACTGGCCAGCAGTGCCGAGGTCTCGTCAATCCGCTCGCGGACAAAGAGCCGCAGGTCGGTGGCGATCTGTTCGTTGCGGCTGCGCCCGCTGTGCAGCTTTTTGCCGTGGTCGCCGATCAGCTCGACCAGGCGCTTTTCCACGAAGTGATGGACGTCTTCGGCTTCCGGATCATCCATGTAGCCGGGTACGGTCGTGCTCTTCTTTCCGATCTGGTCCAGACCGGAAAGAATGGCGTTTCGTTCGTCCGCGTTGAGGATACCGGCCGCTCCCAGCGCCTGAGCATGGGCGCGGCTCGCCGCCAGTTCGTGCAGCAGCAGCTTCTGGTCGAAAGGAAAAGAACGCTGCCACTGCTCGAACTTTGGATCAAGAGGCTGCCGAAAACGGCCGGACCACATCTTCATTTTGCGGTCTCCTGCAGCTTCGTCGCTTTGTTGCGCAGAGCCAGAGAACGCGCCGGCAGGCCGAGAATGCGGATGAACCCTTCAGCGTCCTTCTGGTCGTAGCTTTCGCCCATGGTGAACGAGGAAAGGTCGGTGCGATAGAGCGTGAACGCGGATTCGCGGCTCGCGACAATCACATTGCCTTTGTACAGCTGTAGTGTGACCGTGCCGGTAATTTCTTTCTGCGTGTCGTTGATGAATGCGTCGAGTGCTTCGCGCAGCGGCGTGAACCACAGGCCGTTGTAAACCAGGTCGGCGTACTTGAGCGCAAGCTGCTGCTTGAAGTGCGAGACTTCGCGTTCCAGGCACAGAGCTTCCAGTTCGCGATGCGCGGTGAGCAGCAGCGTGCCACCCGGGGTCTCGTAGCAGCCGCGCGACTTGATGCCGACAAAGCGGTTCTCCACCAGATCCACGCGGCCAATGGCGTTGCGTCCGCCGATCTTGTTGAGCAGTTCGACCAGAGAGACGGAGTCCATCTTTTTTCCGTTTACGGAAACAGGTGTGCCCGCTTCAAAGCCAATGGTGACGCTCTCGGTTTTGTCCGGCGCTTCCTGGGGCGATACGGTCATCTGCCAGGTGGAGTCGAGAGGCGCGTTGGCCGGATCTTCCAACTCGCCGCCTTCGTGGCTCAGGTGCCAGATGTTGCGGTCGCGGCTGTGGATCTTGGTGCGGCTGGCCGTCACGGAAATGCCGCGCTGTTCGGCGTAATCCAGGCAGTCCTCGCGGGACTTTAGGTCCCACTCGCGCCACGGCGCGATCACTTTCAGTTCGGGCGCCAGCGCCTGGAAGGCGTGTTCAAAGCGCACCTGGTCGTTGCCTTTGCCGGTGCAGCCGTGCGCCAGGGCGGTTGCGCCCTCGCGCAGTGCGACTTCCACCTGATGCTTGGCGATGACCGGCCGGGCCAGCGAGGTGCCCAGCAGATACTTGTGCTCATAAACCGCGCCCGAGCGCAGAGCAGGGAAGACATATTCAGCGAGAAACTCCTCGCGCAGGTCCTCGACCACCACCTTGGCCGCACCGGTCTTGTGGGCCTTTTCAATCACGGCATCAATGTCGTCGCCCTGGCCAACGTCGGCGATCATGGCGATCACTTCGCAGTTATAGTTCTCTTTGAGCCATGGAATGATGATGGAGGTATCGAGACCTCCCGAATACGCCAAAACAACTTTCTCACGCATGAATTACTCCTTGAAGGTCCCCGGCGAATATTTGCCGCCGAGCAGTGAAAGTAGAATTGCTTTTTGTATGTGCATGCGGTTCTCCGCCTGGTCAAAGACCACGCAGCGGTGCGAACCGATGATGCCGTCGGCAACTTCCTGTCCGCGATGCGCGGGCAGGCAGTGCATGAAAATGGCGTCAGGCGCGGCGTGCGCGAACAGCGCTTCGTTCACCTGATACCCGGCAAAAATTTTGGCCCGTTCCTGGGCTTCCTCTTCCTGCCCCATGCTGGCCCACACATCAGTGTAAATGGCATTTGCGCCCTTCACGCCGGCAGCGGGATCATGCACGACATGAATTTTTGCGCCGGTGCTTTTCGCCATCTCCTGCGCTGCCGCCGTGATCTCTTTGCTGGGAGCGTGCGTGGCCGGGCAGACGATGGAGATTGTGCTGCCCAGGCTGGCCGCGGCCAGCATGAGCGAGTGCGCCATGTTATTGCCGTCACCCACATAGGCAAGATGCACCTTGCGCAGGTCGCCGAATTTTTCCCGCAGAGTGAAAAAATCGGCAAAGGCCTGGCAGGGATGCTCCAGATCGCTCAGCGCGTTGATGATCGGAATGGACGCGTACTTCGCCATCTCGGTGACCGTTTCGTGGGCATAGGTGCGCAGGACTACGCCATGCACCCAGCGCTCCACGTTGTGGGCGATATCGGAGAGCGGTTCACGCTCTCCCAGACGCGCGCGTGTCTGGTCTACAAAAATGGACGTGCCGCCCATGCTCATCATGCCGGCTTCAAACGTCAGCCTCGTGCGCAGGGAGGCCTTCTCAAAGAAAAGGACGATCTGCTTTCCCTTCAGCGCAGAATGGAAGTTCTCCGGGTTTTCCTTGACTGCCTCGGTCAAATCAAACAGTTCGTGGATCTCTTCCGGAGAGAAATCGAGAATAGAAATCAGGTCCCGCCCCGTCAGCGAGCATTCTGCCGCCTCTTCCGCCATTTTCCCCTGCATCGCTTACTTTCCCCCTTTGGCGGCCGCGGCGAGTACGCCGGTCCGGGCAAAAATTTTGCCCAGTTCGCGGACGACCAGGTCAACGTGCTGTTTCCGAATGATATAAGGCGGCAGAAAGCGGATGACCGTCTCATCGGTACGGTTGACAATGATTCCGCGCTCCAGCATTTCCTTATGGACCGTTTTGGCCAGGTCGGCTGATTCAAGCTCCATGCCCAGCATGAGTCCCATGCCGCGAATGGTCCTGATTACCGGATATTCCTGCTGCAGCTCTTCCAGCTTTTCGACCATGTATTTGCCGGTCTTCTGGATATGGCTGAGCATCTTTTCTTTTTGCATGGTGGTCACCACCTGCAGCGCCACGGCGCAGGCCAGCGGGCCTCCGCCGAAAGTGGTGCCGTGCATTCCTGGATGAATGCACTCGGCAACCTTTTCGGTGACCATCAGCGCGCCCAGCGGCAGCCCGCCCGCGAGCGGCTTGGCCAGGGTGACCATGTCCGGCTTGATGCCGAAATGCTGATAGGCAAACCACTTGCCGGTGCGTCCCAGACCGCTCTGGATTTCATCGGCGATCAGCAGCGCGTTGTATTTGCGCGAGAGCCGGAAGGCAGCTTCGGCGAACTCTTTGCTCACCGGGCGAATTCCACCCTCGCCCTGCAAAAATTCAAAGCCGATGGCGCAGACGGAATCGTCAAAATTGCGCTCCAGATCGGCAATGTCATTGAACTTCACAAAATGCACGCCCGGCACACCTGGCTCAAACGGCGCGCGGTATTTTTCCTTGTGCGTGGTGGCCAGCGCGCCAAAGGTGCGTCCATGGAACGCATTCTCGAGCGCCAGAATCTTCCACTTGTAAGCGTTGTTGCCGGGGGTGGTGCGGGCATAGGCGCGCGACACCTTTAAAGCGGCTTCCCACGCTTCAGTCCCGCTGTTGGAGAAAAAAACACGATCCATCCCGGAGATTTTGGTGAGCACCGCCGCCAGCCGGGCCTGATATTCGTGATAAAAGAGGTTCGAAGTATGTACCAGCAGCTTTGCCTGGCTGGTGAGCACCTTCGTCAGCGCCGGATGGTTATACCCCAGCGCGTTGACGCCGATTCCGCTCAGCATGTCCAGATACTTGCGGTTGCGGTCATCATACACATGGACGCCCTGGCCCTTCCGCAGTTGCAGCGGATAGCGGTCATAGGTGGAGAGCAACAGTTTGGATTCGAGCTTCCTGATTTGCTCCAGCTTCACGCCAGGACCTCCGTGCCGGATTCAATCTTGGTGAAATAAAACTGCGGCAATACCTCGACTTCCACCGCGGGAAGAATGCGCACCCGCTTCACGCCATGCATCAGAGCGTTTTTGCACGCTGCCAGCTTGGGTAGCATGCCACCGGCGATCACGGACTGCTGCGTAAGTTCGGCCGCGCGATTGAGTTCGAGCCAGCGGATCACCAGGCCGTCGGCATCTTTCACGCCCGGAACGTCGGTCAAAAAGATCAGCGCATTGGCATGGCAGGCTACGGCGCAGGCCGAGGCCATTTGGTCGGCATTTACGTTGTAGTACTGGCTGTCGGAGCCGAGGGCAACGCTGGAGATCACGGGTACGCACGACTGCTGCCAGATGGTTTCAATCCAGCGCGGATCGACCGATGAAATCTCGCCGACAAAGCCGAGATCATGACCGTTGGATGTCTTCTTCCGCGCGCGGAAGGCCATGCCATCACCACCGCAAAGCCCCACGGCCGGCTGCCCCACGCTGCCCAGCGCCGCCACAAGTTTCTTGTTCATGTGGCCGGCGAGCACCATCACGGCCAGGTCGCGGGTCTCCGCGTCAGTCACGCGGAGGCCATCCACGAATTCAGTAGTCTTGCCCACCTGGGCCAGCATGCGCGTGAGCGCGGCTCCGCCGCCGTGGACCACGGCGACCTGGTGTTCGTCTGCCAATAGTTTGATCGACTGCGCGGCGCGGTAAAGCAGGGCGGAGTCCTCCAGTGCTGCACCACCAATTTTTACGACGATCTTCATCTCAGCCCCTCCTCTTCATTCCAGCCAAAAATTAAGTTCATGTTTTGCACCGCTTGTCCGGCGGCGCCTTTCATCAGGTTGTCCAGACAGGAAACGATCACGATGCGCCGCTCGTCCGGCGCCAAAGTAAAACCAATGTCGCAGTAGTTCGTGTACAGCGAATACTGGATCTGCGGCAGCTTGCCCGCGGAAAAAATCCGCACACAGGGCGATCCCGCGTAGAACTTGCGCAGGACAGCTTCAACTTCCTCCGCCTTCATCGGCGATTTCAGCCGGGCATAGATGGTAGAGAGAATTCCGCGGGGAATCGGCAGCAGATGGGGCGTGAACACCATTTGCTCCGGCGCCAGCCCAAGCTGCTCCAGTATCTCTCCCGTGTGCCGGTGGGAAAAGACCGCATAAGCCGAAAGATTGTTCGCTGCTTCCACAAAATGCGTCTTCTGCGTGGGTTCTTTGCCCGCTCCGGAGACGCCCGACTTGGAATCGCTGATCACGCCGTGGTCGAGGTCCAGCAAACCGGCACGGACCAGCGGCGCCAGCCCCAGAATCACCGAGGTCGCGTAGCAGCCGGCGTTGGCCACCAAAGCCGCGTCCTGCAGCTTGTCGCGATGCAGTTCGGGAATCCCGTACACAGCGCGTTTGGTCAGAGAGTCCGCCAGTTGCGGGTCCGCATCATTAAATTTATAAACGGCGCGGTTCTCGGGCGTGAGCAGCCGCCATGCGCCACTCAGATCGACCACGCGTATGCCCTGGTCGAGAATCTGCGGGACCCATTTGCGCGAAAACTCGTGCGGCGTGGCCAGAAAAAGGACGTCAATGCCTTTCTGTTTGAGGGTGTCCCAGCGCAGCGCCTCCATGGGCGCGCCTCCGTTGCCACTGATATGGGGATAGACGTCGTCCAGGCGTGCTGGGCCCTTTTCATCACCTTCGCGGGTGAAGAGCAAGGGCTTCTTCATCCGTGGGTGGCGAAGCAGAAGCCGTGCCAGTTCAAAACCGGCATACCCCGTCGCTCCGGCGACGGCGGGCTGAATTGTTTGCGGCATTAGGCGCGCATCTCCTCAAGTCGTGATTGAATCTGTTTGGCTCCCCTGCCGCTTGCCGTTACAACCAGAACGGTATCGTCGCCGGCGATGGTGCCGACAACGCTGCCCCATGCTTCGGCGTCAATGGCCACGGCCACGGGCTGCGCGCTGCCAGGAATGGTTTTGATCACCAGCAGGTTCTGTGCCCGGCGTACATCGCGGACAAACTCGTGCACTACGCGTGATACTCCCGGCGCCGGTTCTGCTGGCACATCGCCATTGCGGAGAATATAACCTTCTGAAGTTCTAACCAGCCCAAGCTCGGTCAGATCGCGCGACAGCGTGGCCTGTGTCACGGGAAAACCACGCCGGGAAAGCACCGTGGCCAGCTTTTGCTGGCCGGGCAGCGGACCGCTGTGCGCAAGATCGATTATCAACTGCTGGCGGGCACGCTTCATCATTATCATGAATAATTATTCGTGAGTATGTATAAATATGCAGTCCGTTGCCTGTTTGTGTCAACCAAAAATCGCTCGCAAATGTAAAAATAATGTTACCAACAGTCCAGGGCGTGGACGAGAGAAGTCGTGCCCCGAGATGGCCCGTGGTACCATCGTCCCCGCATGAAAATCAGAACAGCCTTCATCTTTGTTTTAATGCTGGCCGTGACCGGAGCTTACGCGGACGGTCCGGCTGACTTCACCATCAAAAAAATCGGCGAAGGTGTGTATGCCGCCGTCAGTCCCGACCGTAGCAAAGCCGGCAGCAATGCCGGTTTTATTGTTGGCGGCAATGGCGTGCTGGTGGTGGACACTTTTACTTCCGCTGAACCGGCAAAGCAACTGCTGGAGCAGATTCGCGCCGTAACCAGCCAGCCGGTGCGCTGGGTGGTGAATACGCACTATCATTTGGACCACACTGGCGGTAACCAGGTATTTGCCGAGGCCGGTGCCACCATTCTGGCGCACCGCAACGTTCGCGGATGGGTGCGCACCGAGAACCTGAAATTTTTTGGGCCCAATCCCAAACCGGAACAGAAGGCCGGAGTGGAATCGCTGGTCCAGCCGAATGCGGTGTACACCGATGCAGTCGATGTATATCTGGGAGACCGGCTGGTGCAGGTGCGCTTTATGCCCGGCCATACCGGCGGCGACTCCGTGGTAATTGTTCCCGATGCCAATGTGATTTTTGGCGGCGATCTGGTCTGGCAGCATCATCTGCCCAACCTGATCGACGCTTCCACCCAGCCGTGGATTCAGACCCTCGACCATCTGCTGGCGGAACATTCGTTAGCGACTTATGTTTCCGGCCACGGCGACGTTGCTACCCCGGCTGACGTGCGCGACTTCCGCAATTATCTGATGACGCTGCGGGACGCAGTCGCCAAAGCACAGAAAGAAGGGAAGTCCGGCAAGGAACTTGTGGAAGCTGTCTCCGCCGAACTGAAAACAAAATATGGCGAGTGGGGATTCTTCAGCTATTTTGTACAGCACAACATTGAGCAGACGGCGGACGAGCTTACTAATAAAAAGAAGGTACCCGTGCCGGTTGCTGACAAGGATGGCGGCGTGAAAGGGGCTGCTCGCTGAGCGGGTGACATAAAAACGTATTTCAGTGCAGCAAGGCTTTTAGTTTCGTAAGCATTTTTTTACGCACACAAAGTAATCTGGAAGCGAGAGTTCTCTTATTGATGAGCCAGCCGTTGGGGAACTCTCGCCACTCTTCGGCTGGAATATGAGATTCCAGTTTTTTGCTCTCCTCCTGATGCAGAACCTCCAATTCGGCCACATAGTACGGACTTAAAAAGTCGTAAGGCTCAAAGGTGATATACTAGGCCAGTTGGCCCAAAGGGCACTTCAAAACATTGCCACCAAGGGCATCCAGTGTGGGAATAAATTCTCTTGTGCTTGTCTCGTTCCATCGATGCTCACGAAATGCTCGAATGAACGGCACATGTGCTGCGGATTCGCTGACAACTACCCCAACTCTGGTGTAATGATGTTCCGCAAGTGTTTTTTTGCAGACTGGGCATTTGTCGCCCAGCCACTCGCGCATCAGCAAACCGAACTTTTTTTGTGTCTTGCTCTGTTTCAAACGATTATCTTATTGGGCCAGCACTGCCTGCGAAGTAGCCGGGAACAGCCGATAGAAATTGTTCCGCGTTTGCTCTCCTGTTTCTTCCGGCGTTATGCCGCGCAACTGGGCTATGGTCTCTGCGGTATTCACCACGAAGGCCGGCTCATTGCGCTTTCCCCGATGGGGGACGGGCGCAAGAAACGGTGAGTCCGTTTCTACCAGCATACGTTCCAGTGGTACTTGCTTCGCCGCCTGGCGAATGTTTTCCGCTTTGGGGAAGCTGACGTTTCCGGCAAAAGAAATATAAAAGCCGATATCCAGTGAGGCTTGGGCGTGCTTCCACTCACCGGTAAAGCAGTGCAGGATGCCCGGCAACCCGGAGGGCGCCCAGTGGTCGCGCAGCATCTGCAGCGTGTCGTCCCAGGCATTTTCGCTGTTGTTGGTAGGCCGGCAATGAATGATGATGGGCAGCCGCGCCGCGCGGGCCAACTCCATTTGCCGGCGGAAGACTTCTTGTTGCACCTCACGGGGCGAATGATCGTAGAAGTAGTCCAGGCCGATCTCACCCCACGCAACAACTTTAGGATTGGCTGCCAGTTGCTGCATTTCCGCATAATCGGCTTCGGTCGCCAGTTTTGCCTCATGCGGATGGATGCCGATAGTCGCATAGATCCAGTCATGATGGCTGGCGACTTTGATGGCGCAATCGAGTGTGCCCGGCCCCGTACCGCTGCCAATCGCGAGAATACGCTCCAGACCGGCCTCGCGGGCGCGGACTAAAACCTGATCGCGATCAGAATCGAATTTGGGGCCGTCGAGATGTGCGTGCGAGTCGATGTACACGATGAGTCCTTAGTGTTGACGCCATAGTGGAATGAGCGCGGTCAAATCCCACAAGCAATGGGCAAGAATAACAGGCATTAAGCGTCTTGATTTTCCGTAGTAAAGCACAAGGACAGCAAGTCCACTGCCAACAGTGAGAGCACCAAATACACCGTAGTAGAGGTGATAGCTCGTCTGTAACACAAGACTTATCAGCATTGCCAAAATGACGGAGCCGCGCAGATCAATAATCTCCGTCATTAGATAGCCCCGCACCAGGACCTCTTCGCAGAACGGATTGAGAAGCAGAAACGGCAGAACCAGCCACAACGATGCAGAGGAAAAACTGGGATAATTGTGGGATCCAGAAATCGTTTGCAGAGTGGCTATAAACCAGAGATAACGAGTGGCGGAAGCGAACACACCCATTACAATCAATGCCACAGTGAACAGTCCGAGGCCCTTGAATAAGTCAGTCCATTGAAATTCAAATCCCAGTGTGCCGAGCCGCCGCCCCTGCCGCCTGAATAAACAGAAAAACACAGCCAAAGCGGTGATCTCCTGCGAAATAGCTGTAATCAGGCGGACGTTGGAATAACTAAAGTTGTAAGCATTGGGCCGGACAAGCAGAAAAAGACTTCCCAGCAGAGGGCTGGAAAATGCCACAGTCATAACAAGAGCAAGGTCTATCCACCGATGCTGATTGCTCACCTGAATGGGAGAAGACTGCTGATCGACTGTATCCGCACTCTGCCGGGCAGTGGAGGTTTCCATTGTGGAACAGTTATTTCAGCTTCGCGCCCACAGGCACGTCTTCCAGAAAGCCAGCCAGAATCGGCTTGCCATCTTCGCCCACCGATGCCGCCACGATCATGCCGTTGGACTCAAGGCCGCGAAGCTTGCGAGGCTGCAGATTGGCCACGATCACCACTTTTCTGCCGACCAGGGTTTCCGGTTCATAGGCCAGGGCAATTCCCGCAACCACCTGGCGGACCTCAGTCCCTATATCCACTTCCAGGCGAAGCAACTTGTCCGCGCCCTTCACTCGTTCGGCTACTTTCACCTGGCCGACGCGCAACTCTACTTTCAAAAAGTCGTCAATCCCGATCTTGCCATCTGGCGCTGCGGCAGCGGGCGCGGGGTTGGTTGCTGAGGGCGCTGCTGCCGGAACTGCCTGCGTGGCTGCGGCTGGGCGAGCATTTTCCTCGGGCGCCAAAACGGCAGTGGATGACGAGCCTTGTGTGCGGTCCTGTTCCATTTGTTGCATCCTTTCGATGGCGCTCTTGTCGGCGCGCGGGAATACCGGTTCTATTTTGCCCAGTTTTTCGCCCAGGGGAAGCTGGCCCCATTTAAGTCCGGCAAGGTCAAAGGTGGAGATGTCACCCTGGCCAAGCTGCCGCCATATTTTTGCCGCTGACTCCGGCAGCACCGGATAGGCGAGCGCGGTCACAATGCGCAACGCTTCCGCCGCGGTGTACAGAATGGTGGCCAGGCGGGAGCGGTTCTCTTCGCCTTCCTTTTCGGCGATGCTCCACGGCTCCTGCTCCACCAGATATTTATTCACCGTGCTTACCAGCGACCATGCTGTTTCCAGAGCGCGGGAGAACTGATAATCGTCAAAGAGCCGGGTGAACTCGGCGATAGTGGCTTCGGCGTGTTCGACCACACTGTCATCGGCGGTCTTGCGGGAGGCAGCGCGTGAAGGATACGGCATGCCAACCTTGAAGTAGCGGTCAATCATGGTCAGCGTGCGGCTGGCCAGATTTCCCAGATCGTTGGCCAAATCGGAGTTGTACCGCTGGACCACGGCGTCAAAGCTGAAAGAGCCGTCCTGGCCGAAAACGATCTCGCGCAGAAGGAAATAGCGCAGAGCATCGTTGCCCAGAACATCCATCACCGTGTCCGCGCGCACGATGTTGCCGCGCGATTTCGACATCTTGCTCTCTTCAAACAGCAGCCAGCCGTGAGCGATGACGGACTCGGGCATGGGGATTTCCGCCGCCAGCAAAAACGCCGGCCAGTAAACACAGTGAAAACGAATGATCTCCTTGCCGATCATGTGGACGTCAGCCGGCCAGTAGCGCGCGAATTTCTTCTGCTCCGCCTCGTCTTCGGATCCAAAGCCAATGGCGGTGCAGTAATTGCTGAGGGCGTCCAGCCAGACGTACATCACGTGCTGCGGATCGTCGGGTACCGGAATGCCCCATTTGAAGGTGCTGCGGCTCACAGAGAGATCGCGCAGTCCGCTTTTTACAAACGCGATGACTTCATTGCGCCGCGTTTCCGGGCGGATGAACTCCGGATGCTGCTCGTAATACTCCAGCAGCTTTTCGGCAAAGGCCGAGAGCTTGAAGTAGTAATTTTCTTCGCTCACCGTCTCCGTGGGCCGTCCACATTCCGGGCAGGGTGCTCCGGGGCCGACGGCATCGACATAGAGTTCGTCGAACACGCAGTACTGGCCGGTGTACGTGCCTTTATAGATGTAGCCGCGTTCGCGCAGCCGCCGCCACAGCTCCTGTGCGCCCTGCTGGTGACGAGGCTCGGTGGTGCGGATGAAATCGTCGTAACTGACGTTCATCCGGTCAAAGAGCGCGCGGAACTCGCCTGAGACTTCGTCGGCGAACTGCTGCGGCGTTTTTCCCGCGGCAGTGGCCGAGCGTTCGATTTTTTGCCCATGCTCGTCGGTGCCGGTGAGAAAGAAGGTGTCAAACCCCAGCATGCGTTTGCGGCGGGCGACGGCATCACACACAATCGTGGTGTATGCGTGGCCCAGATGCGGACGCGCATTGACGTAGTAGATCGGAGTTGTGATGTAAAACTTTTTGGCCTCAGCCATGTTCACTTTCCAGATACATTCTGATGGTTTCCTGCAGAACGCTCTTCAGCGGCACGTGATGCTCAGCAGCAATCCGGCGGCAGTCCTCGTATTCGGGAGCATAATTGCTGATGCTGCCGTTCAGGCGGGCCAGCTTCATTCGTACCTCGCCCCATTTTGTCTGGACCACAACGTGGCGACGGGCGAGGGCTGCGCGGGATTCCTTTCTCATGCGAATCCCCAGCGTTGTTGTCTCGGCAAAGACGAGCTTTGCCAGCCGCGCCTCGTCTTCCGGGCGGCACAAAACGGTCAGCAGAATGCCGGGCCGGCTCTTCTTCATTTGCACCGGAGTGCCGTAGACGTCCAGCGCCCCCTGCTCCATGGCGCGCTCCATGACGTAGCCGAAGACCTGTGGCGACATATCGTCCAGACTGGCTTCAAGGATGCTCACGGTTTCGATTGGCAGAGGTGATTCGGCTTCCTGGTCCGTCTCGCCGATGGTGAGCCGTACGACGTTGGGATGGTCTTTGAAGTCGCGTGTACCCGCGCCATAGCCGATCTTCTGCGTCTTCATCCGGGGAAATGTGCCGTAACGATTGACCAGCACTTTGACAATCGCGGCCCCGGTGGGCGTAACCAGTTCTTTCTGAATTTCGCCGGAATAAACCGGAGCGTTTTTGAGCAGGTCGAGCGTGGCCGGAGCCGGCACGGGAAAAGTGCCATGCGCACATTTGACCATCCCGCCGCCCACGTTGAGAGGTGAGCAGACCCATTCGTCCACACCCAGCACTTCGGCGCCCACGGCGGCGCAGGTGATGTCCGCAATAGCGTCAATGGCGCCGACTTCGTGGAAGTGGATCTTCTCGATGTCCACGTTGTGCACGCGCGCCTCGGCTGCGCCCAGAGCTTCGAAAATAGCAATGGCCCGCTGTTTGGCGGTGGTGCTGATGGCCGCTCGATTGATGATCTCGCGAATCTCTTTTAATCCGCGATGCGAGTGCTCATGAGTGTGGCTGTGTGTGTGACCATGCTCATGCTCGTGATGATGCTCATGCGCATGGCTGTGTTCGTGTTCATGCGTGTGTCCATGATCGTGCGAATGAGAATGCGAATGCGTATGGCGATGCTCTTCCGCCTGATGATGGCTGTGGCCGGCGGCGTGATCTTCCTTCTGGAAAAACTCTTCGCGTGGCAGCTCTTTTTCACCTGCGGCCAGAACGTCCACTTTGACGCTGCTAATGCCGCTGCGGTTGGTGCGGGAGATTTCCAGCTTCGCGTCCACGCTCAGGGAGGCGATGGTCTGGCGCAGGAGATCCGGAGACACGCCGGCATCCACCAGGGCGCCAAGGAACATGTCGCCGCTGATTCCGGAAAAACATTCAAGATAGGCAATACGCATTCGTGTCCGCTTCCTGACCGCAATAAACCAGTTTAATCCATAATTCGAATCCAGGTCTTTCAGCATCACTCAAGCAGGCGTTTGTTATAATCGCCTTTTTCGTCAGCGACTTACAGCATACAATCTGCACCGAACCCTGGAAATCCACAGAAAAGGCCAAAGACTTTGTATTTAGAGTTACAGCAGCAACTTACCCAGCGTGTCCGCGGTTTTCTCAAACAGCAATATGACCTTGAACTGGCGCGAATTGTCGTGGACCAGCCGCCGAACGTGGGTCTGGGCGAGTATGCGCTGCCGCTGAGCTTTGAACTGGCAAAGACTCTGCGCAAAGCGCCGCGCAAAATTGCCGAAGAAATCGTCGCCGGACTGGGAACGGTACCGGGTTTTGAAAAGTTTGAGGTTGCAGGCACGGGTTATATCAATGCGCGAGTAAATCGGGAGCAGGCGGCTCGTCTTCTGCTGCAACCCAAACCGAAAATGAAAGCCGATGCGCCCGAGAAGATTCTGGTCGAGCACACCAGCATTAATCCCAACAAGGCCGCACACATTGGGCACCTGAGGAATGCGATTCTGGGCGATACCTTCGTCCGGCTGCTGCGCGCCTCCGGCGCACACGTGGATATTCAGAACTATATCGACAATACCGGCGTCCAGGTGGCGGACGTGGTGGTGGGCTTTCTTTATCTCGAAAAGAAAGGGAAGAGCGATGTAGAGGCTCTGGTCGCCAATCCACCCGGCGGCAAGCCCTTCGATTACTACTGCTGGGACCTGTATGCCCGTGTCTCGCAGTGGTATGAAGAGGACAAGGAGCACGTTAAGCTGCGCCTGCAGACACTGCATGACATTGAGCAGGGCGGCAACGAGGCGGCTGAGATGGGGAAGGTCATTGCGACCGCGGTCATCCGGCGGCATCTTGAGACCATGCAGCGGCTCGATATTCAGTATGACTTTCTGCCGCAGGAGAGCGAGATTCTCCATTTGCACTTCTGGGACCTGGCTTTTGAGCAGATGAAGCAAAAGGGCGTGCTCTACTATGAGACCGAAGGCAAGAACAAGGGTTGCTGGGTGATGAAGCGCGCGGGCACGCAGCCTGCCGAGAGCGAAGACGGCGGGCCGGATGAAGACGCCAAGGTGATCGTCCGCTCGAACGGCACGGTTACCTACGTGGGTAAGGACATTGCCTATCACCTCTGGAAGTTTGGACGGCTGGGGCGGGATTTTGGCTATCGCCGGTTTTATCGCTATCCCGATGGACACGAGGTCTGGATCTCTGCCGAGAGCAGTGATCCCGGAGCGCAGCATTTCGGCGGTGTAAGCGCCATTTATAACGTGATCGATTCGCGCCAGAGCGATCCGCAAAACAATGTGATCGAGGCCCTGCGCGGGCTGGGCCATAAGGAGCAAGCGGATAACTATCATCATTTTTCTTATGCCATGGTCGCCCTTACGCCGCTCTGTGCGCTGGAGCTGGGATATGAGGTCTCAGAGGACGACCAGAAACGCTCTTACATCGAAGTTTCCGGACGCAAGGGCTTTGGGGTCAAGGCCGATGACCTGCTCGACACGCTGATTACTGCCGCGCAGAAAGAAGTGGATACACGCCATCCGGAGATGAGTGAAGGCGAGCGGCGCGACATCGCGACCCAAATCGCCATTGGCGCACTTCGCTATTTCATGCTCAAGTTCACCAAGAACTCGGTGATCGCCTTCGATTTCAAGGAAGCCCTAAGCTTTGAAGGGGAAACCGGGCCGTACGCGCAGTATGCGATCGTGCGGGCCAGCAATATCTTTCGCAAGGCGGGTCTGGAGCCGGAGAAGTTGCTGGCGGAAAGTCTGGATCTGCGTTTTCTCGTCGAAGACGATGAGATCTGGCTGCTGTGGCTGACTGCGGGCCAGCTCTCAAGCGTGGTGCAGCAGTGCATTACCACCACCGAGCCTGCTGCTGCCGCCAAATATGCCTTTCAACTCGCGCAGCAGTTCAACAACTTTTATCACAAGCACCACATCCTCACGGAAACAGACGAGGCGCGCAAACGCTTCCTGCTGGCCACGGCAGCCATCGTGCGCAGGGCGCTGATCGAGTGCCTGGCGCTGATGGGAATTTCTGTTCCGCCGGTAATGTAACTCATTACGGACCGCTGCTCCGCCAGGATCAAACTGCGCGGAGCAGCTTCGCTTGAATTCAGGTCAGGAATTCCGGCCAAGCCACGGATTCACGGTGCCGCTGTGCGGTTACGCTCCGGGAGGCGGGTTCCGCTGGGAGTTCAACTTTTGGTCGATCTCCTGGGCTTTTTGCAGGTGTTCCTGCAGTGTGGGCACCATCTTGCCTGCCCACTGCTTTACGTCAGGATCGCTGGCGCTCTGCGCGGCAGCCTGGAATTCCTGTACGTCCATTTGATGGTCCTGCACCATGCCGTCCATGTAGTCTTTTTCGAGCTGTTTTCCGGTCTCATTACTGAGTTTGCTTTGCATATCTTTGGCAGCATCCGGAATGTCGTTGGAGATCGTGATGTTTTTCTGCTGCGCCAGCTTTTGGAGCTGATTTAGAGCTTCGGTATGGTCTTTCACCATTTGTTTGGCGAAGCTGCGCACTGCAGGGTCAGAAGCTTTGGCAGCGACCATGCGGCCGAGTTCAACCTGCGCGCGGGTTCCTTTCGCCGCATCGGTGATGAATTTTTCGTCGGAAGAGCTCGGCGTGCTGGATTGGGCCATCTGATTTCCCGCGCTGCCGGAGTTAGAACTGGTGCTGGACGGGCTGCTTGTATCGGGTGAGGCACTGTTGCCTGCAGTCCGCTGGTTATCGCTTTTACATCCAAAGCTGACTAACGCGAGAAGCATAAGCAGACACATGCTCTTTTTCATGTGGGTTCCTCCTGGGGGATTCAAGAAATTTGGATGAGAAGGAGAAATGTGGGGATGGGCAGGAAGCAGAGCCGCCGCTTTTTTGAGCTCCGGGCAGCAGAGAGGAATTACGAGGGGCAGCTACATAGCTGCCCCTCGGGGCAGAATACCGGGACCAGAACGTCTTTCTAGCTGGCGTAGCTCTTCACGAACTCTACCAGGCTGCGCACGGCGATTCCTGAAGGGCCTTTCGTGATCCAGCCTTTGTTCTCTTCCATCCACGCGACGCCGGCAATGTCGAGATGGATCCAGGGCGTGTCTTCCACAAATTCTTTCAGAAACATGGCTGCCGTGATGGCCCCGCCCCAGCGTCCGCCACTATTGACGATATCGGCGATGCCGGAGCGAATCATGTCCTGGTACTCAGCATCGAGCGGCAGACGCCAGAACTTTTCTCCGGCGCGCTGCTGCGCCTGGGCGAAATGCTTGTAAATATCTTCATCATTGGCGAAGATTCCGGCATTCACCATGCCCAGCGCCACCACGCAGGCCCCGGTAAGGGTTGCGGCGTCGATCAGGTGCGTGCAGCCGAGCGTGCGGGCATAGTGCAGCGCGTCGGCGAGAACGAGGCGGCCTTCGGCATCAGTATTGATGATCTCAATTGACTTTCCCGACATGGCGATTTGTACGTCACCCGGTTTTTGCGCTTTGCTGCCGGGCATGTTTTCCGTTGCGCCAACAATTCCAATTACCTTTACTTTTGGCTTGAGCAGAGCAATGGCGCGCATGGCGCCGATCATGGCCGCGCCGCCGGCCATGTCGTATTTCATTTTCTCCATGCCGTCGGCGGGTTTGATGGAGATGCCGCCGCTATCGAAGGTGACGCCTTTGCCGACGAGGCCAATCACCGGCCCGGACGCGGCGTCCGACGGTTCGTAGCGCATGACGATCAGGCGAGGCTCTTCGGCGGAGCCCTGCGAGACGCTCCAGAATGCTCCCATCTTTAATTCTTTGATTTTGTCCGGCCCCATGATTTCGCAGCCCAGCCCGACGCTCCGGCACATTTCCTGCGCCCGGTTGGCGAGGATGGTCGGCGTAAGGCGGTTGCCCGGCTCGTTGACCAGCTCGCGGGTGAAGTTCTGCGACTCGCCTATGATGCGCGCCTGGTCGAGCGCTTTTTGCAGACTGCCCTGGTCTGCGCCCGCGGGCGCAGCCAGGGTGATTTCTTTCATGCTCAAGTCTTTGCGTTCTGAGCGATAGGTGTCGGGATCGAAATCCGCCACGAATGCCGCTTCCACGATGCAGCGCACGGCCTCGTCACCACCATTCGCCAGTTCCGGCAGGGCAAAGACGCAGCTTTTGATGGCTTTGGCGCGGAGAAAGCGCACTGCGGTTCCCGCAGCCTTGCGCACTTCGGCAGAACCAAAACTCTTTGCTTTGCCTGCGCCGACAACGAGCAGCCTTTTGGCTTTCAGCCCGGCGGGCCGGTGCAGAAGAACGGTTTCAGAAGCTTTGCCCGTAATTTCCCCGGCAGCGATCAGTTCAGCCGCTGCTTTTTCAAGCGCGGGATCATTGGGAGAAAGTTTTGGATTGTTCTGCTGTTTTTCGCCGTGATCGGCTGCAATAACTACCAGGCACTCGGTCTCGATTCCGGCCGGGCTTGCCGCAACTAATCTGATATCCATTGGTTCTTCGCTCGCTTTTCTTCTGCCTTGCAGATCTTAAAGTGTTTGCAGATCTTAATGTTTTTTGGCCCGCGCCATGGCTTCGCGCGTTTCTTTTTCCACCGTGCGCCGGCGTTCGGTTTCCCGCTTGTCCCAGATTTGTTTTCCTTTGGCCAGGGCAACTTCACATTTGAGTTTGCCATTTTTGAAGTACATGCGGGTGGGAATCAGGGTGTAACCACGCTGCTGCGATTTGATCAGGAGTTTGCGCAGTTCTTCCTTATGGGCCAGCAGTTTTCGCGTGCGCAGCGGCGCATGATTGGCATATCCGCCGTGCTCATAAGCGCCGATATGCGCATTGAGCAGCCAGAGTTCGCCATCCTTCACCAAAGCGTATGCATCCTTCAGGTTGGCGTGGCCAGAGCGGACAGATTTGACTTCAGAGCCGGTGAGCATGACCCCGGTTTCCAGTTTGTCCTCAAGAAAATAATTATGGCTTGCCGCGCGATTCACGGTCGCATCGCGTTCGCCGGAAGCGACGGGATCGCGCCGGACATTCTTTGGTTTTCCCGGCTGAGTTGTATGTACTGTTTGGCGGGCCATAAGAGCACGGTGCAGGCGGTCTGTAAAATTTTTATGCTACCACAGCGCAAAACTTCGTTCGTGGCTCGTTCTTGCTTAGGAAGGGCGAGATTGGCGGTGTATAATCGCGCTTTCTGACATTCTACGGCCGCTAAACGGAGGGATAGCGTGGTTGCCTTCCCATCTTCAGGCCGTGGAGATTCCAATGACCCAAGGGAGCGTATGAGAAGTTTACGCGGAGCGCTCGCATTACTAGTCCTGTTTTCATCGATGATGGCCCCGGCCGAATCGGCCAAATCCCTCTTTAAAAAGGGAGTGTCTGCGGATGCACGCGAGGATTACGAAGCTGCTTATACGTTTTACAAAGAAGCCTGGGAAAAGCAGCCGAAGAACCTGGAGTACAAAATTCCGTTCCAGCGGACGCGTTTTCTGGCGGCGGCTTCCAAGGTAAAACGCGGGCAGAAGATGCGGGACGCGGGCAAGCTGCAGGAAGCCGCGAATCTTTTCCAGCAGGCTGCGGAAATCGATCCCAGCAATGATCTGGCGTTACAGGAGCTCCGCCGCACGCTGCAGATGATACAGGCGCAGCCCGCAACACCGGCTGGCGGCAATGCCGCGCCAGCACCCGTTCCCCAGGCGGAAGATCCTATTCGCAAGCGTATCGAAGAAGCGCGGCCTCCGGTTGAACTGCAGAAGCTTTCCGACGTTGCCCTTCCGGCCCTCAAGATGACGGAAGATACGCGCGTGATCTACGAAACTCTGGGCAAGCTGGCGGGGTTGAATGTGCTTTTCGATCCCGATTTAAGCTCCAAGCGTATCTCCATTGATCTGCAGCACGTCTCCTTGCGCGAGGCGCTGGACATTGTGTCTTTGGAATCCAAGAGTTTCTGGCGCCCGGTCACGCCCAATACGATTTTTGTTGCTCAGGACAACAAGCAAAAGCGCTCGGAGCTGGAGCAAAACGTCTTTAAGGTCTTTTATCTGGGCAATAACAGCGGCGCAGCGGGCGCCAGCACCGGTACCGATCTTCAGGACATTGTCACCAGCATTCGCACCATCACCGACTCTCAAAAAGTGCAGCATATTCCATCGCAGAACGCGATCATTATGAAGGGCACTCCCGACCAGATTGCCCTGGCCCAGACGATTATCGACGATCTGGACAAAGTAAAACCGGAAGTCGTGGTGGACGTGATTGTGGCCCAGGTCACCCATTCGAAAACGCGCGATACCGGCATTACTCCACCGCAAAATGCCAGCGTTTCTTTGCAGGGTACGAATACCGCTACACCTGCTGCCGGCTCTACGGGTTCCACCACCGGTTCTCTCAACTTTCATGATCTGGAGCACCTCACGGAGGGCAATTTTGCCTTTACCGTCGATTCAGCCTCCGCTGTACTGCTGAATATGCTGAGTAATTCAAAAATTCTCCAGAGCCCGCGAATCCGGTCGAGTGACAACGAAAAGGCTTCACTGAAAATCATCTCCAAAATTCCGATTGCGACTGGTTCATTCGGCACTCCGCTGGGTGTGACGGGCGGCGCCAATCTGGGCGTGAACACGCAGTTTAATTTCCAGGATGTAGGTGTAATTTTGGAGATCACCCCCCACGTGCATCCCGACGGGGCGGTTACGCTGAAGACGGCCGTTGAACTTTCGAGCCAGACCGACACCAGAATCATCGGAGGAATTGCGCAGCCGGTCATTGGCACGAAAAAATCCGAGCAGACGATTCGCCTGAAGGACGGGGAACCCAATTTTCTCGGTGGCCTGATAGAAGACAGCGAAACCAAAGCATCCGCGGGTACTCCGTTTCTTAGTTCCATTCCAGTTCTGAAGTTTTTTTTCTCTCACGAGAGACTGGATAAAGCCACCAACGAGATCATTTTTATTCTGGTGCCGCACATCGTGCGCGGAAGGGAATATTCGCCGCTCAACGACCGCGCCATCGACATTGGCACGGCAAATGGAATTGAACTGCGCAGCCTGGCCGCGCCGATCATAAAAATAGATGGCGATCAGCAGGCTGGCTCTTCCGGTTCGCCGGCCCCAGCGCAGTCTGGAAGACGGCTCTCTGTCCCGCCGGCTGCTTCCACTGCGGCGCCGGTAACCAGCGCGCCGCCGACAGTCACGGCGCCACAGAATGGCCCAAGTACGGCTGCTCCGCCGGTTGCGAATGCAACTCCATCGTCATCTCCTGCGGGAACCACCGGGGGCGATGCGGTAGCGTTCCATCTTGATCCACCGCAGGTTGCCCAGGCGCAGGGCAGCAGTTTTACCATCAATGTTTCTCTGAGCAATGCGCATGATGTGGCCGGAGTTCCCCTGCAGATTACCTACGATCCGAATGTGCTGCAGTTTGTGAGCGTCTCCAACGGGGGATTTCTTACCAAAGACGGTCAGGCGGCCCCGCTGGTAAATCGCAATGACGCGGCAACGGGAACGCTGCAGATCACGGCGCAGCGTCCTCCGGGCGTATCGGGTCTTTCTGGCGATGGCACGGTTTTCAATTTGGTCTTTATGGCCAAAGCGAAGGGCTCAGGTGTGGTCGCCATCACGATTCCCGGAGCGCGCAACAGCCAGAACCAGCCGATTAAAGCCATGGGCTCACAGGCGGCTGTCACGGTGAATTAGGATGCTGGCAATTGTCCAAAAATCGGCTGCAGAGCGTGGATACAATAGACACAGGACATTTATGCAGTCTTGTCCACAGCACGGCGTGTCTCTGCTGGAGCTGATTGTAGCCACCGCCATTTTGCTGACCCTGATGGGGGCCGCCGTCCCGGTGGTTCGGTTCCAGGCCAAGCGCCAGAAAGAAGCGGAACTGCGCCACGATCTTTGGGAGATGCGTGCCGCCATTGATCGCTACAAGCTGTATGCGGACAATAACGCTTTCCAGGTCAAGGTGGATACGGACGGATATCCGCCCGATCTCGAAACTCTGGTCAAAGGCGTGGACGTGCAGGGCAAAACAGTGCGCTTTCTGCGCCGTATTCCCGTCGATCCCATGACCGGCCACGCCGAGTGGGGGCTGCGCTCCGAGAAGGACGATCCGGATGCGCAATCATGGGGCGAACAGAACGTTTTTGATGTCCACACGAAGTCAGAGGGAACGGCCCTCAACGGGACAAAATATAAGGACTGGTAACGGCCATGAGCTTTGCCCAAAGAAAACTCCGGTGTCGCGAAGGCGGCTTCACGCTGATCGAAATGATCATTGTGATCGCGCTGATAGCCATTCTGCTTGGAATCGCCGTCCCCATCTACAAGAGCCACCTGCTGCGTGCGCGCGAGGCCGTTTTAAAGGAAGATCTTTTCACCCTGCGCCAGGCAATTGACCAGTTCACGCAGGACAAAGACCGCGCCCCGCAGGCACTGGAAGATCTGGTGGGCGCAGGCTATCTGCGTGTTGTCCCCAACGATCCCTTTACTGCTTCTGCCAACTGGCAGACAGTGCAGGAAGATGTTGTCCAGAGCCCGGAACAACAGCCCGGTATCACTGACGTTCACAGTTCGTCGAATCAGCTCAGCTCAGAGGGAACAGCGTACAGCTCCTGGTGACCATGCATCTTTATAACCTTACAAAACAGAGTCGTCTTTTTTTTACACTAGTGCTGGCTGGAGCCATGTGCGCTCTTGCGGGAGCGCAGCAGCCGAACGCGGACAAGCCTCGGGACCCCAATTCGCAGACGCCGACAAAAGACCAGGCCCAGAACGCCTCAGACAGCCAGCAGGGTTACAACGTAATGCAGGCCGGCGCCGGCCCGTGTACTCTGGACCTCACGGTTAGTGATAGTGAAGGGAAGCCGGTCTTCTCGGCGATCATTAGCGTCCATATGGCTTACGGTTTTATGGGACTGCACCAACTTGATCTCAGCGTTTATACCAATCATGAGGGCAAGGCAAAGTTCACCGGCCTTCCGGATAGAGTACACAAAGGCCCACTCGAGTTTCGCGCCAAAAAAGATAATTCCGCTGGCGTGGCCGTGTACGACCCGGCAATCGAATGCAGCGCAAAGCACGACATTGTGCTGCAAAAACCGAAAAGCTGAATCCGCCCGGGGTTTTTAAAAAGGGAAAACAGCGTGCAAATCGGTCGTTGACGCTCGATATGCGAATTGCAGGAGCGACTTTCTGCAATTGTGCATGTCGCGGTTCATTATCGCCTGGAGCCGGTCGATTTTTGCGCGCTTAACGCGCGTTCTTCGGATTGCCTGGCTTCTTCAAGCAGCACCAGTACAGCGCCTTCAATCTTATTATCGCTGGTGCGGCAGGGCGTGATTTGCAGGCTATACCATTCGCTGTTCGAGGTGTGTAACTTTTGCTTTTTGGGCGTCAGGGTCCGGATCACATCCAGCACGGATTGTTCAAGATCGGGGATAGGGAACTTCATCTTTACCTTTGCCACCGGGCGCCCCACGTCAATGGCCGATAACCCCAGAACTTTTTCCGCCTGCAGAGTAAAGAGCCTTACACTGAGATCAGGCCCCAGCATCACGATGGGAATATTCACGTTGTTGAGCAGGTTGGTGAGGTCACTGGTAATCTGCTGGTTGCGCCGCTGCATTTCTTCGGTGACGGTGTTGAGCTCTTCATTGGCTGCTTCCAGTTCTTCCTTCGACGTCTGCAGCTCTTCGTTAGTGCTTTGCAGTTCTTCATTGCTGGATTGAATTTCTTCGTTGGCCGACTGCAGTTCTTCGCTGGCGGCTTCGTGTTCCCCAACGAGGGCCTGCAGATACTCCCGGGTGACGGCAAGCTCCTGCCTGAGCTGTTCAATTTGCTTCTTCATTTGATCGATTTCCCGAGCTGCGGGCACTGCCTTAGGCTCGGCAGTGCTTCCCGCTTCTTGTTCATGGAAGACGATCAGAAAGTTTTGCTGAGCGGCGACCTGAATGGTAGTGATTTCAATATTGACCTGGCGCAGATCACCGTTGCTCTCTATCGGAGCCTGTTCGCGCAGCGGCAGGGTATTCACTTTGCGGGCGGCTCCCAGTGCTTTTTGCAGCGCAAACAGTAACCCCGGACGGACTGTGCGCAGCAGGTTACGGCTGGCCTTTCCCGGTGGCAACTCCAAATAGCGCTCGGCAGGGCCACGGGTCTGCAGAATATCAAGGTGTTCATTCACGATCACGGCCGCGGGGACATATGTGGCCAAAAGCAGCCGGTCGGCCTCGCGCTGCAAATCCGTTGGCTCGTTTTGCGCAGCCACAATGGGAAATGTAACCAGAGCAGGTTGCGGCTGAGTTGTTGGTTGTTTTGTCCCGGCGAGGGGGCCGGTTTGGGTTGTTTTTTGATTTCTTCTGCTGGCGGCGGGCTTTCCCCTGAATTCATTCATAGGCCGTTGGTGCAAGCCCCATTGGAATTAGAATCGGAGTCCGAAAAGTATCCGGAGAAACATTTGCGGGAGTTATTATACCGCCGGAAAATGGCCAGGTTAGCAGTACATTTGGCATTTATTCTTAACATCACAAATCTGCATCTTAAATATTTACAATCCGGGCCATTTATCCGCGAGCGCAGCGTGTAACATAGATGTAAAGCAAGACTGCAGCTTATAAAGACCAGGTTTGTTGTCTGGGGCGCATCTGCCCCTTCTCCTCATTTGTAAGAAGCAAGTGTACGAAGCACGTTGTAAGACTTCATTCATTTTGGTGTACCACCAGGATATGGAGGAAGACTTCCGATGGACTCTCTTTATAGTTCGCCCACTGCTTCGACTGAAATTTTGAACTCCTGGAAAGAAATTGCCGCCTACCTGAACCGGGGTGTGCGCACGGTACAGCGCTGGGAAACAGATCTGCACCTGCCGGTTCGCCGGCCCAGCGGAAGGAACCGCAGCGCGGTGATTGCCATACGGTCTGAGATTGATTCGTGGCTCCGATCATGTCCGCTCGAAAAACGACAGAAGTACGCAGCCGATGACGCGCCCATACCGGCGGCTTCGCTGCCTTCCTGCAGGGAGTTGCTGAGTGCCGCGCGACGGCTCAGGGCCGATGTATTTCGCTCGCGGCACGAACTTTCCACCGCGCTGCACGAGCTCTGCACGACAGTGCAGAAGATGAAAGTTGCCCCGCATAGCGACGCTCAGGACAGTGCTGCACATTCGCGGAACGAAGGGCAACCGATCGCGGGTGCATGAAGTTTCCGCATGCTCAGCCTTGCGCTGAATTGATTTTCCGGCTCTGGCAAGTGTTGCTGGCCAGAGCCGGATCTTTACTGTGAGAGCTGCATTTGAGGCTGCCCGTCCGTTTTACCTGTCATCTCATCAACCAAAGGACCGAACTACCCCGAAGATGTGGGAGACCTTCCAGTTTTTTGCAAATTGGACCGGGCGCAATGCCTGTTCTTAAAGTGAGGTTTCTATGGTGCGACACAAGCTGTTTCTTTCGCTGGCGGTAGTATGTCTGGGTTCCGTTTTGCTTGCGCAGCAGGCAGCCACCCTTCCCGCGAACACAAAAATCATGGTCAGGACTGACCAGCAAATTACCGCAGACACAAACAATGTTGGACAAAGATTTACCGGAACCATTAGCCAGGACGTGACAAACAGTACAGGAAATGTGCTGATTCCGAAAGGTTCCCGGGCGGAGCTTGCCACCATCGCCAGTGGTAGCAAGGTAGCTGTGGATTTGACCTCCGTTACCGTTAACAATACGCGTTATGCAATTGAGGCCGGCGCATACAAATCCGGAGCGCTGGGCGCGAACAAGACTACGGCCAAATACGCCGGAGGCGGCGCCCTGGCCGGCTTGCTGATTGGTGCTCTGGCCGGTGGAGGCAAGGGCGCAGCCATTGGTACGCTGGCAGGCGGCGCGGCTGGCGCGGGTGCTCAGGTCGTAACGGCAGGTAAGAGCATCAATATTCCGGCAGAAACCGTGTTGACGTTCACCACGGCCCAGTCGCTCCAACTGCGCCCCCAGACGACGAACAACAGAGGTTTGCCGAAGCGCTGATGGCCAGTAAAACTTAATATCTGTGAGCTGCTGATTGGCCCGTGAGTTGAATGTCACAAGCCCTGTTCTTTCGCCATCGCGCAGACCTTGCCCGCATGAATCCACCCGAAAGAATCCAGACGCTGCTCATGGAGATTTCCCGGCCCAACAGCACACTGGGCAGCCCGTATCGCGGTGTCATCTTTGGTTCGGTAACCACCGCCCGGACCATCGCCGACTTACCGGATTAAGCCAGGACCCGAGAATCCGAAATGACTTAACGCTCGGTATTCTGCGCAACGGGTACGGAAAATGGCTGGTCAACGGCGAACTCCAGTAGGGTTTCGCTGGGGACATTGATACGCTCGCCGTGCGTGGCCACCTGCACGGCTCCGCCTGCGCCCGCGCCTACCCCCGCGCCTATGGCTGCGCCTTTTCCGCCTCCGGCAATGGCGCCGATGAGAGCACCCACGGCCGCGCCTCCGCCCACTTTTTCAGCGGTATTTTTGCCCCGGGACTTGCCGGAGAGCGAATAATCTCCCGTGGTAAGCGCAATGGTCTGGCCGTTGATCACCATTCCCGTGAGCGAAAGTTTGAGCTGCGAACGTCCGGATATGTGTCCGGCCTGCTGCGCTTCGTCCAGGCGTCCGTAAACTTCAGTCCCGCGCGGAGCCACCAAAACATTGTCCACATAGAGTGCCTGATCGAGCGTGGCGGAAAATTTGTCGCCCGCGCTGTTCTTGCTGGAATCAATAGAGTCGGTCATGCGCACCAGCAGGCGAGTGCCGGAAGCAACAGTCACCGTGTCTGTGGACGAGTTGGCACGAGGACGGTCATCGTCGCGGTCTTTATCACGGTCTTTACGCGGGGCAAAATCGTTGTCCCGCCGCCGGGGAGCCGGGGACCGGTCGGAGTGCGTGGGTTCGGATTCAAAGCGGAGCGTGGCCACATCATTCACGTCATATTGCTGGACCGAGGATCCCACGCGAAAGCTGATCTGGCTTTCATTGCCGCCGACGTACGTGCCTTTGATGACGCTCCCGTTTCTCAACTCCAGCGTGTCCGCCAGTGCCGTGTGGGCCATTAGTGCCGTGCAAAGCATAAAAAATCCGTACCGGAGTTTGTTCATGGACCAATCCTCTTTAAAAGTAGTGGTTTCGTAAAATTTTGGTTGTTGCATTTAGATGCAGGCCGCAGGTGCTCCGGATGTCCGGAACTCTGCCGTTACAATTGTATAATTGCAGCCGGCAGCCCTGGTTCGTGGCCGAAAAATACAGGAAGCGATTGAGGCAACGTGAATATTTTGCTGAACGAAACAGAAGCACGAGTGCTGGGATCGCTGATCGAGAAAGACAGCACCACGCCTGATTACTATCCACTGTCGCTGAATGCCCTGGTCAATGCCTGCAACCAGAAGTCGAGCCGCGATCCGGTGATGACGCTGGACGAAGACGCGGTGCGCCAGTCGCTGCACAGCCTGGCCGACAAGCGACTGGCCGGCCCCACCAGCAGCGCCGACAGCCGCGTGACCAAGTATGAACACCGCATGCAGGAAGTCTTCAACTTCAGCCGGGGCGAGATCGCCGTCCTCTGCGTGCTTCTTCTGCGCGGACCCCAGACTCCCGGCGAACTGCGCGGACGCACCGAACGCATGTTTCGCTTTACCGAGCTGGAGGAAGTCCAGGCCACTCTCAACAAACTGATGCAGCGCGAGCCGCCGCTGGCCAAAATGCTGCGCCGCCAGCCCGGAACCAAAGAAGCGCGCTATATGCATCTGTTTTCGGGTGATGTCGAAACCTGGGAGCCGCCGGACGAGTCAAAGACATCCGCGCCGTTCAGCAGTAGTGAACCAGAACGAGTCGCGCGGCTGGAAGACGAAATTTCGGCCTTGAAAAAAGATATGGCCGACCTCAAAGAGCAGTTCGCCAGTTTTCGTAAACAGTTCGAGTAGGCAGGCATGAAGCCGAGGATCCAACTCTGGGTTCATTGGGCTGAACCCCGGCGCATCAGTGAAACAAAGAACGTTGGCTGATTTCATCCTGTCAAAACGTACCCCCCTCCCGGTTGATCCTCATCACAAGATCTAAAGGGGTTAGCTCCAAACATCACAAGGGATATCACAAGGGATGGAGTGAACGCCTGGAGTGAGACAGAAAAAAATCCCAGGGCATTCTCACTAACGGCTAAAGGCCAATGGCGAATGGCTCATTTTTCAGTTGTCAAAGACCCAGACAAACCCATGCTTGGTACCACAAAAACGCGGTAAGTATCAATGCCATAATTTGTCAATTGTCCAACCACTTTAAAAATGTCCCCTTTATTACCTCGATTAAAATGTCCCCCTTTATAGTTTTTAGTTGCCTGATGTGTAGCTTGTCGGCAACTTCGTCCGGAGCGGAGCCCGTTAGGGCGCAGCGGAGGACGAAGCTGCCGACAGAGCGTTGCTGATCTTCCACAAACGGACCGATTGGCGTTCCTCGGTCGTCAGGTTCATTCTCTTCCGCCACGGATGGCCGGCTCCGGGTATCGTT
>DASSEH010000050.1:0-1817 GCA_035695325.1 Candidatus Angelobacter sp.
GATCATGCGGCTATACGAGGAGTTTGCGCTCTCGGTATCGGACGACACCATCTACCGGGCCATGAAAGAACTGGGCTTTTCGCATGTGAGTGCGAGGCCGAAGGCCTACAAGCAAGACGCGGCGGCGATCGAGGCGTTTAAAAAAACTTTCCCACACGCGTCGCCGAAATCCGCAAGGAGCTCGCACCGAGCACATCGGTAGAAGTGTGGTTCCAAGACGAGATGCGGGTTGGCCAAAAGAACAAGATCACCTACCGCTGGGCCAGGACGGGTTCACGTCCGCGAGCCGATCACGATCAACGCACCCAATCGGCCTATCTGTTCGGTGCGGTTTGCCCCGAACGTGGAACTGGCGCAGCCCTCGTGCTGCCGGCCTGCAATACCCAAGCCATGCAGCTCCACCTCGACGAAATCGCAACCGAAGTCGCCCCCGGTGCTCACGCCATTCTCATCCTCGATCAAGCCGGATGGCATGGTGCAAAAGACCTCAGGGTTCCAAGCAATATCTCGCTCTTGCCGCTGCCGCCGCGCTCGCCCGAACTCAATCCCCAAGAAAACATCTGGCAGTTCATGCGTCAAAATTGGTTGTCGAACCGCGTCTTTAAATCCTTCGACGACATTCTCGATCACTGCTGCTACGCTTGGAGGACGCTCATCGATCAACCTTGGAAAATCATGTCTATCGCTCGCCGCGATTGGGCAACCGTCGGTCAGTCAATCTGAGGATTGGTATTATCTGCATAGAATGGGCCGCCAGGGTCATTGCCATGAGGCCAAGGTACGGCCGGGTTAAGCGGGCGGTAGCGGATTTGTAAATGTCATATGCAAGCGATGACCAGGGTCATTTCATTGCTTGCCCTTCAGACGTCGTTGTGTCGGGATTACGGTCATCGCATGCCACAGCCCGCCGCCGGGCAACGGGGCCTCGCGCTCGTCCAGTTCACGAGCTTGGCGAAGTACCTGATAGGCCTCCGCGCCGAGCGTCTTCTCGGACGTGATGAGGGGGAGTGCCGCCTCTCTAAGGGCGGTGTGGTGAGTTTTGGCCCGTACCGCTACGCAATTGCTCCACTCACGCGGAGTCATGGGCGACTATGGCCGAAGCGGCCGGCCAGCGCCAAGCTTCGAAGCCAGCAAGAGCAACCGTTCATCCGAGACGCGATCCGCTGCAATGAGCTTGTCTAGTAATCGGTCGTACGTGGCCCCCCGCATCCGCGGCGGCTTCTCAGGATAGTGGCCATCCATCGGATCATCGCCGAGCCTCCGGCAGAGCTTTTGTGCCCGCCGCATGGCCCTGTGGTGGACGGTTTCGCGCTGCGAAGCATAAGCAAGCCGATAGGCGCCTCGTGATCGAAATCGGCGCGCGCCGCGCGGCAGATAGAGCTTGCGCACCCGTCGGTTTTCATTTGGGCAGACGAACCACCACCGCTGGCCGCCGAACCACGGGCGCGACGCGGTGAGATAAATTTTGTCGTCGATTTGGTGTTGTTCGCCGGTCCAGTAATCGCGAATGGCATATCGCAGCCGAAGCCAGCTGTTTCGGGGATTGGTGGCCGACGACTCGAATTCGATAGCAAGCTCGTCATCGTAGGACGGGAGTTTCAGGCTGCCTTCGACATACGCGCCCGGCTTGATGGCTCCTGCTCGGACCAAGGTGTCGATATCGAACCGCCATGCGCTCTCGACCGTCGGCCGTCCGCCTTGTCGTCCGCTACCATAACCGCCCATTTTTCCGGTCCCGGTTTTCCGAAATCAATTGGCTAAACGCGCGCGACAATAGATGCCCTCCATCTCCATAGGTGCCCAACAAGGGTGTTGGG
>DASSEH010000051.1:0-2822 GCA_035695325.1 Candidatus Angelobacter sp.
GGTCGATTCGATCTTGAGCAAGGTGGCGTTGGTTATTCGGGTGATGTCACTGTTCACTGTCGCCGCGGGCCTGATCGTGGTGGCGAGTGCAATCTGGAGTGGTCGCTACCAGAGAGTCGAGGAGAGCGTTCTTCTCCGTACCTTGGGGGCATCACGTCGTCAGATCTGGCAAATCCTTGGTGCGGAATATTTCCTCCTTGGGTTTCTGGCGAATCTCACCGGCACCGGTCTGGCCGTCGCCGCGAGCTGGGCTCTTGCGACATTTGTTTTCAAGCTCAGCTATTCTCCGACTCTTCTTCCGTTGCTGATCGCTACCGCATCGGCAACTACTTTAACGGTATTGATCGGGTTGCTAACCAGTCGTGGGGTTTCCAGCCAGCCTCCACTTGAGGTGCTCCGGGCGGAAATGGGATAGCCTCCCGTTCTTGCGTGCATCGGACATGCCGGATCGCGGATTTTGGTAGTGGGTCGGTTTGGATTGCACTTGCCATCCTCGCGGCATTACTGCTCGAAACGCAACACGGTGCTCGTCTTGTGGCTGATCCCTGGATAGCGGACACGTGTTCTGCGCCCATAAAAGCAGTGCCATGACTGTCGCCTTTCTCTTCCCAGGACAGGGCGCCCAAAACGCCGCACCTATCCTTTGGTATTGGCCGATCCTTAAGCAGTCGCGTGCGACGCCGAAAATCTGGTGGTAGCGCGGTCGCGCACAAACTAACTGTCAACAATCAACTCTCAACTAAGAACTATTTTTCAGCTTAAGTTCTCCGATGGCAACGCTGCAAAATTGTGACGGAGTGCTTAACAACCTGTCGCGGAACGCCGACCGGCCAGCAGTATTTACTCTCCGAAAACGAGGCTCGGAGACATGGAGCTATGCGGACTTGGACGGCTGCGTGGACCGGCTCGCGCGTGGGCTCCGCCATGCGGGGCTCACACGGGGAGATCGCGCTGCGATCATTGCCGATAATGGGCCCGAGTGGATCGCCGCGGCGCTCGCGGTCATCCGTGCCGGCGGTGTCGTCGTGCCGCTTGATGTCCAACTCGGGGAGAAGGCGCTTCGACATGTGTTTGGCGACAGTACTCCTCGCTTTGTGTTCACGACGAAAAACCGGGCTGAACGGATCGTGGCCTGTGCGGAAAATGCGCGGATCGTTTTGCTGGACGCAACAGATCAAGACGAGCGGAGTTGGCGGCGCTTGCTTTTAAAAAACGCCGGCGCATTGCCCAAACTCGGGCCGGAGGATCACGCGACTTTATTCTATACTTCCGGCACGACCGGACCATCGAAAGGCGTGCCGCTCACGCATAGCAACCTGAGCGTACAAATCGACGCCGCTCTCGCGACGGGCTTAACCAGCGAAAATGACCACCTGCTTCTCCCGTTACCCTTGCATCATGTTTACCCGTTTGTGATCGGCATGCTCGCGCCGCTGACAAGGGGTCTCACCGTGGTTATTCCTCAATCGCTGACCGGGCCACAAATTATTCGCGCGCTACAGGAAGGCGAGATCAATGTCGTCATCGGCGTTCCGCGCCTTTATCGAGCGCTTTACTCTGGGATTCAGGCGCGGCTCCAATCGGCGGGACCGGTCCGTGGCGGAATTGGGAGAAAACTCCTGGTGTTAAGCATCGCGCTACGTCGGCGCTTCGGAGTGCGCGCAGGCAAAATCCTGCTTCGACCCCTTCACCGACAGCTCGGGTCTCAGCTGCGCCTGCTGGCCTCCGGTGGTGCGGCGCTCGATCCGGAACTGGCGATGAAACTTGAGGGACTCGGCTGGCAGGTAGCCATCGGGTACGGGCTCACCGAAACTTCGCCGCTACTGACGTTCAATCTCCCTGGCCAGGCCCCGCTCGACAGCGTCGGCAAACCGATCCGAGGCGTTGAGCTGCGCATTCGGACGCCCGAAAAAGAAGAGCGCGTGGGCGGCCTGGAAGGCCAGGGCGAAGTACTCGCACGTGGCCCAAGCGTTTTCACCGGCTATCGCAATCTCGAAGAAAAGACGCGGGAGGCGTTCACTGAAGACGGGTGGTTTCGCACTGGCGACCTCGGTTTCATGGATAATGAAGGCAATCTGCACCTTCTTGGCCGCGTCTCGACACTGATCGTCACCGAGGGCGGCAAGAAAGTTCAGCCTGATGACGTGGAGGAAGCTTACGCAGAGGAAAAAGCAATCCGCGAGATCGGCGTGCTGCAAAAGGACGGGAAGCTGGTCGCGCTGATCGTACCGGCCGGCAAACAGGGAGAGCAAAACGTTGAGCAAGTAATTCGTGAAGCTATCGAGCGCGTCTCGCGGCGGCTTCCTCCGTATCAGCGCGTCTCTGAATATGCCCTAACCGGTGAGGCTATCCAGCGCACGCGACTGGGAAAGATTCGGCGACACCTGCTTTCCGAACGCTACGAGAAAGCAAAAAAAGGTGAGGAAGTCTCGCACGAGCGAGGCGCCGGACCGATGCCCATTGAGGAGATGTCGGGCGAAGACCGTGCGCTGCTCGACGATCATGCCGCGCAAGCGACTTGGGAATTGCTCGCCCGGCGTTACAAAGACAAACGGCTAACGCCGGATAGTAATCCCGGGCTGGATCTCGGCATCGATTCACTTGAATGGCTGAACCTCACCTTCGAAATTCGAGAGAATGCTGGTGTCGAGCTCACCGAGGCGGCAATCGCACGCATCGAGGCAATTCGTGATCTCCTGCGTGAGGTTTCCGAAGCAAGCGAGGCCGAGTCAGAATCCCAGCCGCTCGATCGTCCAGAGGAGATCCTGACGGACAAGCAAAAGCGCTGGCTGGAACCGCCCGGTCTCGTGATGCGGTTAGTG
>DASSEH010000052.1:0-3131 GCA_035695325.1 Candidatus Angelobacter sp.
TGGACCCATACCGGTCATGTTGACAGACCCAAGGAGCACCTCAAAGATCGCCATCGGCTAGATTCCAGCGGTGGTATCTCGGCGACACGTGGATGACCGATGGCAACAATCCGCGAATCCGCACGCCAGTACGAAGACTGGCTGAGAAAGCAGCTCCATGGTGACGTTCTTGAGCAAGATCTTGCCAGAAAACACGACAAGATGTGGGAAAGCGCGTTTGTATTCTTGCGCGCGACGTATTGGCGCTGGGCAGAAACGATCTTCGATGTCTGTCCCGACTTGGCGGGCGGCACCCAAGTTCTCGCCGTCGGGGACATTCATATCGAGAACTACGGAACCTGGCGTGACGTCGATGGACGACTGGCGTGGGGCGTCAACGATTTCGACGAGGCGGCAGAGATGCCCTACGTGCTTGATCTCGTCCGCCTAGCCGCCAGCGCACTGCTGGGAAGCGGCAGACGCCGCATCACGGATGAAGAGATTTGCGCCGCCATCCTCAACGGATACCGTCAAGGATTGCATGCACCACAGCCTGTGGTGCTGGACCGCGACAAGCTGTGGCTGCGTGACCTTGTTGTCATACCCGAAAGGGAGCGGGCGAAGTTCTGGAAAAAGATGGCTGCAGTGAAGGGAAAGCCTGCCCCCGAGCGCTATCTAACAGCGATCGCCGATGCCATGCCGGAGCCAGGACTTTCAATCAAGACAGCACGTCGAAGTGCCGGTATCGGAAGCCTTGGCCGACCAAAGTGGGTGGGTAGCGCCGATTGGCGTGGCGCTCCTATTGTTCGAGAAGCCAAGGCGCTCGTGGAGTCGGCATGGTCCCGCGCACACGGGCTCAGCAATCGCGGGGTCCGTGCTGGCGAAATCGCGAACGGCCGATTCCGTCCGCTAGACCCGTGGTACCGGATCAAGAACAATGTGGTCGTGCGACGCCTTTCGCCAAACAACCGCAAGATCGAAGTGGAGAAGGGCAAGTCCACTCTGTTCACGAGTGACATGCTTCAAACGATGGGCTTCGACCTCGCTAATGTGCATCTCGGAACGGCAGAACGCCGGGACGCAATCAAGCGGGACCTCGAAAATCGCAAGCGTGGTTGGTTGACTGCGAACGCGCGGAAGGCGTCAGACGCTACCACGCAAGAGTACAAAGACTGGAAGGCGAGTTGACGATGGTTCAATGACGCGGAGCGGTCTCGGCGAGCGTCCGTTTGAACAGTGTCCGAGATTGGCACATCGCGTCGGTTCGTTGCGACGCACAGATTCGGTCGCTATTGAAGGCATAGCGGACATTCGGCGAAATCTTGCTGCCCGTCGGAGCGACGCGAATGACCCAGGCCGTGCGAAAACGTTTTTCCTCCCGAAAAACTGCACGCAACCGGTGGCGGTCCACGTCGACACGACCGTTTGAGCATGTTTTTGCTGTTGCGAGTCTGTAGTCAACCCTGGCGCAACCTCGGGCCACGCTGAGCGACCTGAACGGTCACACGGCGCGCACTACAGCACACGCTTCTCACGCCCGGAGCGCCAGCAGGAGCGGCTTGATGCCGACGATGTTCATTACGCGCGTGAGGTTGTAGGCGAGCACGTGCAGCGCCATCTCGGTCGCCACCTTCGGCAGCGTCTTCATCAGAAAGTGCGTCGCCCCCATCCGCATCTTCAGCGTGCCGAATGGATGCTCGACCGTCTCGCGGCGTGTACGCATCGCATTCGGATTTTTGTCGAGCCGCGTCTGCACGGCTTCGACAACGTGTTCGTGCTCCCACCGCGTGATGCGGCGCTGCGGTCCCTTCGTGCACTGAGCCTTCAGCGCGCAGGTATGGCACGCGTTGGTCCAGTAGCGGCGCAGGACCAATCCATTTTCCTCGTTCGTATAGTGGTAGGCGAGCCTCTCACCGGCAGGACAAATGTAAACGTCCTCCTCAGCCACGTAGCGAAAGTCCTGCTTGCCGAAGCGCCCTTCCGACTTCGCGCCCGACGTCTGAGGTTTTGGCAGCGTGACCGTGATGCCGGCCTCTTCGCATGCGAGAATCTCCTCGCCTTTGAAGTAGCCGCGGTCGGCGAAGGCTTCGAGGCTTTCTGCCTCCAATGCCGCCTTCGCTTGGTTGGCCATGTTCGCGAGCTGCGACTTGTCGGTGCCGACGTTGCTCACCTCATGCGCGACGATCAGATGGTTCGCCGTATCGACAGCCGCTTGCACGTTGTAGCCGACCATGCCGGAGCCGCGCCCGCTGGTTGCCATCGAGCGGGAATCGGGATCGGTGAAGGAGATCTGCTGATCCGGCGCGGCGAGCATCTCTTGCTCAATCGCCTTGAGGCGCTTCACCTCTTCTTCGAGCTTGGCCAGCTTCTCCTTGAGCCGCGTGGTCCTGGCCGCAAGCTCCTCCGACGGCGCCTCACCGGCGGCTGTCTGGCGATCGGCGGTGTCGAGCTGGCTCAGATAGCGCGCAACGCTCTCCTCGATCTGCGCCAGGCGGCGCTCCATCTTCCCTTTCGTGAAGTTGTTGTCGCGCGAGTTCACCGCCTTGAACTTGCTGCCGTCGATCGCGACGCTCGCTTTCGCCAGCAGCCCCATCTTGCGGCACAAGGCGACAAATTGCGCGCAGACCTTCTTGATGGCCGCGCCGTTGCCCTTGCGGAAATCGGCGATGGTTTTGTGATCAGGAGCGAGGCGTCCCGTCAGCCACATCACCTCCAAATTGCGGCCGGCCTCGCGCTCCAGCCGCCGGCTCGATTGCACGCGGTTGAGGTAGCCGTAAATGTAGAGCTTGAGCAGCGTCGAGGGATGATAGGCGGGCCGGCCCGTCGCCAGCGGCTGCACACCGTCAAACCCCAGATCGGCCAGATCGAGCGCCTCGACGAACACATCAACCGCGCGAACAGGATTGCTCTCTTCAACCCAGTCACCAAGGCATTCCGGCAGCAGCGTCGTTTGCCCGCGATCCGCCCCCTCAACAAAGCGCCTCATCTGATCCCTCCGCAAATCGCGCAGGAATCATATCGCGAGAATCAAATCCAGCACCGCGTTTTTACACAGCCTGGGTCATAGCCGTGGTGCCCGTGCGGCGACGATTGTTGCGCCTCGGCGGCGCGGTTTGCGTTTCGCAGCGCATTCACTTCGGAAATCGAGCGGG
>DASSEH010000053.1:0-2561 GCA_035695325.1 Candidatus Angelobacter sp.
ATGAAATTTTTCGCAAAGGATTTCAACCGTTCTAATGTCGTTGCTTCCTTCAAAATGATGAATTACGAGCCCATTTTTGAGAATAGCGTAAATGCGAGACTCCTCGTCAAACTCACTCAGTATACGATCATAGTGTTCTGGCGAAATGTCGAGCAATATTTTCACGGCGCTAGGACTAGCAATCCCGTAGACTACGGGAAAGTCGGAGCGATACCAAAAAGAACTCTCCAAGATCACTCGCTCCAAGAACCTTCCGCACGATTGGGCGACACCGGATCAGCGAGCTAGAGCGGCGTTGCAAGCCGTGCGAAACTCCCTCTCTGCCAATGTGGATGAGACACTTACCCGCCAATAGTTTAGTGTAGAGGGCGAGTAAGGAATGGAAGGTGGAAACAGGGAACAACGGGACGAAGTCTTTAACGGAGGTGGAAGTTTTGGCCAAGGCGGAGCGGCGGCGGTTCACGGCGGAATATAAGCTGAAGGTTTTACGAGAGGCGAATCACTGTAAACGGCCTGGGGAGATCGGAGCGCTGCTTAGGCGGGAGGGTTTGTACTGGTCGAATTTGACGAACTGGCGTAAGCAGAGGGAGCGCGGCGAGCTGGCAGGTCTGTCGTCGAGAAAGCGCGGGCCACAACGCCGTGAGAAAAACCCGTTAGCTGAGCGGGTGCGGGAATTGGAACGGGACAATATGGGGCTTAAGCGGCGGGCAGAGCGCGCCGAGGGGATAGTGGAACTGCAAAAAAAAGTCTCGGAGATTTTGGGGATCGAACTGGAAAAGAGCGTCGCGACAGATTGATGGCGATGGGGAGCGAGCATAGGGCGTTGTATTCAGTGCCATCAATCTGCGCGGGGTTGGGAATTGGGCGGGCCAGCTTTTACCGATGGCAACGCCCGAGCCCACCGGCTGTAACCGAACGGATGCATCCTCGGGCATTATCAGTGAACGAGCGAGACCAGGTGCTGGGTGTTCTAAACAGCGAACGGTTTTGCGACCAAGCCCCCGGGGAAGTCTACGCCACGCTGCTAGACGAAGGAAGGTATCTGTGCTCGGAGCGGAGCATGTATCGGATCTTGGCAGAGCATCAACAAGTGAGAGAAAGAAGAGATCAGAGGCGCCATCCCTGTTATCAAGCCCCCGAGCTCATCGCCAGTCGGCCCAACGAGGTGTGGTCGTGGGACATCACCAAGCTAATGGGGCCGGCGAAGTGGACGTATTTTTACCTCTACGTGATCCTGGATATTTTTAGCCGCTACGTGGTGGGCTGGATGCTGGCGTATCGGGAATCGGCGGAGTTGGCCAAGAAACTCATTGAGCAAACGATAGAGCGCCACAACATCTGTCCGGGAACTCTCACGGTGCATGCGGATCGGGGAGCGCCGATGAGGTCGAAGGTTGTGGCGTTTTTCCTAGCTGAACTAGGAGTGACCAAGAGCCACAGCCGCCCGTATGTCTCCAATGACAATCCGTATTCGGAGAGCCAGTTCAAGACCATGAAGTACCGTCCGGAGTTTCCCGATCGGTTTGGCTGTTACCAAGATGCGCACCGATTCTGCGCCGAGTTTTTCCCGTGGTACAACCACGAGCATCATCACAGCGGTTTGGGATATTTAACCCCGTACGAGGTTCACTGGGGTTTGGCGGAAAAGCGGCGGGAACACCGGGCCGGGGTTCTCCAAGTAGCCTATGAGAGAAATCCGCAGCGCTTTGTACACGGCATGCCAAAGCCCGCTCTGTTACCGACCTCGGCGTGGATCAACAAACCCAAAGAAATCTCTCGAACGGAGAGTCCAGAGACCATGAATTCATCGATAACAGGCGTTGAACAGAAAAACGGCTTTCACAATTGCCCTATAACGAACGATCCGCCGTTGGGTAGGGATCTGACTAGGGGTGAAAATCAACTGAGCGAGGATCTTGTAGTCTAATTTCTTAATCGGGCGTGTCTCATTTCATTGACAGGTTCCGTCCGCACGCAAGTCAACGGGGCTGAGGCTGTGCATGTACTGTGCACGTTCTCTCTTGCTCATCTTTACTTTCTACCCGTACTGATGCCTGGATTGATGATGATCGGCACAATTACGGGTGGCTGTGGCTTCACTTGCTCCGCGAGGTGTGCCTGCATGCGCTTTGTCGCCTCAATAACGGCTGAAAAGGTTTTCGGGTGGAAGAATGTTCACAAGCATGAAGGTGCTCTTGTCGGTAAGAAGCAGGATAAGGCCGGGCGCTGGCGACTAGCCAAGGTGCCTTACTATTCGACCAATCCCGTCCATGCATATTCAATAGAAGACCGAATGAAACAGCTTGGGCGGTCGAATCACTACTTTAGGGAACTATTCAGGATTACCCGCTCCAAAAACATTCCCTCAGACTGGGCTTCACCAGATCGACGTTGCCGGGCAGCTATCAAAGCTGTGGGACAGTACGGGCAGGTCCGTCCGTTGAGCGCCAGTCGCAAACAAGCTCAAAAATAGATCCCGCCCTGCGAGATTTTGGAGAAGTGCGTAGCTATGTCCCAATTACGAGACTCAAAGAAAAATAAAAAGATTTGTGGCTGCTCAA
>DASSEH010000054.1:0-13717 GCA_035695325.1 Candidatus Angelobacter sp.
ACCTCCGGCAAGCCAGTTCCGGCTTACGCGTAATCCTCAGAGCCGCTTCACAGTTCGCCGAATCCGTGCCTATCATTGCCCAAATATCTTTGTGAACTCATCCCCTGCCCATATGCTGTCCCTGTTCAGAGTTTCCTTAGCAAAGAGAATGCTGAGTTGCGAAGTCAGCTTGGCTCCAAAGCTGAAATTCAAATCATGGGATTAACATACTCACAATGGAAGACGCATCTCCAAAAAAACAATCTATGGGACTATGTTAAAGATAACGGCGAGGAACTTCGTGGGCGTTTTATGTATATTACCGACTTTGAAATTCGTGAGAAGTTAATTGGACTTGGGCTGTTAAATCATTTGGAGGGAAACTACATCCTATCAGAAGGTGGGCTGATGCTTTTAAATAACATCGAATTTGAAAAAAACATATCTTCATAAGTTCACCACCGACTGCCTCGCGCAAGTGCCTGCGAGCTGCGTTTAAGCTTCGCTCATCCTCGGGATTTCTCGACTTCGCGCTTGAGATCGTTTGCGATCAAGAATGCTTTGCGGCGCTGCGCTCGAAATGACAAGTTGCCGAGGGTTACGTCAGGACAATCAGCATTGTTGTTTTGGCATCAATGTTTCAGTCGCATGGTTTCGGCATCGTTATTTCGGCATAAGTGTTTGACGCTGATTTGAACAAGCCGTTGGTCATTGCAGTCATGGCCTTATTCAAGGACTCAGGACAAATTCAAAGCAGGCTCTGCACTCAGTTCCCGCAACAATCCGCTTACCTGCTCAATCACCGCCTCCGGACGCGTGGACTGCAAATTGAACTTGAGCACGCCGCCGGGGGTGAACTGTGCGCCTTTGGTCTGGGCGACAAAGCGGGCCAGGCGCTCCGGCTCGATTGATGCCTGTTCGGCGAACTTGATGGTGAGGGCTTCGCGCTTGCGGTCGATGTTCAGCACGCCGGTTCGTTCGCAGAGCAGCTTGAGCGCGGCGGCTGAGAGCAGATGCAGCACCGGCTCGGGCGGCGGGCCGTAGCGGTCGGCGAGTTCCTTGCGAACGTCTTCGAGCTGGCCTTCGTCTTCCACGCCGGCGGCGCGCTTATACATGCGCAGGCGCTGGTTCTCTTCCGCGATGTAGCTGGTGGGGATGCGAAGATCGATGCCGAGATTGAGATGGGTGCTGATTTTTTCGCCCGCCACTTCGCCTTTCATCTCGCGAATGGCGTGGTCGAGCATGGAGGTGTACATTTCAAAGCCTACGGCGTCGATATTGCCGCTCTGCTCGCCGCCCAGCAGATTTCCGGCGCCGCGCAGCTCGAGGTCGAGCGCCGCGATCTTGAAGCCCGCGCCCAGATCGGAAAATTCCTTGAGCGCCGCGAGGCGGCGGCGGGCGATGGGGGTTAGCTCCTGCTCGGCGGGCACCAGTAGATAGGCATAGGCCCGGCGGTTGGAGCGGCCCACGCGTCCGCGCAGCTGGTACAGCTCGGAAAGCCCGTGGCGGTCGGCGCGATTGATGATGATGGTGTTACAGCGGGGGATATCGAGCCCGTTTTCAATGATGGTGGTGGCGACGAGGATGTCCGCCTCGCCGCGGACGAAGGCCATCATTACTTTTTCCAGTTCGCCTTCCGACATTTGTCCGTGGCCAACGATCACTCGCGTGCGGGGAAGCATCTCCTGCAGTTTGGCCGCGATTTCATAGATGCTCTCCACGCGATTGTGGACAAAATAAGCCTGGCCGCCGCGCTCCAGCTCGTGCTCCAGCGCGGAGCGGATGAGCTTTTCATCGTAGCCCGCGACCACGGTCTGAATGGCCATGCGGTCCCGGGGCGGGGTTTCGATCACGCTCATGTCGCGCAGGCCCACCATGGACATGTGCAGCGTGCGGGGAATGGGCGTGGCGGACATGGCGAGCACGTCCACTTCTTTCTTGAGCTGCTTCAGGCGCTCCTTGTGGCGGACGCCGAAGCGCTGCTCTTCATCCACCACCAGCAGGCCGAGGTCCTGAAACTTGAGGTCTTTGGAGAGCAGGCGATGGGTGCCGATGAGGACGTCCACTTTGCCCTGCTCCACTTTTTCCACGATTTCTTTTTGCTGCTTCGCGGTGCGGAAGCGGCTGAGCATTTCAATGGTGATGGGAAACGCGGCAAAGCGGCGCTTGAAGCTCTGGAAATGCTGGAAGGCGAGGACGGTGGTGGGCGCAAGCACCGCGACCTGTTTGTTGTCCTGCACAGCCTTGAAGGCGGCGCGCATGGCGACTTCCGTTTTGCCGTAGCCCACGTCGCCGCAGAGCAGGCGGTCCATGGGCAGAGTGGATTCCATGTCGCGCTTGATGTCGGCGATGGCGGTGAGCTGGTCGTCGGTTTCGTTGAACTCGAAGGAGTCCTCAAACTCTTTTTGCCACTGCGTATCCGCCTGAAAGGTATAGCCCTGCGCGGCTTTGCGTTCGGAATAGAGTTTGAGCAGCTCGTCGGCCATATCCTTCATGGCCTTTTTCACGCGCGACTTGGTTTTGGCCCATACGGTGCCGCCAAGGCGGCTGAGCTGCGGTTTGGCGCCCTCGCCGGAGCGGTATTTCTGGATCAGGTCGAGGCGGGTGAGCGGCACGTAGAGCTTTGCGCCCTCGGCAAACTCGAGCACCATGTACTCGCCGGTGTTCTCGCCCTGCTGAATTTCCTTGAGCCCCTGATACATGCCGATTCCGTGCTCGACGTGGACGACGAAATCGCCGATGGTCAAATCACGGAAGTCAGACATGAAGGCGGCGGTCTTCGACTTTTGCCGCAGCGGACGGGCGACAACCACGTCAGAATCGTCAAACAGATCGCGCGCGCCAAAAATCACCAGACGCGAATCGGGCAGAGCGACGCCGTCCGGCACCGGGGCGCGGACGATGGTGGTAGTGGTGAGGTCGGCGGCGAAATACGCGGTTTCTTCGAGATACGTCTCGCTGCCCAGAGCAGGCGTGCGGCTGCCGAGACGGAACGGGAGCTGATATTCGGTAAAGATATCGGCCAGGCGCTCCATTTCTCCGGTGCTGGACGCGGCAAAGATCACTCGCTGGCCTTCGCCGGTGAGCTTTTTTACTTCTTCCACCATGCCGGGCAGAGAGCCGTGAAAGCGCGTGGTGGGCTGGGAGAGGAATTCCGTGTGAATGGAGTGTGGGTTGGCAGTTTCGCCTTCGGCCGATTCCATTAAACCGAGATGTTCGAGACTCGCTCCGGGCAGCCGGGAGATGAGTTCACTCCACTCTTCGGGTGCGAGATAAATGTCTTCCGGTGTGGCCAACTTGCCCACTCCGCTCATCTCGTGGCGCTGAATTACTTTGTTCCACCAGCGCTCCTGCTCGGCTTTGATGGCATGGGGTTCATCGACCATCACCATGGCATTGGGCAGAAGATCGAAGATGGTATTCTGCGCGCCGGCGCCAGCGTAAAACTCCCAGCCGGGGAAGATGGTTACGCCGGTGGCGGCCAGGGCGTCACGCACGCTGTCTTCCGCGCCTTCCATGCGGCTGCCGGAGAGGCGGGCATGGATTTCCGTGAGCAGCTCTTCGCGGACCGGAGTTTCGGTGAGCGGCAGAAGAAATATTTCGTCCACAGGCGCGGCCGAGCGCTGTGTACCGGGATCGAACTTGCGGATGGATTCCACTTCGTCGCCAAAAAGCTCCATGCGCAGCGGCCGGTCGGCTTCGGGCGGATAGGCATCGAAAAGCAGGCCGCGCTGCGCGTACTGGCCGGGCATCTCGACGACATCGGCCGCAACATAACCCACGGTGTTCAGGTGCTGGCGCAACTCCTCGGTATCGAGCAATTCTCCGCGCCGTACAATGCGCGCCAGGCCGGAGTAGTGCTCGGCGGAGCGCAGCCGCATGGCCGCGGCTTCCATGGGCACGATTACGATGGCGGCTTCACCGCTGGTGATCTTCCACAAAGCCACCGCCCGCTCTTCCTGAATCTCGGGGTGCGGCGACATGTTTTCGAAAGGAAGCACGTCATACGCGGGCAGTTTGACCACGGCCTCGGGAGCGCAGGCGGCGGTCAGCTCGCAAAAAGCCTGGATCACGGGAAAGACCGCATCGGCAGCGCGGTTGCTGGCCACCACCAGGATGACGGGCACGCCGGCAACACGCTGCAAATATGGGACAAGAAGGGATTTTGCCGTGGAAATCAGCCCGGAGACACGAATGCGTCCCGCCGGGGAATCCGGGGACACCCTGCGCTGATTGAAGTATGAAGCCGCGTGCTGGAATGCGGCGCTCTTTTCCACGTCCGCCAGCACTTCGCGAACGAAGGGAAGGATCACGCATTTATTTTAGCTGATCGTGCAACCTGGCCTCACGCACGCGATGCACCCTGCATCTATCTTGTGGCGAATATAATGAGCACGTTATCTCCGCTGCCTGCCAGCGGAGCGGAAAGGAAGAAATATGCCAGTTGTTCATCCCGTGGCGGAAGAGAACGCAGCCGCCGATCTAAAGCCCGTTTATGAAGGTATGAAGCAAAGGTTTGGCCGCATGCCGAATTTTTTCGGAGTGCTGGCCCACAAACCCGAGGTGCTGAAGACCTTTTTGCCGTTCTACGCCGCCGTGACCGGCCCCGGCGCCGTGGAGCAAAAACATAAAGAGCTTGCCTATCTCAAGACCTCGATTGTGAACGGCTGCGAGTACTGAACCAAAGCCCATACCGCTTCGGCGAAGCGGATTGGAATTACTGCAGAGCAAATCCAGGCACTTGGTTTCTACCATCGCAGCAAGTTGTTCGACGAGAAAGAAAAAGCCGTAATCCATTTTGCCGACCAGGTCACCCGCGCGGCCACAACCATCCGCGACCAGCAATTGCATGACCTGCGGAAACACTTTTCCGAAGAGCAAATCGCGGAGCTGGTGCTGACCATATCCGTGGCCAACTTTACCAACCGCGTCAACGAGTCGATGCAAAGCGATCCTGACCTGGGCGACTAAGCCCAATCACCCATGAGTAGCCAGCCGCTCTGAAGAACGCGGCCGGCTACTTTGGCGCCGTCTGGGGCGCTGCCTGGGGCGCGGGTTGCGCAGCAGGTGGTGGCGGAGCGGGCGCCAGCGGATCGCCGAGATAGAACTTCATCTTGTGGACAATCTCGTCCGCGATCAGGCCATAGACCGTTCCAGCGAGGGAATCGACCTTGCCCGCCATGACCACGGTTTCCGTTTCGCGGTCAATCACGGTGTAGGTAAAGTGATTGCTGAATGGAATGCGCTTTACCCGCACCCACAGATCGGCGCGCTTCTTCACGTTGGTGATTTGCAGGTCCCAGGCTTTGAATTCCTTTCGGCCCAGCAGCGAACTTTCCAGGTTTTCGCGCTTCATGTAAAAGCTGTCCGACTCAACGTACAGACTGTGCGCCCGTCTGAGCAGATCGCGGTTATCGGGAATGGACCTTGCCTGAGCGAGCGCCACTCCAGTGATGGCGAACAGCAGAAGAAAGAATATTTTTCTTGTCACAACAGCCTCCATTTCGTGCGCTTTCATCATTCATCACCACGGCGAAGAGAGAAAGCGACATTCAGCGGCACGGGGACGGCACAGGACGGCAGACGCACAGCGAGGCTGATGTATATTAATTTCCGTGAATCGCAGCGAAAAATCCCTTCAGCTTCATGAACGTGCGTGCCGGGTGATTCCTGGCGGAGTCAATTCGCCGGTACGGGCGTTCCGGTCGGTGGGCGGCAACCCACCCTATATTGTGCGCGGCCATGGCTCGCACATTCACGATGCCGATGGCAATGAGTACATCGACTATATCGGCTCGTGGGGGCCGCTGATTCTGGGGCACGCCTTTCCGCCGGTGGTTGCGGCTATTGAGAAGGCCAATCGCGATGGCGCCAGCTTTGGCGCCTGCACGCCCATTGAGGCGGAGCTGGCCGAGGAGGTTATTAAGGCCTTCCCCTCTATGCAGAAGATACGCTTCGTCAGCTCGGGGACCGAGGCCACTATGTCCGCGATTCGCCTGGCGCGGGCCTACACCAAACGCAAATACATCATTAAGTTTGAGGGCTGCTACCACGGCCATGCCGATTCACTGCTGGTAAAAGCAGGATCGGGCGTGGCCACGCTGGGCATTCCTGGCTCGGCTGGCGTGCTGGATGAACTGGCCCAGTTCACTCTGGCCCTGCCGTTCAACAGCGAATCTGCCGTTGAAGAGGCGTTTGGGCGTTTCCATGACCAGATTGCCTGCGTGATCATCGAGCCGGTGGTGGGCAACATGGGGTGTGTGCCGCCGCATGAAGGGTATCTGGAGTTTCTGCGCCTGATTACCGAGCAGACCGGCACGGTACTGATCTTTGACGAAGTGATGACCGGCTTTCGCCTGTCATTGGGCGGCGCGCAGGAGCTTTGCGGCATTAAGCCCGACCTTACGACGCTGGGCAAGATCATTGGCGGCGGGCTTCCGGTGGGCGCTTATGGCGGCCGCGCCGAGCTGATGGAGATGATTGCTCCGCTGGGTCCGGTGTACCAGGCGGGGACGCTTTCGGGCAATCCGTTGGCTATGGCTGCTGGCCTTGCCACTGTCCGCTACCTGGCCGAACATCGCGAGATCTATCCGCAGATTGCGCGGCGGGCTTCCATGCTGGTGGATGGCATTCTTAAGGTGGCGAGAGACAAAGGAGTAAAGCTCACGGCCAATCATGCCGGATCGATGTTTACCTGGTTCTTCCAGTCCGGCCGGGTGGTGGACTGGGACACCGCAGCCAAGTCCGATACCGAGGCTTTTGGCAACTTCTACCGCAATATGCTGCAAAAGGGGATATACCTTCCGCCTTCACAGTATGAAGCAATTTTCCTGAGCGCGGCGCATACGGACGAGGACATTCAGCGGACGATTGCAGCGGCGGGGGAAGCGCTGTAGCAGTCAGCAGTCAGCACTCAGCAGTTAGTCGCTGCTGACTTTTTGGCTACCGCTTGGCTGATTGCGTGGATACAAGCAATTTATTCTTATCCCTTAAGTGAATGGGAGCCTGTAGGGCTCCCTCACTTCGTTTCGGGATGTGGCGGCGAGAAAACCTAAATGCCTACCGCGCCGTAATCGGTGCCGGTGTCGGTGTCGCGGACGGAATCTTTTTCGTAGGCGCGATACGGATTGCGCAGCGAACTCAGGCGGCGCTTGCGCAGTTCAAAGCCGGCGTACATGCCTCCGGCCAGGACCACGGCGGTGAGTGCGCCTAAAGCCAGGGCGCGTCCGGGATGGCCGAGCAACGGCCGGGCCGCGTGCGAGGTGGCGATGGCGATGCGTCCGCGAAGGCCGAGGGCGTGGCGAAAATCTTCGAGCGACTGCTTGCCGCCGCGCTCCAGCGCCCGATACGAATAAAGAACACCATACGAGAGCGGCAGAGAGAGGTCTTCGCCCTGGTGGACAATCGCGTGCCCGGTCCGGCGCTCTTTTTGCATGCGCAGCAGCTCTTCGATGGCTGCGCCGAGCGGCTGGGGCTGCGCCCACAGGCAGCGGAAGACCACGCGTCCGGTTTTATCGATCAAAAAAGCAGGGTTGGGCATGCTGGAGTATTTGCGGTGAATCGATCCGCCCAGGTCGTCGAGCAGCACCGGCATCTGCAGGTCTTCTTCATCGCGCAGCAGGCGCGCGGCGCGGACCTTGTTGGCCATGGAGGTGTGGGCGGGGACACGCTCTCCGGGATGGGCCTCGCGCACGTACACGAAGAGGAACTCAACATCGTCACCGCGAAACTGGTTATAAAGCTGATTGATCCCGGGCAGTGAGCCCGAGGTCATGGGACAGGTGGCGGAGCCGAAGATCAGCAGGACGTTTTTGTGTCCGGCGTAATCGCTGAGGCGCAGAGTTTCGCCGTCACCCTCCAGAGTGCGGACTTTGAAGTCCGGCGCGACTTGTCCCGGCAATGGGCCCGGCGTGGGGCCGGAAAAGACGGCGCTGCCGCTCTCATGCAGATGCTCGCGAGTGAAGTGGCCGTAATTGTATCGGGAGAATCCCAGCATAACTGCTCCTGTTTTTTTTGAAAGCCCGTGGGTTTCGATGCCGCAGGGGCCGCCGCTGTTTTCCAGGCACGTTGTTAAAATTGGTCCCCGCCTCAGGGCCTTTTTCGCAACCGCATGGATGAACGGTCCGCGCCCAATTTTGGGCAACGTTCTAAGCTAAACTGTCCTAAATCTTTTGGCCACGATAAAATACTGCTTGTTGCACCCCGGCACAATTTTTCAAAATTAATTTATCAATCATTGCATCTTGAAACGGAGGGTTGGATGGCAGCTCTTGCGGCAGGCAGCACTGCCCCGGACTTTGAATTGCCCGCGGTTACAGGCAAGCAGAAGCACAAATTCAGGCTCAGCGACCTGCGGGACAAACAAAACGCCATTCTGGCGTTTTATCCCCTGGACTGGAGCCCGACCTGAACCAATGAAATGTCGGCGTATGGCAAATACATAAGCCAGTTCGCCGGCCACAATGCCCAGGTCGTGGGCATTAGCACGGACTCGATTTACAGCCACCTCGCGTGGCAGGAAAAATCCATTGGCTGGCTGGAGTATCCCCTGGCCAGCGACTACTGGCCGCACGGCGGCGTCGCGCAAAAATACGGCATCCTTCGAGAGGGCGACCCGCTGCCCGGCATCAACGAGCGCGCCGTCTTCATTGTGGACAAACAGGGCGTCATCCGGTTCTCTCGCGTGTACGAACTGGGCCAGGAGCCGGACTACGAAGAGCTGCTCAAGGAAGTGGCCAGGCTGGGGTAAGCGGTTTTTTTGATCTGCCCGTCCAGCATTTACTTGTGAACCCGGTTCTGCTCCGCGCAGGGCCGGGTCCATAAGAATTTCAGCCCTTATTTGCCTTCCATCTGTCCTTTGAGAGGTTTGGCACACGCTTCCGCGGGTGCTTCGCTTCCCATGAAGCACGACACCCCCGGCGGCTACGGTATCACGCCCTGTGTCACGAGCTTCGATCTGGCGCATCGCCGATGGCCCAGGTGGTCCATGCAGCACTTCCTGCCACTGGTCCCGAACGAGGCGCCAGTGCTCTTTGAGGTTTTGGCAGAATGTGGTTGGAATCAAAGGCTTGCAAAAGCATTGTTCGACGCAGATTCAAACAAATTGAAGATTGTAAAATCCGGTGCGGACTTCCGGTCATGCCGTTTTTCGGAAAGCCTTGAGAATGTATTTCTCCCAAACCGGCACAACAACAAATGAAGTTGCGCTGGATCCAATCTCAAGAAGATGATTGGTAAATTCCATCCAGTAATTTGTTGTCCAGGTTCTTTCGTTCGCCACATTTTGCAGCGGTCCAAGCCGGCGCATTTGCCGCCAGTCGTAGCCAAATTCTTTGCCGCATTCAAGGCAGGCCACATACGTGTCGAAATGATCCGCGCTTTCAAACTGATCGGTTTTCCCTTTTACTGTCATCGGAAAGCTCGTGCGCTGATGACAACAGCCAAACAATATGTCACAAATTGTCACTTTTCTACTCCTGAAACTCTTCTGAGTGTTGCTGGATAGAGTGCAGGACATGCACCAAAGTGCAGAATGGGCACCCGGTATGGGTTCGTGGCTTTCAGGACCCCAATAACCGATTGATTTGGAATTAGTTGAGTAAAATCGCAGACTTCGCCATTTTCAACCTGTTACTGCGTTATTACGGCGGCTCCTGCTCCCAATGTGCAAAAGTTTGCACAAATGGCCGGACGATGGCACAGGGTGTGGCGAGAGATCGGGGCCAAAATGACTTGTGGGCAACCGACCGAGGGTGTTTTTTGAGTTCCCGCCAAAGTGAGCGCTTTTGCGCAGACCACCCCCGGAAAAAACCTTACTGTTAACTATATTGGCAATTCCAAACTGGAAGTTTCAGCCGGGGAGTGAAGAGCGGCCCAAGTTTTTGTCGTTTCTTTGGATTGGACTCGACCGAAGCGGAACGACTGTCAGGCGAGTCACGCCTTCCACTCCTGCCGGACCCTCCAACGGCGGTTTGCTGAAAAGCGATAGGAGAAACCAAATGAACCAGAGCACGAAGGACATCATCAAAGGCAATGTGCATGAGGCGAAGGGCGTGGTCAAAGAGAAGGTGGGAAAGATCACCAGCAACCGCGACCTGACCGCCGAAGGCCAAAATGAAAAGCTTGCCGGCAAAGTCCAAAAAAAAGTGGGACAGATTGAGAAAGTGCTGGAGAAGTAGATGAACGGGGCGCAGTGGCGCTCAGTGGCAGCAATGTGCTCTGCGTATCGGGCAAAGAGTAATGGCTGCCGCCGCGCTGCTGTTGCCGGATTAACGTTTAGTTAGAGGAAGGGAAGGTCGATATGTTGATATTGCTTATCATTATCCTGGTGTTGGTTTTTGGGGGCGGTGGAGGGTACTACGGCCATAGCCGCTGGGGTTATGGCGGGGGTGCAGGAGTGGGACTGGGCACCGTGTTACTGGTTCTCCTCGTCGTCTATATGTTGGGGATGTTCCACTGAGGCGAAGCCAGCGCTATCCGACGCTCTACAAGACCGGTGCTCATTTGCGGCCTTTATGCCTGAGCTTAAGCTGTTGAATTCGCCAGGTCTGACTGTTGGCGAGGCTTAGACAAGGACTTGCCCCTGGAAAAATCCGGTCAGATTGGCCACCCCCCTCAGCATTAGGAGAGTTTATGCCAGATCTCAGACAAGCATGTGCGGCCGGCAAGAGCACGGAAGAGGCAATGCCAGCGGATGCGCTGGTCCTGTTCGGAGCCATGGGAGACCTGGCCCATAAAAAAATCTTTCCCGCCCTCTACCATATGGTCCGGCATGGGCGCCTGGACGTGCCGGTGATTGGCGTCGCCCGGGGCGAACGGAGCAACGAACATCTTAAAGAGCGCGTGCGCGACAGCATCCAGCAGCAGGGAGGCGAGATCGATCAGGAGGCATTGGCGAAACTGCTCAAGTTACTACGCTACGTCGGCGGCGATTATGAGAAACCTGGGACCTTCGAGCAACTGAAGAAAACGCTGGCATCAGCCAGTCGCCCCGCGTACTATCTGGCGATTCCTCCAGCTCTGTTTACAGAGGTGGTCAAGTCTCTCGCAAAGTCGAACTGCATGACCAATGCGCGAGTTATCGTAGAGAAACCCTTTGGGCACGATCTTGCCTCGGCACAAAAGCTGAACGCCGCCCTTCATGCCGTGCTTCCGGAACCGAGGATCTTTCGTATCGACCACTATCTCGGTAAAGAGGCGGTCCTCAATCTTCTGTTTTTTCGCTTCGCCAACAGCTTCCTGGAGCCGATCTGGAACCGGAATTACATCGAGAGTGTCCAGATCACAATGGCAGAGAAGTTCGGAATCGAGGGGCGGGGGAAATTCTACGATGACACCGGGGCGATTCGCGACGTGGTCGAGAACCACATGCTCCAGGTGGTAGCTTTTCTGGCCATGGATGCCCCCATCGGTCTGCATTGCGACGCCATTCGCGATGAGCAGGTCAAGATATTCCGCTCGATTCCGCCGCTGGACCCCGGGCAACTGGTTCGAGGGCAGTTCAGGGGATACAAAAGCGAAAAGGGAGTGGCGCCCGATTCCAGGATGGAAACCTTTGCCGCTCTGCGCCTGGAAATTCAGTCATGGCGGTGGTCCGGTGTGCCATTCCTGATTCGCGCGGGAAAGTGCCTCCCGGTCACAACCACCGAAGTGCTGGTTAAACTCAGAAAACCTCCGCTCGACAATTTGGCTGGCGAATCGACCAATCATTTCCGCTTTCGTCTCGGTCCGGGCGGGATCTCGCTTAGCCTCGGCGCCCGAGTGAAACGTCCGGGCGATGAACTCGTCTCCATGCCCACGCAACTTTCAGTGGTCAAGGAGCAATCGGCGGACGAGGTTGACGCCTATGAGCGGCTTCTGGGAGATGCCGCGCACGGCGATGCCATGCTGTTCGTGCGCGAAGACGCGGTGGAAGCTGCCTGGGCGATTGTCGATCCCATTCTCGCGAGTACGACAACCCTGCATCAATACGAGCCAGGCTCGTGGGGGCCACGTGAAGCCAATCGCCTGGCCAGCGACGTGGGCGGCTGGCATGACCCCGAAGAACGCGTGGAAAGTACAGACGCTGCCCCGCACGCCGCGTAACGAAAATAATGGCGTCCTATTTTGCCATTGCGACGTCGCCTTTTTGGTGTTGCGAGCACACGTGGGACGCAAAGGCCGCATCCCTGAGGTTTTCAAATTTGCGGACGATGATGTCGAGAGTTTCGCCCTGGATGTTGTCAGGAACAACGAAGACCCAGCTGCAGTTAGAGCAAGCCCACCCTGTAAACGAGGGATGTTCCACGTAGTTCAATTTTCGCTGGATATCCAAAACGGCATTATTGTAGCCAAAGATTGTAGCCAAAGCTCGTATAAAGATGGTGACGGGTGAGCTGGTGACCCGGCGTCAACAGTTCCTGTTCCCCTGCACACGAGAGCAGACCTTCGCAAGCGGCGCGGCGCCGAGTGTCGAGCAGGGCACTGGCGTGCTTCAATAAGACAATTGTTCCCGTTCAGAGGCAGCAGCTTCGGGTGCAGCTTTTGCCTTGCTCCCATTGACTGTGGCCCGTGCCGACCGTGCCATTCTCGGCTTCGCCATCTCCCTGGCGACATCGGCGAGTGTCGCTTTGGCCAATCGTTTTCTGGTCGTCTTTTTATTTTTCCCCATATTTCATCATGGCACGAGTGCAAACCGGCCACAGGTCAATATGGCTCAGCCGATCGACTTCTTACGCGGGGGCAGGAGAGTAAACCAGATTTACTATGCTTTGCGTACGAAGTGGCGCGAGGGAGATTAACCGTCGCGCCCTTATAAAACGTACGTGTGGCACCGTCGGCCCATACGGCCCTTACTGTCCAGCCGTTGGTTTGATCCAGACTCCAGGGTGAGAACAGACGACTATCTCTGGCAGTAAAAGACTAGCCAGCCAGAGGCATCTTCTCCCCTATAATTTTATTGAGAGCCTGAGCTGTAGCATTTATGTTGTGAATTGCTTCTTTGCTAAGCTTCTCAGCAATACCACGTTCCTGTACCCTGGATGCAGCCTGAAGCATGACGACAGCCGCGAGAAGTTCTCCAATCTGCTGCCGCCATGGGCTAGGGTCGGGCTCAGCGACAGTCGATTTAGCCTGAATTACTGTCTCCCAGAGGCTGCTGGACTCCGGGAACACATACTTCCACCACCATTTCGGCGCGCCTTCTACCCAGTCTCCATCATTTACTGTTTGTGCTGCCATATGTTTTACCTTTCCTGCTATTGAGGTACTGAAGTCTGAAGTGTATATCTCCTATAGCTGCCATAGATATATATTATTTTTCAAGTCCGAAAATATTAAAATAATCCAACTTAATAGCACTACTGTTATTCAAGATGTGTTTCTTTTTAATGTGTGATGACAGCGAGACTTCTAATTGTTTGCCATCCCGCTTCCCGAAGAGAGTTTTGTGCGATAGCATCACGCTGCTGATTTCTGCCGCTTGATCGTCTATTTCGCCCAGAATAATTGCCGACAAAGACTAATGAATGAGGAAATCGTCGGCTGTTTGGCAGAGGCCGCCGAATTTTTCTCAGCATGGATCTTCGTCACTGTTCCTGAAATTTGACAAAATTTGGCAATGTCGTCCCACTTTGATAATGTCCCCGAGATAGCTCGATAAAAGTGTCCCCTAATCTGACTCCGGCAAGGAGGGAGATTGGGGAGAATCGAGATGAGCAGGAAGGAACTGGACCGTGCCGGGGTGATGAGTCGTGTTGAG
>DASSEH010000055.1:0-1310 GCA_035695325.1 Candidatus Angelobacter sp.
TTTCGGGTGCTGGCTTCGCCACGACTGGTTCGGCCCCCTGGTAACCGCTCACCCGGGTTTCACCCTGGTGCGCCGGTTCCAAGGCCAGTGAGTTGTATTAGCTCGGACTTAACCTGACATTCATTGTTGGTTTTCCCAGATAGGAGCCGGGGGGCGGGACGCGGCTCTCACCGAGAGCTGGGACCGCGGCCCGCCCCCCGGCGTGGACGGAGACAACGACATGACCCAAGAGCAGAAGATCATTCGCGTGAAGGTCGGGCTGCTGGAATTGGCCAAGCAGCTCGGCAACGTCAGCCAAGCCTGCAAGATGATGGGGTATAGCCGGGACAGCTTCTACCGGTTCAAGGAGCTTTACGATAAGGGCGGCGAGCTGGCGCTGCAGGAGATCAGCCGGCGCAAGCCGATCCTGAAGAACCGTACCCCGATCGAGATCGAGGAGGCGGCGGTGGCGCTGGCGATCGAGCAGCCGGCCTGGGGCCAGGTCCGGGTATCGGAGGCGCTGAAGCAGCGCGGCCTGTCGATCTCACCCGCCGGTGTGCGCTGCGTGTGGCAGCGACATGATCTGACCTCGATGAAACTGCGCCTCAAAGCGCTCGAAGCCAAAGTGGCGCAGGACGGCATTCTGCTGACCGAAGCCCAGATCGTCGCGCTCGAGAAGGCCAAGGCCGATAAGGAAGCGCACGGCGAGTTCGCGAGCGAGTGCCCCGGCTACTGCGGTGCGCAGGACACCTTCTATGTCGGCACACTAAAAGGGGTGGGACGGGTCTATCAGCAGACCTTCATCGACACCTACGCCAAGGTCGCCTTCGCCAAGCTCTATGATCGCAAGACGCCCATCACTGCGGCCGATCTCCTCAACGATCGGGTCGTGCCGTTCTATGATGCGAGGGAGGTGAGGCTCTCTCGAGTGCTGACCGATCGCGGCACGGAATATTGCGGCAACCCCGAGCACCACGAATACGAACTCTATCTGGCGCTCGAGGATATCGACCATTCGCGCACCAAGACCAAGAGCCCGCAAACGAATGGCATCGTCGAGCGGTTCCACAAGACGGTGCTCGATGAGTTCTATCGCGTCGCCTTTCGCAAGAAGATCTACGGCTCGATCGCCGATCTCCAGGTCGATCTTGATTGCTGGGTCCAAAGTTACAATGAGGAAAGGCCGCACAAAGGACGATGGTGCTTCGGCAAAACGCCGATGCAGACGTTCCTTGACGCGACGCCGCTTGCGAAGGAGAAAATGATCGCTGCCTGATCATACCTGACAGGCGGAACCGACCCATCTCCGGACGCTGACCGTCAGATCAAGT
>DASSEH010000056.1:0-2620 GCA_035695325.1 Candidatus Angelobacter sp.
GGATGTCCACGGCGTAGTCGCTTGCAAGAATGTGCGGCATGCGTTTTCAAACATCCAGGAGTTGCCTTTTCCAGACGCCGCTCACCTTCGCATGAACTTTCTGTGAGAGGTGGGATCTGCCGTTTTTGCAAGCCTTGATGGCCGAGGCGCATTGCAGACCGCCGTCGGGCATCTTTCACCTTCGATGAGTCCCTTGCACTATCCGCTGCGGCGATCAGCACCACTACGGAACGAGGTTCGGCGCGGTAGGTTCGCTCCGTAACGCACGAAGCGCCGCCCAATCCTCAATGTCCTGGGGAGATTCCTGCGCCAAGAATGGCCGGAGACCCGAACTCCCACCAGCAACTCGAACTCGAGAGGCTGCCGGTTAGATAGAAGCAACAAAGAAGCTGGCGATCAGCCGTTCGTCGCCCAGAGGACAGTTAAACCTATTCAAACTCGCCTTGCAGTCTGAGTTCGACGCAAACGTGCAGCATGCCTCGCAGCTATGCTGAGGCAAGGAACAAAGTCTTTCAGGAGCGACGCTTCGAGACGGATAGTAGCGGCATGAAAACTCTATCTAAAGGAACCGCTAACATTTCCGAAAGCCATTAAGGCGATTGAGCGTACAACCACGAACAAAGCCTCACGTTCAACCTTAAACGCGCCCATGCTCGTTGGCAAAGGTCAGCAAAGCGGACGAGAAAACACTTTCTGGCCGCACCACAGAAATAGCGTTTCGCCTTTGTGCGCTGGGCGTCTGCCAGAAATCGGGTGGGAACTCGGAAATCAAAACTCATGAAGGCAATTCGAATTCACAATTACGGCGGACCGGAAGTCTTGCGGTACGAAGATGCGCCACGGCCACGAGTAAAAAACGGCGAAGTGCTCATCCGGGTTCACGCCGCTGGCGTGAACCCTCTCGATTGGAAAGTGCGCGCCGGTGATCTCAAAAAGTTCATCCAACACAAGCTTCCATTGATTCCCGGTTGGGACGTGTCGGGCGTCGTGGCGGAAGTGGGCGCCGGCGTGTCGCAATTCAAAAAAGGCGACGAGGTCTTCGCAATGGCTGATCCGACGCGCGATGGCGCTTATGCAGATTATATCGCGATTCACGCAACGGCCCTCGGGCTGAAACCTAAGTCGCTCCATCACGTGCGTGCCGCGGCTACGCCCGTGTCGGTGCTGACGGCGTGGCGATCATTGTTCGATCTCGGCCACCTCGAATCTGGACAACGCATTCTCATTCACGGCGGCAGCGGCGGCGTCGGCCATTTCGCTGTCCAACTTGCAAAGTGGAAAGGGGCCTACGTCGTGGCAACGGCGTCGACGGAGAACCAGGAATTGCTGCGTAAGCTTGGTGCCGATGAAGCCATTGACTATACAACTCAAAAATTCGAAGATGTCGCTCACAACATCGACATCGTCCTCGATACAATTGGCGGCGAGACACAGCAGCGCTCGTGGCTGGTGCTCAACAAAGCCGGCGCTCTGATTTCGTTAGTCCAACCGCCATCGGAACAAAAAGCCAACCAATTCAGGGTGCGCGGAATGATGAGTAGCGTTCAGCCTAACGGTGCGCAACTAAGTGCGATCGCCAAGCTCATCGACTCAGCCAAGCTCAGGCCAATCATCGATCGCATTCTGCCATTAAGCGAAGCGCGTCGTGCGCATGAGCTCAGCGAAAGCCGTCACGCCCGCGGCAAAATTGTTCTGCGTGTGAAGGACGTTCAGCCATTATTGCCCTGACGATTCGGCTACGGCGGTGATCCTAACGTATAGCCCCAAACGCTTCTTTTGCCCATTGGCAGAACTTCTCCGCTGCCGGACTAAATCTTCCTTTCCGGGAGATAATCCCGATTGAAACACGCTTCGGCTCAGGCGTAAGACGCAAAAGTTTTACCCGATCGCTAAACGCATAACTAAACGCGTCCGAAGCGATGGCTACTCCCGTGCCAGCATCGACGGCGGAGAAAACCCCGGCCCAACCGTCGTGCTCCTCCACGATGCGCGGTTTATCCTTCACTCTGGCGAAGGTGGCAGAGAGGTATACCCGGTGTTGAGGAAACTCCTCGTGCATCAATCCAACGAAAGGTTCGCGCGCCGCCTCAGCCAAGGAGACGGACTGACGGCGCGCGAACGGATGGTTACATGAAACGGCGAGACAAATGCGCGCGGTCAGTAACTCTTCGAAGCGGAGCTCACGGAGCCAGTTTCCCGTGAGTGGAGGAACGATGATCGCAAGCTGCAGCCGACCATCGTGCACTCCGGCCAGCTCCTTCTCTACTGCCCAGTCGTGCAGTTTCACCCGCACGTTCGGCATTGCTTTTTGATAATCGCGGAGAAGCCCGGGCATTATCCGCGCGGTCGCGAGCGGAAAATCCCCGACGTGCAGTTCGGTCTCGCGCTTGCCGCCGATCGCGCGCGCTTTTAGCACTGCCTCGTTGGTGTGCTTCAGAATCGCGCGCGCTTCATCGAGGAAAGCGCGGCCGGCGTCGGTCAAGCGGATCGATTTGGCGGTACGTTCGAGCAACTGCACACCGACCTCATCTTCGAGATCGCGGATTTGTCGACTCAATGACGGCTGCGCGACGTGCAGTCGCTGCGTCGCAGCGCGCGAGACGTTTTCCATCTCCGCTAC
>DASSEH010000057.1:0-2475 GCA_035695325.1 Candidatus Angelobacter sp.
CGCCGGTTCGCGGAGGGCGACCTCGAGCGCCTGCCGGCCATGGCAGCCGAACTTGTCGGGATGAATGTCGATGTCATCGTGGTGATGGGGCCGGCCCCGATGCAGGCAGCCAAGGCTGCGACGACGAAAATTCCCATCGTCATGGATGCGGGAAGCATTGATCCCGTCGGAGAGGGCCTCATCGCCAGCTTCGCCCGGCCAGGCAGAAACATCACTGGGTTGACCTACTCGGACTCACCCGAGCGGTTCGCCAAAGAGTTGCAGGTACTGAAGGAGGCGGTCGGCCCCATCTCTCGTGTCGCCATCCTCTGGGATCTAGATGCCGAATATTATCGGCGAAGCTGGTCTCCATCATGGAGCGTGCTGCAGGCCAGCTTGGGCTCCGTATTCTTGGGCCGCTTCAGGTGCGGAATGCTGCTGATATCGAGCGTGCCTTCGTGGCGATGACGGAGCAGGGAGCCGAAGCGGTTCTCGTATCTGCGGGTTCAGTGGCTTTCCCTAACCGAACACGAATCGGAGAGCTTGGTGTCACATCGGCTCCCAATCGTAGCTGCCTTCAAAGAGTTTCCGCAAGCCGGCAGCTTGATAAGCTACGGTCCGAACCGCGTCGCTATTAGTCGGCGCGCTGCTGCTTTTGCGGGCAAGATTCTCAAAGGTTCCAGCCCCAGCGAACTACCTGTGGAGAACCCCACCACGTACGACCTGGTCATCAATCTCAAAACTGCGAAAGCGCTAGGGCTCACGATACCTCCCGCCCTGCTGATCCGCGCCGACGAAGTGATCGAATGAAGCTTGTCACTTCCGGTTATGGCACGTTTCGGACATGCCCGGACGGCCTGACGATGTCTGCTATCTGGTTGCTAAAGGGGGAAAAGCGGACGTCGCGCCGACAGCCCAATTTGGTAGCGATTGACCCGCAGCGGACCTCAGATTGTGCCGTCCGAAACGCAACGGAGTCGGCATGTCCGTTTCGTGCCGATTGTGTTGAAGAAGTCCGCGAACTAGCGATCCTAGATCGGACAATGCGACCGGCGCACGGGTGCTTGATTGTGCCTAAGCGGGCTGGAGCGCAGGGATCGGAATCAGCTTTGCGAGCTTCCGGAGGTTCTGGGCCGTGGCAGCCAGGAGGAACTCGTCTCGAGCACCCAACGGGCCTCTTAGCCTGAGCCGGTCGAGGCGCAGGATACGCTTGAGGTGCGCGAACAGCATCTCGATCTTCTTTCGTTCGCGCCGGGACCTGACATAGGCATCAGTCTTGGCGATTTCGCGCGCAACGTCTCGAGCCTTTTCGTGGATTGAACGTGGGACCTTGCGGGAGGGCATCTTCGGACAACACCGCGGCTTCAGTTCGCAAGCATCGCAGTCATGTTTGCTGGCCCGATACAACAGCGTCGCCCCATCATTCACCAGGGTGCCGGTGGAAGCCAGCACCTTGCCGGCCGGACAGAGGTAGACGTCGCTTTGCTGATCGTAGGCGAAGTCTTCGCGCGAGAACGTCCCGTCGGCACGGGTCGATTTATCGAAGACCGGAATATGTGGCTCGATCGCGCGCTCGTTGACCAACCACCCTAGCATCTCGGCTGACCCGTAGGCGCTGTCCGCGGCGATGCGCTCGGGATTGAGCTCCAGGCGCTCTTCGGTGCGCTCAATCATTGTGCGTGCTGCACCGACCTCCGCCTGCCGGATAGCTCGCGTCGCCTCGACGTCGACGATGATCGCGGCCTTCAGGTCGATCAGGTAGTTGTTGGCGTAAGCAAAGAAGGCATGCCCTTTGTGAGCGCCTGTCCATTGCGCAGCCGGATCCGACTTGGCGATGAACTTCGGTACCGTTTCGCTCGCCGCGCCCCAGGCAGCCTCATCCAGTGTCTCGAGATACTCCCGGACGGATCGGCGCGTCCTGGCAATGGCCTCCCAGTCAACGTCATCAGACCCAGCAACAGCGCGCTGTTTATTAGCGTCGGCGGCAATCAGGCTGGCATCCACCGCAAACGCAGCGCCGTCGACCAATCCTTCCGCGATGCAGCGCTGCACCACTGTCTCAAACAGTTTGCGCAGCAGATCGCAGTCGCGGAAGCGGCCATGCCGATTCTTGGAGAAGGTCGAGTGGTCCGGCACCTCGCCATCGAGCCCGAGCCGACAGAACCAGCGATAGGCCAGGTTCAGGTGCACCTCATCGCACAACCGCCGTTCGGAACGGATGCCGTAGCAGTACCCAACCAGCAACATCCGCACGAGCAGTTCAGGATCAATCGAAGGCCGGCCGGTGCAGCTGTAGAACGGCGCCAAGTGCCGCCGGACGTCCGATAAATCGACAAACCGGTCGATGGATCTCAGCAAGTGGGTAGCCGGAACGTGTCGCTCCAGCGAGAACTCGTAAAACAGCGCAGCCTGATCAGTCCGCCGCTCGCCCATCATCGATTCGACTCTCCCGCCCAACGGACGGAATGAATCAGCGATCTCCCTCAGCTTCAACGG
>DASSEH010000058.1:0-1525 GCA_035695325.1 Candidatus Angelobacter sp.
GTGGCCAGGGTGTCGTGGTCTTCTATGGTATGGCCAAGCCGGTTCGCGCACCGCAGATCGGACCGGCGCGCGCGCCTTAAGGAAAGCTGCGCTCGGCTGTCCGCTATGGGTCATTAGCGACATAACGGCGCGTTCGCGTCATGTCCGCTTTACCCCCAATAACGGACGTTGGCCGGCACATCCAAGTCAGCATTTGGCAAGTCAGCATTTGGCTGTCGGTTTATGAGTACACGCCCTAGGTTGAGAACTCATACAGCACGTTGAATATTTTGGCGAATCGCGGCCTTCATTGAGTCTAACTGACAAGGAGGCCGCTATGACGCATTTGTTCTGGTTGTCGGATGACGCCTGGGCAGCGATCGAGCCCCATCTTCCGCAGGGCAAACCTGGCAAGCCGCGAGTAGATGACCGTCGGGTGATCAGTGGCATCCTGCACGTCCTTAAGACCGGATGCCGCTGGCGCGATTGCCCCTCTAAGTATGGACCGCACACAACGATCTATAATCGCTACAACAGGTGGTCGAAGCGCCGTATTTGGCAGCGGATCTTCGAGAAGATGGCTGCGGCAGGACCAGTGCCTGAAGAGCTTTGCATCGATACCAGTCATGTCAAAGCGCACCGCTCGGCGGCTGGCTCAAAAAGGGGGAGTATGCGGAAGCGATTGGGCGCTCGCGCGGCGGAAGAACGAGCAAAATCCATGCTTTGGCCGATGATCGTGGCCGACCGGTCGCCTTCGCCCTGACGCCCGGCAACGTCGCCGACATCACCATGGCCATTCCGCTCCTGGGCGCCGTGGACAAGCCCAAACGCTTGCTTGCCGATAAGGCCTATGATGCCGACAGTTTTCGTCACTGGCTCAAGCGACGAAAGATCAAGGCCGTCATCCCATCAACCGCCACCCGACGGACCCCATACCCGCTCGATCAAAAGATCTATCGGCGCCGCAATGTCATCGAGCGCATGTTCTGCAAGTTGAAAAACTGGCGACGCATCGCAACCCGATATGATCGCCATGCCCAAAACTACCTCTCAGCACTCGCACTCGCCGCCATCATGTGTCAGTGGATTTGAATGAGTCCCCAACCTAGCTGTGATGCCGAATAGTGTGGCGCGTTTGGTATTCCGCGCCGTTGTTGTCGCTTTGGGCAAAGTACGTGCTGCTGATCTGCTTCAAATGGTGGTCTTCGGAGAGATCGGTAGCGACCAGGAGGATGGCGGCGAGGGCGAACCAGGCAAACAGAATGAGTCGGATCATCACAAACTCCATCGCTGGATTGGATGCGGCTAGAGTGTGCGAAATGTGAGAGCACCCGACAAGGCCGCTTCGAGGCGCTGCCAAGGCATTTTGTTTTCTTATTTTACTACTTTCAACAAGGCGTGAGCCCGACGTCGAGCCCCTTCACGTCGAAGTGGACGGTGGCGACATCATGGTTACCCTGCCGGGAACGAGTTACGCTGTGACATACTATAAGCCGGCGAACTGCCCAGAGCTTCATGGCAAGTACTTCCCGTTGCAGGTGGATCG
>DASSEH010000059.1:0-1887 GCA_035695325.1 Candidatus Angelobacter sp.
TACCACTCCGGTAATGCGCAGGAAGCCGACATCTTACCCGGTTGAAGGTCAGGCGGCCGGCTACTAGGTGCGCTCGCCGTCGAGGAAATGGATGGTATCGTTGACATGCTTTGCTAAGGGCTGGGCTGTTAAACTCGGCTCCAAATTGGGCTTCGAACTTCCATTTCCTTGGGCTCGACACCGGATCGCGCTGGCGACGATCTAGTTGTGATGTCCCATAAAAGACTTTACATGTCTTCGTTCAGGTTTCATTTTGTGGACCGTATGCCAGCGCCAACTCCTGTAATCTTGACTGAAGAGCAGAAACGCCAACTAAACCAGAGCAGCAAAGCGGCGACGAGTTCGCAGCGGGAAGCCTTTCGAGCTCGCATTATCCTGGGTCTGGCTTCCGGCAAGAGCGCTGAGGCGGTTGCCAAAGAACTTAACACAAGCATGCCTTCGGTGAGTAAATGGCGGGGACGTTGGAGTCGGCAGGGGCTTGTCGGCCTTCGTGATGCCGCGGGCAGGGGGCGCAAGGCGAGCGTCTCGCCGAAGGCGCTCGGCAAAGCGTTGACCATGGCGCCCACGCGTGCCGCTCATGGCGGAGCCTGGAGTGTGAGGGAGATGGCCGCTCACACCGGGCTGAGCAAATCCACGGTTCAGCGGCTTTGGGCGGCGCACGGCATTGCACCGCACCGTGTACGGGGCTTCAAGTTGTCCAACGATCTGGAGTTTGAGGAAAAATACTGGGACGTCGTCGGCCTTTATTTGAACCCTCCACAAAACGCCGTGGTTTTGTGCTGTGACGAGAAAAGCCAGTGCCAGGCTCTGGAGCGCACCCAGACCGGCCTGCCCCTCGGACAAGGCCATATCCGCACGCGCACCCATGATTTCTACCGGCATGGGACGGTGACTCTCTTTGCCGCACTGGACTACCTCAGCGGCAAAGTGCTGGCGCATACGGCCAACCGGCATCGTCACAGCGAATGGCTGGCCTTCCTGAAGAAAATCGACGCCTCCGTCGCTGCGGATAAAGAGATCCATATCATCTGCGACAACTACGCCACGCACAAACATCCCAGAGTCAAGGCGTGGCTCGCCCGTAAGAAGCGCTTTCATCTGCACTTTACCCCCACCTCCGCCTCGTGGCTCAACCTGGTGGAACGCTTTTTCGGCGAAATTACCCGCAAGGTCATTCGCTTGGGCAGCTTCCAAAATGTTCCTCAACTGGTGGCCGACATCTTTCGCTTCTTGGAGCATCACAATCTCAAGCCCACCCGATACCAATGGACCGCCGATCCGCAGACAGTGCTCGATAAAATCAATCGGGCATGGCAAGCGCTCCTCGAAGAAATGTATAGCCCTATTTATGGGACATCACACTAGGCCACTTTACAGGTGCTGACAAAACTCAATTGCCCACAGGCCCCTCATTGCCAATATAGCCAATACGACCACTTTCACGTGCCCCTTGCTGTTGGCGTGCCAGTTGTTCACGCCACATGCTGGCCTCGCTCGCAGATTCGGGTGAATTGGCGGCGCATCCCAGGATCATCAAAGACAATATGCACGCGAGTCCAGTAGACCGAAGGCTCATAGAATACCATACAACGACTGCCTCACCGCAGAAAGCAAAAAACCCGCCGACGCATTCTGAACCAGGGCGGGGCTTGCTGAGCTTAAGGCAGACTTACTCGGCGATGGGTATCCGCGGGTCCCGTGGCTTCTTGAATCACGTGCTGACCGTGATACCAAGGTGTGATTGGCGAAAACAGCACTTAGCACAGCGCACCTGGGTCGCTGCTGTCGCCGATTCCGACGGCCATGAGATGTTCCAGCCAATTTTACTGCCATTCTGGTGCCCAAATGTGCCAAATCTGCGACAAAGGTCACTTAGAAAAGCGCTCG
>DASSEH010000060.1:0-1800 GCA_035695325.1 Candidatus Angelobacter sp.
TGCTTATACCGGGGCATATAACCGACGGCATAAGAGGGTTGGTCACCTCTACCAGGGGCGATACAAAGCGATTTTGGTGGAAGGAGATACTTATCTGCTGGACCTCAGCCGCTACCTCCATCTTAACCCTATAAGGATCAAGCCTCACAAAAGGAGGGGCTACAATGAGCAATGGAGGGTATTGGAAAAGTGAGCCGTCGTCAATAGGTGGGTAAAAAGGAATTAGGCGGCGACCCTGATTTCCTTTCCGCTCTGGTACTTTTTCCCCTCAGCGACTTTCTCCACGAGATTGGGCGCATTGAGTTTTCTGAAACTCATTTCCGCCACCATTAGTGTTTTCCAAATCAAGCAGGTGGCATTGACTTGTGACTTGAATCTTCTTGACGCGGCCGTTCGCAATCTCACCCGTGAAAACGGGGATTCCACCACATTGGATGTGCGTAGGTGCTTCCAGTGCTCGCGGGGAAAGTCATAGTAACTCGTCAGCCGTTCCCAGTTCTCTACCACTGTCTTGATTGCCTTGGGGTTGTGCCGAAACGCTTGCTCAAATTTCTTACGCTCCTTTAATGCTTCCTGTCGGCTCTCGCCATACATCATGGCGGTAAGATGACCCTTGGCTTGGACCTGCTCCTTCTTGCTCACCGCATCCATCACGTTGAGCATCTTGTGATTCCAGCAAAGTTGCTCTTGGGCCTGGGGATAGATCTCCCCAACCGCTGCCCACAATCCGAGGTTCCCATCCCCGACAAACAGCCTGGCGCTTTTCACCCCTCGCACTTTCAATTGCCGCAGCACCAAAGCCCATGACTCCTTGCTCTCTCGATACCCGGCCTCCAAGGCCAAAAATCGTTTGCTACCATCCCTCTGGACTCCGATCACCACCAGCAACGCCGCCTTCTCCTTGCCGATCCCTGCTTTCACATAAATCCCATCCGCCCAAAGATAGGCCCAGTCTTGCTCCTCAATCGCTGTGCTCTTCCACTGCTCGTATTCTCCCTGCCACTTCTCCTTGAGCCGCTGTAACGATGATGCCGATAGCGGTGCCCCTTCCCCCAAAAACCCTCTTAGTGCCAGTTCAAAATCTCCACCGGCCAGCCCGTGAAGATAAAGTTCCGGAATCAGATCGCGCACCTGCTGGGTGTTTCTCTTGAACAACGGCAACACCTTCGAGACCAACCGCTCATCAAGATTCCTTACCCGAGGCCGGTGAATCTCGATGGTCCCCAGGCTCAATGTAAAACGCCTCTTCTTGCCGTAACCGTTGCGATAGCCGGGCTGTTCCAAAGCGTTACCCTTGCGCTCGCTTTTCTCCCGTCCCAACCACTCGGTTACTTCCTGCTCCAACAAATCCTGCAAATGCTGACGTATCTTTACCCGCGCGAACTCCTCCAACTCGTCGTACAAAATTCTCTTTGACTCATCCTTCCCTCTATGCTCTTCTCTCATCGGCGTATCCTTTCTCTGCCTGCTCCAACAGGCAGCCTTTCGTTTTGAGATTCACGAAAGGGTACGCCTACCTATTTCCTATTTCCACACTTTTTGATTATAGCTCGAATCTTCTTTGCTCGAAATTCTTTTTATTCTGCGTGCGCAAAAACCGCTACCTAGTTTAAGCCAACACCTTTTATTCCCCTCTGTACGGTGGGGTATGCCGCCCTTTGATCTCAGCAGAGACTTCATTGCTAGTGATGCGCGGTTGCGTAACTACGCAATACAGTAACTGGCAATGGTGACGCATTCTCGCATTAAGTTTTGCGAATCGATGCAAGGAAATCCGTAACGAAGAAATATTTTTTCACG
>DASSEH010000061.1:0-3919 GCA_035695325.1 Candidatus Angelobacter sp.
CCGCAAAGGCCAGCCGATCAGAGATTGAGTCGTTCGACCGTAGCCGCGGGCGACGCAACCATTTGCACAAGTACATCCGAATCTGTCACCGGCAACGAACAGCTTTGTCCGCGACAGACAAACGCCGCGCCATCTGTTGTGGCATAGAGCTTTGCACGCGCGGGATGAGTGGCTGAAAGCACATCAGCGCTCGGCGCATGCAACACGATAGATGTCCCATGGGGAAGTTTTCGCGCGGTCGCAAGAAGTGCGTCAGTACGCGCGACCTCTCCGACCACGACGATTTCCGCACCGCTCAAATGCAGATCGAGCGCGTTGAGCAACGACAGATGTCCGAACACATTTTCAGCGGCGCTCGGCAATAGCGCGGTGAACAGCGCATCGGCCTTGCTGCGGCAATTGTCGTCGCCAGTGAGCACCGCGAGACGCACAAGATTTTGAGCAATCAGACCTGTGTGATTCGGAATCGCATCATCGACGGTCGAATGCGGCCGCACGATCAGTCCTTCCGCGTCGTTCGCCGTGAGATAATAGCCGCCATGGTCGGCATCGGCATAATGCGCATCCAGCGAATGCTGCCAAGTCAGCGCGCAGTCGAGGTAAGACTGCTCGCCGGTGGCCTCGAATATTGCGAGGGCCGCCCGGATCATCGCGGCATAGTCGGAGGCCAGTCCGGGTATCAGAAGCCGTCCGGCGCGCCAGGAATGTCCTAGACGATCGTCTTGGGTCATGGACCGCGCGACGAAGTCGAAGGCGGTACGGGCCAGTTCTATCCAATCCGGAGCATCGAAGGCAGCCGCGCTGTGGGCAAGGGCTGCAATCATCAGCCCGTTCCAGTCGGCCAAGACCTTGTCGTCGAGCCCGGGCCGCACCCGTTTGGTGCGCTCCTGCTGCAGCATCGACCGCAGCATGGCCAGGCGGCTCGCTTCATCGGAGGTGTCCGCCAAGCCATTGAGGCGATTGAGGATATTGCTGTTTTCAAAGTTCCCGTTGCGGGAGACATCGTATTTTGCAGCAAAAAATGCTGCGGAATCGCCAGCAGAATAAGGCGCAGCATCGGCGGGACCGAGCGCGTGTTCGATCTCTTTGAGCGACCAGACGTAGAACTTGCCTTCCTTGCCTTCCGAATCGGCATCGAGCGACGACGCGAAGCCGCCCTCGGGCGTGGTCATCTCTCGTCGGAGCCAGCCGACCGTCTCGGCCGCGCGTTCGCGAAACAGCGGATTTTTGATTCGCGCATAATCGAGCGCTAGCATGTCGAGGATCTGCGCGTTGTCGTAGAGCATCTTCTCGAAATGCGGCACCAACCATTTGTCGTCGACCGAATAGCGCGCGTAACCGCCGCCAAGATGATCGTAGATGCCGCCTTGGCTCATGCGCGTCAGCGCAAGCTCAGTGGTGTGAAAAAACCGATCGTCTTTGGTGCGTGCGCCGGCGCGCCACAAGAATTCAAGCATCGCGCATTGCGGAAATTTGGGCGCGCCGCGCAAGCCCCCATTGACCGGATCGGTCGCACTCGCAATGGATGTCGCCGCACTGTCGAGCTCTGTTATGCCGATATTTGCTGGATTATCCGAACGCGCTCGTTCGGCGAGCTTCGCAACAAGCGAATTCCGGTTCTGTGCGATCTTGTTAGGTTCATCGCGAAAGATGCGCGCGACTTCGCGCAATACGTCGGTAAATGCGACGCGGCCGTATTGCGATGTCTTCGGAAAATATGTGCCGCCCCAGAACGGCGAGCCATCGGGCGCGAGAAACATCGTCAGTGGCCAGCCGCCCTGCTCGCCTAACAGATGCAACGCGTTCATGTAGATCTGGTCGATGTCGGGTCGTTCCTCGCGATCGACCTTGATTGAGACGAACAACTCGTTCATCGCCGCAGCGGTGGCTTCATCCTCAAAGCTCTCATGCGCCATGACGTGGCACCAATGGCACGCGGCGTAGCCGACCGAAAGCAGAATCGGTTTGTTGGTTCGCTTCGCCTCCGCAAGCGCGTCGGGTCCCCACGGCCACCAGTGGACCGGATTGTGCTGATGCTGCAGCAGATAAGGCGATGTCTCGCGGGAGAGGCGGTTTTGGTGAAGAGCGTCCGGTGCCGAGGCCATCCATAACCGTACCCCGAATCGGAATTCAGCAAAATCCGCAATCACCGGTCGTGGATGTGCCACTCCTGCTAATTGAGTCTCGACCACGCGCGAATTTGCGTTGCGTTCAATCCGAAATGCCAAACTATTGAAGAAGCGCAGGACCCCGTGGAAGTTTGTCGGCTTCACTGACGCGAATATTCGCGGTCCGAACCGGCTGCCAGTGAACGGACCAGGCGGTGCCGCCGTGGGGATTGGCTCTTAATCGAGGCCATCGACGCGGCGGGCAAAGCCTGCTGCGCCTCCGGTCGGCAAAGAGGTTCCTTAACACTAGATGAAAATTTGGCTTCGGCCGGTTGTGCTGAAGCATATCAGTAATCGGTATTGGGAGAGCGCAGCGTAATCGCCCCGGTAGCTCAACTGGTAGAACAGCCGCTTTGTAAGCGGAAAGGTTGGAGGTTCGATTCCTTCTCGGGGCACCACCCTATCCACGCTTTCGAATGGGGAATGAAAATGACTGACCTAATGTTACTGATTGACGAACTTGTAAAAGCCGAGCGGGCGTATGCGAGGCAACCAAACAACCGGGACGCCCTTTTCGCGACGGCGCCGACGCCATGGCAGCCATAACAACGGTCGCCGTCGATCTGGTTGTAGAGCGGTACTCTACGGAGCCGTTGTCTCTTCTCGGCGGCCTACACCACCAATATGTTCGGATTTGATTTGCGACAGGGACAGCCTCGGAGTGATCCGGGGCCTTACTTGTGAACACCGTCCCGGGTTTCGTGCTTAAATGTCGGTGCCCGACCAAAGGAGGATCAGATGGTAACAAGCGTCAGACAGATGTTGGAAACTGCTAACGCGGCGGTTCCGAAGATCACGCCGGATCAGGCCAGTGACATGATTAAAAAGGGAAACACCCTGGTGGTCGACGTGCGCGATGCACCAGAGGTTAGCGCCAGCGGCAAGATCGCTGGCGCTGTGAACGTCTCACGCGGAATGTTGGAATTTCGCGCCGACCCGGACTCTCCATACCACGACAAGAATTTCGATAAGGAAAAGACCGTTATCCTCTATTGCGCTTCCGGCGGTCGTTCTGCGCTCGCCGGGAAGGTCCTCAAGGATATGGGTTACGAGAAGGTCTATAATGTCGGCGGATTTAAAGATTGGACCGGCGCGGTCGAAAAGGTCTAAAAATCGTCGAACCACCGTGCGACCCGGCCCTGTCATCGATAGGAACATTTGTCGTTGAATGCGGTGGTCGCCTGGATCCTGCAAGAGGTGGCGAAGTCGGCGAGCAGGCTTTGGAAGCTGTGCGCAGGCAGGCCTTCGTCGGCATATATTTGGGGCACAAGGAGGTGCGATATGGCGGCAACAGCTACCCAGGTCATTCTCGATACACCGGCGGCGGAGTTTCGGCTTCCGGCCACCGACGGCAAGACTTACGCACTGGACGACGTTGCGGGCGAAAAGGGCACGGTCGTCGTCTTCATCTGCAACCATTGCCCCTATGTCAAAGCGGTGATCGACCGCATGGTTGCGGACGCCCGCGTGCTGATGTCGGAGGGCGTAGGCTTTGCCGCGATTTGCTCGAACGATGCGGCGAGCTATCCCGAAGACTCATTTGAGAATATGAAGCGTTTCGCGAAGGCTCATGATTTCCCGTTTCCCTATCTTCACGACGAGACCCAGACAGTCGCGCGGGCGTATGGGGCGGTCTGTACGCCGGACTTCTTCGGTTACAACGCCAACCGCAAGCTCAAGTACCGCGGCCGGCTCGACGAAGGCCGTACAACTCCGCCTCGCGCGGGGGCGCTCCGAGAGCTTGTCGAGGC
>DASSEH010000062.1:0-2170 GCA_035695325.1 Candidatus Angelobacter sp.
CGGATGAACGGATGCTCTTGCTGGCTTCGAAGCTTGGCGTGGTGCGCGAGCCGATGTTCGGCAGCAGGGGGACGCCCCGGCCGGCGGATGATTTGCCGTTCCTCGAAGTCATCCATCACAGGCCTGGCGAGCCAATTGCCAAGTCCATCCGCTCACAATAGAGGTCCGCCACAAGACGCGAGACCTCTCCGCTCGCCTCCGCTGGCGCGTTTTCGAGCCGGAAGATGCCGAGGTTCTGAAAGCTAATCGTGGCGAGAACCGAAGCCAAATTCGGGGTGAGTAACGAGAGGGAGCCCGACTTCTCATTTGCGGAACTGGAGTTTCCGGCAATGACGAAGCTACGGAACCAAGTGCGCCAACTTTCCGCAGAAGCGCTGGCAAGCTCGATCCGAAGGTTTGGAAACTCGAGCGCGCCAGTAACGCTTTGTGTCACCGTGAACGATGTCATGTCTGGTGTCAGCAAGGCTTTGCACCTCATCCAATATTGCAATTATCTCTTCGCCTCCTTCTAGTCGCCCGAGTCACTCGAACTGAGGGTACAGTCTTTTCAGCTTGACGCGGGCGTTGGCGGTTGTGAATTGCCAGTCGGCTTTGGCGTGCCGCTTGTTGCGGTGGTCCTGCCATGCGGCGACTTCGCGGGCGAGGATTTGCTTGTCGGCGATGCGGCGATCCAGACATTGCGAGGCGAGAACGCCGAGTTCGGATTCGGCCAGGTCGAGCCAACTGCCGTGCTTGGGCGTGTAGTGCCATTCGAAGCGCTCGACGAGCCGGCGCGCCTCGGGCGCGGGAAAGGCCTCATAGAGCGAGGCTGGCTTGTGGGTGTTGAGATTATCCTGCAGCAGCACGATTTTCGCCGCGTCGGGAAAATGCGTGTCGGACAAGTCCCTGAGCACGTGGGCATAATCGATGGCGGTGTGGCGGTCGGTGACCTTGACATGCCGCCAGCCTTCTAGCGGTGCGAACACCATGAACAGATTGGCGACGCCATTGCGTTCGTATTCGTAATCGTGACGCGCTGGTTGTCCCGGTTTGGCGGGGATCGGCGCGCGCGTCTCGATGATCAACTGCTTGGAGGTTTCGTCAAGGCATACGAGCGGGCGCTGCGGATCGTGCGGTCGCTGATAGACTTCCAGCACGTCTTCCATGGTGGCGACAAACGCCGCGTTGGCGTCGGGCGGAATCACCCATTGCTGCTTGCGATGCGGTTTGAGTATGTTTTTTTTAGCGTCCGCCCGATCGTGTTGTCGCTGGCGCGCTCGACAATGTGCAGTTCGACGACCTTCTCCTCGAGCAGGCGCAGGCTCCAACGAGCGAAACCCTCCGGGGCCGGAGAGAGGGTCAGCGCGATCAATTTTGCTTCTGCTACGCCGTCGAAAATCCGCGGCCGGGCGGAATTGGGATTGTATGTGCGCCTCAACACCGCCTCGAACCCCTCCTCGACCAGCTGGCGCCTGGTCCGCTCGATCGTGGCGATGCTGGTGTCCAGCGCCGCGGCAATCCGGCTGTCGCTCCAGCCTTCGCCGAGCTCCGATACGTCCGCCTTCAGCAGGATGCGGGCCTTCGTCAGCAGCTGGGCGGAACGCTTGCCTTTGCGGATCAACTCGTCGAGTTGGGCATGTTCTTCCGCGCTCAACCGCACTACGTACTTCTTGACGGCAATCTCTTTCCCGACCACGAATCACCTCCATCGCTGCCTTGCGGCGACAGAGATTCAGAAGTTGCCGTCATTTTCAATGACGGGAGCGACTAGAGGTGTGCCCCAAAAAAGCTGGGGCACAATAGGGGGACCTCGCTTTGGCACGTCTGACGAAAATCGCTCCGCAATGGCTCGTCCGCTGCCGCCGCGATCCCGACGCCGATCAAGAGACCTAGCTGATCCATTACGACGACATCCGTGTCGGCAGCATCGTAAAGCGATAAGGATCAATGGAGCCGGAGAATTCGCTTCATTTCGGCATCGCATCGCGGTTGCCTTCACCGCCGACGCGCGTTGCGCACCATGATGAGATCGGCGGTCGAAGGGATCCGCTGCACAACGCCATCGATTTGATGGGTTCAAATCGGGGACGTGCAACCATCTCAAATTGCTGTTTCAAGCGGTAGCATGACCGCTCAGCATGGCGCTCCCTAGGGAAGCAAGACAGGCCAACGAATTCAACGCCTTACAGAA
>DASSEH010000063.1:0-1145 GCA_035695325.1 Candidatus Angelobacter sp.
CTTACCGAGGCCTCGAGTGCGGCGGTTCGCAATTGCGTTCCGCCCAAACTCGATGAGCCGCGTCTTCTCGGGATGAAGATTCAGTCCAAAACGAGCGAGCCTCGCCTTGAGGTCGGCAAGGAATTGCTCTGCTTCGTGCCGATGCTCGAAGCCAACGATGGAGTCGTCCGCGTAGCGCACGACAATCACGTCACCGGTGGCGCATCGCTGCCGCCACTGGTGGACCCATTGATCATAGACATGATGAAGGTAAATGTTCGCCAAGAGCGGGCTGATGACCGCGCCCTGCGGCGTCCCCTCCTCCGTCTCGATCAGGTGTCCATCTTCGAGCACGCCTGCCGTCAGCCATTTGGCAATCAACCGGATAATTCGCCGGTCGCCAATCCGATGTTCGACGAAGCGGACCAGCCAATTCTGGTCAACCTTGTCGAAAAAGGATTGAACGTCGCAGTCGAGTACCCAGTTGATCCGCCGCTTCCCGATCCCGAACGCGAGCGCATCCAGCGCTTGATGCTGGTTACGCTTCGGTCGGAAACCGTAGCTGAAGCCCAAGAACTCCGACTCATAGATCGGCGTCAGAACTGTCACCACCGCAGCCTGGACAATCTTGTCCTCTATGGCGGCGATGCCGAGCGGCCGCTGTCTGCCATCCGCCTTCGGTATGTACTTCCGGCGTGACGGCAGCGCTCGATACGCTCCTGTATGGACGCGAACATGCAGGCTCAAGAGGTTTGCCTCAAGGTGCTCTGCGTATTCGATCCACGTCCTCTCATCAACACCTGGGGCAGCATCCTTCTTAAGTCCGAAGAAGCCTGCCCGCAGAACCTCAATGTTGACGTGATGCAGGAGCGCCGTCAGTTTGTCCTGTCTGTTCCTGGTGACGGCTTCTCGTATGCGGGCCTGCGCGCGTGACACGGCTTCCCGGCTCTGCGTCCGGACTGTGCTTTGCAGCTCCGCATTCTCCTTGGTCCCGCCCCTTCGCTCCACGGGCTCCGCAGCGGCCGAGGCCGCTTTGTTCGCTCGCTTCCTCGCTACTTCGGGCAGGTCCGACTTCTCCATCGCGCTCATCGTCGGCTACGGCCTCCGGCCTTCCCGACAACGTCCCGGCCACGACTGGCGGGGACGGCGATGGAGATCTCCCGGTT
>DASSEH010000064.1:0-1775 GCA_035695325.1 Candidatus Angelobacter sp.
CCGTTTGCCAAATAGATTCAATCTCAGCGGGTCTGATTCCCCGCAGCTTGCTGCGTATAAGGTGTTCCCATTCCTCTAATAGTTTCGTCATTCCCGAATGCTTCTATCGGGAATCCAGGCGAGACCGGAGCTGGACCCCCGATTAAAACATTCGGGGGTGAGTGCGCCCGTGAAGGCGCCACATTAGCACGGTGAAAGTCCGTGTCGGAGTATGCCACAGCTCCGTAGCCCAAGGTAACTGCGTCGGCTTGAAGCGGCGTGGGGAGCAACCGGAGGCGAACTGTCGGTCCGTAGGTGAACGAACTCGATTCGGCGGGGGTGCTGCGACGAGCCTGCTCACTCAGGGCGAAGTCCGAAACTCGCTGATCACGCTGGCGTGGTGACAAGCGATGATCAGGCAGCTCAACGTGGTTGGAGACGGAACGACAGGAAGGTGTGGTGAGGTAAGCGGGGAGACCTGCGCTGTGGGTGGTGAGCGGCGCAGGAGTCAGAGTCTCCATAGTACCGAAGCGGTGAGAGCCGCGAGAGGTGGGGAAAGCAAAGCCGCACTGAGGGAAGGGAGATAGGAAGGTGGAAGCGTGAGTTTCCCAGTGAAGCAGAGCGAAAGCCAAGCGCCGGCAGTGCCCCCCAGGGCTACACAAGGCGCAGAGACCCACGGCCGGGATTGGTCGTGGGTGGAAGCTTCGGTGTGGAACGAGCGAATGTTGGCGGCGCTGGAAAACGGCGTCAAAGGAGGTAAGTGGTTCAGCCTGATCGACAAAGTGTACCGAGCCGAGACGCTTAAGGCGGCATGGCAGAGAGTAGAGGCGAACGCGGGCGCAGCAGGAGTAGACGGCCAAAGCGTGGAGCGATTTGCGGTCCGGGCGGAGAGGTATCTTGAGGAACTGAGTACAGCGCTTAAGAAAGGAACCTACAGGCCACAGCCCGTGCGGCGAGTGGAGATTCCCAAAGGAGGCGGGAAGTTTCGCCCCTTGGGAATTCCGGCGGTGAAAGACCGGATCGTGCAGACGGCGCTTAAGCTTGTGTTGGAACCGATCTTTGAGCGTGAGTTCCTTAAGCTGAGTTACGGTTTTCGCCCTGGGCTTGGCTGCAAAGACGCGCTTCGGGAAGTGGAGGGGCTGCTTAAGGGAGGCTACACTTTTGTGGTGGATACTGATCTTAAGAGCTACTTTGACACCATACCCCACGCGCAGCTTTTGAAGCGCGTTGAGGAAAAGGTGAGCGATGGGCGGGTGCTTGAGCTGATAGAAGCGTTTCTTAAGCAAGACATTGTCAAGGAAATGGAGCGATGGACACCAACGGGAGGGACCCCGCAAGGCGCGGTAATCAGCCCCCTTTTGGCCAACATTTATCTTCATCCTTTGGACTGTCATATCAAGCAGAAGGGCTACCGCATGGTTCGCTACGCTGATGACTTTGTGGTGCTTTGCCGCAGTCGCGAGGAAGCCGAAGCGGCACTTGCGGAGGTGAAAGCCTGGGTAGAGGCCAATGGCCTGAGTCTTAGTCCTGACAAGACCCATGTGGGAGACTGTCGGCAAGCGGGACAGGGCTTTGACTTTCTGGGTTATCATTTCGAGCTGGGGCGACGCTGGGTACGCAAAAAGAGCTACAAGGCCGTGCAAGATCGCATTCGAATGAGGACCAAGCGCACGCGCGGGGATAGTTTGGCGAAAATTATCGTCGAATTGAATCCGACGCTGCGCGGCTGGTTTAACTATTTCAAGCAGGCTCATCCGAACACCTTTATATGGATGGATAGCTTTGTACGCCGACGG
>DASSEH010000065.1:0-1091 GCA_035695325.1 Candidatus Angelobacter sp.
GCTGCCTATGAAATGGACAAGCAATCGGCAAGCTATTCTCGCGACTATCTGATGGCTTTACTAACAATGTTAAGCAGCAGCTCCGAGGTCAGCGACATTATGGTGGTAGCCCACAGCATGGGTGCCATGTTGACCGTTGACGCTCTGCGCCAGCTTCGTATCGAAGGCAAAGACCGAGTGATCGCCCGGCTAGGCCGTGTTGTGCTGGCGGCGCCCGACATCAACGCGAAAACGTTCCGTGCTCAGGTACAAGCCATCGGTCCGCTCAAGCCACCTTTGCTGGTTCTAGTTTCCAAGGATGATGGTGCGCTTCGAGTGTCCAGTTTTCTTGACGGTGGCATCGCGCGTGCTGGCGATATCAACGTTGACGATCCCGTTGTGCGGGAGGCTGCCCTGAAAGAAAAGGTTCAAATCGTCGACATTTCGAGGCTCGCAAAGCACGACGATCTGGGGCATGACCAGTTCGTCAGTGTTGCCGTACTTTATTCACGATTGCACGACCAAGCCGCGCGTTATCGCAACACGGCTGGCACATTCATCTTTGCAGATGACGATGAGACGTTCTTGCGGCCGATCGACATCGGAAATCAGGTGGCTGCGCAATGAACGGCTTGCAAGGATTGAACCGGCCCGCAGACGGAACCGGTTGATTCCGTTCCATGCCGGCTACAACCGGAGCAACTCGTCATTCTTCCAGATCACTAATCGTTTCGATCGCACCCACGCTCCAGCATGCCGAACACGGCGCGGCTGGCCTCAAGTAAAGTGCCTCCCATGACGCCGAGGTGGGTTCTCCCGATCGTGACCGCGCTGATGTTGGGAGCGTCCGTCTCGGCGCATGCGGCGACCATTCAAATCACGATGGAGAATCTCGTGATCTCGCCAGCGGAGGCTTCTGCGAAAGTTGGCGACACCATAGAATGGATCAACAAGGATATTTTCGTCCATACCGCGACGACGCGAGATGGCGACTGGGAGGTGACGATGCCGCCGAAAAAAGACCGTCACCCTGGTTTTGAAGAAGGCCGGCCTGATCGACTATTACTGCCGCTTCCATCCGAACTTGAAGGCGACCCTCGAAGTCGCGCCAT
>DASSEH010000066.1:0-1614 GCA_035695325.1 Candidatus Angelobacter sp.
GATCAGCGCAGATTCCGCCGCTTTATTGCGAAGGCTTTCCAGATGGGCCTGGTAATCCTTCATCGGCGCGCCCCACTACCGTTAATAGAACGACGGCTGCCAGCAATGAAAAGTGCCATTCGGCTCGAGTGTGTTTCTGACATTAGATGTTCTTCTGCCACATAAGCATAAAACTCATTCAGCCCTGCGTTTCCGCGCCGCCGGTGACCTGCCTTGTTTCTTCGGACCACGTTTAACTTGAGACGACCACCCCGATTGCTTCTTTCGTTTGCCCCTTGCGGGACGGTTGTGCGACGGGGCGGGGCGCGGAGGCCCCATATACCGCAGCGATCCGCCCCGTCGCTTGGGCGTCCGTTGCGCCTTGCTGCTCGAGCTTGGCCGCGAACGCGGCCGGCGTGAGATAGCCGAGACTCGAATGCGGCCGCACCGTGTTGAAGTGCTTCCGCCACGCTTCGATCAGCACCTTCGCCTCGGTCCGTGACCGGAACCATTCGAGGCTCAGACACTCATCGCGGAACTTGCCGTTGAAGCTCTCCGTCGCGCCATTCTGCCAGGGTTTGCCCGGATCGATCAATGCGGTGGCGATGCCTTGGTCGACGATCCACTTCAGCAAGGCGCGGGAGACAAACTCCGGCCCATTGTCCGAGCGCAAATACAGTGGTGCGCCGCGCTCGGACACCAGCCGCGACAACACTTCGATCACGCGGCCGGAACGGATGCGGCCATCCACCTCGATCGCAAGACCCTCTTTTGTCCATTCGTCGGTGACGGTCAGGCACTTGAGCTGCTGGCCGTTGGCGCACCAGTCGAACACGAAGTCGTACGACCACACCTGGTTGGCGCCCGTCGGCGCGTTCGGGCGTGGGCGGCCGGTCGCGATGCGCTTTCTTGGGCGCTTGTGTGGCACCTGAAGACGCGCCTGCCGCCACAGACGGTGCACACGTCCAAAGCTCATCACATGACCGTCGCGGCCAAGAAAGATCGCGATCCGCCGGTAACCATAACGCGGATATTGCGCCGCCAACTCCGCCATCCGCGCCAGCACCGGCGCATCCTTCGCCAGCTTCGTCGAGCAATAGTGCAACGCGGATCGCCCGACACCGAGCAGCGTGCAAGCCCGCCGTTGCGACAGGCCCTTGCCCGTCGCGTACGCTACTCCGGCACGGCGAGCCGGCACGCTCACCATTTTTTTGCAGTGATCTCCTTCATCACCTCGATCTCGAGGTCGCGTTCGGCAACCAGCTTCTTCAGCCGCGCGTTCTCAGCTTCAAGCCGCTTAAGCCGGCGTACATCGTCAGCCTGGAACGTTCCGAAACGCTTCCTCCACGTGTAGATCGTCTGCTCGCTGATCCCATGCCTCTTGGCGACCACGCCGATCGGCTCTCGATCCGCTTCTCGCAGGATCGCCACTATCTGCTCGTCCGTGAACCTTGACTTGCGCATCCGCTCCTCCGATTGGGAGGGCAGTCTCTCAAGTAATCACCGGTCCGAAAATCCCGGGGCAGGTCAGGGGCATCACATGGCACGCGCGAAACGGGCCTCCGTTATTTTACGGGCTTGCACGGAACCGCGAGCTGTGAATGATGGAACCCATCTGATTACACATTTTTAGAG
>DASSEH010000067.1:0-1850 GCA_035695325.1 Candidatus Angelobacter sp.
TGAGGACATTTTGGGCAATCGTGGCCGGAACAGCCTGCCTTGCAGGGCTGGCAGCTTGCGCGAACTCGCCATCCTCACAAGAGCAGATAGCTTCACGAGATTTCAGGTCGCAAGCCTACTGCTTTGTCAGAGCCAAACAGACCGACTCTTCGGAATACGACGTTGCTGGTGCGTGCGAACGAAGCGAGCGTGTTGCCAAGGCGCGTGCCCAGACTACGCATATCGATGCCGACCTCGATCGATTCTGCGAGGGGGAAGCAACATACGGTGACACCGGCGGGCCATTTTCCTGGCGTGCCTACATGCGATGTGTGGACACCAGCATCTGATGTTCGAATAGGGTCGCTTATTCGCCCTCCTGTCCCAGGCGTCCTGGCTCATGGTTCGCCCTGCACTAAAGCGGTTCCCGGCAGATTTGAATCGGGATTCCCAGGGGTGACGAATCGGCAGAGTCTTGGGGCGATTCGGTTTGCGGAGGAGCGCCATGCCCAAGGCTTGTTCGTTGGATTTGCGCGAGCGTGTGATCGAAGCGGTTGAAGGGGGAGCATCGCGGCGTGAGGCGGCGGAGCGTTTTGAAGTCAGCGCCAGCTCGGCGGTCAAATGGCTTCAGTCGTGGCGGCGGGAAGGGCGCCGTGCGCCGCGGCCACGCGGCGGCAGCCGATCGCCGCTGGAGGACTACGCGGACGGGGTCCTCGCGCTGGTCGGCGAGCGGCCGGATTGGACGCTCGAAGAGTTCGTCGCGGCCCTGCACAAGCAGAGAATGCCGGGCAGCCGCAGCGCGCTGTGGCGTTTTCTGGAGCGTCACGACATCAGCTTCAAAAAAAAGCCTGCGCGCGGCTGAGCAGCAACGAGCCGATGTCGCCCGGGCGCGCCGGCATTGGATCCGGCAGCAGGCCCTGCTTGATTCATCCAGCCTTGTCTTCATCGATGAAACCTGGGTGAACACTACCATGGCCCGCCGCTATGGCCGCTGCCCGCGCGGCGAGCGGCTGATCGGGCGCGTCCCGCTTGGAACCTGGAAGACCCTGACCTTCGTGGCTGGCCTGCGCTGCGACGAAATGACGGCGCCCCTGGTGATCGAAGGAGCCATGAACGGAGAAATCTTTTTGTCTTACGTCGAGCAATGCCTGGCTCCCGCGCTCAACCACGGCGATATCGTCGTGATGGACAATCTCCGAGCCCACAAGGTTGCCGGCGTCGAGCAAGCGATCGAGGCCGTTGGCGCGGAATTGCTATATCTGCCCAAGTACTCGCCCGATCTCAATCCGATCGAGATGTCCTTCAGCAAGCTCAAGGCGTATCTGCGCAAAGCTGCCGAGCGGACGCAGCGCAGCCTTCGCCGCCGAATTGGCCTCTTCGTGCCTCGCCTCGGCGCAGACGAATGCGCCAACTACTTCGCTCATGCCGGATATGTTTCAATATGAGCGGAATCCGCTTTAGTAGCCCCTTGTGTAAATCTGCGCGGGCTGCGCTCGGTTGGTCGGTTGTGGCACCATCAGAACAGTCCTTTGACTGACCATTGAGAGCAAGATGCCGCTCAATTTTCATGGCGCGGAACCGTTCTTTGACCCAGAGGAGAGAACGATCTGCTGGCACGGCGTTGACGGGCGCAGGACTGTTCTGTGCAAGGTCACACGCTCAGCCATAGAAGGTCTTTACCGCGCAACCGAGCTCACTGAGGAAGACCGTGGGATCATCTTCAACCGCCACAGAGGTATCTTCGAGGCCATCGCCTATAGGAAATACGATGCCCATCAAATAACAGAGCAGGGCGCGGTCGTGGTGGAGACCGCCGACATTGCGGATTACCGTGCCAAGTTCGGCGAGTACCGCCGACCAATGCCGGGGAA
>DASSEH010000068.1:0-1768 GCA_035695325.1 Candidatus Angelobacter sp.
CGGTGCGCAGCCCGTTGGCGGTGATGCGGTAGCGGTAAGACTTCGGGATGCGCTCGATGAGCCCGTGCAGGCGCAGGCGTCGCAGGTCGTATGTGATCCGTCCCGGGGTGAGTTGGCTCGGCTTTTGCCCGAGCAGTGGAGCCAGATGCTCGCGGAGATCGCTGTGAGCGAATGTGCCCTGGACGAGAACAAACAGAAGCAAGACGTGCAATAATCCTTGGACCCGCGGATCAGCGAAGCGCAACGCTGCGGCGCGTTGACCATCCACGGTGACAGGTCTTTGCATGTCCTGGAACGATGCTTCGCCGATGAAGCAGTCATGGCCGATGCGTTGGACGTCGAGCAGACGTCGGTTGGCCGCAAAGCCGATCTGGCGCAGTTCCTGAAGATTTTCGATGCGTCGGCCGATCGCGAAATCGCGGGTGTCGTTGATGGTCGTTTCAGTTCGAAGCGCTTGTCCCTCCTTGTGGTATTGCTTGATGCGGGATTTTTTGTAATCGACGTGCAGCGAGGGCACGACGCCGTCGGTGATGACGCGGGTGCGGAACCGACCCGGTGTGCGCCGGATGACCTTACGGTCGAACACCAAGCTCACCTGACTGGGCCGGCCGAGATCGAGGTTCTCCCTGATCACCTCCTCGAAGAAGATGCGTCCCATCACCGGCTGATCGAGCACCTGGGTGAGCGAAAACTCGGCCTGCACGATGGAGAGCGCATAGCGATAGCCGGCGGCGCGATCACGCGGCGGAAACGGATGCGGCAGGCGGCGCAGCCACTTGCGCAGCAGTCGATCGATCCGGTCCGCAGAAAGCCCGTCGCACAGCTGCTGCATCAGCTTGGGGTCGGCGCAAGATTTGATGCCGTTGTCGAGCGCCTCGAATTTAACTCCGCGCTTGGTCAGCTGGCGCTTGAGGTATTCGTGGCCGTTGATGCAGAGCTTGGCGTTGTAGGGAAAGTAGGAGCAGAACTTCAGGAAGAACGGTCCGAAGTCCTCGTCAACGCAATAGAAATAGTAGTGGTTGACCATCGCGGTGGATTCCACGATCCACGGATATGTTGCGCCAGTGACCCGGCTGCGACGGCGCTCCGTCCGCATGACCCGCGCCTTTTCCTGGGCCTTGCCGACATAGAGAACGCCCTCTCGCTTGCGAAAGCTCCGCAAGTATCTCTGCGTGACATCATCTTTGCGCTCTCGCTTCTCGAAAGAAACGAGATCAATGGCTTCGTCGTCGACGAATTGCTCGATGTTGCGAACGAACGCCTCGCTCATCGGCACGACGGCGGTCGTGGACGCAAAGCGCTGGCCCCTGTGCACTCGAAGATATCCGACCACAGCCCCCACGGTCTGCAAGTGTGGCACGTATACGTTGAGGTACATCCGATCGATCGCTTCAAGCTCAAGCACAACATGGTCACGCAGTACATCCGCCACCGATCGTGCTACGCTCATTCCGGGCTCCGGTCGTCCAGGGGTCTTGCGACCCACCGAGCTTCGAGCTCTTATGTTCAGGGCATCGTCCCTGCAGGCTCGATCGGAGTCCACCTATCATTGGCGATTACGATCAACGCGCCGTCTTCCGTATACACCTCGTCGGTCTGAGGCAGAGCCTCGTTAGTTATAGATCCACGCAGAATGCTTCGTGCACACGATTGTGCACACAATGGCGCGGGCGGCCCACCGCGTCGCGTGCCAACAGCGCCGGGGTCAGTACATCGCGCTAGCGCTCAAGGCGCAGGCGCTGAGGCGCAAGCGTGGGTGTTCCGGTCC
>DASSEH010000069.1:0-1289 GCA_035695325.1 Candidatus Angelobacter sp.
ACGACGGCTACACCTTACGAAAAATCGTGCGCAAACTACAAGAACTCGGCATCAGGCCCCGCAAGAGCAAGCGGGGGGTCTGGAACACGAGCACGCTTAGTGTCCGTTTCAAAACTTCTTGAATCGACTGAATCAGTTGGATTTCAAAGGAGGTGGCCTGATTCGCGGAGGGGTCGCCGATGTGGACGCTTGAGAACCGACCGAAATACAATCGTGATCACCTGAGGTACCCGAGCGACCTTACGGATGACGAGTGGGCGTATGTTGCACCATTGATTCCGCCGCCCAAGCCCGGCGGTGGCAAGCGGCGGACCGACATGCGTGCGGTCATGAACGGGGTGATGTATATCCTGAGCACCGGTTGCCAATGGCGCTACCTTCCAAAGGACTTTCCGCCGTACAGCACGGTCCACCACTACTTCATTTGGTGGCAATGCGATGGTGTGCTGGATCGCATTCATCACGCACTCTACGTCGCATGCCGCGAAAAGGCGGAACGAGAAGCCAGCCCCACCGCCGCCATTATCGATAGCCAAAGCGTGAAAAGCGCCGAAAAAGGGGGGCTTGCATCGATCCGCATGGCTATGATGCGGGCAAAAAGATCAAGGGCAAGAAGCGCCATATACTGGTAGATACGCTGGGTTTGCTGCTCCATGCCATCGTGCATTGCGCCGGCATTCAGGACCGCGATGGCGGCATCTTACTTCTGGCGACGATGAAAGGCCTGTTTCCATTCCTCGAGAAGCTGTTTGCCGACAGCGCCTATCAGGGGCCGATTTTTGCGAACGGGCTCGCCAAAATCCTGCCTCGTCTCGAAACCGAAATCGTCAAACGATCCGCTCACGCCGAAGGGTTCGTGCAGTTACCCAAGCGTTGGATCGTTGAACGAACCATCGCATGGCTCAATCGTTGTCGCAGGCTCGCCAAGGATTGGGAAAATCTCAACCGCAACGCCCTGGCGTTCTTGAAACTTGCCTCCATCCGCCTCATGCTGCGAAAGCTTTGTAACCCTTGATCAAGTTTTGAAACGGACTCTTAAGCCTACGCAAGCCAGGGAAGATCGCAGAGGGAAAGTCATGGTCGCCAACCGGACTCGCGAGATGCGACCGTCCGGGATGACAAGGGGGGCGTACGGAAACGTGAACTATGGACGAGGCTAAACGGGCACGTACCGCGGAAACGCCGAAACAGCCAAGCTTTGGCCTAATGTTGCGCGCGCCGTATCTCTATCCCGACATGCCGATGACGCCCGCCGACTTCGGCAAGCTCGTCGCCGATGAAACCGAAAA
>DASSEH010000070.1:0-1272 GCA_035695325.1 Candidatus Angelobacter sp.
AACAGTGATCATCGCAATGAGCCGGCTTTCGCCGCTGCCCTAATGGATCGGAGCGTGGATGGACGCCAACGTTCGACGTGCACTCCCCGGACCCGTTGCACCGCTGCCGCACAATCAGAGAGCCTTCAACAAGTGGCCGAGTTCGAGGCGATTGCTCAGATTCTGCTCAGCCACGAGGAAGGACCGTTTTGGGTCGAGCGAGTGGCTGAAGTCCGTTGAGGGTCTTGTGTCACGAGCATCACCGGTCCAAACGGCGGTGCGGAACTGTACGAGAGATGAAGGAGGGCCCTTCGGGTTCGGCGATCAGGTCGCTGATCCCAAGCCACCGCAAGCTGCTGTGGTCAAAAGTCACGGTGGTGAGCGTTGCGGAAACGCCGGGACGATGATCCCGGCAGGCACGGTTGAGAGAGGCGAGCGCAAGCGAACCGTCAGTGAAGTGTCGAAAGCGGATTAGGTGATGTCAAAACCGTGGGGTGACCCTTCCCGCGGGATCAGCTCGGGGGATGTCCTGATACGGCCCGAGCGGCATCCGGCATGTAGACGGCGCGAAGCTCAACCAGGCTCTTGTACGGAACGTGAGAACCTGACCGGCGATGCCAAGGGAAAAGGCGCAAGCGGCTCCAACCGCGAGGCCGAAAGTACCGATGCGCCGGAGAGGGGCGGACTGCTCCGTAGTAGTGATGAAGCGGGTGTAATGCCCGTGGAGCGAAGGGAGCGGGTCACCGACGTTGGGTCGGGTCAACCGGCAACGGGAGGAACCTGACATGCAACGGAAGGCGGCAGCCTTCGCACGGTGGCACGAGCCGGATGATGCGAGAGTATCAAGTCCGGATCTGTGAGAGGCTCGGGGTGCAATTCCCCGGGCCTACTCGGCAAACTGAGACCTGTCTTACCACAGAGCCTTGGTCAGCAGTCGAGTGGATAGCCGACCCTCCCAGCCGGCTAGGGCATGTTTCTTTTGGGAGCTATGCGCCGCGGCCGCACCGCGCTGACCAGTCTTGAGCGCAGTGCACAATATGCAATGTAACAAGCTCGTCGAGGCCGCCTTGGCGCGCAGCTGCGCCAATATCAGTAGCGCAACCGGGTCGCTGCCCGCGCTTGGGATTGGCCGACAGCGGGCTAGGGCGTTCTAAGAAGCTGCGCTGCAGAAAAAACGTTGTGAGCCCATAATTTCCGCTCGACTTCTCCGGCACGGGAAGCATTGCTGTCCATGTCGACGGCCCCCTCTTGGGTTGCCACCCGCCTGGCTCCGCGCGCCGGGCTTGTGGTGGT
>DASSEH010000071.1:0-1287 GCA_035695325.1 Candidatus Angelobacter sp.
GGCGGAGGCGATCATGCGCGGCAGGTTTACGGATCAGGGCGGCCTGTTTTCGTACATCGCGCCCGATAAGCGTGTGCCAGCGAACCATCCGCTGCGGAAGGTTCGGGAACTTGTCCGGGATGTTTTGAGTGATTTGAGCCGCAGCCTTGGAAGGCTTTACGCCAGCGAGGGGCGTCCTTCGATCCCGCCGGAACAATTGCTGAGCGCCTTGCTGCTGCAGGTATTCTACGGCATCCGCTCGGAACGCCAGTTGATGGAGCAACTGGACTACAATCTTTTGTATCGCTGGTTCGTGGGACTGTCGCCGGACGATCCGGTCTGGGACCCGACCACCTTCACCAAGAACCGGGAGCGGCTGCAGAACGGCGATGTGTTCACGAAGTTCATGACCAGGCTTCTGAACCATTCTCAGGTCAAACCACTATTGTCGGACGAGCATTTTTCGGTGGACGGAACGCTGATCGAAGCCTGGGCTTCGCAGAAGAGTTTTCGCCCCAAGGACGGCAGCGGCGACGATGATGATGGCGCCAACTTCCACGGCCAGAAGCGCAAGAACGACACCCATGCGAGTACCAGCGACCCGGACAGCAGGCTTTATCGCAAAGCGGCCGGACGGGAGGCCAAGCTTTGCTATATGGGCCACGCCACCATGGAGAACCGACATGGGCTGGCGGTGGCCGGCAGGGTCACGCATGCCAATGGCACCGCCGAACGCCGGGCTTCGGAGACCATGCTGAAGGCGAGACGCAAAGCCGCAGGCCGCCGCATCACGGCGGGTGAGGACAAGGCGTACGATACGGCCGATCATGTTGCCAATCTTCGCGCCATCGGCGTGACGCCTCATGTGACACAGAACCAGGCCGTCACTAAAACCGGCAAGACCCGCACCAGTGCCATTGATGAACGAACCACGCGGCATTCGGGGTACGGCATGTCGCAATCGCGCCGGGCGATGGTCGAGTGCATTTTCGGATGGGGCAAGCAACATGGCACCATGCGCAAGACCAAACATCGTGGCATCGCTCGCGTCGCCGCCGACTTCCTGCTCAATCTGATCGCCTATAACCTGATCCGCATTCCAAAATTGCTCGCCGCTTAGCCACCCCGCGTCAAGGTACACCCAACACCACACAGAAAATTACATCCAACTCCACCGCTCCACCCCGACAACGACCGGCCAGAATAAGAAAACTCTCTATTTCAAGGTTTTTCAGCAGGCTGCTAGTGCCATTTGTACGCATTCGAATGGCCGATGGCCGGCAGCTTCTGTTCCCGAAATCGGAACAG
>DASSEH010000072.1:0-1709 GCA_035695325.1 Candidatus Angelobacter sp.
TGGGAAGAAGCCTCCCTACTATGAGCTACGCAGGCAAGCAAGACAGCGAGTTCTGTGAGGAAAACGACTAAAGTTATTCGCGATTTCAAGAGAGAGCTACCTCTGACCGTCTGACAGCGGCCGCGGTTCGAATACTTCGCACCTACGGGAATCCTTCCGCCATCATCGTCGGCAGCTTGCGCGAGCGTGCCTGATGATATGGGTCATTCAATGCTGGTCGACGAGGAGCGACGAGCGAGGCAAGTTGTGAGAGGTGCGTTCTCATCAACATTAAAAGCAAGGGTCTTTCCTAGATTACACAGCGAGGAGCTGTATAAGCAATTGGAACGAAGTGAGAAACAGATATTTGAAGCATGCGCACCTTTCGGAACGGGAATTTCGGCAGGTTTTGAAGATGTATTGCGCGGATGTCGGAGCACTGACAGCAAGTAAATTGACGGGCTTAAACAAGAATACCACGCATCGTCTTTACGGGTTGCTGCGCGCTCGCGTGGTGGAAATGGCCAAAGGCGAAGCCGCTCCTTTTACGGGAAACGTCGAGGTGGATGAGAGCTATTTCGGGCCGCGCCGAGTGCGCGGGCGCCGAGGCCGTGGATCAGGTCGAAAAGTTGCTGTCATTGGTCTGCTCAAGAGGAAGGGAAAAGTCTTCTGCTCTCCGGTCATGAACTGCTCGAAGGCTGAATTGATCGAGGTGATCCGCGGCCAGGTGCTTCCCCGCAAGAGCACGATCTACACCGATGGCTGGCGCGCCTACGACGGATTGGTGATGGAAGGCTATAAGCACCATCGCATCCACCATCACGACAATGAATTTGCCAGAGACCGTCGTCATATCAACGGCATTGAGTCCTTCTGGAGCTACGCCAAACTGCGCCTGGCAAAACTTCGCGGCGTTCGCTGGGAGTACTTCTATGACCACCTCAAAGAAACCGAATGGCGCTTCAATCATCGCCGTGATAACCTCTTCAACCTCCTCATCATTAACCTCCGCTCCTCACCCTAATCTAGGAAAGACCCTACAATAAATAGGTTGATTGATGAGTTGGAGTTGAAGCCAAGCGTGACCAACTTCTAAGACAAAAAGGAGCGGATAGTTATCCACTCCTTTTTTTATTTCACAGGCAATTCAATTTCAAACGTTGCCCCATCCCCAACCACAGACCTTGCCTTGATTTTCCCTCCATGCCCCTCGACCGGCGCGTTCGCAATGGCGAGACCAGACTGGATGACGCGCCGTCCGCGTCGGCGCGGGATTTGTCGGCGCGGTAGAAGCGCTCAAAGACGTGTGGCAGTTCGGCGCTTCTCGCCGCAGTCGAAGTATTATGCAGCTACTTCAACGACGCCGTTGAAACCGAAGATCCGCGATGTCCCTCGTGCGGTTGCCTCGCGATTACCCGTGAAGAGCCCGAAAGTGTTCGAATCCGGGTGCTGAGCGTGCTATCAGGTGTTTTCGACAAATTCAGTGACCGCTATTCATAACAAGCTCCTGGAAATGCGCCAATGTTTTGCAGATGTCCCGCGGACCCTGGCGCCGCAGCTAGTGTAACAGTTAGCTCTTTACAATAGACCCGTGGGTGATATTCTGGTGCATGTGGGAGGTGGCAACTCCTTTGGCAATGAGTGAAGAGCTTCTCCCGAGAACTCAACATCTCGCGACCCACGGTCATCCTTTGGCGGGAACATTTCGTCCAAGCTGGAGTGGCTGGTAT
>DASSEH010000073.1:0-1051 GCA_035695325.1 Candidatus Angelobacter sp.
CGTGATGAACTCGCGCCGTTTGAATTGTTCGAATTGCATCCAGTCCCCGCCAGTCAGCGCTGCCGAATTGCGGGATATCGAATTGGAAAAGATTAGTCAGGAGGTAACGGAACGATTTTACAACCTGTTGGCCGTTGGCGAGCGCGGCCGATGTCCGAATCGGTCGGGTAGGATCGAGGCGCGGAGCGGGCTTCGAATGATGCCGACGTTTCCTCGATCCCCCCTATCATTCCGTACGGCGAGTTTTCCCCAGTACGGCTGGAAGGCTGGCTGTCCAAGCGGTGCCTTCCTGGGTGATCAGCGGCTTAAGCCTGCTCCCGGCATTCGCCGTCCGCCATCCAGTTTGCATCCGCCCTTCGTGCACCTCGTGGTCGCGTCGATTATCCCGTACTGCGCCGGGTCGAGGACTCGATCATGCACCGCCGTGGTGGGTGACTAGCCCACCACCCCAGGGGCCCTCGCTCGGGTCCGGGTTGTTCTGTCCCGGTCCGTCATCACTTAATCGGCCCCATCCGCCCCACTCGCAGGTACATCGCGATTTCACCGCATGCCGGCTTATACGCGATGCCTTCGCTGTGCGGGAGCGCCTAGGCGACCCGCGAGCGGTTCCGGGCTTTCGCTGCTCATTCCTTCCTGGCATGCCGTCCTCTCCGACCCCGGGGCGTCCAGCATCGAAATGTTCCAGAGCTTCGATGCCGACATGGCCTTCGCCGTTTGACCACCGGCTCGGCACACCCAAAATTCCCGCAATCCGTTCCACGCGGGCTTCGCATTTCGTGGCTTCACTGGTTCGCTTCCGCTACGGCCTGCCAGGTTGCTCGCCCCCCTACACGGATCAGACTGGGACGCCCCAGCCCTCGGGGACTTTTACTTCCAGGCTTTCGACGGATCGGTCTCCCTCCCCGCCGCTGGATATAACTACAACAGCGACTGGACTCCTCTGTTGGCGGGATTCTCACCCGCTGGAATGGCAGCTAGCCTCGCTGCACGGTCAAAATGCGAAGAACTCGCATTGAGCATATGTCGGCCGGTCCACCCCTGATAACGGACA
>DASSEH010000074.1:0-26949 GCA_035695325.1 Candidatus Angelobacter sp.
TCTTGCGGCGCAAATCGTCGGAATACGCTCGGGCCATCGTCGGGTTGCAGGAAAACTTCCAGAGCACAACCATCCTATCCCACTCCACCCTGATTCCCGCTTACATTATTATCCCTATCGTTACTAGAAATGGTCTAATGCAGGTCGGCTGTTGGAATAGGATGTTGACATGCGGCCTCTGTAAATTATGTCTCAGCTAACACTGCCCACATATGTTGCCATGTGACTCAAGGGGCCAATTGCTGTGGTGTGCAAGGCCTGCCATGAGCACTGTCGCAATCAGGCAGTTTAATTCCATGCCTTTCCAGAGCACGGGGCAACTCGGGAACAAATGCCTCTGTACTATTCGGATATGCCGGGCTAATGATCGCACCTGATTCTCGAAAGTAAAGCGCGGCATCCAGCAGGATGTCGTTTCCAGAGCGTCTTCTCACCGTTAAGGGAATCGTGTCTCCCCATCCACCGTGATTTACTTCAAACCAGCGGTTGTGGTGCAGTGCACCCACAAGATCTTCAATCGTCGCCTGGTCCCTGAAATCGTGCTGGCCAATCTGAATCGAATAAACATCGGACGCATCGAGCCTCCACAACACGTAATGAAAATGCGCTTTTTGGATGTAGACGTATGCGAGCGCCGAGACCCAGAGTATGAAAAACAGTGTGACCGCAGTGAACTTAATCCTGCCAACTTTGAATCTGACCCTGTAACGCCAGTCTTCCACAAGACCAAAAGCGAAGCCGGCAGCGACGGCTACAACCGCCATAAAAAGCAGAAATGCTTTGATTCCATACATAACGCTAAGCCTTTTAATAATGTTATAGGCCCTTTAGGCAGAATCCTCCTCTTTTATCTCCGCATCCCCTTCACAATCTCCCGCGCCGCATTCCTGCCTGACCCTCCGGTCAGCCCCGCACCCGGATGCGTCCCTGATCCGCACAGAAACAAATTACGTACCGGCATCGCATACCGCGCCCAGTCCAGCAGCGGACGCATGGTAAAGAACTGGTCCAGCGCCAGCTCACCGTGGAAGATGTGTCCGCCGGTGAGCCCGTAAGTATCTTCCAGATCTTTCGGCGTGATGATCTGGCCGTCTTCCACCAGCTCGGGAAGATCGGGCGCATACTGCGCCAGCGTCTGCACCACGGTATTGCCCAGCGCGTCGCGCTGCGCGTCCCAGTCCGTACCTTTTAATTGAAACGGAGCGTACTGCATATAAACCGACATCACATGCTTGCCCTGCGGCGCCAGCGAAGGATCGGTCAGTGACGGAATGGCAACTTCCATCCACGGCTGGCGAGAAAAGCCGCCGTACTTTGATTCGTCAAAGGCGCGCTCCATATAATCGATCTCCGGGCCAATATGGATGCGTCCACTCAGCGCGCTGCCGTCGCCATTCACACCGGTAAACTTCGGCAGGCGAGAGAGCGCCAGGTTCACCTTGGCCACGGTGCCGGGCATACGGTAGTGCAACAGCTTGGTGACCAGGTCGGGCGAAAGATGTGTGGGATCCACCAGCCGCAGCAGTGTGCGCCGGGGATCGGCATTGGAGATCACCGTCTTCGCGCCGATCTCTTCGCCATTCTTCAGCACTACGCCGGTCGCCGCGCCGTCTTTAATGCGAATCTCTTTCACTTCCGCATCCGTGCGTATCTCCGCCCCGGCTGCTTTGGCGGCGGACGCCATGGCCTGAGTCACCGCGCCCATTCCGCCCATGGCGAAACACGCCGAGCCGCCAGGATGCGAGTCGCCCGCGCCGCGCAGCAGCAGCACCAGACTGCTGCCAGCCGACCACGGCCCCATCGCTGTGCCAAAAACTCCCCGCGCCGCAATCGTGGCCCGCAAAAGTTCGGTTTCAAAAAACTCCGCCACCAGGTCGGCCACCGCCATGGGTCCCCAGCGCAGCAGCCGGTACATATCTTTCTTGCCCAGCTTGCGCAGGTTGCGCCCGGTTTGCAGCATGGCCCAAAGGTCGCCCCGGCTGGGATCATCCACATTCGGCGGCGTCACCTTCATGGCTTCGCTGATCACATGGCTGATCTTTTTGAGTGATTCCTGAAACACCGCATACTGCGCGGCGTCTTTGGCCGAAAACTTTTCAATCTCTTTCGCTGCCAGTTTGGCATCATTGTAAAGCGTGAGTGCGCGGCCATCGGGCGAAAGCGCGGTCACTCCGGCATTCGCGGCGATCAGCTTCAGTCCATGCTTCGCCAGATCCATATCGCGGACCACTTCCGGCAGCAGCGGCCCGGCGGAGTGGGCCAGCGTGGAGCAGCGGAAGCCCGTATGAAATTCCTCGGTAATGGCCGCGCCGCCCACCTGCGCCCGGCGCTCCAGCACCAGTGGCCGGAACCCGGCTTTGGCCAGATAGAAAGCGGTCACCAGCCCGTTGTGGCCGCCGCCGATAATGACCGCGTCGCGCGTCTCCGCCATGTCTTTAGTTCGCTCCCGTGTCTTTCAGGATTTCCATCGCCGCCAGCCGTCCCGGCGCGCCCATGATTCCGCCGCCCGGATGCGTGGCCGATCCGCACATATACAGGTTTTGAATGGGCGTGCGGAACTGGGCATAGCCCGGCACCGGACGCAAAAAGAAAAGCTGCTCCAGCGATAGCTCGCCCTGGAAAATGTTGCCCTCGCTCAGCCCGAACTCGCGCTCCAGATCGAGCGGCGTCAGCACCTGCTTGTGCAGAATAATGTTTTTGATGTTCGGCGCGTACTCGCTGATCGTGTCGATCACGTTGTTGCCAAACGCCTCGCGCTCGTCGTCCCAGTTCAGCCCCGGCCTCAGTTTGTACGGCGCATACTGCACAAAGCACGACATCACGTGCTTGCCCGGCGGCGCCACCGAAGGGTCGGTCAGCGAGGGAATCACCATGTCGATATAAGGCCGCCGCGAGAAGTTGCCGTACTTGGCATCGTCATACGCCCGCTCCATATATTCCACGCTGGGCGAAATCGAAATCGCCCCGCGCAAATGGTGCCCTGGCCCCGGCAGGCACTTGAAATCCGGCAGAGCGTCCAGCGCCAGGTTCACCTTGCCCGACGATCCCCGGTATTTGTACCGCCGCACCTCTTCCAAAAACTCATCTGGCAGATGACCTTCTTCAATAAAGCGAATAAAGGTATTGCGCGGGTCCACGCTCGAAGAGATCACCTCACCCCGAATCTCGTCGCCGTTGGCCAGCACCACGCCCTGCGCCCGGTTGTTCTTCACCAGAATCTGCGCAATCGGCGCTTCAGTGCGGATCTCCACGCCCAGCTCGCGCGCCGCGTCGGCAATCGCGTTGGAGATCGCGCCGGTCCCGCCCCGCGCAAATCCCCACGAGCGAAATGCGCCGTCAATCTCGCCCATGTAATGGTGGAGCAGGACGTAGGCCGTCCCCGGCGAGCGCACGCCCAGAAACGTCCCAATAATTCCCGAAGCCGACATCGTGGCCTTGAGTACGTCGGTCTCGAACCACTGGTCGAGAAAGTCCGCCGCGCTCATGGTCATCAGCTGTACCTGGTTGTACTTGTCTTCGGATGTCAGCCCCTGAAAGCGCCGCCCCAGAAACAGCATCTTCATTAGCTCGCGCGGATTCAGCGTGGCCGGGTCGGGCGGTGTCATGCTCAGAATCGGCTTCACAAAGCGGCACATGGCCTGCATGGCCTTGCCGAACTCCTCGTAAGCCTCGGCGTCGAGCCTTGAGTGGCGTGCAATCTCGCGCCGCGTTTGCCCATGGTCGTTCACCCGCCACAGATAATCGCCGCTGGGCATGGGGGTAAACGTGCCATCGAGCGGCAGGATTTCCAGGCCATGCCGGGGCAAATCGAGGTCGCGGATAATCTCCGGCCGCAGCAGCGACACCACATACGAGCACACGGAAAACTTAAAGCCCGGAAATACCTCTTCCGTGACCGCCGCCCCGCCCAGTACATGCCGACGCTCCAGCACAAGCACCTTCTTGCCCGCACGCGCCAGATAAGCGGCATGTGTAAGGCCGTTGTGCCCGCCGCCGATCACAATCACATCGTATTTCGGTCCGGAACCATTGGAAATAGAAGCCATAAGCGCAAAAGACCTGCTGATTCTAAAAGCTGGTGCCACACGAAGGGGTACCGCCCCTCCCTAAAAATCATGCTTCTGCTGAAAACAAACCACTTAAGCCATTTCGGCCCAAGCGTGGCCCAAGGACCACCCAAGCTTTTTACCCCATAAAAACCAAAAGCCGCAACCGGCACAACACCGACTGCGGCAAACATAACATTATTGATAGCAAATAAATGGCGAAAAAGCAAGCGGTCGGTCAGAGTGCGGTTCCGCCGCTGAGGGTGATGATTGTGTTAAGGAAGGCCTTCAACTCAGGGCACTGATTGGCTGCTACTCCAAGGTCTTTGCCGCGTAATATGCGGTTAGCATCGCGCGGTTTGGAGTAATCATCGCGACAACTGCCGATCCGAAATATTTCTCGGATGTGATATGACGGTGGACGCGTGTGGTTTACTGTCTCCGGAAGTCCAGCCGGTGCATTGCGATTATGCCCGGCGATTTTTTGAATATCTTTCCAGTACGGCAGCAGCCATGCTTCGAAGTCATACTGGGCAGCGTGCGGATAAAACGAAGAATTTGGGCCTACCCATAGCCTCAACTTCGCTTTTGCGTCTGCGGCGTCTTTAAAATCACTTGTTCCAGTGTAAACATCGGTAAGAGCTATGACAGCGTCGGATGGTTGCCGGCCACTTAGGAGGTATTCAACTTTACGACGAAGATCCTGTCCGGTTGGTATTCTTCCGTGGTACGGGAAAATGTCGAGCCTGGGCATTCTGCCCTCAAGCTTCAGCTTCAGAAACGAAATTAAGTGGGGCTTGAATGCAGTTTCGGTTTTTCCTTCAACCAGTATCGTGATTTTCAAGGGCGGGCTCCCAGACGCCCGTTGCTCCAGAGTTCGTCGAGAGAATAGTCCTTCAGCCACTTGTCGAGATCGAGTTCATCAGCCCATTTAAGTGTGCTCATTCCATCCTCGGTTGAATCCATCAGGAGAATTTCTTCCTTTTCAAGAAACCGGATTAGCCGATCTGAGTGTGTTGCGACAATCAGCTGAGTGCGATTCGATGCCTCGCGCAACAAATCCGCAAGCAGACTGAGCAACTCTGGATGCAAGCTGACTTCGGGTTCGTCGATCAGGGTGAGTGCGGTTAACCCTGGGCTTTGCAATAGGGCTGCAAGCCAAAGAAACCTCAGTGTTCCTTCTGATAGTTGGTGTAGATAAAGCGGCTTGGAAAAACCCTCTTCTCTCCATGCCAAAGCAAGAGTTCCAGCTGCGACTGGTGGAAAATCGAGGCGTTGGAAGCGCGGAAAAGCCGCGCGCAAGGCGTCCTCAATCGCTTCAAACCTATTTCGTTCGGTCTCCCGCAGATCGAATAGGCAGGCAACCAGTTCCTCGCCGTTGCGCCCCGGAAGCTTCGCCGGACGCATCGTTTGAGGCAAACGTACTGGCGATCTTGGATCCACGTTGAGTACATGATAGAAAGTCGAGGAAGAGAGACGATTGCGAAAATCTTCGGGCTCGCGAAACATCTTGGGAACCTGAAACAATGACGTTTCAAGCGGCTTATGTTCCCATGTTGGCTGTTGAAGCCTGCGCTGGTCGGCTTCGAAGTATTTAATATCTGGGCCATGGGAGTCTATATGCAGAAAGGGTTGTTCGTAGCCAGGACGCTTTTGGCTTAGCTTTTCTTCACTGATTACATAAGCGACACCCTGTGGCTTCAATACCAGCGAATATTCAAGTGGTTCGTGTGCCGGAACAGTCATGGATATTCCGAGGCGCAATTCGTCGGCCTTGTCGTAGGTGAGGACGTTGTTCAGTCCGGAAAGATCGGATATGCTCTCGCTGAGTTTGCCTTGCGCGGAATTCGCCAGAAGGGACAACACATCAAGAACCGAAGTTTTGCCAGCGCCGTTTGCTCCGATCATGACAGAGAGAGGACGTAAACTTAAACGAACGTTATCCAGGCGTCGGAAACCCTGAATGGAGAGGTCCTTAAAACGGGGCGCCGCAGAATGTGTTTCTCTTTGATTCATATTTACTCAGAGCAGAATTGATTTTCGAGTATTGCAAGCATAATAGTATCCTAGCAAGGACTGTTTTGAACTCCATCAACAGAGAGCGCAGTTGATGGATGGCATCGACCTCTCTTCTGTTTTTATTCAAAGATTTACCAGGAGTCATTCTTGAGAATCAGAAGCTGAGCTGACGCTAATGTTGGCTCTACCTTCGACGGTTCTAGAGAATATACTTCATTCAGCCTTTCTGTGATTCTCTTGCTTTGACTCTGTTTCGAAAGAAACTGTCTCAAGGCCATAGCGCACAGCTCGCTTCGTGACACGCCCAGCTTTCGGGCGGCAGCATCTGCAGCGCGAGCGAGTTTCTCAGGCAGAGTGACGGCAATTTTCACCCGACCAAAATAGCATCAATTACCCATTTTGCCGCAACTAAATCGCGCATGATCAACTGCATCACCACCTGCCTTTTCGTATAATCTTCCATCGGAACGAGAGGTCTCCCTTTGCCCGTCGGAACCGCATTGCACGAACGCACTCTGGCCCTGTGCCACAGCCTGAATTACCGCGAATGGTCGGGATATTACACCGTCAGCTCGTATGAGGTGCACCACGAGCACGAGTACAACGCCATTCGCAACGCCGCCGCGCTCATCGACATTACGCCGCTGTACAAGTACATCGTGCAGGGCCGGGACGCCACCCGCCTCGTCAATCGCGTGATTACCCGTGATATCAACAAGGTCAAACCTGGCCAGGTCATTTACTGCTGCTGGTGTGACGAGCAGGGCAAGGTCATCGACGATGGCACCATCACCCGCCTAGAAGAGAACAAATACCGCTGGACTGCCGCCGACCCCAGCCTGCGCTGGTTCCGCCAGAACGGCCTCAACATGGACGTGACCATTGAGGACGTCTCCGAGAGCGTCGCCGCCCTCGCCCTGCAGGGGCCGACCTCCGGACGGCTGCTCAAAAGCGTGGCTCAGGCCGACATCGCCAATCTGAAATATTTCCGCATGACCAGCGGCAGCATCGCCGGCGTGCCGGTGGACATCTCGCGCACCGGATACACCGGTGATCTCGGCTATGAAATCTGGGCGCCATGGAATGACGCGGTAAAAGTCTGGGACGCGCTCATGGCCGCCGGACGCCAGTTCGATATTCACCCCGCCGGCATGCTGGCCCTCGACGTGGCCCGCATTGAAGCCGGGCTGCTGCTGATCGAAGTCGATTACATCAGCAGCAAGAAGGCCCTCATTCCCGAGCAGACCTACTCGCCTTACGAGCTGGGCTTCGGCAAAATGGTCCATCTGGAAAAAGAAAATTTCGTGGGACGCAATGCCCTGGTGCAGCAGCAGAAAACCGGCGTCGCCCGGCAGCTGGTCGGCCTCGAAATGGACTGGGTGGAAATCGAAGAACGCTACGAAAAGTTCGGCCTCACTCCCGCCGCACCCGCTCAGGCTTCACGCGTACATGTGCCTGTCTATCAGGGCAGCAAGCAGGTGGGCAAAGCGACCTCCACCACCTGGTCACCGATTCTCAAAAAGATGATTGCCCTGGCCAGCGTGGATACAGCCCACTCCCAGCCGGGAACCAAACTGCAGATGGAGATCACCATTGAAGCCGTGCGCCAGAAAGTGGCAGCCACGGTCGTCAAGCCGCCATTCTTCAATCCCGGACGCAAAACCGCCACGCCAGTGTAATGCGCGCTCTCATCGTTATCTATGCCGCTCATGCTGGAAGCGATGCCACAGCCGTGTTGATCGCGCATCTATAACCGGCAGTGCCGATATCGTTTAAGGCTGTCGTCCTGAGCGCAGCGCCGCGAGCAAGTGAATCCATAACAAGTGAGAGGCGCGCAGTCGAAGGATCCCGGGAATGCCGGTACAACAATGGCTGCCTCGGGGTGTTCTCACGAAAACGCGCCGGGCTTTAAAGAATAAAGCGGGTTCCCTTATCCCATGCCGAGATCGGCGGACGATTCAAGCGGCGTGCCGCAAACACGGCAAATTACGGCGGAGCAGTCTCCGCAAATAAGAGGATCGTTGACTTCACGGGCGCAGTTTGGGCAGTAAAAAGTGTCAGGAGGCGGTTGCACGGATTTTACCGGATCAGGCATTGAGCCAATCTAAGTTTCAAATGTAGCATAGTAAGTATGAACACCATCCCCCATGCCATCCAGACTTCCGCCGACAAAAAACTTCAGGAAGAATTCAACCAGTGGGCCGCTGCCGGCCGCGGTGACGAGATGGAAGGCCATCACTCGGACATCACCGAGCAGACCATTGCCCTGATGGGCCTCCGGCCTGCCGACCGCGTGCTCGATCTGGGCTGCGGTACCGGCTGGGCCTCGCGTCGCCTGGCTAGGGTGGTCCCGGTGGGGCAGGTAACCGGCATTGATGTGGCGGACGAGATGCTGCGTCGCGCCGAGCAGGCCTCCACTGGAATCGAGAATGTCCGTTACGTGTGGGGCTCGGCCGAGAGCATTCCCGCACCCGACAGCTCGTTCGACAAAATTCTCTCCGTTGAATCTTTTTACTATTACGCCGATCAGGGCAAGGCGCTCGAAGAGATTCGCCGCGTGCTGATGCCTGGCGGCCGGATATTCATCCTGATCAACCTTTACAAGGACAATCATTACTCCCTGCGCTGGGTGAGCGAACTGAAAGTCCCGGTGCAGGCGCTCTCGGAAGCCGAGTACCTGGAACTGCTTCGCCGGCACGGCTTTTGCAACGTCCAGGGCCAGCGCATTCCCGATCGCAGTCCTTCGCCGGACGAATATTCCGGTAAATGGTTCAAAAGCGCCGCCGAACTCAAAGATTTCAAGCGCATCGGCGCGTTGCTGTTGATGGGCACAAAATAATTAAAGGGTACGAGCCAGGAATGTCTGCCACGCCAGATACCGAACAGCCGTATTCCCATGCGCATCTCAGCCCCGACCCGGCCCCGCATGAGGGCGAGCCCTCGCACCCGGCAGATGGACGAAGGTTCGCCATAGACCTGAAGCCGCTCAGAATCTCGCGCGACTTTCGCCTGCTCTTTCTCAGCCAGACCATCTCTTACTTCGGCTCCATGATGACCCTCGTGGTGCTGCCGGTGCAGATGTACCAGCTCACCCACTCCACTCTCGCCGTTGGGCTGCTGGGCGTGGCCGAATGCCTGCCCCTGGTCATCACCGCGCTGGCGGGCGGCGCGCTGGCGGACTACTTTGACCGCCGCCGCATGGTCCAGATAAGCGAACTGCTCATGGCGGCAGGGAACGGAGCGCTGCTTCTCAATGCTTTGTCTCCGCATCCCCGGCCATGGGTACTCTTTGCCTGTGCCAGCACCTTTGCCGCACTCAACGGATTGAAGCGGCCGTCACTCCAGGCCATGTTCCCCAGAGTTGTAGCACCGGAACTCATGCCTGCGGTTTCCGCGCTGAACTCGCTTGCCGGAACCATGGGTATGATTCTTGGTCCCATGGCCGGAGGCTTCCTCGCCTCGGCTGCCGGCCCGGCGCGTGCCTACACCATCAGCCTGACCACTCTGCTGATTTCGCTTGCCGCACTGCTAATGCTGCGCGCTGCCTCGGCTCCCGCGGATGCCGCGCGGCCCGGCTGGCGCACAGTCGCTGAAGGTTTGCGATATGCCAGGAGCCGCCCTGAGTTGATGGGCACGTACCTGATCGATATGAATGCCATGTTCTTCGGCATGCCCATGGCGCTGTTTCCCGCCATCGCCGCCGGATTCGGGGCCGCGTCGGTCGGACTGCTCTACGCCGCGCCTGCCGTTGGTGCGCTGCTGGCCACCATTACCTCTGGCTGGACCAGCCACATTCGCCGCCAGGGACTGGCCGTGACCATTGCCGCCGGCTTGTGGGGCGTGGCCATCGTGGGCCTGGGATTCTCTCTCCGCCTCTGGATCGCGCTGCTCTGTCTGGTGCTGGCGGGCGCGGCGGACGGTGTGAGCGCCCTCTTTCGCATGACCATGTGGAACCAGACCATCCCCGACCATCTGCGCGGACGCCTGGCCAGCATCGAGATGATCAGCTACATGACCGGCCCGCTGCTCGGCAACGCCGAAGCCGGTATTGTGGCCAGCCTGTTCGGTCTGCGCGCCTCCGTAATCTCCGGCGGAGTCCTCTGCGTGCTGGGGACAGGCGTGCTGGCCGCGGCCTTGCCGGCATTTCTCCGCTATGACAGTCGTGAAGGCCTGGCCCGCAAACAGCGCGAAGAAGCCGCCCGGGCCGCAACGATTGGGTAATGGCCAGTCAATCTCGCGGGAGCGTTTCGCAGGGTAGTGAACCCGGAGATGAAACCAGTCCCGAGCATTTCACTTACAAAATTCCCGCCATGGGTGATAATCTAATTCTGCCAGTCCTTCGCGCGCCCGTAGCTCAGCTGGATAGAGCGGATGCCTCCGGAGCATCAGGCCGGGAGTTCGAATCTCTCCGGGCGCGCCATATTTTCAATCATTTACGGAATTCATGTTTTTTCGACTGTGCCGTAAAATGTGCCGTGAACTTACTGCACTCAATCCAGCATTCAAGGCCTGCCGGACCTGATCCAGCTCAGGATGCTGGTATCTCATGGCGATTTTGGGTCTGTGTGTCCCATAACTTGCATGACTACAGCCAGATTTCCTGTTTTCTGGAGCACTCTTGTTCCGTAATCGTGATGTGCGCCAGTCCGAACAACTCGTTTATACCGCGGCGACGGAAATCCCCGACCTTGCTGGGTGGCAAGCCCGGGCCAGCCGCATCTTCAGGTTCGGACTGGCACAGATGATTGGAGGTCATCTCACAAAGTCCTGCCAAACACGGATTGTGGTCTTACGCCTCCATCAGGGGGCAATAGTGAGGTCAGGCCGTGATCCCCGAATCAAGCTTGGGTGAGAGTTTGTCTACCGGGGAAAGTTTGGAAATGCTTGTGGGAGACGTCCAGCTTGGGCATGCTCTCGCTTTACATGCTGTCATGGTCAAAGTGCGGTCGGAGCTTCCGTCTGAGTCGTGCATAGGTTTCCTTGATTTGAATGTTTTGGTGCCGTATTTGAATGACAGTGCTGCTCTGTGGCCACAAATCGGGGAGCTAAGATCATGTGTACGGCGCTTTCTGGAAAGCGAAGACGTGGACTCGTTTCGCGCTCAGGAGGTCTCCGAACAATTGCTGGCCCTAACAAACGATCTGGCTATCTGGATTGTGGAGCGGTATTATCGTCCTGAGTCTTTGGCTATTGTCAGTCAGCTTGCCCCTGATCTTCAGCCCGCCGGATTGGGTTATCTTTTATACAAGTGTTTCGAAAATGAAAGGTAATGGCTCGGCGAGGATGAGCTTGGTCCTTTTCAACGTTTATGCGAACGCTGGATCAACGCGATTTGGGATGGCAAAATCAAGCTGCCGCTTCCTGCGGGAATACGGACCATCGGACAGCTCATAGCGTGGCTATCAAACCAAGAACCTGCGCACATTCCTTTCTCCCTTCGTCAAACCATTCGGGAACTCGGTGAACAAGACTAAAGCACCAACCGCGCATGGCGACACGTCATCCGTCCCGCCTCACGAACGAACTCATGCTTGCAGGCTTCCGTGTCTGGGAAGCACTGGAGGAGTCTGAGATCAAGCACTTATGCGCAACGCAAGATATTGACGGTATCGTTTCTCTCACGACGTTCCTTGGAGGAACGAGATCGCTGCCAAGTCGGATCAGGTTTGTGTTCTGTTGGAGCAGACCACGACCGTCAAGGATTTAGTTTGGGAGTTGACACAGCTGTTTCCGCCCAAGGCTCTGTGGGTTCAGTAAGAGCATGCGTCCCGAATTGCATCCTCATGCGTGGCCCCCTCGCCTAGGCCAGAGGAAGTGCTGGAGGAAGCCATCTCTTTACGAGGTGTGTGGAGAGGGTGGTTATGAGTCGGAGCGGAGTCCAACCCTGTACCGACGTATCGCGAGGTGACCGACGCACCGGCTATTTTCGTTGCCGATCCGTTCATCATCCGGCACTCAGACGGGCTGTGGTACATATTCCTCGAGATCATGAATGACGCGACATATCGTGGCGAGATTTCACTGGCGATCGGAGTCGAGGCCAGCTTGTATCAGATTTGCAGCATCACGTCTTTTTGAGACCATTCATGCCATGGACCAGGACGCAAGTTTTGCCGAAAGCGCCAACCAGTTGCTTCTCTTCGACTTTTAGCCGACAGCAATATTGCGAGTTCATCGAATCCTGCTTTCCCAAATCCGGACTAAAGCTATTGACATAGTTTGGTGGTTATTATCTAATCCATTTTTCCTCGATATCATGTACCTAAACAACGCTGCCATCGGCAGTAGCCTGCACAGTTTCCTGAGCGGGCGAGGTGTTGGCGGCAGTGGTTCCCGGGGCGATGAAAGAGGAAAGATCGTCCTGGACCGGGAATGCCCGGTCATCCGCGCGGTCGTATCTCTGTTGTGTAATTCGGATCGTCACAAGGAGCACACATGAGCGTTCTCTCGTTTCCGCGAATCTATTTCAAAGGTTATGCAAGCTGGGATCCCTGCACTTTCAATAACAACGATTTTTCCAAATTCCCCACTTTCAACGCGGCGCAGGCCGCGCTGAACTGGCCCTTTCTGGCGATTCAGGACCCTCCGATCACGCCTGAGAATTTCACCCAAACATTCCGGCCTTACGCCATCAAGTTGCAGAATGATTCAATCGATAGTCCCGCAGGCGCGCGGGTTCCCTGCGAATGGAACATGTTCGGCTCCCACGCCACATCGTTCGTCCAGTACGAGAACTACACGACAGCGATTACGGGCGGAGCCCTCGCCTATAATCAGCCAGCCGTGAACGACCCGCTCATCGGAGCCATGCTCACGCTCTTTGGCGATAACGATGGCAGCGCACCCAAACTGGTCGATACAAATCCGTCGTCGTTCTGGTCGAGCCAGATCTATTATGGTTCGCTCACGGTAGGCAGCGGCAATTATTCGGTGAGCGGCCCGCGCGCTGCCCGCATGCACTCGCGCTGGATCAATCTCAACCGCATTTACGACGCAACCGGCGCGCTGACGCAGCCCGCGGCTGCCGTAGGCTGCTGTTTCCAGGCCTGCATCCCAAACTCGGGTATCGCCTGGCAGAATGGCGCGGGAGGCGCAAGTTCCCCGTTGCTGACCGCGCTGCAGAACGCATCAACCCAACCGGGCGCGCAGGGAGTCATGGTCCGCTTCACCGCGTACGTGAATATGTACTTCGTGAACGGCATTCTCAACAACATCCAACAGCAGCCACGCAACTATGCGGACCTGGCCGAACTTCTCGCTACCGCGTGGAAGCAATGGAACGACAATGGCAGCACCAGTGAGTTCTTCTCTCAACCGTGTTACAGCCATGTTGTAGGTTCGGTGGGAGTGTGGAACGAGGGGGAGCTCGCGAGCGTGCCGCTGGGTCGTTATCTTTCCGCGCAGGCAGCGGTAACACCCGTGGGCGGTAGCGCGTCCACTCAACTTGGCCCAGCCGCCGCGCAGGTGGACTACCAGACGAACATCCTGTCTCTCGATCTTGGCAGCGCCATTCCGGAAGTCGCTGTCCCCGGCACACCGGCGTCAAACCTGGAGAAGGTGAATCTGGGAACCCTCACGGTTGGCATTCAGACTGGCAGCGGGTTTGTGACGATCGGTGAACTCGATACTTCGCAGTACGGGAAAGCAGCGTACGAAGCATCCGCCGGTATTGTCGATTTGCCGATACCCACCGGCATAACGGCACAGCAACTGGAGCAGGGACTCCTCGCGATTCAGGCCAACAGCGGCGGCCAAATGGTCAATGCTCTCGGTGAGCAGGCCTTCTGCGCGCAAACCGACAGCCGCGGCATCTACCTTGACCAGGACTGCCAGGATGAATTTCAGATCACTGTGCTGCAGCAGGGAGCGCCTGCGGCAGGCGCGAAGGTGCTGCTGGCGCAGTACGATCAGAACCTGAATCTGGTTCCCTCTGGGCCGCCCCAGTACATCAGCTTCACGGTGGGTGAGCAGCGGGTTGTGAACTCCAGCGGAGGCTCTCCAGTCGCGACGATTGCCGCGGTTGTCACAGCGGACGAGAACGGCATCGCTACCGCGGGCGTCGCCGCGCAAACCCCGGGCTTTCCCGTGGTGGCCTTCTTTCCATTTTCAGGAGATGTTTGGCCGGCGCCTCCGCCGAGTCTGATGCCGGGGGTGGGTAACACGTTTTACGCTACGGTCCGGGTCCTTCCATTCGATGATGCGCTGCCTCAGGAGTTTCTCGATTTGTGGAACTCCACTCAGGACCCTGTGCTGGCGTGGAATTTTGTCTACACCAACATTCTCTATGTCTACGACATGATCTTCAGCGTAATGCTCAATTACGTGAATCTCGGGTCGCAATCCGCCGTTGATGAAAACGCCCAATACATAGCTGCAGCCATCGCGGCGCCGCTTGCCGCCGAAGCAACCAGCGCTATGCCGGTTACGCGCGATTTGTCACGGGGAAAACGGGCTACGCTGCAGCATTACCTGAATTTGATTCAGAATAACTACAGTCTCGCAACACTCAGCCTGGAAAGTGTGGACAGTAAATGAGCCTCTTCGACTATCCTCGAATCAACTTTGAAGGCACCCTTCAGCTCAACCCTGGAACCGCCAACAATGACGACTATGCCGCCAATTTCACACTGCCGGCTTCTTACGGCCCTTACGGCGGCCAACCCCTGGCATTGATCGACTCGAAGATGGTCGAGCCGCGCACGTATGGAATGTCCGATGCCGACTTCATTGCCTGGGTCCAGCAGGTCCAGACCTTCGATGTAGTGGGCAGTCCGGGCAAAACGGCCCAGACACTGCCTGCCGAATGGAATTATTACGGCGGCATGGACTCGCAAGACCTCGCCATATCCGTCACGGGTGTGCAGGCAGGGCCAGGCGGCGCCGGATCGCTCGACAGTCTGGTTGGGGCGGAGCTGAAGTTTTCCGGAGTAATCACGGATGTCAACTCCGAGGGTTCGCCACCTTCCACCCAGTTCTTCTTTGACGATGTAACACTGGCGGGTGGCGGCAAGACGTACCTGAAGGGTACGCCGAGCAAAGGCGCCTGCCAGTGGCTCAACTTCTACCGCAACGTAAACCTGACTGCCGATGCCGGCGCGGGCGGATATGTGTACCATGTTTTTCGCAAAGGCCCGAATACTACGGTGAACATCCCCGGGTTTGACGCGCCTGACGTGGTTGGCATTATTTTCCGCTACTATCTGTATCGCCCGATCTCGAAAACCAAAGACAACGCCGCGATCGCAGAACTTTATAAACACGGCGAGACCAATCCGGTGACTCTCGGAATCGCCGGGACCTTCGCGCCTCTGTACGCGAACGAGACGATCTTTACCACGCCCGTGGGCCGGCTGCTCGTGGCCAATCAGGCGACGATTCCCACGCCATCGAACAACAACAATGGCGTCGGGAAAATCGCGCTTGCGCCAGGAGTGGTTTTCCAGAATGGCAACGCCATCTCGGCGGACCTGATTGGTTGCTTTCCGGAAAACTATGGCGGCAACCCGAACAAGCCAGATCCGAAATTCAATTTTGGCGAGGTTTTTCTTGAGGTCTCGGCGGGAGGCAGCAGGGAGACCATTGGACCGGTGGACTACACCAACGTTAGCGAGGGAAATCTGCGAGGCTGGATTTTCGATTTCGATATTTCAAAGAACCCCGGCGCTCAGAAGATCCTGCAGAATCGCGATGCGGCATTCAGCCTGCGAAGCGCGAAGTACGGCATTGTTCTCGACGAAACCAGCCACTACTTCGTTTCCAACCAACAGGGCATTTATACCGAACAGTTCGGCAGCGGAGCGCAGTTTCTGAATCAGGGCGCCGAGGAATATGCGACGGTCCATGTCTACAAACGTGGCCGCAAGCTGGGGCCGCTGGAATGTCCGCCGATTACGGTGTGGCAATATCGTTCGGTCCCGCTGGAAGCGCCTGGCGATGCGCATGCAATTGCCACGATTAACCCGGGCGATCCGATCATCATCGATACGTCGCAGCCCGGAAACTTTCTCTTTACCTTTTCGATTGGTCCGTCGGAGGCCCCGCCGGCAAGTTATCTCGACTTCATGAATCCGCCATACATCACGAACTCCCCCGCGATCAGTCTGCGAATCCTGCCCAATACTGTCGATTTCAAACAGTATTATCGTGATCCGTACGCGGAAGAACCGGTAGGCAATGAGTTACTGACGTTCGATGTTGTCTATCACAATGCACTGCGGACTTACTACCTGCTCTATCCTGCGATGAATCAGGTCTTTGCGTTGAACTCCGAGCCGGAGGTCAGGAAATACGCCCGCGCCATTCTCGAGCGCACGGAGATGTCCATATGGATGACCAGTGATTACATGCCGCGCACGCGCGACATGTCTCGGAGCCGGCGGACACTGCTGCGGGCATGGTGCCGCAAGGTGCTGGAAAAGTAGTGCTGAGGTTCCACCGCAAAGGCGACCAGTAATAGCGCGAAAATTCTGGTCGCCATTATTCCCCTGTAATGCTCTCCAGAATGAATTTGGAGACGTGCTCCGCGGAAATACTGCGAGGCAGCAGCGCTTGCTGGCGGCTGATGAGCACTGGCGAGTCAGCCACCGATTCTGTCAAGCGGCCGTGGGATCCCTTGACCAGGCTGGTGTTGAGAGGAATCACATCCATGAGCGCACGGAACCCCAATGATTTTTGCAAGAGCCGTAATGCAACGCGAAATTTGGGAAAAGTCATGTCCGGATCAAGAAATAACTCCACAGGATCGTAACCCGGCTTGCGGTGAATATCGACGGTACGCGCAAAGTCCGGCGCATGGCGCTCGTCCAGCCAGTAGTAATAACTAAACCAGGCATCAGGTTCGGCGACGGCAATGAAATCTCCGGCGCGTTCATGGTCCACGTGCATGGCACGTTTTCCCTCCGTGTCGAGCACACGCTCGATCCCCGGTGTTTGGGACAGCAAATCTCGTACCCGCATCTTCTGTTTGGGATCGTTCACATAAACATTGGCAATCTGATGGTCGGAAACGGCAAACGCGGCGCTTGCTCCCGCATCGATCAATTCGCGCTGCATTTCCCTGCGTACTGTCAGCAGGTCGTTTTCACGCAGAACGCGGTTGATATGGACGGCGCGCGTTACGGGGGTGATTCCATACTCCGATAAAACAATCACCGCCGTGCCGGAGCGTTCATAGAAATCGATCAGGTCGCCATAAAGAGTGTCGATTTGCTGCAAGTCCTCGCGGATATTATCGCTATTCGGTCCCAGTCTTTGCAGAGGATAGTCAAGATGAGGCAGATAGACCAGCGAAAGAGTTGGATGAAACTTTTCTTCGACATATTTCGCGGCCTGGGCAATCCATTGGCTGGAAACAATGGACGCCGTCGGTCCCCAAAAATTAAACAAGGGAAACTGCCCGAGATGGGCCTGCAATTCCTCTCTCAGCTGCGGCGGATGCGTATAGATATCCGGAATTTTTCGTCCGTCGGCTGCATACATAGGGCGTGGCGTGACGGAGTAGTCAGCCGATGAATACATATTGAACCACCAAAACAGGTTGGCCCAGGTAAAAGAGGGATCGAGCTTTCGCGCCGTTTCCCAAATCATCGGCGCTTGAATGAGCTTATTGGATTGCCGCCAGAACTTGATTTCACACTCATCGCGAAAATACCAGCCATTGGCGATAATCCCATGCTCCTGCGGCCATTTTCCCGTCAGGTAGGTCGCCTGCGCCGAACATGTCACGGCGGGAAAGACATTGGAGATCGTGCTCACTCCACCTTGTTTTGCCCATGCAGTGAGGCGCGGCATATTCGGGCCAAGCAGCGTGGGCGTAAGGCCAACAATATTGAGTACGACCGTCTTACGCATTTCATTTCCCCTTTCCCCAACTGACGGGTGGGCCAGCAAGCTGTGCCAGAACCCATTGGTATTCGCAGGCAATGGAATCGGTCAGTTCGGTTTGCATTGAGGAAGGCAGGACACCCCAGGTATAGGTCTCAATTTCGAAATGGCGTGTAATCTGGCGTTTGACGGCGAGTTGCAGCAACTCCCGAGTGTAAGTTTGCGTAGAGTGTATGGAACCGGCCATGTCTTCAAAAAGCGGGACATGAAAGTGAACACGAAGCTCGGTGAGTTGCGTGTCATGGATGGATTGCAGAGCCGGTTCGAGGTCGGGAAAACCATGAATGCCTCCGTTGCAATCGCGGGCCCTGGTCTGATGGAGATAACAACCATCGGCAAACTCACTCAGTCTTGCGGCGGCCGTTGTTCGCTGGCCGGGGTCGGATGGTAAAGAGACATCAAAAGCACTGCTCAATTGAATCCGCCCTGTCCGAATACCAGAGCGCTCCAGGCGGTCGAAAGCTTCCTCACCGGACTCGTATTCCACGGCCATATGGCAAGCATCCAGACAAACGCCGATGTGGTCGGCCAGCAATTCAGCAGCGCGATCCTTGCCGATTCCCATCGCCTGTCGCAAAACCGGAATCCCATGTGGACGCAGATATTTCTCAAAAAACTCCACGGCTTCGGCTGTTCTGCCGATCACTCCATCCGGTTCTGGCTCCAGATCAATATGAATCCAAACACCTTGTTCATTCCTCATCCTGGACAGATGAATGACCGATTTTGCCAGATTGTGCGCAGCCTCCAGGCAAACCGCTTGTTCATTAGCCACCACTTGGTATTTGTAAGCAATGGGAACGGTAGAAATGCTTCCTTCCATCCCGGGGGGCAATAATCTTCGCAAAATGTTAGAAAGGCGAAGAGTATATTCCAGCCGGGATGGCTGGCTCCAATCCGGCGCAAAAACGCCTTCTTTGACCGGGCTTCCATGAAATGCGCCAAAGGGAAAACCATTGAGGAGCGGAACATAGAGCCCATGCTGACTGAGAAATTGCGCAAAATCATCCAGGCGGCTGCCTTCGAGCAGCTCTGACGCCTCTGCATCCGATAACCGAAGCCCAAGAGCAAACGGCTGGTCCAGACACACGTGCCGTTTCACCGCCGGTGCGTAATGCTCAATGTTGTCGAATACCTCGCTCCATCCCTGAGCGGCGTGAATATTGGTGCAGTAGGATAAATGGGCCGCAGTACTGCCGATGCGCATAATTCTTCCGTTGGGTCGCTAAAAGAATAAAGTCGTTAAAGAATAAATTTGTTGGATTGCCTCAAAAAGGCCGCTGGGTTATCAAATATAAGCTGCTCGATCGATGCTTCCGGATGCCCGCGGCGGCGCATCTCCAAAGCGAAATGTGGAACGGCAAGGGGCGTGCTTGGCCCCCAGTCACATGCGCCTGCAACACATATACGCTCCTCGCCATGGACTTCGATCATGTCCGCCGCACGCTGTGCGGAAACCTTCGTCTGAGGATACAGAGTAATTCCCGCCCAGTATCCGCGTTCGAGGACCATTTCGATCGTGTGCTCCTCTACATGGTCCACCAGCACCCGGCTCGGCTCAAGATTGGGGAATTTTTGCAGCGCTTCCATGGTCAGACGCGTTCCCTTGTACTTGTCTTCCAGATGCGGAGTATGGATCAGGACTAATTGCTTCAGTTGAGCGGCCAACTCCAATTGGTCCTGAAAGGTGGCCAATTCATTTTTGGTGTTCTTGTTAAGACCAATTTCTCCTATCCCCAGAACATTATGTTCGTTCAGATATTTGGGAATAACCTGCAGGATTTGTTTGGCCAGGCGCCGGTCCTCTCCTTCTTTCGGGTTCAAGGCCAGCCAGGTGTAATGCCGGATGCCGTAAAGCGCGGCGCGCTTTGGCTCGAAGGTAGTCAGCTGGCGAAAATAATCTTCAAAGCCGTCAGCAGAACTGCGGTCCCACCCCGCCCAGAATGCCGGTTCGGTCACAGCCACGCAGCCGGTGAGCGCCATTTGCTGATAGTCATCCGTGGTGCGGGAAACCATGTGTGCATGATGGTCGATGTATTTCATTTTGTTTTTCCGGCCGCGGCTGAGACGCCATTCAGTGCAGGGTCGAATGCGCCCACGGCATTTTTTGCATTGGTTTTATCAAGCGGATTGGTCGTGGGATCGCTGAAAAGCATTTGAATGGCCTGAACCCGGGATGCTTTGCTCCCGGCCAGCAACTCCAGGGCTTCGGAAAATGCATGAAGGCGGAAATCGCTTTCTTCATCTCCGCCCGCGCGGTCGAGCCGATCCATAAAAGCGGCGATATCCAGCAACTTCGTGCGGTTTTCTATGAAATATTCATCCAGCAGTTTTTTGCGGGGAAGGCAGGACAAGTGTGGAGACATGAGCGCCCCTTAAAATTGAGTTTGTAAATCTACATTTAGTGTCTTGTGTCCGCTGACATCCCTTTCAGCGGCATATGATTTCTGCAGCGTCCGAATGGCGGGTTTCATAAGACCGGAATCGACATGGCCCACTTCGATTCCCCGTCCAATTCCTTGTAACAGCATGATAGTGAGTGCTCCTCCGAGATGCACCCGGAAGTCTTCCAGGCCATCCAGCAACCGGTCATCCAGTAATTCGGGGGCAAATGCAGGTAATCCCATACGCGTAATCACATCCATGATTCGCCGCCAATCCCCAGGGTTGAGGAATCCTGCCAAATGAGAGTACGTGGAATCAAGAGCAATGCCAATGGCGACTGCTTCGCCATGCCGCAGGCGGTTTTGCGAAATCGATTCGAGCTTGTGGGCCGCCCAGTGTCCAAAATCGAGTGGTCTGGAGGCGCCTCGTTCAAAGGGATCGCCGTTGCCCGCAATATGTTCCAGATGGAGTTGCGCGCAACGGAAAATCATTTCGGCGGCGGGAGACATGTCGCGATTGCGAATGGCTTCAGCTTCCCGTGCGAGAAAATCGAAGAACACAGGGTCTTTGACCAGTGCCACCTTAATTGCTTCCGCAATACCGCTTCGCCAGTCACGATCATCAAGTGTATGAAGAAACAGCTCATCATTGATCACGGCAAAGGGCGGTGCAAACATGCCCAGATAATTTTTCTGTCCAAAAAAATTGATGCCATTCTTTACGCCGACACCGGAATCATTCTGGGACAAGACAGTCGTGGGTACGCGCACCAGACGAATGCCTCGATGCGCCGTTCCCGCGGCAAAGCCGGCGACATCCAGAAGCGCCCCGCCGCCAACCGCCACCAGACAAGACTGGCGGCAGAGCCGCGCACGGTCAATCAGGCTGTGAATCTCCTCCCAGTATGACTGATTGTTTTTGACTGTTTCACCCCCCGGAATCACCACAGGCGGTACGGGCAGATCCAGAGCATGATGCCGACAATATTGCTCGATGTTGCCGAGGAGATTGGGATGGTGGCGGGCCACGCCGCCATCCACAACGAACGCCAGCCTGCGTGAGGACCGGCTATCGGCGACGACTGAGGCCAGCAGGCCTTCAGAGGGCGAAAACATATTGCTGACGAAGTGAACCGCATACTGAAATTGCAATTCAAAGTGAATGTCAATGGTTCGCATATTAAGTCGTCGCAAAAACACGCGCCAGAAGCAGCGATATTGCTCCCAGCAGCAGAATGGCCGCGCCATATCCCGGATTCTTGTAGCTGGCTGCAAGGCTGGCATCGAGCAGGACCAGGGACAATATGCCAGCTTTGATCACCCTGCGAACGTTCGTGGCCTCGCTATTTCGCCAGCAACGCCAAAAGGGCGGAAACGTGCCGGCGACAAACCATGCCGCCAGAATTTCCCCAGGGATCGAGCGGCGGATGATTGCCGTGGCCATGAGGCCGGAGGCCACCAGCATCGTAGTTGTCGCGGCTATGCGCACTGCCGTCCGGCTTGCGCCACTCACTTCAGAACGGCTTAAAAATGTAAGGCCGGTAATATAGACAAGCGCAAGCAATCCCAGATGCCAGTTTGTGACTAAAGCCGAGGGTTTGGCGCTTACGCCGAGCAGAAAATTGAATGCCCGGCAAAGCCCCATGTTCAGTGGGCCGAGCGGGGTACGTTTTCCAGCAAAGTCATAGATGAAGGCGAGCAGGCCGATGGTGGCGGCAAACAGGCCGCTCCAGAGTGAGCAGGTGATTGCCAGGCAGACTCCGCAGATCAGTGCCGCGGAGGCGGCAATTGAGGCTGCCGAAGTCGTAAGTCGTCCGCTGGGCAGTGGCCGTTCCGGACGTTCGATGGCGTCCAGTTTGCGGTCAAAAATATCATTGAAAGCCACGCCACCGGCATAAATACCCATGCTGGCCAGCATGAGCCACGCCGGATTTCCATTCACTCCGGCTACAGCATATCCAGCAAGTACATCAGAGGCTGCGGTGAAAAGATTCGGCGCCCGGAAAAGTTCCAGACAGGCGCGAAAAGCACCAGTACTATCCAGTTTTATGCCAACACCAGCATCTGGCATGCCATCGCCTGTGAACTGTTCTGTGTGATGAACGGAAATATATCGATTGCGAAACTTACGGGTTATCGTAAGTATAATAATCTACCACATCAAAAGAAGCCGATAAAATTCGAGCCAAAACTGCGAAACCATTTTGGAACGATGAGAATACTATCGCGAACTCATCCGGCTTGATTTCCAAAATGCTGAATGCCGGTTAGATTAGGAAAGTTCTGAAAACAGGAGTGGTGAATAATCTTATGATCCAGGCACGCTTTCAAAACTGGCTGGAAGAGTTTATAGCAGTCAACGGCGCCGCGGCGGGTACCGTCCACTGGCACATTCAATCTGAGGATAAAAATGGTTTGGAGTTGGTAGCAGCGGTCAACATACCGCAAAAGGTACAGGAGATTGTCGAATGGGTGCCGCCGGGGAAGGGAATGGCTGGGCTGGCATTGACACAGGCGGAGCCAATTCAAACCTGTAATTTACAGGACGACTCTTCCGGAGCGGTTCGCCCCGGGGCCAAAGCCGTCAACGCGGAAGCTGCGGTGGCGCTGCCGGTGAAGTCCGAATCCGGAGAGATATTTGCCGTTGTCGGAATTGCTTATCGCGACCAGCGTTCATTCAGTCCAGGGGAATTAGCCAGAATGGAAAAGACAGCATCCTCGTTGCTTTCCCTCTAAACGCTTTTCTATTGTCATACAGCACATCTGCGGAATTAACTTTGTATTTCCAGGATAGTGATTGATGGAGCGGGTTGCCGAAAACCTGAATTTTCCCACCAGCGTTGCAGTCGACACCGTGGGAACGGTCTACGTCGCAGAATCGGGGCTTCCACTCGGAGGCGGACCGGATAAGGGAAGCATTCTTCGGATTGGCAGCGATGGCGTGCGTTCATGCCTCTTGACCGGCTTGCGCCCGCCAGTCAATGGCGTGACTTACCATAAAGGATCGCTTTTTATCTCTGAAGGCGGATATCCAGGACGGATCAGCCGCTTCGATCTTGTCAGCGGTGAGTGGATTATTTTGGCGGACCGACTGCCGGGGTTCGGCAATTATCACACCAATATGGCGGTTGTCGGTCCTGATGAAAAGCTCTACTTCAGCCAGGGCGCAATGACCAATAGCGGCATTATCGGCCTGGATTCTTATGATCTTGGATGGTTGCGCCATGTTCCACACAACTGCGACATTCCCGGCTATGACATAGTTCTCACGGGTGTAAACTCCGAAACTGCCGATCCCAGAGAGCCGGATACCAGCCGCAAGGCCAGGACTGGCGCTTTCGTTCCATTCGGAACCTCTACCGTGCCGGGACAAAAAGTAAAAGGCCGTGTACCCTGCACCTCTTCAGTAATGCGCTGCAATCTCGATGGTAGTGGACTGGAGTTGGTGGCATGGGGACTTCGCAATGCCTATGGGTTGCGTTTTCTGCCAGATGGGCGACTGCTGGCCACGGAGCAAGGCTCCGACGATCGTGGCAGCCGTCCGATCGCAAATTGCCCTGATTTCTTATATGAGGTGCGTCCGGGTGCATGGTATGGCTGGCCGGATTTTATCGGTGGAGTTCCGGTAACCGATACACGTTATCAATTGGAAGACGGACTGAGAGCGGCATTCCTCCTGGCGAACCACAATGAACTTCCCGTTCCGGAGCGGCCCCTTTTGAAGTTTGAAGTAAATACCTCTCCACTGAAGTTTGGCGTCGTCCCACCGGAAGTCCAATCCTGTCCAGGACATTTGATAGTTGCCCTTTTTGGCGATGAACGTTATTCCAATTCCACCGCCCCTCCGGCAGGGCGAAAGCTGGTACGGATCAATCCATTGGATTGGACAGTACACCCCGTGAATGGTCCACAACTGCACAGACCTATTGACGTGACTTTTGCGCCATCCGGTTCGGCCATGTACGTTGTGGATTTTGGAGAATTTGAAATCGTAGCCAACAAAAAAATGCATGCTCGCGCCGGGAGCGGAGTGCTGTGGAAGATGGCTCCGGATCTAGGAAAGCGGCAGACCGGCGGGCGCGCAGCAAAGGGTTCTGGATAAGTTTCGTGAGGGATACAACCAGGTGCGTCCACGAAGCTCTGCAGATGCAGCCCCCGGCGACCACTTACCAGCCCATATGTACGTAAATGTGGAGCCACGGATGTGCGGAGCGATGCGGGAAGTGGTGGGGCAGGATCCGATGAGCGGAGATGTGTTTTTGTTCCGGTCGAAGCGAGGGGATCGATTGGAAAGGGCGCAGCCCCTTTATCGCTGCTTCTCCATGAACGTAGAGGTCTTGTCTTTATTCTTTATTTTCCTCCCCCGGAGTAGGGCGGTTTTTACTGATGGATTCTCCGCGCATCTCGATCCGGATGGCTTCCCATGCTCGCACGCCCATACGCGTGGCTCAATTGCGTGGTCACTCCGCTCTCATCGATAAAAACCAAGTCCTCGATGGCTACGGCGCGACCGCTTCCTGCCCGCTTTGCCGTCTCTCCGGGGTGCGCCTTGGAACGCCCCACGTTGCAGCTGAGTGTGGCGTAAACGTGCCATTCCGTTGAAACAAAGCTTCAACTTTCATCAACAGTTGACAACATTGCAAGTTTCCTTCCGTGCGGGCAGTATTAAAGTAAGCTATTGATTCTATTGCTACTTCAGTAGTTCTTTCCTTCGATGAAGAACTGCCTCCGGAGCATCAGGCCGGGAGTTCGAATCTCTCCGGGCGCGCCAGATTCTCAATCACTTATCAATTCATTTTTTTCCGTGTGCTGCCGCCACGGCCCGCCGAAACAACTGCGGGGCCTTTAATCGCCGGCACTGCTCTTCAAAATCCGCACGCGGCCCATTCCAGCGCAGCTCGTCAATGCTTTCAAACACCGGTACGTCCAGCCGCAAAGTTGCCAGCGTCCGAAACAACAAGGCATCGTTCCATGATCCGAACAACGATTCTGCAAGCAGTCGCGCCCTGCGAATAGAAGGATGCCACTGCTGCCAGTCTTTGGGAATGTCTTCCAGTCGGGGATACTGGCATAAGGTGAGCGCGGCGGCCTTCAATCCCCATCCCGCAATGCCAGGATAACCATCCGCGCTGTCTCCCACCACAGCCAGAAAATCCGGAATCGATTGTGGCTTCACCCCAAACTTGGCCATCACACCGGCTTCATCGCGCAGGACCCCGCGCCGCCGGTCAAGTTGAACGATCAGTGTGCCCGAAACGCACTGACTCAGGTCTTTATCGGGAGTACAGATCAGCACCTGCCCCACGCGATCATCCTGCGCCGCCTTCACCGCAGCGGAAGCCAGCGCGTCGTCGGCTTCAAACTTGACCATGGGCCAAACTACCACTCCCATTGCCTGGAGCGCCTCTTCCAAAACAGGGAATTGCGAGAGTAATTCCGGCGCCACACCTTCGCTGGTCTTGTATCCCGGATAAAGTTCATTCCGAAACGACTCCACCACGTGATCGGTCGCAACGCCTGTATGGGGCGCGCCGCCTTCAATCATCGATAAGACGGAGGAGAGCACTCCTCGTACTGCCGCGACCTCCTGGCCGTTCGCGTCCGTCGCGGATGGCAGAGCGAAAAAATGCCGGAAAAGTTCGTACGTGCCGTCAACCAGATGGATGTCCAATGCCACTCCAGAAGTTCTTGCGCTATGTTATACGACACTGGAAAGACGTATCGCGGGTTTGGCCGAACCAGGAAGGCAGTTGGAGATTTGTATCAGGGCACGGCTTTAGCCGTGCCGCAGAGATATTAAAATAGTTCGGGCTTCAGCCCCTGCTATATGGCGATTCCCTCCCGCAATTCGGACGTAAAGGAAATCCTGAGCGGCGAGCGTACGTTTTTCGTAAGCACCAGGGTGAGCATGGGCAGGCAATTGCTGCAATCCGAGAAATTCGCCAGGCTGCTGATCGATGTTCTTCACTCGTATGTCATGAAGAAAAAGTTTGTGCTGCATGACTTCGTCATCATGCCGGACCACGCGCATTTCTTAATGACCCTCGATGCAACCATGAGCATTGAAAAGGCCATGCAGCTGATCAAAGGCGGCTTCTCATTTCGCCTGAAGAAAGAACTGGGGTATACCGGAGAGATTTGGCAGCGGGGATACTCAGAAGTGCGAGTGGAGGACCGCGCGAGTTTTTTGGCGCATCGGGACTACATTGACCAGAATCCCGTGAAAAGGGGATTGGCGAGTACTCCTGAAGAATATCCCTGGGGTTCGACGCATTTGAGAATGCTGAAGCGTGCAGGGGCTAAAGCCCAATGATCGGGACGCAGTGTGCAAACTGGCACATAGTTGACATTTTAGACCGGGCACATAGTTGACACTTTATAGGCTCGGGGTTGAGGTTTGTGGCTGTTGGTGGATGACGCCGCATCCGCCGACTTAGAGTTGTTGATCGAGGTCGTCTGGTTTCAACGAGTCCACGCGCAGTTTATGCGTATCCAAACGCGCGATGGCAAACTCAGCAAAATAAATCCTCCAGTAACGATCATCGACCGGCAACAGTCCAATGCGTTCTCCGGCCAGCACTTTGCTTAGAAACACATCGTGATCGTTCCAGAAGAAC
>DASSEH010000075.1:0-3223 GCA_035695325.1 Candidatus Angelobacter sp.
GCTCGGAGCTGGCGGAATGGGTTTGGCAGAAGCACGGCGTGCCGGAGCAGGAGCTGTTTCTGAGCTTCATGCAGCAGTGCGGCATCTGCTTCACCATCCAAAAGGAGGACCACGAGAAGCGGGTCGAGGCCGAGTACATCGCGCCCGATATGCTGCCCGCGCGTTCCGATGACGAGACCCGAAAGCGGCTGAAGCTGGTGTGGGACGAGGCAAGTCCCGATGCCAACGCGGTGCTGACATTCGCCCTTTTGCCGCCTGGCCTCATGCGCGCGCTGATTGCGCGGATCGGCAGCGATGCCGGCCTCGCCGCCGAGTATTGGCGCGACGGCGTGTGTTTCTATGATGAAAAGACTGCATCTCGCGCGCTGATCGAGCAGCGCTGGACGGAGGGCTGGGCCGGCGAGGTGCACATCGCCACCAAGCGCGGACAGGCCGGCGTGCTGCTGCAACGGCTCATCGGTCTAGTCGAGAACGACCACATCTCGCTCGGTGCCCGCCCGAGCGGGAAGAACGTGACGGGTGTTGAGGCGAAGGCGGAGACACGCGAGGCCCCCGACGCCAAGGCCGACGAGATGCCCGTTCGTCCGGCGTACGAGCCATCTAACCCAACTTGCGCAGTTGGAGGTCCATTTTAACGATTTTCCGTGAAGCGCTGCGAGTCGGATCAATGGGTTAGCGGTGGCGGGGAGGCGATTTGGGCTTGTAGTGCCAACCTTGGGTATTTCCTGGAAGCGACGAGTCGGATTCGATTGGGCGCATGTACCTGCGCCACACGACGATCCGGAAGGACGGGAAGGTCCACCGCTACTGGCGGCTGGTGCGGAGCGTGCGCGTCGGGCGGCGCGTCATTCAGCAGACGATAGCGCAGCTTGGCGAGCTCGATGAGCATGGACGCGTTGAGGCTCGCGCGCTTGCGCGCCGGCTGATCGGGACACCCGAGCAACCGGCGCTGTTCGACGGCAGCGAGCATGTGACGGTGCCGGTGCGTTTGAAGGGCGTTCGCATCGAACGCTCGCGCCGGTTTGGTGACGTTTATCTGGCGCTGGCATTATGGCGCGGGGTCGGACTCGAGGAGCTCTGCGAGCGCCTGCTGCCGCTCGGCAAGGAGCGCATCGCCTGGGCGAAGATGGCGGCCGTGCTGGTGGTGGCGCGGTTATGTGAACCGTCGAGCGAGCTGCACATTGCCGAGGATTGGTATCGTCGCACGGCGCTTTGCGATTTGCTGCAGCTTGGCGATGAGGAGGTCAACAAGGATCGACTTTATCGCGCGCTCGATCATCTGCTTGCGCACAAGGCGGCGCTGGAGGTGCATTTGTCGCAGCGCTGCGGCGAACTGTTTGCCGTGCAGAACGAAGTGTTGCTGTACGACATCACGAGCACCTACTTTGAGGGCCAAGCCGAAGCCAATCCGCTGGCGCAGCGCGGCTACTCCCGGGATCACCGCCCTGACTGCAAGCAGGTCTGCATCGCGCTGGTGGTGACCTTTGACGGCTTTCCTCTGGGCTACGAGGTGTTTGCCGGCAACACCCACGACTCGCGCACCCTGCAGACCATCGTGAGCACGATGGAGGCTCGGCACGGCATGCTGGGCCGCGTCTGGATCGCCGACCGCGGCATGGCGAGTGCGGAGAATCTGGCATGGCTTCGGCAAACTGGTCGGCGCTACATCATCGGGGCGCCGAAGTCGGAGCTGAAGAAGTTTGCGACTGAACTCGCCGCCGCGGGCGGCTGGCGCACGGTGCACGAGGGCGTCGAGGTCAAGCTCGCGCGTCATCCCGAGACCGCGGAGACCGTGATCCTGTGCCGCTCGGCCGATCGGCGCAGCAAAGAGCAAGCCATGCACGACAAGTTCAGCCGGCGGATCGAAACGGCGCTCGAACGCTTGGCCGCGCGCATTGCGCGTTCGAAGCGACGCGTCGATCCGGCGGTGGTGAACCGGCAGATCGGTCGCATCCTGCAGCAGAACCAGAGAGCCGCAGCCCGCTTCACCGTGGAACTGGCGTCGGACCGCTGCCCGGCGGGCTTCCGCCTCGACGTCACCTGCAATGCCTCGTTCGATGACTGGGCCGCGCTCTCGGAGGGCGCCTATCTGTTGCGCTCGAACATCGCCGACTGGAGCGATCAGCAGCTCTGGAAAGCCTATATCCAGCTCACCCAGGCCGAAGCCGCCTTTCGGATCCAGAAGGATCAACTGAACGTGCGGCCGATTTGGCATCAGCGATCCGAGCGTGTTCAGGCCCACATCCTCGTGTGCTTCCTTGCCTTCGTGCTGTGGAAGAGCCTCGAGATGTGGCAGCAGCGCGCCGGTCTCGGAAACTCGCCGCGCACCGTGCTCGAAGAACTCGCGCGCATCCAGTCGCACGACGTCGTGTTACCGACCGCGCCGCACGGCCAGATTCGTCTGCGCTGCGTAACTCAACCCGATCCCGCTCAGGCCGCTCTTCTCGATCGCCTCGGCATCGTCCTACCCAAGCGCATGCGGCTCGCCGAACGCGAGGGGCCACCGCTCGCACGCAGCGCCTGATCGACGGCCTCCTGATCAAAAATGTAGTGCCAATTTTTTGGCTAAGCCATTGATTCGATTATTGTGGGGCGTCGATTCTGCGCAAGTTGGGCTAATAAGGCTTGTTAGGGCTATTCGAAGGAGTTATGGATGCCGAGGCGAGTCAACCTGCGGCAGATCGAGGCACTCAAGGCGGTAGTCGAAACCGGCACCGTGAGCCGCGCCGCGGAACTGCTGAACATTTCACAGCCGGGTACGAGCAAGCTCATCACCCATTTGGAACTTGATACCGGATTGAAGCTGTTCGATCGGCTGAAAGGACGGTTGGCTCCGACAGAACATGGAATGCGCCTGTATGATGAAATCGAGCGTATCTTTGCCGGTGTCCAACAGGTGGAGAATGCGATTACGGCTATCCGCCGCGAAGAACAGGGTCGCGTTGCGGTCGGCGCATTGCCCGCGCTGTCAGCGTCCTTCGTGCACCGCGCGACGATAATGCTTTCTCGACAGCCATCCTGACGTGTTTTGTTCAGTGGAGTCGCTAAGCTCGGAATGGGTGGTCGAACGTGTGGTCTCGCGCCAGCTTGATGTCGGGCTGATCTCGCCCTTGATCGACAATCCCTATCTCGTGCGTGAGCCGCTCCTGGCACAGGCGCTCGTCTGTGTCATGCCGCCGGATCATCCGCTCACGGCGAAGTTGGTTATTCAGCCCAAAGATCT
>DASSEH010000076.1:0-1051 GCA_035695325.1 Candidatus Angelobacter sp.
TGATGGCGGGAGGATTGATCGTCGTCGCTGGTGCGATGGTATTTGCGATGTTTCATCTGGCGGCCGCCGGCAAGCCTTTGCACGACGATTTCGCCAACAAAGCCGCCGCCGTCGATGGCGAGATGGTCGATGTCATAAACAACATGCCGCTGGTGCGGGCGTTTTGCGGCCTCAGCTTCGAGCACAACCGATTTGACGCCACCGTCAACCGGGAATTGACGGCGCGAGGACGCAGCCTCCGTTATCTCGAAAAGCTGCGAATCGCCCACGCCGCGATTACGGTTGCGCTGACGATCGGGTTGCTGGCCTGGGTTATCGTACTATGGCAGCGCGGCGGGGCCACCACTGGCGACGTCGTGCTGGTCTGTACGTTAGGACTTTCCATTTTGAGCGCCACGCGCGATCTCGCAGTGGCACTGGTCGATGTGACCCAGCATGTCGCCCGGTTGACCGAAGCTATTGCCACGCTGTTGCTTCCACACGAACTGCGCGACCATCCGAAAGCCGAACCGCTGGTAAAGGCGGGGGCGGCGATCGTCTTCAACAAGGTGTCGTTCCGTTATCCCGAGGGCCTGCAGGTATTCGACAAGTTCAGCCTCCGCCTCAATGCAGGCCAAAGGGTTGGGCTGGTAGGACAGTCCGGCGGCGGGAAATCCACCCTGTTCGTACTGCTGCAGAGATTTTACGACGTGAATCAGGGCCACATCTCCATCGATGGCCAGAGCATCTCCCGGGTCACCCAAGAGAGCCTTCGCAAGGCGATTTCGGTGGTGCCGCAGGACATCTCGCTGTTCCATCGATCGATCATGGAAAATATCCGGTACGGACGGCCAACTTCGACTGACGACGAGGTGCTGCGCGCAGCGATCGCAGCGCGTTGCGACTTCGTGGAGACATTGCCGCAGGGGCTTGCGACCATGGTCGGGGATCGCGGCGTCAAGTTTTCCGGCGGCCAGCGGCAGCGCATTGCCATTGCGCGCGCGTTCTTGAAAGATGCGCCGATCCTGCTACTGGATGAAGCGACCGCCGCGCTCGACAGCGAATCCGAGGA
>DASSEH010000077.1:0-95205 GCA_035695325.1 Candidatus Angelobacter sp.
ATTGCGCCTTTCAGGACGGGAGCGTATTTGGGGAATTCTGGACAATGGCGTATTGATTGTCCTGTGGTGGGATCCATTTCACTCTGTTTATCCTGTTTCTAGGGGATGACAGTCCTCAGAGATTCAAAGTAGCCCACTACCTGTTTTTTAACCCTCTGTTCAGCGCACAGGAGATCGGGTTAGGCACTAATGCCGCCCAACTTACCACCGCCGTTATCCGCCAATTTCTGAAGATCGGAGAGGCCGTAGCAGCCCGGTGGATCGAGATGCCTCAGGGAGTGCTGATCCTCCAGATGGTCCCGGGAAGAGCGGATTCAGGGGCCATTTACTTCTATGACCGAAAGCAGCAGGTCTTCTATATGATCGCCTTCGATGGGCCGGATGACAATCTGACGCTGGAGGATTTCAACCAGCTTTTGGTTGAGTATGACCTCATTCGATTTGCCGAGCATCCCAACCTGATTGAACTGCAACCGCCGCCGGCGCCCGTCCCGCCCCCACCGCCACTTGTGTTTGAGGTTCCTCTTCTGGAAGCTCCAGCTCCGGGATTGTCGGTGCAGGAAGAACTTAATTTGCACCTCCTCGAAAGCATCAGGGACGCAGCCAGTCGGGGGCTGTTCTGGTATCCGCACCTCAGAATTATGAACAGGCATTTCCAGAGCATAGGGTCGGCCTGAAAAGGGCAGAAAACCATCCGATTTCGCCCAGTTCCCGGGAAATTTGACCGAGTTTTGAAACCGCGATAAGAAAGGTGGCAGAGAGGTGATTATTCCGTGCAGCCCAAACTCAAAGTCGGCCACAACATCGTTCTTGCCTACCGCAACCTGTTCGTAAACCGGCTTGCATACACTGTCCAATCGCCGGCCCCTCACCCGGAGTCGGGCCGGCACTACTACTTCCGGCCGAGAAGAAAGGACCATGACGACCAGTCCGTTCCGTTGTCTCTCGATACCCTGCGGCGGCACCTTGAAGGCGGAATTACCATCGGGTTGTACGCCATCAATCCGAAGACACAGCGTTGCCGTTGGGTCGCCATTGATGCCGATTACGAGAACGCCATCGAAGACCTGTTGAAGCTGCAATGGGAACTGCGGCAGGATGGCATCGAGGCCGCCCTCGAGAAATCACGTCGTGGCGGGCATCTGTGGATCTTCGCCGAAAAGCCTCTACTGGCCCGCGATTGCCGCGTCTACATTTACAACCTGGCTGCCCGGCTAAAAGTACCAGTTAAGGGAGTGGGGCTGGCGGAAGGCATTGAGGTCTTTCCCAGGCAGGACCAACTGTCAGCCGACGGATTTGGCAATGCTCTCCGGGCTCCGCTCGGTATCCATCAGGCAAACAAAAAACGCTATTGGTTCTATGGCGCGGACTACAGCTTTGAACAGCAGATCGCCTATCTAAGCCGTCTCAGAAAGATCACCGAACCGGAGATGGCAGCATTTGTCCAGGGCCTCGAAATGCCTCCTGAGCTTGCGCCTCCCAGGATAGAAGTTGCCCGGGTACACCCTCCCTCGAACGGCCTCTACCGGGAGTTTCGCATCCTCGATTACGTCACGGTGCGGCGGAAGATGGCGCGCAATTATTGGACACAGTGCCCCTCCTGCGCGTTGCAGGGACGGGACAAGAGTGGTGACAACCTGGCCATTTCCATCGCCGATCCCCGCAAATATCGCTGCTGGGCGGGTTGTAGCCGCGAGATGATCCGGAGTGCGGTTGGGCGTCCCATACAGCAGCGAGCGGCGAGGTGAACCATCATGACAACTACGTCACAACGAAACAGTCTCAGCAAGCGCCAGGTGCTTGCCTTGAGAGGGCTCAGGCTTCCTTCTCCGGCGCTGAAACAACTTCGCGAAGCCGGCATTTATTGTGAGCCCGCCATCTCTATTGAGTACCTGCATTTGGCGAAACGGTATGTGATTTGGGGCCGGGAGTCCGGTGGAGCTATCGCCCGGTTAGGTGCTTATTGTGGCTATGTCGGAACCGGTGGCGAGCCTCTGGACTGGCTGGCTCGGGTCAACAGTGTTGGACGAAACGGAGTGCATGCCACGGTCATCGCCCCGCGTCTGATGAGAATTCATGCCTTTCGTAACGAGGGAAATTGTGAGGTTCTCATCACCAGACATGAGTTGATTGCGAGGGAAATTGGAAGGCGTCCCACTCTCGAAAATCACATAGTTTTTCATGGGGTCAATGGAGCCGTCGTGGCAGGAGCTTTGCTGCCGGAGTTTCGCAGCCGTGTCGGCGAACTCATCTCAGTTCCAGGGCTGTTTCGGGAGGCCGTTAAAAATGCCGTCGCGGGAGCGTACACAGTTGGGTGCTGCGGACCGCGTTTGCTTTTGCCGCCTTCAAAGGGCGCCGACCAGGTAACAGATGAGGGAACGAGTTATGCAGGCTGATACTGAGAAACATTCTCCGGTTCCTGCCCCTGGGCGTCGGCGTATGCCCGCAGAGAGGTGGGCTCTCACCCATCATTTTTCAGTCGGAGGCCAGGAAGGGTACGTGACTGTGGGGCTTTTCGAGGATGGACAACCAGGAGAAATTGTTCATCAAGATGGCCAAAGAGGGATCAACAGTTTAAGGACTGATGGACGCTTTTGCCACCGCAGTGTCGCTCGCTTTGCAGTACGGCGCTCCACTCGGTGTTCTGTGCCGGAAGTTCAGCCATATGCGCTTTGAACCAGGTGGCTGGTCGGGTAATCCCCGGATTGGGTATGCGAGCTCGGTGATGGATTACATCTTTCGCTGGGTGGACATCAGGTTCCTGAAATGTGAATCGGGCAATCTGTTTGATCCAAAACATGAAAGAGTGCAGCCCGCAACCGCCCCCGGCGCGCATGAGAGATTCGCGGGCATCGTTCAACTGGGTGATTCGCCAATGTGCCCGACTTGCGGCTCGATGATGGTGCGGAGCGGATCATGCCATCGCTGCATGGCCTGCGGCAGCACCAGTGGCCGTGGTTAAAAAGGGAGGCATTTTGTCATCATCACCATTCTCGCCAACGGACGTCGTCCTGCATTGCCCCATTTGCCTGCGGGAGCGCGGACATATGATCTATTACGCCCAACGCCAGAAACATTGCGCAATCTGCCAGTCGGAAACGCTGGAGCCTCTGCAGCTTGGGAATGGCGGACCACCTTTGCCAACGACAGATGAAGTTCTGGCAGATCCGTCCGCATCATATTGGATGAAACAGGCGCTTTCGTCAGCCATCCTGCGCGATCCAGTGGACGCCGCTAACGACGCGGAAGTTCTGGCGCGATTGCTGGACAAGCGTTGCCGTGATGCCGTTGGCCAACACTACCTTCGTTAACCGCGCTTCACGTTTTCACACAGTTGTCGACCTTGCGTCATCTGCATCAGGTGGCAGAATGTTTACAATTCCATCCCGCAAAAGCAGGAACCCGGATCGTTCTGCTTGTGTCTAACTTAAGTATTGAAAACTGGTACTTGCTGGTTCAGGCACCATAGTCTGGCGGCCCTTTTGCGTCAGCCACTGCTGTGATATGGGCTCAAATTGTGAGACGGCTTCCCATTGTTGGGATTACGAACTCGATTTAACTGGCAGGCTGCTTCGGTCTCCCCCTGTGTGATTTCTCGGGCAGCGAACCAATGATGGTCTTTAGACAAATTCCCTGGCTTTACTGATAAAGTTTGCCTGTTGTGGGAAGAGACGGAGCCTATTCTGGTTCTTATCAGCCAGTTTTCTTATTCCTAACTGGGTTCGGCGCCAGACCGAAAGCCCAGGGTTCCCGAACCCTGAGAGTATTGTCATTATGGGACCCTCGAGTATCCCAGGCCCGCTTTGGCGGGACCGGGACACTGACGATCAGGGCACGCCACTTCGTGCCGATGTGCGTCAGGCTGCAAAGGAATTCTGGCCTGATGCCTGCCTCCGAACTCGGAACATGCTGGGAGACGATAGCCAGTCTGCCGAGCTGCTGGAGTCCAGTGCTGCTCGCCTGTCGAAAGAATTAAACGGGCGTCGGGCAACACCCCGGGACGAAGGCGTATCTTCGCAATTGAGTCTGTGTTTCGCACATGAACTTGCACGCCGGGCCGCCAGGCTGGGCATTGGACAACAGACGCGAAGGCGCGACGGTTTCGGGTCACCAGGGCCAGGTTCTCATACCGCTCCGGATTTAAGTGTTCTCGCATGGCCGGCAAGCAGCGCGAATCCCAGGCCGAGTGTGCTCGAAAGGAATGGGTGCTGGCTGGATCGAGGGGCCATAGATGGCATCCCCCTTCGTGATGATGTACGGTGCGCCGCCGAGTTGGCATTCTCGTTGGCTTGTAAAGAAACCCGCAAGGCTATGGGCGATGCCGAAGAAGCTGGAGCTCTGATGGAAAAGGCAGTAACTGAAGCCTGCCAATATCTCGATCAAAAGAGCCAGCAGCCTTCGCTGCGGGGGCTGCTGGGGTGCACATTATCGATGTCACCAATCCGCTTATTCCTGTACGCCTGGGAACCCTGAGCACCGGGGCAAATGCACTGGATGTCGCAGTGCGTGGAACAAAGCTTTATGTGGCTAACGGATCAAACCTGCTTCTCGCCGATGTGACGAATCCCGCGTCACCGACAGTGATTTCCACGCTTACGCTCAACGGAACGATTCAGGGAGTTGATGTAGATGCGCAACGGAATCTGGCCGTAGTTACTGCCGGGACATCCGGAATTTACATAGTCGATATTTCTAACCCCAGCATACCTGCTGTTCTGGGCAGTACAGCCACTGGTGATGCCCGCGATGCAGCGATTCGCGGCAACTCCGTTTTTGTGGCAGACTTCCAGAACAGCACGACATCAGTAGATATCACGGCGCCTTCTGCGCCGGTTGTTCTTTCGCACATCGCAGACCAGAGCCTGGGTGGATTTTTACAGGACATCACACTCTCCGGTAATTTTGCGCTCGGCGCTGATGTCAGGTTCGTGAACGGTATTCCCATCACCGATATATCCGATCCAGCCAATCTCCAGGCGCGCGCGATTCTCAACTTCACGCAACGCGATGACAATGGCATGGGTATTGCTCTTGACGGTACCTACGTCTATTTGGCGACCGAGCATAACAGCATTACCAAGTTCGGGGCGTTTGGCGACAGCAGGCTTTACATCGGGCAGTATTTGGCTTTGGGCGATAACAAAGGTGTTCCGCCGATAGTCTCGATTACCTCACCTGTTGCGGGGGGCAGCGTTATCGAAGGCACCACTTTGCCGATTACGGTTAATGCCACGGACGATGTCGCGGTCGCAGCCGTTAATTTTCTGGTCAATGGCCAAGTGGTATTCACGGCCACTGCACCACCCTACCAGTTTAATTTGACGGCCCCCGTCGGAACCCACACCCTCACGCTTGGCGCTACTGCGGTCGATTTGGGCAACAACACAGCGACAGCACAGAATGTAACCGTGAACGTGATTCCGGATCCCGGCACAACCGTCAGTGGCAGAGTTGTGGACAGCAACCAGAATCCAGTCGCTGGAGCAATAGTCACAACTCTGGGCGGCTTGTCAGCAACCACCCAAACAGACGGTTCGTTCACGATTGCCAGTGTATCGACCATCTCGGGCAATATTGCCGTGACCGCCACTGCTACCGTAAACGGTATCGCTCTACGAGGGGCATCATCGGCCATTCCGCCGGTGCGTGGAGGAACTACAAATGAAGGTACCATCGTTGTCAGTCAAGCCGTCTTTGAAACTAATTTCGGTACGCTGGTGGCGAAATGTGACGATTGTGTGCTCCAGCAAGCATTGCCATTTCCGTTTTCATTCTTCGGTCAGACATATAATTCGGTGTTCGTAAACAATAATGGCAATTTGTCGTTCAATACCGGTGATTCCACGTTCTCGCCTTCTATTGCCTTCTTTCCGTCACGTCCCAGAATTAGTCCTTTCTGGGATGACTTGATAAGCGCAGGCACGTTGGCAACCCAGGGACTGTACGTCAATAGCACAATTCCCGGTAAGTTTGTTGTAACCTGGTTGCATCAGCAAATCTTCTGTTGTGTTGGAGACGATACCATCCAAGCCACCCTGTTTCCTGATGGCCGCATCCAGTTCAGCTACAACGGCATTACGACAATCGCAGGTTCAACATCAAGCGGGGCGATTGTGGGAATCACGCCCGGTGGAAATGTGCCGTTAAGCCAAGTTGATTACATTTCTGCTCGTTCCTTCACGAGTTCGGGGCCGGCCAGCATCCTGGAGCAATTTGTGGCTTCCAGCAATCCGTTTAACTTAGACGGAGGATTCGTCCTCTTTACGCCAAATGCAAGTGTCGGCTATGACGTACAGGTTATTCCCCCGCCCTCAGTGGCGACTGCTCCTCAGACGAATACAGCGGTGCGACGTGCACTCTCACTCGTAAACACTGGAACTGGAGGGGTAGTGGTGCAGGGTACGGCGTTCGATTCTCAAGGAAATCCACTGTCGGGAGTGGAAATCGACGTGACTTGCAGTCGTGCTCTGACCTACAAGGGCGTTACCATGACGGATCAGAACGGCCATTACTCAATCGCCGGCGTGCCTGTGGGAGGAATCAGTGTTGAGGCGCGAAGGAATGATGCGGCAGTGGCGGTGGGGGGTGCAGTCATCTTGTCCGACAGCACCATTGATCTCTATCCGCCATCGAACCCGCCAAAAACCACGCCTTAAAAAACAACATAATTGCATTTTGATGCTCACTTATTTAAATCACGAGACATCATAGGGCTGTCGAGGAGCCCAGGTCGTTGATGGTGAAGTTGTAGCTATGTCTTTAAAGAAACCACTTGCTTGCGTATTCACAATAATATTTCTGACTCCAATTCTGGATGGGCAGGCACCTGCTTCGCATCAGTCTCGAATCGGGCGGGAAGTTGCGATTGAGCACCACCTTCAAGATGGCGAAGAATTCTCTTTGCCTGCCAGGGATCTGATTGAGTTTGGGAAAAAGCTGTTTATGGCGAACTGGACCGAACAGGAGGGGGCTGGACGACCTTTGACAAAAGGTACAGGAACAACACTCTCTGATCCGTCACGACCGCTGGTTGGAGCACGAGCATGGAACCGTGTCTCAGGTCCCGACGCCAATTCCTGCTATGGCTGCCATAATATGCCCTATGGCATTCCTGGCGGCGGTGGTGATTTTGCTACAGGTGTTTTTGTAATGGCCCAGCGGTTTGATTTTGCGACGCTGGATAAAGCAGATTCCTTGCCTGGAAGGGGAGCAGTTGACGAGGAAGGAAACTCAGTCACTCTACAAAACATAGGTAATCTCCGCGCCACCACGGGCCTTTTCGGAGCGGGATATCTGGAAATGCTGGCCCGTCAGATGACGGCCGATTTGCAAGCCATTCGCGATTCGCTGCAGTTGGGCCAGACCAAGCCGCTCATTGCAAAAGGAGTGTCTTTTGGAGAGCTAACTCGCAGAAAGGATGGAACATGGGACACCAGCAAGGTGGAGGGCCTTCCTCGAGCGAGCATTGTCGCACCGACGCCTGTAGATCGTCCCAGCCTGATCCTGCGCCCCTGGCATCAGGCCAGCAACGTCGTCTCACTACGTGAGTTCAGCAATACCGCTTTCAACCAGCATCACGGAATGCAGCCCAGCGAACGCTTTGGATTCGATGCTGACCCCGATGGCGATGGCATTACAAATGAGTTGACCCGCGCGGACATCACGGCTGTCACCTTGTTCCAGGCGGCAATGGCCGTCCCCGGGCAGGTGATTCCTAACGATCCCGAGATTGAACAGGCTGTCCTCAATGGCGAGAAGGTGTTTGACAAAATCGGTTGCTCTTCCTGTCACATACCCAAGGTGCCGCTCGACAATAAGGGTTGGATCTACACTGAGCCGAATCCTTATAATCCCCCAACAAACCTTCGTCTGGGAACAACGAAACTCCTGAAACTTGACCTGAATAGCCCTGAGCTGCCGCTGCCCCGGTTGTCACCCGACCCTCAGCATCCTGATATTGTATGGGTTCCAGCATTTACAGATTTCAAGTTGCACGATATCTCCGACCCTAATGAGTCCGGCGAGCCTCTCGACCAAAACCAAACACCTTGGACCAAAAAGTTTCGTCAGGGTAACCGTCGCTTCCTGACCAAGCGCCTATGGGGTTCGGCCAACGAACCACCGTTTTTTCATCATGGATTATTTACAACATTGAGGCGGGCAGTTTTGGCCCATTCTGGGGAGGCGATTGAGTCACGGCGACAATTCGATCAGTTGCCTCAATTTGACCAGGATTCGCTCATTGAGTTTCTCAAGTCACTCCAGGTTCTGCCTCCCGGAACTCCTGCTTTGGTTGTGGATGAGCACTTCCAGCCAAAACGCTGGCCGCCTTCGGTGAAGCACCCGTCGAATTGAAACTGCGGGCGATTCTGTCCAGAGAGAGCTATCCGGACAATGTTCTCGCTGCCATTCAGGCCATCTATAATTGACTGGTGATGCTGACCGTGGTGACTGTGGAGAGCCTGGCCGCCGTCTACGGTGCTCAGCCGCTCGGAGTGTGAGGCTTGAAGTGTCCGAAGAGATCACGTCTCACGTCCCGCGAGACTGAAGTGCTTAGAAACGTTAGCGAAGGGACTCGTTAACAAAAGAGATCTCGATACGTCTCAGTATCTGCGCCGGATTCTCATGATAACCGCGTCGGTACGGGTAGAAGCGCCCAGTTTGTCCAAACTAAGCTGATGTGAAACTTATCGGTATGCTCGGAGGCGAATTCCCATCTAAACTCTTTGCCTTCACGGGGGTCGTCCGAGCGATAACTTTCTGTTTGCCCGTTATACGTTAAGTGTCGTTGTTCGGGTGGGAAACAAAAATACGGTTATTGCGAGATCTGCGCGCTGCTGAACGATGACAGCAAGATCATAAGAATCGCTTCAGTGTCGAATCCCCAATATTGTGCAATTTTCAACCGGTCACAAGATGTTCGATTTCAATACCACAACCCCTTTAAAAAAGGCACTAAAGGCCTTATATTGAAGGCGGGGAAGAAGGAGTAAATCAGCATTGTCTAAGCTGCCACCTACAGCCGAGGTTGCTCTTTTCGTCTTTGCGACTGTCATTCCCGTTTTTTTCGTACGGTGGTTCTTTATTCAATCACGCAAAAAAGTGGTAATTATTCCTCAGTTACTTCCTGAAGGAGGGGTGACAATTCCACTTTTCAGTGCGTATTTGCGGGGGCCTTGGGGAAACAGTCGTTTTTTCATGAGGCCGTCAAGACCTTCGCGTCCAGAGTTGCTACTTTTTGAACGCAACTTCCAGGTTAGTTCTTACATCAAGTTCACGGGAACAAAGCAACTTTCTTATCAAGAAATTGAATCAGCCGAAATCAGTAAAAACTTCTTCTCCGTCGGCTCCCAGTGGACTATCCATTTGCAATTAAAAGACAGAAAGAATTCTTATTCGATTTGGATGAATGAACAGAATGCAAAGAACGTGGCAGAGTTTCTTCTAAAAAAATCAGTCCTTGTTAAAGAAAACAATCGACCCGCAGCCTGAGACGACAAGAAACAAGCCGGAGAGATGGTTCACCCTGCTCGGGCCGGGGAGATTCGGGTGAAGGTGGATACGGGCAACGCGGCAAGCACGATTTTCCGTTGTCGCGCACAGCAAAAGCGCGTCAGAAATATTTACAACCGGATATGCCGCCCATACGAAAGTAAGATAATCGGAAAACAAGTGCAATGGGCGGACGTCACAAAGGCATTGAAAAGCAGGGAAGCGTGATCAATCGCAATTACAAATTAGCCTTTGGGAAAATAGTGCGAGCAGTGTTGCTGGTCCTGGCTACCCTTTACCTGTCTTTTGGGACTTTCATTTGGTGGGCTATGCGTCAGCCTCCGGAGAAATTTGGAAGAGTGATGGTGCGGATGCCTGCTCCGGTTGTCTTTCTCTTGTATCCATTCGAAACTCTGTGGATGCATGCACGATCAGGCACGTTGAAGGTGGGAGATCAAGCGCCGGATTTTTCACTTCCTAAACTGGACAAAAGCGAAACCATCGAATTGAAAGCGCTGAACCGGCTAAAACCTGTTGTACTGGTTTTTGGCAGCTACACCTGACCTCCGTTCCGGCGGGAGGTTCCCGCGCTCAACAAACTTTATGAGCAGTATGGGGGCCGGGTGGCTTTCCTCGTAATATACATTACTGAGGCGCACCCCAGCGATGTCTGGCAAATGCAGAGCAATATTCGCGATCAGGTTGTTTTCGCCAGCCCGAAAAGCGAGGAAGAACGTGCGTCGGTGGCCAGGATCTGTATGCGCAGGCTGGCCATAAAGTTTCCCGCAGTCGTTGACGAGTTTGGTAATTCTGCCGAGCGGGTCTACACGGGATGGCCGGATCGCATTTATCTCATCGACAGCCATGGCCGAATCTCTTATAAAAGCAGACCCGGCCCTTTCGGATTCAGGTCTGCTGAGTTAAGTGCCGCGCTTGCCCGTATGTTTGCAGGAAGTAAGTGATTGGGCATCGAACGTTAACACCTAAAACTATGTGCCATTATGTGCCGTAAATGTGCCATACGCCTGCAGCCCCTCATCAACCTGTGGCTACTTTTGCAGTCTCCTCAATTCCTTCCGTGCGGTCGGGGAGAGAGGAACTGAACCTCCCCCGCCTGGTCCTGAACCAGGGCTTGCCCTGCCTTCAAACAGCGCTCCCAAAAACTGACATAACGGCTACCAGGTCTACTTGGATCGGAAAGAATACTTTGATGACAACTATGCTGAGTCGTCGAATAGGCAATCTGCTATCCAGCAGGCATATCGGGGCCGATTCGGCATAATCCTGCCTACGGCATAGCGCCTACTATCATGCGATTGCTCCCAACAGCGCACGCACCACCCTTGGCGCCTGGTGGGGCCTCAATGGATTTGATCCCAACACCGGCAGCGGAGGAACGCGAGCCTCGTATCTCAACAACAACGATCTGGGATTCGGGCGCGACAGCACTGCACTACCAGCGGCGGTAACGCCGCTGGTGACGTGACGAACTACGGCGACTCGGACCAGAATCCTGGCAACGCAGATCCGCAGGTACGGTCATGGAACGTCGTGGTTCTCGGTGACTCATGCGCTGCGATTTGCTGGGTTTTCTCGGAGGTACTGAAGGACTCAGGATCATCCTCAAAATTTTTGTAACGATTTTGCAGCCAAAGTCTCTATTAAATAGAGGGCTTAGTGTGCCCGTCTTCCCACGACTTAATTGCTTTCCAAAAGGGAAAGGACGTACCCAATGCCAAATCCGGGAACTCCACTTTCAGATAAAGATCGCGCGCGCCAACTCGTGAGGACAGTCGTTTTAACCCAAGGTAACATTTTTATCAGGGAACTTCTGCGGCGAAAAAGAATTCCAATCGGAATAACCAAACAAAACTTTGAGGCCAATCTGCTGGAGGCCATTAGCGTTGGCGATCTCCAACTTGTCGATCTTATTGAATGGCTTGACGAAGTGGAAGGGTGGGGGGATCAGCACGTTTACCTTTACCACATACCGAGTGCGATGACCAAAGATCCCCTGTGGAACTCAGCAAATACCGTCAGGCAACGTCTTCCCGGGGGTGCACAAGAAATTATGGGACGCAGACTCACTTGTTTTTCCTGAAGAATGGAGATTGACTGGCATTTCATACAATGATCGATCCTTACGTTATGTCTGGCATGAGCGGCTCACAACTCTGCTGCGAAAGCCCAAAATGGATCGTCGGTAAAAAATTGAGGGAGATTGGTACCAATTTCGTGCTCATTTAGAGCGTCCTGACCGGTCGGTGATGCGGTTCGTGCTTCAACTTGAAAAACGGCTTGCAGCAGTCTTTATGCAGATTCCTGCCGAAGGAGATGAGCACAAGATTGCGCTTCAAATGGTGCAAGCGGCAACCAAGCCACTTGTAAACTGGGATCAGCTGGAGCCGTTTTCTGCTTCAGATGCGATTAAAAATCTCGATCAGGCGGCTCTTGAAAACGAGGCGGTGGCCAAGGTTAAATCGAAAAGGACCCGTCTCACGGATGCAGATAATTACGTGGAATTCGCTTCACTGTCCGAGAGTGGCTATCGGCAATCAGAAGCTATACGTTCTGTACGCCGTGCCGTAAAGCCGGAGAGCTTTGTTGGCAATGTCGGTGTCTTTCTTTATAATGCTCGAACTCCAACTCAACAACAACGGCCTGTGAAAATCGACATTTTTGGCGAAGAGCGCCGAATTAAGCTGTGGGCCCAACTCAAAGCCAACGAAGTATGGGAAATTCTTGAGTTGCTGAGGAACTCTGAACAATGGCAGCAAGCGAAAGCTCGAACTGGGATAGCCTAAAGCAGAAATACCCAAATCAATTGACAGATGCGCTTCGCGGGCATTTTGTTCGTGGGCCATTTCGTATAACCGCACAGCAACTGGCAATAGAAGCGAATGTCAATCATGAAGTGTCAAAACAGATTCTAAGAGAGTTGGTCGAAGCTGGTGCGCTCACCACCAACACTGAATACACATGTCCATGCGAGCGGATTGAGCATCTTACGTCAGAGCACGCCGGTGAAGAAGTTTGCATTCACTGTAATCGTACCTTTGCAGTCGATGTGCTGGGAACGCCCGTTCCTGTAACGAGATTCGTTCGCGAAGCGCCAGAAACGCGGGATGTGCGCTGGATGCTTGCGTTGCATGGAATGAATACAGAGGGAGCTTGGCAGGAGACTTTCAATTGGCTGGTATCTCGAAGCTACAGACGTTCGGTGCCCATTGCCATTTACAAATACGGCGTGGTGCGGCCTGGAGCTGTTCTTAAATTTCGGCAGCAGGCCTTGGTTCGCGATCTTAATGCCCGGATTCGCCGTCTCAGCGGTGACACAGAGAGCACTGGGTTCGGTGGCGTTCCAGATGTCATCGCGCATAGCCTTGGAACTTGGCTGCTTGGCCATGCGTTAATTGAGGATTCAACATTGCAAGTCGGGAGAGTGATTCTAACAGGCTGTATCTTGAGGCCGGATTTTGACTGGGGACTTCTGCTGGAACGAGGGCAAGTTGAATCGGTGTTGTGTCATGTGGCGACAAAGGATTTTTGGGCACGAATCTCGCATTACATCATCCCGGATTCTGGACCGTCAGGGCACCTGGGATTCAATGACAAAGAGCGCATCGCACATGCAGTGTTAGAAGGTCGGCATCACAGCGATTTTTTTAACGAAACAGAGATGCCCACTTTGTTTGAGCAAGTTTGGCAGCCCTTTCTCACTGAATCGCTAGGCCAGACTGCGACAGGAGTAGATACGCGGCCAGTTCGCATTTGGAGTGAAGCGTGGTGGCCCTTCCGGGCAAGCGTATTCCGACTCCTGCTCCTCGCTATCGGATTGGGACTAATTTTGGTCATTGTCGCAGCTCTTGCCCTCGGTATCGCCGACTTAGCCCGCATTATTTATGAAGGTCTGGTTGATCTGAAAGTTGCGCTGGAAAGTGGATGGTAGTCGGAGGGTTGGGGTGGTTTGGCGGCAGCCGAGCAGGCGCTCGGGTGAGCGAGCATCCGTTGCCTGCACCAAAAGTGAGGAAGAACCTAAATTAAGGAAAAACGACATGGCCAACAAAACCACTCTTGTTGCAATTGGCCTGCTTCTGGCGACAGCGCTCAGCTCATGTTCAAAGAAGCCGGTAGGGCCGCGAGTAGGGGGAATTGTAGGGGGAGTACCAGGAGGTGTGACCCCAGGATTCCCAAACAACGACATCAAGGGTTCAGATACTTGGTCCTCTCCTTCGGTTATGGACCGGCGCCAGAATTCTTCGTTTTGGTAGTGGGCAGCGCTCGTGGTGATGCGCTGCTGAATTGCAAATTCAAAACAAACAAGGTGGCGATACATGATCTCGATCAGTAAGCGATTTTTTGCGAACACGGTGACAGGATTATTCATGGCGGTGATACTGGCAGGCCCGCTGGCGGCGCAATATCAGGCGCGGTTTGGACTCACGCCATCCCAGTTCCAGACTACATTTAACGATTTATTCAAGCAGGGCTACCGGCTGAAGACCATGAGTGGTTACGTCAGCGGCGGGTCCGAACGCTATGGCGCGTTATGGACGAAAACAGGCGGTCCCGCATGGCAGGCGAGGTTTGGACTTTCCGGCACGGACTTCCAGAAAACATTCGACGATTTGACCAAGCAGGGCTACCGGCTTACGTGGATCAGCGCCCACGAGGTGAATGGTGATCAGCGATTCGAGGGCATCTGGGAGCAGGCTTCAGGCCCTCCCGGCGAGACGAAGTACGGTATGACTTCGGCGCAATACCAGGTGGCATTTGATGATTACAAGAAGCAAGGCTTCCGGCTGATTCATGTTTACGGGTACAGCGTTGGCGGCTCGGCGACTTATGCGGCGATCTGGGAAAAATCTCCCGGCCCGGCGTATGAGGCCAAGGGCGGACTCAATGCCGCGGATTTCCAGAAAGCGTTCAATGACTACGCCAAGCAGGGCTATGTGCTGAAGATGGTCAGCGGATTTCACGCAAACGGCGAGGACGAGTATGCCGCGATCTGGGAGAAAACCACGTCGGCGTATGGCATGACGAGATGGGGCGTTCCGGACAAGCTGTATCAGGGCGTGTACGATAACTACTATTATCAGGGTTACACGCCGCAATTCCTGACGGCATTTTCCTCCGACGGCAACAGCGCGCGCGTGAACACCATTTGGACGAACACCAACTACTCCGCCGCCGACCTTAATTACATTCAAGATGAAGTGGCCGAAGCGCTCAAGGCGGCGAAAATTGCCGGCCTGTCGATTGCCGTGGCCAAGGACGGGCGCTTGGTCTATGCCGCCGGATTCGGCCTGGCCGATAAAGAGAACAACATCGCCATGAGCGTGGACCACCGGCTGCGCATCGGTAGCATTTCCAAGACGGTCACGTCGGTGGCGATCTACCGCATGATTGAAGCCAAGACGAAATTCGGAAATGGAAAAACATTGGCGCTCGACAGCAAGGTGTTCGGACCGGACGGCGTTCTGGGAAACAAGATCGCGATACCGCCGCTCCTGGCGCCGCTCAAGAATGCCACGATCCAGGACCTTCTGGAGCATGTGTCGGGAATTCCCGATACGCCGGACCCGGTACACTGTTCCGCGGGTGATCTCGACAATCGGATTGCCTACCAGTTGGCGCTTGTCCTGCCTCGTTCGGCCGATCCGAAAAAGCAAATTGCGGCGATTCCCCGCGCTCCGGGCGCGGCATTTGAATACTCAAACCTCAATTTTATTATTCTGCAGAGCGTGATCGAAACCCTCACCGGCAAGTCGTATCAGAATTACATTCTGGAGCATTTGTTTGCCCCTTCTGGTATTACGACTCCGCGGTTGTTCACAATTGGGCCGTATGATCCGAATTCGGGCGAAGCAAAGCACTACCTCGCGAATGGCAGCTATGCCGAGTATGCACCGGGCGCCACTTGCGACAATATGCCGCCTGGAACGGGCGCCGGCGGCTGGGCCATGACTGCCAAGGACCTGCTGCATCACCTGGCCGCCGTGGATGGCGTTGAACCCGGCGAGATCCTCGCCAAGGCGGACCAAACCACCATGACCACCGGTAGCACTGCGAATCCCAACTACGGAAAAGGGTGGCAACTGAATAGCTGGGGCTCGTGCACCAGCGGCTGGTCGCTTACGCAAGGCCACAACGGAGGGTTGAGCGGCGCTTTTTCTGATCTCTTCCGCCTTCCCAACGGCTTGAGCTTTGTTTTGATTTCCAATCAGGAAGCCACTCCCGCAGGATTCTGTAGTCCAGTGGCAACTCCTGGGAAACCAAAGCCGGCGCAGGTGGCTTGTGGAGGCAAAAATCAACCGGTATGCGCAGACGAGCCCTTGGCGAGGATGATCGAGATTCTTGGCAAGGTGAAATGGCCTGATTACGACTTGTTCTGATGAACTTTTTTTAGACTTGGCGTATCTGAACGAGCTGTCCAGGGTGCGCGCGCGAAGAACGGATATTTCTTCGCGCACGTGCAGATCGTTCTGTGTCAAGACCGCCCAGGCAGTGTCACCCGTGACACAAAGCCTTGTGTAGCGGGGATGAGTCCACAAAGATATTTCGGCAATGATGTGCACGGATGCAGAGGGTTGTAAAGCGGTTCTGAGGGTGCGCGTAAGCCGGAACTGGCTTGCCGGAGGTTGTTCCGGCTTAAACTGCGGCCGGACGCAGCAGTGTTTTGCGGAGCATATATAAGTTGACCAGGGCGCAGGTGGCAAACAATCGGTTGGCATTTTTCCTGATTCCTCGATAGCGCACCTTCACGAACCCGAACTTCAGCTTCATGATTTGAAAGACGTGCTCCACCTTCGAGCGTACTTTCGATTTCCTCCGGTTCCTCGCCCGCTCTGCCTCGCCCACCCGGTCTTTAAAACGGTACTGCCGGTGCGTACAGTCCCGTGCCCTGGGCGCGCACTGTTGAATCACAGAGGTCTGTCCCCTATAAGCCTGGTCGCCCCAGACCCGGGTTTCTTCTTCATGTAGCAGATGCGGGGGCATGCATGTCGGCCACGCTGGCCGCCGCCGAATGGATGATCCTGGTTGTCATTTTTCCTTAATTATGAGACTGAACGCTGAAAGCTGAGGTTTTTATCCTTTAAAGATGAGACTGGAGATCGATTCCTGTATTATCCCTATCGTTACTAGAAACGGTCTAAGTCTCTCGTTGCCAAGGGGAAGCAAGCCGAACATCTCCAGCATTCCGCAAAGAGCACGGGCGGTGTAAGCACCGCGGCTGAACCCAAAACGAAGACCCGGTTTCATACATGTGTATCAGGCATTGATAAGCGTCGGCAATGTCGTCAGAAAGCCCATATCCAAAGGCCAGACCTTCGTCCAGAATTTGCCGGTGGCTGAGAGCGCACCTGTAGGTTCCCGGTATCTACCGTGCCGCCACCCAAAGAGCCTGCCAATCGGGAAGACCGTGCCGTAAGTCCGCTCGGCTATGCTCCGCGATCCGCGACAAGAATTTGTGGCCGCGACGGCTGCGGATCTGCGCCGGGAAAGATCTTGCGCAGCAGGGCAACTCCCATGCCGCCGCCGAAGAATCCCCAGAAGAAGGCTTCAAATATTTTGCTGCCATTTTCCAGGCCCGCAGGCTTAAGCGACAGCGCAATCAGCAGCGGCGCCAGCACATATGCCAGTACTCCCACTGCCAGCCCGCCGCCAACCTCGCTTACAATTGTCTTACGCGAATGGTCGGCCCCCAAGACGTTTTTCACTGCGCCACCAATCAGCCCGCCGAGCGCCGCGATCATCCAGAAGTACGCAGCCGCGTAATAAAATTCGATGTCGGCATTCTGGATCGCTAGCATCTCGCCGGTAAGCGCCTTGATTGTCACTTTGCCCTCTGTCGTGGGAATGAAGGTGGCTTCCACGACTTTTTGGCCTTGCGCGATGGTCACGTCCGAGCTACTCAGCGTGCCTGCGCTGGGCGGATCCACCTGCAGCACGATGGTTCGGTCATGGTCCGACGCGATCAAGTTGCCCAGCCCATCGAACAGGCCGATCTTCACTTTAATACTCGGATGGCGGACGGCCTTCAAATAGGAATGGTCTGGGATGAGCTTCAGAGCGGCGATCGGGCTCACGAATTCCACTGAGTTGGTATCGCTGAAGATCGACATCGGTGGATTGGACACTGGGTCAAGGCTCACCACCTGAGGCTGACTTTCCATCAGCTTCGCTTCCGCGTACGGGTCGCCACGCGCCATCGAGATCTGGCCGGAAGAAAGCGCATTTTCCACCCCTGGAAACGCGACCTTGATATCGCGTTGCGCCGGGATCGTGAATTTGTGGCTGTCTCTCCAGCGGACGATGATCGTCGCCGTCTCCAGCCCGGCTTTGAATTTTGCCGCTTGCGGTTGTACGCTCACCCACAGACTCAAAGGCGGAACCGGTTTGTACGATTCATCAGAAGCAAGCCCAACTTCGGTCGCTGCCGCCAGCCCCAATCCCGGAGTCTCCACCTGTTGTACGTTAATGCTGGAAATTCCCGGCTGCTGCTTCGAAATGTTCACTTCGGCAGAACTGGAGCCCCGCCGAATTATCACGACCTGGCGATCCAATTGCGCCCCCGGAGCATTCACCTGCAGCTTGATATCGGAGTTGCTCGTCACGGGGTGGCCCTGCGTATCTACGAGCTTGACGTTGAATTTGCCTGACTGCCCTCGCTGCACGTCTCTCGGCCCCTCGATTTCCAGTCGCGATGTCGACGGAAGCTGCGCCTGCAAAGCGCTGCTCAGCAGCACGCTTAGAACGGAAACTGTAGCGCACAAAGAAATCCTGAATTCCATACACGACTCCTGACTCTTCATTGTTGAAGTCTGGCAATTGATGGATGCACAATCCTTACCTGCGAACCGGAGTTCACCAGCCGAGTGCTGGATGAGTGGGCCAGCGAACAGGGAATCCGGCCGTCAATAACTCACCGAGTTGAACGCCCAGTTGGAAGAACCGCTCGGTAAAACCTCAAGGCACATTTACTTCTTCGGGCTTCCACTGCTCCAGCGGCACCCAGCCTCCTGAACTGCAATCGCCCTGCGGACACACCTCGAATTTTGTAGATCGGGTGAACCTCCCACAAGGAAGCGCGCTTCGGATAGGCACCACTGGAATTGAGCATACCGCCATCGAACAGTTTATCGAGAGCAATTTCACCGGTCATTATTTTCCACATGACGAGCGCGCATAAACTTCCAGTTAGAATGAGGCCTTCCCAATACACAAATGTAGAAAGAGAAGTCATTTGCAGGTCGATCCTTCAATCACAAAGCGAGTTCGGCCGAACCACTTCCACAAGTACAAAAACGGAAAAGAGCCCACAAGCCCGTAAGCATTTTCAGTTTCAAAACGGCATTCTTACGATCACAGGCATTCTGTTCTTGGACGCGGAGGGTGTCAAGAGAAAACTATGATGATGAGAGCGTATTTCAAGAACAAGGTAGGACCACCGTGATGAAAGCCCCAGACTTTGAATCCGCGAAAGAGCCCATTTTCGGCTCTGGGTTAGGTCGGCTGTATCGTCGAAAAGCCAGAAAGTGTTTTTGAAAACAGACATGATTGAGCCATTGCTTCCTGAACCGAGGGCGGCGGCGGGAAAATCAAGGTCGGCACTGTTGTGAAGGCATTCTCTGGATTCTGCAAGTCTAGAATAAGCTCGGTCTCGCCGAACTCCCCAGTAATGACGTGTTCACGTTAGCAATCGTATGTGTGCCCTCTTTCCCGCCAAATGCAAACAGGAGATACATTATTGGGAATCCACCTGCACGCAGGCTCAGTCCAGCGGCATAACTGTGCCGCCACGGATTGCTGCTTAGATCGCCGCGCAATAAGGCAACCTTGCCTTGATCGGCGCGCAGGGCGACCGCCACCGGCCACTTGCCAATCGAATGATCAAATGATTCTTGCAGCAGCAGCACATTTGGCCCCCGGAAACGATAGTCCTGATAACTGCTGAGCGAGGAGCTGCCATTGATGTCCGATCCGCCCAGCGTCGGCTGAAAATAAAACGGCACGACGTTATTATTGCCAGGCAGCATGGAGAGTGAAGTGAATGCGCGCAGCCCCAGCGTCCCCTGCATGCTGCGGCCGGTCGCATGCGGGCAAGCTGAGTGATCGTCGGTTGGGTCTAGTCGGCAGTCATTCGGATCATTCGTATCGCGCGCCACGTACATATTGCGGTGATAAAACGAAATCTCCTGGTAAAGATCAAATGTCAGACGCTGAAACGAAAACCCTGAACCTTCCGTATCAATGAATGGCTGATACGTGGCACTGTAGTTGAAATGAAGCAGGTTGTTAGCTGTTGATGGCTGCATTCTTACAGCCAGCCCCGGCTGCACAAAGAACGGCTGGTGCGCCAAACCTGGCGCCGTGACTGGCGTATACACCGTTTCAATCGAAGGAGACCCCTGTCCCGGGTCTGGACGAATGTCGGGAATACGGAAGTTGATCTCGCCGGAAAAGCTCATGTGGAGCTTTTGATAGATCGGCCAGATCATGTTGCTGCCGAATACGTGCTCCGTCATGCCAAAGAACGATCGTCCCAAGGTAGTTGTTGCCGCTCCTTCGCCGAAGAACGTTAGCTTGTTGAGAGAAATCGACTGCCCATAGACGTTGTAAACCGGGTACGTAACATAAGCCTGGATATCGTTGGCATTCACGCCGGTCGTTCCCATTTGCGCATCCGAGGGCGCAATGTGCGTATCCACAAATTTCAGATAGAACCCGGCGCGCCACGAGCCGTTGCTCGACCCGATAGCGTCCGCGCTCCACGATGTGGCCCAGTTGTCTGTATCCTTATGGCCGACGTACGCCAGCCCGGCCCCGAAACCGTTTTGCGGCGCGATGCTGCCCACCGCGATGTGCAGCGGCTGTCCGGTGAACAGGACCTCCACGCATCCGACGATATGCTCGGGACAGTTCTTCTTTAACTTGCCCATTTCCGTCGGCGGCTCTTGCTGCTCTTCATTTTTCACGCCGGAGCCTGGAGTTGAAGTGGAACTGGTCTGTTGTGCCCAAACGCTTGCCGAGACCAGCATGAACGCAAGAATAAATTGACGCACTTGCCTCTCCTCACTTACGCGACGTACGGTTCTTTTGCGGGGACTCTCATTTTTGAGTCGACTTTCCACGAGCTTTTGCAGCGACCGTTTGTTTCTTGGCTGACTTCGATTTCTTCGCAGCTTTCTTGCCGTGCTTGTGCAGCAGCGCAGTGACCCTTTGTATATATTCGCTGGCCTGGCGTTCGGTGTGCAATGTATTGATGTTGATATTGGTTCGTTCTTTTGGCGGCACGACGAGATGCTCCGCATGATGCAGGTGCAGTAACTGCGTACGAATCAGGCCCGAGATTGGCCGATCCGGATTGTAGGCCTCGTTTTCGTCGAACTCTATGATGTCGACAATGGGAGCATCTTCAATCGCCATAACTCACCCTTTCATTGCCCTTGGGAAAAAAACGCAGTCATTGTCCGGACGCAGAGTGTCACCGAGCAAGTCAAGAAAAGTCTGTGCTTTCTGTTCGCGCGGCGTGCCGATGTCATTTCCTCCGAGAAAATGCCTGCTTACCGTCGCCGGTATCGAGGAATGCTCGAAAATTCTCTGGTTTACGGGGTCTTCGGTTCCCGGAACTACGGTTCCCCGAGGAATATAGGGAGAAACCAACACGGCCGGCACGCGAATCCCGAGCCGGTCAAACTTGAACGTCAGGCCAGGTATGCCGGTCGCAGCCTCGGGTGCCTCGAATCCATCCGGCGTGCAGCTCGGCGGGACCACGTGATCATAGAGCCCGCCATGTTCGTCGTATACAATCAGCAGCGCCGTGCTTTTCCACAAGTCTGGGTTGATGCGAATGCAATCGTAAACTTTCCCGATAAAGTTATCGCCTGCCAGCACGTGATGGTCGGGATGCTGGTCCGTTGCCAGCAATTGTGTGCCGTCCGGTGCAGGATGGTCTGAGTAGTTAGGCTCGACAAAACTGTATTCTGGCAGGTTTCCCGATTTGCAGTCCGCCACAAAGTCGCTGAACACACCGAAGAAGCTCTGATCTTTGATGAGGTTCACGATCTCCATAGTTGAGCTTGGCTGGTCATAGTAATAAAGCTTGGCGCTGTGCCTGCCTGCCGCCAGCCTCTCGTAGATCGTCGGAATTTTTGCCCGGTCGGCGTCGCTGACCAGGAACATGTTCATATCGACATTGCCGAACGACGTACCGTAGTGCGCAAACGCCCGGTTGCAGATCGTAGGCCCCGGAATCGATGAGAACCAACCGTTGAACACCGCATACTCGGTCGCCAGCTTGGTCAAAACTGGAATTCTCTCCGGCGAGAAATATTTCATGATCGCGTGTGAGTCCTCAACGCTCGGGCCCTGAGTCCCATAGCTTTTCACAAATCCATTCATGTTGGCCACGCGTCCGGGAGCGAACGGCGCACCACCGTAAATCTGCACATCCACGCCGGGAAAATGATGGTCAGGATCATGGCTCAACTGCCCTCGATAGTCTGCTGTGGGCGACACTTGCACCACATTTTCTGCCCTGTCCGGGTTCGACTCATTCCCGGCCAACCCGTTGATCTTCGGAAAGTTCTTCCGTAGGCCGCCCAGCATGTGATCGAATGAGCGGTTTTCCATCATCAGCACAACAATGTGTTTGAGGTTGTTCAGTCCTTGTGACATGAGGTCTCGTGTTTTTCGAAATTCTATATATGTAGTGACGGCAAGAAGCCAAAATGTTTCAAAATGAAACTTATGTGATAGCGCCCAATTATGCAAGGCTTATATTATGAGAAATTACTCAATATGGGTGCCCAGCAGGGCGATACGGTTCTGGAACTCATGCAGTTGCAGAGTGTTGATCGAGCAAATGCAGAGAGATTTCAGGATGAGGGTATCAATACTACTCAACTTTGGCTTGGGCTGACCCAATAGACCTTACAATCAGAACCGATTTTAATTTCAATTACGTCCTCAACTGCATGAGTCAGGCCCTCCTGTGGGTTTACTTTCAAGGACAAGACAAAATCATTGTATTCACTGTCATTGCGAGGAGCGCAGGAAACTGATTCCCGCATGAAGGCGCTCTTCGGATTTGGATTCGGTTAGGCGGGCCTGCCAATCTTAGAATTCCCCAATTGTGGTGACTGTCCAAAGAAAAGTTGTAACAAATTGGCTTTGTGTATCACTATCCATCAGGGAAGTTGGTTGGACTGCGTTCTTTCCTTCAAAGGGATTAAGGTGGGTCATAGAGGCCCCCTCCTAACGCAAGAAACGAGGAAAAAGAATTGAAAGCAAGAACGAGTCAGATGATGAAATGGGCCACAGCGGTTGCGCCAATGGCCTGCCTGGGCACTACACTGGCGTCAGCGCAGGAACTCGACACAGTTTATGAACTGGCCAAATTCGATCGACCCACCGGCAGAGGGGGAAAAGCACGAATGAGGACCTTGCGTCTCACCATAGCTCTTGCCGTTTGTCTCGCGTCATTAACCGCTGTTGCGCAAAAGATTACGATTGCTCCAGGCATCAGTGTTACCGTTCCGCCGGTCTGGAAGGCGACCCGGGATACGGCCACGACCTATCTGCTGGAGCGTGGCGCAGCCGGAAAACTCCCTGACGCGACTATGAACATTGAAGTGGAAAAACGGCGCAACCATGCCGAGGCCGTCCGCCGGCTGGCCGAGATTGAGGCGGAACATCAGGGCGAGACCAGCTACAAGCTGATTGCAGGGTGGCCTGCCCTGGAGCGCAAGGCCACCGTCGCTTTCCAATATCCGGGCGAGGTTCCCGAGCAGGAGCGCCGCCAGATCCAGGAGCCGCAGGGGACAGACCCGCGAAGAGCGCCCCACGGCCTGGGCAATGAGACCTCCATCCGCGTGACCACTGTTATTGCCGTGGAAGATTTCGTGGTGCGCCTGCAAACCCTTTTGCAACCTGACGCCCCGGCCGCTTTGGCCGAGGAAGTGCTTGCCATTGGCCGAACCCTTACCGCGCCGCCGGCCAACAGAGCTCAATCAGAAGAGGATCTCAAACTCCTTCAGGGAGGCACATTGCAACCCAAGCCGCGCAGCATCAGGTCCCACGCGCCTTCAACGGCTGCGGCTGTTCCGCCGGCTGTCCGCGGCGAGCGGCGCGCAACAAGAGGGCCGGAAAATGCGGGCGGAAATTCCGTTCAAGTGAATGGCGGCGGAGAGATTGAGGCCGCAGCCTCTCTGGATGGCCAGAACCTGTTGACGGACGCCTCCTGCAACATCTCCTATTCCAATAACGGGGGCTCGTCCTTCAATGCCAGCAATGTGAATTTCACTGGCGCTCCCGGATTGGATGGCGATTGCACCCTGGCCTGGGGCCAGAGCGGCAACTTCTATATTGGCAGGCTGGGCAATGCCACGCTCACGCAAGCGCCTGAGTGGATTGGCCTGTTCCGATCCACGGACAAAGGCGCGAACTTCAGCTACGTCACCAAAGCCGTGGACCGCAGTACCGGAACTATAACCAATGTTGACCAGCCGCACGTGGCCGCGGACCGCTGGAATGCCTCTTCCAGCCATCAGGACCGGGTCTATGTTGTGTGGCATGAAACCGGGAGCTTTGTCGCCCGAGTAGCATGTTCTTCCAATAGTGGCACTACCTGGGGCGCGCCTGTGCCCGCGCATAGCGGCAACTTTGCCTTTCCTCGCGTCGCCGTAGGCAAGGATGGAATGGTGTACGTAGTATCCCGGAACGGCAGCAACATTGTGGTGGATAAATTCAGCAACTGTGATGCCGGACTGGTTGAGCAGTCGAGTTTTCCGCAAAGTTTGACCATCGCGGACGTGCCCTGTCCCGTGCCCGGCCTGGACCGTTGCAATAACGGCAACACGCTCTCCAGCCCTACCATTGCAGTGGACGATACGGATCCAAAACATGTGTACCTTGCCTGGGCGCAAACCACCGGCTCCGGGCAGGATATTGTGATTACGGACTCTGACGATGGCGGCGAGAGCTTTCCCAATGCGGACGTGGCTGCGAACAGCTCCGTCACTGCAGTGCGCTATATGCCCTGGCTCGGCTCGTGGGGAGGAACGGCCTATGTGGGCTGGTATGACCGGCGCAAGGCCACTGCCAGCAGCGACGACCTCACGCGTTATTTCTGGGGCAGCGTTTCCGCAGCCAACGGCGCGCTTACAGCCCACCCGGAGACGGACCTCATGGGCGTCGACGATCCGCAGTGCGCCAGCCCCTGGAATTGCGGAGTCCGCAGTTCCCTGGATAGCGAGAAGTGTTCGTCTCAACCCCAGCCCGCCGGGCGCTGCCGCCACACCCCCAACAACAGCAGCGATTCCTTTCAAGCCTGCGATTTCATTACCGGTCCCGCCTGCCCCAGCGGCGAATCCTGCCAGACCGCCTCGGGATGTCCCAAGTACGGCGACTACAACGGCCTTGCTGTCGGCGGTGGAAGGATCTTGAACATCTGGGCGTCCGGCACAGCGCCCTCGGATCTTCCGGCAGCTCCCAACCATAACATCCACGCCTATACCGTGGTTTCGGACCTGCCATCAGATTTCTTTGTCCGTGACTGGACGAATAGCGCCAACGACCATGACACCGGCGTGGAACCCTCAACCAACTCGGTCTTCTACGAAACCAGTGACGTGTGGAACCAGGATACGAATGTGGCTGAGCCTCTGGTGAATGATTGGGTGTTGGGGGATGCTCCCGTCCGCAGCGGCGCCAACTTTGCCTTTGCCAGAATCTCGCGGCGGGCGCCTGCCTCCTCTACCAGCGCTCCCCTTACGGTTACGGTTGAATTCATGTCGGCGGATTTCGGCTTGAGCGCGCCGTTTGCGGTGATCGGTACACAGACCGTAAACATGAACGCCTCCGACACTACAAAGATTACTCCGGGGCTTTCTTGGAACGTGGCGCCTACAGCCTCCACCCACCTGTGCCTGGCGGTACAGATCAGCGCCCCCGGAGACGATTACATCCATCCCACACTGGCCGGCGGTGCGCCCGGGCCAAGCGATCCCCGGATCCTCGCGGACAACAAAAAGGCCCAGCGCAACTTGCAGACGACAGTAGGCACCGGCGGTGCAGGCGGCGAATCCTTCGCTGTGATCCACAACATCGAGAAGGCCGCGCGAGACATGATGATTGATTACGCAGTGGAGCCAAGTTCACAAGGCTCCATCGAAGGAGGCTCGATCGTCATTGTAGGCCGCCAACCCCAGAACATCCCCTTGCAGAAGTCAGGGCGCATCGTGCTCAAAGGGATGGCGCCGGGCGAGGACCGCTCGCTGGGACTGCGCTTTGGCAAGGTTACAAGCCCATTGGGAAGCCTGGCCATCGTGCGCTTCACTGAGGTAGTGAATGATCGTCCGGTGAACGGTTTCTCCCTTGCCTACAAACGGGCCGGCAATGCCGAAGTGGCGCGCGCTTTGCTGCAGGAGGAGGCAGACGTGCTGGCCCGGCTCGCAGCGATCACCGCAGAAGCTAATGCCAAGGCGAAAGCAGAAGAGTCTGCGCGCGTGGTGAAAGCTGCGCCAAAACAACTGGACGTGGCAAAGCTCCGTGAGGTGGCCAAAGGTCATCAACAAGTCTTGCGGCAAACCATCCAGACACACTTAGCGCTCACCCCGGCCGCCGACCCTTTTGGAGTGCATGAGGCTTTGGACAAACTGGATCAACAGCTTGCATCCACATCCCCAGCTAATGAAGAAGCATTGCTGGCAGCGCATCAGGCAGCCATCCAACGGCTGGAGGCTTATCTTACGTTCACGCAGAGGCAGAAGAAATGAGGGCTGAACATAAGACTGTTCGGCGCTATGGGCTGTTCAATCCTGACCCTGCGAGCGACGAAGGCGCTCCCTGACATTTCTACGCTATGAATGAAAAGATAGCCGAATGACCCCATTCAACTTCGCACAAGACCTTACTGTCCTGAAGTGATCCGCCGTACATGCTTGACCACTTTCGGTTCGTGTCTTCCGAGGAAGGAGACTTGGTTCCAACCACGGCTGAGCTGACCTCACAGGACGGTTGGAACATCCTTTACCGGCCCCAAAATGAAGGAAGCTTCACTCTGTTCGAACTGTGGACCGCGCCATCGGGGATCTCGCATTGGCGTGTTCTGAATCGCGAAGGGAAGCGCATTTATAAAAAATACAACTGAGATCATTCTGAAAAGCTTCCAGTGTCGTCGCAACTGCATGCGCTGGCGATTAACTATTTGCATTTCCCGTTCGGACATGCCTTCTCTGCTTCATCCAGATACTGTGTCCAGCTTGTCGCGATCCCTTTCTGCGCTGCAGCCAACTTCATATTTCCATCCCGCACCTGTTTGGCCAAATAGTTTTCGACTGTATCCTTTCGTTTGAAAAAACGCTGCTGCAACTCCACGTGCGAGGGACCACATTGTGGCCAAATATTATCCAACGTGTCGGCACCGCCCAATTCAAGTGAAATGAGATGATCCAGTTCGCAGTACTGATTCTGGCCTGAATTATTTGCGGGTTTGGGGATTTGGTACCACTTGTAGGCCTTCGCCTTCTCTTGTGGCTTTGTCGCCATATCACGAACGCACTTGGTTGTGAATTCTGAGCTCTTTAGTGCATTCAGGGTTAGGGTCGGATTGACCGCTCCTTGTGTACAGCCGGGATCGGGCAGCAGAAACCGCTGCTGTTGGGGCTTACGGAACATTTGTTCGCTGGCGGGATACGAACGGGCTGGAGAGGCGAGTGCCCAGACACATCGATGCCGAGGTCAGCAAGAACTTGGGAACAGTTTGCCTGGCTACGTGATGTGCGGCCACGATGAGCCGTGTGAGCGGCTTGACTGTAGCACAAGGTCGTAGAAACGCAAAAAACGAGGGTGATAGTGGAAAACTTGCCCCCAGTTGGATTCGCTGACGAAAAGCTGAATCTTTCTGGATAACATCTCAAACTGAAACTGTCTCCCCGTCGCAACCAGGGGGGGGCCGCCGCGTATTGGTTGACCAGAATCGAGGCGCAACGCAAAGGGTTTCCAGCCTCCTGGAGGGTCCCATTCGCCTTGGCCGCAAATGACCCCGTTCTCCACCGAGTCGACGATGACACCGTCAAGACCGAGTTGCGAGTAAACCAGAACACTCTGCCGTCATGCGTTAGCCGCAGAAGTGATTCTCCCGAAGTGACCAGCAGATATTCTGGACCTGAATAAAATGCTCCGAAATAGCCGGTGAGGAAAATTCGCCAGCCCATCCGCAGCGCCGGATCGGTGACGTACACGCTTTCACCGTATCCCACAAACACGCGCTTGTTCCACACAATCACGTCCTGAAACGTGCAGCATTCCGGTTGCGGTGACCGATAGATATCAACACGTAAGAGGGGGTGTGCATCTTCACTTACGGTGACGAATAAGTCGGCTGTATGTAGTGGATTTGATCGCATGCTCCCGAGGAGAAGAGGATCCATTTCGCTCCAGGGAGAGGCGATTGAAGTTGAAAGTTCGGCGTGGAGCATGTTGTTGCGTTCATGAGGATTGTACGGTCAATGGGAAGGAGCGGCAAGCACATAGCACCGCTCCTATTTGACCGCAAGGTTCACGCCAATCAGCGGATCCGCCTCCCGGCCAAAGACGAGATGATCTTTAATGAATGATCCATTTACTGACTCCGCCGTGGTGCGAACAGGTTCCGCGCCGGGATTGGCTGAAGGAATATGCTCCGTCTCTGCATTGTGCCGTGGCTCCTGCGGGTGCATTGTGGCTTTGCACAGGCCGGTTAACACACTGATCCGCACGTTTCCGAGCCACTCTATTTCATGACCGACGACGAGATCACCAAAGGACTCGACCAGTTCAGCCCGGTCACTGGCAAACCCTATACGTGTGTGGTCCAGCCAAATCACGTGGAGTCGGTGATCGCGGTCCTGCCGACAGGCCAGAGTGGCGCGGGAGAATTGTGGAAGTACTCACGCTATTTCGATAATCCGCAATTCTGGACCAAACCGTTTGAATATAACGTGGTGGACGAAGACGGAAAGCCGCACAAGTATAGCCGTCCAGTGTCCGCGGAATATGAGATGTACAACGTGACGCAGGATTCTTTGGAACGTGTCAATTTGGCGCACGCTTCCAATCGCAGCCGCGACCCTGGCAAAGTGGAAAAGAAGCTGGAGAAAATGCTGCACGAGCAGCGGGATAAAAAGCGCATCTATCCGGAGCCGCTGGTGCCGTATGCGAAGATGATCCGGTTCGGCGGCTAAGCACTTGCTATTAACTTCTACCGTGCGGAATTCCAGTCGCGAATCTGGTGATCTGGGCCAACTGGAGTTCCGCCTGTAGTAGAGTAATGCCTTCGTTGGTCCAGGATTCCGCAGTTCGATTTACCACCAGTTTTAGCTTCATAAAAAAGAACATGGAAAGACGAATGATCAAACATCTTAAAACCGTCGATACTCTCTCATCCGGAAAAACCGTTAACTGTGGCGTCGATCCCATTGGCTCTCTCACAGAAATGTTCGTGGGAATGGTGCAGGCCGGACGCATTGCCAAAGGGCAGTGTCCTGCCATGCGTCCTGTATTTCTCAAGCCCCACGGAGTGGCGCACGGAGTTTTCCGTATCGCGCCCAGCCTGCCGGACAATCTCAAAGTCGGACTTTTTAAAGGAATGGAGTATCCCGCGTGGGTGCGTTTTTCCTCCGATACTTTACCGACGATTTCAGACTACAAGACGACCTGTGGCATCGGCATCAAGCTGTTTGACACGCCGACGCCGAAAATTTTCGGCCTTCCCGACGAGACGACCTTTGATTTCATTCTGCAGAATTTTGACGTGTTTTTTGTCAACACGGCGAAAGACATGTGCGAATTCACCAAAGCGGGAGTTGTGGACGGCGACTATGATACGTACCTGAAAGCCCATCCCGCGACCGCTAAAATCCTCGACGAGATGGCGAAGCCGGTGGCCAGCGTCCTCGGCATAGATTATTGGAGCTGCGTGCCGTTTGCTTTCGGAGCCGGGCGCTACGTCAAATATAAATTAGAGCCGGTGGAGCATACTGAGCCAATTCCCGGTTCTCCGCCTGATCCAACTTATTTGGCCGCTGATCTTGAGAAGCGGCTCAAAACAGGAGAGGCGCGTTTTCGGTTTATGGTGCAGTTCCGCACCGATCCGGCTACCATGCCGCTGGACGAAGCCATGGTGCGCTGGAGTGAAATCGCAAGCCCTCCGGTTCACGTAGCTGACCTGATACTGCCGCGGCAGGATATAAGCGTTCGCGGGCAGGCCGCTTACGGCGAAAATCTTTCCTGGAACATCTGGCGGGTAACAGAGGACCACCGCCCGCAGGGTTCCATCGCCGACGCGCGGCGGGTGGTCTATGCCGCAGCGGCGGATTTGCGGCGAGATGTGAATGGCGTGCCGACGGGGGAACCCGTGGAGCCGAAGCCGGCGATTGATCCGGCGCCCTGTGTGGATCAGGTAATTGTGCGCGCAGCCATCTGCCCCGGCATCGGAGTTGCACGCATTGGTGACAGCGCCACCGAGTATTACATAGGCCCCGAGGTGGTGGACCCGCCGCCGCAGCCGCCGAACTACTACCGCGACCCCACGGGCGCACTCAAGCGGGAGGCGGCTCGTTTTAGCATTTACGGATACAACGCGGCCGGGCAGGTCGTGCGCGAGCTCACCGCGGAAAACGCCGATGTCCAGTGGACTGTGCATCTGGCCAACCGGAAAGCGCAGTGGTACCAGTTCCAGGCGGCGCTGGACATTCCCGAAGCCGTAACCATGTCGGTGCCGCTCCGCAACCCCAAAGTGCCAACCAATGCACGCGGCAGCCTGGCGATCGATCCCGGCGAGCGCAGCATCACCGGCAAATCGGTATCCGGAGGCCCCGGCCACAGCTTCGATACGGGAAAATTCAAAGACACAGTTGTGCCCTTAGGAGAAATTCGTACAGACGATGCCGGACGACTCCTCGTTTTGGGTGGTCTGGGTAAGTCGGCCTCGCCTTCCGGCGCGCCCGTATACATTCCATCTGACCCCAACAGTTTCAACAACGCCAACGACTGGTATGACGATATTTCCGATGGTCCGGTGACTGCGTCTGTCTCCATCAATGGCCGCTCTGTCTCGGTTGAGCCCGCATGGGTAGTGGTGGCGCCGCCGAACTATGCGCCCAATGTGATTGGCTGGCGTACGCTCTACGAACTGCTGGTCGATGTCTACGTTCAATGCGGCTGGATGCAGATGCCGGTGCAGGTTTCCTTCGCCAATGACATTCTGCCTGTCCTGAGCCGCCTCTCCAACCTGCAATGGGTGAATAAAGGCTTCGCCACAATGTTCGGCAAGGGCTGCCCGATGGATTTTGAAGATCCTGATTTTATTGCGAGGCTGGCGCAGACGCCGGATCCGGCGGGCAGCGCCGATCCCTATGCAGAACTGCGGCAGGTGGTATTCAACTGTTTTCGCCCCGCGGACAATCCGGTAAATGAGCCACGTACCTGGCCCTGGATCTACGGAGATGCTTTCGGTTCGTTCTCCGAAGCCGCGCCCAATAACAATCTTCCATTACCTTCCGTCCAGCAGACGTTGCTACAGCGCTGGGTCGAAGGAGACTTTGTGAACGACTGGAATCCCACTGTGGTCCTGCCCAAATCGATTAACCAGGTCCCGCTGGCTGAACAGCCGGCAACCTTGACCAGGGCGGCACTGCATTTCTGTCTCGCCGATGCATTTCATCCAGGTTGCGAAATGACCTGGCCGATGCGTCATGCCAGCATGTACCAGGCGCCGTTTCGTATTCGCCATCGTCCGCCCAATCAGCCGGAGCCCAGCTATGGTCCCAATCTTACGCAGCAGATCGCGCTGCAGCCCGGTGGTCCACTGTATGCTCAGGGGCCGGGCGACATCAGCCGCTGGATGGCCTTGCCCTGGCAAGGCGATACCGCCTTCTGCCGTTCGGGATACAACCCTGGATACGATCCCTATTTGCCCACCTTCTGGCCGGCGCGCGTACCCAATCAGGTGCTCACAGAAGAGGATTACCACAAGGTTATTGATACGGCGTTGCCGCGCGAGGAGCGCGTCATCGCCTTCAACAATCGTCCCAGTTGGCTTCGGGCGCTGAAGGGCAGCGTCGCCGAAGTGATGAAGGAAATGATCGCCCACTTCGGCGCAATGGGAATCGTGGAGGCGCGTCCCGGCGTCAAAGACGATCCCGATTTTCCCGAAGTTATCTACGTCGAATCTCTTGCCGGAAGCCGCCTAAAGACCAGGGCCGTGCAGGTAATGCGGCTCCTGGCGGAGCAGCCAGCGCCGCTTACTCGTACGCAACGCGCCGGTTGGGAGAGCGAAGAGCAACTGGAGGAATTCCGCTCAATCCGCGTGCGGCATAGATAGCCGCTGTGTGGGACGCCATCATCGCCGGCGCCGGTCCAGCGGGCTCTGTGGCCGCGCACGTACTTGCCCGTAAAGGCCGAAAAGTTCTGTTGGTGGATGGCGTTCCACATGGCAGGTTCAAAGTGGGGGAATCGCTGCCGGGCGCAGCCTTGCGCATCCTGCGCGAACTGGGGCTTCCGGTCCCGGATGCTCATGGGCCACACACTCAAATTGGCGGCAATCTTTCTTCCTGGAATTCGGAGGAACTCACGGCTACTGATTTCCTCCATGATCCGGACGGGCCAGGATGGAGACTGGACCGAATCCGCTTTGACACCGCGCTGCGTGATGCGGCAAGTGTCTCTGGCGCTGTGTTCAAAGAAGTACGAGTGAGCGAAGTGGCACGGCAGGATAAGTTTTGGCAGGTTAAGCTCGATACCGGCGAGATGATGAATGCGCACTGGCTGATCGATGCAACCGGGCGCAGTGCCGCGCTGGCGCGCAAGCTTGGCGCAACCTGGATGCGCGACACTCCGTTGACGGCTCTCTATGCGGTGGGAAAACCCCAAAAGGAATTCCGGTTGAATCGTACCGTTGTCGAAGCCGTGGAGCAGGGATGGTGGTACGCGGGGCTGTTGCCTTCAGGAGCGCCAATCGTCGGGTTTCATCTTCTTTCCGAACATGCTGCTTTTTTCGCAGCGTCCCCCGCTGCATGGAAGCAGGCATTGTTCGCAACTCGCCATCTTGCTGGCTCATTCCTCAATGTCATGTTCGATTTTCCGTTGAGCGCTTTGGACGCATCGGGTGGCCGGCTGAGCCAGCTTTGGGGAGACGGATGGCTTGCCTGTGGCGATGCTGCGTTGTCTTTTGATCCGGTCTCTTCCCAGGGAATTTTAACTGCGCTCCACAATGGCATGATTGCGGGTTTGACCGTTCATGCAACACTCGACGGCGATTCCACGGCTCTCGATAGTTACACCAGTCGCCTTGAAGAAATCCGCCGCATTTATTTATTGCGCTGCCGGGGGATGTATCGCAGTGAAACTCGCTGGCCCGACAGCTATTTCTGGCTGAGCTGCCGAAAAATATAGGTGCAAAGAAGCCATAGTCATTATTCCACCGTAATATTATCCAGAATGAATTTGGAAACGCGTTCCGCGGAGATGCGAGGCAGTATCTGACGTTGGGCATACCTTCAAGTGTTGTATTCTTTCGGCGCCGATTGGTGTCGAATACCAAAAAGAGCACAAAGCGCTGCTCGATCTGTGGGTTCGCGAGTGCCACTCTCTACACTGGTGGTTTCCGTATGAAGGCGTGGTATTGCTTTCGGTGCGCCACACAGCCGTGCATGTCGATGAGCGTGGCCGTCTGCACTGCAAGGACGGCATGGCATGCTCCTATTCCGAGGGCTGGGGCATCTATGCTTGGAATGGCGTTCGCATCCCGGAATGGCGTTCGCATCCCGGAATGGAGCATCACCCAGCCCAACGGTGCGATCGCTAGACTAAGCGCCACTTTGCCGTAGAACTCAAGATTCCGGGCCGCCTGAAAATATCCATCCGTCGAGAGCAGCCCCACATTGTCATTCTGGAAGTTGGGAACACCCGAAATCTGCGTCTGAGTGTAACTGAACAATATCTCCGCGCGATCGGACTTCAGCGGCCGGTATGCCAAAGCCGCCGTGCCCTGGGTAGCATTGCTGAGGCTGTTGAAAGTGGTTGGCAGATAAGGCGTCGTATTGCCGGTAAAGGCCGCATAGGTATGCGTGAACTGTCCCAGCACGGTGACGTCGTCCGTGATCTTACCTGCGTTTCCAAGCGAGATAATCTGGCCCAGTCCGCCCTAGTCGCGCAGTTCGTAGCGGACACTGGCGCGGTAGCGGTCATTGGGCAGCCAGGAAAGTTCGACGCGGCTGCTGTCGTAGCTTATCCCCTTGCCCGAGACGAGGTCGCCGCGCTCCAGCCCAAGGCTGCGCTGAAGTGCTCGCTGATGGGAAGCCGCGTGACTAGGCCCAGAACCGCGAAGCTGTCCGTGCCATTGATCCCGTTTTCAATTTGATATCGGGGGGCAGGCTGGTGTATTGCTGCCAGCGAGTTTCCGCCCCGATGCTGGTCTCTTGTGTGCTGTTAAGCGCTGCAAACCCGCTATGGCTGAGGTCGCCGATGGGGATGATGGGCGCGGAGGAGAAGCGCTGGGTCGGAGTGACTGCGGCGCCAATATGGGAGTCTTAATTGCGTGAGTCGAATTGCTCCGGTTGCAATATCGCTGATCAAGTGGCCTTCCGATACCCAGGAAGGGGAGATGTTTCAGCCGTACGCAATACTACGCATAAGTCAAAGGCAAGCCGCCTCGCAGAGTGATATCTGCCTGCGTCTCGGTAGATTCTGGGGTAGCACAATTTCCAGAGCTCTGGAAAGCTCTTTTCCATGTGTTCGGCGCCGTCGTGCCAAGTGATTGACGTCATGCTGGGTTCAGTTCGTATTCGGTAAAGCTCAATGACTGGGCCGTTCACAACAGAACACAGGTAGTTTTTACGCTTACCGCGTTTCCATCGCAGGAGACTGTAAAGTACGGCGAGCGTAAACACCGGAGCAGTACTAGACCGCGTCGGCTAACGTTTGCTTACAAAAATCACACGGTCACAGTAGTGGTTGCAGCCTGATGATGAGCTTTCGTTTCTTCCACAACTTTTCCGTCGAACAAGTGGATGGTACGCTCGGCATGTTTGGTAAATCGTGTATCGTGAGTAACCATGCAGATGGTTGCACCCTCCTGATGGAGTTGCTTTAGCAGTTCCATGACTGCTTCGCCATTATGGGAATCCAGGTTCCCGGTCGGTTCGTCCGCGAGCAGGATGGAGGGTGATCCTGCAAGGGCGCGGGCCACGGCAACACGCTGCTGCTGTCCGCCGGAGAGTTGCGCTGGATAATGCTTCATGCGGTGCGCCATGCCGACTTTCTCCAAAGATTCCTGAACCCTCCTTTTACGTTCCGAAGAGGGCATGGAACGGTACGTCAGCGGCAGTTCGACATTTTCATAGACCGTAAGATCGCCAATCAGATTGAAGCTCTGGAAGATGAATCCAATCTCCTGATTACGGATACGCGCCCGCTCGGAGAAGTTCAGTCCTTGAACCGGTCTGTCATTGAGAATGTAAGTACCGTCGGTGGGTGAATCGAGCAGGCCAAGAATGGAGAGCAGGGTTGACTTGCCGCATCCCGAAGGTCCGGCGATGGAAACATACTCCCCTTTGCAAATATCAAGATATATGCCAGCGAGTGCGTGTGTCTCCACTTCATCGGTGTAGAAAACTTTGGTGGCATTATTCAGCTTGATCAAAGTTTGCCCAGTAGTCACTGTATGTTCTCCTTTTTTCCTTTTCCTGAAATTGTGCCCGGAGCTAATTGTTTATTCCAGCTTGATGCGATTTACCTTGTCCCAGCGCGACATGTCGGAAAGAATCACCTGATCGCCTTCCTGCAGCCCGCGAAGAATCTCAACCGTATTGACGGAACTGCGCCCCAGCTCCACAGGAACACGGACAGCGGTTTTACTATCGGCCAGTATCTTAAACATGCTTACCGTGCTTTTCTCCTGTCCAAAAGCAGGCCGCCCGACGTACAGAGCATTCTCCAGACGCTCCAGAGTAATGGTTCCATCCACACTCAGATCAGGCAGCGCTCCCCTGGGTAACTGGCCTTCCAGTTCCACGTCAACCACTACGGTCCCATTGATCACCGAAGGGTCTCTGCGCTTCACCAGTCCTTTGATAATGCCATTATGCGTATCTATCTCCGCAGGCTGCCCAATTGAGACGTCCCTGGCCTGCGTCTCGGGAATCTTCAGTTCAGCCTTGAGATGATTGGGATCCACCACCTTGGCCAAAATGGCCCCCTGAGGTACCCGCTGCCCTGCCTGGACCGGCGTTTCCGCATTTTGCAGCACGCCGTCTATTCCTGCACGAACTTTGAGATCGTCTCGGTTCCGATGCTTGAGCTGCTCCAACGCACGCTTCTGATCGATGGTTGCCTGCTGAACCGCAAGCTGAGTTGTGATGGCGGCGGCATTCTCCGTAATGCGTTCCTGCTCGATCTGATAGCGGGTGGCCATCTCCCGCTCTTTAGCCAGTGAGGTCTGCAGCGCTGCGTCCGAGATTACTCCAATTTTTGCCAGCTCTCGGTTGGCGGCTGCTTCGCGTTTGGCGTTCTGATAATCGGCTTCTACGGTTGCTGCCCCAGCCTTAAGCGTCCTGAGATCGTTGTTGATCCTGATCCTGGTGTTCTGGTAATCAGCTTCCGCGGCCTTCACCTGCAGATCGGCATCCATGGCTTCCTGCTCAACCTGCGGGTTGGAAAGCTCCATGATCACGGTATCGGCTTTTACCGGAGTGCCCGGCAAAATCAAAATGCGTTCTACCCGGACGTCGGTGGCTGCCGGTATGAATCGAATGTGTTCCGGAATGGGAACCAACGTCCCAATGCCGTGGACCTGTCGCAACATGGAACCGCGCTTCACTATATCCGGCCAAATGCTGGAGCGTTCCACGGCGGGCGCCGCCTGGGGAAGCCGAACCACTGCGATGGTGACACCCACAAGAGCAAGCACCGCCACGGTGCCAAGGATCATCTGCCTGATGCGCCGTTTGTGCTTGACTGATGCATCGCGAACTATATCCATAAGCGATCTCTTAAGTATACTTTTATACTCACAAACCGGACACCCCGCAAGCTTCTTAACTTTGCTATCTAATTCCTATAGTTTTTTTTAATCTCCGCTTGAAGTTGGCTCAAGCAAAATTATGTTTGCTTCTTTTGTGAAAGTTTGCTTATACTGTCCGCGCCTATTCAAGGGCAAACTTTAGCTCGGACAGAGACCATTGCTGCTTGGGCATGAATCTGGTAACTGACCGGAGTTAAGAAGGGAGACGCACACAAATGAAAAAAATCAGCATTCGCGAAGTTGAAACACTCAAAACCACCGCTGCTTTCTACGGTGGCTCCTGCTGTGGTTGCACCGCTTAATTGTCCGTAGCAACATATACAAAATGGGGCCTGCTTATGGGTCCCATTAATTTGACTACAACTAAATGTCTACATACACGCAAGAGACGGTCGTCACTGTCCAGCCTTTTACGCGCCAACCAGAAGGCGAAGACATAATTATCGGAGTCGTTGAGACGGGAGTATTTTTGGCTGTTCCTCCTGTCGCTGTTGAGTTATTGGAATATTTTGCTCAAGGCAGGAGTGTGGGCGAGGTTTCGGAGTTGTATCAGCAGAAGTACGGAGAAGCCCTGGATGTAGATGACTTCCTGAACCTCCTGGAGAACAAGGGCATCGTCAAGCCTGTCGGTAAGGGAAGTGAGTTAAAGGCGGCTTCCCCTGCTCCTCGAACTGTACGGCGGGTGCGATATCACTTTGGCAACTTCCCTCAACCTCTCGCTCAACTCATCTTTAGCCGCCCGGTCATTGCAGGCTGTTTCCTGACGATGACCTTGGCGGTCGCCGCACTAATTTGGGCTCCCTCACTCATAGCTCGGCCCAGCGATTTTGTTTTCCGCGAGCATCGCGCGCTCTCCTGGGTTATTTTCACAGTCATTGCTTACGCAAGCATTCTGTTACATGAAATGGGACATTTAGTGGCGGCGCGAGCTGTCGGGGTCAGTTCACGGATGGGAATTAGCAACCGCCTGTGGTATCTCGTGGCCGAAACCGATCTCACCGGGCTTTGGAGTGTGCCCAAAGAGCAGCGCTACCTGCCGCTTCTTGCGGGCCTCCTGGTCGATTTAGTTTCGTCCGCCTTGCTAATTCTGCTTCTTTTTGCCCGTGACCACAAGTGGCTGGAGCTTTCCATTTTCACCGTGCGCCTGATTCGGGCCATGGTCTTGTCTTATTGGCTGCGGATCATATGGCAGTTTTTCCTGTTTGTCCGGACTGACATCTACTTCGTGATTGTGAATTTCTTCAATTGCCGGAACCTGCTTAAGGACACCGAGGGGTATCTCCGTAGCCTGGCGGCGCGAGTAATTCCCTGGATTCGACGCGTGGATCAATCTGGCATTCCCGCATCTGAGCGCCGGGTCATCCGAGCTTACGCAGTGGTCTGGATAATCGGACGCATCATGGCCTTCGCCACGTTGTTTTCAGTCACGATCCCAGTTGCAGTCAGTTACATACGAGATCTTGCCGGCGCATTCAGGGCCGGATACTCAGCTAACCATTATAACTTCGTCGATTCTTTCGTGCTTTCTGCCGTGTTTCTTGTTCCTGTACTGATTGGGCTTATGCTGTGGATCGGCGGGTTGATACGTGAAAGGACTCCAGATGGCAACTTTTAGTGATCCTGTGTCCGACAGAGAAGAGTCACTGTATTCGGTGCTGATTCTTGAAGCACCGGCAGGTGCTTCCTGTGGACGCTGGATAGAGGACCGTTTGCGCGATGAGACCGAGTCCGGGGCTCGGACTTTCCATCTTTTCTGCCATTTTAATGCAGGAGGACCATGGGCGGGGGTGAGCGGGTTATTTTCCACATTATTCCCCGAGATAATGTCGCAGAGACCCGATCTTATCGAACGTCATTCACTCGAACTGGTATATGTTTTGCCGCAACTCAGAGGGAGCCTTACCGTACGCAATCCCACTCTAACCGATCTATCCAGCAATCAGGAAAGGGTGCGCAGTTATCCTTCGGATCGAGCATTCCGGACCGTGCATGGCTTAATCGACCTGCTCGACAGCTGGAAGACTACCTGCGCTCCGGATATTCCGTGGGTAATCGCGTGCGAACATTACGATGAAGCTGGCGCAATGAGCAGCTACTTTTTCAGGGAATTGATGCGGCGCCGGGGGAAGTCGTTGCACATCCGTCTGCTGGTCACCGTGAAAAACGGCAAGGGAGCGGGAATAGCCGGTTTGTTCCGTCCCAGTCGGGCAGAGGTATCGATCGTGCCCATTGATGTACCAACTGAATCAGAAGTGGCGTTGGAGGAAGGTGCGGCAGCAGTAATTGCAGGCCAACTGGAGGCGCGGATCGGTAACGACCGCATTGAGACACAGATACACCTCTCTGATCTTATCAGGGTTTGGGAGCAAGCCGGACGCCCGGACAAAGTACTCTACTACAGGTGGTTCGGGCTGGACGTTTACAACACGCTTGGTCTCTATGCCGACGCCCTGCGCTATGCGGAAGGTCTTCTGGAGTTTGCTTTTACCCATGCTCCGGATGATAAATATATGCAGTGGTCGATCACGGTAAAAGTGCTGAACGCGCACATTGGCCTGCAGGATGTAGAAGCGACTCTCAAACTCGCTGAAGGGGCAGCCATGAAGCTGGCCGACCCCGTACCGGCTTGGCGCAGCTATCTTTTCTATATGCTTGCCATGATGTATGCGCGCTACCGGAAGCCGCGAGACCTGGCCAAGGGAGAGGACTACCTGGATCGCGGGCTTGCGGCACTGGAAGAAGCTAATCTGCCTGAAGAAGATATCCATTTCCACTCCGTTTTTAACCGCAACGGATTAGCCATGGTCCGCAATTTTCAAGGCCGCCACCATGATGCTATCGACCTCTGCCGCAGCGGACTTGCTCGCTTGAATACTCATCTGGCCGCAGACAAACACCGCCTTCACCGTTCGGTGCTTGTTTACAACATTGGCCAGGTATATCTGGCGGTTGGCTCACATGACGAGGCTCTGGAGCACTATGCGGCTGCAATTGCCATGGATCCAAACTACTCCGAATACTACAATGAGCGCGGCAGCATCTTCCTTCAATTGGGTCGACTGAAAGAAGCCCTTACGGATTATCTGAAGGCCATCGAACTTAGTCCACCTTACTTCGAGGTGTTCACCAATATTGGCCAATGTTACCGGCAGATGGGAGCGATGCCAGAAGCGATCGAGGCTTATTCCCGCGCAATCGACCTCGAACCTAATCACGTGTTGGCACTGCTGGGGCGCGCCAAAGCCTGTGAGGATCTTAGTCGTGCGGAGGCAGCCATTGCAGACTACACCGTTGCGCTCTCCTGTGACGGCTCGCTGTGGGAGGCGTTCGCCAGCCGTGGAGTGATGTATTACGAATCCGGGAATCTTCACGCATCGCTGGCCGACTTAAGCCGCGCCATTGAGATCAAGCCTGATCGAGGTGAACTGTACGAAAACCGCGCAATTGTCCTGTCTGACCTCAACCAGCGTCATAACGCTGCACGTGATCTGGAAATGGCTATTGGCCTGGCTTCGACCGAGAGCGATAAATTGGCCCTTGAGAGTCGGCTATATGCTCTCGAACATGCGGAGTCGGATGGAAAAGCCACTGCTTTCTGAGTTTTCAAAACACGATTGCTGGTACCTGGAAGCCATCTCATAAATGGATTTCTGGCCGACAAAGCCCTTAGTTATCAATGTCTTCCGAGGGGCGAAATTATTTATGAGATGGCTTCTAATTACCTGAGAATTATTCCATTCCGTGGATATCTATGGAGCGCAAAATGGGAACACTGTTCAATGACATAAAATACGGGTCACGAGTTTACCGGAAAAGAATTGGTTTCACTATCGTTGCTGTGTTGACACTTGCGCTCGGGATTGGAGCAAGTACGGCTGTTTTTGTCGTCGTGGACGCTATTCTGCTGAAGCCACTAGCCTATCCAGATTCGGAAAGGATCGTTATCTCCCTGCGGCAAGCGCCTCCTGGACTGAATCTCGGCTATAAAGAGATACCCTGGGGGTTGTCTAGTTTTCGCCTCATGCTTCAGGATTCGAAAACATTTCAGCACCTGGGCGCTTTTAAGAGTGATTCTTTCAATCTGACAGGTACCAGCGAACCGGCTATCCTGCAAGGCATTCGAGCTTCCGCTGGATTGTTTCCTGCTTTGGGCGTAAAACCCGTAATTGGCCGTTTGTTTCAAGCAGAAGAAGATCAACCCGGCCACGATCACGAAATACTTTTGAGTTATCAGCTATGGCAGGAACGCTTTGGCGGAAACACTGATGTCCTGAAGCGTTCTGTAGACCTGAACAGTATTTCGTACAATGTGATCGGAGTAATGCCAGCCAGCTTCGTTTTCCCGCATAGCGAGGAGATGCCGGCAAGTTTCGATTTCCCAAAAAGAGCAGAGCTTTGGGTTCCATTGGCTGCTCCCGCTTCCCTGCCGGGTGATGCTCCGGATGACCTTGCCGTAATCGGACGGCTGCGGCCCGGCATAACTGTTGCCCAAGCCCAGGAAGAGATGAACGTGTTCGCGACACGTATGGATGGGGTAATGGGGCCTAAAGGCTGGTTCCAATCCCGTGTAATTCCTTTGGCCGAGCAGGTAGCCGGAGATACCAGGTTTCCTCTGCTGTTGATTCTGGGCGCGGTCGGGGCTGTTCTGTTGATTGCGTGCTCCAACGTCGCCAACCTGTTTCTGGCGCTTTCCATGGAGCGAAGAGCGGAATTCACTTTGCGTGCGGCAATCGGCGCCGGACGCGCCCGATTGGTACGCCAACTATTCACGGAGAGTTTTTTTCTGGGGGCATTTGGAGGAATTGCAGGTGTTTTGCTCGCCTATATAATTGTCCATCTCCTGAAAATCTTTGCCCCATCTAACATTCCCCGCCTTCAGGATGTCGGACTTGACCCGCGGGTGGCTGCGTTTTGCCTGGGTATTACACTTGTCAGCAGCCTGCTTTTTGGATTGGCGCCCGTACTTGGCCTTACTCGCGACAAAAACATCGCGGAATCACTTCGGGAAGGTGGCCAACGGTCTGGAGGCAGTCCGACAGGACTTCGGGCCCGGAACACGCTAGTTGTTGTAGAGATAACTCTTGCTTTGGTTCTCGTGGTGGCCACTGGACTGCTGAGCCGGACTTTTTTTCATCTCCTCGGTGTGGATGGTGGATTCAATACCGAACGGGTTCTTACTTTCGAATTATCGTTGCCAACCGTGAAATACCCTACTATTGACAGCATCGTGGGGGTGTATCAAAAGGTGCTAACGACATTGCCATCAGTCCCTGGAGTGCAAACGGCGGCAATAGTCAAGACTGTCCCTCTGAACGGAGCCACCGAAGGCAGTTTCATTCGGATTCCCGGGCGCGCAGCCACATCGCAACGCGACAGACCAGTTGCAAATTACAACATTGCATCGCATGGATACTTTGGCGCCGTGGGGACGCCTCTTCTGAGTGGTCGCGAGTTCCTTGAGTCAGACAAAGCTGACTCCATGCCGGCCGTTATCATCAACAGCGCCATGGCAAAACAATTTTGGCCAAACGAGGTCCCGATTGGCAAGCAGGTAGGGCTGGGAAGTCCCAATTTCCCCCTCATGAACATTGTGGGAATTGTGGCTAACGTAAAACACATCTCATTACGTGAGGATCCAGGCCCGGAGATGTACGTGCCATTCACGCAGAAGCCATATCCCTCAATGTCGATGATGTATGTTGTGCTGCGTACCAAAACTGACCCTGCTTCTGTTTTGAACTCAGTACGCGAAGCCATTCACTCCATCGATCCGGACTTGCCGATAGCGGAAGCTGCCACGTTATCGACTATACGGGACAAATCAATGTCGCAGCCACGATTTTTAATGCTCCTTCTTGCGTCTTTCGGAGTATCCTCTCTGCTCCTGGCTTGTATTGGAATATATGGTGTCATCTCCTATTCCGTGATGCAACGTACCGCTGAGATGGGTATTCGCATGGCGCTAGGCGCGCAACGTGGAAATGTATTCAGAATGGTGATCGGCCAAGGAGTTCGTCTTGCAGGGGCGGGAATTATGATTGGCCTTGTGGCGGCCTTCGGGTTGACTCGCTTAATGGCAAGCTTCCTTTATGGCGTACCTGCGACAGACCCGCTCACATTTGCAGGAGTGTCTTTGCTCCTGGCATTCGTAGCGCTCCTGGCCTGCTATTTGCCTGCACGCCGAGCCACCCACGTCGATCCTATCATTGCGCTCCGGTGTGAGTAGGGGCATATGTGGCGGCAGCCACCGAGCATTGTCGGGTGCAGATTCGGTTAGTTGTGGGTATAGAGCAAGAAAATCCGTGGTCATCTATTATTTTATACTCTCCCGCTGTCCAATCATACGGAGTGAATTAAACATGAAGATATCTGGAAATGCGTGCCCGGAAAGAAAACGTTTTATAAACATCTTCCTGAGCCTAGCTTTGGCAGTGGCAGCCATATTTGTCGTTCCGACCACAATCGCATGGGGAGTGGACAAACCACGCTCTCCTTCAAAGGTTCAATCCAGCTCCATTATGAAAGATATGGCATGTCGACAGGCGGGAGCAAAGGGGTGCATAAGACTGGCTCTTGAAGCAATGGGAGGCGAAGAGCGCCTGACATCTATCAAAAGCTTAGGCATGGAAATGGTCCGGCATACACTTCTTGCAGAGCAGTCTTACCGGCAGTCTCCCTATATCACATCTTATGAGCATTTAAAAATTAAGGCAGATTTTTCTGGTAACCGTATTTACAGAGAGTCGCATTTGACGTGGCCTGAATCGGACCCAGGTGATACAGAGTCCGACTCTGTTTTAGTGGCAGGCCTGGCCGGTGGTGTCATTCGGGCTTCTCCCGATTCTCCGTGCTCCCTTGCCGATCTCGACTGGACCCGCGAGATGCTGTCACTGGGAGCTGCTCGTCTTCTGCTGACGGCCTTCCAATCCCCCGATCTGCACTTTGAACAACCGGAACTAATCCGCTCCACCATGCACACGGTGCTTGGTTTTGTCTGGCAAGAAAAACCCGTGCGAATTGTAATCAACCCATGGAACCATTTACCAGATGCAGTAGAGACTGTTGAGAAGTTCCACGACCACTGGTATCAATGGGGCGATGTAAAACGCCGGATTTATTTTGATAACTGGAAAACATTTCATGGTGTAGTTTATCCGACGAATGAGGTAGAGGAGCGCAACGGCCACATATGGCAATCAACTCAGGTGCTCAGTCTAGATTTAAATATCTCTATTGACGAGACCCAATTTCAAATGGATGCAAAGGCTGCGGAACGCAGCACCCAGTCCAAGGGCTGGGAAAGACCCTTTCCCGCCGGTGAAAGTATCGATCTCGCGCCTGGAATAAGTCTTTATCAGAACTCCTGGAACTCCACTCTGGTGAAGCAAGAAGACGGGATTGTACTTCTTGAAGCCCCTCTTTCCGGAACTTACACAAAAGGCATCCTTAAGGAATGCAAACGGCGGTACCCAGACGTTCCCATAAAAGCTGTTCTTTCGACTTCGGATTCATGGCCGCACGTTGGAGGCGTGCGGCAAGCAGTAGCGCTCGGATTGCCAGTCTACATCCTCGATTTGAATCGGCCACTTCTTGATGATCTGGTACATGCACCCCACAGGCTCGATCCCGACTCTTTAGCCCAACTACCCAAAGAGGCCAGGTGGCGGGTGGTCTCCCAAAAAATACGGATAGGCGCTCGGCAGAATAGGATGGAACTCTATCCACTGAGGGGAGCATCGACAGAGCGTCAGTATATGGTGTATTTTCCGGAGCACCACTTGCTATATGTCAGCGATACACTTTCCCTCGATGAAAAGGGTGTCTTGTACAATCCAGAGTTGATGCGTGAAGTAATACAGGCGGTAAAGAGGGAGGGACTATATGTGGACACGGCTTTTGCCATGCACCAGGGGCCAGTTGCCTGGACCCAAATTGTTTCATTGGTGGAAAAAGCATTGAAGTGAGAAGTGGCGGCGGCAGAATCACCTGCCCGGGGACGGCCATTGCCGCCTGGAACAAGGTGACAAGCCGTGATGTCCGCGCGGGTCAGGCTGTCCTCAATGGCGAGAAGGTGTTTGACAAAATCGGTTGCTCTTCCTGCCACATACCCAAGGTGCCGCTCGACAATAAGGGTTGGATCTACACTGAGCCGAATCCTTATAGTCCCCAACAAACCTTCGTCTGTATGCCGAATCGGCCCCGATATGCCTGCTGGATAGCAGATTGCCTATGCGCGGTCTGTACGGTGGACCTACAATCCGGTGCATCCTCACAATCCGACCTTTGCCGAGGTCAACATGGGTTCCAGCTTCCGGGAATTCGACTTGCTCTCGTTCAAATATCCTGGCACCCGTGACTTTGGTGCACTGGCGGTGTCTGAGTTGGCTGCTTTCCATTCCCTCAACAATATTGTGAACCAGAGTAGCCCATCGTCGGCGATTACCGAACTCATTAACGGATGGTATCTCGGTGGGACGGATCATCCAGACACCAGCTTTGCTCCGTCTTCATGGAACGCAGTGCAGCAGCGACCTCTCTATATCAACGTGGTTGCTGCCTCTTGTCGTACATGCCACGTGGCGAAGCCTGGAGGACGGACATTCTTTTCAACACGTACGATACTTTCTACAACACAAATCCCTTGATCCAGCCACGCGTCTGCGGCGCGAACAAGGTCATGCCGAACGCGAAGACCACGTACAACAATTTCTGGACAAGCACGAGTCTGAGCCGTCCTGCGACTTTGGCCGGTTACAACGATCCATCGCACTGGACGCCAGCTCTTGGGGCGTGCCAATAAGCGTTCGCTGATCTGTTCCTGTGAAGAAAGAGAATTCCGCGGCAGTAAACGCCACATGGTGTTTCCTGTCGCTGTTTTGCGTTCTGGACAATGAAATCGCGATGGGACGCGCGGCGATGCGTCTGCCAAGGGCCACCAATGCCGCGTTGCCCTCTATGCGACTACGGGCCAGCCGATGAGAATGCATTCTGGATTGTTTTTAGTCCAGCCAGAAACGACACACCTCTTCTCTTAGCGTGTTGGCCTCATATTGGATTTCCGGGATGAGGAATTCAATGTAGAAGCCATCTCATAAATACCTGCGTAGCAGAATGATGATGCAGGCAAGCTGGACCATGCTGAGGAAGTTGTTTGGATAGTATTCCCAGCGAATGACCACCCGTCTGAAGTTGTGCAGCCATGCGAAGAGCCGTTCGACTTTCCAGCGGCGGCGATAGCGCCGAAATGCCCGTCCATCCTGGGTTTGGGGCTTTTTGCGATTGCTTTTGTGCGGCGCAATCAGTTCTACTCCGTACTTCTGCCGCAGAGTCTTGTCCAGGGGATCGCTGTCGTAGGCCCCATCCCCCATCAGCTTTGTCGGTGGGTGCGGGGCGAAGGTGCTTTCAAGCGTGGCTGCCACCAGTTTGGTTTCATGCGGTGAAGCGCTGGCCACGTGCACGGAGACAGGAAAACCATTCCCGTCTGTGATTGCCATGATCTTGCTCCCTTTGCCGCGCTTCGTTTTACCAACTCCAGAGCCCCTTTTTTGGCCCCGCTGAAGGAGGCGTCGATGGAGCCTTCACTCAGATCCAGGCCGCCCCGGTCCACTAAATCTTTGGCCAGCGATTGCAAAATCACCTCAAACCGGTCGTCCCGCTGCCACTGCTGAAAACGGCGATGGCAAGTCTGATAAGGCGGATAGCGGTTTGGCAAATCCTGCCACGGCGCTCCCGTTCGTAAAATCCAAAGCACACCATTCAGCACGGCTCGCGCATCCTGCCACGGCCGCCCCTTGCCATCCGGCCGCCGGCGCTCGATAAATACAGCCTTCAGGATGTCCCATTGATCATCGCTGAGATCCCTCATTCGTGTTTTTTAGGAGAAACATCCGCCCGAGCTCTTCTACTTTCCCTGATATCTTTCCCAGAATCAACAGCTTTCCTTCTCAACCATTTATGAGATGGGTTCTAAATAATTCCGAATCCGACGACACCGACCAGGTCAAGAGCCGTCGCCAGCGATCCTTGTTGTGGTTGCAACCCGAGATATAGCGCAGCGGGCAGACTGAGCAGCAGCCCAAACATCATTAGCGCCGGCCTAAGCATGGGCAACGAGTCACGTTCCTCACCAGTAAATATGAATCGACCAAGCACGATGAGAACCAATTCCAGGCCGACTATCGACATCAAACGGAATAGCTCCATGCCTCCGAATATCCAGATGTACAGCACAGCAATGAGCAAGATGGGGATGGTCAAGAACTCCAGCAGCTTCTTCAGCCATGAATTCTGTCCAAACAGATAAGGATGGAATCTCCCAACTCCAAAGTGCAACACAGGCTGCCAATACCAGAGCAGCTGTCCACACTTTGGGAACCCCAAAAGCCTCGCGCAGCATTTGAATGATCGTTAACACCATAAGAAGGGAGCAAATCAGCGTGATTGAGAATTTAACTTTGTTGAACTCCATAATTCTCCCATCGGTTGATTGATGATTGCGGCCACGAAGGGCAAGGGTAGCAGATGGCCAGCTTAGAACATATCGACAGGCCATGTCCGTCTTCCGCCTCCCGCAGTGCAGTGGTCAGCTCTCCATTCAGATAGAGCGCAAGGACTTGAGGGGGCAGGTCAGGGAGCAGTCGGCGCTGGGCTTGCGATGGTGTCCATTTCGCCGCCGCACTCGGACGCCCATGGTGTCCCAACTACGGCATAATTCTCTTATGCATTTGGAACAGTTGAATCAATTGATTTTGTTGCAAAATCCGCAAGTCTGTTGTATTCAATAGTTGCGGCTATTTTATTGACAGCTAAAGAGTTGGCGAAAATCAGATGTGCGAATCCCACTCTCTCCGCCATCCTCTTTTTTCAATGATTTAGATACCATCCATACCGTAAAACTCATTCCTGGAGCGGTATGTGACCTTTTTTCTACAAATATTTCCTCGCAAAAGCATTCAACCAACATCGGCTGATGTTTCCCTGCCCAGACCAGTTTCCAAACAACAGCGGCCGTAGAGTCAAAATATTCAACTGGGCATTGCAACGTACTGCAGTTGGGAAATCGCATTCGCAATGGCTTCAAAGAGGCTGTGGTTGGCGACTTCTGAGTCTGTTGTCTCGGAGGCAGTAGGCTGCAGCTTCGTTCGTCGGCCATCGATGCCAACTCCGGACCGGTAGAACAAGGGTGGGGCGAGATAATGAGTGCGTGGATGTGAACCGGTTGTTTCAGGAATCACAGCCGCCATTACGCTGCGGCGCCGTCATAATATTTCAGCAGCCCACCCAGGCGCTCTCGACACCGCACTTCTCCTGTTCCCCTACTGGCGAGTTGAGTCGATGGGGGAAACAGCAGCAAGCGGAAGAACTGTACCCATTAACTCGGTTTTGCTCATGCCCGTCCAACCATAAAGAAATCGCACATTCAAAGGCTAATTTGGGAGCAGTGATCCGAAAAGATCCCTCGTGGTGGTGGCCTGCCACCACGAGGGCAGTGCAAGATGCGCCTGCGGTCATGGGCAATTACGAAGAAACAATACAGGACGCCAAAGGTGAGGCTTGGCACAGTGAAGAAATCCATAGCAGCAATGGCTTCACGATGATTTTGCAGGAAGACTCGCCAGCGCTGGGCTGGTTCCGGCTTCTTTGGTGCTCTGCTTACCCAGCGCGAGACGGTTCGCTCAGAAACATCGAAACCCAGCTTGAGCAGCTCACCATGTATGCGCGGGGCACCCCAGGTGGGATTCTCGGCAACCATGCGGAAAATCAGTTCTCGCAACTCTTTACTGATTCGCTTCCTGCCGAATGCCTTTCGATGGCGAGAAATCCAATTCCAGTACAGGCGGAATCCAGCGCGATGCCAGCGTGCGACGGTCTCGGGAGTGACGATAACCAGAGCCTGCTTCCATTTCGGCCACCGCCGCTGGGCGACAACCCAAAACAGACTATCAAGTCGAGCGAGCCTCGGCCTCGGCTTTCGCCGCTGCACGGCCAAAAGCTGTTGGCGAAGAGCCAGATTCTCCAGAAGGAGATCGCGTCGCGCGTAAAAAGATCTCCGAAACAGACCTACACAGCAAAACTCTCTTTTGTGTAATTACTAAAATAATATTTATTTTTCCCATTGGCTTTTCCTCGTAAACCATTGTTTCTAAAATAGTTGCGCAAATAGTCCGCACTTTTCAGGGCACATTCATACCCATTATTAGGCAACTGGGTACCACGGTAACGTTGAGTACGGGCCGGCTAACGTGTTCAATCGTAAGCAATTGTTAGCAAAATTTAAGTATTTGGTTGCCCACTGACCCCGGATCATGGATCCCTTTGTTTTCGTCGGCGAAAGCACGATGACGGCTTAAATTCGTGTCGGGAAAAGTGTAAAGGAGAAATATTTAATGAATTCTGCACGGACTCTCAAATCTGCGTTGACCGCACTGGCGGTACTCGCTTTGTATCTGCCTCTTCATGCGGAGGTAAAGGTGGTCCTGGTTGCCAGCAGGATTGTCAGCGTAAACGGCGTCGAGCAGAAGCAGCTTGCCGACAAGGCCAAACCCGGCGAGGTAATTGAGTATGACGCCGAATATAAAAATTCTGACAAAGTCGCGGTGAAGAATGTCATGGCTACTTTGCCGATTCCCTCTGGCCTCGAATACCTGCCACAAACCTCCATGCCCGAGGGTGCTCTGGCCAGTACGGATGGCTCCAGTTATGCGCCGGTTCCGTTGAAAAGGACCGTGCGTGGCGCTGATGGCAAACAGGTCCAGGAACTCGTCCCTTACTCGGAATATCGTTCGCTGCGCTGGAACCTCGGCGAGATCGCGGGCGGAGCGAGCAAGACGGTCAAAGCTCGCATGAAGGTGAAGGCAGCACAGTAGGTCCAGATAGTGAACGCCCCAGGTTATGAGCTTGAAAAAAGTGTTCCCCCCACCAAAAAAAATTGTGATTCCAGAGAGAGAAGGAGAGAGGGCATGACAGTTAAAAACTACAGAAGGAGGGGGACGGGCTTATTGGCAGGGTGGCCTTTCTTCTTCACATTGGCGCTGGTCGCCGCTGTCCTGATGGTTCCGACAATGACCGTGGCGCAGACCGCGGCTGGAACATCCATCGGGAACCAGGCGTCCGCCACGTACACCGACAGCTCTTCGGTTTCGCGTACCGCGACATCGAATGTTGTCACAACCATCGTTCAGCAGGTTGCCAGCCTGATTTTGACCGCCAACGGCGCAAAAACAGCATCACCTGGCTCAGCCGTTTTCTATCCTCACACTTTGACGAACACCGGCAACGGGTCAGACAACTTTACCCTTACGCTGGCACCGGCGCAGTCAGGCGCATTCACTTTAACTGGCACCCACATTTATCTGGACGCCAATGGTGACGGTATTCCGGACAACTTCACCGACCTGACCGGGACCCAGGTAACCGTGACTCCGGGCGCAGCCAATGCGTTCAAGTTCGTGATCACGGGTACAGTTCCCTCGGGCGCCACTGCCGGACAGACCAATAATTTCTCCGTCACGGCTACCTCCGTTTTTGACAACACCAAGGCCGCCTCGGACACAGACGTCACGACAGTGACCGCCAACGCCGTGATCAATCTCAACAAAGTGATCAGCGCCAATTCAGGCGCATCGCCCAGCGGACCTTACACGGTTACGTTGACGTACACCAACAGCGGCAACAGCACGGCAACTACTGTAAACATGAGTGATGCACTGCCCGCTGGCATGACCTATGTCGCTGGCAGCGGCCGCTGGAGCGTGACCGGCGCTACCGTACTCACGGACGCCACGGGCGACGTTCAGCCGGCTGCAGGTTCTCCGCACATTGATTACAGCGTGACCGGCAGCACGATTACCGCGATTGTTGATCAGGTCGCTCCAGGCATTTCCGGACAAATCACCTTCCAGATCAATATCGCCAGCGGCGTTGCTCCTGGGGTACTCAACAACACCGCGAACATCTCTTACAACGATGGCTCCGGGACCACGGTCAACGGGACCAGCAATACCTACAGCTTTACGGTTCGCCAGAGCGCTTCGGTAACGATCAGCGATACCGGCGTGGCCGCGAACGACAATGACGGCACGATCAACGGCATTGACACCATCAACTCCGCCGCTCAGGGAAGCACAGTTACCTTCACTGATGTGGTAACCAACACGGGCAATGGAACGGATTCATTCAACATAACCATTCCATCGAATACCTTCCCGGCAGGAACGGTGTTTACGCTCTATAAGAGTGACGGTGTTACACCGCTCATCGATACCAACGGCGACGGTATTCCGGACAGCGGTCCTCTGGCTGCTGGCGCTTCCTACACCGTGATCGTCAAGGCTGCGTTGCCTGCCGGCTCTACCGGCGGTCCGTTCAACGCAACGGCGACGGCAACGTCCACTGTTGTTGGCGCGATCAATGCGGGCGCCAATGCCAGCATGACTGACCGTTTGGTGGCCATCACCGCCAGCACGGTTGACGTTACAAACAACGCCGCTCTCGGCAACCCGGGTGTTCTGGGTGTGGGACCTGGTCCGGAAGCCTCAGCGGTTGTGAACAACGCAACCAATCCGGGTACAACGACCACCTTTACACTGTTCGTCAACAACACCAGCGGAGCCAGTGTTGCGGATTCTTACGATCTGCTGGCTTCCTCCACTACCACGTTTGGCAGCAGCAGCACGCTTCCGGGCGGCTGGTCGGTGGTATTCCGCTCAAGTCTCGCGTCCGACTGCACTGCCGCCAATCTCGGCAGTGTGATCAGCAACACCGGCGTTGTAAACGGCGGCACAGCCAAACTGGTTTGCGCCGTAATCAGCGTTCCCGCGAACTACGCAGCCGGAGCACAGGCTGTTTACTTCCAGGCCAAATCGCCCACTTCCGGCGCTTTGGACGTGATTCACGATCAGGTAACTGTTAACACCATTCACAGCGTGACCCTGACGCCGAACGGATCCAACCAGGTCTTCCCCGGCGGCTCGGTTGTCTACACGCACCTGCTGACCAACGCAGGCAACGTGAGTGAAGCAATTACCTTTACAGCTCCGATCACTTCGGACACGCTGGCTGGCTGGTCTTCTGTGCTCTATCAGGACACCAACGGCAACGGCTCGCTGGATGCCGCCGACCAGGCTGTTTCCACCGCAACCACCTTTACGCTGAATCCAGGACAAAGCGTGACGTTGTTTGTGAAAGTCATTGCTCCCTCGGGCGCGGCAACAGGCGCCATTGATACAACTACTCCTCGCGCAGGTTATAACTCGACCTTTGCGACAGCCCAGGACCAGACAACCGTTATCGCCGGCGAACTGCGTCTGCTCAAAGAGCAGACTCTGGACGCGACGTGCAGCGGCGTGGCTGGCGCTTTTGGACAGAGCAACATCACGGCGGGCGCAGTACCTGGGGCCTGCGTGATCTACCGCATCACCGCGACCAATGCTGGTACTTCCAACATCACCAGCGTGGTTGTGAGTGACGCAACCCCGGCCTTCACGGTCTATCGGAACAACCCGGCGGCAAGCACAACGGTGGGAACCATCACCGCGCCTGCCAACGGAACTGCTGGAACCATTCAGGCGACGGTGGGCACGCTGACTCCTGGTCAGCAGGCCATCATCATCTTCGCAGTGAAGATCCAGTAAGAGGCCCGGAAGGGAGGCGCTTACCCGCCTCCCTTCCAATTTTGTGCGCCATCGAGTGGTTGTTTTTGGACCATACGTCTGGCGTGTAAGTGGCGTCTCGTGATGCTCCGATGAAGAAGGCCTGCTCAATACTGGCGCTTTTCTGCATGTTGCTCGGCCGCTCGACCGCGGCCCCGAGCAGCAGCGTCCCCGCCGGTACTTCGATTGATAATCAGGCCAGCGCCAGCTTCAGCGCAGGAGGTACTCTCACTGCGTCTTCCAATATTGTTCACGTGATTACACAAGCGCCGTCAGGCCCTGGAGCCGTACTCTCTGTCAGCAAGACCGTATCAAAAACCACAGCGAGTCCCGGCGACCAGCTTACGTTTACGCTCAACCTCTCCAACACCGGCACGGGCGATGCCGCAACCGTGGCAGTGACGGTTGATGGACTGGCCACCAGTAAAATTCTGCTTCGCGACATTATTCCCAGCAATACTCGCTTTGCCTCATTCACTACCGTGGGAGCCGCCACGCCCCTGTATCACATATTCGGCGCTCCGCTTCAGACATACACCAGCGTAGCTCCCACCGACCTCACGACCGTCGATGCTATTGGCTTCGCGCTGGATACTTTTACGGCGGGCGCCAGCGCCAACTTCAGCTTCCAGGTAACGATCAGCAGCACCGCGAGCGGTGTCCTTCGCAATACCGGCATCATCTTCTTTAACAATGGCAGTGATACCTCGGCTGTATCCAATGAAGTGGATGTGACGGTGAGCGGGCCTCCGCCCTCGATCGCTTATTTCTTTGATGCCACCTTTAACAAGACCATTCAGGTTACGCCGATTAGTTCCCTACTCTGGGTACAGGTAAATGCGGCGGCCTGTAATCTCGACCCCACCGTGACCGAGAGCAAGCCGATTACTCTTAAGTCAACGCTTACCGGCGATACAGAGACATTTACAGCAACCGAAACCGGGCCGAACACCGGAGTATTTCGCGTGCTGCCTGCCGTGCCTATGCACGACGCCAGAACCAACGCGGTGGTGTCCGGCAACAAGATCATGGAAGTTTTGCAGAACGACCAGATTGTGGCCTCGCTTACCGGTTGCGGCGCTGCCACGGTTACAGCCACTGTTCTGGTCGATCCCGTCGGCGTGGTGTTTGACAGTCACAGCAACTCGCTCGTCCCGGGAGCGACCGTAGTCCTAATAGACGTGACCGGCAACGGCAACGGCGGGCACCCGAATTCACCGGCATCGGTCCTGCAGTTTGACGGCACAACTCCCGCACCCAGCAGTGTGGTGACGGGCGCGGACGGAAAGTTTCAGTTCCCGCAGGTTCTGCCCAGCACGTACCGGCTTTCGGTGACTCCGCCGAACAATTTCAAATTTCCTTCCACGGTGCCTGTGGCCCAGCTTCCGCCAGGTCGTCATGTGGATGCCTCGGCTTCTTACAACGGGTCGTTGGTCATTACCAGCAGCAGTTCCACCGTAAACTTCGATGTTCCAGTGGATGCTTCAGCCACCACCACACTGTTTGTCCAGAAAAGCGTTGACCGTGGCTCGGTGGAGCAGGGTGAATTCGTGAACTACACCGTGGAGGTTAAAAATCTTCTCTCCACCGTACTGCCCAGCGTACACGTGGTGGACACGCTGCCGCCGGGGTTTGCCTATCAGCCGAGGAGCGCTCGCCTCAACGGCGTTGCTATCAGTGATCCTACAGGCGGCAAGGGTCCGGTGCTGACGTTCAATATTGGTGATCTGGCCGCCAGCGCGGACGTGAAGCTTACTTATCGCGTATTTGTCGGTCCGGGCAGCGGCGTTGGCAACGCGTTCAACAAGGCGATTGCCAGCAGTGGCTCATCCCAGTCCAATGTCGGCTCAGCTCGGGTTGTTGTGCAGGCCGGTCTTTTCAGTGACACCGGCTTCATCGTCGGCAAGGTATTTCAGGACTGTAACGGAAACCGCATACAGGACAAAGGCGAACTCGGCATTCCTGGCGTGCGGCTTTATCTCGATGACGGGACCTTTGCCATCACCGATGAGGAAGGCAAATACAGTATCTATGGCGTTCCCGGCCGCACACATATTTTGAAAGTCGATAATTACACTCTGCCTCCTGGTGCCAAACTTGTACCTATCTCCAGCCGCAACGCCGGTGATGGCGGCAGCCGTTTCATTGATCTGAAGTTCGGTGAAATGCAGAAAGCGGATTTTGCCATTTCCAACTGCTCGGCTGCGATGGCGGAAAATATTCAGCAGCGCAAACAAAAAGCCGGAAACAATGCAGAGCTGGACCGTGCTGTTAAAGCGCAATTCAATACTCAGGTCGTGGAAAAGAGCGCCAGTGAAGTAAAAGGCCTGGCTGCGAGCGGATTAACGGAGGGAGCAGGCACGGCGACGGCGGCAACAACCCGCACACCGGAAATACCCCTGGCCCCGGCAACTCCAGCGCCCGCGCTTGCCGCGCCGCCGAAAACCGCTGAACACGCGAGTGAGTTTTTAAAACTCGATAATCACCTGGGATTTGTCGATCTTCATGATCATGACGTGCTGCCGTTCACACAAACCGCCGTGCGTATTAAAGGTCAGCAGGGCAGCGTCTTCAAATTGTCGGTGAATGGTACCGAGCTTTCAGCGAAGCAGGTCGGCACGAAAACCACGGTCGCCGACAAGCAACTGGAAATCTGGGAATTCTTTGGCGTGAATCTGAAGCCTGGGGCCAATAAGCTGGAGGTCGGCCAGTATGATCCGTGGGGCAATCTTCGCGGCACGGAATCAGTGGAAGTGATTGCGCCGAGCAAACTAGGCAAGCTGAAGATCTCGATTCCGAAAGACACATATCCAGCGGATGGAAAAACGCCCGTCAAAGTGGTTGTCCAACTCACGGACTCCAATGATGTTCCGGTCACCGTCCGTACGCCTGTCACTCTGGAATCAACCAATGGTGTGTGGCAGGTGAAAGATTTGGACCCGAAAGAGCCAGGCACTCAGGTGTTTATTGAAGGCGCCCGCGCCGAGTATTTGTTGATGCCTCCGGCTGAGCCGGGCAGCAGCCTGATTCGCGTCAGCAGCGGCGGCGTAAGCGCTCAAACGAAGATCGAATTTGTTCCCGAGTTGCGTCCCCTGCTGGCGGCGGGCATCGTGGAATATCAGGTGAACTTTGGCGGACTCGGTCACAACTCGACTCAACCTTCACTCAACGACGGATTCGAGCATCAGTTGCAGTTGTTTTCGACCACAACCACGGACGACATAAGCGAAGGCGGACATGCCGCAGTCCTGCTCAAGGGCAAAGTCCCAGGCGAAAACCTTCTGACGCTGGCCTACGATTCGGACAAGGTATCTGGCCAGCGGCTGTTCCGCGATATTCAGCCTGACCAGTACTACCCTGTCTATGGTGACGCTTCGATTCGCGGCTACGACGCACAATCCACCAGCAAAGCCTATATCCGGATCGATCACGGCCGTGACTATCTGCTCTATGGCGACTTTTTAACTTCCGACCCGGTGACCAACAACAGCCTGGGCAATTACAGCCGAAGCATGACAGGCGTAAAAGAGCATTTCGAAAACAATCGCTTCAACGTGACCGGGTTCTCAAGTTACGATACGCTGCGGCAGATCGTGGAAGAGCTGCCGGCCAACGGGACATCGGGCCCGTTCACCCTCGCCAATCCCAACGGAGTAGAAAACAGCGAAAAGGTGGAGTTAATCACTCGCGACCGCAATCAGCCGTCCGTGATCGTCGATATCAAACAACTGAGCAGATTTACCGACTACGAGTTTGAGCCGTTTACCGGCCAGCTGCTGCTCAAAGCCCCGGTCCCCACACTCGACTTCAACCTCAACCCCATGTCACTCCGCGTTACCTACGAAGTGGAACAGGGCGGGCAACGGTTCTGGGTCGGCGGCGGTAATGCCCAGGTAAAGCTGAACAACCGGCTGACCGTGGGCAGCACTTTTGTCGATGATTCCAATCCGGCAGATCCGAACAAACTGTTTGCCGTAAATACCGGCTTTAAGCTGCAGGAAAAAACTTCATTCGTCGCGGAATTCGCCGGGACCCAGCATGACCTTACCGGCACCGGCATGGGATATCGTTTTGAACTGCAGCGCGATGGTGAACGGCTCAAGGGCAAAGCCTACTTCGTGCGCACGGACGCCGCTTTTGACAATCCCACCTCCATCATTAATAAGGGACGCGGCGAGGCGGGCATCAAGACGAGCTATGCTCTGAACAGCACCATGCGTTTGCAGGGCGAGTTTATTCGCACGGAAGACGTTACCAATGGCGGAACCCAGCAGGGTGGCGAAATCGATTTGCAAAAGAGCCTGCCCGGAAATATCCAGACCAGTTTTGGGTTCCGCCATGCCGAAGAGACCGCGGCGCCGGCCAACGCAAGCAGCACGGGAATTACGCCCAACACCATCAACACCGTGCTGGGCAAACTCAGCGTGCCGGTCCCCCACTTCAACAAAATTACGGCGACCGGCGAATATGAACAGGACATTTCCAGCGCCAGCAAACGCGTGCTGGCAATGGGCGGAACGTATCAGTTTTGGTCGAAAGGAAAAGTTTATCTCCGCCAGGAACTCATTTCGTCTTTGGGAGACGTCTTTTCGCTGAACAATCTGCAGCACCGCAACACTACGCAGATTGGCATCGACACCAACTACTACAAAAATGCGCACGCCTTCAGCGAATATCGCATTCGGGATTCTTCCAATGGCCGCGAGGCAGAAGCGGCCATCGGGCTGCGCAACAACTGGACTCTGGCCCAGGGACTTACCGCGACCACGAGCGCGGAGAGCATTCGCACGCTGAATGGAGTCCAAAATAATTCCCTGGCGCTTACCGGAGGAGTGGAATATACCGCGCACGAGAACTGGAAAAGTTCAGCGCGCATGGAGTGGCGCGGCAGCTCCACCACCAACAGCATTTTGAATACTCTGGGGTTTGCCGCCCGTCTTACGGACAGCTGGACCTTCCTCGGCCGCAATATTTTGTCCACGACCACCACAAAAGGTACCAGCAGCGGGACTCATCTTCAGGACCGCACACAGTTTGGCTTCGCGCTGCGCGATTCAGCCACGAATCGCTGGAACGCGCTGAGTCTTTTCGAAGTAAAGGCCGATCATGACAATTCGCAGCCGGCAGCGCCCACGCGCAGTACTATCGGCATTTTCTCAACCACCGCGAATTATCAGATCGCCGCACCCCTGACTCTTTCCGGTCGCTACGCCGCCAAGTGGACCATATCCAATGACAGCATTCTGGCCAGTTCGGCCCTGACTCAGCTCGCCGGTGGCCGCGCCACGTGGGACCTAACAAAGAAAATGGACTTCGGCGTGGCCGCCAGCACAACCTACAGCGCGGGTTTTGCCACACGGCAGTATGGCATGGGAGTTGAGACTGGTTATCAGATTATGGGGAACCTCTGGTTCTCCACTGGTTACAACCTGGTGGGATTTCGTAATCCCGATTTGACCGGAGAAGATATCACGCGCAAAGGAGCATTCATCCGCCTGCGGTTCAAATTCGACGAAAGCATCTTCTCGCCCCGAGAGAGGACCCGGCAGTGACGCGAATGCCATCCAGTCCGGCGCGGCACGGCGCTTTGCGCTTTTTCAGCCAATGCAGAAGCACGGCCCGGCAATATTTCCGCTCGCTGACGTGCTGCCTGCTGCTTTTGGCATTCATTGCAGTGGCCATTCATGCCAATGCCGATGTCCGTGACCAGGTATACGCAGTAGGCTTCGGCACGCCCAACCTTTACCTGGTAAATGCCGATGGATCGGTGACTACTCAGTTTACCGGTTACACCACGCCGGTTTCCGCCGCCATGGCCCAACGGGCAAGTGACGGCCTGGTGTTCTACGTTCTTTCCAACACTTCCAATGCACCAGTATTTACCTGGAACCCGGCGACTCCAGCCACAGCCCCCGTGCAGATTGGCACTACAGGCGTGGCCCATTACCTGCCTCGGCTGGCATTTTCCGCAGCAGGTGTTTTGTATGCGATTGACACTGACACAGGAAACCTCTACACCATCAATCAGGCTACAGGCGCGGGCACCGTGTTGGCGGCTTTGTCCGGTGTACCAACGGCGCTGGGAGGAGATATTGCGTTCGCCCCGGATGGCACGCTTTACATGGTTGCCCAGACGACTCTCTATACCGTTCCGCTTGGCGGCGGGGCCGTAACCAGCCTGGGGACAATCAGCGGACTTGCCAACGGTGCGTCCATCACCGGCCTGACTTTCGACGCCAGCGGCCGCATGCTGGTGACCGACGATCAAACGCCCAGCAAGCTGTATTCGGTGGTGATAGCCACCAGGGTGGCAACGGCTTTTACCGGTACCATGGCCACGGAGCAGGGCGATCTGGCCAGCGCTCCGCGCGTGAACATCACGGGTACGGTCTTTGAAGACCTGAACTACGGCGGAGGCGCCGGCCGCAGTCTTGCCAGCTCCGGCGGAGTCGGACGCCCGAACGTCCGCGTTGAACTCTACGATTCTGCCGGAACACTCATTACTTCAACCACAACCAACGCCTCCGGCGTCTACACTTTGACCGGGGCAGCAGGACAAACCTACACCATCCGCGTGGTGAACTCGTCGGTTACCTCTTCACGTCCAGGCTCGGTCGGCACACTGATCGGCGTTCAGACATTTCGTACCAGCGGACTAACTGGCACGGTGGGAACGGCTGACACCAACAGAGTCGGCGGTGAAGACCCCACCAAAATTGACGCGGGCAACGGTGCCACCACTCTCGCGGCGCTTACCACGGGAACAAACACGCCGCAGTCCATTACCAGCCTTGCGCTCGGCACCAGCAGTGTTACCGGAATCGATTTCGGATTTAACTTTGACACGATCGTGAGCACGCGTGATTCCGGCCAGGGAAGCCTGCGGCAGTTCATCACCAACAGCAATACATTGACCAACGCAGGCTTAGCGCAGGCCGGGCAGCCCGCCGGAGTTGAAGCCAGCATTTTCATGATTTCCAGTGGCAGCTCGGTTCCAGGCTTGCGGGCAGGCCTGACCAATCAACTGACGGGCGGCGTAGCGCAGATCATTCCGGCATCCCAGCTTCCTGGCATTACCGACACCAGCACGGCGATTGACGGAACGCTGCAAACCACAAACGTTGGCGATACAAACGCTGGAACCCTGGGAGTTGGTGGGACCGTAGGTGTTGACCAGTTGCCGCTTTCCACCGTGAATAAGCCGGAAGTGCAACTCAGCGCTCCCCAGGCCACGATTACCACCGGCATCAAAATTCAAGCCAACAACACGACCGTGCGCGGGCTGGCCATCTATGGATTTGGCATTTCTTCCAATAACGGCAGTAACGCGAACATCGAGATTGACAGCGGCTTTACCGGAACATTGATTGAAAAAAATATAATCGGCGCGACCGCCACCAGTTTTACCGACCCAGGGTCCGGCACTCGCTCCGTTGGTGACAATATTCGGTCTATCGGTGGTAGAAACGGCACCGTTCAGAACAACCTGATTGGTTTTTCTCAGGGCAAGGGTTTCGGCATAGAGAATAGCTCAACTGGATGGCTGGTCCAGAACAATGAAATCAGAGGAAACGGAATTACCAATCCCAGTCTCGACGGCGTGGATGTAGAGCAGAGCTCCCAGGCGACGATTCAGGGAAACTTATCCATCGCCAACCAGGCCACAGGCATTGACTCCTTCCAGGGCACAGGCTCCAATACCATCACCAACAATACAGTGACCGGGAATGGCGTGGGAAGCGGCGCCAACCTCGAAGATATGGGAATACGCATCTTTGGAAGCAACAACAGCGTAACCAAAAACATTGTCTTTGCGAATGTGGGTGGAGGCATTGTGGTCACTTCCGGAGCTTCCACCACGGTCATCAGCCAGAACTCGATTTTTCTGAATGGCACGGTGGGCGGAACACCTACCCATGAAATTGGCATTGATCTTTTGTCGTCAACTGATAATCCGGCACTGGGCACCGCACCCTTTGTTACTCTGAATTCTCCCGGCGCCCATACAGGCGGCAACGGCCTGCTCAATTACCCGATCATACAGTCAGCCACGATCAACAACGGCCAGCTTACGCTTGCCGGCTTCGCCAAACCGGGCGCGCTGATTGAATTCTTCATCGCCAACCTCGACCCTTCAGGCTTTGGACAAGGCCAGACTTATCTTGTCTCCCTGACCGAAGGCTCGGCTGCCGATCTCGATGCGACGACCGGCACTTATGGTCCCGGCCCCATCAATGGAATCTCGCAGGGCACCGATACCACGAATCGCTATATGTTCGTGATACCGATTCCTTCCGGAGTTTCGCTTGGCACCGTGCTGACGGCGACGGAAACGCTGAGCGGCGCGACTTCCGAATTCAGCGGCAATGCGACCGTGAGCCTGGCAACTACTGTTTCGGGCAAGGTCTACGTGGATGCGAACCACAACGGCGCCCTGGACAGCGGCGAAGACTGGACGGGCGGAACTTCGGTTTTTGTAAACCTGGTAAAAGCCGGCGCGGTGGTGCAGTCCGTGACCGTCCCCGCCGGCGCCGGTACTTTCAGCTTCAGCAGCGTTACCAGCGGGGCCTATTCGATTGTCGTAACCAATACAGCAACTGCCGTAAGTGCATCGGTACCCAGCGGATACGCTTTTGTGAATCCAGCGGCGGGAACGCTGCAAATCAATGCTTCCAATGATTCCATCACCAATCAGAACTTTGGTTTGTTCCACGGCAGCCTGGTTTCCGGCACAGTATTCAAAGACACAGGCGCGGGTGGCGGTACGGCCAACGACGGGATTCTGAATGGCGCAGAGCCAGGGATTGGCGGCGTAACCGTGAAGGCGACCAACGGCGGCGCGACTACCTACGACACGGAACAAACCGCCAGCGATGGCACTTACACGCTGTTTATCGCACCGGGCGCGACCACCGTCGCGATTATTGAAACCAATCCGGCGAACTACATTTCTACCGGGGCCTCAGTCGGCACTACCGGAGGAAGCTATAACCGGGCTACCGATACCCTAACTTTCACCAAAGCAGGCGAAGCGATTTTTACCGGCGTCAACTTCGGCGATGTGCTGCAGAATACGTTTCAGGCCAACAGCGCCCAACAGGGGTTGCCAGGCACGGTTCTGTTTTATCCGCACATCTTCGCTCCTGGCACAGCAGGATCGGTCACTTTTTCCACGAACTCCACGACCGTGCCGGCCAATGTTGCCTTTTCTCATATCCTTTATCAGGACACCAACTGCAACGGAGTGCTTGACACTGGAGAGCCAGTCATCACGGGAGCGTTGACCACAGTTGCCGGGACAAATCTCTGCATCATCATGAAGGTAACGATTCCCTCTGGTGCGCCGTTCAATGCCACGGACAACACGGTGATTACCGCAGGCTTCACTTACACCAATGCGAATCCGGCGCTCTCGGCACAATACACCGTGACCGATAACACTACGGTGGGTAACGGAGCCAACGCGGGATTGCGGCTGGAAAAAGTTGTGGACAAAACTTCGGCGCTGCCGGGGGCAAATCTGGTTTACACCGTCACTTATATTAACGACAGCAGCACGCCTATCTCCAATTTGAAAGTCAACGACAGCACGCCCGCCTACACCACATTTGTGAGCGCGGCCTGCGGCAGTCCCCTGCCCAATAGCCTTACGGCATGTACGATTACTGCACCATCATCCGGCGGATCCGGAGCTGTTCAGTGGACCTTTACCGGCACCCTTGCTCCCAGCCAAACCGGCACAGTCACGTTCACGGTGAAAATTCAATAAAAATCTGACGACAGATCTGTTGTCAAGGGCGGCGGAAAAATAGACCTGCAGAGCGGAGGGAAACCAGGCCGGAGCGGAAGACACCATCCCTGAGAACATGGGGTTGGGAGAGTCAGGGTTTCTGTTGCGAGCGTTTGTGTTTGCTTTTGTTCGCGAGGCTGTTGAGGAAACAGCAGAGATCGTGAAATACCGGAGGGATGTATTCAGTGGAACTTTGCCTCAACCGCCAAGAATGCATAGTGCTGAGACGCCGTGGCCAGCGGGTAAGGTGTAGTCGCTTCCTGACGGCGTTAAACTCCGAAGCAAGAGCGCAGAAAAGAATGATCGCCCCCACGTTCGGACGCGTCGTTGTCGGAACCTTATCAGGGATGATGTCGAGAGTGCGATAATCTTCGCCAGTGAGCCAGCCCTTGGCTCGCGACCAAAGCACTTCAGCGTCAAGGCCCATTGCTCCTTGTGCTTCCGCCACATTGATCCGGGTATCGTTCATGGCGCTAATCGCGAGCCCGCCGTCCAGCATGAATGCGTCAATGTACGGCTTACGAATAATGGCACGAAGCTTATCAATTTGGACTTGGCGGTTGGGGACAATTAGCAAGTCAATGTCCGACCCATAACTGGCATTCGACAAGTATCGTCGCGATCCAAAAATTCGAATTTCGTCAATCCATTCGGTTTCGCCGAGTTGGACAATCAAGCTATATAGGTTAAGTGGGCACTGTTCGGACATGATTATGGGGACCGAAATTACTGAAACTCAATAAACACGACACGATGGAGTTTACAATATTCATTCCCTGAGCAGACTTGAGAATGGCTGCGGGGTGGCGGTTTAAATTCGGCATTCGCTCGAAAGCGGAGGGGCAAACCATGCAAATGGACACGCTGGAAGGCCAACTACTCCTGGGCTGGATGCCCTGGAGACGCTGAAACCGCGCTATGCCGGACCAGCCACCTCGAGCCGGTTTTGTCGCTGTACGTCGCAAAAAGACAAATCCCATTATAATGACATCGCCCCCAATCAACCTGGTTGATGAGTCTCTAATAGCTCTCATGGCGACCCTGACGGCATGATCACACAGCAGCGCGTTCCTCAACAGGGCGAGATCGTTACGGTCCGTCAACGGCGCTATCTCGTTGACGAGGTCGTTCCTCCCGTCAGCTTGTCTGACTCCACACTGGTCAAGCTTTCCTGCGTAGATGATGACGCTCAAGGTCAGCCTCTGGATGTGCTTTGGGAACTTGAACTTGACGGTGAAGTGTTAACGGCCGACGCGTGGGACTCTATCGCCAAAAAGGGGTTTGATCCTCCGGACCACTTTGGGGCTTACCTTAACACGCTGCGCTGGAACTGCGTAACTGCCACTGACGCCAACCTGCTTCAGTCACCGTTCCGTGCGGGTATCCGTCTTGATGTCTATCAGCTTGAGCCTCTGCGTAAAGCGCTTCGCTTGCCGCGCGTCAATCTCTTCATTGCCGACGACGTGGGTCTGGGCAAGACCATTGAAGCCGGTCTGATTGCCCGCGAGCTACTCATGCGAAAGAAGGTGCGTGAGATTGTGGTTGCCTGCCCTCCTTCCATGCTGCTGCAGTGGAAAGAGGAGCTTGAGGCCAGATTCGGACTCCAATTCGAGGTCCTTGACAAGGACTACATCCAGCGTGTGCGCCGCGAACGCGGTTTCGGTGTGAATCCCTGGACCACCCATCCGCGTTTTCTGGTTTCACAACGATTGCTGGTGGATGAAACCTACTCCGGCCCGCTCATGGACTGGCTGGGGCAGTTCCGGCCTGGAACACTTCTCATCCTGGATGAAGCCCACCACGCAGCTCCCTCCAGTGGCCAGCGCTATGCGATTGACTCCCACATCACGCGCTCGATTCGCGATCTTGCGCCGCGGTTTGAACATCGCTTGTTCCTGTCAGCCACTCCGCACAACGGCCACTCCAATAGCTTTTCAGCGTTGCTGGAACTGCTGGACCGCGCAACACCCAGTCCGGATTCTCATTGCTACTGACGCAGCCCGTGAAGGGCTCAATCTTCAGGCGCATTGCTGGAATCTTTTCCACTTTGATGTGCCGTGGAATCCCAGCCGCATGGAGCAGCGCAACGGACGCATCGACCGCAAGCTCCAGCCCAGCAAAGTGGTCTATTGCCACTACTTCTTTTATAAGCAGCGGGAAGAAGATAAAGTCCTGCAGGCTCTTGTACGCAAGACCAAAACCATCCGTGAAGAGCTTGGCAGTCTCGGCCAGGTAATTGATTCCCGTCTGGACAGTCTTATGAAAGGCGGCATCAGCAGGAACAATGTCCACGCACTCGCGCGCGAAATCGGCGAAGCTGATCTTGAAGGCGGCCAGCGTGAAACGGTCCAGGAAGAGCTTGAGTCCACCCGTGAACGACAGACTGCTTTAAAGGAACAGCTTGAGAAGCTAAGAACTCTTCTGCAGCGGTCCCAGGATCATCTTCAGTTTTCCCGTGAGCATTTCAGGATGGCCATCTCATCGGCCTTGCAGATTCTGGGCGCGGATCCCCTGAAGGCGGTCTCAGAGGTGGATGGAGTGCTGCAGTGCACCTTTCCGGCGATAGATCAGCAACGCTCTGATCCCACCTGGGCTGAAACCATGGACACATTGCGTGTTCCTCGCAAGCGCGAAGAGAAATTCTGGGAATGGCGCGCCACCTCGCCCATCCGTCCCGTGGTGTTTGCCGATCCCGGCAGGGTCACGGACGAAGTGGTACAGCTCCATCTTGAGCAGCGCGTGGTGCAGCGGTTGCTCTCGCGATTTGCCGCTCAGGGCTTCGTGCAGCATGATCTTTCCCGTGCCTGCCTGGCCCAAAGCTCTGATGCTGTGGCCCGCGTCCTGCTCATCGGGCGCCTCGCTCTTTATGGCCCCAACGCCGCTCGCCTGCATGAAGAGCTGGTGCCAATCACGGCCCGCTGGATTGATCCGGCCATCCGCAAGGGTGAACTTTCACCTTACAGTCGCGAGGCTGAAGACAAAACGCGCGCGCTGCTGGATTCGGCGCTGCTGGATCGCTCTGGCCGGGCGATCCCCGATGGGGTGGTCAAACAGTTGCAGGAATCCGCCCCGCGAGACGTTCGTGAACTGCTGCCGCACCTGCAGGCGCGGGCTGAAGATTTTGCGCGCGATGCCATGGCCCGCCTCAGGCAGCGGGCCGACGATGAATCTGAACAAATGCGAGATATTTTGGAGCAACAGAAGAAGCACCTGGAGCAGAGCATCCTGAAATACGACCGCGATCAGCAGTATCATCTTTTTCCGGAAGAGGAGCGCCGCCAGGCTGAATCGAACCGCAAATACTGGGACAAGCGCCTTGGCGCGCTGCAGGAGGAACTCAGGACTGAGCCGGACCGCATACGCAGCGTCTATCAGGTCCGCGCACAACGGATTGAGCCCGTCGGGCTCGTCTATCTCTGGCCGGTCACAAGGTAGGCATGGCGCATGGCGATGACTTATGACTAAAGACCCGGGATATGACGCACATCGCGAATGGCTTGGTTACGTGCAGCCAAGCGGCCTGGTGGTTTCCATTCCCGCGCTGCTGGATGCCGATGCCCGCATCAACCGTAATGACGCGCCGGACCATCGCCGCTTTCTCTCCGCGCTGCCCACCGGCGCGGAGGGTGAGCCCGTCCCGGAAATCCTGAATTTCTCCAGTTTCGCGGAAACCGTCTTTGCGTGGTCGCCGCAGGACCTTTACGGCGCGCCAGGAGCGCCTCCACTGCCGGATAGTCTGGAAATCACGCTGCCTGACTATCATGAAACGCTCAGGCCTACGTTTGCCCTGCATGACTTCAAGCCGGCCGATCCCAATCAGCCGAGGATTCTCCTCATCCATGTCCTGCCGCGCGGCACGGATTTAGATAAGGTCGCCACCTCTGACGAACGTCACTGGCAGGCCTCGCCGCAAGCGAAGTTCGAGCGCCTTCTGCGCCAGACGCACGTGCCCATCGGCCTGCTGGTCAATGAGCGCCAGATACGTCTGGTGTACGCGCCGGAAAAGGAACTCAGCGGCCACATCACCTTCAACCTTGCCGACATGGTCAAGGTGGCGGGGCGGCCCATTCTTTCCGCCATGCTCATGCTGCTTCATGAGCAGCGGCTTTACGCTGGAGCTGAAGATACGCGCCTGCCGGCCATCCTCTCCAACAGCCGCAAGTATCAGAACATGGTTTCCACCAAGCTGGCGGAGCAGGTGGTGGAAGCGCTCTATGAATTGCTGCGTGGCTTTCAGGCGGCGCATGACGAAGATGAAGCCCAGGGCGCGCTGCTGCGTGACGTTCTGGCCCGCGATCCCGAAGAGGTCTATCGCGGACTGCTCACCACTCTTCTTCGCCTGGTCTTTATTCTGTATGCGGAAGACCGCGATCTCCTCTCCACGGACCCCATCTACGCCAATCACTATTCCATTGCCGGTTTGTACGAGCGGCTGCGTGCCGATGACGGCCGCTACCATGACACCATGGGCCAGCGTTACGGCGCGTGGGCTCAGCTTCTGGTCTTGTTTCGCCTGATCCACTCCGGCGCGCGTCACGGCGTCATGAACATTCCCGCGCGTGAAGGTTATCTGTTTGATCCCCAGCGTTACCGGTTTCTGGAAGGCCGCCGCCACAAGAATGACAAAGTGCGGATTCCGCGCGTCTCAGACGGTGTGATCTTCAGGGTGCTCACCCGGCTGCGCGTGCTGGATGGCGAGCGCCTCAGCTACCGTACGCTGGCGGTGGAGCAGATCGGCAGCGTCTATCAGGCCATTATGGGTTTCGGTCTGGAAGTGGCCAAAGGACGCTCCATCGCCATTCGTCCGGCGAAAAAACATGGCGCGCCCGCAACCATCAATCTGGAAGAACTTCTGGCCACCGCAGCGGACAAGCGCGAGAAATGGTTTGCCAAACAGACCGACCAGAAGCTCACCGGCAAGGCCGCTGACGATCTAAAGTCGGCCGCCAATATTGACGAGCTGCTCAAGGCCCTCGAAAAGAAGATAGCCGTGGAGGTCACGCCCGCCCCGGTTCCCAGGGGCGCCATGATCTTCCAGCCCTCGGATGAGCGGCGCAAAAGCGGCTCACATTACACGCCCAGCAGCCTTACCGGACCCATTGTGGAAGCGGCGCTGGAGCCTGTGCTCAGGCAACTGGGTGAGAAGCCCACGCCCGCACAGATTTTGAATTTAAAAGTCTGCGATCTGGCCATGGGCTCGGCGGCGTTTTTGGTGGAAGCCTGCCGCCAGCTGGGTGACGCGCTGGTCAATGCCTGGCATGCCCATCATGAAGTGCCGGTGATTCCCCTGGATGAAGATGAGGCGCTCTATGCGCAGCGTCTGGTTTCGCAGCGCTGTCTGTATGGTCTGGACAAAAACCAGATGGCCGCCGATCTGGCTAAGCTTTCCCTCTGGCTGGCCACGCTGGCCAAAGACCATCCGTTTACCTTTCTCGATCATTCGTTGCGCCATGGGGATGCGCTCGTCGGCCTTACGCGAAAGCAGATCGCTGCCTTCAACTGGGCGCCCGCCGCGCAGCAGAGCTTTCTTGAGGAACTTGTCCGAAAGAGCATTGATGCCGCAACGGAACATCGGCAAAGAATTCTCAATGCTCGTGATACCACCTCATATGCGCAACTGGAGCAGGAACTCGGAAACGTCGAGGATGCCCTCAGTCTGCCCTGCATGATCGGCGATGCGGCGATAGCCGCCTTTTTCTCCGGAGAAAAGGCCAAACAAAGGGAAGAGGCGCGCAAGCGCTTTGCTGCTTTAATCGAAACCGATTTAAAAAAGCAGCGCATGATCCCCATCGGTAGCGAAGTCGATAGTGCGGTTAAGGAATTACGCACTGGTAAAGATCCGACACCGCCGTTTCACTGGGAGTTGGAGTTTCCTGAAGTCTTCACGACCGACAAGTCAGGGAGCGTGACTGGTGGATTTGATGTGATTGTGGGAAATCCGCCGTTCATGGGAGGACGTCTTATCTCAGGCCAGTTCAGTAATTCTTATCTGGATTGGCTGCTCGACCAGAATGTCCCAGCTGGCGGCCAAACTGATCTTGTTGCCTATTTCTTCCGCGCTGCCTTCAGCTTTCTTCGTAATGGCGGTGCACTGGGTCTTATTGGCACGAATACGATCTCCCAGGGCGACACGCGAAGGACCGGACTGTTCTGGATATGTCACAGTGGTGGGTGCATATATCGCGCAAATAAGAGAATAAGGTGGCCGGGTGAGGCGGCTGTTGTAGTCAGCGTTGTACACATCGTTAAGGGCATTGACAGAGAGATTCGGGTTCTGAATGGGCGTCATGTTGATCGGATCACGGCCTATTTGTTTCACCAAGGCTTAGATGAAGATCCGGCGGTCTTGAAGGCAAATGCTGGTTTATCGTTCAAGGGGATGGAGCCGTATGGCCACGGGTTCTTTTTCGACGATTTCGATGCAGATGCCACGCCTTTAGCTGTTATGCGCGAAATTCTTCTTCGTCAACCTGACGCTCAGCGGTTCGTTCTTCCTTATATTGGCGGCTCCGAACTACTAAGCGACCCCACGCAGAGTCCCTTCAGGTACGTGATCAGCTTTGGTGACATGGAGCTTGACGATTGTTCCAAATACCCTCTGTTGCTGGATATCTTGCGGCAGAAGGTCAAGGCCGAAAGGCAAACCAAGGCCAAGGAAGTTGCAAATTGGCCTTGGTGGAAATTCTGGCGAATCAGGGCGGAGCTGCATGAAAAGACGCGACAAATGAATATGCAGTTAGTGCATCCGTTTACGTCAACACACCTCGCATTCTCATTTGTTCCAACTACAACGATTGTTGCTTCACCGCATGTCGTTGTCGCTCGTGAAGATTATGGTTCTTTTGCCGTCCTTCAATCGAGAATACATGACCTTTGGGCATGGATGATGTCGTCTTCAATGAAAGACGACCTGAGATACGCTCCTACTGATTGTTTTGCGACATTTCCATTCCCCAATAATTTCGGCAGCTTGGAAGAAATAGGTCGGAGTTATTACAAACAGCGTGCTGAGTCGGCTCTTGGCTTAAACGAAGGGCTAACTACCATCTATAACTGGTTCCACGATCCACACATTGATCTTCCAGACGTTCACAAAATGCGCGAACGGCAAACTGAAATGGACCGCGCTGTGCTAGACGCTTATGGTTGGACCGACATTCAGCCGAAATGCGAATTCATCCCCGAGTTCGACGACGAAGAAGAGGAAGACGACGGTGGCCGTCCTAAAAAGAAAAAATACCGCTATCGCTGGGCCGATGAAATCCGTGATGAAGTCCTGGCCCGTCTGCTGGAACTGAATCGCCAGCGCGCGCTGGAAGAAGGACAGATGGTGGCGGAGGCAGCTCCGAAAAAGAAGAAAGCGAAGAAGAAAGAGGCGGAGACGCCATTGTTTGACGCGTAGTTGAATCAGGTGATCGGAAAAGCAAGAACTTGATCCGCTCGATCAGCGTTCATCAGCGGTAAGGTTCTGCCAGTTGGATTGAGGAAAGAAGAAAGAGCATGGCGCAAGACTCGATGATGGAAGACCTGAAGCAAATGAAGTCCGTGGATGTACGCGGCAAGCTGGTGGAAGCCCTGGAACTCGATCTGGTCGGCCCCACGGGTGAATTGGGCGATCCTGCGGAAATCCTCTCACAGTCTCCTTCACGCTGGTATCTCACCGGCTTTCTGGTCCCCATCGGCGCCGCGCGCGATCAGCGCAGCGAGGAATCGTCCCAGGAAGAAGTGGATCAGGCCGGCGAATCCGGCGGCACGGACGATGATGTTCCACCCGAGAAGCCTTCCGCACGCCGCCGCTTTCTTCCGTCCTCCATCGGCATGAGCGTTCTGGTTCCAGGCGCGGCCACCACGCTAAAAGTCCGCGTTTCATGGGGCGACTACAAGCGCCGCTCGGAATCCAGCTTTGGATCCAGTGAAGGCGAATGGGAGCGCAAGCCCCGCAGTGAGAGTGTGCTGCTGGAACTGAAAGACGGCACGAAGTGCGAGAAGAACGTCCCAAACAGCAACGGGCTGGTGCTGGTCGGCCTTTCGCGTCCGGTGGGCGCGCTGGCGGAAGCTGCGGGAGCGCCCGCGGGCAGCCGCACGGTTTCAGTCTTTGTGGTCAATCGCCGAAGTCCCGCGCCCGACGTAAGAAAAGACGAAGCCTTTGCCTTCCAGCTGCGGCTTGAGATCAGCAGCGAATCCGAGTTCCTCTCCCGCCCTGATCTGCGCAGCCTGGCCAGCACGGAATGGGACGAACGCGTGGCCGACCTGCAATACCGCAACGCAGGCGAGTATGCCGTGGGCCACAACGTGGCCACATCGGTCGTGCTGGATGCGGGAGCATGCTGCAAGCTGGTGCGCAGCGCCTGGATTCCTCAGGCCGAAGTGGAGCGCGTGGCCCCGGCGGAAATCCCCGGCGCGGAACTTTCCATGGACGTGCTGGCCAACTTGAAAGACGGCGCGGACGCACAACAAAAACTCGGCGCTCTGGTCACCGAATACGGCAAATGGATTGAACAGCAGAAACCGCTCATCCCGCCGACACCCACGAGCCGCCGTGAGACAGGCAACGAATTGCTGAAACGCGCGGGCTATGTGAAGAGCCGCATACAGAGCGGCATTGATTTGCTGGCCGATCCACAATGCCTGGACGCTTTCCGCCTGGCGAACAAATGCATGGCGGTGGCGGCGCGTCGCCGCCAGGGCGTGATGATCGGCAGGAAGCCCGAAGAGGTTAAAGCCGCCTGGCGTCCTTTTCAGCTGGCCTGGCTGCTGATGAACCTGCGCGGCATTGCCGATCCCACGGACAGCCAGCGAACCATTGTTGATCTGCTGTTTTTTCCCACCGGCGGCGGCAAGACCGAAGCTTATCTCGGCCTGGCCGCATTTACGCTGGTCCTGCGCCGGCTGCGCAACCCCGGTTTGGCTTCCGCGGGCCTGAGTGTGCTCATGCGTTATACGCTCCGCCTGCTTACGCTGGACCAGCTCAGCCGCGCATCCACCCTGATATGCGCCCTGGAACTGGAACGTCAGGCCGATGCTGTAAAACTCGGCGACTGGCCGTTTGAAATTGGACTCTGGGTCGGTCAGGCGGCCACCCCGAACATAATGGGCGCCAAAGGCGACAATAAGCCGGAGTCGGCGCGTCTGCGAACGATTCGCTTCCTGAATGACGACCGTAAGCCTTCCCCGATTCCGCTGGAGGAATGTCCCTGGTGCGGAACCAAGTTCACGCGGCGGTCATTCCAGTTGCAACCGAATGCCGACAAGCCGCGTGATTTACGTGTCTCCTGCGTGAGTAGAAACTGCGAGTTTGGCCGTGGTCTGCCTCTGCCGATCGTCGCCGTGGACGAACCGATCTATCGCCGCCTTCCGTGCTTCATCATCGCCACCGTGGATAAGTTTGCCGCGCTGCCATGGACGGGAGAAGTCGGCGCATTCTTCGGCCGTGTGCATCGTTACGATAAAGAAGGCTTCTACGGTCCATGCGACCCCGGTCGTGGCAATAAGCTGCCCGTTGAGCGATTGCTGCCGCCAGACCTGGTCATCCAGGACGAACTGCATTTGATCTCCGGGCCGCTGGGAACGATGGTGGGGCTGTATGAAGCCGCGCTGGACCAGCTTTGCGCGGTGAAGAAAGATGGCATCGAAATCCGGCCAAAGATTGTGGCCTCCACGGCAACGGTGCGGCGCGCGGAAAAGCAGATCAAGGCGCTGTTCGCGCGAAAGATCGTCGATATCTTTCCCCCACCCGGCCCGGACTATCGTGATTCCTTTTTTGCCCGCACTCTCACCCCGCAGCAGAGCAACGCCCGCCTGTATCTTGGAATCGCCGCCCAGGGGCGGAGCCCCAAGGTGGCCATGCTGCGGGTTTATCTGGCCCTGCTGAGTGCCGCCCAGAAGTGGAACATTGATCTGAAAAAAGCCGGAGAGAAGGAGAACGCAGCCGATCCTTACCTCACTCTTGTGGGCTACTTCAACAGCCTGCGTGAGCTGGGCGGTTCACGACGGATCATTGAAGATGAAGTCCGCAGTCGCCTGGAAAAGTATTCGAGCCGCATCCGCGTAGGCGAAACTCAGGGACCGTTTACGGACCGGACCATCGACTACGATCCGGTGGAGCTAACCAGCCGCGTGGATACCGCGCGCGTGTCCGATGCAAAGCGCCGCCTGGCGCTGCCATTTACAGACCAGAACTCCGTGGATGTTGCCATCGCCACCAATATGATCTCCGTGGGACTGGACATTGTGAGGCTGGGATTGATGGTGGTGTTCGGCCAGCCCAAGACCACGGCCGAATACATACAGGCCACAAGCCGCGTCGGTCGTGATGCGGAACGTCCTGGACTTGTGGTGACGATCCTGAACGTTCATAAGCCCCGTGACCGTTCCCACTATGAACGCTTTGCGGCGTATCACCAGAGCTTCTATCGCAGCGTGGAAGCCACCAGCGTGACTCCGTTCTCACCGCGCGCCCTGGACAAGGGACTCTCCGGCGTATTGGTAGGACTGGCGCGACAAGGCTACGAACCAATGACCATGCCACTTGGCGCCATGGACGTTTTGAAAGAACGCACCAAACTCGATTTCGTGGTGCAGGCGCTGGCGGATCGGGCATTCGAGCATTCTGATCTGCCAACGGACGACAAAGAGCAGCTCAGGCTGCGGGTCCGCGACCGAGCGGCGCAATTGATAGACGACTGGGCCAGGGCGGCGAAAGAACATCAGGACGTTGGCGCGGGCTTTCAATACAGCGATTCGGAAGTCGGCGGAGCTAAACCTCTGTTGCACGATTATCTGAGCATGGAGGTAAGGAACCTGCCGCCAACCAATTGGCGTATGAAGTTCCGTGCCAACCGTTCCTTGCGCGATGTTGAACAGGAAGTCGGGATCGTTGTGAAAACGCTGGAGAACCAGGACCTGGAAGAGGAAATCTTATGAGTCGCGTTGTGAAACCGCAGGGCGAAATCAGAATGAGCCAACTGGTGAATACCTTTGGCCCTGGCTCGATGATTGATCTGCCCAACCATTCGGTTCTGGTCTCAGGATTGGATTTCTGGACTCAGGGCGGAGAGACGATCCACGATGCTCGCCTCTCACAGAAGCTGGCCAGCATACTGGATGTTCCCGCGGTGGAACTGCGAACACCTCCCGCCGCTGACCAGGATCCGACCTCGCCACAAAGAAACATTGTTGGCTTTCAATTCCCGCAGTGGTTTATTACGCAGGATCTGGAAGAGCAGAATCGGCAGGGAGTCAGGACGAGATTGCTGGTGCACAGGAGAGCGCTCACTCGCGGAAAGTACATTGATCGTGACAGAAAGAAGAGATCGGTGGTTCCGGTGCGCTTTGTCCGCGCGTGCAAGGCAGGCCATATCGGGGACATAGACTGGTGCGGCTTCGTCCACCGCGGGCCTTCCAGCTGTGCTTCCCAGCAACGCCAGCTTTATATCGACGAACGCGGGACCAGCGGCGACCTGAGTGAGAACTGGGTGCGCTGCGAGTGCGGCAAAGCCGAACGCAGCCTGGGCGATGCCGCCCTGTTGTCGACCCGCGCACTTGACACCTGTGATGGAGCTCGCCCATGGCTGGGGCCAATGACCCGGGAAGCCTGCGGTGAGCTGAGCCGTTTGCTGATTCGTTCCGCCTCCAACGCATACTTTCCCCAACTGATGAGCGTGATTTCTCTCCCGGGACGAGATGAGACTGTTCGTCAGGCGGTGGACGGCATCTGGAGTTTTCTGGAAGCGGTGGAAACCATGGAAGACCTGCGTTATGAACGCAGGAAAGCCGCGGTGAAAACGGCACTGGAGGGACTGAGTGATGATGAAGTTTTCGCCGAGCTCCAGGATCGCAAGAGCGGTGAGACAGCAAAAGAGAAGTCAGTAAAAGTAGCGGAACTTGAGACCCTGGTCGCAGCCAAAGATGAAATCGGCGAGGACCGCCCTGAGGGAGTGTTCTTCGCTCGAGCCCTGCCGCGGAAATTCTGGAACAAACCATGGATGGATGCCGTGGAACGAGTTGTGCTCGTCCACAGGCTTCGCGAGGTGGTGGCGCAGGTTGGATTCACCAGGTTTGAATCCGCGGCGCCGGACACGGAAGGCGAACTGGACATAGGAGTTCGGCGGGCTTCACTGGCGCGAGAAATTACCTGGCTGCCAGCTTACGAGAACAAAGGCGAAGGCATCTTCCTCCAGTTCAGGAAGGAAGCGATTAAAGAATGGTGCAGCCGACCGGCGGTGCAGGAACGAACGCGATTGATGATGCTGGGCTTTCAGGCCTGGAAGACCGAACATGCCGGAAGCAATCGTCGCTTCCCGGACATGCCATATCTGATGCTGCATTCGCTTTCCCATCTTTTGGTCACCGCGCTTTCGCTGGGTTGCGGTTATCCCAGCAGCTCAATTCGCGAGCGCGTGTATGCGATTCCTGAAATTGGTTATGGCGTGTTGCTGTATACCGGCACCTCAGACGCTGAGGGAACGCTGGGCGGGCTGGTTCAGGTGGGTCGCGGCATTGCTGATGTGGTTCGAAGCGCCCTGGATTTGGGATTGCTGTGCTCTAACGATCCAGTATGTGCCCAACACGATCCTCCTGACGGAAATGAGCACCGTTTCCTGCATGGATCTGCCTGCCACGGCTGTCTTCTGATTGCAGAAACAAGCTGTGAACAGCAGAACGACTTTCTTGATCGGGGACTGGTAGTGCCTACGGTTGAGAGCCGCGGTTGTGAATTCTTTAAGGAGATTCTGAAGAGTGAGCCGCCCCCTTCTCTCGCGAGCGCCGTCTGATCTGCGCGCACTTGCCGCCGCGATAAAGATGGGCCGCCTGAGCCCACCATTTTCCGCGGTAGCAGTGAAGCAGATTGTGAACGACGATGGAGACGCAGTCGCCCGGAGTTTGATGGAAATGTCAGACACCGGAATGCCTGCGGCCGGCATTGCATCTACGCTGGAACTTCTGGCCGCCACAATGGTCGACCGTCCACGGATTGAAGATCTGGTTCAGCTTGTTGCGACTGGGCCGCAGGTGAGTGGAATCGCCAATCGCGATACCAGCGTTGTCGTCAGCAATCTGTTTAGCCAGGCCGAGAAATCGGTGCTGGTGGTGGGATATGCCGTGTATCAGGGACAAAAAGTCTTTCAATCGCTGGCGACCCGGATGACCGAACGTCCCGATCTTAACGTAAAGATGTGTTTGGACATCACACGCAAGCCCGGCGACACCTCGATGGAATCTGAGCTGGTCAAACGCTTCTGCTATCACTTTCGCACTACACAATGGCCAACAGGCGCTCGCTTGCCCGAGATTTATTATGATCCGCGATCACTGGCCGTCGATCGCATGGACGCCGCTTCTTTACACGCGAAGTCCATCGTTATGGACGGAGAACATGTTTTCATTTCGTCGGCCAACTTCACTGAACGAGGCCAGACAAAGAACATTGAGCTTGGATTGATCCTTAGATCTCAAGTCATCGGATTGCGAATTCAGGAGTTCTTTGACCGGTATGTAGCGGCCTCATCCTTGAAGAAAGCAGTTTGATACTCCGCGGACAGTCCAGAACTGGAGAGAGCGCTGTTGGGTTACGAAAATAAAGAGGTCCTGAGCTGGCACTTCAATGATCTTGTGTCGTTTCCGAAGTGCTATCCAATTTTCCCGGCTCAGCGCATGGGTCGTGTAAGCTGGCGCTGCCAGCATACTGTAGTGAGCCAATGCCGTGAGTCCCGCACGGACAGCTGCTTCCGAGCCTTCCGTGCGGCGGATCATCAATCGCTTGTTCACCGGACTGCGAAGGAATGGCTGAGCTTTCTCCCAAATTTCTCTTCGACCTCCGTTGAACCGCAGACAACGCTCCCGACCGCGGACCGTTACTTCAGCAAGGCTCGCAGTTTCCAGCTCGTCAAAGGCGCGGGTCATCGTCATGGTCGAGTATCCCAGCATCGGGGCCATTTCAGTTGGAATAAGCACTTGCCCTGCGTCACGGAGTAGAGCATAGAGGACGACAACCTGAGTTGACGGGCTGAAGCTGGGGACCTCCTCGCGGATTCTGCGGAAATGTTCGCGCAAATCAATCGCCAACATCGGCAGATACATTTGATTGCCGGGAACGATAAACGGCACTTTCTGTTCGATCAGCCGTTTCCTGTTGTACGCCGTCACCTGCGCGCGGACATAGACATAGATAAGGTCCGCGTGCTGCTTGGTCTGGAGCATGTCCATGTGCTTGCGCACCGTCGCTGGCGACTGCTCCTCGGGATCGGTATCAATGACAAGCAGGGCATGGAGTCCCAGCAGTTCCGTTTGCGCAAAGCTGTACCTTTCCTTGAGAAAGTGCGGCAATCGGTCATGGCAAATGTTATCGTGCGGTTCAAGTGTTGTTTCGTCGCGAAAGGCGTTCGGTCCGGATTGCATATCAGCCGGAAATCATTTATTTGGTCCTGGGAGGTTTCCATGGCCCGCAAATCCCCGCCGTTGAAATCTGTCCACATCGTGCCGCCGAAGAAATTGACTCCGCCAATGCTGACCTCTTCATCGAGCAGCAGTTTCACATGCGGATGTTTGCTTTCGAGCCATGCCTTGAATTCTTTGTCCTCTTCATTCATCGGCCTCTGTGTGTAATATTCGTGGTTTCCTGTCACATACAGGACGGGTTTCTTCCACTTCTGCAGCAGCTGATCTAGCGGGTCATAATCTCCAAGCGTAATGATATCGCCTGCCAGGATCATGACATCCCCATTGGCAGTTGCCCCTGTCTTTGCCGGTGCCCCCTCAGTCCACGCCAATCAATGACCGCATCACCGCTTCCACCATATCTTCATGGCTTAGCGGTTCGTACATGAACGGCTTGAAACGCCCGGCGCGGTCGAGCGCAAGAAAGCCGTGGCCGGTTGACATCATGATGATGGTCCGCACTTTGGCCTGGGCTTCACTCATCTGTGGATTGGCGTCAGCGACTGCACGCAGGAGTTGGTAGTAAGAAGCATTCGCTGCCGGAAGCATTACCGCAGGCGGCGTGCGGTTCAGGAGGTCGCTCTCAAACATGAGCCGGTACAGGCCCGGCCTTCTCATGGCGAAATCAAAGAAGGCGTGGCTCGCCGCGGACAGGCGCTCCTGGGCATTGCCCGGTCCTGCAAGTGCGGTGTCATAGAGGGCGACAAGATCTTCAAATCCTCGGGCAGCTACGGCGGCCAGCAGATCGTCGCGGCTGGCAAAGTGGCGATAAGGCGCGGCCCGCGAAACACCCAGTGATTGGGCCAGGTCCCGCAAAGAGACTGCCATCTCACCGTCCTGTTCGACTAGCTTAAGTGCCTCATCTATGAGGGCTTGCTCGAGGTTTCCATGATGATAGGCTGGCTTTTTTGATTTCTTCATTCAAATGTTGACACCGCTTACATGATTGATGTAAGCTCCGTCAACATAGGAGCATATCATGAACTGTGCTGCAAGACTGGTCACCCTGGTACTTTTGACCGCCCTGGCTTCTTACGCGGAAACCCAAAATGCTGGCTTCTCAGAGCTAAAGATTGACAATGGATCCAACAAGCCTCTGATCATAGGGGTCTGGTATCCGACCAGCGCCACAGCTCAAAGTCATCCGCTTGGACTCTTTGTGCAGACTGTCGCCCTGGATGGTCCAGTTGCAGGCAGGCGTCTGCCACTGATTGTGATTTCGCATGGCACTGGTGGCTCGTACCAATCCCACTATGACACGGCGCTTGCACTGGCGAAGGCTGGCTTCGTGGTCGCCACCGTCAGCCACACCGGAGACACTTTCTACGACCAGAGCCGTGCCGGCCATATTATGGACCGGCCTCAGCACATACACCGGCTGATTGACTATATGCTGACGGAATGGCCAAACCGCGCCAGGATCGATGCCAGCCGGGTCGGCATGTTCGGCTTTTCCGCTGGCGGCTTCACCACGCTGGTCTCCATAGGCGGGGTGCCGGACTTTAGTCTGATACCAGCTCACGTGCAGGCACATCCTGATTACTTCGACTCCCAGTTGATCAAGCGTACTGGGGCGACGCTGGAGGATGCGCAAACCAGACCGGTACATGATTCCCGCATTAAAGCCGCGGTGATAGCGGCGCCTGCGCTGGGGTTCATCTTCGGGCACGAAGGATTGAAGGACATCACCGTACCCATCCAGCTGTGGCGCGCGGAGGACGACCACATTCTTCCCACTCCCGACTACGCCGATGCAGTCAAAGTCTCTCTACCCAGGTCCGCGGAATTCCATTTAGTCAGGAATGCCGACCATTTTGATTTCCTGGCGCCCTGCAGCGATCAGTTGAGGCAGACGGTGCCTGAGATATGCACGTCACGCGCGGACTTCGACCGGATTGTCTTCCACCAGGCTCTCAATCACGAAGTTGTGCGGTTCTTTGAGCGAACGCTGCAAAAGTGATGTTCTTCTTACGAGAGACTTTGGAAAAGATCCCCTCATTGATCGCCGCGGTCAACCGATGCGCTGGTTCGTCGGCTGACCTTTTTCGACAAATATTTCCTCGCAAAAGCATTCAACCAACATCGGCTGATGCTTCTCTTGCTCAGACCAGTTTCCCAACAACAGCGGGACTTCGCCCGCTAATCTTTCTGCAGGTCGCAAAGCAGACCTTCAAGATTTGCGCGGGGCGAAGGCGCGTCATAAATTAGGTTCTTCCTCACTTTGGTGCAGGGTGAATGGACTTGGCAGGCTCGTGATGGCAGGGCAAAGCCTGCGGAAAGGATCTCGGCCACTGTCACGAAAATGTGGCATTCGATGCGTGCCGCTGTGCGCCAAGGCGCGCTTTTTCGATACCGATGTTCAGTGCTTCCGTGTAGGCTTAGCAAGCTGTTGATTCCAAGGGTAGAAACCAGAAGACTCCGTCAATGTGGATTACTCATTAGAAATTAATAACTATATTCCCGAAATAGGAAATCATTAACAGATAATCTTTTTTATGTAATCTTTGTTTATGTTACCCTTGCCCTCAGTTCCAGAGTACATGGGTTCCAGATCAGGCATGGCGGATGTTGCCATTCCACAAGGGGATTATGCTGATCCGGGGAACCGATTGAGGGGATTTCATGCGTTATGCGGCCTTGTGTTTCTTCCTGTTAATTCCGGTCTTAGCGCCCGGCCAAAGTGAAGACTGGCTTCCGGTCACACCCCAGGACCTTCAGTTGAAGGATGTCCCCGGAAATCCAGGGGCCGCCGCTGTCAGACTCTATTACGCGCACTATGTCGATCACGATAACTTCTCAGAGTTTTATTACGAGCGCATCAAGATTCTGAACGAAAAAGCCGTGAATCCCAACAGTGACGGCAAGACCTACGCCGACGTGGAAATTCCGGTAGCCAGCATTGCTGCGGCGCGCAGGTTCGGGGTAAGTCTGCTTGTGCAGATGGTAGGTCTTAAGGCGCGCACGATTCATCCTGATGGTTCTATTGTGGAATTCACCGGAAAGCCTTTTGAAAAAACCGTATATAAGGGCCGTGGCAGCCGAATACAGGTCAAGGCGTTCAGCATGCCTTCCGTCACCGTGGGCAGCATCGTCGAGTATAAGTACCGGCTCACGTATGACTTCAGCATTGATTCCCCGATTTTTTTGGGAGTGCTGGTGTTTCCTCCCGCCGAATGGGTGCTTCAGAGCGAGCTTTACACGGTCAAAGAACACGTGCATTACCGGCCTTTTGGCGGGGGCAGGCGTGTAAGCGGGGCTAAACCAAAGTTCTATTTCGACGGAGCCAGGGTTTCGCGTGTTGCCTTCAATCTCAAGGAACAACCCACCAATAGCAACGGCAATGAGTCGGATCTGGAGTTGCATGATGTCCGCGCCTTTGAGCCGGAAGACTACATACCTCCGGAAAATGACCTTAAACCATCGGTGGTGTTTTTTTATAGTCCCCGGGATGCGCGATCCATAGAAGACGAGTGGCGTGAGATCGGAAAAAGCCGCTATGAAGAGCTGGAGCCGCGCCTCTCCCGGAACCGGGGCGTCAAAGAAGCAGCCCTGCAAGCAATAGGGGCAGAGGCTGATCCGGTCAAAAAACTGCGAAAGTTGTATGAGCGGGCCCAGCAGATCCGCAATCTTAGCTACGAGCGACAACTGACCCCGGAGGAAATGAAAAGAGAAAACCTGAAAAGAAATACGGGCGTGGACGAGGCGCTGGCGCATGGCTATGGCACGAGCGAGGACATCACCCTGCTCTTTGTTGCCCTGGCCCACGCTGCTGGATTTGATGCCTCGGTGGCGCAGGTCTCCGATCGCAGGCAGCGTTTTTTTTCCAGGGAATGGACCTCACTGGAACAGATCGACAACACCATTGCGGTCGTGAATCTGAATGGGACCGATATCTTTCTCGAACCTGGCACGCGGTTCTGCCCTTACGGACTCCTGCGCTGGAACCACACAGCAACCGAAGCGCTCAAGCTGGAAAAAAAGGGCGGTGTTTTCGTCAAAGCTCCTCCCGCCACGTATGACAAATCCGTCACCCGGAAGAGTGCAAACCTCTCTCTTTCCGAGGATGGAACGCTCAAGGGCAATGTGAAACTCGAGTTTGAGGGCGAGGAAGCGCTCGAACTCCGGCTGGACACCATCGACGAGGATGATGCCGGGCGAAAGAAAACCCTGGAAGGCTTACTGAAAGAATGGCTGCCGGCGGGAGCAATCGTGAAAGCAACGGATACGCAGGGCTGGGAAAATGCTGAAAGCCCACTGGTCAGCACATTTTCCATCGAGGCGCCCTCCTACGCCTCCGTGGCCGGCAAGCTCTTTCTGGTGCCGGCATGCCTTTTCCAGACCAAGGAAAATCGCGCTTTCACCCATGCTACGCGTAAATATCCGGTTTATTTCCCTTATTCCTTCACAGAGCTGGACTCTGTGAACATCAAATTGCCCGCCGGATTTTCCCTGGAAAGCATTCCCCATCATCAGGATGCGAGCATGAAGTTTGCGCGCTACCAGAGCGACACGCAATTGAATGGAACGCAATTGGTCTATCAGCGCAGCCTGGCTTTAAACGGAATCTATTTTGGCCAGGACAAATACTCGGAATTAAAAGATTTCTTCGGCAAGGTAAAAACCAGCGACGAACAGCAAGCCGTCCTGCGTGGAGGCATGGTCAATGCTCAAAAAGGCAATTAGTTCGCTCTTTCTTTTTATTTTGACCTGGTCGCTGACCGGCAACTGCCGGGCCGATGCGCCGGACTGGATGCGCGCCCTGGCCAGGCAACCTGCCAGGAGCTATGCCGACGACGTGAGCACGGTGGTCCTGCTGGATGACCAGGTGACCACCGTGCAGGACAACGGCGAGATCGTCAGGCGAGGCCGGCGAGTCGTCAGGGTGTTGCGGCCCGAGGGCAGAAACTCTGCTGCAATATACGGATTGCCTTACAGCCGTAACTCCAGGGTGAATTATCTCCGCGGCTGGAGCATTACCAGCAAGGGGCAGGAATACGAAACCAAGCCGGGTGATGTTTTCGAGCAAAGCATCAGCACCTACGAAGTGTATTCAGACGCCAAGGTCAAGGCGCTTCGGGTCCCCGGGGCAGACGTCGGCACGATCGTCGGGTTTGAGTACGAGCAGCAGGAGCGTCCTTATGTATTCCAGGACCGCTGGATCTTCCAGGAGCAGGAGCCGGTTGAGCAGTCCCGCTATGAGTTGCGTCTGTCGCCCGGCTGGCGGGTCAAGTCTGACTGGACGAATTACAAAGAAGAAAAGGCCCAGGAAGCCAACGGCGCCTTGATTTGGCAGCTTGCGAACATTCCGCGTATCGAAGCCGAACCGCACCGGCCTCCATCCATGGGACTGGCGGGACAGGTGGTTTTTACTTTTCTTTCTGACAAGATGAAGGACAAGAGTTATAAGAGCTGGTCTGACTTTGGCTCCTGGTACACGCAGTTGTCTTCTGGCGTAAGAGATGCCAGTCCTGCTTTGCAGGAAAAAGTGCGGGCGCTTGCGCCGGCAAACCTGCCTTTGTTGCAACGCATTAAAGCGCTGGCTGATTTTGCCCAGCACGATGTCCGCTATGTTGCCATCGAGATCGGCGTGGGTGGGTATCGTCCGCACGCGGCTGGCGATATTTTCGAGCACCGCTACGGAGATTGCAAAGACAAAGCTACAGTGCTCAGCTCAATGCTCGCCCAGATTGGCGTCAAGTCCTATTACGTGGTGGTGAATGCGACTCGGGGAGTTGTCGTAAAAAACTCCGCCCCGGGCCTCGGCGGCTTTAATCACATGGTCCTGGCTATTGCTCTTCCCAATGCCAGCTACCCCAACGCTATGCCCGCCATGTACGACCACTCCAAACTTGGGCACTTGCTGATCTTTGATCCAACGAACGATTTTGTCCCCCTAGGCCAAATTCCCTACTATGAGCAGGACAATTATGGAATGCTGGTGGACGAAGAAGGGGGCGAGCTGATTCATCTTCCTTTAAGCAATCCTGAATCCAATGGCGTGGTCCGCAATGCCCGGCTTAAGTTGTTGCCCGATGGCACGCTGGAGGGCGAAATCGAGGAGATCCGCACCGGTTTTGAAGCCATGACGGCACGAATGGCCTTGCAGAATGAAACCGAGCAGAACCGCAGGAAAATCGTCGAGAAGCTGGTTTCAAGGTCTATGGGCAACTTTCAAATTGATAATTTCGAACTGGTCCATGCCGGCGAGATCGATAAAGACCTGATCATCCGCTACCGGGTGAAGGCGGAACACTACGCCAAGAATGCCGGAGCCATGCTTCTGGTGCGCCCGCGCGTGGTAGGGGAGATGGCCGGCGCATGGGACGCGAACAAACCGCGCCACTACGCCTACGATTTTCCCGCACCCTTCGTGAACACCGATAAGGTGGAAATTGCCGTGCCCGAGGGCTTCCAAGTCTACGAGTTGCCGGAACCAGCTAAAACCGCTTTGCCTTTTGCCCAATACAGCAGTAAAACCGAGGCCGAAGGCAACACCATCAAATACACCCGCGAGTACAAAATGGAGGCAACTGAAGTTCCGCTTGACGGCATGGCCCAGCTCAAAACCCTGTTTGCCGATATCACCAGCGATGAGAAAAACATGGCGGTGCTCAAGAAGAGCAATTAACAATTGGCAGATCTCCCAGCCGCTCATCTCGGGAGTGCTCGCAGCAGTGGCAATGCAATGGGTGTCCGTCGGCTGCTCCATCGCAGTCAATGAGCACAAAACTATCGTCGGAGAAGGGGGGAGGTCATCACATCCCCCTCGACAAACTTGATGCGCACTTCCGGGCCACCGCTGTCTCGTCTGCTCATGGCCAATAATCCGGAAAGTGGGACCATCAGCTACTGCTATGAGACATCACCGGCGGCCAACCAGACGAGCACGGTGACGCAGACCATCAGCTACCCTGCACCAAAATTGAGGAAGAACCCTAAATTAGGACACTACCGACGTGGACCTACTCTTGACAATTCGCCTTTTATTTGCTGTTGTGATTTTTAACTGCCGCAGCGGAGTTTTCGTCTGCGGCATTCGCTTTTTGGGGTCCATTTTGCGGTTTATGTGGTCATCCGGTCATTGGACCGCTCAAGGCAGAATCGGCTAAGTCCTTTAAAAATTGGGAGCTGGCGGGAATGACGACCAAATTTATAACCCGAGAAACGCTGGATCACCGCATAAATACTGTGCTTTATGCCCGACGAATGGTCCAAGTCCAGTAAAAATTGGGATCGCATTGGGATACTCCCTGCAAAAACCCAATCAACATTGGGATCATTGGGACCAGGTGGGGGAGGGGGACAAACCTGGCCCATGGCTGACAAATAGACCTGGGTCCGGCTTTTGGCGGGATTCCCAAAAAGTCTTGCCGCTGATTTACGCAGATGGACGCAGATAAAAAACCGAAAGAAAGGCAAACCTGCACAGGCAGGAGTGCCTGTGCTCCACAGCCGAGGCTACTCCACCCCATTACGCGCAAGATCAGCGCGCAATGGGGGCCCCGGGCTGTGCCACACGTGTATGGGCGATCCATGCACGGACTTATAATGTAGGAACCATGAAGAAAGTTGTACATGCCGTGTGTTCGCACGATTGTCCTGACGCCTGTGGTGTGCTGATTACGGTGGAAGATGGGCGGGCCACTCGCATTCAGGGCGATCCGGCCCATCCGGTGACCCAGGGTTTTTTGTGCGCCAAGGTGACGAAGTATCTGGACCGGGTGTATTCGCCCGACCGTCTTCTTTATCCCATGCGCCGGGTCGCACCCAAGGGGCAGGGCACGGGCGATGCGCGGGATTTTGTGCGCGTCTCGTGGGACGAAGCCCTCGGCGAAATCACGGCGCGGCTGAAGCGGACGGCCAGCGAGTTTGGGCCGGAGTCCATTCTTCCTTATTCCTATGGCGGAACGATGGGCATGCTCAACAACTCAGGCATGGCGCATCGCTATTTTTATCGAATGGGAGCATCGCAACTGGACCGGACCATCTGCGCCACCAGCGGCGGACAGGCTTTGGTGAGCGTGACCGGACGCAAGATGGGAACGGAGCCGGAGCAGTTCCGGAAATCAAAGTACATCATTGCCTGGGGCGCGAACATTCACGGGGCCAACGTGCATCTGTGGCCGTTCATTGAGGAAGCCCGGCGCGATGGCGCCAAGCTGGTGGTGATCGACCCCTATAAAACACGCACCGCACGCTTTGCCGACTGGTATCTACCGGTGAATCCGGGGACCGATGCGGCCCTGGCGCTGGCGATGATGCATGTGATCATCAACGAGAACCTGTACGATGCCGCTTACGTTGCGCAATACACGCTGGGCTTTGATGAGCTGAAGAAAAAGGTGCAGGAGTATCCACCGGAGCGGGTGGCGCAGTGGACTGGCATTTCTGCGTACCAAATTGTGACGCTGGCGCGCGAGTATGCCACGATGCGGCCGGCGGTGATCCGCGTGAATTATGGTGTGCAGCGTTCGGAGAATGGCGGAATGGCGATGCGGGCGATTGCCATGCTGCCCTGCATCACGGGATCGTGGCAGGAGGCGGGCGGTGGATTGCAGCTCTCCACCAGCGGCGCTTATCCGCTGAATGACGAAGGCGTGGAGCGTCCGGAGCTCATGATGAAAAGTCCGCTGGGCCGGGCGGCGCGTATGGTCAACATGTCCGAGCTGGGGCAGGCCCTGACGCGGCTGAGTGATCCGCCGGTGAAGGCGGTTTTCGTCTACAACTCCAATCCGGCGGCGGTCGCGCCTAATAACAATGATGTGCTTCGCGGCTTTCTGCGGCCCGATCTTTTCACCGTGGTGCATGAGCAGTTCTTTACCGATACCACCGACTACGCTGATTTCGTGCTGCCGGCCACGACTTTCTTTGAGCAAAAAGACCTGCAAAAGGCCTATGGCCATTACTACCTGCAGATGTCGAACCAGGCGATTGAGCCGATGGGCGAGTGCAAATCGAATACCGAGCTGTTCCGCGAGCTCGCGCTGCGCATGGGCTTTGATGATGCGTGTTTCCGGCAGACGGTGGATGAGATGATCGAGGAAGCGCTGACGCCGAAGACTGATACGGCGGGCAGGCTCAAGGGAATCACGCGGGAGCGGCTGGAGGCGGAAGGGCATATCCGGCTGAATGTGGGCGAGGGAGATTTTCTTCCTTTTGCCAAAGGCTTTCCCACCGCCAGCGGCAAGGCCGAGTTGTACAGCGAAGCTCTGGCGGCACAGGGGCTTGATCCGGTGGCCACATTCATTCCGCCCATGGAGTCGCGGCATTCAGCGAAGGCGAAGAAGTTTCCGCTGGAGCTGCTTTCGCGCAAGGCCGACAACTTTCTAAATACCACCTTCGTCAACATCGGTTCGCTGCAGAAGATGGAGCACCCGGAGATGCTGGAAATCAACACGGCGGACGCGGCCCGGCGCGGCATACGCGAAGGAGAGTGGGTGCGCGTATTCAATGATCGTGGCGAGGTCCGGCTGAAGGCGCACGTCAATGGGACGGTGCAGCCGGGAGTGATCGCGGCGCGGCTGAACGGTTCACGCTTCGCGCCCGATGGCAGAAGCATCAATGTGCTTACCTCGGAGACCCTGACGGAGATTGGCCAGGGCGCGACCTTCTATTCGTGCCTGGTGGAAGTAGAGGCGCTGGCCGGCGCGGATGCCCGGCAGGGTTAAGAAAGATTTTTCTAAAAAAAGAGAAAAAATTTTGCGCAAGTTTTGTTCGCAAGCGCGTTCTCACAGGATGTATGCGACCAGCGGCACAGGTTTCGATGGACCCGTTTGATTCGAGATGAGTCCGGCTAAGCCGCTTTCGAGGAAAAATCCAGATCGGTAAGCAGGGAATTGGCCGAGGCGGAAAGTTTGAAAGAAACTCTTTCACCGCATCTTCTGCACGGCGGAAAGAGCCGGTCCTGAGTAATAAATACATCATGCGGCAGACGATGCTGATAGTGACTGACCCGATAAAGCCCCGCACAGGGCACCGGCTGGCCTGCGTGATAGGTCTTGCTGGAGTTTTCGTCTGGCAGCGACAATTCTCCCCCTGGGTGCTTAATTAGATGAGGAAACGAGTGGCGCAGTTGGTTTGGCGGTTCAGGCGGGCCTCCCGTATAATCCTGGTTTCTCCAAATTGTTCCGAGGGTAGTTATATAGCCAGCTTAGAAACAAGCAGCCCGAAGTATGCTCCGAGAGCCGGGGTCCTCATGCTTTTTCTCGTCAGCATGTTCCTGCTGCACTCGCCGGGCGTGGCCCGTGCCCAGGCCGGCCAGATTGTTGAAGACATACAGCTCCACGGTAACCGGCGCATTCCCAAAGAGACCATCGAAAACAAGATGTTCACCCGCCGGGGCGATATTTATGACGAAATTGCCCTGCAGCGCGACCTGCATGCTTTGTGGAACAGCGGATATTTTGAAGACGTGAGGATTGAACGAGAGCAGACGGCCAAAGGCTGGATCGTCCATATTTATGTTCGGGAGAGACCCACGATCCGGACCATCGACTATCATGGCCTGAATTCCGTCTCCACCAGCGACGTGCTGGAACGATTTAAGAAGGCCAAAGTGCCGCTCACGGTGGAGAGCGCATACGATCCCACCAAAATCATCCGTGCCAAGGTGGTGCTGCAGCAGTTGCTGGCCGAGCATGGCCGGCAGTTTGCCGCCGTCAACGTGGAGTTGCAACAGGTGCCGCCCTCGTCGGTGGCGGTGACGTTCAACGTGAAGGAAGGCCCCAAGATTAAGGTGGGCAACATCACCTTCGCGGGGAACAAGCATGTTTCCACCCGCGATCTGCGGCGCGCAATGAAGAACCTGAAGCCGGTTGGCGTCCCGAATTCCATTTTCCTCGAGAATTTGTTCGCGCGGACCTTTGACGCCTCCAAGCTGGAAGAAGATGCGCAGCGCGTGCAGGACGCCTACCAGCAGCGCGGCTATTACAAAGCAATCGTGCAGGACCCGCAGACCCAGCTTCACGATACGCCGGGCGGCATTCTTCCCGCCATTCCGGTTCCTCCCTTTCGCAAGGGCCAGGGCAAGTCCATGGACATCGCGATGAGCGTTGAGGAAGGCGAGAAGTACAAGCTGAAAGCCATCAACTTCCGCAACAACCGCGCGATTTCCAATACGCAGTTTCTTCGCGGCCTGTTCCAAATGAAGGAAGGCGATACTTTTGATACGCACCAGGTCCACAAGGGACTCGACAACCTGCGCAAGGCCTACGAAGAGCTGGGCTACATCAAATACACGGGCGTTCCTGAAACCATCATCGACGATGAAAAGAAAGAGCTGACTCTCAACATAGATATAGACGAGGGCAAGCCCTTCTTTGTCCGCCGTATTGAATTCCAGGGGAACACCACCACGCGCGACAAGGTGATCCGTCGCGAGCTGTTGCTGCAGGAAGGGCAGGTTTACAACTATCGCCTGTGGGAGCTGAGCGTTCTTCGCCTGAACCAGCTCAATTACTTCAATACCCTGAAGGCCGAAGACGATACCGAGCGCAAGCTCGATGAGCAAAACGGAACCGTGGACCTCACGGTGAAGGTAAGCGAAAAGGGCAAAAACAGCATTGGCCTCACCGGAGGCGTAAGCGGACTGGCCGGATCTTTTATAGGCCTGAATTATCAGACGAACAATTTCCTTGGTCTGGGAGAAACACTGACGCTGCAGGGCAACGTGGGCAATCGCCAGCAGGACCTGGTGTTTGGCTTCACCGAACCTTATTTGTTCGATCGCCCGATCCAGCTTGGCTTTCAGGCTTACCTGCGCAGGTTCGACTTCAATCAGGCCGAGCAGGCGCAGATTGTTGCCAATCAGAAAATCAATTTCAGCCAGGACATCCTGAACAATCTTTTGAATTACAACCAGGCCAGCAAGGGATTTTCCGTTACCGGCAGTTATCCCCTGGGAAGAAGATCGTTCAAGCGCTTCTCCCTTAGCTACAATTACGATAATTCCACGGTCAACGTTTTCAGCGATGCTTCGCGGCTTCTGTTTGAGACAGTGCGTTTCCGCAACATTTCCGGACCGGACGCGCTGCGGGGAATCGTGACCAGTTCGGTCACGCCTTCTTTCACCGCCAGTACGGTGGACCGGCAGATCGGCCCCACCAGCGGACGCAGCTGGTATGTATCATCGGAGTTTGCGGGGCTGGGCGGCAATGTGAAGTATTACCGGCCGCTGGTTCTCTATACCAAATTCAAGCCGGTCCGCCACAAGATCCTTGCCATGCGCCTGCAGGCCACGTATATCCGCGGCTTTGGCGGGTTTGCTCCGGCGCCTTATCAGCGTTTCTATCAGGGTGGCGAAGCCGACCTGCGCGGCTTCGATATTCGCACTGCGTCACCCTATGTCTTTGTGACTTCGGCGCAAAACGTGACTCTTACCAATCCTGATGGCACGGTGGTGCCGGTGGATCCGGCCAATCCGCGCCGGGGCTGTGTGAATAATCAAACGCCGCCATGCGGCATCCAGATACCCGTTCCGGTTTCCACTATTACTCAGCCCGGCGGCGACATTAGCCTTATCAGCAATTTTGAATATCGCATCCATGTTGTTGGGCCGGTAACGCTGGCGCCTTTTGTGGATACCGGGCTGAACCTCGCGGTGCAGCAGTCGCAGCTGCAGCTCAGCACCGAGGCGCTGAACCAGATCAACGGCACGCAGTTTGGCTGCCCGACGCTGGTCAGTTTCCAGTGCGCCGGCGGATCGTCGCTGAATGTTAACGGCGCTTTGAAGACGATCCCCGGGACCAATTACGTTCCTCGCATGTCCACCGGCCTTGAACTGCAGGTGCTGTTGCCCATTGTCCAGCAGCCGTTCCGGATTTATTACGCTTACAATCCGCTGATTCTGAATACCACGATCCATAACGGCTCTTTGATTACCCGCAATATGTTCCCTGCCGGCGCCGCCGGAGACTTTACGTTCCTGAATGCGATTACCACACTGGGCCCGGATTTTCGCGTGCAGGAGCCAAGAAAGACGTTCCGTTTCACCATTAGTACGACGTTCTGATTCGTTATGTTTGACGGTGCCCAGGACGAAACTTATAATTAATGCTATTCGTCCCTTCTATCGATTTCCCGCGCCGAGTAAGCGGTTGCCTCAGAAACGCGTCGCGACGAATGACTTAGCGAAAAGCATTTTAAGGAGCCCGAAAATCCATGTTGGTTAAGTCACGTATTCACGCCTGCCTTCTCGGTCTTGCGCTGGGAAGCCTGCCGTCTTTTCCCGCTCTGGCGCAAAACAATGCTGCTGCCCCTGCCGCTGGCCCCAAAGTAGCCGTTGTGAACGTTGAGGAGGCCATCAGCACCTGCAACGAGGGAAAGAAAGAACTGGACGCGCTGCAGCAGAAGTATGCTCCGAAGGAAACCACGTTCAACAAAGAATTGAACGACCTGAACAATCTGAAAAAGCAGCTGGAAACGGAAGCGCCGAAGCTGAGCCCCGAAGAGCGCAACAAACGCGCCAAGGACATCGAGGTGAAGGAGCGCAATCTGCAGCGCAATTTCGAAGATACCCGGAATGAGTTTCAGCAGGAAAAACTGGAGATTGGAAACCGCATTTACCAGAAGATGAGCCGCGTCATGGAAAAGCTGGCGCAGCAGCGCGGCTATGACATGATTCTGGACGTTTCCACCCAGCAAAATCCAGTTCTGGTCTTTCATCCCAGCCTGGTGATTACCAAAGATCTGGTGAGTGCTTACAATGCGGAAAGCCCTGCGGCGGCTCCGAAGAGCGCGGCTGCAGGCCCGGCCAAACCGGCGACAGCGCGCACGGGAGCAGCTGCCAAGAAACCATAAGGTTCCGAACCTGGCGCGGGTCTTTCTCGCGCGGTTCAAAGAAAATTAAATTCAGCAATTTTTGAAGGAGTTTTGATCCCATGTCACGTAAGCAAATCATATTTATTCTCGCCTTCAGTCTTGCCCTGAGCGCCGCTTCGGTTCGCACGGCAGTGGGACAGGCCGCGCCGGCTACCGTCCCCGCGGGCAGCAAAATCGCCGTGGTCAGCATGCAGGACGCCATTGCCAACTGCAACGAGTGCCAGAAGGACTTTGAAGCCCTGCAGCAGAAGTACGCACCCAAGTCCGTGGAGCTGCAGACCCTGGCCGCTGAAATCAAGAAGCTGCAGGACGATTACCAGAAGACAGCCGACAAACTGAGCCCCGAAGAGCAGAGCAGCCGTGCGCGCACGATCGATTCCAAGCAGAAGCTTCTGCAGCGCCAGCAGGACGATGCGCAGTCCGACTATCAGCGCGAGACGCAGGAAGTAGTCAACCGCATTGGCGGGAAGATGATTGCCGTGCTCGAGAAATACGCGCAGACCAACGGCTACATGATGGTGATTGATGTTTCCAATCCTCAGACTTCACCGGTGCTTTGGGCCAGCAAGGGCACCAACATCACCAAAGAGCTGATTGATGCTTATAATGTGCAGTCCGGAGTGGCCGCACCCGCGCCTGCTGCGCCGAATCCGGCAGCTTCCACGCCGCCGCGTCCCAACGCACCGACACCAAAGAATCCGTAATTGTTCCTTGTTTTTCACGTGGCCGTCGTCAAAGACGGCCATTTTATTTTCCTGATTTTCGGAACATCATTCACCTGATTCGGTGTCCATTCCTTCAGCAACACTGGAGGAAAACATGTTTCAGGAAACACTGCTTGAATCTTCATCCCAGCCCAAAAGACGCCGTGGCTGGTCTTTGGTTGCAGCGTTTGCCGTGGAGTCGGTGATCGTCGCCATACTTGTGCTGGTTCCCTTGATTGCCACCGGAATGCTTCCGGCTTCCTTTTCGGCGCCGCCAGCGATCATAAGCTTCCCTGTGGCCACGGTCGAGGCTTCTGTTAAAACAGACGCCGGTAGCGGATCTTCGGGTGGTTCGCGCACTGCTGCCAGGCATGAGGTGGTGAATAATATTGATGGGATCTCGCATATCCATTTTGGTCAGCCAACTCCTAAGGATGCCACCACCGATCCAGGTCCGACATGTTCCTGGTGCAACGGTAAAGACCCTGATGTAGGGCCTATTGGTCGCGAAAAAACGCCAGAGCCGCCGCAGCTAAGAAGAGACAAGCCCGTCGTTGTGTCGCATATGGAAGATGGAGAACTCATCAACAGGGTAGTTCCTGTTTATCCTTCCATGGCGAAAATCACGGGTGCACAGGGTGAGGTGAAACTCCACGCCTTTATTTCGCCTGAAGGAAAAATTGAAAGCCTCACTGTGGTGAGTGGAAATCCGCTGCTTGCCCCGGCGGCGATTGACGCGGTACGCCAGTGGCGCTATCGTCCGTATGTTTTGAATGGGCAGCCCGTGGAAGTGGAGACCTGGATTTTCGTGAATTTTCACCGTAATTAAGCCTGTTTTTTGGGGACTAAAGATTCCCTAAGAAACCTGTGGAAAATTCTGTGCATTTCTTACTCGGGGTCAGGGGATTAGGATGGATTTTCAGCAACTTAGCCCGATTTGCCAAGGACCTGATGCATCCATTAAGTCTTTTGTTTGTTTGGACTTGGGTGCATCATTGGCCTGGGCAAATCGCCTGTGCCTGTTGCCTGCAGAGTTAAGCTACGCATTTTGCGATTTGCACATTTTGCCAACCCGTAAGCTGCTCATTTTGGGGCATATTTACCCGCTTTCGCCTACCTTGAGCACGGCAAGAAAAGCTTCCTGGGGAATATCAACTTTTCCAATGCGTTTCATCCGCTTTTTGCCCTCTTTTTGCTTTTCGAGGAGCTTGCGCTTGCGGGTGATATCGCCTCCGTAACATTTAGCAAGAACGTTCTTGCGGATGGCAGGAACGGTTTCGCGGGCGATGATTTTGGCGCCGATGGATGCCTGAATGGCGACCTCGAACATCTGCCGCGGAATCAGCTCTTTCATTTTGGCGGCAAGTGCGCGTCCGCGATCGTAAGCGAAGTCACGATGAACAATGATCGACAGTGCGTCCACCGCTTCACCGGCCACCAGGATATCCAGCTTGGCCATGGGCGAGTCCCAGAATCCCGCAAGATGGTAGTCGAGCGAAGCATAACCGCGCGAAATGGATTTCAGGCGGTCATAAAAATCGAGCACCACTTCGTTCAGCGGCAACTCATAGGTGAGCATCACGCGCGCGGCACTCACATATTCGAAACCTTTTTGCTTTCCGCGTTTTTCTTCCACCAGTTTCAGAATTCCACCAACGTACTCTTCATTGGTCAGAATGGTGGCCATAATCACCGGCTCTTCAATCTTCGCAATTTCGCTGGTCGGCAGCCAGCGTGAAGGATTATCCACTTCCAGCACCGTGCCATCGGTTTTGGTGATGCGATAGCGCACGCCCGGGGCCGTGGTGATCAGGTCGAGGTTAAATTCCCGCTCCAGCCGCTCCTGAATGATCTCCATGTGCAGCAGCCCGAGAAATCCGCAGCGAAAGCCGAAGCCGAGCGCGACGGAACTCTCCGGTTCGAAGAAAAAAGAGGAATCGTTCAGCCGCAGTTTTTCGAGCGCCTCGCGCAGTGCGATGTGCTCATGCGCGTCCACGGTGTAAAGGCCGGCAAACACCATGGGCTTGATTTCCTGAAAGCCAGGCAGCGCTTCAATGGCAGGCCTCGCATCTTCCGTGATCGTGTCGCCGATCTTCGAATCCGCCACATTCTTAATGTTGGCGATCATGAATCCCACTTCACCGGCCGAAAGTTCTTCCACTGCCACCGGCTTGGGGGTAAGCACGCCCAACCCTTCCACGTCGAAGGTCTTGCCGTTCGACCACAGCTTAATCTTCATACCCCGGCGCAGAGTGCCGTGAAAAATCCTGGTCAGCACGATCACGCCGCGATAGGCATCGAACCAGGAATCGAAGATCAGCCCCTGCAACTGCGAATCCGCGCTGCCTTTGGGCGGAGGAAGGCGCTTTACCACCGCCTCCAGCACGTCAGGCACGCCCAGACCAGTCTTGGCGCTCACCAGCAGCGCGTCTTTCGTGTCCAGTCCGACCGCCTGCTCCACCATTTCTTTCACACGGGGAATGTCGGCGCTGGGCAGATCGATCTTGTTGATGACCGGGATTATCTCGAGGCCATTGTTGATCGCCAGATAGGCGTTGGCCAGCGTTTGTGCTTCTACTCCCTGCGAAGCGTCCACCACCAGCAGAGCGCCCTCGCATGAGGCCAGCGAACGCGAAACTTCATAGGAAAAATCCACGTGGCCCGGAGTGTCGATGAGGTTAAGCTGATACTCTTCGCCGTCCTGCGCGGTGTACTTCATGCGGACCGCGTGGGCCTTGATGGTGATGCCGCGCTCCCGCTCGAGATCCATGGCGTCCAGCACCTGCTCCTGCATTTCACGATGGGTAAGCGAGCCCGTCAGCTCCAGGAGCCGGTCAGAGAGCGTGGATTTGCCATGATCGATGTGAGCGATAATGGCAAAATTGCGTATGTGAGTGCGATCCATCGGATGGGGCCAGAACTTTTCATTCTAGCATCTGTGCTCGTTCAGCCCTCGGCAGCGATCAGGTTATTTCGGTTTTGTCGCCGGAGCGGGCTTTGCTTCGGGCGCTGGCGCTTTGAAAACGGAGTTGTCGATGGGCACGTTGGTCTCGATTTTTTCCAGCGTGACTTTGGAATTCACCTGCTGGCTGGGGATTTTGCTTTCGATGACAAATGGATACTGAATGCCCTCTACCTCGCGGTAATTGGAGAGAATCGTTTGAATCTCGACCGGGCCGCTTTCGCGGACTACTTGCGAGATTACTTTGATCTCGAGAAAACTCGTGGTGTCGATATAGAGGTTCCGCTGCCCCCCGGTTTTCAGGGTCAGCCTGATGTTGTACGCTTCCACGCCATCAACTTTCTCTTTTCCCACCAGTTCCGCCGTATGGCCCTTTTGCCGGTAGTTCACCAGCGAGCCATCCATGTCCGACTCTTCCTGAAATTCTTTCAGCTCGTCGCCGGTCATTGGCTCGGCAACGCTTTTTCCCGGAGCAGGCGTGGTCTTCCATCCATTCTGGCCGTCGTAACCCTGCGTCAGGGTCACGTTAATGCCCTGAATGGTCAAATCCCGGCGCAGCTTGCTGGGGCGGGCCTCCAGTTCAACAAAACTGGCGCCGAGCGCCCCCACATCCGGACTGCTGATTTCAATTTCCCCGGTCAGGCGGCGGGTCTGGATTGCCAGGATTTTGCTCATGCCGCCGCGGGCAGCGATGCTTTTGCCGATGATCTCATCCGCTGTCTGCGCGCCCAGCGCGGCGGAAAATACCAGAAGAATGGATAGAAAAAAGGGCAGTCTGCGCATGAAGTTCCTTTCGGCGGAACTTTGACCATACGACGGACAGGCAGTCAACGTCAATGAGGAGTTGCAGGGATAAACTGATCAACTCGGGATAGCCATTGACTCAAAGAAAAGTGTCATTCCGAAGCGCAGGTGCTGCGCGAGGAATCTGCTTAGCTGGTGATGGGGCAACTCTATTAGACCATTTTCGGAATCGATTGGGATGGATAGCCACAATGCTGAAACCAGGCAAGAGCATTGTCCTGGGTAATAGAAGCCAAAGCCTGAGTGATGGCTTGCTCCAGGGTTTCAAAGTACGAGCCTTGATGGCGCGCAGGCACTGTTTTATTTTTCCCCAACAGGGCTCGATCGGATTGAAGTCGGGTGAATACGGGGGTAAATAAACCAAGCGTGCTCCGGCAGCTTCGATGGTCTCTCGTACCCCGGCAACTTTGTGTGCCGCCAGATTGTCCATCACCACTACTTGCCCAGGGCGTAGTTTCGGACTCAGTACCTGTTCGACATAG
>DASSEH010000078.1:0-4548 GCA_035695325.1 Candidatus Angelobacter sp.
GTACGGAGAAGAACGCTCTCCTCGACTCTCTGGTAGCGACCACTCCAGATTGCACTCGCCACCACGATCAGGCCCGCGGCGACAGTGAACAGTGACATCACCCGAATAACCAACGCCACCTTGCTCAAGATCGAATCGACCGTTTGAATAACCGCAGCAAGATCCAAGGCAGAGACATTCGGAAACTTCGAGACAATTGCATTCTGAAGGCGGGCCGAATCCGCCGGTGTCTTCGCCCGGCTGACTAATACGTGAAATGTCGGTGCGGCTTCAAGCACGCCGGCCGGGAAAACGACGAAGAAGTTCGTTTGAAAACGCTTCCAATCTACGCTTCGCAAGCTCGCGATGCGCGTCCGGATGGGAATGCCTTGGACATCGAAGACCAATTCGTCTCCAACATTGACTCCGAGGTCCTTCGCAATCTCGCGATCTAACGAGATTGGAACTACATCGCCGGAATGATAATCGACCCGGCCAATCCATTTCCCGGCCGTGACCTTTTCTGTCTCGACTATCTGCTCGCGATAAGTCGATCGATATTCTCGCTCTAACTCCCATTCGGGAATCTTCCGTTGCGGGTCGGCCAGAATGTCACTGCTCTTCCTTCCCTTGATCTCGCTCAGCCGCATCGTCACGATCGGCGCCTTCTGCACCACCGGAAAACCTAGAGAACCTACCAGCGCAGCGACGGCATCTTTCTGGTCCGACTGGATATCAAACAAGAAGATATTCGGCTGATTATTCCGACCGATTGACCGGAATTGCGTCATCACAACGTCCCGCGTGAGATGGATTGTGAGCAGCAAAAAAGTTCCGAGACCGAGGGAAACAATGAGAAGAAGAGTTCGGTTGTTCGGGCGGTACAGATTTGCCAGTCCTTGCCGGAGGGCGAAGCTCCAGCTCAGCGGAAACCAGCGGCGTAGCGACACAATCAGCAGCCGCGCGACTCCCGCAAAGATCGCAACGGCGACGCCAAGTGCGACGGCGAAGACCAAACCTTGAAGCCACGTTTCACTCCGGTAGATCGCGAACGCTGTGATGCTCGCCGCAATCAACGCGTAGGCTGCAAACAATAGCGGATCACGAGCGAACGACTGCGTTTCAACTCTGGCGTCCGCTGAGCGAAGCATAAGCAAAGGCGATACTCTGCGAAACCGCAGGAGCGGTGGCACGGCGAATAGGAGGCAAATTCCGCAGCCGATCAAAACGCCAGTCAGAATCGGCCACCACGCAATCACGTTTGGAATCGTTAATGGTAAAAATGTCCGCAGAATACTCGGGAAAATTCGCTGCAGTCCAATCCCTACCAAACCGCCGAACAATGCTCCGGCCAGGCTGATCGCCGATGCCTGAATAAAGTAAATAAATGCTATTCCGTTCGTCGAAGTACCCAGACACCGCAGAATCGCGCCAGTTCGCACTTTTTGCTGCAGGTGCGCTTGGATTGCACTCGCTATCCCCACGGCGCCCAGCAACAATGAAATGAATCCGACCAGATTCAGAAATCGGTAAAGATTCTCGACCGATGCTCCGAGATCCTTTTTTCGTTTGTCGACCGTTTCGAACTCAAGGCCCAAGCGTCGGATTTGTGGCGTGAGCGCGGCAATTTTCTGCGCCACATCCGTTCCTTCGCGAAACTTCACATAGGCGCGGTAATGAGCCACGCTTCCGGGACGGAGCAGATCAAGCGGAAGATCCTGCAGCGCAATGTAAACACGCGGCGCGAAACTCGCAGAGGCTGATGCGTCGCCCGGCACTTTTCTCAGAGCACCGGCGATCTCGAAATCGCGGCCGCCTAGCGAAACGTTACCGCCGGGTGCCGCGCCAAACTGGAAGAGCAACGTTTCGTCTGGGACAGCGCGACCGCCTTGCTTCAAATCTTGCACTGCCTCTGCTGGTTCAGTTTCCATCTTTCCGTAGAATGGGAAGTCGCCGCTGAGGGCGCGAAGATGCACCAGGCGCGTACCGCGGCCGAGAAACACAGCCATGGTCGACAAACGCACCTCGCGCGCCTGTGCTCCGCCGATCGAACCGAGAAACCCTTCTTCTGTAGTGGTGAACGGACGCGTGGATTCGATGATCAGGTCTGCTCCCACCAACGTCCGCGCCTGGTCATCGATCGATTGCGAAAGGCTTTGGCGAAACGAACCGATGGCTACCAGCGCCGCGACCCCCACCGTGATAGAAAGTGAGAAGAGCAGAAGGCGCATTCGACTGGTACGACTGTCGCGCCACGCCATTTTGAGTATGAAACTAGGCGCCATCCTGAACCATTTCACCGTTCCGCAACCGGATCGTTTTCTCTGTGAGACACGCGACCTCTGGGTCGTGCGTCACCAGCACGAGCGTCGTTCCGGAGTCGGAATTCAGTTCGAGCATGATGTCAATCACCGACCGGCTTGTCTCCGCGTCCAGATTTCCCGTGGGCTCGTCGGCGAATAGGACAAGCGGCTTGTTAATGAACGCCCGCGCCAGCGCGACGCGTTGTTGTTCGCCGCCGGACAATTGGGTCGGAAGATGCGAAACGCGCTCCGCGAGCCCGACGCGTTCCAGGAGTTGCAGCCCTTGCTGTCGGGCTGTCCGGTCGCCGCGCAATTCCATCGGCACGGTGACGTTTTCTAGCGCAGTCAGGGTCGGGATCAGCTGGAAACTTTGAAAGACGAAGCCTACCAGCTGGTTTCGCACTCGCGCCCTCTCGTCTTCTCCGATTTCGTCCAGGGCAATTCCATTCAGACAGACGTGGCCTGAAGTAGGAAGGTCGAGCCCGGCGCACAATCCCAATAGCGTGGTTTTCCCGCTTCCCGAGGGTCCGAGGATGGAGCACGTCGCGCCCGGTCCCAAAACGAACGAAATATCTTTTAGTACCGTTAATTCACCGGAGTTCGTGCGGTATGACTTCGTCAAGCGCTGAACATCCAGGATGGCAGAGGCATTCATTGACGTTAACGTGCAACTCGCTTTCGTTTCGCAACGCGTGGGCAAAACAATACCTCAAGTCAGTCTATTCGCCTTCTTCATTGGCTTTTCTCTCGCTACGGGGAGCTTGGCGGAAACTGCGGCGGTCGCGCCGAAAAAGACGATCGTATTTCTCGGCGATAGCATCACCGCCGGTTACGGTTTGGCCAAAGGAGATGCCTATCCGGCTCTGATCCAAAAGAAAATAGAAGAAGCGGGCCTGCCCTACGAAGTAGAAAACGCCGGGCTTAGCGGCGATACCACCGCCGGTGCCTTGCGGCGGATCGATTGGCTCCTGCAGCGGCCAATCCACGTGTTAGTGATCGAGCTCGGCGGTAACGACGGATTACGCGGGCTGCCCCCTGGCGTGACTAAGGCAAACCTGCAGTCCATCATCGACAAAGTAAGAGCGCGAAGCCCGCTCACTAGAATCATGATCGCAGGAATGCGGATCCCGCCGAATCTCGGCGCGGATTACACTGGCGAGTTCGAGCAGGTCTTCTCCGATCTGGCGACGAAGAATGGAGCAGTGCTCGTCCCGTTTCTGCTCGAGGGTGTTGGCGGCAATCGAGGTCTCAACCAGCCGGATCAAATCCATCCGACTGCCGCCGGGCAGAAGATCATCGCCGAGACGGTGTGGAAGAGGTTGCAGCCATTGTTGCAGACGAAATGAACTGTTGGGCGATGCGCGCTTCCAGTCGTTCAATGTCGAGATGCTCGAAGAACCCTCGTAATGAATAAAAAGTCGAGATTCGAATCAGTGCGAAGGGGTCACTTGACTCTTGGCGACCGCCATGATTAGTGAATAGTACAAAGGCGCGATCCTTATGCACTCGTCCGCGCCGGATCTGGCGAGTGTAAGTCTGGCGCGTCTGCACACATTGCAACTTCTCAACTTTGAGCCAAAGTCGGAGTTGCTGGCTAATATCCAGGATAACCGACTAAATTGTCGGCTTATCCTATGGTTAGGCGGATGACTCGGATTACAAGATCCAAACCAAAACCGGAAAGGACAAAACATCGAACCATGAAAATACTAGTCGTTTATTACTCCATGTATGGGCATGTCCTTCAGTTAGCGCGTGCAGTCGAGCAAGGCGCGAAGGCTGTTGCAGGTGTGGATGTGATTCTCCGCCGCGTTGCGGAGTTTGACGACGTTATTCAGAAGACCGCAGATAACGAATACATCGTGAAGGTTCGTGACCAGCAGGCTGATATTCCAGTATGCACTCTTGACGATCTCCGAGAGGCGGACGGAGTCATTTTCGGCTCGCCGACACGCTATGGCAACATGACCGCTCAAATGAAGCAACTCATTGATTCGACAGCAACCTTGTGGCTCAAGGGAGAGATGGAAGGCAAGCCGGCCGGAGTGTTCACATCCACCGCTTCAACGCACGGCGGGCAGGAGACAACTTTGCTGACGATGATGGTTCCACTTATTCATCTGGGCATGGTCATTGTCGGCGTGCCGTATTCGACCGATGGGATGCTTCACACCGAAGCGCGGGGCGGCACGCCCTATGGCGCAACAACCATCGCCGGCCCACGCGGCGAATTGCAGCCGACGAAGGAAGATCTTGCGATCGCGAG
>DASSEH010000079.1:0-2562 GCA_035695325.1 Candidatus Angelobacter sp.
ACATTACGCCGTCCCCCTTCAACGTGAGATCGCAGGTCTATAGTTACGGTGGGGGCGCCTATGCCGTCAGCAACAACGTCGTGTATTTCGTCAATTTCGGCGACAATCAAATCTACCAACAGGTCGCGGGCGGCGCTCCGACGAAAATCACGTCTAGTCGCCCGATTCAGTCAGATTGAAGGGTAAAGGTGCTTCAGTTTGATACGAGCATTTGGGGTTGTGAAGTGCCAGTTTGCCTTGGTGTGGTTGGCATTGCGGTCGTGCTCCCAAGCGGCGATTTCCTCGACGAGGGTTTGTTTGTCAGGAATCCTGCGATCGAGGCACTGGGACGATAGGACGCCGAGTTCAGACTCCGCCAGATCAAGCCAACTGCCATGCTTTGGAGTGTAGTGCCATTCAAAGCGCTCGACCAGCCGCCTGGCTTCAGCGGCCGGAAAGGCTTCGTAGAGTGATGCCTTGCTGTGGATGTTGAGATTATCCTGGACCAGGACAATGGTCCTGGCGCTGGAGAAGTGGACATCGGCCAAGTCTTTCAAGACGTGAGCGTAGTCCAGGGCGGTATGGCGATCAGTGACTTTGACGTGGCGCCAGCCTTCGAGCGGTGCAAACATCATGAAGAGGTTAGCGGTGCCGTTGCGCTCGTACTCGTAATCGCAACGGGCCGGGCGTCCCGGCTTCATGGGGATCGGCAGGCGCGTTTCGGCGAGCATTTGCTTTGAGGTCTCGTCCAGGCACACAAGCGGGTGATCGGCATCGCGTGGCCGCGTGTAGACAGCCAGCACGTCCTCCATGGCGGCTACGAACGCGCTATTGGCCTTCGGCGGGATGACCCAGCACTGTCGGCGATGGGGTTGGAGAATGTTTTTTTGAGCGCCCTTCCGATCGTTGAGTCGCTGGCGCGATCGACAATGTGGAGCTCCACGACCTTTTTCTCCAACAGCCGCAGGGTCCAGCGTGCGCGTCCCTTGGGAGGTTTGGAACAAGCCAAGGCAATCAGTTTGGCTTCTTTCTCGCCGTCAAAAATCCGCGCAACCGCCGGTGTTGCTCGTTGCTTGCGGCTCAACACCGCCTCGAAGCCTTCCTCCGCCAGTTGCTTCCGCACCCGGTAAACCATGGAAACGCTGGTGTCCAAAGCCTTGATAATCCGGCTGTCGCTCCAGCCTTCACCGGCTTCCGACACGTCAGCCTTCAACAATATCCGGGCCTTCAGCATGCGCTGTGCCGGGCTCTTTCCTTTCCGCACCAGCGCCTTCAGCCGCTCGCGTTCCTCGCCGCTCAGCCGCACCACATACTTCTTTACCGAAATCTGCTTCCCAGCCATGATCGTCTCCGTCGCCCGCGTTGCGACGAAAGCGAATCACAAAATCCTTATCCTTTCAAATTAATTGAAGCGGGCGACTAGCATTACAGTTGCATTGTATTGAAGGTTCTGAATCCATGGGCGACCATGATTCGGGATCTGATGATTGGTGGTGCGTCGGTTGAGGATACGCTGACGCAGTGGGCTTCGTCGTTGCGAGATGCCAAGCAACGCATTCGTCCGCTGTTTACGCAGGAGCGGGTCGCGGCCTCGGCGTGGCAGTTTCTCGACGGACTGTTGGGCAACGAGCCGCGCAAGACGGGGTGGATGCGGGCAGAAGCGGCCGGCGATCCAGGCCCGTGGCGCCAGCAGGCGATCCTGGGCCGGGGGCGGTGGGATGCCGACGCGCTACGCGACATTGTGCGTGAGTACGCACTGGAAACGCTTGGCGATGAGGACGCGGTCCTGGTCATCGATGAGACCGGCTTTTTGAAACAGGGCAAGGCCTCGTGCGGGGTCGCACGCCAATACACTGGCTCGGCGGGCAAGATCACCAATTGCCAGATCGGAGTGTTCGCCTCCTATGTGTCTCGGCATGGTCATGCCTTCATCGACCGGGCGCTCTACCTGCCAAAGGAATGGACGGACGAACCCGCGCGCCTGAAGGCAGCACATGTACCGAGCGATGTGGGCTTTGCGACGAAGCCCAAGATCGCGCGTCGAATGATCGCTCGCGCGATCGCTGCGAAGGTGCCGTTCTCGTTCGTGGCGGCGGACAGCGTGTATGGCACCGGAGAGAGCGAAACCCTGCTGCGCAAGGCGGGCAAAGGCTATGTTCTGGGTGTTGCGTCCAATCATGAGTTCCGCTCCTGGGACAAGCCGCAACCTGTCGCCGGCACCGCCGCCGCGATCGCGCAGAGCCTTCCCAAGAAGGCCTGGCGCCGCCTGTCGTCTGGCGGAGGGACCAAAGGTCCGCGCTGGCACGACTGGGCCTATCTCGAGTTGGCCGATCTCGAAGCTGGTGAATACAACGACGACCTTGCCGGGGAATGGACGCGGGGTCTTCTGATCCGCCGCAACATTGCCGACGGCAGCTTGGCCTTTTTCTCGACATGGTGCCCCAAGGGCACGTCCATGCAGAAGCTGGTGTCGGTGGAAGGCCATCGCTGGGCCATCGAGGACAGCTTCGAAACCGCCAAGAACGAGTTCGGCCTTGATCACAACGAAACCCGCTCCTGGCATGGCTGGCATCGCCATGTCTC
>DASSEH010000080.1:0-2310 GCA_035695325.1 Candidatus Angelobacter sp.
ACGTGCTGTCGGTATCGATGAACTATTTCATTCCCGGAAGCACCAGCCACTAGACTTGCGGTAGCTTCGAAAGCCGCGCTTATCTTTTCGCTGACCATTAGATTAGCTTCGCGCCGGGCGCTTCTGCCGCCACGCATCAGCTTCATCATCCGAAGCGCAATTACCCCGTTTGCTTCGGCTGCCAACAACATCAAAGAATTGAACATCCGCTGCCCTCCACCTGTAACGTAAGCGCCAAGCCGATGCCGTTCAGGTCTTGTAGTTCCAAGGCATGAGTTTATCGATCTGGGAGATCGGCCACCTGTTGGCGATGCGCTCGAGCGTCTGCGCCAGCCAGGCGAGCGGATCGACGTCATTCATTTTTGCCGTCTGCAGAAGGGTGGCGATGGTTGCCCACGTCCTGCCACCGCCATCGCTACCCGCGAAGAGCGCATTTTTTCGCGTTATTGTCTGGGGTCTGATGGCCCGTTCGACAATGTTGGAATCGATTTCGATACGGCCGTCGAGGAGGAAGCGCCCGAGAATCTCCCGTCGGGAGGTGGCGTAGCGGATCGCCTCGGCCAGTTTTGACTTTCCCGAGATCCGCGGCAATTCCGTTTCCCAGAGCTTGAAGAGGTCGGCGACGATGGCCGCCGAACGGTCCCGACGCGCGGTTAGGCGTACGGCAGCATCGCAGCCGCGGATCTCCTCCTCAATCTTCCAGAGCCCGGCCATCGTTGTGATCGTCTGCGTCGCAATTTGCGAACTGCCGTTGATGTGCAGTTCATAGAACCGTCTGCGCAGATGGGCCCAACAGCCCGCGAGAGCCATCCCTTCATTGGAGCCGATTTTCGCTTTGGCCAGCTGTGTGTAGGCGGCGTAACCATCCACCTGCAGAATGCCGGCGAAGCCCGCCAGATGACGCGCCACGCAGTCGCCGCGGCGGCTGTCCTCGAAGCGATAGGCGACCATCGGCGGACTGGTGCCCCCGAAGGGCGTGTCGTCGCGCGCATACGCCCACAGCCAGGCCTTTTGGGTCTTGCCGGTCCCCGGCGCCAACGTCGGCAACGTGGTTTCGTCGGCAAACACCCTTTCGCCCTGCTTGATGCGCTCGAGAACATAGTCTGCCAGAGGCCGCAGTTCGAAGCCGACCTTGCCCATCCATTGGGCCATCAGCGAACGGCTCAGTTCGGTCTTGTCGCGGGCGTAGATCGCTTCCTGCCGATACAGCGGCAGGCCGTCGGCATATTTGGCGACGGCGATCTGGGCCAGAAGCGCCTCGGTCGGAATGCCGCTTTCGATGATATGGGGCGGCGCCGGCGCTTGGATCACGCCGTCGCGGCCGCGATAGGCGTATTTCGGGCGGCGGGTCACCAGCACCCGGAACTTCGCCGCCGTCACGTCGAGACGCTCCGACACGTCTTCGCCAATCAGGACCTTCTCCAGATCCTCGCAGCCAGGCGGGACCTCTGGTTCAATAACCTGCTCGATCCGCTCCAGGTGAGGCGCAAAGCCCTTGCGCGGCCGCGGCGCGCGCTTCGGCTTGTCCTTGGCTGCTGTCTCCAGCTCGGCGTCGATCGCCGCCACGCCGGTCTCGATCTCGTCGAACACGAAGTCGATCTGCTCATCGTCCAACCGCTCACCGCGCAAGCGTTCCGAGCGCGTGCCGTAAAGCATGCGTTCAAACGTCTTGACGATCGCCGTCAGCTCCGCAATTCGCGTATCCGAGGTGGTGTTGATCAGCTTGAGAGCCGCGATCTCGGAGGCTATGCGGTTATTCTCCGCCTCCATCGCCGCACGCTGCTCGACCGTGGCCAGGACCATCGCCTTGAGCGTATCAACATCGTCGGGAAGCTCTGCAACGGTCGGCATCATCGCCGATATCAGAGCATGATCGCCGCCGATTTTCGAGGCATTTCAAATGCCCCGATTCAAAATGTCACAGCCTTTTTCTAGCCAACCGATTGCGGACGCTGCACCGTTATCGGTCGAACCTTTTTCCAGTCCATCCCGTCGACAAGGGCAAGCAATTGGGCATAGTTCAGCCGCACTGTTGCCGGCGCGATCCGCGGCCAACAAAACTGCTCCTTCTCGAGCGTTTTCGCAAACAGGCAAATACCGCCGCCGTCCCACCAAACGATCTTCACCCGGTCGGCTCGTTTCGAGCGGAAGACGTAGAGCGCTCCGTTGAAGGGATCAACACCGCCGTCGCGCACCAGGGCCATCAGCGACACCGGTCCTTTGCGGAAGTCGACCGGCGTGCTGGCAACATAAACTTCAACGCCCGACGGGATCATGCCTTGCGAACCGCGCGGATGACATTAGCGAGAT
>DASSEH010000081.1:0-4877 GCA_035695325.1 Candidatus Angelobacter sp.
TAGTCCGCGAGGTCAGCGTCAACGACTTCCGGGTGGCCCCGGAACAGCAGCTCTTCCACCTGGACCACCGCCTGTTGGGCGTTGCGCCCGGGACGGTACGCGTACTGTTCGGGTGGAAGGTCGGCTTCGAAGATCGGCTCCAGCACCAGCATTGTTGCTGTCATGCAGACCCGATCCCGCACGGTCGAGATGCCCAGCGGCCTGAGCTTGCCGTTGGCCTTCGGGATGAACACTCTTCTGATAGGATCCGGTTGGTAGCTCTCCTCCCGGAGCGCAAGCGCCAGTTCGCCGAGCCAGCGCTCTATGCCATACGCCTCAATATCCGCGAAGTCCTGACCGTCTACCCCCGGCGCGCCCTTGTTGGAGCGGCACTGGGCGAACGCATGGGCCAGAATATCCTCACGGCTGATCTTGTCGTACAGCGCGTAGAAGCGATAGCCGGCTTCTGCCTTCGCTTTCGCGTGCAACGCCTTCTGCAGTTTCTGAACAGTTTTCGGAGTTGATAGGTTGCCCAATCTCCAAATCCTCACCACTTGTTGCGTTTGTCTTGAACTGAGGTCCCTTCCCTCCCCCGGCGTTACCCGGCTTCCGCGGTGTCGGGTCGGAGGAGGCGCCCAGTGAAGAGCTGGCCTCCGTCCGCCGCACAAACCGGACGTACAGTTTTCCCGTATCCGGCTTTCATGAAAGAGCTTTCGCGATCCGCAGCGAAGGTATGAGCGAGACGAGGCTGACCAGCTTGAACTCCGTGCGCAACCGTTTGGTGGGATACTCCCTCCACGCTGCGTTACGCCATCGCTTGGTGCGATGTGACCACAGCCGTCGGATTATCCAACCGTCCAGCTGATGGAAGCGCTTTCTAACATGGGAGCGACAGTAGTAGTTTCCCCATCCTCGGATGATCGGGTTGATCGTTTCGATCACTTCGCCCAAACGCAGAGGTATCTTCCTCTGCGTTTGGGTCCTGATCTGATCCTTGAATCGGTCCACCGACTTCTGTGTGGGAATGGCATAGAGATTCTGCCGATTCAGTTTGGATTTGATCCGATCGGGGGTTAGGCGGAACTTGCCTTTCCCCCGTTGGATTTTGAATCCGAGAAACTCGAAGCCGCGGGTGATGTGCACAATCCGGGTCTTCGCCTGATTGAGCGCTACGCCGAGCTGTTCGAGAATCTTCACCGCTCGCGCCAAGGCGTGCTCCGCCTCGGCCCGAGTCCGACAGGTCACTACCCAGTCATCCGCCCATCGCGTGAGCTGGTACCCTTGTCGCCTCATCTCCTTATCAAAGGGAGTCAGCAGGATATTGCTCAGCAGTGGCGAGACGACTCCTCCTTGCGGAGTTCCCCGTGGAGTCGCAAATTTCTGTCCCCGTTCTTCGTAGCCCGCCTCCAGCATCTGTTGAATGAGCTTCAACACTCTGCTATCGGCAATTTGCTTTCCGACCAGGGTCAGGAGCTTTCCGTGATCTACGGATCCGAAAAAGTCCTTGAGATCCGCATCGACGATCCACTCGTTTCCGGCCTCCACTTCGCGCCAAATCTTGGACAACGCATCGGCGGTCTTGCGACCTTTACGATACCCAAAGCTGCTCGGATCAAAGACCTTCTCAAAGATCGGCTCCAAGCGATTGACCAGCGCCTGCTGACACACCCGGTCGTAGACCGAGGGCACGATTGCTTCGAACTGCACTTCGGCCCGGTCAGGCTTTGGGATCGGCCGAGATAACCCATCCCTTTCATCCGCTTCGCGGCCAACGCTTCGTTGTACTGAAGATCAGGATGATCTCGGGCGCTGAGAGGTTGAGCCTGCGTCATGTTGAGATGGGTTCATTTGCTGTCCGCCGCGATTGGACAGACTGGGCGCCTCCTGGCACCCCGAGTGTGACCACCGACGGCCATCCCCCGCTGTTCATCGACGCCTCCGGTCTGCTGGCGCTGGCCGAGCTCGTTCAGTCGCTAACGCACGGCAAAGTGAAGGCTTGACGGATGACTCGACCTCTGAATCACTCGGACATTAAATTGATTCGGTCCGTCGCCGATGGAAAGCGTTTCCTCCTCGTCTCTACGCCGACGCCGACGCCAGCTCGTGAAGGCGCTGCCGCCAATCGAGCAGATCGTGCGCGGCTCTCTCATGGAAACCTACAAGCGTTGTGGCCGGGCAGGTTGTCATTGCGTCGATGGGCCCGGACACGGACCCAAACGATATTTGTCGACGATCGCCCGAACCGGCGAACGCCCGCGCCTCGGCTATGTGCCGAACGCGATCTACCCAAAGGTCGCCGAGTTTCTTGGCAATTACCGCACGCTACAGGAGATGCTCAACGAGATTTGCGCGATCAATGCCGAGCTTCTGCGCCGCCGCGAGAGTCTCGACTAAATGGATCCGGCTGTTGCAGCCCTCGATTTCGCCAAGGCGGGCGCCATCATCGCCAACATGATCGAATCTTATCTTGCTGCAGGCGCCACGCCGCTCAATGCGGAAGGAGCCGAGCATGCTGAACGCGAAGATTGCCGATCATCATTTGGCACGGCAAGCCTGCATCTACATTCGCCAGTCGACGATGGCACAAGTGCGTCTCAATCAGGAGAGCACAGAGCGTCAGTACAATCTAGCGAACCAAGCGAAGTCGCTCGGCTGGACTCCGGAGCAGATCCGGATTCTCGACGGGGATCTCGCACAATCAGGCCAACAGACGACCAGGCGCGACGACTTCAAGACCCTTGTGAGCGACGTCGCGATGGGGCAAGTCGGCGCGATCTTCTCTCTGGAGTCATCGCGTCTGGCGCGCTCCAGCAAGGATTGGCATCGATTGCTGGAACTATGCGCCATTACCAAGACCTTGGTGTTCGATGGCGACGGTTGCTACGACCCGGCCGATTTCAACGACAGCCTCGTCCTCGGCATGAAGGGGACGTTCGCTCAGGCCGAACTGCATATCATTCGCGCGCGCCTCCACGGAGGTAAACTCAATAAGGCACAGAAGGGGGAGTTGCGTTTTCCTCTACCGGTTGGTTTGGTATTCGATGGCGACAAGATCGTTCTCGACCCCGACCAGGAAGTGCAAGGTGCTGTACGGGCGGTCTTCGACCTGTTTGAGCAGGAGAGCACCGCTTACGGTGTGGTTCAACGCTTCCATCAGCGCGGACTTCTGTTTCCGCGTCGGTCATACGGCGGTGTCTGGAATGGCAAGCTTATCTGGGGCCGGTTGACCCATTCGCGACTTCTCGGCGTTCTAGCCAATCCATCTTACGCCGGCGCCTACGTATTTGGTCGCTACCAATCTTGCAAACAAATCGGCTCCGCCGGCGAGATCTACACTCGGTCGCGCCCGATGCCAGAGGAGCAGTGGCGCGTTGTCATTGCTGATCACCACCCAGGCTATATTACCTGGGAGCAATTCCTCACTAATCGAAGACGGCTGGCAGCGAACCGGACCAACAACGAAGTTTTTGCCGGGCCTGCTCGCGAAGGCCTGTGTTTGCTTCAGGGCTTGTTGTTTTGCGGCATTTGCGGGCATCGTCTAACGGTGCGCTATACCGGCAATCGTGGTCTCTACCCGATCTATGAGTGTAACTGGAGGCATCGCGAGGCACTCCCGCCAACCCACCGCATGTGCCTCCCGGCAAAGCCGCTTGATGACGCGATTAGCGAACGTCTGTTGACCGCCGTCACGCCCCTGACAATCAAGCTCGCGCTCGCAGCACTGACTAACCTGGAAGAGCGTGACAAACTAATCTCCGCGCAGTGGCACCGAAGGATCGAGCGTGCCCGCTACGAAGCTGATTTGGCAGAGCGCCGTTATGAGGAGTCCGACCCCAGCAACCGGCTCGTTGCCATTACACTCGAGAAGCGCTGGAACGACGCTATGCAGCGGGTGCTTGAACTGAAAGCCGAGCTGGCGCATTTTGAACGCCAAACGATGCGCAGTGTCACACCCGAACAGAAACAGCAGATTCTGCAGCTCGGCCGAGACTTCCCTCGACTGTGGAAGGCGCCAACCACCTCGGCTCGCGACCGCAAGCACATCATCCGTCTGTTGATCAGCGATATTACCGTCGTCAAGGACCCACAACAACCAAAGCTGTTGCACTTGCAGATCTGCTGGCAGGGTGGAGCGACGGAAACAATCAAGGTTCGGCGGCGGCCGAACTACCCCGAGGCGATCCGCTATCCCGATGCATTCGTTGCTAAAATCCGGGCCATGGCGCAACGATGCGATGACAACGAGATCGTCACCCAGCTCACCAGCGAGGGATTGACCAGCTCGACCGGTAAACCTTTTACCGCCAGCATGATAAGGTGGATCCGTTACAGGCATCGCATTTCCAGACAATCCACGCCTGACGACCGGACATTCACAGTCAGCCAGGTTCGTGCGAGATATGGCGTCAGTCTGTGGGTCGTCCACTACTGGATCAAACGTGGCATTGTTTCAGCGACGCAGCGAAAATCAAATGCGCCATACGTCGTTAGAATCGACGACGTCGCCGATCGACGGCTGCGAGATTGGGTCGCGAACTCAAGTCATCTCCACCCGGCATCCCCAACGCAAACTGTATGAGGTGCATTATGCCCGGTGCGTCGGTATACCCAATGGTCTCAGCTTGCCATTGGCCTTCGGGATATGGATTCGCTTGACCGGTGTCGGGCGATAGCTGCCGTCCAGCAAGGCCACGCGCAGCCGCTCCAGATGATGCTCCAGATGAGCTGCAAGACGTTGCTTGTCCATTCCGTCAAGGCCCGGTGTGCTCGCGCCGCTCGACGCAAGTACGATCCGGGCCGCCTCTGCAAGCCAATTCCTGTCGGTGATGAGCCTGAGCAATCGGTCAAACCGACGGGTCTGATCGGCTGAGGCCCATGTCGCGAGCTTGTGCTGCATT
>DASSEH010000082.1:0-4169 GCA_035695325.1 Candidatus Angelobacter sp.
CGATGGCGTTCAAACGGTCCAAATAGTGCCGTTGTGCTCGCTCCGTCCCAAGGACGCATCGATCGTACAAGCGGCGTGGCGCGACGTGACGCTAACCATCTCCGGGCGAGTCGATGATGTGGCAAGGATGAATATGATCGAAAACTGGATCACGAAGCCGAAAGGCGCGTCAGGTTCCTGTTCGAATGCGGGCGCAGCGGCGTGAGCTGCTGCAAGCTTGGCGCATCCGTCACGAGCGCTCAGTCAGCCAACCAGCCGTCCACCATGCCAACGGCTAAAGCGAGGGCCTGCGCGATCCTTGTCGAATTCGAAAGGGCTCAAACCGAGCTTGTTGGCAAAGCCGTGATTCTGACTAGCGGAACGGCTGGAACGGTGGACAGGCTTTGGCTCGATGAACTCCACGGTCTTCGAATTTCTATCGGAAGCCATGATGGCAACTGGCCGGTCGCCACAGTAAAATTTGCGGAGAAGTAGGGAGGCTCTGGGCGGGCCGCGCAACAGTCGTGCTGCGGCGCACGCAAGACAGCTATGGGGTCAATCGCGTCATTTTGGTCGTCGGCCGACAACTTTCGCGGTAGGGACGCGAGTTACCTCGCGCCCCCCGCACAGATCCGTACGGGCCCAATTCGGGCATACGGCTCCCACCTTGGGTGTCTAACGGCGAAGCGACTCTCTGGCCACGGATGAAGGATTCGCGGTTTCGGGAGCCAGTCGTCGGCCAACCGCTTGATCCGCTCCCAGGTCGTCCAGTCTTTCTGGCTCCGCTGCCGTAGCGTGCGCCGCCAGAGATTGGTGACGTGGAATAGGAACGCGGTCAGTGTCGAACTGTTTGTCGGCACCGCGTGGTAGTTGAAGTAGCCGGTGACGACCTGCTGCAACCATCTTCCCTGCTGGGGAATCGGCTGATGAATGCTCCGTCGCAGTTCCTGTTTGATGGCTTGCAACTTTGCCTGCATGCGATCCCGCCGGGACTTCCGTTTGATTTGGAATTTGCCCCGACGAGTTTTGCCGCAGATGAAGGTGAAGCCCAGGAAGGTGAAGGTCTCCGGTTTGCCGAGCCCGCGCCGCTTGCGGTTTTCCACCGCGAAGCGTCCAAACTCGATCAGCCGGGTCTTCTCCGAATGAAGCGACAGTGCAAACTCCTGTAACCGCTTACGCATCTCGTCGAGGAAGCGACGGGCGTCGGTCTCGTGCTCAAAGCCAACAATGAGGTCGTCGGCGTAGCGCACGATGATCATATTGCCCGCAGCCTCACGCCGTCGCCAGCGCTCGGCCCAGAGGTCGAAAGCGTAGTGCAAGTAGAGATTGGCCAGAAGCGGTGAGATCACCGATCCCTGCCCGGTCCCCTTGTCACTGACCGTCACGATCCCGTCTTCCAGGACGCCCGCCTTGAGCCATTTCTGGATCAGGCGGATGATGCGTCGGTCGCCGACGCGATGTTCCACAAACTTGATGAGCCACTCCTGGCTCACCGTGTCGAAGGAAGCGGCCACAGACTACCCATCACCGTGATATTCCAGATTCGCTGACCATCACCCGCGAGCGCCACGCCTTCGAAGGCCAGTCGCTGGCCGTGATCAGCAGTATCCGGCGGCGCGGCGTCCTCCTGGTTCTCGTGGTCTTGCCAGACGGTAGCCGCTCGCTGATTCCGGCCAACTGGACCGATTGGAACGCCGAGCAGGCAAGGCGAACGCCGGCGGACGATGCTGGTGGTGCCCACGATCTCGGCCGGCTCGGCGATTTGCTCCAGCTGCGCAAGATCATTGACGCTCTCTACGACCGACCTGTCGAGTCGGTGCAGTGCAAGGAGAGCAGCCATGCAACTGAACCTGGCCTTTCTCGACCGCCCCGATCTTCCACCGAACCCCTTTCCAGCAGCCCCGTCGGCGACGACGTGGGAGCAGGTCGACGAAGCCTCGCGCATCGCGGCGCTCGAGATCCTCTCACGTCTCATCGCCCGCATGATCTCGGCCAGGTCGACGAGGGAGGCAAGCGATGAATGAACGCGCCAAGATCACGGCCAGCCATCTGTCCCGCCAGGCCATCGTCTACCTGCGCCAGTCGAGCGCCGCCCAGGTCGAGCACAATCGCGAGTCGACCGATCGACAGTATGCGCTTGCCGCCAAAGCCCGTGAACTTGGCTGGCCCAATGATCGCATCATCGTCATCGATGAGGATCTCGGGCTCTCCGGTTCCGGCTTTGTTGCGAGATCGGGCTTCGCCCGCCTCACCGCCGAAGTCGCACTCGCCCACGTCGGCCTCGTGCTCGGACTCGAGGTCTCGCGCCTGGCGCGCAACAACGCCGATTGGCACCGCCTCATCGACCTCGGCGGCCTCACCGACACGCTAATCGGCGATGCAGATGGCATCTATCATCCAGCCCTCTTCAATGATCGCCTCCTGCTCGGGCTCAAGGGCACCATGAGCGAGGCCGAACTTCATGTGCTGAGGGCCCGCCTCAACGGCGGCATTCGCAACAAGGCAGCACGCGGTGAACTCCGCCGCGGATTGCCGGTCGGCTTTGTCTGGGGCGAGGCCGATGGCGAGGTCCGCTTCCACCCCGACGAGGCCATTGTCACCGCCGTCCGCAATGTCTTCGCGCGCTTCGCCGAGACGGGCTCGGCGCGCCGCGTCTGGCTATGGTTTCGCTCGGAAGGGCTCACATTCCCTCTGCAGATGCACCAGAACGCAGAGATCCGCTGGGTTGAGGCCAGCTACACCGCCATCCACCACGTGCTCACAAATCCCGTCTATGCCGGCGCCTACGCCTATGGCAAATCACGCCAGGAGACGATGCTGGATGCAGCGGGTGCACGCACAAAGCGGGTGCGACAACTGCCGCGCTCCGAGTGGCAGGTACTCATCCCGGACCATCATCCGGGGTTCATCGATTGGCAGACCTATGAGGCCAACCAGGATCGCATCGCCAAGAACACCCGCCCCGGACCGCACAAAGTGGGCGGCGCCGTGAGGGAAGGCAGCGCCCTGCTGCAGAGCCTTGCCAGCTGCGGGCACTGCGGACGCCGCTTGCACACGCACTATCGCGGGCGCAGTTCCGCGCCGGGCTATCATTGCCCCGGCAAGATCCTGGTCGAGGGCCGCGGCGTCTATTGCCTCAACATTGGCGGCATTCAGATCGACGAGGCCGTCACGCGGGCCTTCATCGCCGCCCTCGAGCCGGCAAAGCTCGCTGCCACGCTCGCCGCTGCCGAGCGGCTCGAAGCAGATCGCGAGACCTCGCTCAAGCAATGGCGTCTCGGCGTCGAGCGGGCAAGCTACAAAGCGAGCCGCGCCGAGCGCCGCTACCGTGCCGTCGATCCAGACAACCGGTTGGTCGCTCGCGGCCTGGAGCGCGAGTGGGAGGAGAGCTTGAGCGCACTCGAAGCCGCCAAGGCCGAGCTTGCACGCCGCGAACTGGAGCGTCCACGCGTGCTCTCCCAAGAGGAGCGCGACCGTCTGCTCGCGCTCGGGCCCGATCTTGCCGCCGTCTGGCACGCGGCAACGACCACGCCGCGTGACAGGAAAGAGCTGCTGCGAGCATTGCTCGAGGAGGTCATCATAAAGGTCGAGCGCGACAAGGCTGCAGCCCAGCTCACGCTGCGCTGGAAGGGCGGCGCGCTCAACGAGATCGATCTCGCGCTGCCGCGCTCGCGGCCGGCCACGATACGCACCGATGAGGACACGATCGCCCTCGTCCGCCGGCTGGCCGTCCATTATCCAGACACCGTGATTGCCGGCATCCTCAATCGCCAGGGGCGCACCACGGCATACGGCCATCGCTTCGAGGCGGGCCGTGTCGGCAATCTGCGTCGCCACTGGGACATCCCGTGCTTCGAGGCCGGGCCGTCCTCCACCAAGGGCGAACTGGCGTCGATCAAGAAGGCCGCGGTCGTGCTCGGCGTCGCCCCTTCGACTTTGCACCGCTGGCTCAACGACGGCATCATTCCGGGCGAGCAGCTCACGCCCGGCGCACCCTGGCGCATTCGCCTGACCGATGACCTCATCGCCCGATTCAGCGAGACTGCTGGGGACGGCTTCGTGACCATGCACGAGGCAACCCGCAAGCTCGGTGTCTCGCGCCAAACCGTGTTGCAGCGTGTCAAGCGCGGCGAGCTCGAAGTCGTGCACGTCACGAATGGCAGGAAAAAGGGAATCCGGATCAAGGTGAT
>DASSEH010000083.1:0-1407 GCA_035695325.1 Candidatus Angelobacter sp.
GCGGCAATCCGGTCATTCTCTGGCGCCAGATCGACGGAAGCTGCGAATTGGGATTGTCCGCCATAGCGGCGATGGTAGACAACGAGGTGCTGTGCCACGCCTTTGGCGATGGCAAAACCAAGGTCCTCCTCGATCAAAGCCAGCGCGAGATCGATGCCGGCCGTGATGCCAGCTGACGTCCATACGTTGCCGTCCCGACAGAAGATGCGATCTGCCTCGACCCGGATGGATGGGTACTCTCGCTGAAGGCGCGCTGCATATCGCCAGTGCGTCGTCGCTCGACGCCCGTCCAACAATCCAGCCGCCGCGAGGGCGAATGCACCGGTGCAGACGCTCACAACGCGCCGGCATCGGCGCGATGTCTCCACAATACGGCTCAGCGTGCCCGCGGATAAGAGCGGATCGATCTGTCCGCCGGTGACGACGAGCGTATCGAGCACGGCATCATCGAGCGACGCACCAGTAATAGCCACGCCAAGGCTGCTTGTCACGGCACCCTTATCAGCCGCAAGGACACGGAGTCGATAGGCGGGACTTTCGAGGCGGTCATTTGCCGCTTCGAAGGCGCCGGCCGGACCGGCGAGGTCGAGCATCTGAAAGCCTGGGGCAACGTAAAAGCCCACTGTTCTCATGGCCGAATGATAGGGAAGTATGACCTTGCGGTCAACTAGTCGCCGCCTTAGCTTGTCCCCAAGGAGGATCGGCGATGTCACAGCCAATCAGCGTAGTAGTGCCGGTGTACGAGGGCGTGACCCAGCTCGACTTCACTGGGCCGCACCAGTTTCTCTCGCGTACACCCGACCTGCATGTCCGGGTGGCTTCGCTGGGAGGTGAACCGGTTACGGCGGACCGCCTCACCTTTTCGAACCTGGACGACCTGGCTGCGATCGAGTCGTGCGACGTGCTCCTGGTGCCAGGCGGCGGTGGCTGCCTCGCTGCGATCGAGAATGACCTCTTCGTCAAAGAGATCGCCCGGCTCGGAGCAACCGCGCGCTATCTGACTTCGGTGTGCACCGGGTCGCTCATTTTGGGCGCTGCCGGCTTTCTCCGCGGCCGCCGTGCGGCCTGCCACTGGGCATGGCGGGAGTTGCTTCCTGTCTTCGGTGCCATCGTGGATGAGGGCCGCATCGTCAGGGACGGCAACATCCTGTCCGGGGGCGGCGTCACGGCAGGCATCGATTTCGTGCTGGCCCTTATCGCGGAGCTGCGCGGGCCGCGCGCGGCGGAAATGGTCCAACTCGGCTTGGAATATGCTCCTGAACCGCCCTTCAACTCCGGCCGCCCAGATACGGCGCCGGCAGAAGTACTGGAGGCGGTGAACGCGCGCACGGCAACGAGCCGCGCTCAACGTCGTGTGCGTCTCGACGCCTGGGCCGCCGCTCATTGCGCTGGTCACCATGCCTGAGG
>DASSEH010000084.1:0-98567 GCA_035695325.1 Candidatus Angelobacter sp.
GGGAGTGCGGATCACCAGCGGCACGATCGTGGACGCGACGATTATTCATGCGCCGAGTTCGACGAAGAACCGGGAGCAGAAGCGCGATCCGCAGATGCACCAGACGCGAAAAGGCAATCAGTGGTATTTCGGCATGAAGGCCCACGTGGGAGTGGACAGCCGTACCAGGATCATCCATTCGGCGGCGGCGACGGCGGCCAGCGTGGCCGACATGCATGCCCTGCCGCATCTGCTGCATGGAGAGGAAACCCGGGTCTGGGGCGACCAGGCTTATAAGGGCCAGACGGCGGTGATTCAACAGTGCGCGCCCCGGGCACAGGACTGTACGCACCGGCAGTACCGTTTTAAGGACCGGGTGGACGAGGCAGAGCGGGCGAGGAATCGGACGAAATCAAAAGTACGCTCGAAGGTGGAGCATGTCTTTCAAATCATGAAACTGAAGTTCGGGTTCGTGAAGGTGCGCTATCGAGGAATCAGGAAAAATGCCAATCGCTTGTTTGCCACCTGCGCCCTGGTCAACTTATATATGCTTCGCAGAACACTGCTGCGTCCGGCCGCAGTTTAAGCCGTAACAACCTCCGGCAAGCCAGTTCCGGCTTACGCGTAATCCTCAGAGCCGCTTCACAGTTCGCCGAATCCGTGCCTATCATTGCCCAAATCTCTTTGTGAACTCATCCCCTGCCCATATGCTGTCCCTGTTCAGAGTTTCCCTAGATGCCAAGGTGGAAAGCCCGGCTTAGCGTACGAATAAACAACTATTCTGTTTTGGGCCGCGTTTTAGATAGCGGCCCATTTTCCGGCGGCACTTCACTCGTCACTCTGAAATGCATTCAGAATTCATATTTCAGTAGACATCCTTGCGGTTCACCCTTGTATCAGTATGGTTTATCGATCAGCTCGCTTCGCAGAGAAGAGTCCGGCCAGCGCTCCGGCCGTGGACGTGAAGAGCAGAAAGAAAACGGAAGCCATAATCACAAAGACCGTAACGAATATGGCCACTCCGTCTGGCCCCTGAAACCACGATTGCAGCATTTGCTGTACCTGGGGATCAGGATTTTGCGTGGCGGCCTGCTGCAGCGCCTGCAGCATGAGAGCGCGAAATTCGGTCGGCTTTACGGCAGCCCAGGTAACCAGGACAACGGAAAAAAAGCCCGCGCTGAGCAGACCGATGGTTGCGCCCATGCGCGCCCCGCGTCCGGGAGTGAGCGTCACCCCTGGGACCTGTTTGCGATAGAGGAAGATGCTCCAGAGCACACTGGCGGGAACAATCAGCAGCCACCCCAGCAGCCCGAGTGGCAGCGTCACCAGACCGTTGGTTAACGCAAACGGCAGTGCGATGCGAAGAAACTTTTTCCAGCGGACCTCGGTCAGCGAGAACGGCCCGGCTTCCACGGGAAGCACTGCCGGGTCCGGTATATGTTCCTGGGAAACGGAAGCAGCTTTTATTTCAGGAAGGGCTGAGTAGTCTTGCGGTGCGGAAACCCTGATCTGGGCCGCACCACAGGCCGGGCAGAAGACAATCTGCTCGTCTATCGACGTGCCGCAGCGATAACATGGCCGTTCCATTCTCTCAAGGTACAGCAGCCCATCTGCCTTCGCAACCCTATTGGCAGAGCGCGCTCACCAATCGCAACGCGTTCAAATCAAATGGCGTCCTTTTCCTTGCCGGTGTGAATACGGACATAGACCAGGTTAAAACTGGTAACAGCGCCCTGCTTCTCAATGGCCACAATGCGCTGGTTGTGCCGTGTTCCGGTCTTGAGCTCTATGTTTCCGTTCTTGCTGCCTTTGTCACTGTCTTTGCAGGTGACGGGGCCGTCATTGTCATCTTCGTGCTTGAAATCCAGCTCCGTTCCATTCGTGCACTGAACCACGGTGCCATATTTACCCAGCTCTTTGCGATAGAAGCTGAGGACTTTGTCCTGCGGATCGTCGCTTTCATAGCGCACGGCCACCACCTTCAGGCCGAACATGGGGGTGGAGATATTGACGTTGGCATCTTCGTCATTCTTATTGTGCGGCAGGGGCCGGGCGTGGGGATAGACAGGCAGGCCGGTGTCTTTGACGTCGACATCCCCGCTGTGGACGCTGAGCGAACCCAGAGGGGTGCGAATGTCCACGTCTTCATTTTTGCCCGAAGCGTTTTTCTTCTCATGGGTGTTGACGGTGCAGCCGCCGAGCAACAGAAGCGCGAGAGCGGCGACCCACAAGTGTGCGATGCGAAGTGTCTTCATAGCTGCTCCAATCCTTTTCGAAATACGAACTAGCGCGCTGCCGGTTTTTCGATTCCTGTTCCGCGCGGGGCAAAGCCGGGAATGGTTACCGGCAGGTGTCCACGCAGCGGAATTTCGGCAAACAGCGCTTTCACGGCTGCGCTCTCGGAAATCGGGACATTCGAATAAGCGCAGAGATAATTTTCTATCAGCGGAAAATTCGTCGCGATATAGGGTGAGCCCATGGCCAACACGGCCGTTTTTTCATGCGCCGTCTCCACAATGGACTGCAACAGCGCCCCTGGAGTTTGCGCCAGGGCAATGCTGTTGCTCGCTCCGCCGTTGTTGCTGGCCACTGTTTTTCCGGCTACCGGAACCATGTACACCGCCACTATCACCTTGCCTGCCGTCGCCACCGCCTGCTCGACCACCGGGGCCATACCCGATGCGATTCGCGGGTCAACATAAAAGATGCTCACGTCGCGAATGCGGGCGCGCAGCTCGCGTTCCAGCATGCGTCCGTTCTCCGTGCGCACGTCATCGGTGAGCACCACGCAGACCACGGAACTTCCCTGATGCTCTGCAGAACCATACGCAGCAGGGCCGGCGGCGGTTCCATGATTTTTGAGCGGCAGCACACGTCCGTTTTCCCGGACCAGGGTGATAGCGGCAGCCGCGGTGCGGGCGGCAAAAGCCAGGCTGGCGGGGCTGGCCACGATGCTGGAAACAGCGTTGATGTCCACAAGGCGCGCCCGGTCGAGGCCGGCGCTGGCCTTGGCTTTCAATATCTTCAGCACTGATTCGTCGATGCGCGATTCGGAGATCTCGCCCGAGCGCACGGCCCGCAGGACACCGTCATACGCGCCCTCCAGGCTGGATGGAAGAATCAGCAGATCGTTGCCCGCGCGGACGGCATCCACGGCAGCGCGGCCGGCAGCGGCAGAGCCGCCCTGAGGATACAGGCGGACAAGCCCGCCCATTTCGAGCGCATCGGTGACCACCAGACCGCGAAAGCCCATCTCTTTTTTGAGCACATCGGTCACAATCCGGGGCGAGGTGGTGGCGACCCGTTCGGTATCCGGCTCCAGCGCGGGCGCGGTGACGTGGGCCACCATCACTCCGTCCACTCCGGCGGCGATGGCGCCGCGAAACGGGAGCAAATCAATCTGCTCCATCTGGTCGCGAGTGCGGTCGACCGCTGCCAGCCCTAAATGCGAATCCGTGGCGGTATCGCCGTGGCCGGGAAAATGCTTGGCCGTGGTCAACATGCCTTCCTGGCGCGCGCCGCGAATATAGGCCGAGGCCAGCGCGCTGACCTGCGCGGGATCTTCTCCGAAAGCCCGGGTATTGATGATGGGGTTCGCCGGATTGGAGTTGACGTCGGCCACGGGAAAGAAATTCCACTCCACTCCCAAGGCACGTGACTCGCGGGCGCTGATGCGGCCAAACTCCTCGACCAGTTCCGGGCTGCCTGCTGCCCCAAAGGCCATGGCGTGAGGAAACTCCGTAACGCCGCGAATCCGCATGGAAGGTCCGCGCTCAAAATCGGCAGCCACCAGCAAAGGCAGCCGCGACTCGCGCTGCAACTGGTTGGCGAGCATGGCTGCTTCGTATGGCTCACTGCGATCCAGAAATGGCCCTTCCGCCGGGACGGTCAGCAGCACGGAGCCAATGTGGTAGCGGGAGATTTGTCCGCGAAGCGCGATAAACGCCGGATCGTCATGGTTCATGAACCGGGTAAGCACGCGGACCATAAACATCTGGCCGATTTTTTCTTCGAGAGAGAGCTTTTTGAGCGTGCGCCTGGCCCAGCGGTCTCCATTGCGGTCAGAGACGATATGCCCCGCGGTGAGAAAATCTCCCGCACGCAGAGGAAGACACGCAGCGAGCAGCATGGCGAACAGCACGCACATTCGAGTACGCATGGCGCAACAATATCAGTTAAAGCTTAGCTATCCAATACAGGGACTCTTGAAATAAGAAATCCACAAGGCTTTATTGTTCCCACGGGTTGAAGACCGGCACTCTTGCCTTGTCGAAATCGCTGCGGTCGCGTGTGACAACCGTAAGTCCGTGGTGAAGGGCGGTTGCCGCAAGCACGAGGTCAGGGTGTGAATAGGTGTGCCCAATCTTTCGCCCGTCCTCCATCAACAGCCGCCACTTGAGCAGGATGTCTTCCGTTACCGGCAAAATCCGCCCAGCGAATGCGGGCCGTAGTGTCAATGTCAACCAATCATTCAACTCTGCGCGGCGCACCGGATCTGTCTGAAGCTCAATGCCAAAGCGAATTTCGGCGATATTTACGACGCTGATATACAGATCATGGAGGGGCTGCCTGTCGTAAAAGGCGATCACGCCCGGCTCTGGCCTTAGCTTCCGTCCTTCCGACAGAATATTAGTGTCCAGCAACCACGCCATTAGAGCGTGACGTCCCGCACATGAGTGAGGCGCACGCGGGGTGGCGTAAGATCTATGTCCCGACAGGGAGAGGCCTGTAATGCCGCAAGCACCACCGCACCAGTTGCGGCGCCCGGCACGACGGCGATTGCCTGTTCGTCGAGAGCGTCAAGAGCCTTTTCGATCAACTCGTCCGCATCAAGGAAATGGCCGCTCTGAATTTGCTCCTGCACACGCTGCACCAGTTCAGGCTTACGGATTTCAAGATTCATTCTCTGGCCCTCCTTTCAAATCAGGATTATAGCGCCAACGGCGGTCAGTAATGCGGCTTCATTTCCAATAGCGGATACATGAAGAGTGCGACTGTATCCATAGCGTGACATCCAAAGCACCTCTTTCTGCCATCCACATTATTTTGTTGCAATCGAGCAGTTCTGGAACATAATGGGGGCGCTGAGGGTACAGACCCTTCCTGAGAGGAGCGAAGATGAACAAATTACGCCTCGTCCTTCTTCTCGGCCTGTCGCTGGTTCTAAACAGTTTTGCTTTGGCCGTCTTCGATGGCAATCATGAGAATGATTACAGTAAGCACCATCGCCATCATCACAAGCACAAAAAGCACCATACGGCAGTGAATGATCGCGATGAGCGGTGGCTGTAACGCCAGAGCCGGTCAGCCAATGACCTGGTAGTAGCGTTCGCCGGCGCAGGCACGGCAGAGTGTCTTGCCGCCGGTATGGACTTCGCGGCGGAAGTTGATTCCCTCTCCGCATTCAGCACACACAATGCGCTCGCCTTTGTACCCCGGCATCTCTTCCGGCGGGACTTCTACCTGCACCCACTGCGCGGCAAAGAGCTGCTCGTCCGTCATCTCCTGATAGGCCAGCATTTGCTGCTGGTTTTTGTTCGGCAGCTCAGGATGCAGGCTGCGCGCCAGATCTTTGGACGATTCGAGCGCGGCCACGCGGACGGCGCGTCCGCTTTCAAGATCGACGAAAGTAGCCGCCATTTTTCCCCAGTCGCGGAATTTCAGCGCGCGCTTGCCGAGGCGGCAGCCGGTCACGACACCAACCGCGTCCGTGGCGCAACGGTCGATCTCCACGAATGTGACCAGGCGCTTGCGGTCTTTGCCTTTGGGATCTTCGATACCCAGTTTCTTCAGCCCCAGCATGGCCATGCGCACGCCCAGCACCTGACCGGCACAGAGGTGCCCGTGGGCGATGGCGGCTTCATCCAGATATTCCTGCAGGTTCTTCATTGTGATGCCTCTTCCGGCGGGGAATTTTCCTGAAGGTCAACGGAGCGGCCCTGCACTACGAAAGTGACTTTTTCGCCTTGCGCCGGAGCAAAGGTCACGCGGCTGGGAGAGCGCTCCCAGTGTGGCGCCGGGCAGGAAGAGCCAGTAAATTCTTTGCGCAGCACCGGCTTGCGGCGGCCGAGTTCGGTAACCAGCATATACGTTTTGCTGCCATCGTCAGATGTGCCGCAATAGGCGACGTAATCGCGATACCAGCTTGCTTCAGAGACCGCCGGGTCCCAGCCAGTAAGATTCAGCTGCGCGATGTGGCCAGTCAGGCGGTCCACGCTGATCCATCCGCCAGGCTGCCAGGTCCAGCGGGGCGGCTTTTCCGATTCTTCGGGAAGTGAATCATTCATGCGGTACACGCGGCGTACTACAAACAAGCGGTCCGTGACTTCATGCACGGGGCCGGCGGTGTACTCTTTTTGCCTGCTGTCCACAAACAGGGGCCGGATGCGCAGCGAAGTTTCATTCGGTTCCGCGGGTTTGACTACACGCCAGGGACCGAACGCGATCACGTGCGGTTTGGCAGCTGCAAAGCTGCTACTCGCCAGTAACAGCAACAAAGGCAGCACCCGCGCACAGCATCTCATAATGCCGCAATTATAAAGCTCTAACCTCATGCGTGATCTCTACCTTGATTCCGGATAACTGTTTACCCATTAGGTAATGGTCCGATGTTTGGCTCCGAAAACCACTGCATTCGGAGTATATAATTCAGAGTCTTCGGACGAAGTTGTTTTTTCATAAGTAGTTTTCCCAGGGTGGGTTTTCCCGAAGCTATCAGCTCAATCATTCAGAGCAATTTTGTATTTTTCAGGAGGAAATGATGCGTTCCAGCATGCGAGTTTTTGTTGTTGCGATTCTGGGTTTCTTATTTTCAGCAGCGGCGATGGCCGAGGATTCAAGTCCGGTTAAAAAAGATTCTGCCGCAACTGCCAGCGCGACGACGACCACCACACCGCAGCCCGCTTCTTTGGATCCGGTCGTCCAGTCATCAGGCTCTTCCTCGCTTCGGGGTGAAGACACGCCGGCGGTGACCGGCTTTGCCGGGTTCTCGTTTGTACACACCAACATTAACGGCGGATTGCATGTGGCTCCGCCCCCCGCACCTCCCAGCTTTGGACCGTTCAACCTTTTTGGCGGTACAGGGTCCATTCAGGGAAACATTCGCGACTGGTTTGGACTGAAGGCAGATTTCGGCGGCTACGCGTTCAAAGAGCTGAATCCGGGAACTGACGGCAGACTTTACACCTATATGTTCGGCCCGGTCTTTTCCGCGCGCAACAATCCCAAATGGACGCCGTACTTCCACACGCTGTTCGGCGTGGCCCGCCAGACGGGTTCCGCCCCCGGCATCAACAACACGCACGCCAATGTGTTTGGCAGCCTGCTGGGCGGCGGCGTGGACTGGAATGCAAGCCGCCATGTTGGCATCCGGCTGTTCCAGGCGGAATATCTGCTCACCAAATTCAATGACGGCGTTCCTCCGGGATCGGGCAAGAACCGGCAGAATGGCGCTCGTCTCTCGACGGGAATCGTATTCAACTTTGGCTATCCAGCCAAAGTCGTAATCGAGCCGCCGAAGCCGCAACCGGTACCGCAGCCGCCAACCATTAGCTGCTCAGCGAATCCCAGCAGCATTATTCAGGGCGGCGCCATCACCATTCGTGCGAATGCCTCCAGCCCGCAGGGTGACAAAGTGCGTGTGGCTGTTACTTCGACCTGCGGCATCAACGGCAATGGCGAAGACGTAAGCGCGGACACCACCACCATGCAGCCGGGTTCATGCACCGTTACCTGCACAGGGACGGATGAACATCAGCTCACCGCAACCAGCACCACGAGCTTCACGGTGGAGCCGAAGCCGAACCATCCGCCGACCATGACCTGCGCGGCTGATAAGAACTCGGTAGTCAGCGGCGACCCGGTCACCATTACCGCCACGGCAAACGATCCGGATGGCGATCCCCTGACCTATAACTGGACGACCAGCGGCGGCAAGCTTAGCGGATCCGGCGCCTCTGTCCAGCTGGACACTGCCAGCGCCCAGGGCGCGGTAACCGTGGGCGGCCATGTAGAAGATGGACGCGGCGGCGCCGCCAACTGCCAGGTAAGCGTGGAGGTAACCCCGCGCAGCCTGTCTCTGCACAGTATCTACTATCCGACCAACCTGCCGACCAAGGCCGCCCCTGACGCGGGTATGATCCCGAGCCAGAAACAGACCCTGAACACCGTGGCCACCGACTTCAAGCGCTATCTCCAGGTGAAGCCGGACGCACGCCTGTTGCTGGAGGCGCATGCCGATTCTCGCGGCAGCTCCGCCTTCAACCTGGCGCTCTCCGAACGCCGCGTCGGACTGGCAAAGAAGTATCTGGTGCAGCAGGGCGTTCCCGAAGCCAATCTCGACACCAAAGCACACGGAAAAGAGAAGAACCTGACCGCGACCGAGGTGAAAGACCTGGTGGAAAAGAACTCCGAGATGACCGCCGAGGAAAAGGCACGGACACTGAAGCAGCAAAATCTGCAGACGGTCGTCTGGGCCAGCAACCGCCGCGTGGACATCACGCTCGAATCCACCGGACAAACATCAGTACAGCAGTTCCCGTTCAACACCGTGGATGCACTCTCTCTGATCGGTGGCCGTGAAAAGCCGAAGCCGGTAAAGCCGGTGCGGAAGCCCGGGGCGAGAAAAGCGGGAGCAGCCAGCAAAAAGGGAGCGGCGAAAAAGAAGTAGCAGCTTCGTAAAACTGAAACACCTGCAGTAAAACACAGGCCCGGCGGCTTCAACGCACCGGGCCTGTGTTTTTTTATGCAGTGTAGTTTTCGCCGCGCCTGTCAGGTACATGTCCCCGAGGACAAGCCTTTCATGAGACCTTTGGCGGTGGCATAATGAAATATGAGCAGCGTAAATGCAACCTCTCATCAGCACTCTCCGTCTCAACATCGAATGCACACGCTAACGCAGGGAAATGGCCAGGGGCTCCGGCAAAAGATGCATACTCCGGCAATACTTGTTGTGGACGACAATCTGGACACACTGCTGCTTTTGCGCGAGCTGCTCTCCTCGCGCGGGTATGAAGTAGTTACCGCCACCGATGCCGACGAAGCCAAAGAGCTGGTACATTCAGACCGTCCGGACCTGGTGCTGCTCGATGTGGTCATGCCGGGCAAGTCCGGCTATGAACTTTGCCGGGAGCTGAAGGACGATCCGTTTACGAGGCTGGTGCCTGTGGTGATGATTACCGGCCTGAGCGACCGCGATGACCGCGTTCGCGGCATTGAGGCCGGCGCGGACGACTTTCTCAGCAAGCCGCTGTATCCGGAAGAGCTCTTTGCCCGCGTGCGCTCGCTGCTGAAACTCAAAGAGTTCACCGACGAGCTGGAAAATGCCGAGGCGGTGCTGGTGGCCCTGGCGCTGGGAGTTGAATCCCGCGACCCATATACCGGCAACCACTGCGAACGCCTGGCCTGTTACGCCGCCGATCTCGGCCGTTATCTTGGGCTTGACGCCGACCATATCATCACGCTCAAGCGCGGCGGATATCTGCACGATTTGGGCAAGGTCTCCATTCCCGATGAGATCCTCAAAAAAGGTACGAGCCTCACGACGGCGGAATGGGAGATCATGAAGCAGCATCCGGTGATTGGGGAAACGATTTGCCGCCCGCTCAATTCATTTCGCAGCGTGCTGCCCATCATCCGCCACCACCATGAACAATGGAACGGCCACGGCTATCCAGACCAGCTGTCGGGTGAAGACATTCCACTGGTGGCGCGCGTGCTTCAGGTGGCCGATGTTTATGACGCTCTGCGCACGGAGCGGCCTTACAAAAAAGCGCTCTCCCATGAAGAGGCCCGGCAGACCATGATCCAGGAAGCCACGCGCGGATTATGGGACCCCGAACTGGTATCTGAATTTTTTGCCATGTTGAGGAAGAGAGAAGACGCCGCGTGAGTTTGGCAAGCCGGAGCCTTCCTTGGTATAGTTCACGCCTGAGCCAGCCACAACCAAAATACAGCATTATCGTGCCTGCGTATAACGAGCGCCGGCGCATCGGCGCGAGTCTGGAAAATCTGGTGGCGCATTTGCGCCAGCAGCGCTGGGACGCTGAAGTGGTTGTAGTGGACGACGGATCCAGTGACGGCACGGCAGAGATCGTCACCCGCCTGGGCGAGGAAAGCCCGGAAATTCGCCTGGTGCAGAACCCGGGAAACCGCGGCAAGGGTTACGCAGTCCGCAACGGCATGATGCACGCACGCGGACGCATTCTTTTGTTTACCGACGCCGACCTCTCCGCCCCGATTTCCGAAGCTGCCAAATTGTTTGCCGAGATGGAAAAAGGCGCGGACGTGGCCATTGGCTCGCGCTGGCTGGATTCCTCACTGCAGTATCACCGCCAGCCGCTGAAGCGCCGGATTCTGGGCCGCATTTACAATTTGTTTGTCCGCGTGCTGCTGGGCTTTCCTTACCGCGACACGCAGTGCGGATTCAAGGCCTTTACCCGCGAGGCCGCGGAAAAAATCTTTCCTCTGCAGCGCATCAGCCGCTGGGGCTTCGATCCCGAGGTGCTCTATCTGGCACACCGCAAGGGGCTGAAGGTGACAGAGGTCCCCGTGATCTGGGGGCATGACGAGCGCTCCACCATCCATCCTTATCGTGACGGCTTTCGCATGGGGTGCGACGTGCTCAAAATCCGCTGGTATTCGTGGACGGCAAAATATCCGACTGGCAGTGCAGACAAAATAAAACGGGAGGACGCGCCTCCCGTGGCTGGCGATTTCTGAACTCAGGAAGCGGCCGCGCATGCTCTGCGAATAGTTCTGGGCACTGGCACCACCTGCATGCCAAACTGCTGATCATATGTTATGGTCATCTGCGCGGAACACGGTCCGCAGAGCCAGAAGTGCTCGACTTTGTGAGCTGGTTTAGGTTTGGCCAGAACTGGACCTTCAGGGCGAATTTTTGAGTCAAGTGAGCATTCCATAGTGAAGATTTTCCCTTCACGCAGGTATACCAATGGAGTTGAGCATGCTGGATTGGCACATTTCGCGAGCATGATACCTCCTGAACCATTCGGCAATAAGCCTTACTTGCAGGGCGAACCGGCCTTCGCCAAGTACTAAATAGATGCTAAAAGTGTACCCCCTGATGATTAAAATCAAACAAAAATCAGAGTTAAATTGTGATTAAAATTCTCTAATTCATACACCGAGAGAAGATAACAACGCTCCCCAACCAGGCTGTGCTTCTTCAAACTCGACTCAAGAACAGGGATAAGAGAATCAAGCGCTTCCTGGAGCTGATCCGGGAATCTGAGTTATTTTCGCGGCAATCAGAACTTCAAGCAGGGTGGCGCAGTTTCGAACGCTTCCTGAGATGCCAATGAGTGAGTCTGATACAGGCGGATGCAGGCCCGCGATCGTATTAAGACGATCACTCACGTTGTGAAGTTCCCTGACTTCGGACAGAATTGCAGTCGCAGTCGGATTCATGGCAAGCGGCTTTCGTGAGAGCCTAAGAAGAGAAAAATTCAGATGCGATGCTTAGCTCAGGGAACCTGAAGGAGGAGAAGGTAAGAATCAACCTCATTGCTATTCTATCACGTGCGCCGGCAGCTCTCCTGTCGCCTTATCCAATGCAGGATGAGCTGGATTGCCTAAAAACGCACCAGGCGGCACTGCCTCGCCGCCAGTTATCCCTGCCTGGTGGTTATAAAATCCAGCAGCCTGCGGCTGCAAGCGGCGCCGTTTATAATGCGCAGGGTATAACCTTCCGCGGATCGAGTTCATTATCGTGATTAAACCGCTGTATTTGCTGGCAGAATGACCAGGTATTCTGCTCTTGCTGAGTTAAAAGTGAGATTCGTAATCGCATACCCCGCCGGCGTGATGCGGGGATCGTTGAGTTTCTGTTCCAAATCCTGAGCGTCTTTACCAAATACCACTCTGTAACGCGGCCGGCTTGAAGGACGGCAGCGATTCCGGGCAGAGCAGAGGCTGGAGAACACCGGGTAGTAATCCATTTTGAAACTTTCCACTGTGCGCGGCGTGGTAGCGGCCTTAACAAGGATCTTATTTGAAGTTATTTTGACTAGCCTGGTGAAAAAGTCCAAAATGGAACTCTGCTCGTATCAGGCCGTTTTTTGGAATTTTTCCCTCTGCATTCAAAATTCGACAAACAGCTTGCCCATGGGTCCTGCATTTTGTTTTTCAAAAGCAACACCCTGGGGCGGATGCACGGGAGCGCAGAGCAGCCGATGTTTCAGCGCAGCCGGCTCCAAACCCGGATAGACTATAAACGATGAAAACTGAAACCAGTCTGAATGCACTCTCCCGATCATCCTCTTCTTATTTGCGGTCTGCCATGCACCAACCGGTGCAGTGGCAGGAGTGGGGGGCCGAAGCTTTTGAAAAAGCAAAGCAGGAAAATAAACCTGTTCTGCTGGACATTGGCGCGGTGTGGTGCCACTGGTGCCATGTGATGGACCGCGAATCGTACGAAGCGCCGGAGATTGCCGCCGTCATCAACGAGCATTTCATCGCGATTAAAGTGGACCGCGACGAGCGTCCGGATGTGGACAGCCGCTATCAGTCGGCGATCCAGGCCATCAGCGGACAGGGGGGCTGGCCGCTTACGGCGTTTCTTACGCCCGAAGGAAAACCCTATTACGGCGGCACATACTTCCCTCCGCACGATTCCCAGGGCAGGCCCAGCTTTAAACGCGTCCTGCTGACGCTGGCCCAGGCATACCGGGAAAAACATTCCGATGTGGTGGAATCGGCGGAGAGCGTGATGGATGCCATTCGCCAGGCGGAATCCTTCACCGGCAAGTCGGGCTCTCTGCGCCCGGAACTGGTGGACAAGATTGTGGAATCGGCCGTGAAGCTGTTTGATCCGGAGCACGGCGGTTTTGGCTCCTCACCCAAATTTCCTCATCCCAGCGCCATCGATCTGCTGCTGCAGCGTGCGGTGGAAACTCAGTCGGAGGTAACACGCGCCACGCTGCTCAATATGGTGAACGTCACGCTCGAAAAAATGGCGCAGGGCGGCGTCTATGACCATCTGGCCGGTGGCTTTCATCGCTACTCCGTGGACGAGCACTGGGTGGTGCCGCATTTTGAAAAAATGGCGTATGACAACTCCGAGCTGCTGAAAAATTATGCCCATGGTTACCAGGTGACCGGCAATGAATCCTTCGCGGCGGTGGCAAGAGACATTGTCCGCTGGATGGACGAATGGCTTACCGACCAGGAACACGGCGGCTTCTACGGCTCGCAGGACGCCGATTACTCTCTGGACGACGACGGAGACTACTTTACCTGGACACTCGAGGAGACGCGGGCGGTCCTGAGCGGCGACGAACTCGAAGCCGCAACGCTGCGCTATGACATTGGCGAAGTGGGCGAGATGCACCACAATCCGTACAAAAACGTGCTGCATGTCCGCGCCAGCTTTGCGGACATTGGCAAACGGCTGAAGAAAACGCCGGCGGAAGTCCAGGCAATTTTGGATTCGGCGCAAAAGAAAATGTACAGTGCGCGCAAGGCGCGGCCCACACCCTATGTGGACAAGACGGTTTACGTGAGCTGGAATGCTCTGTGCATCTCCGCATATCTGAGAGCGGCACAGGCGCTCCAACTGGAAAGCGCGCGCAAGTTCGCGCTGCGTTCACTCGACCGCATTTTGACGCAGGGCTGGAACCCGGAATCGGGGCTGCGCCATGTAATTGCGTACTCTGATCCGCAGGCGGCGCAACGGAAGACCGCCGGTGTGCTGGACGATTATGCGTTCACCGTTCTCGCCTGCCTGGATGCCTACGAAGCCACCGCCGACATCACCTACTTCAACTTCGCCCACAGGATTGCCGATGTGATGATCGCGCGCTTTTCTGATGAGACCGGCGATGGCTTCTTCGATACGCCTTCCGGAGTGCACGTGGGCGATGGCATCGTTCTGGGCGCACTCGCGGCCAGACGCAAACCTCTGCAGGATTCGCCCACGCCCGCGGGAAATCCCGCTGCAGCCATTGGCCTGCTGCGCCTGCACGCATACACGAATGAAGAGCGTTATCGCAACCTCGCAAAAGGCACACTCCAGACTTTTGCCGGCATTGTGGAACACTATGGGCTGTTTGCCGCCAGCTATGCCATCGCCCTGGATATGTATCTGCATCCCCACACACAGGTGGTGATTGCAGGCAGCGGGGAACGAGCGGAAAAACTTCTTGCCGCCGCGCTGGCCCCGTTTTCGCTGAATAAATCCGTACTGCATTTGGCGCAGGGCGAGGTGGTGGCGCAGATGCTTCCGCCGGCGCTGGCAGAGACGATTCCCAGCCTCCCGGCGATAAAAAAGGGCCACACGGTGGCCATTGTGTGCAGCAATTTTTCCTGCCAGCCGCCGCTGACGGAAGCCGCGGACCTCACAGATGCTCTGCACAATGCCGTACGCGCGGGCTGAGGTACAGGACAACAACTTAAGGACTGGAGCAGCCAGCAAAGGCTCCGCCGCCCCCGGCCGTCCGGGCGTCAGTAGTGGGAATTATCGGATGAATATGCGTCGACTGATCGGAAGCGTAAGCACAGTCTCCAGAGAGGCCGGGCGCCTGGGGAGTGGCCGTCACGGAGTAAGCGAGTGAAGGAACTTTGCCGTCGCCTGTGATTTCGAAAATATATCCATTTCTGATTCCTCCTGCCAGCCCTGAATCAAGCAGGCAGGCGTTGGTTTTAGTCGTGTTCTGACAGTCACTGCCATTGCTGCCCAGTTGCACCAGACTGGGAGAGTATCCCGCAGCGGGATAAGTGGACTCGTACACGGCCTGAGCGGTATCAATGACGTGCAGGGAAGCTACGGCCGAAACCCGGTTCGCGGCCAAACGCGCCCGTTGCAGGCGAGTTGCGGCAATGGCGCACAAAATCAGTATGATGGCCACAGCCACAAGAAGCTCGAGAAATGAAAACCCGCGCAGCTTCGCCATGCTCTGCTTATCGACAAAATTATGGCTGAACTTAAAAATGTATTTCATGCGAAACATTACATTAAGAGGAATTTTAGAAAGTGAAAACCCTTTTTATTTGTTTACTTGTCCTTTGCCTGGGAAATACTCCGGCCAATCCCCAGCCGGAGTGGTGCCGCAATCTGCCACGCTCCGCGTATGCCGGGCTTGAGCGGATTTCCGTACACAGCTCCTGGTTTGAGGTTTACAGAATCCGTCCCGGGGTATTTGCGATTTACGAGCCTCACCAGGCCGAAGAGGTCATCTCTTACCTCATTTTGGGAAGCAAAAAGGCAGTTTTGTTTGATACAGGACTCGGCATCGCCAATATCAGACAGATTGCGGAAAGCCTGACCAGGCTGCCCCTGAGCGTGATCAACTCGCATACTCACAACGATCACGTTGGCGACAACTGGCGCTTCAGCCGGATTTACGGAATGGACACTCCCTTTTCCCGCATCAATGCCCAGGGTTCACGCGATGATGCCCAGGCTGAACTGGAAGCAGACGAGATTTGCGGACAGCTGCCTGCCGGTTTCGACCGCAAAAATTATGCTACCCGGCCTTTTCGCGTTGCCCACATCGTCCGCGACGGTGATGAACTCGATCTTGGCGGGCGGATTCTTCGCATTGTGTCCACGCCAGGCCATACTCCTGATTCCATCGCGCTGCTGGATGCCAAAAATGGTCTGGTTTTCGTGGGCGACACATACTATCCGGGCCCCATTTATCTGTACCGTCCGGAGACAAACCTGGATGCGTACGAACGCTCTCTCGAGAAAATCATTGCCCTGAAAGCGCGGCTTCTTCTGCCTGCGCACAATGTCCCCGTGGCCGACCCGGCGGAGCTGTTGCGAGTGAGCGCCGCAATGAAGCAGGTGCGCGCAGGAAAAATTACGCCAGTCAGGAACGGAGCCAAATGGGAATATTCATTTCAAGGCTTTTCGTTCCTGATGGCGAAATAAATTTTCGGTAAGAAGTTAAGTACCGAAAGAGGCCCGGACTTCAATCACGCTGGTTTTGTCCGCTTTTTCGTACTTCCACTTTTTTACGGCCTTGGACAGAGAGTCGACGAGCAGCGGATGGCCGCCCAGCTCCTTGACGTCACTCACAGTCCCGTCCGGCTGAATTGTAATCATTACCCGGGCGGTGCCCTTAATGCCATTCTGGCGCGCCAGCAGGGGATATTCGGGTGACTCCTTCACCTTTACTTTTCGCGTGCCGTTGTCTTCCGTGGTCTGGGCCTGAAGACCCGGAGAGGCCACGGAAACAAACAAAAGTAACAGCAGCAGCGAACAAAAGAGCCTGCTGCAGCAAACTGCTTCGAAATTTCTCGGCAACCTGGCGATCATCGTGACCACCTTTACTTGGGTACTTTTAACTGAATGCTTTCTGCAATCTCAGCGTTAGGGACAGTCTATTGAAGCAAAACTCGGACTAACAGAGTACGAAGGTAACTGCACCAGATCAGCAGCAGCTCTCTCCAGCGCGCAATAAACAATAACCTTATCCCGCGCTGGTGGCAACTACCTGTGTCGATTTTTCTTTCAGGGTAAAGCGCCCTGCGACGGCCGTGAGCGCAAGCGCGGCCCCGCACACCACAAACAAAGGCCGAATACCAAGTTTTTGCGCCAGCACTCCGGAAAGCAGCAGCCCCAGCACCTGGGCCAGGGAAAACAGTGACATAAAAGTACTGCTCACGCGGCCCATCATCGCCGGAGGCGTCTCCTGCTGAGAAACCGTCTGCGCCGGCACGATCACGAAGGCAATGGCAAAACCTATAGTAAAGGTGCTGAGTCCGGCCATGATCAGATTATGAAAAATACCCAGCATCGCCGCCCCGGCCCCCATAGTCAGCAGGCCGCCCAGCACTACCGTGGTTTTGGAAAAGCTGCGCACCAGCCGGGTCACAAGCTGTGTCCCGGCAATGAGCCCCACGCCGATCAGTGCGCTGATCGTGCCGAACGCCATCTCCTTTGCCGCAAGGGAGTCGCGAAGGTAGATCGAGATCAGCGGACTGAAAGAACTCAGGAAAAACATGGCCAGCGCCATGGCCAGAAATACGAACGTCAAAGTCGCATGAGTAAAGATGAACTTGTTTCCGGCAAGAAAGTCCTGGGTCAGTGACTTTACCGTCTTCTCGCCGGTGCGTGCGGGGCGATTCACGGCCAGAGTGGAAATCATGATTGCGGAAAAAACAAAGCTGGCCGAATCCAGCCAAAAACAGCTCTTTGCTCCCAGCGTTTTCACCAGCAGTCCGGCCACCGCGGGAGCGATGATTCGGAGCACGTAAAAAGCCTGGGACATGAGGGCGTTGGCCGCCATCAGCCCTTCCGCGGGCACCAGAGTGCGCAGCGTGACCGACTGCGCCGGAGCAAAGAAACTGGAGACGGCACTGAGAACGGCGAAAATCGCGGCAATCTGCCGGATATCGGTGGCAAATACCAGCAATACGATGAGCACGGCCCGGAAAAGATCACTGGCAATCATCACTCGCTTTACGTTCCAGTGATCAATCAACACGCCGGCCACGGGGCTGATGATAGTCAGAGGCAGAACATAAGCAATCGTAATGGTGGTCACGTCAACCACCGTGCCATGCCAGCGATAGGTGATCATCAGGATCACGCCAAACAGCGCCAGCAAATCACCAAAGACACTCACAAACTGGGCGATCCACATCACGCGAAAAGGACGATGCTGAAGAATGCTTTTGAGCGTGTATGGCGCCGCCTGGGATGAGGTGGCCATGCAATACTCCCTGGGGTTAGAGTGCAATCAGCTTAACATCAATCCTTGCGGCACGGCGGAAATCACGGCCTTCACGCCACAGATAAATCCGTCGCCGAAGCAGCAGTGGTCCGGGCAGCAGTGTCCTTGGCCGGTATCTCTTGTGCCTGCACCGCATCGCTGGCCGTGTTTGCTTCTGCAACTTCAAACGGCAGAAAAACTACGAAACACGTTCCATGAATATCTTCTCCAGCCCGGCTGCGAACGCGGATGCTTCCGCGATGTTTCTGTACGATTCCCTGGCTCACCCACAACCCCAGTCCCGTGCCTTTGGCTTCTTTGGTGGTAAAGAAGGGCTCGAAGATCCGGGGTAAATTGTCAGGTGTAATGCCCGCGCCGGTATCGGCCACGGTAACGCGGATGCCCGCGCGGCCACTACGATTCGTGATCTCTCGTACGCGAAGCGAAATGCTTCCCGGCGCATGAATGGATTCGAGAGCGTTCAGCACCAGATTGGAAAATACCTGGCGCAATTCGCCTGGGAAGGCGCGCACGCTGCTGACGTCCGCATACTTTCTATGGACGGTAATCTTTCGGTCCTCCAGTTTGCGACCGAAGACGCTGACTACCTCGTCCAGCAAATCGGGAATGGAAGTTTGTACCGGAGCCGGCACCTCGCGATAGAACGCCAGCGTTTGCCGCGTGATGTGGGCCACACGCGCCAGCTCGTTTTCCGCGGTCTTCACATACTCGCGCGCTTTTTCCGGCAGATCGGGGCTGGTGTGCAGAATGTAAAGCACATTGGTCACGGTAGCCAGCGGATTATTGATCTCATGGGCGATACTGGCTGCCAGCCTTCCGGTTGCGGCTATCTCTTCCGAACGCCGCAGCGCCTCTTCGGAGAGTTTTCTTGACGTCACGTCCATGGCCACACCCAGCATTCGCACCGGCGTGCTGCCCATGGTGATGATCTGCCCCCGCGCTTCCAGCCAGCGAACATTGTTGTCCGGCGCGGCTACGCGATATTCCACCGTGTATTCGCCGCCCCGCGCCATGGCTTCCGAAATGGCGCGATGGGCCTGGCGGCGGTCCTCGGGATGGACGCTCTGCATCCAGCTCTCGTATTTGCCGTCAAAGCGCTCTGGCTCGATCCGGTGCAGGCGGCAAATTTCCTCGGACCATGTCAGTTCGCCGCTCTGCAGGTCCCACTCCCAAATGCCAATGCCGACGCTGCGCTGCGCCAGCGCCATGGTTTCTTTGCTTCTCTCCAGAGCTTCCTGTGCTCTCCGGGTGCGGGAAACCTGCTCCTGGGCCTCGCGATAGAGATACACATTGTCAATGGCCACGGAGGCCATATGCGCCATCTGCACCAGGATGGCTTCGTCGTCTTCGCAGAATTCGCCTTCGATCTTGCGCGAAAGCTGGATCAAGCCCAGGTTTCTGCCATCGCGCGTAAGCAGAGGCGCGGCCAGCCAGCCGGCGCTGGCGGTATAGTCGCCCTTCAGCATGCTGCCCCACGGATGATTTTCTCCGCTGCTGGCGGTAATCCGCACCGGCTTGTTTAGACTGCAGACCAGCATGAACATCTCCGAGCGCTCCGGAGGAAACTGCAGCGCCGTCTGGCCCTCTGCTGCCGCGGTGCAGGTAATGCTGTTGCGGCGATCGTCTTTGGGCAGCAGCGTGGTGAATGCATGCTGGGTGCCAATGATCCGCCGGGCCTGCTCGGTAATGGTCTGCAGCATGGAATCCAGAGAGGAGACGGAGTTGATCTGGACGGAAGCTTCGGCCAGAGACCTCAGAACCGCGGTACGGCGGCGCTCCACCGCCAGCCGGTCCAGCGAATCCCGATAAAGTCTGGCGTTTTCGAGGGCATTCGCGGCCTGGCGCACATACAGTTCTACCAGGCGGCACTGCCGGTCCGGCGGAGAATAGGGCTGGCGGAAAAACGTCACCACCACTCCCAGCGGCTCGCCCTTGCCGGTAACAATCGGCGTACTGAAGAGCGCGCGGAAACCCACCTGCACAGCCGCGTCCATGAAGGGAAAATAAGTTCCCGGCGATTCGATATCTTCAATCATCATTCGCCGCAGCGGCGAAAAAAATGATGTGGTCAGCTCGCCAAAAAGTTTGATTTGCTCTTCACTGAATCCAGCGCAGGCCCTCACCTCCAGGTTTCTGCCCAAATCCGGCAGAAGCAGCAGCATGGCCAAATCGGTCTTCTGCAAAGCGGCGATGGCTGTGAGCACGTCCTGCAGCAGGCGATGCAGGTCCAAAATGCTGGAAAGGCTTACGCTGAGCTCATGAAAACGCTTAAGATCGGTGCGCTGGGAATCAAGTTCATCGCGCAAACGCGCAAGGTCCGTACTTAAATGCCCGGCCAGCACTTCCGCCGCCGACCACTTCTCGCGCGTGTACCCCACCATCAGCACCAGCGTGATCAGCAGCAGGCTCCACAGCACGTCTCCCATATTCGGGCCGCCTGGATGATTCAGCGAGGAGAACCAGTTCAGTGCGGCAACATTCAGCACCGCCCCCACCACAGCCATGGACATGCCGCCAGCGGCAGCAGAGATGACCGCCGCTATGGTGAAGAAGATTCCAATTCCGGAGTTGTGGAACCAGGGTGTTGCCACTTCGGTAAGCTGCCACGCTGCCCATGGCAGAAGCAGGGTAATCACCCAAAAAACAACCCGGGTGCGGACAGAAGCTAAGGAACGCATGTCGATCTCCTGTTCTCACTCTTCGCGGAAACTGGAGACAAAGTGGGCAAGGGCAGGATAGCACGTTTGTCTCAGCCTTAGATGCACAACCGCCATAAGACTTGTGCCAGAAAACGGATGTACTCCTGTGTATTGTGAAGTCCTTAATAAACAGCCCTGAATTTTGTTTTGACAGCAATCTCCGGATAGCCCGCACCATCGCGCCTCCCTACACTGAACACCGTGGAGGAATAAAATGATGCTGTTGAACCAGGCAGACAAAAAGTGGGCTCTGGTGCTGGCCCGGGACACAAACGCAGATGGAAAATTCGTCTATGCCGTAAAGTCCACCAGAATTTTCTGCCGGCCTTCGTGCCCCAGCCGCAGGCCGCGCCGTGAGCATGTGGAGTTCTTCCCTTCCCCGGCGGATGCTCAGAGAGCCGGATACCGCGAATGCCGCCGCTGTGTGCCATCCCAGCGCAATCTGCAGCTCAAAAAAGTTGAGGATGCCTGCCGCTTCATCGAGAGAAACCTCGAAACCACGCTGAGCCTGAACGCTGTTGCCCGCCATGCCGGGGTGAGTCCTTTCCACTTTCAGCGTATTTTCAAGCGCACGCTGGGAATCAGCCCGCGCGAATACCAGCAGGCACGGCGCGCCGGAAAACTCAGAAATGCCCTGCGCAGCGAACCCCGCATCACCGATGCAGTCTATGAAGCGGGATACAGCTCCAGCAGCCGGGCCTATGAGACCATCCATGCGCGTCTGGGGATGACTCCATCCGCTTTTCGCCGGCATGGCGAAGGCATGGAAATTCGCTACGCCGTTTTTCCCACCCTGCTGGGCAAACTGCTGATAGCCGCAACGCCACGCGGCGTCTGCTCGGTCCAATTCGGCGAAAGCGAAGCCGCCCTCTCGGACAGCCTGCGCGAGGAATTCCGCGCCGCCACCATCGTCCGTGACCGCGGCACGCTGGCCCAAACCGGCGCCAAACTGCGCGAGTTCATCGCTGGCTCTCGCCTGCCGCTCGATGTCCCGCTCGACATTCAGGGTACGGCTTTTCAACAGCTGGTCTGGAACGCGCTGCGCCAGGTCCCCTGCGGTGAAACTCGCAGCTACACCGATATCGCCAATGCCATCGGACGCCCCAAAGCCGTGCGCGCCGTGGCCAGCGCCTGCGCTGCCAATCACGCAGCTTTGATCATTCCCTGCCATCGCGTGGTACAGAAGAATGGAAATCTCTCCGGCTACCGCTGGGGAACAAAGCGCAAAGCGACCCTGCTGCAAAATGAGAAAAACGCCGCCCAAAAATAAATGCAGGGTCAGCTCTTACCCCGGTCTGCTTCTGTCAGCTATGCACCAGTCTGCAGCCCATAAAGCACAGCCACCCCAGGCTGATTTTTCGTTCTTATCCGCGTCCATCCGCGCAAATCCGCGGTAAGGTTTTTTCTGTCAGGTATGCGCCCGGTCTGTACCACCATATGCCATGGGGTACCCCCCCTCACCTGTTTTTCGCACTTTCATTGAAAACAAAGGCGTTAACGCACTTCGGCCCAAGCGTGGCCCTTGGGCGGCCCAACGGCCACCCAGCCAGTAAATGCCGTTTTCGTCAGAAATCCGCTCGACCAAAGCCAAAAGCCAACGGCCAAAAGCCTGTTTTGTATTGTCAAAGACCCGTGCTGCCTGCTCCTCTTCTGAAGAGCTGGCGCATGATAACGCGGAAGCAGACAAAATCAACAGACATTTTTTTGGCAATAATAAAACCGATATATGCCGCGATTTGCACGTCATCATGACGAGATCATTGAAGCAATGAAGTCCCATTTGCCTGGCGACTTTAAGGAGTTTGGTATTGAGGACTATGACTACGAAAAATTCCTGTCGACATACAAAATGGTTATATCGTGAAGATCGCTAAGCGGATGCCGCTGGCAGCACCGCAGCGGGTAGTAATCCCTAAGAACAACAAAAACCAAGCCGCATAAAATCTGCTCGCTGGCGGAAATTTCAATTACTCGTTATTCTGGCGCCGTTTCGCTGGAACAGGCATTTCCACAAATGCATAGCCGCCTGGTTTTGACCTGGCCACGGTGTCAGCGATTACCGCTGCATGTTCGCGGACGATTGGCCAAAGATTCGATCCTAGGACAACCAGTGCGATTTTTCGGCCACTGAGGTTTTGTTGATAAACGATATTTTGATCGGCCGTAATCACCACTTCAAAATCAGTCGTTTCAGCGGTTTGGATTAACTCTCCGTTGCTAATACGCTCCCAGCCATGATCATCCACGGTTTCAACCTGATGCTCGGTTAGAAAATGGCGGACTCCGTGGGGCACATTCTTATCGAAGAGGACGCGCAAGCAGGCTATGCCTTTCTGCGTAACTCAGCACGTGGCGAATCGTCTCTGCCGCAATTCCAAATTGCTCTGCGATCTCCTCCACGGAAACCCCGTATTCGTAATTGGCGACAATGTCGTCCACCGGCATGCGCGTATTTCGAATCGTGGGGCGTCCACTCACCCGCTGAGGATCGGTTTCCACTTGTGCGCAGTCTGACCAGTCGATTCTTTGCACAGCCGGGCGCAACACGGCAACAGGCTTCTCATCGTGTTCAATGATTACTTCACTGCCGGCGCGCACGTGGGCGAGGAGTCCGGTGAAGTCACGGGCCGCCTCTGTGTCCGAAACATGGATTACGGGCTTGGCCATACTTAAGAGTATAAGTTAATGGGCATTTCCCATGCCAGAAACTCGTCATGCTTCAGGGGCAAACGTACCTGTCCTGGCCCCCTGGTAGAACCACGGCGCACTCGTCCATGTGCGCAAATCAGCAAGAATGCAGGACAGGTCCAGGATATCGTGGACAAATTGGCTTCCCACAAGCGGACAAGGAATATTTCGGCAGAAAATTCCATAGCACCGGCTTGCCTTCTCTGCGTGGCGCAGGCAAACCAACTCTGCTTTGCCTGCATCTTTTTTAATGAAGGACCTCTGGCCGATGTCCAACAAAAAATCAAAAGCTCGTAGTGTCGCTACAGACGTTTGGATCAACCCGAAATCGAACTTAAGTCCAGGCAGGAAAGATCAGACCCTGGATACTGGCTTTGGAGATACCCGCTTTGGAGACAAAACCGGCTCCCGTTTTCTGGAACTGGCGGATGTGGCTCTGGGTTTGAAAAAGCCGGAGGCGCGCAGGAAAAAGCCTGCTGGAACCGGGAACACGCGCGAGTTCGCGCCCGGGAAACTTAAACCGAATGCCCATTGATTGAGTGGCTGGAAATTATCTGGATTTCAGGGCCCGCTGCAGCGCGTGGTCCAGTTCCAGCTTCGCATTCACGTAATCTTTGTGATTGATCTTGCCCGCAAGATGGTCGGCGTTCAGGCGAAAGATCTCGTCCTTGAGCGCTTCCATCTTCTGCGATGCCTCTGCGTCTCCACGCAGAATTTTCACAATAAATGTCGCACCGCCGGTCAGCAGGAACAGCACCACAACGCCAACAAAGATCCACTGGCCCAGATTGAGCTGTCCAAAACGCTTATTCTCAATGCCGGCGCCGCTCCGGGACTGCTCTTTCTCCATCGGTTTACCCGGCATGTTCGCATTGGGCGCCGCCTTCGCGGTCAGCATGGGTTGCCGGCTGGGCTGCACCGGTTGCAGCGTCCCTTCTCCCGCCAGGCTAAACGCAAGCTGGCTGGCCTGTCCCGCGCCGGAGGCCACATGTATATCAATGTCTTTGCTGCCGGTATTGATGGGAGCTTCTGGCGTTACCTGGTACTGCGATGCCGCTACCGGAGTAAATCCGAGCGATTTGGGAGTGATCACATAAAACTTGTCCACCGGACCGGCAAGCAGCGGCTGGAACTTGAGATTGCCCGTGTACGGAAGGGTGTAAACCACTTCAAAATGGGTCAGGCCGGGAAGCAGGGGGCACTCGAAGGCATACTTGCCATCCCCTTGCCGGGCCGGAGCGCTTTTCAGCCGAAGGCCATCGCTTCTTAAAGCTTCGCCACTCTGCACCGTAGCGTTCCCGGGCAGCGAAAAACTGAATTTCGGCTGCGTATGCAGCGGTTGTGCTTCGTTGCGAATGTTGAAAATTTCAATCACATTCAGGAATGCGCCTTTGGCCTGCACCACCACCGAATGGCTGGTCTGGTGAAGACCCGGCACCTTGGCTTCCGATGGATAAATAGTGACTGCAACCGAAGCCGATCCTGGAGGTACCGGCTGGTAATAGGAAACAGCCTGGTGCGTCACGCGGACGGCGCGTATCGCCCGGCTGTCTGCCAGTTGAAAACTGAAGGCGCCACCAGCATCACTCGTGGTCCGGGCCTCCTCGGTGATCCCATTTTCCACCCTGAGCAGGACTACTTCGTCGCCGGCTGCCGGTTTCTTGCTGGAGCCATCCACCACGTTTCCCTGCAATACCTGCTGCCCTGAGGCACACAGTGAACCAAGAAAAACAAGCAGTGTGATTGTGGCGGACTGTAAGGATCTGGTTTTCAAAACCGGCATGAAACTTCCTCGCTTTTCTGAATCACTCCGGGACTCTGGGTATCGGTCTATTTGTCGCCAGTTGATAGCTGGCCAGAAACTATTCCGCAGACGGGTATTTACTGGAGCGGGCAAGCCATAGTTCTTATTTAGCCTGCCTGCAGAGGAGAAGAAAAACTATTGTCTATTAAAGCCAGAAGGTTGCGTCTGCGATCGACTCTTGCCTTGGAAAGAATATTAGAAACATGAAACTTCACCGTAACCTCTGCCACATTCAGGATGGTTGCTATCTCCTTGTTGGACAAGCGGTACTGTACCAGTTCCAGTATTTCGGTTTCGCGTTTGGTCATTTTCTGCGAAAACTGCATTCTTTCAAATCCGGCGCCGGATCTGCTTCGGCCCGGCAATTCACTTTCCGGATAAAGCCGGTTGGCAATCCTTCGCACCGTGGGAATAAGCTTTTTTGCTACGTCCGCATAGGTGACCAGAGCTACATAATCGCGTGTGGTCAGCTGCTGCAGCTCCTGCCAAAATCCCAGTTCTCCCACAAAAACAACGCCAAAGTCATGGAAGCAACGCTCCAGTTCTTCTGCAAAAACCGCCAGAGGAGACGTTATGCTTGTCTGGCTTACCACCAGAACACATCTCTTCTCTTCAGCAGACAACTGTAAGCTTGACAGGGGGCCGGACAAAATTTTAACTGTGTACTGACGATCTTTCAGCAAAATACGCTGCAAGTGCTCTGCAGCCAAAGGATTGGCTTCCAGCACATATACGGGATAGGTGAGACATTTATTGCTTAGAGTATCCATACGCCAAGTCCCCAATTCAGAACAACCCCTATAATTTTTAATGTTGAACTAGAAATAGCATGGGGGATTACCAGTGTCAATCAACATAAGAAATACTGTTGTTAACAGCCTATAATATTCGCGGCGGATTCGTCATTATCGAATCCTCTATAACACTCATAGGGAAAATGACCTGCAATGGCGCCCGCGAAGGACATGACAGGGAGCAGGATTTGGTGTTGACTTTTTTGGTTCCCGGCTGCCCTGACAAATCCTGATTTTCTGGCCATATTTCTCTCGTATCATTAAGTTACATGCCTGTCTTTCCTCCAGCCCGGGACTCCGAGCTTGTCCAGATTATGGACACGGCCCTGGCAGCGGCAGCTCGCAAAAGCGGCGAATGGCTGGTGTGCCGGCGGGGATGCACACAGTGCTGTATCGGCCCGTTTGCCATCAATCAGCTCGATGCGGCACGGCTGCGCCAGGGAATGGCCTCACTGGAGACGGACGATCCCCGGCGTGCGGCGCGTATCCGCCGGCGGGCCAAAAACTCGGTCGCACGCCTGCGGAAACTTGGTTTTCCCGGCGATCCCGCCACCGGAATCCTGCCGGAAAATAAAGACGCGGAAAACACCGCAGCGGAAGAGTTGTTCGATGAATTTACCGCACGCGCGGACAATGAACCTTGTCCGGTGCTCGATCCAAAAACCGGCGCCTGCGATCTCTATGCCTTTCGTCCCATGACCTGCCGGGTCTTCGGCCCGCCAGTACGCTCCGAAGGCGGCCTGGGAGTTTGCGAATTATGCTTTCATGGCGCTTCTGACCAACAGATTGCCTCCTGCGAAATGCCCGTCGACCCCGATGGCCTGGAACCCCAACTGGTGCAGGAACTGGAGAACACCACCGGCATTCGCGGAGAAACCCTGGTGGCGTTCTGCGTCCTTTAAAATCATCGCACCGCGCCTTCCACGGTCGGTAGTGGCTGCGATTGAATTTGTAAGTCTTTGAGCATTACTGAAAGTTCAGGAGGAAAGTGTTGCCTACACTCATTCAGAAAGCTACCCGCATTCAGCCCGCGGGAAACAAACCCAAGATCATCGACGAGTATGTTGGACGAGTGAATAATCAGGAGCAGCGCATCAGCGTGGCCCACATGCGCAGTCCCCAGGGATGGCAGGAGCCGGGCCAGACTCCGGAATTTCTGGAATACACCATCGTCCTCAGCGGCCGTCTGCAGGTCCGGCACAAACACGGAGTGATGGAGGTGACCGCCGGACAGGCCGTCGCCGTGCATCCGGGAGAATGGATTCAATACTCCACCCCGGACGAAGCCACCGAGTACATCGCCGTGTGTTTGCCCGCCTTTTCTCCGTCAACCGTACACCGCGATGAAACGAAAGATTGAAACCCAAAAGATTGAAACCACGAAGGACACGAAGGTACACAAAGGAAATTCGCAGGCTTACATGGGGCGGCCTTCCTTTGTGCTCCTTCGTGTCCTTCGTGGTTTCAAGGGATTTAGGTTTGGCTGAATGCCGAGTGCTGATTGCTGACTGCTGACTGCTAATCCAGCAAATCCCGCCTGCCGGGCCGGTATCCGGCAATGAACTCGCGAGCGGTCATCGGCTTCCTTCCCTCGGGCTGGATCTGCAGCAATTCGAGTGCGGTTCCGCTGCAGCCCACAAACAAATGTTCGCCCCGGACCTCAAGTTCTCCCGCCGGAATCGTCACAGCCTCGGCGGCGGGCCGCGCCGCAATCACTTTTAGATTCTTGCCGCGAAAAACGGTATAAGCGCCCGGCCAGGGCTGAAATCCGCGCAGGCGATTGTGAATCTCCGTGGCCGTGCGGCGGAAGTCGATTTGCCCGTCTTCTTTTTTCAGAATAGGCGCGAGGGTGGCCTGAGTATTGTCCTGCGGAACCGGATGAATGCTTCCCTTCTCCAGGCCGCGCAAAGTCTCCACCAGCAGCGCGGCTCCGGGCTCGGCCAGCCGGGGAGCAAGGGTCACGGCCGTATCTTCAGGGTGAATTTCGATTTGCTTTTGCAGCAGGATATCGCCCGTGTCCAGCCCTTCATCAATGCGCATAGTAGTCACGCCGGTGACTGTCTCGCCCTGGGCAATGGACCACTGGATCGGCGCCGCTCCCCGATATTTCGGCAGCAGCGAAGCATGAAGGTTAATGTTGCCCAGCGGAGGCAGCTCGAGCATCCACGGCGGAACGATCCGGCCATAGCCGACTACCACGATGGCATCGGGCGCGAGCTCTGTGAGCTGCTGCCGGAATTCCTCATTTTTTTTGATTTTGTCAGGCTGCAGAATCGGCAGACCGAGCGCGATCGCCGTCTGCTTCACCGGCGATGCCGCCAGCTCCATACCCCGCCCCTGCGGACGGTCCGGCTGCGTCACCACCAGGCGAACATCGCATCCCGCTTCCGCCACGGCCTTCAGGGACGGCACGGCAAATTGCGGCGTGCCGCAAAAAACCAGCTTCATGCCCATTCGCCGATGCGGACCAGCTTTCTGATTTTCCGTTTGATCAAATCGCGCTTCAGTCCGCTGATGTGGCTGATGTACAGCTTGCCCTGGAGGTGCTCCGTCTCGTGCAGCAGGGCGCGGGCCATCAGGGCTTCACCCGTGTGCTCAAACCACTCTCCCTCGGCGTTCTGCGCGCGCACGGTTACCCGGTTGGCGCGCGTCACATCTTCACGGAAGTCCGGCAGGCTCAGGCAGCCCTCGCTGCTCGTCTGTTTACCTTCCTTCTTGATGATCTCGGGATTGATCAGCACCAGCTTCGCATCCGGATCTTCCTTAAAGGTAATGTCGATCACGGCAATGCGTTTACCAATGCCAATCTGCGGCGCCGCGAGACCTACCCCTTGCGCGGCGTACATGGATTCAAACATATCTTCAATCAGCGTCTTCAGATTTCCGTCAAATTCCGTTACGGTCTCTGCGGGCGTTACCAGTACGGGATCGCCGTACTTCACAATGGGATAGATCATCGCTTGGTTTCAAAATTCCTTCAGTTGTTGTTTGTAGCCGGCAAAGTTCCGCAGTGTCTCGCCCAGGGAATCTCCGCCAAATTTTTCGAGGGCGCATTTGGCCAGGGTAAGCGCCACCATGGCTTCGGCGGCCACTCCCGCCGCCGGGACCACGCAAACGTCCGACCGCTCATAGGCGGCCTTCACCGGTTCGCGCGTCTCAAAATCCACCGAGCCCAGCGGACGGCGCAAAGTGGAGATCGGCTTGAGATAGCCGCGCACCAGTATGTCCTCGCCGTTGGAAATGCCGCCTTCAATGCCGCCGGCGTGATTGGACTTGCGTGTGAAGCCGGTGAATCCCGCCTTGCCCGCCGTATATCCAATTTCATCGTGGACACCCGACCCAAACGACAGGGCCGATTCCACGCCGGTTCCAATCTCAACCGCTTTCACCGCCTGCAGTGACATCACCGACATGGCCAGCAGCGCGTCCAGGCGCTCGTCCCACTGCATGTATGTCCCCAGCCCCGGCGGCACACCGTGCGCCACAACTTCAAACACTCCGCCCACGGAATCTCCCGTGCGCAGCGCCGCATCGACCTCCGCCTTCATGAGCCGCTCCGCCTCGGGATCGATACAGTTGAGCAGGACTTCTTCCTTCGCGTAAAGCTGCTGCAGCTTCTCCCATTCGACTTCAGTGTTGCCGGAACCGGCCTTGCCCACGGCGATCACGTGGCTTAGCACTTCAATGCCCAGCTCGCGCAAAAACAGTTTCGCAATCGCGCCCAGGGCCACGCGCGCCGTCGATTCCCGCGCCGAAGCCCGCTCCAGAATGTAGCGCGCTTCCGGCAGATCGTACTTCATGGCTCCCGCCAGGTCCGCGTGCCCCGGACGCGGAGAAGCCACGCGCTTGTGCTTCGCCGGATCGCCGGCCTCGACCGGAAGGGACTCCTGCCAGTTCTTCCAGTCCCGATTTTCCATCAGCATGGAGATCGGCGAGCCAATCGTCTTTCCATGGCGCACGCCGGAGAGAATCCGGGCGGTATCTTTCTCGATCTTCATCCGCCCGCCGCGGCCAAACCCCTGCTGTCGACGCCACAATTCTCGGTTCAAAAATACCTGATCAACGGTCAAACCGGCGGGCATTCCGGAAAGGAAAGCCACCAGGGCTTCACCATGGGATTCGCCGGCAGTGTAATAACGGAGCATGAAATACAGGCCTCAGTGTGAATCTTTGATTGTAAACGAAGCTCTTACCAGAGCTGCAAATGTTATTGCACGCCAATGGCCACCACCTGTGCTGCTGCCGCATCCTACCATCCGAAACTTTTGTAATTAAGGAGGCAGGAGATCGGGAATGAAGACAATGTTTCTATCCATCATATTTCTATGCGTCGCAGCAGTTGCCCAGGGCGGCTACAACTCACCGGCTTCCGGCCCTCAGGGCAGTACCGGCAGCCAGCCTGCAGTCGCGATCACCAATGGGCCCGTAGCTGAATTTATATCCGACTCGAGCGCCACCATCGGCTGGACCGCCAGCAAAAGCGGTTCCATGAGCATCAAATACGGCCCAGACCGCGATCATATGAACCAGACCGCGCAGGCGGTCCCGAGCAGCAACGGCGCCAGCCATCACGTCCACCTGCAGCAACTTGCGCCCAACACAGGATATTTCTTCCAGGTGCTGGAAGACGGCCAGTCCGTAGGCGGAGTCGGGACTTTCCACACAACAGCTCCCGGCTCGGCTCCCATCAGAAGCAGAGCAGTAATTCCGCAGTAAAAAGTTTGCGGCAGTGACGAGCGACGGTATGGCAAACCGTCGCTCAAAGACTGAACTACGGAAATTGTCAGGGTGTTTTGTGTGTATCAGCAGGACGTTAAAGGGCCGTCAGCGAAACCACCACAGGTTTTGCTGATTCATCTTTTGGTGGCGGCGGTAGGACTCGAACCTACGACCTACGGATTATGAGACCGTCGCTCTAACCACCTGAGCTACACCGCCACTTTTGTTCTGCTGCTGCACTCGGCAGAGGCAGCAAGGGACAGAATCAAGAAACCGATTACGAACGTTCGCACGATTGTGCCACGGATAACCGCGTTCTTTAGATCATAAACGCTGAGCCGAAGAGAGCGCAATGCTCGCGCAGCGTATTCCGTCTTCACACGGCCTGGCGAGCGGCCAAAAGCGGCCTTGGCGCGTGTTTTTACAGCGAGGTCGTAGCCCGCTCCGCGCTCTGTTGGAGGGGCTGCTGCACCGGCTGCAGCGTGGCAAAGGTGGCCAGCCTCCGCAACAATGGTGCGGTCATATAAGTAGTCACCACAGCCATCAGAGTCAGGATGAAAAACATGTTCCTGGGAATCACTCCCAGATCGTAGCCAACATTCAGGACCACCAGCTCCATCAGGCCGCGGGTATTCATCAGCACTCCGATCGATAGGGAGTCACGCCATGAGAAGCCGCCCATCCGGCTGGCCAGGACGCAGCCGCCGCCTTTGGCTACAATAGCCACCGCGATCACCAGCGCGCAGAGTTCCCATAAAAAAGGACTCGTCATGGCCCCGATGTCGGTCCGCAATCCCGTGTACATGAAAAAAATGGGCACGAACAATACATATACGAAATCGTGCAGGCTCGCGGCCACGGCGCGACGGAACTCTTCCTGATCGAAAAGCACGGCGCCCATCAGGAAAGCGCCAAAAATGGAGAAAATTCCGATCAGGTTGGTGATCATGGCCGAGCCAAAGATCAGCACCAGTACAATCGCCAGCGTAGTCAGGGAGATCCGCGCGCCTTCTTTTTTGACCACACGACGGGTCCAGCGCTTGAGCAATGGCCGCACCACAAAAAACAGAAAGACGCCAAACGCCAGGGTCTCGGCCAGCATTTTGGCGGCCAGCATCGGGTGGAAGTGCGACTGGACGATAGCGTTAATGGTGGCCAGAATCATCCAGCCGGCAGCGTCATTCAGGGCCGCCGCGGTAATGGCGATTACTCCAATATGCGTGCGATTCAAGCCGAACTCAATCAGGATGCGCCCCAGCGTTGGCAAGGCCGTAATCGAGATGGCCGTCGCCGTGAACAGACAAAAACCGAGACGCGAAATACCGTTGCCCACAAAGGGATAGATCAGCCTCGCCATCAGCAGACCGCAGCCAAAAGGAACAATGATCCCGGCCACGGAGATGCCCACCGCTTTCCGGCCATGCTCTTTGAGATGGCTGAACTCAAATTCCATGCCAATCAGGAACAGCAGGAGCACCAGACCAATCTGGCTGAAAATGCTGATGGTCTGCTCGACGGAAGAATCAAATATGCTGTGGAACAGATGGGGAAATAGTTTCCCGAACAGCGAAGGCCCCAGAATAAGCCCGGCCGCCATTTCGCCGCACACTCCCGGCTGCCCTGCTTTGCGGAACAGAGCGGAAAAGACCCGCGCGGTCACGATCAGCACGGTCAGTTGCAGCATTACCGTTAATAACTGTCGCTCCATGGGGTTTATGTTCCAGTTCTGGTGGCCCTTGTTTTTTCCCCGCCGCCAACGGCGGCAGAAAGCAGGCCGGAAACATCATCAGGAAGTGCGTCGCCCCGCCAGGCAATGTATCGGTCGGGCCGGACAAGAATAAGGCTGGTTTGATACAAGTCGCGCGCCGGTGACTGCGGAAGATCCACAACTTTCATCGGTACGCGCAGCTTGCGGCTGGCATCTTCAAAGGCCTCGCCGGCAGGCGCATCTTCTCCCACACGAATCAGACTGAAGCCAGCGCCAAGCTCATCAAAAACAGAGCGGCGTCCAGGTCCCGGAGCGTCCAGCCACAGGTGCGGAAGGCGTCCTCCGGGCATGGAAGTGGGCGTGTAGATCACCGGATGATCGGGTGGCGGCGCATCACCGGACGACGACACGATCACCGGCGAGCCATCGTATCTCGCGCCAAGCTCCATGCCTGGAGCGCTGAACTGTCCTGAGAAATTATGCAGCAGCTCTCCCATTTTGGCCCGGGCCGCAGCGCCTTCGTTGGTGGAATCTTCCAACTCGTTCGGGACCTTCACATCGCCCAGGCGGTGGGTGAGGCCTCGCGCAACCACTGTATTCCGGAAAGCCACCGGCCTCCGCTCCATCTCATAGGTGGCCAGCAGGCTGTCTCCGCCCCATCCCTGAATGGAAGCCGCCAGCTTCCAGGCCAGATTGGCTGCATCCTCCAGGCCGGTATTCATGCCCAGTCCGCCTGTGGGCGAGAACAGGTGCGCGGAATCACCGGCGAGAAAAATGCGGCCTCCGCCAAACGAGTCCGCCACCAGTGCAATTCCGCCAGTCCATGTCTGCTGCCCCACAATCGTCACCGGAAGATCGGCCCCGGTCGCGGCCAGAATGTATTCTCGGAGCTGGGTATTGTCCATCAACGCACCCGTTTCCGAGTTCGTCATCATCAGGAAGTCGTCTTTGCCATCCAGGCTGAACAGCAGCAGTCGCTGCTTCGGGTTAAGCACGTTATACAGCCAGCCCTCGCGCCCGCGCAGCACACTTGTATATGCGCCCTGAATGCGCACGTGGGCCGAGATCATGCTGCCGGCCATGAATGCGGGATTCTCCGCCGATTTGCCGCTGTAAGAAATACCCAGTGTCCGGCGAACCAGGCTATGGCCTCCATCGCAGCCGATGACGTACGGCGCGGTCCAGTGCTCGGTACTGCCTTCACTGTTCTCCGCGCGAAGCGTGACACTATCAGCTCCCTGCTCCACGCTGCTGACCTGCCAGCCGAAGCGCAGCGTAATGCGCGGATGCAGACGCGCCTGCTCCAGCAAAAAACGATCGACATACATCTGATTGGCGCGAATCAGCGGCTCCACGATCTGCTCGGTGGCCTCTGCGTTTTCGGCGGCCTGCTGGCGCTGCTGCTCGGATCCCATGGGGACCCGGGCCAGTTCATAGCCGTTCAGGCGAGTGAGATAAAAGACATCGCGGGGATGGTGAAGAGGCAGGCCAAGCTGCCGAATTTGCTTTGACAGGCCCAGCGTACGATAGTGCTCCATCGTACGGCTGTTATGAGTACTGCCGCGCGGATGCCAGCGCGTCATCTCCACGGCATTGAATACCACTGTCTCAACGCCGAGACGGTCCAAAAAAAGCGCCAGCACCAGCCCTACAGGGCCCCCGCCCACAATCGCGACCGGCCTCTGCAGAGCTGTGCTGGGCATTGTTTAAGCTGCTTCCGCCTCGATCAAAGTGTGAAGACCGGCGGGAATGGCACGCACCAGCCGAAGGTTTGCCGCCGCAAAAATCCGCTTGTAATCGGCGATTGTACGTTCACGCCCGTGCAGCAGCGTGAGCATGGTAAGGTCCATGAAGATACCAAAATCCGGCTCATTGGGATCTTTCAGCACCAGTTCAATCAGAAGGACCTTGCCACCAGGACTCATCGCCTTACGGCAGTTGCTGAGAATTGTGGTCGCATTTTCGTCGGCCCAGTCGTGAATCACGTGCCGCATAACGTAAAGATCGCATTGCTCGGGCACGCTTTTGAAAAAATCGCCGCCGACTGCCGAATACCGGCGGGCCAGGTCCGAGGTCTCGGGTTCCGCGGCGTGCGCGACTACCTGAGGAAGATCATAGACAATTCCCTTCGGCACTCCCGTGGCCGCGAGGATTCCCCGAAGAAAAGCCCCGTGCCCGCCGCCGATGTCCGCTATCTTCTTCACTTTGGAAAAGTCGTACGCCGCCACAGCTTCGCGCACGCTGGTCGAGGAGTACGAAGTCATTCCGTTCGCGAAGATCTGCATGGTGGCAGGCTCCGCGCCCAGATATTCAAACAGTGACTTTCCAAAGACTTTGGGGAAGGCAGGCTCTCCGGTCATCACGGTATAGCTGAGCGCTTCGAAGGTGCGGTTGATGACGTCCGAGGTCATATATTTGGCCCAGCCAGATAATGACTCCGGGGCACTCTTGCGCAGCGTCGCGCTCAGTTCCGTATTGTGATGACGGCCGTTGGCATCCTGCTGGAAAACGCCGATGCTGTTCAGGGCATACAACACCCGGCCCAGGGCATCGGCATTCGCACCGGTTTTTGCAGCCAGTTCCGCTGCAGTCTGTGGCTGATTTTCAACCAGGTCGGCAATACCCAGATCAGCAGCCACGGCAATCGCATACACGGGAAGCGCATGCGTTGCCAGCAGGCTCATCATCTGATGGCGTGGAGAGAGTTTCGTCTTTGGGTCCATATTTGTATTAACTAATAGTCGTTCCTTTTCGTCCAGCGCCTGCTATAAGTACCAACAAGTTACGTTTACGACCCAGCCGCGACCGCTTTTTCCGTCTTGCGCAGCCCCAGTTCAGGCTCCGTGACCAGGTAAAAGTCTCCAACGCTCGTATCCGCGCCCACCAAACTCCGCCAGGGACCCCAGGTTGCTGTAACATCCATGGAGTGCAGACCATGCGCGCCTTCCTCGGCAGCCTTGGCTTCCTGCGCCTCTTCCGCCTCGTCGAGCAGTTGCCGGTCCAGAGCGCGTGTTTCCACACTCTTGGCTTCGTGCATGTCTATATTGCCGGCAATAATCTCGGTAAAGGCCCGTACCGGCTCCACCTGGCGCATCTTTTCATGCACCAGCTTCTGCGCTCCCCAGAAATAATCGTCTTTGCCGTTGTATTTTTGGTAAAGCGTGGAAACCAGCACCAGCATACGCGTGTAGGCGCGGCGATAGATGTACTCGTAGAACTGGTACCCCTCGTCTTCCGTCACGTCTTTTTTCCTTGTGCTGATGATGGAAGCCGCCGCCAGCATGGCGCTGTACTGCGCCAGGTGCACCCCGGTCGAGAGCAGCGGATCGAGGAAGCAGGCCGCATCGCCCACCATGAAGAAACCGGGACCGCAGAAACGGTCGGACACGTAGGAGTAATCCTGCTCGGCCTGAATATCACTGGTCAGCTCGGCCCCTTCGACCACTTGCTTCATGGAGTCCGACTCGTAGAGATGGTTCAGGTAATACTCTTTGAGCGACGCCGTCTTTGGTTTGTCCTTGGCGTATTTGAGCTTATGGGTCACGAGACCTATGCTGTACCGCTCATTGCCCAGCGGAATGTGCCACCACCAGCCATCGGGTGAAGAGACCACGTTGATCCCGCCCGAAGGACTTTGCGGAAGCAGTTTGGCGCCCTGCCAGTAGCCCCAGATGGCGATGTTCTGGAAGATTGCGTGCTGGTTGCGCATCTTAAAATGCTGCTGCCCCAGAACGCCCGTGCGGCCCGAAGCATCAATGATGTAATCGAACCGGGTAGTGTTCAGCTGGGACTCCTGGCCACGCCGCACCCATTCGACCGCGACGGCCCGGTCGCCCTCGAAAATCACACGCCTCACGGCTGCGTTTTCAATGACTCGGGCGCCCTGCTCTTCGGCATTACGGAGCAGAATATTGTCGTAGTCCGCGCGCTCTACCTGCCAGGACCATGCATCGGGATCGATGAGTTTGGCCCAGTCCAGCACCCAGACGTCCTCGGCCCAGTGAAAGAGCGCTCCGCGCTTTCTCTGGAATCCGTGGGCAGCCACTTTTTCGAAGGCGCCCGACAGTCTCAGGGTCGGGAGGCAGGAAGCCAGAAGAGACTCTCCGATGTGATACCGCGGAAAGGTTTCGCGCTCCAGCAGGAGCACATCAATACCAGCTTTGGCCAGAAGCGCAGCGGCCGTCGATCCGCCGGGCCCGCCGCCAACCACCAGTACACTTACCCGTTGTTCATTCGATTCTGATTTTGCGCTGTGCAATGAAATTACTCCGTTTCTGAAGCCGCCGCGTTCAGACAACAGGCCCGTCGCCCGCCCTGTCACGGAAAGCCCATTTATTTTTTCAACTGAGCGTTACTTTTTTTGCCGAGCGCGCATCTTAAATGTCATCTGCCTACTGAGCACTTACCGTCAGGCCCATATCGCGGTGATAGAAAACAAAAAGGTACGTCGCCCTAAAACGTGCTTGCTGTTCTCAATTCCTGGTGCGCCAAATATTCCGAAGACGAGGGCGTTGCAGAACCGGCTCCACAAACTTATAAAGACAGTTTTCGTGAACCACCGCAACACCCCCGCCACAACCTCGTTACAAACCTGTACCGGTATTACTGGCTCATCACCGCGGCCTTGGCCTTGCGCAATCCCAGGACCGGCTCGGTCATTAGGTACAGATCATTCAAAGATGTATCCGGCCCGGTCAATCCGAACCAGCCGGAGAACAGCGGATTCATATCCAGCGCCGTGACGTCGTTCTTGGCCTTGCCGGCAAGACTTGAATCCTGCATCTCTTCGGCCTCGGCCAGCAAAACTTCATTCATTTCATTCATTACTCGTCTATCCACCTGCTCAACCTCACGGAGGTCGGTGACGCCGGCAATGATGGCGGTGAAGTCGCGCACAGGCTCTGACTGGCGACTACTTGCATGCACCAGTTTCTGCGCATTCCAGAAGTAGTCGTCGGCGCCCTGATAACGCTCATACATGCGGGAGACGAGCACCAGCATGCGGGTATAAGCGCGGCGATAGACGTATTCGAAGAAGTTCCACGCCTCGCCCTCGCTGACTTCGCCTCTCCGTACACTAAGAATGGACGCGGCGCCGATCATGGCGCTGTACTGCGCCAGGTGTACGCCAGTGGAAAGCAGAGGATCGAGGAAGCAGGCGGCATCGCCTACCAGCATGTAACCAGGACCGCAGAAGCGGTCAGACACATAGGAGTAATCCTGCTCCGCCCGTACCGGCCCGTGGTAGGTTGCGCCCTCGGTCACCATCTTCATCGCTTCAACCGTATTCAGGCGGTCCAGATAGTATTTCTCCAGAGTTCCGTAGTCCTGGCGGGCCTGCGCAAACTTGGCCTTGTGCGTTACCAGACCGACACTGTAGCGGCCATCGGAAAGCGGAATGTGCCACCACCAGCCATCGGGCGAGGACACCACATTGATACCACCCTCGGGAGTTTCCGGCAGCAGTTTCGCCCCGGTCCAGTATCCCCAAATGGCAATATTCTGAAATACGTCATGCGACTTGCGCATCTTGAACTGCTGCTGCGAGAGTACGCCGGAGCGCCCCGAGGCATCGATCACGTAATCAAACTTCACCGTGTTCACTGGGCCGGTCTGGGCTCCATCCTTCAACTGGGTCCATTCCGCCGCCACCGCACGCTCACCCTCGAACACAATGCGGCGCACCGCCGCTGATTCGATCACCTCTGCGCCCTTCTCGGCCGCATTTCTCAGCAAAATCTCGTCATATTCCGCACGATCAACCTGCCAGGACCAGATATTGGGATCCACCATCTTGTTCCAGTCCAGAAGCCATCTGTCAGAACCCCACAGGATGATGCCGCCACGCTTCACCGTAAATCCATGCGCCGCTACTTTGTCGTACGCGCCTGAAAGCTTGAGCGTGGACTGGCACGATGCCAGCAATGATTCGCCTATGTGGTAACGCGGGAAGGTTTCGCGCTCCAACAGGAGCACCTTCAACCCGTTCCGCGCCAGCAGGGCCGCCGCAGTCGATCCGCCAGGCCCGCCTCCAATCACCAGTACATCGACTTTTTTCTCCATGCGTATATACCCCTTAATTTTTCGTCCGACTTGAACCTGTTAACTTTTGAAAAGACCGGAAAAAAACCCAAGCAATCCCTGAAATTTGAATAAATTAAAGCAATCTAAGCACCACAATTAAAGCATTGTAATCATTGAAAAATCCCGGGATAGAGCCGAAATATGCACGCTCAAAAATCAGCAATTGTCGAATTTAGAGCAAAACCAATCGAACTATTAAATAGTGCTTATCGCTAGCAGTGATCCCTGGATGGCCAACCGTGATTCGGTTCACAAAAGCCGCTCAACTTGTAGGCTTCTGCGACCTTCCCTGAACCGCAAAAGACGCCATTAAGCTTTTAAAACCAATCAGTTTCTTATTGAGCGCAAAGTTTAGCAATATTGTGTTAAAAGTCAATAAAATATTACTCTGACCAATTGCTTGGTATAGCCTTTAGCATCCAATTTCACATTTTATGTATTTATTTTTCAATAATTTAACAGTGGTAATTAAATTGCTTTAATTTTAGGTTAAAACAATGGGGGCCTACCGGTAGATTCAGTTTTTATGGAAATCCATCAGATTCGCTATATGTGCGCGGTAACTGAGACCGGCAGTTTTACTCGCGCTGCCGCTCGGGAACATGTGGCCCAGCCATCGCTTTCCCAGCAGATTATAAAGCTGGAGGGCGAACTCGGAGCGAAGCTGTTTCACCGCTTCCACAACCAGATCCGGCTTACTGAATTTGGAAAGGCTTTTTATACCAGGGCCCTGGACATTCTCCACGCGGTTTCTTCGGTCAAATCTGAAATTCATGATATGGCCGGCCTCGCACGAGGTCTGGTGAGGATTGGCGTTATTCCCACCGTGGCCCCCTACCTTTTGCCCAAAATACTGCCTTCGTTTTCGAAAAAATTTCCCGACGTCCACATTGTCATCAATGAGGACATCACACCTGTGCTGATCCAGAAGCTGCAGGAGACAGTCATCGACATGGCCATTGTGGCCCTGCCGATCCAGGGAGCGGAACTGGTACGCCAGGAACTGCTGTGGGAGAGACTTTATGCCGTGGTCCCCTGTGATCATGCCCTCGGCAAGAGCGATTCAGCCTGCCTGAAAGATATCCTGGCTGAACCTTTTCTGCTGCTCAAGGAAGGGCATTGCTTCCGGGACACGGTGATTGCCGCCTGCAAGCGGGTCAGGATCGCACCCAATATCGTTTTCGAAAGTGGGCAATTCCCCACGATTCTGGGCATGGTTGCCGCCGGTATGGGGGTTTCGGTTGTGCCAGAAATGGCAGTCGAACCGCGTAACGGATGCAAATTTGTCCTTTTAGAGGACGAGCGGGCCCGGCGACGGGTCGGAGTGGTGCGGCTGCAAAACCATTTCCGCTCCCGTCCTCAGCGCGAATTCATGACCTTTCTCTCTGGTTATATTGCGGAGGAAGCCGGGAAATAACCAGCCCTGCCATTTCGGGGGAACCTGATTCCACGCTTAAGGTGCAGGCACCAGGCAGGAATCAGGAAAAAGGGCGCTCATCCGAGCGCCCTTTTTGCGTTCAGTAAAAAAAACAGCCGTTATTGCGGGCACGGGGTAAAGGGAGCAACCAGTTTGGTGGTATCAGGATAGCTGTAGGCCCCGCCGATCGCGGTGGACGGGCTTTGTCCCTCAAACCACTGGAGCAGCCCTTCTGTCTGCGGATGATAGGTGAAACCATCCACTGTAATGGCGACCGAATCGTTGGGCAAATTCTCCACCACATCTCCGGTTTCGAGGACGTTCTGGCAAGCTCCCGGAGGTGCACCAGGGAGTTGATAGTTAGGAGTAATGTTATTGGCGAAGGGGTCGTTAATCAGCTCGGACACTTCATGGCTCAATGCATTTACATCGGCAAAAAGAGCGGGGTCGCCGAATATCATGCTGGACAGGTCCGAATCAAGAGAAGTGGCAAAAGCAAAAGTCTGAACGAAGATTTTGTTGCCGGATTGTTTTGTCTCGAATGCGCTGTGGAAGCCGCCAATGCAGCAGTCCACCGGATTCCCCCCAACAAAGTCGCCATAGACCGCATTGCGCGTGAGGAAAATGGGAGTTGTATCCACGGTCACGCCTTCTGTCTGCAGCAGTGTATTCAACTGGGAAGATATGAAGTTGATGTCGATCAGTGCAAGGATATTTCCATCAGTCGCCTGGAACAGCACGGCGGCCCCCACCGGCACTTCCACGGTAACCGGGATAAGAGTTTTGGGCGTGGTCAGCAGGGTGTGCCAGGAGTTGTCTCCGTTGTTGTCTCCATCGCGATTGATGATGTTAAAGAACTCCGCCCGCTGTATGGCATCGTTGAATTGCGTATTGCCGGTGCTGAACGGAGATTTTTCGAACAGCGGAGAATTCTTGATCTCATCCGAGATGGCCGCGGCATCAATGGTGATGTTGTTTCCATTCTGGTCCACGAATTCGTCAAAAAAGAACGACATTGTAACCATGGTCGTCGGAATCATCGTGGTTCCACCCGCCTGAGGAGCGTGGCCCGCCATAGTGAAGGGAAAAGTCTGGCCGCCAAATGTAAAAGAACTGTTGAACGTTGGAATGGAGACGATTCGAAATGGCTGCTGCCGGGCTGCGGCATTCCCCGCCGCCGACATCCGATTCGAGGCAAAATGTTTAGGCGAAGCTTTTAAAGTGGCAAAGTAACTGCTGTCAACCGCGATTGGCTGCCGGGTTACTACTGGTTTATTCGCTTGTCCAAAACTGGCGTTGCTGAATACAGTGAAGGTCAACAGCAAGGCACAGTAAAGATGTATTTTATTTCTCATAACTGGGCATTCCTTTGGGCAGAAATAAATTAGGTGGCTAGGCGACATGGAACGAGAGTAGCGCACAGGGGGGAGCAGAATACCACAATCCCCTTAGGGCTATTGGAGAGGTATACAGAACTTTACAGAAGGTCGTCCTTACAGCTATGGCATTTGCAACACAGCCCCGGACTGGATAAGGCTGCTGGTGTCGCGGAACGAGCTGCGACTCACGCCGTCGCCCAGAAGACCGCTGGGAAAATACTCGGTGATGATGATGACCGGACGTCCGCTGGTGATAAGACGATAGCTGCGCCTGAACAACTGTTCGTTCTCTGTCATATATTTGAAATGTGGCAACAGCCTGGCAGGCGAGCACTTTGAGACATGCAGCATTTCTTTCCGCACCTCAACCTTATGCTGCGACCACAGGCGCCCGATTGGCTTGTCTGAATTGAGCAGTTCATCCTGAAGCTTTTTGGGGAGTCGCTCTACGACCAGGGTGGAATCCGCATAAACATAGTTGGTGCCGGTCTTTTGACCGTAGAGAACCACCGATCTGTCCATTCGCGTCTCACCGGGCTGCAATTCAAGGGCTTCAACCGACATATCAGCGATATCCGGGTCAAGCTTGCGTACGCCAATTGGCTCACGAAATGCAACCTGCAATATGTCAGTCAGGGTGCCATCTGTGACCAGAAGAATTCGTTGTAAGAGGTCGATTCCACCCCAGTCCAGGTTACCAAGTCCGGCTAAGAACGACATGTGTTTTTCTTCCGCCTTTTCCTTAGTTTTGGTTTTTCTTAATTTCACGCTGAGGAGATATGCCCTGGGAGGCAAACTGCGCAGCCTGAAATCAATTACTGGATTCCCCCGTGAGACAGCCTAAAATCAAGCTCAGATCACTCACTAATTTATCCTGAGTGCAATCTGAGTACCAGTGTTAAGTGCTTAAGTATACTTAGTTTAATCTAATATTTGCAGCCGAAATATCAGCAATTGCCCTGAGTTTTGCCAGGCAAGCCCCGGCAAAATCCCCCTGTCCCCCATGACATTGCCGGTTGTTCCCGGGATAACAACCAATTTTTCCTGTTTTTCATCCAGGCGCGGCTGCGCCTGGATTCTGGAAAGGCGGAATCGTTAGAGAGCCGCTGATGATTCAGCGGAAACTTTGCGCAGCCAGGAAGTAAATTCACGCATAGGGCTGGTAACCACATGCCGGCGGGCCCGAAGATAGCCAATGCGCCGGGTATGCGCTCCTTTCAGCTCAACAAAAGCGCACCCCGCGCCATGCGCGGATGCCATGGCAGGGGCCAGAGTGACGCCCATGCTGGCACGAACTAACTGAAAAATGCTCTCCAGTTGATCGCTCTCGAAGACAGCGCGCGGGTCGCCTTTGGAACGCCTGCAGGTAATCAGCACATTGTCGCGCAGACAATGCCCTTCCCGGAGCAGAAGCAGCGGCTCGTCGGCGAAAGCCCGCACGTCTACCACTTGTTTTTGGGCCAGAGAATGGCTTTTAGAGACGGCAAGAAACAGGGGTTCGCGGAACAGTTCGCTGCAGATAATATCCGGGTTTTTCACCGGAAGGCTGGCCACGGCAATATCGAGGTCGCCGGCCTGCAGTTGCTCGATCAGCCGCAGCGTAGGGCCCTCCACCAGTTGAAGGTCCGCCTCGGGAAAAGCTTTTTGGAAATCTGCAATGCGCGGGGCAATAAAATACGGCAGAATTGTTGGAATCACGCCAATTCGCAGGCGTCCGCGCACGCCTTCCCGCAGACTGGCCAGGGAATTCTCGGCCAGTGCCACCTGATCCAGAATGCTGCGCGCGTTCTCACGCAGGGCCTCGCCAAAGACGGTAAGCCGCAGGGAGCGCCCCAAGCGCTCGAATAAAGGGGCTCCAATTTTTTTCTCCAGCGCCCGAATCTGCTGCGACAGCGCTGGCTGACCAATGCCCAATTCCTCCGCAGCCCGGGTAAAACTCCTGGCCCGCACAACAGCCTGAAAATAACGAAGTTGATGAATTTCCATACCGTTCCAGTTAAACTTATTACAATGATTACACCCTATATTGGTCTTTTCGATTTCACATATCGAATTGCGTGGCTTCCTGCAGTGGCCGCAATTTTCTAATCTGAAAAGCCATATATAAAAAAATAAAAGAGAGATCCATGGATAAAAAACAACTTACCACTTCCACAGGACGCCCCATAGGCGACAACCAAAACTCCCTCACCGCCGGCCCGCGCGGCCCGGTCGTTTTCGAAGATTTCCAGCTTTTTGAAAAGATGGCGCACTTCAATCGTGAGCGTATCCCCGAGCGTGTAGTGCACGCCAAGGGTTCCGGCGCTTACGGCTATTTTGTCTGCACCAACCCGGATATGCCCCGGTACACCACGGCGAAGCTGTTCGCGAGCAACGGCAAGCGCACACCCACGTTCCTTCGTTTCTCGACCGTAGGCGGCGAAAAAGGTTCGGCCGATACCGAACGCGATCCCCGCGGTTTTGCTCTTAAGTTTTACACCGAAGAAGGCAACTGGGACATGGTGGGCAACAACACACCGGTCTTCTTCCTGCGTGATCCCCTGAAGTTCGGCGACTTCATTCACACCCAGAAGCGCGACCCGCAAACCAACCTCAAATCCCCCACCATGATGTGGGATTTCTGGTCGCTTTCTCCGGAATCGCTGCACCAGGTCACCATCCTGTTCTCCGACCGCGGCACTCCCGATGGTTACCGCTACATGGACGGGTTCAGCAGCCACACCTTCAGCCTGATCAACAGCAAGAACGAGCTGTTCTACGTGAAGTATCATTTCAAAACCAAACAGGGCATCCGGAACTTTACCCGCGAAAAGGCCGAGGAAATCAAAGGCCAGGATCCGGACTACGCGCAGCGCGACCTGTTCGAGGCCATTCAGAAAGGCGACTTCCCCAAATGGCGCGTATCCATCCAGATCATGCCGGAAAAGGAAGCCGAGACCTACCACATCAATCCGTTTGACCTCACCAAGGTCTGGCCGCACAAGGATTATCCGCTCGTCGAAATCGGCGAACTGGTGCTGGACCGCAACCCCGAGAACTATTTCGCGGAAGTGGAACAGGCGGCATTTGAGCCCAAGAACATCGTGCCCGGCATGGGATACTCGCCGGACAAGATGCTGCAGGCCCGGCTCATCTCCTATCCAGATGCTCATCGCTACCGGCTCGGCGTTAACTATGACGCACTGCCAGTGAACCGGGCACAGTGCCCCGTCCATACGTATCACCGCGATGGCGCGATGCGCTTCGATGGCAACTCCGGAGCGGAGCATAACTACGAGCCCAACAGCTTCAACGGTCCCGCCGAGAACCCGGCTTTCCGTGAACGTCCGCGGCCCACTTCCGGAACCATTGACCGCCACAATCATCGTCAGGACAGCGACTACTACACCCAGCCGGGCAATCTCTTCCGTCTGATGAAGCCGGCCGAGCGTGAGCGGCTGATCGGCAACATTGTCGCCAGTCTGAAGGGTGCGCCGGAAAATATCCAGCAGCGCCAGATCCAGCACTTCCTGAAAGCGGATCCGGCTTATGGAGCCGGTGTAGCCAAGGGGCTTGGCCTGAAAGTAAAAGAAGGCGAAGGCGTGGAAGTTGCTGCAGGCCGTTAAAAGATCTCGTCCGCAGCCTTTGCCATAGCAGGCAAGGCAAACGCGATACGGGCTTTACAACCTGGGGCCGAATCTTCTGCTGTATCGAAGATTTCGGCCCCAGGTTTTTTTGTCAGCAAATTTGCCGGACGTCCCGCGCACTGGCAAGACCAGAGCAACCATGCCAGCCTCGCCGTAAAAAGTGCAAAGCATCCACGGAGATACGCAACTCGCGGGAAATGCAGCATTAGAAGTGCGGCCAGCCAGTAAAGTGTCTGAGCACCAGACAGATCAGGGCAATCACAACGCAGATCACCAGAATTCTGAAGATCAATTCAAAGGGACGGAAACCGCGGCTGCGCTCAAAATCCATTCGTTACCTGCGATGCCCGGAATTGGTGAACATTCTCCGCCGGGGGAATACCGGTGTCAAATGAATGTTGACCTTCGGCGATTTTTGTCAGTCAGTGTGTAAATTGTTCATAGTTACTGTCAGCCATGGATCATCGGCATCATATTCATTTTTAAGCACTTACAAACGTGAGCTGACTGGAAACCAGCTTGCGATAGAGCATAGTGCGAGGTGATATTGTGATGAAAAAATTAATACTTGCTTCAGTGCTGTCTTTCGCTGTTGTGGCCAGCGCAAAGGACGCGAAGTCGTATGAGCCAGGAGTCTTGCAGGACATGAACTCGGTGGAATGCGGGTTCGAACAAAAATCTTCGAACACCTTCGTGGGCGAGGTGCTGGGCACGGACTCCAATAAGACCAAAGCGCGCAAAACTTTCTGCAATGAATACGTGCTCCGGACCGACCACGTGATCTACCGCATTCGTCCGCGGGACGATAAGCATCCCGCGCTGCTGCCAGTGGGCGAACGCGCTCTCTTCCGCATGAAGAAGGACCACATGGTCCTGCGTGTGCCTGAAGGCGACGACAAAGAGCGCGATTATGACGTTGTAGCCATGGAGCAGGCAGACAAAGGCGTTGCCACCACGGCGCAATCAAAAAGATAAGACGAATTCCTCCAGTGGAAGAACAGAATGGTCATGAAGCAAAACCTGGCTTCATGACCTTTTTGTTTTCCATTCACCGCTGGGCTTTTCTTGTGGTCACGAACAGTGTGGCCGCGAGCGCAACCGCTGACATTCCAGCCAGCACATGCGGCGCACTAAAGATGTGCGAAAACGTGCCGGCGATCAGGTTGCCGATGGGCGGCAGCCCGAGAAACGCAGTGGAGTAGATGCTCATCACCCGGCCGCGCATGTGGTCTTCCGCCAGGTGCTGCAGCCGGGCATTGATGGTGGCCACCATCATGACCATGGAGTATCCCGTGGCCATGAGCAAAAGTCCGGAAAGATAGAACCTGTGCGAAAAAGTAAAGAGAATGATCGCGGTGAAAAATGCCACGCCGGAGGCGGTGATGGAAGCGCTGCTGCTGCGCACACCACTCAGATAAGCCATGGTCAGCGCGCCCAGGAATGCGCCAACACCAGCACACGCCATGAGCAGGCCGAAGCCGCGCGCGTCCGTGTGCAGAATCTCCCGGGCAAAGTAAGGAACGAATGTGAGATACGGGATGGCCAGCAGGCTTCCGATAGCGGTGAGAATGACCAGCGATTTCATCTCCGCGTGCGAGAAAACATAGTTGAAGCCTTCTTTGAGCTTGTCCCAAAGATGACCTTCGCTGGGGGCCTGACTGGGAGCATAGCGGATTTGCGTCAGCGCAACGATCACGGCCAAAAAGCTGAGACCATTCAGAAAGAAATTTCCCGCCGCACCGTACGCCGCCATGGCAAACCCGCCCAGCGTAGGGCCAATCACGCGGGACATATTGAATTGCGCCGAATTCAGCGCAATGGCGTTGGTGAGGTCTTCCCGGGGAACGAGCTGCGGCACCAGCGCCTGATAACTCGGGGTGTTCAAAGACATGGCAATGCCGGTGCCCAGCGCCAGCAGAATGATCTCTCCAATGTTGATGTGTTTGCTGTAAGCGAGCCCTGCCATGATGAACGCGAACATCATCATGGCCGACTGAGTCACCATCAGCATCTTGCGTTTGTTCACCCGGTCGGCGATGACTCCGCCAATCAGAGCAAACAGCAAAATGGGAATCGAAGAGGCAAAGCCCACCAGACCCAGCCAGAAGGGCGACTTGGTAAGGTCCAGCACAAGCCAGCCCTGGGCGATGTTCTGCATCCAGGTGCCGACGTTGGAAAGAAAATTCCCCATCCAGAACAGGCGGAAGTTGCGATTCTCGAGCGCACGGGCAATGCGCGGAAGCTGTATTACGGTGGTCTCTGCCGCATCGGTGACCGCGCCCTGGGCCAGCCCGGTGACCGCATCGGCGCGGGGGAGCAACGGATCGTCAATTTCCGGAGGTCCTGCGGCCGCATGTGTCTGTGATTCTTCAGTCAATCGAATCAGCCCTGGATTCCTGCCAGTTGCGGGCCTGTCACACAGGCTGGCCGCAAACGGCTGCTACAATAATGACACGCGCATCCGCGCGCCTTCATATTATCTATGTTTGAGAACCTTCAGGAAAAATTACAGCGTGCATTTAAAAACCTGCGCGGCCAGGGCACGCTGACCGAGGAAAATATCCAGGATGCGCTCAAGGAGATACGCCTTGCGCTGCTGGAAGCTGACGTCAACTTCAAAGTGGTCAAACAGCTCATCGACCACATTCAGGCAAAAGCCGTCGGCCAGGAAGTAATGACGGCCCTGTCACCCTCGCAGCAGGTGATCAAGATCGTCCACGATGAGCTGATCGAGGTGCTGGGCCGGGACACGGCCAAGCTCAAATTCGCCTCGCAGCCGCCCACCGTTGTCCTGATGGCCGGGCTCCAGGGTTCGGGTAAAACCACCACCTCCGGCAAGCTGGCCGCCTGGCTCAAAAAAGGCGGCAACCGCCCCATGCTGGTCTCGGTGGACGTCTATCGTCCCGCTGCACGGCAGCAGCTTAAAGTAGTGGCGGACACGGTCAAGGTCAACATCTACGAAGGCAAGGCCGATCAAGCGGACACGGCCACGGTCGAACGCCTGGCCAAAGAAGCGCGTAAAGAGGCGATGAACACCGGCTGCAATTTCCTAATTGTGGATACCGCCGGTCGCCTACACATCGACGACGACCTCATGGGGGAGATGCAGTCGCTCAAGAAGCTGCTGAACCCGCAAGAGATCCTGTTCGTCGCCGACGCCATGACCGGTCAGGACGCAGTGCGCTCCGCCGATGAATTTCACAAAGCTCTGGCCATCACCGGCGTGGTGCTTACCAAAATGGACGGCGACGCACGTGGCGGCGCGGCGCTCTCCATCCGGCAGGTGACCGGGCAGCCGATCAAGTTCATTGGTATCGGCGAAAAGTACGACGCGCTGGAGCCGTTCCATCCCGACCGCATCGTCAGCCGAATTCTGGGCATGGGCGATGTGATGACCCTGATCGAGAAAGCCCAGGAGAACGTTGACCAGAAGAAAGCCCAGGAGTTCGCCACCAAGGCCCTGAGCGGCGACGGCTTTTCGCTCGAAGACTTTCGCGATCAGATCCGGCAGATGAAAAAGCTTGGCTCACTACAGAGCGTGATCAAGATGCTGCCCAGCATTGGCCCTTTTGCCAACATGCAGAAGGCGGCCAAAGACGTGGACGATGGGCAGCTTGGGCGCGTAGAAGCCATCATCAGCTCCATGACCATGCATGAGCGCCTGCATCACGAGGTCATCAACGGCAGCCGGCGGCGGCGCATTGCGCTCGGCTCCGGGACCACGGTGCAGGAAGTAAACCAGCTTCTGCGCCAGTATGCCCAGATGCGCAAAATGTTTAAAGACATGGGTAAAGCCAGCTTTGGTCGAAAACTGGCAGGAATGAAATTTCCTGGAATGTAAGAACTGAAATCTGGCCATAAAGAACTGACTTTGCGCGGGAGTTTTTCAGCCCGCGCTTTATTTTGTGGCACGGCACATTATGGGTCTTCAGCAACAACTCGACGAACTCACGGCCAAATTGCAGGCCATGGTTCCGGCAGAGCGTCTGGCGGTGGTGCAGTCCGCGATGGAGGAGATACGTGCCTCCGGCGCTGACGCCCATGCTTTGAAAACAGGCGATCCGGCCCCCATGTTTCAGCTGCCGGATGGCGACGGCATGATCTGGCGCTCGGAAGACCTGTTGCGCAGCGGACCGCTGGTGATTGTCTTTTATCGTGGCCGCTGGTGTGCGTACTGCAACACGCAGCTTGCGGCGCTGCAGGAGACTCACAGTGCCATCGCCGCGTCTGGCGCCTCGCTGATTGCGATCTCGCCGCAAACGCAAAAGCACTCTTACATGACGCGCGACATGCACAAGCTGCGCTTTCCCGTGCTGAGTGACGCAGGCAATCAGGTGGCCCGCCAGTTTGGATTGGCGTATCGAGTGCCTACGGCGCTGCAGGCGATCTACGAAAGCATCTTCACCAAGCTCCCCGGCTACAACGGCGATGCAAGCTGGGAGCTGCCAGTGGCGGCGACATACATCATACGTCCGGACAAAACTATCTCTTACGCCCGAGTGGACACCGACTGGCGGCAGCGGCCTGATCCGCAGGAGATTTTGGCCGCGCTTTCGTAGCGGCAAGTCGCCGGATAACATTCCAGTAAGCAGAGGAATCCCGGCTGTGGAGCAAAGACCGGGACTCCCTTGCCCTGAAAAATCAACTAAATCCTCCAGCAACACGAATGGTCTCGCCGGTGATCCACGCAGAATCGGAAGAGGCTAAGAACACGGCCACGGGTGCAATATCACCCACCTGACCAATGCGGCGGAGAGGCGTTTGCGCTTCTATCATCTTGCGAAAATCGCCCTGCGCCAGACCAGCCGTATTGAGCCCTTCCGTCTCGATCATGCCGGGATTAATGGCATTCACCCGGATTCCCCGCGGCCCCAATTCTTTGGCCAGGGTTTTGGTGATCCCGTCCACGGCCGCCTTGGTGGCGGTGTAAACAGAGGAGGTAGGTGGTGTGGTCGTACTGGCGATGGAGCTGATATTGATGATGCTGCCGCCCGCCGGCCCAAAATATTTTGCCGCTTCTTTTGAAGCCAGAAGCAGACCAAGAACATTCAGGTTGAAATGCTTGTGGTAGAACTCTTCCGTAAGATTCTCAAGCGGGGCGAACTCGTAGACCCCGGCGTTGTTGACCAGGATATCGAGGGCCCCGAAAGCCTTCTTTACCTCGGCAAACAAGCGCTCAATCTCACCTTTTTTCGCCATATCGGCCTGCACGGCCACGGCTTTTCCGCCATTGGCTTTGATTTCAGCAACCACGCGCTCTGCGCCTTGCTTACTGGAAGCGTAGTTGACGACAACAGCCGCGCCTTCCGCCGCCAGATGTTTGGCTATGCCGGCGCCGATCCCTTTGGAAGCGCCAGTAACCAGCGCGACCTTACCTGCAAGTTTTTTAGACATGATGACAATCTCTCCTGCCGTGCCATAACTTTGTACCGGACAGTAAAGATGTGCCGGCATGGGGTAAAGCTTCAGAAATTATTTACTGCTAGGTACAAATATCCGTGCGACGCGCGGTAAAAGTTTAGGAAGAAGAAGCCTGCCGCCGGGAGTCGGAGCGAGTGGTTAAGACAGCCTCGCAGATATGCCAAAGAAAACTGCTGCGATCCGGTAAGTGAAGGGACAGGCGGCCTGCCGCCTGTCCCTGGAAGAGAAACACCGTTACCCGGCTTTGCTTACCGCCAGTTTCGGCGCCAGGAATACCACTGAGCGGGCATTGCCCGTCATGGGAATAAAGTCGTAGGTTTCGCGCGGGCCGGTGACTGGAAACGAGTCCGGCCCTTTGAAGTGAGTGACAATGCCGTCCGTCTGGAATATCTGGTGCTTGCTGGCGTCGGCGAGTTCAATTACCGGCAGCAGAACGCTGAATTCCGTTCCGCCGGTATCAATAGTCATGTGCGTGGTGACGGTAACCAGCTTGCCGATGCCCACATCGACAACCCGGATTGCGCTGCCAAAAAAATCTTTGGTCCCCGAGGCGTCTTTGTATGCGAGAAAAGGCTGCCCCAGAAAATTGGAGGTAATGAAAGTAACGGTGATGCCACCGCCTTGCAAAGTGTAATCATTGGGCTGAATCACTGGCATTTTTGCACTCCTTGGCCGCAGATTCGAATGGAGGGCTGGGGAAAATCCTGCTGGTCGTTCATCTGCTTGGTCGTTCAAAAGATGAGCGGCAATCAGGGGGCCCGGCTCACCGACGTGCATAGTGACACAATTTTTCTGCTCGGTACAAAATTTATTTTTAAGCAAGCCTGCGCTCTGGCAGCTTTCAGCCGACTTCTTAAAAAGTGCTTACAAAAATTCCGCGGGCGCGGTATTTTGCAAAAGGCCTGAAGTGTTTCTTACTTGCGGTTCTGGGCCGCCTCATAATACTTGCCGATAATGATGCCTATCTCTACGGCGGCTTCCGCATCGAGGTCCACGAATTCAAAACCGGTCCAGCGGGGATCGGAGTAGCGCACGCGCGCACCTATGCTGATCAGCAGCTCTTCTTCCTGTTCATGGATCAAAAAATGATGCAGCTTGCTGTCGCGCGGGTACACGCGCTCGGGCTCGATCATAAAGCCGCCGCGCCCCAGTTGCCGCAGCACGCCGGCTGTTTTGCCTTTGGAATCGAGCACCAGAATTTGTTTGGCCGCGGGAATATCGATCCGCTCGAACTTGCGGCGTTCGTCCGGCCCATAATCGCGCACGTGATGTTTTGTTCGGGAAGTCACAGCAAACCAGAGCCGATTTTAACGCAGATGGGCGTTCATTTAAAATCTGCTTTTGCATGAAGATCACTCATCCGCAAACGCTGCTGATCGATGCCGACGACACCCTATGGGAAAATAACGTCTATTTCGAAAACGCCATCGCCGATTTCCTCTCTTTCCTCAACCACCGGGAAATGACGCACCAGCAGGTGCGAGAAGTGCTCAATGAGGTGGAACGCCAGACCATTTTGCAGCACGGCTACGGTCTGCACAGCTTTGCCCACTCGCTGGTCACCACATTTGAACGCCTTTCCCTGGAGCCGGTCACGCCGGAGCTGCACCAGAGGATATGGAAGTTTGCCCACCGCATCTCGGAGTATCCGATGGAAATTATTGAGGGAGTTGCCGAGACCCTGGATTATCTCCAGCAGCGAGAGCACCACCTGATTCTGGTGACGAAAGGCAATATCACCGAGCAGACGGGAAAAATTGAACGCTCCGGACTCAAAGAATATTTTGCCGCGGTGGAGATTGTGGTGGAGAAGAACCCGCCGGCGTACCGAGACGTGGTGAGCAAATACGCACTGGGCGAGGAGCGCACGTGGATGATCGGCAACAGCCCGAAGTCCGACATCAATTCGGCCCTGGCTGCCGGCATCAACGCTGTTTTCGTTCCGCATAATATGACCTGGATACTGGAGCATGAGACTCTGGAGCCCGTCCCGGATGGCCTGTGCCTGCTGCAGGTAGAAAAGTTTGCCGATCTGCAAAAGCACTTTTAGTCCGGCTCGCGCTCCTTAATCACTATTAATGATTGTGGCACTCTGCCTTCCGCGACATGGGAACAAGCTGCTACTCTGGAAAAGCTCTGGAGTTCCTGCCCCTCGACTTTGGCAGACACTCTTACAAACAACTACGACACGGGCTGGCAGCTCCTGGCCGATCTTGGGCCGGTGCTGACCGGCGAGCGCGATCTTCGCCAGACAGCGGCCTCGGCCCTGCAGCTGGTCATGATGGCGGTGAACGCCTGCGCGGGCGCGCTGTTCCGCTTTGAAGAAAAGCCGGCCATGCTGGCGTCCGTGGCGGTGTCCGGCTTCGCCACCTTTCCTCAGACTGCGGTGTTCCCGCTGCTGCCCCGGCACATTCATGCGCTGATGCACGCATCAGGCGCCCAGAAACTGGGCCGCGAGCGCTGCGACACCTTTTTGAGCGCCACGGGCAACATCTCCAGCACGTGGTTCCACTGCATTGCGCCGCTGCGGGTGCGGGGCAAACTGATCGGCGCTTTGCTGCTGGGTGAGCGCCCGGGCAATGCCGAATACTCTGCCGAGCTGCTGGCGCAGATCAGCCAGCTCGCGCCATATATTGCCCTGGCCATCTGCAATCACCAGCTCCTGGCGTCACTCGAAGAGCGCACGGCGGAAAACCTGCGCCTGATCGCATCGGTCCATTCCTTCTGGGACGAAGCGCTGGCCGCCTTTGCCGCCACCATCGACGTGAAGCACGTGAATATGGACGGGCACTCCCTGCACGTGGGGCGCTACGCCGCCGGCATTGCGGACGCAATGGGCATGAGCTTGGCCGAAGTCACGGAGATGCGGGCCGCCGGCTACCTGCACGATATCGGTAAAGTCAGCGTGGACAAACACATTTTCACCAAGGAGGGCGCGCTGGGGCCGGAAGAATTCAGGGAGATGGCCAACCATACCCTCACCGGACACCGCATTGTTTCCAGCGTGCATTTTCCCTGGCCACGGGTGCCGGAGGTGGTCCGCTCGCATCACGAGCGCGCGGACGGCTCGGGATATCCCGACCATTTGCGCGGCGACGAGCTTTCGCTTCCGATCAGGATTGTGGGCGTGGCAGACACCTTTGACGCCATGCTCAACGAGCGCCCGTATCGCAAAAAAAGAAACCTGGGCGAGGCGGCGGCCGAGTTAAGCTGGCTGGCTCCAGCCAAACTCGATCCTGATGCCGTTCATGCTCTGCTGATCCAGCTGCGGCGCGATGCCTCAAGGATGATTTCCCCGGAACGCCCCTGGACATCGACGGAAGAACGCCCGCGCAAGCCGTTCCTTGACGCGCGAATTCCCTGCAACATTTCACCCACGGACATCGATCAGCTGGTCTCCGAACTCAACCGGCGGGTGCATCACGGGCGTGCCTGGTCGGCTTAATAAGGTTAGTGGCTCATCTCCATGCCATCGTGGTGATGGTGCTCGCCACCGGACATGTCTTTCATTTGTCTCTCTACTGACCAGATTTCGTCCGGCGTCTTTTCCCACGGATAGACATGGACCATCCAGCCGAAGATGTGCGGGACAAAGGTCCCACCGGCAGCCTCGCACGCCTCCTGGGTTGAGATAGAGCCGGCCAGTCCAAACTTTGGATTTGAAGAGAGCATTTCCCTTTCCTGCCCTTTGGGCGGCCGGCACAGGTTGACGTGCTGGTGCCACTGCGCCACGCTGAGCGGGACTCGCTGATTGAGCTGCTCTTCCGTGAACCGGAGCGGCGCCGTGTACATGGCCCCAATCAGCTTGTAATCATCCCCGTGTTTCTCATAAAGAAGAGAGGTGGGCCTGGCGGCGTCAAAGCGAAAGGCCTCGCCTGCGGCATTGGCCCAGTTGGTGAAGTGATACATGGACTGAGGAACATTGGGCAGAAAGATTTTGTATCCATCAGCCAGAGCAACTTTGTAGTCCTTATAGCGTTCGAGCGCCGGCCTCACCTGGTCCACGATCGCCTGCGCTTTTTCCTGATCACCCGGCTGCGCTGGACGCAAAGTGCTCATGAGCATGTGCGGGCCCATCTCATGGTGATGCCGGTGCGACATGGATTGAGTGGCATCGCCCATATCGTGCTGCGCGGCAGACGGCTGCTCCTGGCCCAGCACCGTGACCGCCAAAGCCATCATCCCAGCCAGAAACATGTTTTTTCTCATTGCTCTCCCCTGCCCTGCTTCTTAACAATCAAACCCGAACTGCGCGCAAAAGTTATCGCGTGCAGCACTCTTTTTAACGGTGGCCATTGCCGGTCTCTCGAGTTTATATTGGGCACGGTGGCTTCCCACATCGATTGGCTACGCGAGTTTTGCCTTGGACTTCCCCACGCTACCGAGGATGTCCAATGGGGAAATGTTTTGTTGTTCCGCATTGCCGGAAAGATCTTTTCGACGACTCCGCTCGAGCCATCATCACCAGTGAAAGTCTGCTTTAAATGCACTCCGGAAAAGTTTGCAGAACTGGTGGAGATCGAAGGAATCATTCCCGCGCCCTATATGGCAAGGAACCACTGGGTAGCCATGGAGGAGATCCATGCGCTGCGGCAGGCGGAGATCAAAGAGCTAATCCGCAATTCCTATCAGCTTGTGTTCGGACGTTTACCCAAACGCCTGCAGGGTGAACTGAGTGGACCTGCCGCCAAACACCGAATAGTTAAGTCCGGATCGCGGCCAGGAGTGAAAGCAAAATCAGCCAAGCGATGAAATTATCTTTTCCGACGCCTGTCGTCCCGACTTAATGCAGTCAGGGACTCCAATACCATAAAGCGAGTTTCCTATGATTTGCAGGCCTGGCATCTCGCTCTGCAGGCTCTCTATTCTCGCCACCCGGTCCAGATGGCCAACTTCGTACTGCGGCATGGCAATCGACGAGCGGAATGTCTGCATAAACCTGGGCTGCAGCTTCAGTCCCAGAATACTGTTGAGCTCTTTTTGGGCAAGCTCCTGAAGATCGCTGTCGCTGTGCGCGATCAGGTCCGTCATGCGGGCGCTGCTGAAGAAGCAGCGCAGCAAAATTCCGCCTTCAGCAGTTCGGTGGGGAAATTTTCTGTGCACAAATGTGCAGGCGAGCAGTTTGCGGCCTTCCGCGCCTGGAACCAGAAATCCAAAGCCCGGCGGCAACTCGGCTGCTTCACAGGCCAGCAGCACGGCTGCCGACGATGTGTACTGTATGTGCGCCAGCATCTCCGCTATTTCCGTGTTGAGAGGCTTGAGCAAAGCCGAGGAAACGGGCGCCGGGACGGCCAGCAGAACGTGATCAAATTTTTCGCCGGACTCGGTCTTCCAGCCGCCATCGCGCTGTAGTGCTGTGACCGGCTGCCGCAGACGAAGAGATGAAGCAGGCAGCGCAGCGATCAGCGCGTCGGTGATCTGCTGCATGCCGTTGCGCAGAGAAGTAAACAGTGGCTGCGGAGTGGCGCCGGACAGGGCCCGTGCTTTGCGCGCCTGCAGGCTGGCGCGCACCAGGCTGCCGTGCTCGCGCTCCATCTCCACAAAGCGAGGCAGCACGGCCCTCATGCTCAGGCGCTCGGCATCGCCGCCATAGACCCCCGCCAGCAGCGGCTCGGCCACGCGGTCCACCATCTCCTGGCCAAAGTGCCGGCGCACAAAGCTGCCCACGGATTCATCGCCATTCAGGCCTGTCCCCGGACCAAAGCGCTCGGCCGCCATGCGCAGCTTGGCTCCGAGGGAGAATAGCCTGGTCGTGGCCATGGGCCACACCCGCGTGGGCACCATGAACTCAAGGCCGTCTGGAAGAGGCACAAGCCTGCCTTTGACCAGAATGTAGGTTTTGCGCTCGGCATCTTTGGAGCTGATGAGCTGGTCGCCAAGCCCTAAATCGCGGCACAGGCTGCCGGCATCGGGCTTGGCGCTCAGAAAAGAATCGGGGCCTGCTTCAAGCACGTAGCCATCGCGATGGCCAGTCTGAATCACGCCCCCAAGGCGTTCGGACTTTTCAAAGAGTGTCCATTCGAGCGGAGCGCCGTTTCTTCTGGCTTTTTCCAGATAATAAGCCGCGCTCAGGCCGGTGATGCCACCGCCCGCAATGGCGACCCGCTTCATGATGCGCTGGAGCCGGAGACCACGCCCAGTTGCGATGATGCCAGGGCCGCCAGCGCCGCAATGAATGCCGGTGAATTGTTGAGCGACTCCGTGCGCCAGAACTGCAGGCCGTGTTCCGCCGCAAACTCTTTGAAGACCACGTCCACGTCGTAGAGCACTTCGACGTGATCGCACAAAAAGCCAATGGGATCAATGATCACTCCCTTGTGGCCTTTGGCCTTAAGATCCAGAATTACCTGCTCCACGGTCGGTCCCAGCCATGGACCGCCGGACATACCCTGGCTCTGGAAAGCAAAGTGGCGCAGCTCGGGCAGCAGCCCGCGAATTTTTTCGCCGACCAGCCGCGCCGTTTCTTTGGTCTGGCGTTCATAAGGATCGCCTGCCTGAATAGTGCGTGTGGGAACGCTGTGCGCGGTGAAAATTACCGGCACGGGTTCGCCCAGAGTCTCCGCGGCCTGCTGCCACACAGGCGCCAGCCTTTCGGCAAATGCCTGCACCAGCAAGGGATGGTCATGCCACTCTTCCACGAACTGCACGGTCATCTCCGGGTTCAGCACCTCGGAAAGCGCGCGCCGGTAAAGGCCCACACTGGTGGAAGAATTCTGCGGGGCCAGGCAGATGGCCAGCACCTGGTCGGCTCCGGACTTTGCAATCTTCTGCACTGCTTCCGTGATAAAGGGCTTCCAGTTGCGCATGCCGACATACACCGGCAGGCCAAGTTCACGCTGCAGGTTCTCACCCTGCTCCAGAGTAATCTCCGTCAAAGGCGATTTGCCAATCAGGGCGTAGCGGTGCCGCACCTCTTCAATGACGGTATCGGGCACGGGACGGCCGCCGGTGATGTATTTCATGAACTCCGGAACATCAGCCGGAGAATCAGGGCTGCCATGCGCCAGGAGCAGAACTGCTGTTTTTTGCGGGATCATCGGAAGGCTCCACTCGACAAATGCTTTGCACTCAATTCTCTTACAAAATCCACCAGCATACGCACATTTTCTACCGGTGTCTCCGGCAAAATGCCGTGGCCCAGATTAAAGATGTGCCCTGGCCGCCCTGCAGCCTGGCGCAGAATAGCCTCCGCACGCACCTGCAATTCTTTCTGGTTGGCAAACAGCAGCACGGGATCAAGATTGCCCTGCACCGCGCCTTCAAAATCCAGACTGCCCCAGGCCTGGTCGAGCGGCACTCTCCAGTCCACGCCCATCACATCGGCGCCGGTTTCTTTCATGACTGGAAGCAAAGTGGCAGTATCGGTGCCGAAGTAGATAATCGGCACTCCAGTGGCTTTGAGCCTGTTGATCAGATCGGTGGTGTAGGGCAGGACCGATTCCCGGTAGTCTTCCACGCTCAGGCAGCCGACCCAGCTGTCAAACACCTGCAGCGCGTCAGCGCCGGCCTGCACCTGTTCGGCAGAGTAGGCGGCCAGCACTTCAACCAGCTTGCGCATGAGCTGCGCCCATGCCGCCGGCTCGTTGTACATCATTTTCTTGGTGTGGATGTAATTCCGGGAGCCGCCGCCTTCAATCATGTAACTGGCCAGCGTGAAAGGCGCGCCGCAAAAACCGATCACCGGCATGGTATTGCCGAAATGCTTGACCACACGCCGCACGGATTCCGACACATAGCCGAGCTCAGCGCTGCGCGTCGTCACCAGCGCAGCTACGGCCTCTTTGGAGCGCACCGGGCTCTCAATGACCGGCCCTTCGCCTGTGGTGAAGCGAAAGGGTAGCCCCATCACCTCCAGAGGCAGCAAAAGATCAGCGAAGATGATGGCTGCATCCACCCCGAGCTTTTCCGCGGCAGTAATGGTGACTTCCGCCGCCAGCTCAGGTGTTTTGCAGATTTCAAGGATGGAATGGTGCTTGCGGACGGCACGATACTCCGCCATGTAGCGGCCAGCCTGGCGCATGAGCCATACAGGGGTGGCATCTACATTTTCGCAAAGGCAGGCCCGGACGAATCTGGAATCAGGTGCGGACATAAGATACGAATCTAACACTCCAGAGGCGTTTTGTGTATTAGAGATTCTTAAGCCGCAAAGTGGAATTTCCTTGTTGCCAAAAGCCCGAAATTACATTTGCACGCTTTTTATTCTGTGGCAAACTTTTGGAGACATAATATTTAAGGGACATAATAAACGGGCAGAGCTATCGTCTTAAAGCAGCGGAATGCTTCCGGTTTACTTGCAGATTCAAAACATCGCAATCTCGAGAGAGCATACTGCGCAGCATAACCTGGCGCGAGGGCAAGAAGGATTATGACGACACAACCGGAACCCACTGCAATCCAACCTGTCCGAATTCTGGCTTTGGAAGACAGCCCCGCTGATGTTGCACTCTGCGCGCACATGCTGAAAAGTTCAGGAATAATTTGTTCCATGGACGTTGTGTCCGATTCCGTTCACTTCCAAAAAAAACTTGAGGAGAATGCGTACGATACGGTTTTTGGCGATTACCACCTGCCGCGCTGGAATGGTTTGGAAGCCGTGCGCTGGCTGCGCAAGGCGGGCTATACCATGCCCTTCATCCTCATTACCGGCACGCTGGGAGACGAACTGGCGGTGGAGTGCATTAAGGAAGGCGCCACCGATTACGTAATCAAGGACAAGCTGGAGCGGCTGCCGGCGGTGCTGCGGCGGGCGCTGCGCGAGCAGGCCCTGCAGGCTGAACGCGACCTCGCCGAGCAGCAGCTCCGCCAGTCGGAAAGAGATTATCGCTCCATCATTGAAGGCGCCCCTTACGGAATCTACCGGGCCAGCCGCGATGGCGACATCCTTATGGCCAACCCGGCCCTGGTTGCCATGCTCGGTTATCAGCATGAAGAAGAGCTGCTGCGGCTGAATACCGCCCGTGATATTTTTTGCAGCTCCGAAGAGCGGGCGCGGTCACTGGCGCGAATCCAGTCCAACTACGGGAAACTTGAAGTTGCCTGGAGAAAAAAAGACGGCCGGGAAATCACTGTCCGTTTGGCGGGAAGAAGGCTGTCAGGGCCGGTGGGCGAAAACGCGGTGTTTGAAGTATTTGTCGAAAATATCACCGAGCAGCTGACTCTGGAGCGGCAGTTTCTTCAGGCACAAAAAATGGAGGCCGTGGGCCGCCTGGCCAGCGGCGTGGCCCACGACTTCAACAACCTGCTGATGGTCATTCGTGGATGCTCCGAACTGCTCGAGTATCACATCAACATACCCGACAAGATCAGCGGCTATGTGCGCCAGATTCAGGATGCTACGTCCGTGGCCACCTCGGTGGTGCAGCAGCTCATGGCTTTTAGCCGCAAGCAGCCCCCGGAGCGCCGCGTGGTGGACGTGAATGCCATTGTCCGGGACCTGCTGCGCATGCTTCCGCGTCTTTTGGGTGAGGATATACAGGTTGTAATCCACACGGGAGAGGGGACGCACCATATCAATGCGGACCGCGGACACCTCGAACAGGTGATCATGAATCTGGCCGTCAATGCTCGTGACGCCATGCCGCGGGGTGGGGCCCTCACCATTGAAACCGCGATGGTCCGTCTGGAGCAAAGCCAGTCTGGCGCGCTGGCGGAAACTCTGCCTCCCGGGAACTACGTGAGCTTGTCAGTTACCGACAATGGAGTTGGTATGGACTGCGACATCCTCTCGCATCTCTTCGAACCTTTCTTTACCACCAAGGAGCGGGGCAAAGGCACCGGTCTGGGGCTTTCCACCGTCTATGGCATAGTCAAGCAAAATGGCGGATTCATCTCCGTGGACAGTACGCCGGGAAAGGGCACCACTTTTGTTATTCATTTTCCCGCCGTGGATCTGCCGAAAACCACGGAGAAGCCCGTGCGCGCAATAGCCCCATCTCCTGGCGGAACAGAGACCATATTGCTGGTGGAAGATGAGCACACCCTGCGCGAAATCACGCGAGAATACCTGGAGTCGCGGGGATACAACGTGCTTTCAGCAGAAACCGGCGCCCATGCGCTCGAGCTTTGCCGTGCCTATGACCAGCCCATCCACGTGCTGCTGACCGATGTGGTCATGCCCGGCATGAGCGGCCTGGATCTGGCCCGCGAAGCCAGGCAGTGCCGCCCTGGCCTGAACACCATCTACGTTTCCGGATACACGGAACGCAGCCCTGACCTGAACGAAGCCATAGAAACAGGCATGTTTCTGCAAAAGCCCTACAGCCTGACCGATCTGAGTCACAAGATACGCATCGCCTGCGGGAACACGCGGTGACCGAATGAGCCGACGCTCTTCGTTCGCTCACCTATTGGCGGTAACGGACCGTTCGTGAGTGAATTCTCGTGCGCTCGCGAAAGCCCAGGCGCTGGTAGATGGCGATAGCTCGCTGGTTGTCGGTACGGACTGTCAGGTACGGTTGTTCTCCCGCCGCCAGAATTTTTTTCACCAGAGCCGACACGACGGCCGTTGCATAACCGCGACCGTTCAAGTCAGGATGCGTGGCCACCGTTGTGATCTCGCGATAACCAGGAGGATGCAACCGAAGCCCGCCCATAGCTGACAGTCTGCCTTCCTGCCGCACGCCCAGAAACAGGCCGCAACGCTGAATTTGAGGACAGAGCGTCCGCCCCGGACGGGTGGCGCTGTAAATCGCGGACATCTCCGGCACATCGGCATTGGTTAGTTCGAGGACTGCACACCCCGGAAGCTGCACCTGGGTGAGTCCATCTTCCATCACCATCTGAAACAGCTCAACCTGCCGGACGCTGCTCCAGCCTGCGGGTAATTCAAGCGGGGTATGCGAGTAGAGCGTAACCGGATCGCCCTGCGTGAGCTTCGCCAGAGAAGCCCAGGCTGCTGCTGAATTCTCGTGCAGCGCACCCAGCAGGGTGACTTCCGGCGGAAACCGCCTCGCTTCGCCATTTGCCTGAGAGAGATCCATTTGCAGAGTGGTGAGCGCGGTCCAGACGGGATTATCGAGCGGATGCATGGCAGCAGTGTAAGACACTTGTGAATCATGGCCGGGCAAGCACTCAAACGTACGTTGCCCGGCCTTGCGGATGATTACTTTTTTTGGCTGCTTTCGAGCGGCTTGCGCGCAAAATAAAACAACGAGAAGCCCAGTAGCCCGAACATAATTACTGAAAGTATGTCGCTGTGGGCCAGCAGGGGAAACCTGTGTCCCCAGGTAATCGCGCCTTCCGGAACCCAATGCTTGCTCTCCGCCACTTTGATGGCCATGCCCGCCAGCCCCACAATTCCGCCGGCAGCGATCAAGCCGCTGGAGTAGAGCGAACCTGGGCTTACCTCGCTCTCTTCCACGTTTTCTCCCGCGCGTTTTGCTCGGTACTCGACCAACCAGCGCACGACGCCTCCACAGAAGATGGCCAGCGTGGTCCCGATGGAGAGATAAAAGCCTACGGCAAACGACAGGGAGCGAATCCCCAGCAGCTCTACCGCGACTACCATGAATACCCCAAGAAGAATCAATCCCCAGGGAAGCCGGTGCTGCAGGATTCCATTGATCACAGTGGCCATGAGCTGGGCCTGGGGAGCGGCGGCGCGCTCGCTGCCGATGCCCTGAATCCACTGAATATCGAACCGTCCGCTTTTCGGATTATAAAAATAGTAACCATTGGGAACGGTCGGCGAATTGATGGCCGTGTACAGGGTCATATCCTGGACCGACTGCTCTTGTTTGGTCTCTGCCGCATTGGTTCCCTGTGCAGCGGGCGTGACCACGGGAACGCTGGAGCGGGTGAAACTTCCCGCATACGGCGCCACGCCGACGGGAAGCGCATGAACATCAATGGGCATGTTCACCGTGCGGAACTCTTCAAGGCCAGTATTCATCAGGCCCAATGTCATGCCAATGGCGACGACGGAGACCGTGACTCCAACCATCAAAGCCAGCTGCTGCTTTGCCGGCGTAGCTCCCACCAGGTATCCGGTTTTCAGGTCCTGCGAGGTATTGCCGGCATTCGCCGAGGCAATACAAACAACGCCGCCAATGGTAATCGCCAGTGCCGAATATGCCGTTGCCGTCCATCCCATTGCCAAAAACATGGCGCAGGTGGCCATCAAGGTGGCAATGGCCATGCCGGAGATGGGATTGGATGAGCTGCCGATCAGTCCGGTGATTCGCGACGATACGGTAACAAACAAAAAGCCAAACACCACGACCAGAGCCGCGGCAAAGACATTGTTGAGGCCGTGCGTCTCTGCATGTTTGATGGGCAGGAAGGTGAGCATGGCCCACATGATCAGCATCAGCACGCCCGCACCCGCGAGGGCCCATTTGAGACTGATGTCTTTGTCCGTACGGCGCAACCCGGCAGCGCCCGCTGCTCCGGCGGCCAGGTCCTTTGCGCCCGCGCGCAGGGCTTTCACGATGGTGGGAATGGTGCGGATCAGCGTAATCAGACCGGCAGCCGCCACCGCGCCTGCTCCAATAGGCCGGATGTAAGCCTTATAGATGTCAATGGGCGCCATGTCGGCGATCAGTATGGTCCCGGGAAAAATGACCGTATTGGCATGGCTGCCAAAAAATTTAATGGCCGGCATCACCACCAGCCAGGCAAAGGAACCGCCGGCAATCAGCACGCCCGCGATGCGCGGCCCGATGATGTAGCCCACACCCAGATACTCCGATGTGGTATTGGCCAGTATCGATGAACCCGGAAACCATGCTGGCCTGGCCGTGGGCGTACTGGGCCAGAGAGAAAACATGTTTTCGTTCTGAAAAAGCGTGTACACGGCCCCGAGTCCCAGCCCGGCAAACACGCGACTGGCGAAGGAGCCGCCCTTGTCACCGGCGACCAGCACATCGGCACAGGCCGTACCTTCGGGATAGAGCAGGTTGCCATGCTCTTTCACGATCAGCTGCCGCCGCAGGGGAATCATAAAGAGCACGCCGAGCCATCCGCCGATGAACGCCAGCAGGAAAATGCGTGAATACTCCAGAGGAAAACCCAGAAAAATCAGTGCCGGAAGGGTGAAGATAACTCCACCCGCCACCGACTCGCCCGCCGAGCCAGCCGTCTGCACGATGTTGTTTTCGAGGATGCTGGCTTTTCCCAGGGCACGCAACACGCTGATGGAAAGTACGGCGATCGGTATGGAAGCGGAGACCGTGAGGCCCGCGCGCAACCCTACATAAACCGTGACTGCGCCGAACAGAATTCCAAAAAGTCCGCCAAAGAAGATGGCGCGAAATGTGAATTCGGGCCGGAGTTCCTCCGGCTTGACGTATGGCTGAAACTTAGGTTCTTCTGCTCTGGCTTCCGATAATTCGGGCACAAAATCCTCCGCTTTTCAATGGGTTACAGAATCGCCGCACATTAGCACAACCGACGGCCCAGACACAAGAAATCACCGCGCGTGCAGGGCATTTCCCTGCTTTCTTGCACAATGCGTGGATTTCGCAGGCCTCTGGTTCCAATCTATCACTGGCGGATTATTCGGTAATCTCCGCAGCCAGCACTGTTTTTTTAATCCTTTTGTAACCGTAACCTGATTGCACCGCAATTGCAGCACGGCTATACTGAGAATACTTCCTTGTAAGCTTTACAGGAGGGCCGTCTTCAGCAGTAGTCTTCCAAGTCGGACCTTTCGGGCGATTCAAGTCGCCGGTGAAAGCCTGTTCTCTGTTCTGTTCCCCTCTGCCTGCCGCATTTGCCGTTCGTCGCTCACCAATATATCCGCTCTGCCGGTTTGCGGCGATTGTCTGGCGCAAATGTCCCCGCTGGAGGGAATTCTTTGTTCTGTATGCGGCGAAAGCGTCCCTGGCCGGCATTTCCATGGCGAAGCCGGGCCGCGCTGCGGACTTTGCGAGCGTACCGCTCCTCCATTTCATCAAGCCGTGGCCTTCGGCGCTTATGCTGGCGCGCTTCGCGATCTGGTGCATATTTTCAAATATCAGCAGGTACACTCGGCCGGGCCGCTTCTGGGCCGGTTTGTGGCGGGAGCCTTGTCTCGCGTCGACCTGCCGGAAAACCTTTTGCTGATGCCCGTTCCGCTGTCCCGGGAAAAGCAGAGTAGCCGCGGATTTAACCAGGCGGAGGAGATTGCGCGCAATTTTTTGCGCTTTTCGGCAGCCAGCGGCATCCAACTAGACACTGCCGCTCTGATCAGGACACGTGAAACTGCATCGCAGACGGGCTTGACCCGTCCACAGCGGCAGTCTAATCTGCGCGGGGCGTTTGCCGTGAAGTATCCGGAACGCGTTCGCGGGCGAAGCGTGCTGATTGTGGACGACGTGATGACCACGGGCGCCACCGCCAGCGAGTGTGCGCAGGTGCTGTTGCGCGCCGAAGCCAGCCAGGTTTTTGTGGTTACAGTTGCACGAGCCATCAAGAATGCAAATGGAGAGGGCCTGCTGGCCAAAACGGCTGGCGCTCACCGGGAGGGACCACTGGGCCATGCATGACAAGGGACAACGAGGCAGAGGCAAGCTGCGCCATCACGGAGAACCGGGGCACGAAGCGCCACCGGTACAGAAACGCAAGAGTCTTATCATGCAGACTCCGGTCCTGGTACTGAATGCTTCGTATGAACCTATCAACATCTGCGCCGCCCGCCGGGCGATTGTGCTGGTGCTGAAGGGGCTGGCCATGCCGGAAGAGGAGAACGGACACGACCTGCATGCGGCCCGCATCACCATGCGCGTGCCATCCGTGATTCGGCTGCTCGAATATCGCCGCATTCCTCACCAGACGCGCGCTCTCTCGCGCAAGAACATTCTTCTGCGCGATCGCAACATCTGCCAGTACTGCGGCGTGGTGCTGCCTTCGGGGGAACTCACGCTGGACCATGTTATCCCGCGCTCGCGCGGAGGCTCGTCCACGTGGGAAAACCTGGTGGCGTGCTGCCACTCCTGCAATCGCCGCAAGGGCAACCACATGCTTGGGGAAACCGACATGAAGCTGATGAAGGAGCCCCGGCCGTTCACGCTGCACACCAGCCGCCACATCATGCGCATGATTGGCCGCTCGGACGTCAAGTGGAGAAAATATTTGTTCTATTAAAGGCAAAAGGCAGATCCGTGACTGGATCTGCCTTTGTCCGCATGAGCAAATAATGCTCACACTGCTTTATTTGTCGTAGTGCAGCAGCGAAAAGACCTCTGTCCCTTCAAACTTTTTCCGGCCTTTGAGAAAGTCCAGTTCCACCACAAAGCCCAGGCCCACGATCTCCGCGCCCAGTGATTTCGCCAGTTGCACGCAGGCATTGGCGGTGCCGCCGGTGGCCAGCAGGTCGTCCACGATAATCACGCGCTCGCCCTGCTTGATGGCATCTTTGTGGATCTCCAGCGTATCCGTGCCGTACTCAAGGTCGTAGCTCCATTTGACGGTCTCTGCAGGGAGCTTGCCGGGCTTGCGGATGGGGACAAAACCGGCGTTCAGTCGATAAGCCAGGGCCGGGCCAAAGATGAAACCACGGGCCTCAATGGCCAGCACGGTATCCACTTTGGCGTCGAGGTAGTGCTCGGAAAGCCCGTCGATCAGCGTGGCAAACCCGACCTTGTCTCTGAGCAGGGTCGTAATGTCGTAAAAAAGAATTCCCGGCTTGGGGAAGTTGGGAACTTCGCGGATCAGTTTTTTCAGGTGTTCACAATCACTGCCGCTGATGATCTCTTCTTGCATGGCTACCATGCTCCTTCAATGCGAAATGTAGTTAGTCCGCTTACGGGCTCTGCCGAGCCTTCCTGCACATCGTCCACGCGTGCAGCCCGCGGGCCGTTTATAAGTTTCTTTCGTAGTGCTTCGAGCTGCGGCTCCATGCCCATGGCAAGGACTTCCACCGTGCCGTCGAGGTTATTGCGCACCCAGCCAGCCAGACCAAGCTGGCGGGCTTCATAATCGACAAACCAGCGAAAACCCACGCCCTGGACTCGTCCGCGAACAATGTAACGCCTGGCAATCATCTGGCACTGGCCTCAAATTAAGCGCGTGAAAGATACGCGCCTTCGGCGGTATCAACGCGAATTTTTTCGCCTTCATTGATGAAGGGCGGCACCTGGACAACCAGCCCGGTTTCGGTCTTGGCCGGTTTGGTTACGCTGGAAGCGGTCGCCGACTTCAGTCCAGGCTCGGTCTCGACTACTGTAAGCTCGACCGTCTGCGGAAGCTCGATGCCGACCGGCTTGCCGTCATAAAACTCCACCTTGATCTGCAGATTCGCCGTCAGGTAGTCCACGGAATCGCCGAGCACGTCCCTGTTCAAATGGAGCTGCTCGTAATTTTCCATGTTCATGAAGTAATAGCTGTCGCCATCCTGATAGAGGAACTCCATGCCGACTTCATCCACCGTGATCTTTTCAATGGGATCACTGGAGCGGAAACGATGCTCGAACATCGCCCCGGTGCGGATATTGCGCAGCTTGGCCTGGATGAATGCCCGCAGATTGCCGGGCGTGCGGTGCTCTACGGTAAAGACCAGGTGCAGATCATTATTGTGCTTAATGATCATGCCTGGACGCATCTGTGTTGCTGGAATTGCCATGAGTCGGACTCTTTTCTCCTGAAATTGCGGTTACCTGGCAAGGACTGCCCTGTTCCTGGCGGGAAACAGCGAACATATCGCCGGGTCCCGTGGGACCAGACAAGGTCCGCAGTCAAACTTAAAATTCTACCTCATCATGATGAACTCTTCGTTAAAAAAAGAGTTTGCCAAAATCATCTGCCTTAAAGACAACATTCCACGATGGCGGCTTTTCTAACTATAGCTGGTGCCCAAGGAGAGGATTTCCATGAATGAATACGCAAAATACGGCGACTACACGGAACAATCATTTACAGAACCATCGGGGCGCAACACACGTACCGCGATCACCTGGCTGCTGGCCGGAATCGGGATTGGCGCGGCAGTGGCGGCACTCTTCACACCCAGGAGCGGCCGCGAGCTTCGCGGAGATATCGCCGAGCGCTTCCGCAATACAGTCAGTGGCATGAACCAACGCACAAGAGAACTGCGCGACCGGGGAACCAACCTGCTGCGCTTTGGACGGCGCGGCGCCAGAGAAAAGGCCGTGTAATCCCGGACGGCAACGACAAGCGCGGCTGCAGACTCAGCCCTTAGTGTAACGAGTTTTTTTCTTTTCGCGGTGGCGTTCCAGTGCGAGCTGGATCAACCGGTCGATCAGATCAGGATAGGCCAGCCCTGACGCCGCCCACATTTTTGGATACATGCTGATGGAGGTGAAGCCGGGCATGGTGTTCACCTCATTGGCATAAACTTTTTCCGTTTTGGGGTCCATCAGGAAGTCGACACGCGCCAGACCTGCGCAATCCACGGCCTTAAAGGCGCGCACTGCCATCTCCTGCACCGTTTTCATCTGCTTCTTGGTGATCTTCGCCGGGATCAAGAGCTGCGAGCCTTCGTCCACGTATTTCGCGTTGTAATCGTAAAACTCACCCGCCGGCACCACTTCGCCCACCACGGAGGCTTTGGGATCGTCATTCCCCAACACCGCGCACTCCAGTTCACGGGCTTTGTGCTTCTTTCGTCCCACGCCCTCTTCCACCACGATCCTGCGATCATAAGCAGCCGCCATTTCGATGGCAGGCGCAAGCTCTTTGCTGGTGCGAGCCTTGGAAATACCGACAGACGAACCGAGATTGGCCGGCTTCACGAAGACCGGATATTTCAGACTGCGTTCAATCATGCGAACCACGGTTTTCGGCTCTTTCTCCCATTGACTGCGCAAAAGGGTGACATGTTTCACGATGGGCAAGCCGGCGGCGGCAAAGAGGTGCTTCATGATGTCCTTGTCCATGCCCGCGGCAGAGCCAAGAACACCGGAGCCGACGTAAGGAATGTCTGCCAGTTCGAGCAGCCCCTGAATCGTGCCATCTTCGCCGAAAGTTCCGTGCAAAACAGGAAAGATCACATCCACATGAATGGCCTGGCCGGAACTGCCGTGGGCCACGCTTTCGAGAGGCATCAGCGATCCATCGCGCGGCGCGGGCGGAACGATCACGGCTTTGCCTTTGGCCAGAACAGCCGTGGCTGGCGTGGACTCGCTGGCGGACCGTCCTGATTCGCCGCGCAGCATCTGCTCGGCGTGTACGGCGGTGAACCACTGGCCCTGTTTGGTGATGCCAATGGGCACAACATCATACTTAGCTGAATTGATTGCCTTGAGCACCGAAGCGGCGGAGAGCAATGAGACCTCATGCTCGCCGCTGCGCCCGCCAAAAAGAACGCCCACCCGAAGTTTTTTCATGTCTGATGACTACTCTACAGCCGCAAAGTTTCTGTGGTCTCGGCGCGTTTAGGAACTTTTGTTTGGCCGCTCCTGGCAATCCTCAGCCGCTTTGCGCACAAACTCTTCGAGAGTTCCGTCGGACTGCTTTTGCAGCAGCTCTTCCATCGCGTCCGATTTTGCTTCAGGATCGCTCTTGCGCATCGCCTTGTAAGCCCGCAGGGTGCCTTCCACGCCGGCCAGATAGGGCGCTACCTGATCATGCGCCTTGTCCGGATGCTCAACGAGGAAGGCCGCGCTGGTGATGGCAAACAGCGCCGGAATTCTGGTCCGATACTTGAAATCGGACTGAATGGCGTCGTCCAGCGGAGTCCAGCAAAGATTCACGGTCACGTCGGGAACGTCTTCAATCCATTTGAGCGCCCACTTGATGTCGGCATTCAGCCCCGTGTCGAGCGGAGAGGACTGCAGCTTGTGCGCGATACTTACAATCCGTTTGCGCTCTTCCGGAGTGGAAGGCCCACGCCCAGGGCCAGGCGCCGGCGCATTCTGGGCAGCGGCAACGGAACAGGCAACAGAACAGATGATCAGGGCGAACAGGCAGAGAGCTAAAGCTTTGCGCATAAAAATTCAATCCCAGGCTGAAGATATCTGGAGCAAGTGTCTATCATAACGGCGCAGCGGCATCTGAGGGAAACGGGAATTTACGGTAGTGTCTCAGTTTGAATTTGACGGCCGATCTGACGGCTCAGATTTGTGGCATACTCAGTTCCTCGGAAAACTCTTATGAATCACGCCAGCGATGGCGGCAGGTATTTCCGATCATATTTGATCGCTAGAAGAAATCGCGCTTCTGGCGTAGTAACATATCGCCATGTCGGAAGGCAGAAATACCCCGCTAGGGTTCGCCGCGAACACATGGAAAAATTTTGAGTTTATCGAACAAGCCGCAAAGGATCATCCTGAGTATGGTCTTCATCCAGTCACGCAATTGGCGTTATCGCTTTTGGGACTGATTGTGTTGCAGCATGAAAAGAACCGGACTCAATTTAACGGCAAAATTCGCGGGATGCCCCTGGACAGTCTCAATTGGCCCAACTGGGAAATGTCTAACCCTATCAACACGCTTGGCCAATTAATCAAGCAGGTGCGGCACGTAATCGCGCACGGCGGCATTACTTATTCATCGGCCCATAGCCAAAACTTTGACGATGTCTTGCTTACCTTTTACGATCCTGACTCAAAATGGATAGGAAAGATAAAGGCCGCCGATCTGCGCACATTTTGCCTGAGATTTAAGGAATTGCTGGAACAGCAGAATTCAAACTAAGACACTACCGAATTTACGTTTGTATTGACACAGCTGCTTCCAATACCTACGCTTAAGTACATGGAACTTCATCTCAGTTCCGACCTCGCAGCAAAGCTGAGCAGGCTCGCCGCCGAAACTGGCCGCCCGCAAGATGAACTCGTCCAGGAGGCGATGGCTGGTTACTTTGCGGAATTAGAGCATCTGCACGAGAGCCTTGATAACCGGTACGATGACGTCAAAAGCGGACGAGTCAAACCAATCGAGGGCAACGAGGCTTTTGACCACCTGCGAAAAAAGAGTAAAGCGCGCCGCGCACAGCGTTAGTTCTCATTATCGGTGGCTGGCAGCTACAAAATCTTCTTCCCCAAAGCTGACAACGTCAATTCCACCGCCAGATTAGCGGTGCGGTTGTGCTCGTCAATCACCGGATTGACCTCCACGATCTCAAAGCTGGTCATGCGTCCGTGATCGGCGATGATCTCCATGGCCAGATGGGCTTCGCGGTAGCTGGCGCCGCCGCGGACCGGCGTGCCCACGCCGGGAGCATCTTCAGGATCGATCCAGTCCATGTCGAGCGATACGTGATAACCGGCCGTGCCGCGTCCCGCGACGCGCAGGGCTTCTTCAATCACGGTGCGCATGCCGCGCTCGTCGATATCGCGCATGGTATAGACCTCGATGCCCGCGGCGCGGATGTTGGCTTTCTCGCTCGAGTCAATATCGCGCACGCCCACCAGCACACAATTCTCATTCTGCACTTTAGGTGAAAAGTTAAAGATGCCGGCCAGTTCCGCCGGGCCCAGACCAAGAATTGCCGCGAGAGGCATGCCGTGCACGTTGCCGCTGGGAGAGGTCTCGGGGGTGTTGATGTCGGCGTGGGCATCAATCCATATCAGCCCCATTCTCTGCTGCTGCCTGCGGTAATACTCCGCCACGCCGGAAACCGTTCCGGCGGCCACGGAGTGGTCGCCACCCAGAACCAGGGGGAATTTTTCGGCTTCCAGAGTCTTCAGCACCGCATCGGCATGCTTGGTGCAGGTAGCGGTGATCTCTTTTAAATACTTGGCGCGGGGATCGCCTTCCTTCTTCTGCTCGGGGAAGGCAACGGCACAGTTGCCGCCATCTTCCACCACATGGCCGAGAGCTTCCAGCCGGGCAGCAAGACCGGCCACGCGCACCGCGGAAGGCCCCATGTCCACACCGCGGCGCGATTGACCTAAATCCAGAGGCACGCCCAGAATCCTGATCTTTCTGGGAATAATATTGTCGATGCCCACCGGCTTGCTGGCAGGCTCGGTTTTTTGACTGGAGCTAATGGGTTCGGTGGCCATATTTGTTTTCGAGAATTCAGTTACGGATAAATTCGCGTGAGCGTACGCGCGAAGGGAATGGTCTCGCGAACGTGCTCCAGCCCGCAGACCCATGCCACCGCCCGCTCGATGCCCATGCCAAAACCGCTGTGCGGAACTCCGCCATACTTGCGCAGGTCCAGATACCACTTAAAAGCCGATTCCGGCAGATCATGCTCGCGAATTCGCTGTACCAGATGATTGTAGTCGCCAATGCGCTGCGAGCCGCCGATGATTTCGCCATAGCCTTCCGGGGCCAGCACGTCCACGCAAAGCGCCAAATCAGGCCGCTGCGGGTCCGGCTCCATATAAAACGCCTTCACTTTGGCCGGATAGCGGTGGACCATCACTGGCTTATCGAACTGTGAAGAGATATACGTCTCGTCGGGCGAGCCAAAATCTCCGCCGTATTCGAATTTGGCCTCCACCTGGCCTTTGGCATGGCCTTCGTGCAGCATCTCCACGGCCTGATCGTAGCTGATTCGCGGAAACGGAGCTTTGATGTTTTCCAGTTTGGAGATATCGCGGCCAATGATCTCCAGATCGGCGCGGCGATTGGCAACCGCGCTCTGCACCAAATGGCTGATGAAATTTTCCGCCAGCTCCATCAGCTCATCGAGCTGGGCATAGGCAATTTCCGGCTCCACCATCCAGAACTCGGTGAGATGGCGGCGCGTCTTCGATTTTTCCGCGCGGAACGTGGGGCCGAACGAATAGACTTTCCCCAGGGCCATGGCCGTGGCTTCGATATAAAGCTGGCCCGACTGTGTGAGGAAGGCTTCGTCGTCAAAGTAATCCACGGAGAACAGCGTTGAGGTCCCCTCGCACGCCGCCGGCGTAAGGATCGGCGGATCGGTGAGGGTGAAGCCGCGCTCGTCAAAGAAGTTGCGGGCGGCGCGAACGATCTCCGCGCGCACGCGAAGAATGGCGCACTGGCGCGGCGTCCGCACCCAGAGATGGCGGTTTTCCATCAGAAAATCAATGCCATGCTCCTTGCGGGCGATGGGGAATGGATCGTCTTCCGGCACCCGCTGCACTACCTGCACATCGGTCACATCGAGTTCGTATCCACCGGGCGCGCGCTTGTCGGCGCGAACTTTGCCGGTAACGATAACGCTCGATTCGTCGGTAAGGTTTTTGAGCGCCTCGAAGGTTTCCGGCGATACCTGGTTTTTGGGGGCCACGCCCTGGACCACGCCTGTGCCGTCACGAAAGATGGGAAAAATGAGCTTGCCGCTCTCACGCTTGTTGTAGAGCCAGCCGCGGACGGTAACGGTCTGGCCGTCATGCTGGCCGATATGGCTGATGGTGGTTACAGGTGTCTGAGTCTGAGTTTCCATAAGATATTTGTCTTTTTCGCCGGCTATGCTGCCCGCACGCCCGCGCTCTCGAGTTTACTGAACGCCTCGGCCATTTTGCCGGATACATCCATGCCCTCGCCACCCTCAATTTCCATCAGCAGGGCCGGCGCATGCGGCGCAGTGCGCAGCAACTCCATGGTCTGGTTCCAGTCGATGCCGCCTTCACCCGGCCAGAGATGGGAATCGCGGTCGTGATGATTGTCATGCACGTGAGTGGAGCGAATGCGGCTGGCAAGCACGTCAAAGGCCTGATGCACGCTGCCCGTCAGGTGAGCATGGCCGGTATCAAAGCAAATACCGAGATCAGGATAGTGCAGGTCCTTCAAAATTTCCCGCAGCTTTTCCGGGGCCGCCAGATCACTGGGCGTGTTTTCGAGCAGCAGCGTGATGCCCAGCGGGCGGGCAAATGCCCGCAGGTGTTCGATGGAGCTGAGAGCATAGTCGATTTTACGTGGATCGTCGGATTCATCGCTCCGGCCAATGTGCTGTACCAGAAACTGGAAGGGCACAAGCTCCGCAACTTCGATGGCTCGTTTGATCTCGTCCATGGCTTCGATACGCTGCCGCTTGTCCATATCCACGATATTCAGCGGCGGCTGCCCGGAGCGAAAATGGTTCGACATATAAATGGGCGAATGCATGGAATGAAACGCCACGCCTTCCGACTTAAGCCAGGCGGCAATCTCCCGCACGTGCTCTTTATCGTGATAGTCAAAATGGCCGCGAGCGGCGAATATCTCCACCGCCTGCGCGCCGCCGCGTTTGAGTGTTTCCAGCAGACCGGCATGAAGCCGCTTATTGATATGGACGTACGTGGACATGGCCCGCAACATCAGTAACCCACTGCCTTTCCTCCGCCGCGCCCATCGGGCGCGCCCAGTCGTTCCCCTGTTTTCGGATCAACGGCGATACACTCGCCATCACTCCAGTAGTTTTCCACTTTAAATTTGTGTCCGCGAGCTTCGAGCAGCTTGATCGTGTCCGGAGACAAGCCCGTATGCTCCATGTAAATCTGGTCCGGCTCCCACTGATGATGAAAGCGCGGCGCATTCACGGCTTGCTGTATATCCAGCCCGTAATCGATCACGCCCATCAGAATGTTGGCCACGGTGGTAATGATGCGCGGTCCGCCCGGCGAGCCCAGCACCAGAAAAAGTTTTCCATCCTTAAGAACAATAGCAGGCGCCATGGCGCTCAAAGGGCGCTTGCCCGGCGCAATGGCGTTGGCTTCACCCTGAATCAAACCATAGCCGTTGGGAACGCCGGGCTTGGAGGTGAAGTCGTCCATCTCGTCATTCATGATGAAGCCGAGTTTACCGGCGGTGACGCGCGAACCAAAACTATCATTCAGCGTGGTGGTGACCGATACGGCATTGCCGTCGGCATCGACCACCGAATAATGCGTGGTGTTTTCCGATTCGCGGCCCATCCACGGAGTGTGCGCGGCGGCCTGGCGGTCCAGATCGCCGAATCCCGCTGGCCGTTCCAGCTTGTCACTGAGGCTGGCATGCGCGGGATCCAGCGTGGCGCGCCACGCAGCCGCATATTTCTTGTCAATCAGCTGCGGCACCGGGAGCTGGGAAAAATCAGGATCGCCCAGAAACTCCGCGCGATCATAAAATGCCCGGCGAAAAGCCTCGGACGTGAGGTGGATGGAATCGGCGGAGCGGCTGCCCAGGCTGGCCATGTCGTAGCCTTCGAGGATATTCAGCGCTTCCAGCATGGTCACGCCACCGGAACTCGGCGGAGGAACGCTGATGATTTCATATCCGCGATAAGAGCCACGCACCGCCTGGCGTTCCTTTACTTCATATGCAGCCAGATCTTCGGCGGTAATCAGCCCGCCGTTGCTCTGCATGGCAGCGGCAATTTCGCGGGCCATCTTGCCGTGATAAAAATCATCGGGGTTGCGCGCAATGCGCTCCAGCGTCCGCGCCAGCTCCGGCTGGCGAAAGATCTGCCCCTGCTCGTAAAACTGGCCATTGTGCTGGAAGATGCGCTTCGACTCGGGAAAGTCGGCGAGATACTGGTCATGCATGGACTGCGCTTCTTCATACGTGACCTTTACGCCCTGGCGCGCCAGGCGGATGGCCGGGGCCATGACTACCCTGAGCGGCAATTTGCCCCAGTGCTGCTGCGCATACACCAGCCCGGCGACCGAGCCGGGCACGCCGATGGCTTTGTAACCCACCAGGCTGGCATTGGGGACGACCTCGCCTTTGGCGTCGAGGTACATGTCGCGCGTGGCAGCTTTGGGCGCTTTTTCCCGGTAATCGAGAAAGTGGGTGCTGCCATCGGCGAAACGCACCAGCATGAATCCCCCGCCGCCGATATTCCCCGCCGCAGGATGGACCACAGCCAGGGCGAAGCCGGTGGCCACGGCGGCATCCACGGCATTGCCCCCTTTTTGCAGGATTGCGGTCCCCACTTTGGAAGCCTCCTCGTGCACGCTGACCACAATGGCATGTTTGGCGTGAACGGGACGCAGTCCGCCGGCCCAGGCGGGCGCAGAGAATACCACCAGGGCAAAGTACACAACCAGTGTTTTGGAACCCAGCGTTTTAGAAAGGGATTTCATTGGCCGTCCCCACGTATAAAGGCAGGCCCGCCAGCAGTTTGCGTGAGACCAGCGGACCAGCTTATGAGGCTAGCCCAGTGCGGGACAGTGCGTCAAATCACGAGAATACGGTAGTTATGCGGAATGAATCATCGCGTGAGGGCCACAGGCGGGCCCTCACGAAGGTTTGTTCGAGAAAATACTTAGTCACCAACCTGTTTCTCTGCCATGTCGCCAATGATGGGAAGTTTCCATTTTTGGTTTCCATAGGCTTTGACCACCAGGATAATCCAAATCACAAACATAACCAGCCAAAGCAGCAAAGCCAGCGGACCAAGCAGCAACCAGGCAATGCCTGAAGTCACGGCTCCGAGAATCAATCCCGTTATATGCAGGCCTATCCAGAGAACAAAGGCCGCCGCCGCGTAAAAAACCGACTGAAACGCATGGAAGCGGACAAACTTGTTCTTGTTATAGGGCTCAATGAAAAGAAAGATCAGCCCAACGATCCAGATATACGAAAGGGCTGCGGCCAGATTGTCGGTCATACCTGAGCTTGCGGAGGACGTAGGCGTCGGAACAGAACCCATGGTTTCCATCTCCTTTAAATAAAAAGCCGGAAGATGTGTCCTGGAAAGGCTATTTGCCTACAGCTTAGTCCCACTTTCAGGAAATTGAAAGAAAGTTTATTGGAATCTGACGAATGCCCCGTTTAAGGCATGAATACGATTTACGCCGAGCCCCGGTTGGCGGCTTCGCCTAGCACTACTTTTACATCCATGCGGTTTTTGCCCCGATAGATGGTAAGGGTGACGGTGTCTCCGGCGCGGTGGTTTTGCATGAAGTGCGACAAATCCTGCTGGTCCTGAACATCCTGGCCGTCCACCGACACAATCAAATCTCCGCCAATCATGATGGGGGCATTGCCCAGATACGCGCGTTCCCTGCCCGCACGAACTCCGGCGCGGTCGGCGGCGCTGCCGGGGACGACCTGCATCACCAGCAGTCCGGAATCGGCGGCCAGGCCCAGCTGCTCTGCCAGCTCAGGACCGATGGGAAGAGGAACAATGCCCAGCGTGGGCCGGCGCACCCGGCCAAGGCTGACCAGATCGCTCAGCACGGCCTTTGCGGTATTGATGGGGATGGCGAAGCCGATGCCGGCGCTTTGCTCGGCGCCTCCGGTAAAGATCATGGAGTTGATGCCGATCACCTCGCCGCGCGAGTTCAAGAGCGGTCCGCCGGAGTTGCCGGGATTGATGGCAGCGTCGGTCTGAATGGCTTCGTCAATAAAGCCGCGCTGGCCGCGCACCGAGCGAATGGAGCTGATGATGCCGCGAGTCATGGTCCCGCTCAAGCCGAAGGGATTGCCGATGGCAAACACTTTTTGGCCCACGACCAAACCTTTGGAGTCGGCCAGCACCGCGGGAGTTAGTTCGCCGCCCGTCACCTGGATGACCGCAAGATCGTCCTGCGGGTCCGTACCGATGATCTGGGCGCGGTACTTCTTTTTGTCACTGGTGGTGACCTCCACCTGCCGCGCGCCCTCCACCACGTGATAGTTGGTGAGGATGCGTCCCTGGCGGTCCAGAACAAAGCCGGAGCCCTGCCCCTGCTGCGGTACCGGTCCGTAGAAGAAATCAAACGTCACGGCCGTAGAAGTGATATTGACCACCGAGGGCAGAGCTTTGCGGTAAACCGAGATGTTCTCCTGCTCTTCGGAGTCGTACGAGGGCGTCCCCGAGGCCTCGGTGACTTCAATGCGAGAGTTGCGCACGAGCGTGCCTGGGCCGGAGGATTCGCGCCAATGGGCCGTGAGGTAATAAAACGCGCCCACCAGCAAAGCCACCATGATCACGGGGCGGAGGATGTTTCCTTTGTTGGACATTACGGCTAATAGCTCCTGAGTGCGAGCGTTTTGAGCTCCCAAAAGACTCGCTGCACCTGATTGCGGGTGCGGTCGAGTGATCCGGAGTTATCGATCACGTAGCTGGCACGGCGGATTTTTTCCTCATCAGAAAGCTGCGCCTTACTGCGCCGCTCCATCTCGGCGCGCGCCTCTTCTTCACTGATGCCGGCGCGCTGGGCAAGACGCGCAACTTTTTGCTCCGGACGGCAGGTGACGACGATGACCTTGTCGAATTGCCTGGCGGCTCCGGCTTCGAAGATGAGCGCGGCTTCCACCATGACCACGGCATGCGGCTCTTTCTGCCGAATCTCAAACATCCACTGCTCCTGCCGCCGCAGCACCGCCGGATGGACGATGCGGTTCAGCTCTTCCACGCGCCCGCCATCAAAGGCCAGCGCGGCCAGGCGCTTGCGATCAATGGTCCCATCTGGTTGGATGATTTCCTGGCCGAAGCGTTTCACCACTTCCTGATAAACCGGCTCGCCGGGCTGATACAGCTTGTGCGCCAGCGTGTCCGCCTGGAGCACGTGCGCGCCCATTTCGCCAAACATGGCGGCGACCACCGACTTGCCACAGGCCATTCCCCCCGTGAGACCGGCGCGCATCATCAGTTTTTTCCACGCCGCAGTTTGGATGCTTTTACGGTATTGGCCATGAGCATCGCGATGGTGAGCGGCCCCACGCCGCCGGGAACGGGCGTGATGGCCCCGGCAACTTCGGCTACATGCGGGTCCACGTCGCCCACCAGAGTGGAGCCTTTCTCCGCGAAAGATTTTTTGCGGGCGGCGTCACCGGCAAAGAATTTTTCGAATTCCTTTGGCTCAGAAATCCGGTTGATGCCCACATCAATGACCGTGGCCCCGGGCCGCACAAAATCTTTGGTGACAAAGCCAGGCCGCCCGATGGCCGCCACCAGTATCTCAGCCTGGCGGCAGACCTCGGCCAGATTATGGGTTTTGGAGTGGCACACCGTGACCGTGGCGTTGTGGTTGAGCAGCAGCATGGCCACCGGTTTGCCGACAATGTCACTACGTCCTACCACCACCGCATTGCGCCCTTCAATGGGTATATGGCTGCGGCGCAGAATCTCGATCACGCCGCTGGGCGTGCAGGGCACGAGCCCGGGGCGCTGGGTGGAGAGATTGCCGACATTGACGGGATGAAAGCCATCCACATCCTTTTCCGGCGCAACGGCCAGCAGCACTTTTTTGGAATCCACCTGGGCGGGAAGCGGAAGCTGCACCAGGATGCCGTCAATATCGTTGCGGGCGTTCAGGCGCGCGATGATCTCCAGCAGCTCCGCCGTGGTCACGGAATCGGGCGGCGTAATGGTTTCGCTGTGAATGCCCAGCCGCTCGCAGGCCTTGACTTTGTTGCGAACGTAAACTTCCGAGGCCGGATTATGCCCGGCGAGAATCACGGCCAGGCCTGGACGATGGCCCGCGTCCGTTAGGGCCCGCACCTGCCCCGCCAGCTCGGAAACAATTTGCGCGGCTATTTTCGTGCCGTCAAGAACAGTGGCTGCCATGCGCACCTATCTTAAATTGACTGGCGGGAGTTTTGGCAATGCGAAAAGCAGTGGCGTTCTGGCTACCTGGGGTACGCAAATTGGGTGGCGTGATTAGTCGGTGCAATTGTTGGGCCGGCGACGGATATGTGACAATACCGGGCGATGCGCTCGATGCCACGATTTCGCTTTGCGGTCCTGCTTATGCTCTTTTGCGCGCTGCCAGCATGCTTTACACCGGCTTCCGGCTGGGCCAAAAACAGGGCCCCCGATGAATTCACTTATCAAGTGGTGCAGAGTTTTCCCCACGACCAGAGCGCCTTTACCCAGGGCCTGGCCTGGTATCACGGATTTCTCTACGAGGGCACCGGACTCGAAGGCCGCTCTTCCCTGCGCAGGGTCCGGCTGACCACCGGCGACGTGCTGCTGCAGGTGAATCTGGCGCCGGAATATTTTGGCGAAGGCATTACGGTGCTGAAAGACCGTATTCTGCAGCTGACGTGGAAGGCGGGGACCGGTTTTATCTACAGCGCCAGCGACTTCAGGCTGCTGCGGCAGTTCACCTATGCCGGCGAAGGATGGGGACTGGCGAATGACGGGACCAGCGTCTATATGAGCGATGGCTCCGCGGACATACGCGTGCTGGATGGCAACACGCTTGAAGAAAAGCGCAGGCTGCACGTTCATGATGGGAACCATGCGGTAAAGGAATTAAATGAACTGGAATTCGTGGAGGGCCAGCTCTTCGCCAATGTGTGGCATTCCGACCGGATTGCCCGCATCTCCCCGCAAACCGGGGAGGTAACTGGCTGGATCGATCTTACGGGCATTCTCGGAGCGCCATTTCGCCACGACGATCCCGATGCCGTGCTGAATGGCATTGCCTATGATCCAGAGGGTAAACGCCTGTTTGTGACAGGGAAACTTTGGCCACGGATTTTTGAAATTCGGCTTGTGCCAAAAAAATAGAAGACCAAATCCCTTCATAAATCAGCCTTTGGGCAGGACGTGGCAAATACTGCAACGGGATGGGGCGCTGCCCTGGCAAAACATTGTAAAATCCCTGAATGATGCTCAGGCAACTGCTGGAAATGATTGTGTGCCCGGTACCCCAGTGCCGCAAGCCGCTGACCCTGGCCACCGACGAAAAGTCGCTGCAATGCACCGGCTGCCGGCGCACCTACCCCGTCCGCGATGGTATCCCCGTCCTGCTGGAAGACCAGGCCACCCTGCCCAAGGTATAAGCTGGTCATGGAATGAGATCATCGGTTACTCATCCAATGGCAGGCGGGACCTGTTCCTGCCATGGCTGCCCGATAGACGCCATGAGTAACTGCAGGTCAAATGTTTCTTTCCGCACTCTTAGATCGTAATAAATCACGGCAATCGCAATCATCGCTATTGGGGCCGTGAGGGTAAGCACCGCGAAAATGGACGATGCTTGCCACACAAAGCTAAGCGCCAGCGAAAGCTTCCCCCACGTGATGGCAAGAAGCAGCGCCAACAGGCCTGCGCCCATGGCCGCGGTAAGAAGCAAGACCAGAAAAATCCGCCCTAAAAACTGGCTGCTGAGCGACTGGCTCCGCTGTAGGGCTTCCGGGCTACTTAGCCTTTCCATCTGGCATGCCGGAACCGCCAGAACGTATCCGCAAACAGCTCGCGTCTCCCAAACCGCGATGGCAACGAGAACAGGAAAGGCTAAAATCTGAAGCACTATCAAAACCGTTTTGTTAGATTCCCCGTTGAGTGCCAGATAAAGTGGGACGAACACAATGCCGAACAACAACTGAGCTCGCATATATCTACCGAGAACGCGAAAGCATTTAGAAAGCTGGACTCGGGCCAAACGAAAAATCAGCGGGCGGACTGCCGTGTAAGAGTTCCGAATCGTAGCTTCACGCCCCAAATAGATCTGCGAAACCGCATAGACGGTTGCGCCTCCTCCCAGCGCAAGACCGATCAGGGCCAACAGGACGAGCCCCAATTCGGCCACCACGAGCAGCGAACCACCGAGAATCCCGATAACCGGCCCCAATAGTTCATCCACACCGATAACGATGAGAATACCAATCACCACGCACGCCGCATAGATTGTGCCCATGGCGGCAAATTGCAGAAAATGGTTTTTGTAGAGATGAAAGGTCCTGGCCAGTACCTCGCCGGTGCTCATTTGACGCAATTCCGTCATCATTCAGGTCACTCCAGGGGCAGGGTTTGCCGATGGTAACACAGAGACGTCTCGCGGCAATGCCAGTTTTGGCGCTCATACGGCCGTACTAGTCCATTAGTTGCTCTGCAGAACTGTAAATCGAAAAATGGGCCGTATACCCCATAGTGGTATATCCTACAGTGTGATATATATCGAATCGACGGTCTTTACCCGGCGACTCCAGCAACTGGCTGGCGCATCAGCGGGCGATGTTCTCAGCGCCATTCAGGCTGATTTACTGCGCGACCCGCTTCGCGGGGATCTGGTACAGGGCCTGGGCGGGATTCGTAAAGCACGGTGTTTTAATCCGTCGAGAAGCAAGGGAAAAAGGGGCGGGTACAGGTATTTGTTTTGTATCTTGAACAACGGTCCCACATTCATTTGTTGTATTTGCTGGACAAAGACGAGCAGGAAGACTTATCGGACGCGGAACGGAAAGCCTTACGAGCACTGGTGAGCGAGATCAAAAAAGTGAAGCAGGGGTGATGGCATGAAGCAAAAGAAAAATAAAGCCAAGAAAGTGAAAGTGTTTAGCGATTTAGAGCAATCTCTGCGGTCGGCCCTGGCTTACGAGCAGGGTAGTCCATCCGCCTTGCGCGTCACTGAACTTCCTCAACCGCCCAAGCCATTGCGACCGAGCCAGATTCGCGCCATTCGCCAGTCGTTCAATGTGAGCCAGGCGGTGTTTGCCCGCATCATCAATGTGAGCCCAAACGCCGTGGAAAGCTGGGAGCAGGGAGTGCGTAAACCAAGGGAGGCAACTCTTAAACTGCTTATGATTGCGCAGAAGCATCCAGAGGTTCTTTTGGCGTAAGATTCTTTTGCCGTAAAGTCGTCGAATCCCGCCCTTCGCAAAACCCGCGAAGGACGGGGCACCCCGTGTTACCGTAGTGCCATCCATCAAGAGCTTGAAAAGCTTGTGGGCCACCCGTCCGATTATTTTGACAGGTGTATCAGGAGAGGAAGCTTTCATGACTGAGACTGACAAGATTATCTCGAATACCAACAATCCTAATCGTCTGCAGATGTGGTGGTCTTACCACAAGTCCTGGATGTCCCGTTGGCTATCAACCATACGGCCAAAGGCGCGGGAGAACATGCTAGGTGCTCTTAGCGCCGTAATCGGTGCTTGGCTTGGATGGCATTTTGGCTTCATACCGCTAGACAAACTGTATTTGGCATTACTTTGTGCCGTAGGAGGATATTTAGCTCTTTTCCTGGTCTATTCGATCAGTCACGCTATTTTTATTGCTTCGAGGATGCACTTTGAGAAAATGACAAGAATCAGGGACTTGGAATTCAATTTAAAAGCACAGGAGCAATCCACCAGCGTAGCAGAGGAGAAATATAGAATTCAATTAATTGAAGTAGAAAGCCTTACAGAACGGGTGCAATCCGCAGAAGGCGAACTCGGGCCCAAAAAGAGAGAACTCGCAGATGTTTATGCTGCCCGACTTGAACTACAAGAGCGTTGGTCAAAGAGCCACGATGATTGGGTAGCTGCGGAAAATAAGTGCAGAATACTTGAGGAAACTCTTACTGCAGCTAAGGACGAAATTGCAATTAGGGATGCCGAGATTGAAGAGTTGAAAACGTCGCCCCATGTTGGATGCCCAAGAGTGAATGAGGTTTTCATAGACGCAGCCGTGCTGCACGAAGAGACGGCGCGATTGAAGCCAGATCATTCGATTCAAGGACAAATTCAATATGGCGGTTCTGTACACGCTATAAAGGTGGTGCCTCAGTACTCGCAGCTCCTGCTTGATTTACTCATCTCAAATTCAGGCGTTCCGACGACCATTCATGATCTTGAGCTATTCGTAAACATTAATGGAGTGGAATATATTGGCCAACTTATTGCCGGCGTCACAAATTGCTACGTTGAAAAAGAGCTTATTTCTGGAGAAAAAGCATCTCGCCAGCGAATAGAAAAACAATCAATTGATCTTGACATTACCGCGCATAATCCCCTAACCCGCGCGCTTCCAAGAAATTGTTGGGCGCATTTTCTGGTTTCTGGTTTGGAACCTAAAGAATATAAGGCGGCCACCTTTCGATTGGTATTTAAAGACGGCATAGGCGCTATTCACAATTGTACCGATAGCAAGGATTTCATACTTACCAAAATAAAAACCGACTACACGGCAATGACGATTCCTCGTGCTGAACTTGAAAGATGGCAACGCTGACTCAAGCTGAAGAAATTAACAGACTAGCAGGTTATTCTTCAAGTTCCTTTTTGATTTATACGCAGAGACAACGATTCTACGTACACTATGACGCTGTCTTGCGGGGCGAGTTAATTGATCGGCGACGTTACCTTCGTAATCTTGATATCTGGTCACGTCTTTGCCAGATTGAATCATGGCGAACAAAAAGAAAAATAAATCCGATAAGCATACTAAAATCACATCGCTTGGGACCCTTTTTTGCCTTGCGGGTGCATATACGTTGTTGGCTAGTTACTATGGATGGGCTCTATCACGAGTTTGGCCGACGTATTTTGATGTGGTTAACCAAGCAACATTTAAAGCAATATTATTCAGCCGACCAGTAAGAATCTCTACTATCCTTATTTTCTTTATTGCGCTCCTCACATTTTTGTGTGGGCTTCTGGCAACTCACTTCACTAAGGAAGTTTTGGACCGTTTAACCCCAAAATCTACTTCTAACAATAGAAGACTGGCTCCACGCAACTGATTTACACGGATGAACAGAGAAAAGAAAAGCGGAAACCTAAAGACAAAGCTGCACAGGCAGGAGTGCCTGTGCTCCACAGCCGGGGGCTCCACCCCATTACGCGCAAAATCGGCGCGCTGATTTTGCGCCCGTCAAAAACCAAAACCCGGACACAGCCGAGGCGGCTGTGCTACATGTGCATGGGAGGTTGGGGCTTTTCGGGTCAAAAAAATCTGTATTTTTTGGGGTGTTTCGCTATTTTTTCGTTGCATCTTTTTCTGAGTGGGTTTATTAAGAAGCAAGCGGACGCGTCCGGCGTACGGCATGGCTGAAGCCATGCCCTGATACAAACCTGCTTTTGAAACGGTTGCTGATCATCAGCCAGGCAACAAAATGCCACTGATGGACGCGGATGCGGATGAAGAGTTTCCGCAAATTGCGGCGAATTGAAACTGGAAATTTGTGATGGGGCCGCGGCCCAAAGCCGCAGCCTAACCCAGCGGCTGAAGCCGAATCATTCCCTGACCTGAACGAGATGGCTTAAGCCATCCCCTGACACTCCTCTGTACTGATACTCTCCTCTCCACTGACAACTCCTCGTGCAATATTTTGGTCGTGTCGCACTTAGGGCATGCACACTATGTCTCTACGTCGACATTTTTGTCCATTGATTTTTTTTCAATATGCGGTAACATGCGCGAGCTTTGTAAGAAAGCCGTCAGCTCAACCGCGGCTGGCGCACGATATTTGACAATTGAAATCAAGAACTTAGCTATTGGCCCCTGGCTTTTGGCCATTAGCTTTGGATGGCACGGTGATGCTGTTGTGTCTCACTCCAGGGGGTCACTCCATCGCTTGTGATATCCCTTGTGATGTTTGGAGCTAACCCCTTTAGATCTTGTGATGGTGATCGACCAGGAGGGGGGGTACCTTTGATCGGTTTTACCACTGATTTACACGGATGGACACTGATTAAGAGAAAGACTGCACAGGCAGGAGTGCCTGTGCCACATGTGCCTTGGAGTCGCAAGGCCTTGGGTGGCCGTTGGGTCGAATTGACGTAAGTCATTTATTTTCCTAATTGACCCTGGTGGAAGGGGGTATCCCCAGATTGGGGTACAGACCGGGGACATACCTGACAGAACAGACCGGGCGGATGGCTGGCAAACGCCTTACCGCGGATTTACGCGGATCGACGCGGATTAAGAAAAGCAGAAGTAAAGGCAAAACCGCACTGGCAGGAGTGCCTGTGCCACACGGGCATGAGGGGATACCGGCCACAGCCGGGGGCGGCTGTGCCACATGTGCATGGTTAGCCACATGTGCCTGGAAGCCCGCAAGGGCCATCTTTCAGGCCCAGGGCCGGGATTGATTGCCTGCGTCTCGTGAAGGTGGGAGAATAGCAGGGAGCGCGCTTTCATAATTTAATCGTCCGCACGGCGCAGCCAATCTAAGGGCAGACAATGACACAAAGCCAAAATCTCTTTTTCCAGAAGTTCGGCCTTACTCACAATGATCTTCAGCATTACCTTGCGGAAGCGCTTTCCGCCGGGGGGGATTATGCTGATCTTTATTTCGAGTACCTGACCTCAACCTCCATCAGCGTGGATGAATCGATTGTGAAATCGGCCACGCAGGGGATTTCTGCGGGGTGCGGCGTGCGGGTTCTGGCCGGCGAGCGTACCGGCTATGCCTACACGGACGATCTTTCGCCCGCCAAAATTCTGCGGGCGGCGCGCACGGCGGCACTGATTGCCCGCGGTCCGGCGCAGCAGCCGATGCAGGGATTCAAAGAGAACATTGCGCAGCAGCTGTACCAGGTGGCGTCCCCTTCGGTGGATGCCGATATCGCGGCGAAGCTGGAACTCGTCATGCGCGCGGACCGTGCGGCGCGGGGTTACGATCCGCGCATTGTTCAGGTGCGCGGCGGCTATGTGGACGAGCTGCGCCAGATTCTGGTGGCCGGCTCGGATGGCACCTTCGCCACCGACGTTCAGCCCATGGCCCGCATGAGCGTGTTTTGTATTGCACGGTCGGGCGAAAACACCGCTCGCGGCAGCGCCGGCGGCGGCGGACGGGTAGGCATGGAGTATTTTCTTTCGGAAAAGACGCCGGAGCATTTCGCGCAGGAATCGGCGCGCCAGGCCATGATCCAGTTGGACGCCCGCGAGGCCCCGGCAGGCGAGATGGAAGTGGTGCTCGGTCCGGGCTGGCCGGGAATTCTGCTGCATGAAGCCATTGGCCACGGCCTAGAGGCGGACTTCAATCGCAAAGGCACGTCGGCCTTTGCCGGACTGATTGGCAAGCGCGTGGCTTCCGATAAATGCACCGTGGTGGATAACGGCACGCTGCCTTCGCGCCGCGGCTCGATCAACGTGGACGATGAAGGCTCGCCCACGCGGCAGACCGTGCTGATTGAAAACGGGATTCTGAAGGGTTATTTGAGCGACAAGCTCTCGGCCAAGCTGATGGGCACGCCGGATACGGGCAACGGACGGCGCGAGAGCTACGAGCACATCCCCATGCCGCGCATGACCAACACCTACATGCTGGCGGGTACGGATGCGCCGGAAGACATTCTACGTTCGGTGAAGCGCGGCGTGTACGCGGTGAATTTTGGCGGCGGGCAGGTGGACATTACAAATGGCAAGTTCGTGTTTTCCGCCTCCGAGGCTTATCTGATCGAAAACGGCCAGGTCACCGCGCCGCTCAAAAACTGCACGCTGATTGGCAATGGGCCGGACGCGCTGACCAAGGTTTCCATGGTGGGCAACGATCTGAAACTGGATGAAGGTGTGGGCACCTGCGGCAAGGACGGACAGTCCGTGCCGGTGGGCGTGGGCATTCCCACACTCAAGCTCGACAGCATGACCGTGGGCGGGACGGCGAGATAACCACGATGTCCACACAGACTGAACCGCTGCTCGAATCCAAGACCGATCTCCGCGAAATCGCCGTGGACGTGGTGGCCCGCGCCATGAAAGCCGGGGCCACCGCCGCCGAGGCCATTGTGCGCGAAGGCGATGAATTTTCCACGCTGGTCCGTTTGGGCGAGGTGGAGACGCTGAAGGAATCCGGCTCGCGGGCTCTGGGACTGCGCGTTTTCCTGGGCAAGCGGGCGGCGAGCACATATTCAAGCGACTTCACGGAAGATGGCATCGAGCGCCTGGTGAGCGGGGCCTTGACGCTGGCCAAAATTACTTCAGAAGACCCCTACGCCGGTCTTCCCGAGCCCGGCCAGCTGGGCCAGCTCGCGGGCGACCTGCAACTCAGCTTCGCCGACGTTTACTCGCTGCCTCCGGAAGAGCGCATTGAGTATGCGCGGCGCGCGGAAAAAGCAGCCCTGAGCGTCGACCCTCGCCTGAAAAACTCTGACGGCGGCTCGTTTGACGCCGCCACGGGGCGCAAGGTGCTGGCGAACTCGCTGGGATTTGTGGGCGATTATCAGTCTTCATACTGCTCGATCTCTGCCGTCCCCATTGCGCAGGACGAACATGGGAACATGCAGCGCGATTACTGGTTTTCGAGCGCTCACACACTCAAAAAGCTCGAGTCGCCCGAGTCGGTGGGCAGAGAAGCGGCGCGGCGTACACTGCAGCGGCTGGGAGCGCGCAAAATTGCCTCTACGAAAGTTCCGGTGGTGCTCGACCCGGTCGTGGCGCGCACGATTCTTGGCAATATCGCCGAGGCCGTGAACGGTGATTCCATCTATCGCCATGCATCATTTCTTGCGGGCAAGCTGGGCGAAAAAATTGCCGGAGAAAACGTGACCGTGGTGGACGATGGCACCATGCCGGGAGGCTTTGGCACGTCACCGTTTGATGGCGAGGGCATTCCCAGCCAGCGCACGGTGGTGATTGAAAAAGGCGTGCTCAAATCGTATCTGCTGAATTGCTACACCGCACGCAAACTGGGCCTGGCCACCACGGGCAACGCCGCGCGCGGGTTGACGGGAAATCCGGGCATTGGCTCGGGCAATTTCTTTCTGCAAGCCGGCACGCGCACGCCGAAGGAAATTATTGCCGGCGTGAAGCAGGGGCTCTACGTCACAGATTTTCTCGGCTTTGGCGTGAACATGGTTACCGGCGATTTTTCCCGGGGCGCCAGCGGTATCTGGATTGAGAATGGCGAGCTTACGTATCCGGTGGAAGAGATCACGGTGGCGGGAAACTTCAAAGAGATGCTGAACAATTTTGTGGAGATCGGCACCGATCTGGAGTTCCGAGGATCGACCGCCGCGCCTACCCTGCGCATTGACGGGATGACGATTGCCGGACAGTAACCTGACCCGGCCAGCTTAACCTGCCGAGGCCAAATCCGATGCGATGCCGTGGTACAGCGACACCGCGGACATGCGCATCGGAAATGACCAGTGCATCAATCCACAATTTTACCGATGGCCCTCTAAAGTTTTTTGCTGGCGCCAGGGGCCTGGCCCACGCACACATCTGTTGTGGGAACACCGTACAGGGGGTAAGCAGTGAGAAGGATCCACTTACTGTTTACTACCTTGAAAACAAAGGTGATAGTGCTGGAAAAATTGAAATATCCCTTCCGACATGTGTTGTTAACGACATTTGTTCCGCACTGACAGGCTTGCAGTGTGTCGTCGTCCGTGGAGAGATTCAGATCCGAAACCGCGATTTGCTGGCTGACTTTGGCGCCATTGGCGCTTCCATCTGCGCAATCTACCTGAACCCCGTATTGCGTGTAGCCGTTCCACACGTTCGAGTACTGGCCCGTATCCGCAAACATGGTTGCATTTCTTTGGGATGTCGGCGGATTCACCGCTCCGGTGATGTGTTTAAGAACATGACCGCCGTCAGCCGTATTATTGGCCAAAATTGCGCTGTTCTGTACTGATGTGACAGTGCCACAAGGCGCGGCAAATCCATCAGCAGAAAAAAACAGGCAGCACAGAGCTGCCACACAAACCAGCTGGATCCATCTCTGTATCCGGCGGACTCCAATACCGTATCTCATCGTAGTTGACTCTGACATTTTGCTCTCCTGTACGTCTGTTGTTGGTGCAGGCGCCGGACCATGTAAGTCGCATCACCGCGCTCACTGTCACGGGGGGTATCCAGCGCCTGCAGAGATACAACGAGCAAAATTGCAGATTGTGACATTTCAGCTTTCCCGCCGAAATAACTTTCAGATGATCCAGGGAAGCGTAGTTTTCTGAGAGAGTGCAAGCATTCCCATTTTGGAATTCATAAAAATTTTGTGACTAAATCACAATGTCACAGCAATCGCCACCCATCAGTCGTTTCCATGAATAACAAACCCAAATAACTGCGAAGTCGCGCCGCTTCGTCAGGGCTGACTAAAGAAAAACTCTTTCCATCTTTAGGCTTTCCCCGGCCAAAGGCTGAAGTATGCCCGCTTTGCAGGGAAGACAGGGCTATTTCTATGGAAGACACAGCAACTGACCAGCAACTGCTGGAGCGTATTGCCTCCGGGGACACAAGTGCATTTTGGGAATTATGGCTTCGGCATGCGGTATACGTGGGCCACATCTGCCGCCGGGTGGGCGGAGATGAGGACGACGTGCAGGATGTAATGCTGAAGCTGATGATCAAATTACCTGTCCACGCCGCAAAAATCTCCAATCCAAAAGCATGGATGGGAAAGCTGGCCCAGAATTTCTGCATCGACCGGTACAGGGGTGTTCGTCGACGCATGGATTTTGTGAGCCTGGAAGACATGGAACTGGCGGATCCGCAAAGCATCTGCCTTAACTCAACTGCTTATGCTCCCCATCTGGCTGCCATGCTTGGCAGAATGCCAGATGGCATGCGTGAAGCAATTGGACTTCGATTTTTTCAAAGCCTTTCTTACAAGCAAATTGCGGAAAAGCTGAAAGTCCCGGAACCCCGTATTCGAAAGCGCGTTGAGCGGGCCAAACGCATGCTGCGGCAGGAACTGGAAAACATACAGACTCACCCGTTACCACGAACTGAAGGAAGAACAAATACTTACGCGCGGGGTGAGAGCAAATGCTTTTGCTCTTAACAACATTGCGCAACTGTGTTTGCGCTTTTGGAATGTGGTTTCTGAGAGCGTGTCACATTGCCGGAATGCAACTCGTCCTTCTGATGAAACGTTTTACTGCACACCGCAGTTGAAATGACTTTCAAACCAACCGGCCAAAACGCGTGCTGCCATTGCGGAGACCTGCTGAACATGGCGGTGGCGCCGTGGAGGCCGGATCAAAAGCAAGGAGATAAAAAATGCAATTCGAACTCGATATCAACATTGACAATGAAGGACTGGCCGCAATCTATGCCGCCGGTCAAAGCGTAACCCTGGTCAAGAGCAGGAGCAACCAGCCGCTGGCCAGCGGCAATCTTCCCGTGTCATGGCTTTCCTTTTCGCCATTGCAGCAAAATGCCGTGTCGTGGATTGAAAACTACTATTTGTACGCCACCACGACTCAGTGCCAATCGGGCGCCTGCATTGACATGCTTTCACAAACCGCAGGGCCGGCGCAGGCAGGCGTGAACTACACTTTTGCCAATGGACAGTTCACAGGCGTTCCTGGAGCCGATTTGGTTTTCAATTTGCTCAACGGTACGCCCGCTCCGCCTTCCTTCTTCAACTTTGGGCTGGCACAGGCAGGCACCGTCAATGGCAAAACCACACTTTCGCCTCTGAACATTCAGCCGGTGCTGTTCAACTGTGAAGCCTCGTTCACGCCACTGGAGACGGTCTCGATCTTTTTGTCTTCCACAGCCAACAACGGCGTTGTCCTGAGCCAGGTGGCAAGCAACGCGCTGACGGTAACACTCAGCAGCCAGCAGCCCAAGGCAATCATTGGGTTCAATGACGCAAACAATACTTTCTTCCAGGGTTGATACGAGAAGAGCCCGGACAGAAATTAAAAAGGGAACCCTGCATTCAATCGCAGGGTTCCCTGATTTTGGCCCATCCCTTTTCGATCCTGAAACATCGCCCCAGCCACACGAATCGATGCTTTAAAATGTAGGCGTATGCCAGAAACCAAAACATATCGCCTTACGGAGCACGTAAAAGCGGCGGGTTGAGCAAGCAAGCTGAGTCCGGCGGCGCTGGACGCGGTGCTTGGGAAATTAGCCCGGCAGCATGACCCGAACGTACTGGTTGGCTTTGATACAGCCGACGATGCCGGCGTGTACAAAATTTCCAGCGAACTGGCGCTGGTGCAGACCGTGGATTTCTTCACGCCTATCGTGGACGATCCTTACACTTTTGGCCAGATCGCGGCCACCAATTCGCTGAGTGACGTCTATGCCATGGGCGGCCGCCCAATGAGCGCGCTGGCAATGGTGTGCTTTCCGGAAAAAGCTGATCTGGAGATTCTGGGACAGATTCTGGCTGGCGGCCTCTCCAAAATGATGGAAGCCAAATGCACGGTGATCGGCGGCCACAGCGTGCGCGATCCGGAGATCAAGTTTGGCTACGCCGTCACCGGCGCGATCCATCCGGAGCGCGTGCTGACGAATGCCAACGCCCAGGTACTCGATTCACTGATTCTTACCAAGCCTTTGGGCACGGGCGTGATCTCAACGGCCATCAAGAAAGGCGAGGCCAAACCGGCATGGATTGATGCCGCGGTGAAGTCCATGACTACGCTGAATATGGCGGGAATTGAGGTGGCAAAAGATTTTCGCGTGCATTCAGCCACCGACATTACCGGCTTTGGCCTGATTGGCCATCTGCGGGAGATGGCAATGGGGAGCAAGGTGAGTATCCGCCTGCACGCCGGCAATGTTCCATTCCTCGAGGGGGCGCTGGATTGCGTGAAAGCGGGATTTGTTCCCGGCGGTCTGAAAGCCAATCGAGAATTCGCCGAATGCGCGGTCGGCTATGAAGGCGATATCCCGGAAGCAATCAAGACCATGCTGTTTGACCCGCAGACCGCCGGCGGCCTGCTGCTTTCCGTGGCGGCAGAAGATGCACGGCCGCTCCTGGACAAATTACTGGCCACAGGCGTTCCCGCGGCGCTGATCGGCGAAGTTTTGCCCCAGAGCAAACCGCTGATCGAGGTAGTGGCATAGTATTTTTTCTTCAACACACACCTGATTCGACTCAATTCCGCGCAAAAATTCAGGGCAGCCGAAGCTGCCCTGAGTGATGTTTCTGAGCTGGTATTACGCCGGTGACGGTTTGCTAGGTACGATTCCCGGTGTGCGTCCTGGCTCGGGTTTGAGCACCTGCTGCACGTTTTCTTCTTTGTGGGGTATCACGCGGGCAGGCAGCGGCTTGCCTTCCATCAGCAGCTTGAGTTCAACTGCGTCGAGCACCTCGCGCTCCAGCAGGGCCTCGGCAATACGGACCAGCGTTTCGCGGTTGTTCTCGATAATGCCTTTCGCGGTATCGTAGCCGGTGTTCACGAAGCGGCGCACCTCGGAATCGATCTCCTTGGCTGTCTCTTCGCTAAAATCACGATGCTGCGACAGTTCGCGGCCGAGGAAGATCTGCTCTTCCTTCTTGCCGAAGGTGAGCGGCCCCAGGCTGCTCATGCCCCATTCGCAAACCATCTTGCGGGCCATTTCCGTGGCGGTTTCAATGTCGTTGCCCGCTCCGGTGGACATCTGGTTGAGGAAAATCTCCTCGGCAATACGTCCGCCCATGGAGACGGCAATCCGTGTGGTGAGGTACTCGCGGGTGTAGTTATGACGATCGGTTTCCGGAAGCTGCATGGTCACACCCAGGGCCATGCCTCGGGGAATGATGGTGACCTTGTGCAGCGGATCGGAGTTGGGCATGAGGGCAGCCACAATAGCGTGGCCGGCTTCATGGTATGCAGTGACCTTCTTTTCTTCTTCGGTCAGGAGCATACTTCTGCGCTCCGCGCCCATCATTACTTTGTCTTTCGCCAGTTCAAAGTCGTACATGAGGACCGCTTTGCGATTGTTGCGGGCCGCATTCAGCGCTGCCTCATTGACCATGTTGGAAAGCTCGGCGCCGGAGAAGCCCGGTGATCCACGGGAGAGGATTCCGAGGTCCACATCGTCGGCCAGGGGAATCTTGCGGGTATGCACGCGCAGAATCTCTTCGCGGCCGCGGACATCGGGAAGAGGCACTACTACGCGGCGGTCAAAGCGTCCGGGGCGAAGCAGCGCGGGATCGAGCACGTCTGGCCGGTTGGTCGCGGCGATCAGGATCACGCCTTCCGCGGACTCAAAGCCATCCATCTCGACCAGAAGCTGGTTGAGGGTCTGCTCGCGCTCATCGTGTCCGCCGCCCAGGCCGGCGCCGCGATGGCGGCCTACAGCGTCAATTTCGTCAATGAAGATGATGCAGGGAGCATTTTTCTTGCCCTGCTCAAACAGGTCGCGGACACGGCTGGCGCCCACGCCAACAAACATTTCCACGAAGTCCGAGCCGGAAATACTAAAGAACGGGACATTGGCTTCACCGGCCACGGCCCGCGCCAGCAGGGTCTTGCCGGTTCCGGGATGGCCGACCAGCAGCACGCCCTTGGGGATGCGTCCGCCGAGTTTTTGGAACTTTTGCGCTTCGCGGAGAAATTCGATGATCTCGCGCAATTCTTCCTTGGCTTCGTCCACTCCGGCCACGTCTTTGAAGGTAATCTTCTTTTGCTGCATGGAGAGCAGCCGGGCGCGGCTCTTGCCGAAACTCAGCGCCTTATTGCCGCCGGTCTGCATCTGGCGAATCATAATGAAGAACAGCACGCCCACCAGTAGTACCGGGGAGAACTGGATCAGAATCAGCAGCCAGCCGGCGCCCTGGTTGTCCTTGAAGGCGATGTTGATATCAGGCTTGGCTTCGGTAAGCTTCTTCAGCATTTCCGGGTTCTGGGCCTGAACATAAAGATGGAACTGGCTCTTGTCGCGGAGTTCACCATGAGCTTCATTGCCGATGAACGTCACCTTGGCGACATTGCCCTGGGCCACGTCCTGCATGAACTGTGTGTAGGTGATCTCCTGGTCGGCTTTAGTGCCGGTGGACTGAGTGATCACTTTCCACAAAACGACTCCCACCAGCAGCAGCACTACCCAAAGGATTACCGTTTTAAATGTTGAATTCACTTATCTAACTCCCTTAACTCTTCGAACACGAAAAACCCTGCCCGCATTCCCATTTCCCTGGTATATCGGCAGTGAAGCAGAATCCTGCGTCCTAAATATGCGGAACGGCAAAAAAATTTCTCTTCCAATAAAAGCCGCTGGGCATCCCTAATCCGTTGAAGTCAATTCCCTTCCGGTTAGATGCCAAACTGCCCGCTCCGATCCAAATCTTTACACCTTCAAAATTCTATACTGATTTGCCGCCATATGGGCCCCGCAAAAGCTCTTAACCCGGGTTACCCTGGGGTTCCGCGCCAGCCAGGGCGACATAGGGCAAATTCCGTCCCAAATGGGAACCACCCAGGCCATACCCCACCACAAAGGCCTCATTCAGCAGAAATCCGTAATAATCGGGCTGCAGAGAGACGCGCCGGGCGGATTGCTTGTCCAGAAACACGGCGAGTTTCACGCTGCTGGCGCCGCGTCCCGCCAGATTGCGCATCAGAAACTCAGTAGTAATGCCGGACTGCACCACGGCTTCCACCAGCAGTACGTGCTGCCCGCGCACCTCGACTTCCGGACTGTAGAAAATCCGGGTGGCGCCGTCAATCTCTGAAAATGAGGGCGTTACGAACTGGCAGATTACCGGAATATCGAGTTCGCGCAGCAGGTCCGCCACAAAGATAAAACCGTTTTCGAGCACGCAGACCACGTACAGGGTCTTGCCCTGAAAATCCTCATTGATCCTGCGGCCTATCTCCTTTACGCGCTTCCTGATCTGCTCCTCTGACAGGAGCACCCGCGGATACTGCTGGGTTAAGCTGTTTGTGGCCACTCTTCGGTCCCCATCCATATTCTTTAATTGAGTTCTTCAATCAAGATACCCGGGCCTGTCTGAATTGCAAATGCCGTTGGGAGAGGAAACCCGCGCATCCACACAATCTCGCCCGCGCTTTCCACTACGGGCCATGATTTGCGTTCCGCAGGTGTAATCTCCCGGCCCAGTCGGCCGCTCTGCAACAGTTCCTTTATCTTTCTGGGGGATTGGGTATGCGCGGGGAAAAATCTGTCCCCCGCCCGCCAGCTGCGCACGATCAACTCAGCGGACAGTCGCGTGCGGTCCAGCAGTGATGGCAAATTATATCGCGAAACCGCCTCGGGTGAGTCCATCAGACGGGCGCGGATTGTGGTCCCCAGTTCAGGAACGCTTACTTCTCCCGGGACCCGCAGCGGATAACAATATGGCCCTGGCAGGGCATTTTGCCCGCGGCTGAGCTGCAGTTCGCGAAAAGACCTGGAGGCGCTGAGTCCGCCGGGAAGCTCCAGCCGCGTCCCCGGTTCACCAGAGACACTGAGGTTTAAAAGCTGATCAATATGCCGGAACTCCAGCGTGCCCTGCAAACGCTCGCCCATGGCGCGTACCAGCCGCCGCTGGGCCGCCAGAGGCAGCGCTTTTAAAGCTGACAAATCCACCGCCAGCGTTTCCGCATCCGTCTGGCTGCTGCGTCCGCCTCCACGAGCGGGCTTGCCTTCCCGCACCCAACGGGAAAGCAGACTGGCGGCTTCCTGCTCCCAGTATTCCTCTTCCCCGCGCGCGATTTCCGCCAGATCGTCCAGCGTGTTCCGGATGCCAGGGTTATAGTGCTGCTCCAGCAGCGGCAAAAGTTCGTGACGAACACGATTGCGGGTGTGGGCCAGATCGCGATTGCTCGAATCTTCCCGCCAGGGCTGATTTAGAGAATGGAGATAAGCTTCCACCTCTTTCCGTGTGACCGCCAGCAGCGGACGTACCAGCGATTTTTCGCGCTGCCAGGGAGAAATCCCGGCCAGGCCGCGGGTCCCCGCCCCACGCACCATGCGCATCAGGACGGTTTCCGCCTGATCATCCAGAGTATGCGCGGTGGCGATCTTTGCCACGTGGCCTTCATGCAGCAGTTGGGCAAACCACTGATGGCGAAGCTCGCGGGCCGCTGTCTCCAGGCTGAGTTTGTTCTCCTCGGCAAAAGCGGGGACATCGGCAGAACCGGAATGAAACTCAAGTGCAAACTGCCGGGCGAGAGCGCCGGTGAATTGCTCGTCGGCGTCTGCCTCGGCCCCGCGAATGCAGTGGTTGAAATGGGCGACAGAGAGCACCAGCCCCAGTTCATCGCGAAGCTCCAAAAGCACACGCAGCAGCGCAACCGAGTCCGCGCCGCCGGAGACAGCCACAGCCACGCGGTCTCCCGGCTGAAGCAGCCGGTGTTTGGCGGCAAATGTGCGCACCTTCTCCATCACCATTCCATACTACCCCCGCTTGAGACACCGAAAAAGGGCCGCCCAGACGCGGACATCGGCAAAATTGCTATACTTTTAACCCCTTATGAAGAAAATTTTTGTGATCATACCCGCGGCCGGGTTAGGAACCCGGATGGCGACTGGCGGCAGGAAAGGCCAGCCCTCCAAGCAGTTTTTTGAAATCAACGGCAAACCCATTGTCATGCACACACTGCGGACCTTTGCCCGCAATAAGCAAATCAGCCAGATCGTGGTGGCGCTCAGAAAAAATGAAATGGAACTCTTCCGGCAGCAACTGGAAAAAGAGCAGATTGCGGCCAAAATCGAGATGGTGGAGGGTGGCGAGCACCGCCAGGAATCCGTGGCCAATGCCATCGCCAGCCTCAAGGCCGCACCGGACGACATTGTTCTGGTCCACGACGCGGTGCGCCCCTTTGTGGACGACGAAATCATCGCGAGCGTGATCCATGACGCGGAAAAATACGGCGCAGCCATCGCGGGCGTGCCGGCAGTAGACACCATCAAGCAGGTGGAGCGCACGGCCGACAGCGCGATCATCACCTCCACCATCCCCCGCGAACGGGTCGTCCAGGCACAGACGCCTCAGGGCTTCCGCTATGAACTGATCAAACGCGCTTTCGACAGCGCCACCGCCGATGGCTTCAGCGGCACGGACGAAGCCTCGCTCGTCGAGCGCCTGGGAGAGAATGTGCGGGTGGTGATGGGATCGTCCAGGAATATCAAAATTACTACGCCACGAGATCTGGAACTGGCGGAGTTCCTGTTTGCCCAGGGAGTTCTTACCACTGATAAACACTGATGACACTGATCTGTACAAATAATGATCTGGGCGAAAAATAAATGGCTGATGTGAGCTACAAGCACTCTGAACTCACGCAGATCATCATTGGTGTCTTTTACGATGTTTACAATGAACTTGGGTTTGGATTTCTTGAGTCGGTCTATCGCAAATCTCTCGCGCTTGCATTACGGGAAAAAGGCCTCGAGGTTGGGGAAGAAGTTTCAATCACGGTTATTTTTCGCGGCAGCAACGTCGGGGACTTCAAAGCCGACCTGGTGGTCAACCAGGTTATCCTGCTTGAATTGAAGACCGCAGAACGCATCGTGAGCGCGCACGAAGCTCAGGTGCTCAATTATCTGCGGGCAACATCGCTTGAACTCGGCCTGGTATTGAATTTCGGCCCCAGCCCCGGCGTTCGCAGGCTGCTTCTGGACAATGCACACAAGCAGCAGGCAATGCGAAAAAATACATAGCATTTTTGAGTTTTTAAAATCAGTGTCATCAGTGTTTATCAGTGGTGAAAAATGAGAATTGGTTTTGGATGGGATTCGCACGAATTTAAACCTGGCATTCCACTCAGGATTGGCGGAGTGGAATTGCCGTATGACAAGGGACTCTCCGGGCATTCGGATGGCGACGTCCTGCTTCATGCCATTACCGACGCGCTGCTGGGCGCGGTGGCGGCTGGCGATATTGGCGGATATTTTCCGCCCAGCGATCCGAAGTGGAAGGGCGCGAACTCGGTGGTCTTTCTTGAAGAGGCGCTCCGCCAGGTGCATCGCGCGGGGTATGCCGTCGCCAATGTGGATTCGACTTTGATCCTCGACCAGCCGAAGATCGGCCCTCACGCCGCGAAGATTCAGGCGCGCGTGGCCGAGCTGCTGGGCGTGAAGCCCGGTCAGGTGGGAATCAAGGCGAAGACTCCCGAAGGCATCGGTACGGACAATGCCGCCATTGCGCACGTGGCGGTATTGCTGGAGCCCGCGGCTAAGTAATCGCTGCCTGGGGGACTACACCGACGTCAAAAGTCGTATGTAACGACTTCCAGACCATTCTGCTGAACTACGCATCCACAGCCACCCCCGACAGGGGTGGCTGCGGATGGACCTGCGTTTGCTTTGCGTTCATTATCTCGCGCATGACGATCGTCAAAAGGTCAACTTCCTATTTCGCCTGTACCAGCCCCGCAATAACCGCGGCAAGTTTATCGAGTATCTGGTTCCAGCCCTCCAATTGACCGCTATTTTTCGCGCTCTCCATGGGTTCATTTCCAATGAAGGTAAGTTTCGTCTGGCCGTTTCCGAGGTCCTCAAAGATGGTCACGTCGTACGCACCGTCTATGGCCTCATGTTCTATTCCTAATTGAGCAGGGTCGATCTTGTTTCCCTTCGAGTCGGAAAAGTACATCAGGGAAACGATCTTCTCGTACGGAACAATCTCGTGGTATTCAACCGCATTCCAGAACTCCTGCCCATCCGGCGACTTCATGCAGCAGAGGAATTTTCCTCCAACGCGAAAATCCATCTCGCAAACGGGCGCAGTAAAGCCCTTCGGTCCCCACCACTGCATCACGTACTTCGGGTCTGTCCACGCCTTCCAAACCAACTCGCGTGGGGCATCAAAAACTCTTGTAACGACCATCCGCTCAATTTCGCTAACCGTGTTTTCTGTCACCTCTGGCCTCCTCTTTCTTCATTTGATTTACAACGACATCCAGTTTGTCGAAACTCTCTTCCCAGAATCGGCGATAGCTAATCGCCCAATCGCTGACTGTCTTAATCGCCTCTGGCCTAAGCGTGCACACACTCTCCCGTCCACGCTTCGTCTTGATCACAATCCGCGCCCGCACCAGGTAGGCAATATGTTTTGAAATCATCTGCTGCGAAAGTGCAAACGGTTCCGTCAATCCATGCACAGAGGCAGGCCCACGGGAGAGCCGTTCGATCATTGCCCGCCGGGTTGGATCGGACAAAGCCGCAAACGTTGTACCTAATTTATCCACAACCGTATGGTAGTGGATTATCTGTCAATGTCAAGTGTGAATTTTGCGATCCCTGATTTCTGTTCACTGATCCCAGTTGGCTCGCTACGACAATCGCGACGAGTGCGAAATCGCCGAGTCACTCATCGACCCTGATTAGTAATGGGAAGTCGGCTTTCAGGAAGTAATCGATTCCTCTTGAATCACGGGCAACCCGGAAGGAACTCCACCCAAGTCAGTGCTTACGGGAGTCAGCCCCGGGACGCTCCACCCGCGTCAAGATTCACACTGCTCAACTCACGCCGCCGGACGCGCCCGCAACCCCAACGTGCGCGCCAGTTCCTGCGCATCG
>DASSEH010000085.1:0-15952 GCA_035695325.1 Candidatus Angelobacter sp.
TTCATTTCCAATGAAAGTAAGCTTCGTCTGGCCGTTTCCTAAGTCCTCAAAAAGAGTCACGTCGTAAGCACCCTCGATGGCCTCAGGTTCGATTCCCAATTGCGCAGGGTCAATCTTGTTTCCCTCCGGGTCAGAAAAGTACATCAAGGAAACAATCTTCTCGTACGGAACAATCTCGTGGTATTCAACGACATTCCAGCCCTCCTGCCCATCCGGCGCTCTCATGCAGCAGAGAAGTTTTCCTCCCACGCGAAAATCCATCTTGCAAACAGGCGCAGTAAAACCCTTCGGCCCCCACCACTGCATCACATATTTCGGATCTGTCCACGCCTTCCAAACCAATTCGCGTGGGGCATCAAAAACTCTTGTGACAACCATCCGCTCTGTCTCATTCAACGTGCTTTTTGCCATGTCCAGCCTCCGCTTTTTTCATTTGATTCACGACTGCATCCAGCCTGTCGAAACGCTCTTCCCATAATTGGCGATAGCCAATCGCCCAGTCGCTGATTGTCTTTATCGCCTCTGGCCTAAGCGTGCAAATACTCTCTCGTCCACGCTTCGTCTTGGTCACAATCCGCGCCCGCACCAGGCAGGCAATATGTTTTGAAATCATCTGCTGCGAGAGTGCAAACGGTTTCGTCAATCCATGCACAGAGGCAGGCCCGCGTGAAAGCCGTTCGATCATCGCCCGACGGGTTGGATCAGACAAAGCCGCAAATGCAGTATCGAGACTATCCACAACCATATGGTAGTGGATTTTCCGTCGATGTCAAATGTAAATTTCGCGATTCCTGGACCCTGCCCTCATTCACCTGGCGATGAAAGTGGGCACCGCAACCTGCGCAGCAGCCGAGCCGCCAGGGTTGCGGCGGAGGCGGGAGAGCTTAACCCACAAAGATTTTTACCCACATCCGCAGTGAGACGCGGCAGTGCCGCGTCTCTACATTGGGATTTCTTCATGGGCGTTTCGTATCTCATGCTCGATATTTTTCGCCTTCTCTCCTTGCTCCTTGTCCGCGAATTGCGCTAACCTTGGCATCCTCTCTGAATGCTGACTCCACTTCTGGCGGGTGCATATATGAAAAGACTTCTCGCTCTTATTTCCTTTGGCTTCATCGTCGTTCTCGGCGCGTCGGCGGCTTTTGCCAGCGGGCCGCTATTGCTGCAAAAACCAACTCTCTCGAAGACGCACATCGCGTTCGCCTATGCCGGCGATCTCTGGCTGGCGCCGCGCGAAGGCGGAGAAGCCCGGCTGCTGACCAGCGGCAGCGGGACCAAAGACGGGCCGGTGTTTTCCCCCGATGGCAGCATGATCGCCTTTAGCGGAGACTACGACGGCAACGTGGATGTTTACGTGATGCCGGCCAGCGGCGGCGTGCCCCGGCGGCTCACGCATCATCCTTCGGTGGACGAAGTTGTGGGCTGGTCACCGGACGGCAAGTCGGTGCTCTTCCGCTCCACCCGCAACAGCTATGCCGGATTCAACCGCCTGTTTACCGTACCGCTGACGGGCGGGCTGCCGCACGAGCTGCCGCTACCCACGGCTGAGTTTGGCGCATTGTCGCCGGACGGAAAGTCGATTGCCTACGTTCCCGTGGACAACAACCGGCGGCTCTCGGCCATCGGCTGGAAGCGCTACCGTGGCGGCAAGGCATCGCGCATATGGATTGCCAGTCTTTCCGACCTGAGCGTGGAGCGCGTGCCCCGCGATGTATCGAATGACGCCGTTCCCATGTGGGCGGGCAACAGACTCTATTTCCTCTCCGACCGTAATGGGCCGTTCAGCCTTTATGTGTACGATCCGAAATCAAAGAAGGTCGATGCAGCGCTGCCGAGCAACGGCGCCGATATCAAGTCGGCCTCGGCTGGACCAGGCGCGATTATTTACGAGCAGTTTGGCTCGCTCAATCTCTTCGATCTGGCCACGGGAAAGTCGAAACAGATCGCGATAACCGTACCGGCAGATCTGCCGAATGTTCGTCCTCACTTTAAGAAGGTGGAAAACGAAATTACCACGGCCAGCCTTTCGCCCAGCGGCGCACGAGCGCTGTTTGAAGCGCATGGTGAAATTCTGACTGCTCCGGCGGAAAAGGGCGACATTCGCAACCTGACCAGCACGCCGGGGGTGATGGAGCGCGACCCCGCGTGGTCACCGGATGGAAAACTGGTGGCGTATTTTTCCGATGAATCGGGCGAGTATCAGCTTTATCTCAAAAGTCCGGACGGCATGGGCGAGGTAAAGAAGATCTCGCTGGGCAATCCGCCCTCGTTTTATTACAACCCCACGTGGTCCCCCGACAGTAAAAAAATCGCCTACACCGACAAGCGCCTGAACCTGTGGTATGTGGACGTGGCGAAAGGATCACCAGTCAAGGTGGACACCACCACCTATGACACGCCGCTGCGGGCGCTCGATCCGGTATGGTCGCCGGACAGCCGCTGGATCGCCTACACCAAAGAGCTGGCCAGCCACATGCACGCGGTATTCGCATATTCGCTGGAGCAGGGCAAGAGTCTGCAACTCACTGACGGATTGAGCGATGCCCGCTTCCCGGCCTTCGACCAAAAAGGGCAGTATCTTTACTTTACGGCCAGCACCGATGTGGGCCCCACAACGGGATGGCTCGATCTTTCGAGCACCAACCGGCTGGTGAGCCGCAGCGCCTACCTGATGGTACTGAACAAGGATTTGCCTTCTCCGCTGGCGCCGGAAAGCGACGAGGAGAAAGCGGCGGACGACTCGAAACCCGACGCCGACAAGAGCGCCTCCGCCAAAGCGGACGACCAGGAGCCGGTGGGCCCGGAAGAAAAGGCCAAAGCCCAGGATGCCAAACCCGCTAAAGCGGCCAAAGCGGCCAAAGAGATAGTAGTAAAGATTGATTCGGAAAACATCAGCCAGCGAATCCTGGCGTTGCCCATTCCGCCCCGCAATTACGGCCAGTTGGTTGCAGGAAAGGCCGGGAGCATCTTTTTGGTGGAAGAGCCGCAGCCCGGCTCCGGAGCCGATGCGCAGAGCACGCTGTGGCGCTTCGATCTGACGACGCGCAAACCAGAGAAGCTGATGGAGGGCGTGACTTCGTTCACCGTCTCCTTTGACGGGAAGAAGATGCTCTACGCCAAAGGTCGCGGCCCGGCCCGCAAGTGGTTTATCGGCTCCACGGCGGCTCCGGCTTCCGGACCTGCTTCCGCCAAGCCTGAGGCTCCGTTGAACCTGGCCCGCATGGAAGTTCTGGCGGATCCCCGCGCGGAATGGAAGCAGGAGTACAACGAAGTCTGGCGGATTGAGCGCGACTTTTTCTACGATCCCAAACTGCATGGCCTGGATCTGGAAGCCACCAGCCGACACTATCAGCCGTATCTCGAAAACATTGGCAGCCGGGTTGACTTCAGCTATTTGCTGGCGGAGATGCTGGGCGAACTCACGGTGGGCCACATGTACATTCGCACTCCGCCCGCCGATGCTCCTTCCGATGCCGGCAAAGTTGGCCTGCTGGGCGCGGATTACAGTATCGAGAATGACCGTTACCGGTTCGCCCATATCTATCAGGGCGAGAACTGGAACCCGCAGCTGCGTGCTCCGCTGACTCAGCCGGGCGTGAACGTGCATGAAGGCGAATATCTGCTGGCGGTGAATGGCCGCGATTTGCAGGGCAGCGACGAGATCTTCGAGCTTTTTGCCGGTACCGTCAGCCGCTCCACGGTGCTGAAGGTGGGGCCAACGGCTGACGGCAAGGGTTCGCGCACCGTGACTGTGGTTCCCATTGATGGCGAGAACGCACTGCGCAACCGTGCATGGATTGACGGCAACCTGCACAAGGTGGAGGAACTCAGTGGCGGCCGCGTGGCTTACGTCTATCTGCCGAATACCGGCATTGGCGGCTACACTGCATTCAACCGCTACTTCTTCGCTCAGCTTGGCCGCGAGGGCGCGGTCATTGACGAGCGCTTCAACGGCGGCGGCTCGGCAGCAGACTACGTGATCGATTATTTGCGGCGTCCGTTGCAAAACTACTGGAAGACCCGCGAAGGCCAGGACTTTACCACGCCCGTGGGCGCGATCTTCGGCCCCAAGGCCATGCTTATCAACATGTATGCCGGATCGGGCGGCGACGCACTGCCCTGGTATTTCCGCGACGCCAAACTCGGGCCGCTGGTGGGCACGCGCACATGGGGCGGGCTGGTGGGAATCTACGACTATCCTGACCTGATGGATGGCGGCAGCGTCACCGCGCCGCGCGTGGCCTTCTACAATCGCAACGGCGAGTGGGACGTGGAGAACCATGGCGTGGCCCCTGACTATGAAGTAGAGATCACGCCCAAAGAGTGGGTCTCCGGCCACGATCCGCAACTGGAGAAAGCCGTGACCCTGGTGATGGATTCACTCAAAAAGAATCCGCTGCCGATGGCCAAGCGTCCGGAGTTCCCGAATTACCACAACAACCATCAACCGTCTGAAGGCACACCGGCTGCAGCGGCTGGTGGGGGTTCGGGAAACAAAAGATAACAAGGTAAAACAGTGTGGGTGCCGGGTCTCGCCGGCGCCCCTATTTAAACTCAATGTGATGACACCTCAGTTAACAGCAGGCTGGAGATGCTGGCGTAACGCTGCGATCATGCTTCTCCTTGCCGGTTTCACGCTTCCGCTTAAAGCTCAGGCTGTAAAACTCGATACAAGGCTGAAAGATCTTAGAGGCCATGCAATTCTTGTGGAGAGTGACGCCATTTTTCTCGTCACGAGTGCGCACTGCCAGGGGGCTGGTTATTCCATTTTTCGGCTTATGGTTTCCATCGATGGCGGGCATTCGTGGAAAATATCCGGTCCGCCAGTGGAAGAAGGCAGCGAACTCGAATTGGTTCTTAACAAAGACGGCAAAGTCTGGCTCGCCGGTGACAACATTGCTGAAGGACCGTGGCACGACCCTTTCATTCTTATTTCCACGGACTCACCGACACGCTGGAAAAGCAGAACGATTTACCGGGGCAATGCCGAGTTACTTCACGCTGCCGTGGGGAAACAGGGTGAACTGCTTGCCTGGATTCGACACGTCAATTTTGACGATGAAAACTGGGGAGGCCCGGTCTACATTCATCAAAGCCTCGATGGCGGCATGACATGGAAGGTTTTAGGCAGAGCGAATAAGGTCCGGATTGAAGGAGCGGGCGAGAAATTCACCGGCCTTGAAACCCTGACAAATCCAGTGTGGCGCGTGGTGAATGAACGTTCTGATCGTGGATTCAGGGTACAGCATCGAAACAGCGAAACTTCCCCCTGGTATACGGTGTCGCGCATTCACTCGTTCCCGTGCCCGGACGATACAGGGCGGTAAAACTTTGATTTGCGGCCTGGTGGCCGTCAGCATATATTGACACGCAAATATAACGGAATTCCTCAGAAGTCAAAGAGACTCTCCAGCCGGGCTGGTCGAAATTTGTGCCAATGTATCTGGCTTCAGAAAATTGGTGAATAGTAAATCTTTATCAGTTCCAGCAGGCAGATAAAAATTCCAAACGCGAAATAGAGATTGGCGGCGGAGGTATCGCTGAGCGGGGCAGGCATGATACCACGGCGGCGAAAATGGCCGTCGAGTACGCGCTCCTTTTCCATGACTCTGGCCGCGAGCGGGCGATGAAAGAGCACAGTGGCGGCGGAAACAACAGATAAAGGCAAAAACCATGCCGAGCGCCCGATTTCTGTTTAGAAATCCAGCGCTTTTTTTGAGAAAGTCAGTCTAAATACCGCAAAAATTTGAAATAGATATATACTTAACGTATATATTTATTGGATGAGGTGTTATGGGCCAATTTGCCAAACTTTTTCAAAACGGAAGCAGCCAGGCTGTTCGTCTCCCCCGGGAGTTTCGTTTTAAGGGGGATAAGGTGAGGATTCGCCGCGCAGGCAGAAGCGTAGTGCTGGAGCCATTCACGGACGATCCTGAGGTATGGCTGGCGGAGTTGAAGAGCATTCCTTCTGATCCGGAGTTTATGAAAAATCGCAAACAGCCAAAGACCCCGAAGCGCGATATATTCAAATGAATTACCTCCTGGATACGAATGCGTGCATTGCCCTTATGTCCTCCACTGCCAATGCAGTGCAAACCCGCTTTGCACGCACATTCCGGAATGGCGGCACTTTCTTTACATCATCAGTAGTGGCCTTCGAGTTGTGGTATGGCGTGTTCAAAAGCGCTCGCCTGGCAGAGAACACGCGCCGCTGTGAAGCATTTTTTGGCGGCCCTGTTGAACTTGTTCCCTTCGACGATGCTGACGCAAAACTGGCGGGAGAGATACGGGCCAGACTGGAATCTCACGGCAAACCGATTGGCGCTTATGACCTGTTACTTGCGGGCCAGGCAATACGCCACAATATGACACTGATCACCGCGAATACAGGGGAATTCTCAAGAGTCAAAGGATTGCTTTGGGAAGACTGGTCCAGGTAATTTCGCGCCAGCGCATCTCAAACCAGAACTGCATGATGTCGGCAGCTTAAGCAGATTTGTCTAGTTCCCTGCTCCCAGCCAGATTCTGCCGGTTTCCAGCAGGCAGATAAAAATTCCAAAAGCGAAATAGAGATTGGCCGCAGAGGTATCGCTGAGCGGGGCCGGCAGGTTGATACCACGGCTGCGAAAATGACCGTCGAGCACGCGCTCCTTCTCCATGACTCTGGCCGCGAGCGGACGATGAAAGAGCGCAATGACTAATCCGAGCAGCAATCGCATGAGTTCTACAGCCATAAAATCATCTAATCATGGCAGGCGGCGCGGGCCTATCCGCAGAACAACTTAGGGAACGGCAGAAATCCGCGCCTTTTCCGCGATAAACGCGTGTTAGAATGAAAGCCAGTCCCGCCCCCTTATGAATGCTGATCTGGAAAAACTGATCGAGCTGGAAAAAATCGACCGTGAGATTGCACGTCTTACGGAAGAGGTAGCGGCATTGCCGCGCCGCGTGGCCCAGATTGAAGAACGCCTGGCCGAGCACAAAGCCGAGCTCGAAAAGGCCAAAAGCGCCATCAAAGCCAACGAAGCCAGCCGGCGCAAACACGAAGCCGACATCCAGGGATTTCAGCAAAAGATCATCAAATATCGCGAGCAGTCTTCCAAGGTAAAGACCAATGAAGAATATCGCGCGCTGATGCACGAGGTGGAGTTCGCCGAAAAAGAGATCGGCCAGTGCGAAGACAAAATTCTGGAGCTGATGATTCTTCTGGAAAGCGAAGAGAAGGCGCTCAAGATTGCGGAAGCTCAGCTGAAGACCGAAACAGCCGAAGTGGAGAAAGAAAAGTCCGAAGCGCGCACCCGCACCACCGAAGACGAAAAACTGCTGGCGGAGCTGGGCAGCAAGCGCACGGAGATGCGCTCCGGGGTGACGGACAGCAGCACGATGAGCCATTATGATCGCGTGCTGCGGCAGCGCAAGTCAGTGGTTGCGGAGGCGCGCGCGGGTAAGTGCCTGGCCTGCTTTGTAATGATTCGTCCGCAAACTTGGGAAGAAATCCGCACCAACGATCAGATCATTACCTGCAGTTCCTGCGCGCGAATCCTCTATTACGATCCCACGAACGAGCCGCCGCCCGAACCAGCAAAAGAACCTAAAAAGAAGGCCAAAGCCCAGACCGCCGAGCCTGATGTGGAAACCGAACCTGCTCCGGCTCAGTGAGCTTTCCCAAACAAATCTTTCAGACAAAGGAACTGAATTTACCGGAGGCAGTACGCTCCTGTAATCTCTTGCCCAATGGCCGGCCCAGTGATCCCGCAAATTACCATCAGCCCTCGCGCCGCCGCGCGGCTGCGCGCCGGCCACGTATGGGTTTATTCGTCTGACGTAACCGATGACGCGGGCGCCGCGCCGGGAGCGCTGGTGCATGTGCAGGACACGCGCAAGCAATTTTTGGGCTCGGCGATTCACAGCTCCAGTTCGCAACTCAAGCTGCGTTTGCTGACGCGGGAAAAGACCGGCTCGGAAGCCGCGTTTCTGCAGATGGTACGGGAGCACCTGGCTTCTGCCGTGGCGTACAGAAAAGCGACGGTCAGGGACTCAGACGCCTGCCGCCTGGTCTTTAGCGAAGCGGACCTGCTGCCGGGGCTGGTAGTGGACCAGTACAACGACATTGTCACTCTGCAAATTCTCACCCAGGCGTGGGACCAGCCGGAGCGCCGACAGACGATACTCACTGCAATTCAGGATGCAACCGGCGCCCAAAATATTGTCGAGCGCGCCGACGAGCGCATTCGCGAACTGGAGCAGCTTCCGCCGCTGACCTCGGCCATGCTGCAGGGCAGCAAAAGCACGACCGTGGTCACTATGAATGGCGTGCGCTTCCATTACGATGCGCTGAACGGCCAGAAGACCGGCGCGTTTCTCGATCAGCGAGAGAACTACGCAGCCGCGGCGGCGTATGGTCGCGGCGCGGCGCTTGATGTCTGTACCTATCATGGCGGGTTTGCCCTGCATCTGGCGCGGGTATGTGAAAGCGTGACGGCTATCGATGTCTCGCGCGACGCCCTGGAGATTGCCGAGCAGAACGAGAAACTCAACGCTTCCGCGAAATCATGTGCCATCGAGTGGATGGAGGCCAATGCCTTCGATCTGCTCAAGGATTATTCCGCGCTTGGCCGGCAGTATGATGTGATTGTGCTTGATCCGCCGGCCTTTGCCCGGAGCAAACGCAATTTGCCGGCGGCGCTGCGCGGATACAAAGAACTCAACCTGCGTGCGCTCAAGATGCTGCGGCCAGGCGGAATACTGGTCACCTGTTCGTGCTCGTTCCACTTCAGCGAAGCAGAGTTTGTCGAAGTACTCACGGCGGCCGCGCAGGACGCGCATCGCACGGTGCGGCTACTGGAAAAACGCACTCAGGCCCAGGACCATCCAATCGTGCTTGGCATTCCTGAAACTCATTATTTGAAGTGTTTTATCTGCTCGGTGATTTAAACATTCATCAAAGCAGAAAAATGGTATTCCTTAATCCGGCGTAAGGTTGGTTTATCTGTCGCTGTTTAAATACTGTGCAAACCCCACAGTTCTGAGCTATATCTGCTATGATGGTAACTGGTTTTTGTGTCCTCACGCCGGCTAGACACGTCACTGCTTTTGTCGCCTGCCTCGTTCTGCCTGAGAACATCCCACCCGTGCTTTGCACAGCAAAGGATAGAAAATGAAGAAAATTTTTGTAGGTAACTTCGCTTTCAGCATGACGGAAGCGGATCTGAGGTCATTGTTTGAGCCTTTCGGCAGCGTGGATAGCGCTTCTATCGTAACCGATCGCGATACAGGGCGCTCCCGCGGATTTGGCTTTGTGGAAATGCAGGACGACGCAGAAGCCGAAAAAGCCATTGCCGCGCTGAATGGCAAAGACTCAGGAGGGCGCTCACTCACTGTGAATGAGGCCCGGCCCAAAGTGGACCGCGGCGGTCCGCGTGGTGGTGGTGGACGCGATGATTATCGCGGACATGCCCGCCAGCGCCGTGAACCCCGCTGGTAAATCCAGGCAAGATCAAATAACCGCAGGCCACGCGCCTCTTTAAATAGACAAGGGGTGCGGGCTTTGTTAGCTGCGCCCCTTGTCTGAGCCTGCAGAAACTCAGCGGATATCTTTGTCCCACAGGCAGTTATTAAATTTCGTTAACAATTGGCACCCCGAATAACTTCCGCCTTTACCCGGCTTGTTCTGGTCTGTGATCGTTCTTTACTAAACTACGCTCCAGTTTTTCCGAGCTGAACCGCAAAAGCGCGGTGGTATCCGGTAGAACTATTTGTCCCCGTACATCTACAATGGTGGCGATAATTTACCCTAACGGAGGCCAGCTATGCCGTCAGTCAATCATGTTTCTCCCCATCGCGGCGATGTAGTGCTGCTGGTGGGCACCATGAAGGGGCTGTTTGTTCTGCGCTCTGATGCAAAGCGCAAACGCTGGGAAACCGGCGGACCGTACACGATTGGCTCTCCTGTATATGCAGCTGCGCTCGACCAGCGGCAGGGACGCCATCGCCTGTGGTGGTCGCAGCAGAGTTTTCGCTGGGGCACGGTGCTGAACTCATCGGACGACTTTGGCCGGACCTCCACTCAGCCCGAGACATACTCGGTGAAATTTCCCGCCGAGTCCGGCGTGGCGCTCAAGAACATCTGGCAAATTTGCGTAGGCGCGGACGACCAGCCGGACACTCTTTATTGCGGCGTGGAACCTTCCGCGCTCTTTGCATCGCATGACGGAGGTACAACATGGTCGCTGGTGCAGGGATTGTTCAATCATCCCCATCGCGCTCAATGGACGCCCGGCGGAGGCGGCATGTGCCTGCACACCATTGTTCCCCATGCCACGGACCGCAAGAAGATGATCGTGGCCATGTCCACCGGCGGAGCGTACCGCACGCTCGATGGCGGCGCCACCTGGCAGGCGCGCAATCAGGGGGTCCGCGCCGAGTTTATGCCGGACAAATATCCCGAATTTGGCCAGTGCGTACATAAGATTGTGCACAATCCCGCCAAACCTGATCGCTACTTCCTGCAAAATCACTGGGGACTGTACCGCAGTGACGATGGCGCGGACTCCTGGACCGACATCGCCAACGGTGTTCCCTCTGATTTCGGCTTCAGCATGGTGGCCCATCCGCACGATCCGGATACGGTTTACATCATCCCCATCGAGTCCGACGAATATCGCTGCACACCAGAGGGCAAACTGCGCGTCTATCGTACGCGCAATGCAGGCGCATCGTGGGAGCCTCTCACGCGCGGCCTGCCGCAGAAAAATGCCCTCGAGACCATCCTGCGCGACTGCCTTGCCGCCGACTCGCTGGACCCCGCCGGCATTTACTTTGGCACGCGCAGCGGAAAGGTCTACGGCTCCGCGGACGAAGGCAAAACCTGGCAGCTCATTCTTGAAGGTCTGCCGCCGGTAGTCTGCGTGAAGGCCGCGGCCATAACCAGCGGAGAAAAATCTCCCTCGCGCCCCAAACCCCGTGCTGCCAAAACCAAAGTCGCCAAACCAGCTTCGCGTGGCAAACAGGCTCGCAGGCGTTAGCGCTGCTATGTCAGTCACGTTTCGAATCCCGAGCTACCTGGCCAGCTTTGCCGGCAACAGCAACTCTGTTTCCCTGCATGGCTCTCCGGTCACGGTGCAGGACGCTCTCGCCGCCCTGTGGGAGCGCTGCCCCGCACTGCGCGACCGCATTGTCGATGAGCAGGGCCAGGTGCGGCAGCACGTCAACATTTTCGTGGGCAACGACTCCATCCGTTTTGCCAATGGCATGGAGACTCCCGTTTCTGACGGCGCCGAAATTCTGATCGTGCCGGCCGTAAGCGGCGGATAAAATTTCGCCTGCCCGACGCCAATCTTATATCCAAAAAAACACAAGGCAGGAACCCTAATCAGCGTTCCTGCCTTGTGCAGCTTACCGATTGGAACGCTGACTTACCAGACGTGGCAAGCGTTGGCGCTCACCATTTTTTGTCCCGCCTTGCAGCCGAAGGCTTTGGCGAAGTCATCGCTGTTCTGCACCGTGCCGTTGGTGCGGAACTCACCGGGCGAATGCGGATCGGTCTTGGTCAGCAGACGCGAACTTTCCGGCGTTGAGTTCGAGCACCACACCTGGGCAAAGCCAATGAAGAAGCGCTGCTCCGCGGTATAGCCTTCAATGGTCTGCTTCACTTTAGGATTGCTGGCCATGTCCTTGTGCAGCGCCATCAGTGCGATGTGCAGTCCGCCGTTGTCGGCGGTGTTTTCGCCGAGAGTAAGGCGGCCATTGAGATGCACGTCGTCCACGGCGGTAAATGAGCTGTATTCATCGGCGATGCAGCTGGTGCGCTTGTCGAACTCCTTGCTGTCGGCATCGGTCCACCAGTTGCTCAGGTTGCCGGTGCCGTCGTACTTGCTGCCCTGGTCGTCAAAGCCATGCGTAAGCTCATGGCCAATCACCACGCCGATGCCGCCAAAATTCACCGCATCATCCACGCTCTGCGAGAAGAACGGAGGCTGCAGAATTCCCGCCGGAAAATTAATGTTGTTCTCCGGAGGATTGTAGTAAGCATTCACCGTAGGCGGCGTCATGCCCCACTCGGATTTATCCAGCGGCTTGCCGATCTTCTTGAGATCGCGCTTCTCTTCAAACGCCGCGGCCTGCCGGATGTCCGCCAGCAGATCGCCGCGCGTAATCGTCACCGTGCTGTAGTCGCGCCAGTTGTCCGGATAGCCAATCTTATTGGCGATCAAATGCAGCTTGCCTTCGGCCTGCTTTTTGGTTTCCGGCGTCATCCAGTCCAGATTGCGGATGTCCTCGCCCAGGGCCTCTTCCAGCGCATTCACCATTTTCAGCATGCGCTCCTTGCCCTCTTTGCCGAACGTGTCATGGACATAATCCTGTCCCAGCGCTTCGCCCAGCAGCCGGTCTGTAAGCTGCACGCAGCGCTTCCACCGCACCGGCAGCTCTTTTTGCCCGCTCAGGAAAGCCTGGAAGTTGAAATTCTCTTTCACAAACGCATCGGAGAGCCACGCCGCCGAACCGCGAGTGACATGCCATCTCACATAGGTCTTCCAGTCCGCCACCGAAGTGGTTTCAATCTGTTTGTTGATTGCCTGGAAGAAATCCGGAGGCACCACGTTGACCTCGGTAAACGCCGGCGCGCCGGTGCCCTGGAAATAACGCTCCAGCGAAAGGTTGGGGGCCAGCGCCACCAGCTCGGCCACCTTCATCTTGTGGTCGCGATTCTTGGGATCACGGACCTTCACCCGCTCCATCGTAACCTGCGCCAGTTTGGTCTCGATGTCCATCACCGCCTGCGCCTCTTTCGCCGCGGCCTCCGGACTGTCGCCCAGCAGCACGAACATGTTGGTCATGTGCGCGACATATCTCTGGCGCGTCTCCTGCGATTTCGCATCGTCTTTCAGGTAGTAATCGCGGTCCGGCAGCCCCAGCCCGCTCTGGAACACGTTGGCGATCTCCACGCTGGAATTGTGCAGGTCCGGCGAAGAGCCAAACGCAAACAGGATTCCGCCAATCCCCTGGCTCTGCAGCCAGGCCAGCGTATCGATCAGCTGATCTTTAGTAGTCACGCCGGCAATCCGCTCCAGTATCGGCTTGAGCGGAGCAGCGCCTTTGGCATTGATGGCCGATTCGTCCATGCACGCGCCATAGAAGTCGCCAATCTTCTGCTGAACGGCGTTGCGCGGCCCCGTGGCATGCGACGCCTTCTCCAGGATCTCATGCAGCACCTGGCGGTTGTACTCCGCCAGCTCGTTGAAGCGTCCCCAGCGCGACTGGTCGCCCGGAATCGGATTGTTCTTCCGCCAGTTCCCGCAGGCGTACTCGTAAAAGTTCTCGCAGGGGTTCACGGTTTTATCCATCGCGCTCAGGTCAAAAGACTTGGGACGCGACACCAGTTGCGTGTCAGACGCGCCTCCGGCCTCTGTCCCCGAGGACAGACTTACGCCAGAGTCGCCGGACGTCTGCCCGGCCGCCACGCCAGCCAGCATCGTCAGACAAAGCGCCGACATAAAGATCGCCGGCAATAATCGCTTGAAAAACATAACTACCTCGCTTGGAAAGGGGTTTTGTAAACCGCCCAGTGTATGCCGATTCGCATATGAAGTAAAACGGCAATTCGTACAAAGTACGCGCGACGGGCTGCACCAGTTCCACCTTTTGAAAAGCTGGGCAAGCCCTGCCTTCGTAATCCTGCGGACACATGTGGCCCAGCCCAGGGTCTCCATGGAGCGCCGATTTCGCGCGGAATAGAGTAGAGGCACCCCGGCTGCGTCCGTGTTTTGGATTTTCACTCTGCATTACTCTGCACAACTTGAGCGGTACAGCTCTAATAGACGTCCATCCCCCGAATAGGTACCCCCTCCCCGTGATCCCAATGCTCCCAATTTTTATTGGGGTTCAGCGGCCCTGCTCCCAATCCAGTCCCAATTTTACTGGGGTTGCGTGATTTTATCTTTTCTAAGTCACAGAAAATAAACCGTTTGCATGTTTAGGACTTTCGCACGTGTGGCTCAGCCCCCAGTTGTTCCTGGGTTAATCGTCATCTGCGTTCCTCTGCGCAAATCAGCGGCAACTCGGAGTTTCGGATCCGTGTTTATCTGTGCAAATCAGTGGTAAATCTGCCTCCCCGCAACTCCTGCGGTCGCCTTGATACCACGGCTCCGACCCACGTTTCAATCGACAAATTTTGTCAATTTCAGGGCATCGCCGCTGCCCACGACGAATGCAAGGTCGGAAAAGCATTGCAGTGGCTGACTGCCGAGTGCTGAGTGCCGAATGCCAAGTGCAGAAAGCCATGCACTCCCACCCCTGTCATTCTGAAACCGCTTCAGCGATTGAAGAATCCCCCAACTGCGTCCACCAGTCAAAATGCCCCGATATCTCATGCATGTAGCACTGCCCTGGCTTGTGGAGCACAGGCACTCCTGCCTGTGCCGGTGTACTGGGCGAAATGCCCCAATATCACATGCTCAATGGGGCCCTCCATGCACATGTAGCACAGCCGCCCCCGGCTGTGTCCGGGTTTTGCTTTTCATCCGCTCCATAGGCGTAAATCCGCGACAGTCTTGATACCGCGTTATTGTCTGCGTTCATCGACAAATTTTGCCATTTGCACGTGTGAGGCAACTCAAGATAGTTAGCACTGGATTAGCGGGCGGCAAAACTAGATATCTTCGTGCTTTCCACGCTCATCTTTTCTGCTTATAATCCATAACAATTCAGCATGGAATTATTACTCACAGTTCTCGCACTAACAGTCGCACTATATGCGGTCGTGCCACGCGAACGACAACTCGATTTACAGCTTCGTGTACGCTCGCTAGATTGGCTAGTTTTTTGGGTAGGATTTTTTACTATTGTTTATCTTCAGTTTTTTGACTTCATTAAAGCTCATGGTTTGGCGCCCAAGTCTTTCCACTGGCCAGATGGCATTACACCACAAAATACCATTTATTTTGCTATGCTTGTGGTTGTCGGATTTGTAGCTGTACGAATTAAGTTAGCGCATCTTACAAGACATAACATCGATAAATTTCGTGAATTATCTTTAGAATTATTCTGGAACAGAAGCTATGCTGAACTTTTCGTCATCATCCAGAAGCACCTAAAGGACCTGTTCAGGCTCTACGATTCGGACTTTGCTCTTTCGCGGTTTCGCGCACGCCTTGTGCCTTCAACCACATTCGAAGAGTTTCTATTAACGCAAGCCACGAAGCCGAAACATAAAGGGCGATTGAATTCACATTGGCTAATAAGCTTTCGGCCACTGAATCACATACTTTTGAGAATCCTACCCGAGTACAGTGAATCACAAAACACAACAAGAGAACTCGTTCGAGCAGTATTTTTTTCACCCACATTTATTGCAGCGTTGGCAACAACACGTCCTTATTTAGGCCTTACCATCATTAAAATTGCACCGCCATCTTTTGGGAGAGTCGACTTCGCGGATTTCTACTTAAAAGAGTTACTGCGGGAGCCGCAAAGCATTCTGTACACGGAACTGCAAAACAACCAAAATACTATTAGCCATAATCGCTATGTCATTTCACAATCAAACTTAATTCTTCACTATTTACTGAACAATGTAACAGTTGCTCATGAATTGAGAGCTTACAAATCCATTGGCGATTTCATGGAGTTCCATCTCGATGAACTGGCACGAGACCGTGAAAACGATCCATACAATCAAGCTATGATGGGCGACTATCGAGATAGCGGCGCTTGGAACTCGCCAATTTATGCTGGCTGCAGGTTCTTTGACATCATGGTCAAGGAAGCACTATTTCAAGGCATAAAGTGGCACATGTGGCTTTACTACATGCCTCTGTAAGCGCCGGAGCAAAAATAGACCACGTCACGCCGCGGAAGGGGCGTGATGCGGCGGAGGAAAACCAGACCGCCGGATTTTAAGTTTCGCGAGCTGTTGAGGAAGCAACAGCGATCGTGAAACACCGGAGGGATGTAC
>DASSEH010000086.1:0-309316 GCA_035695325.1 Candidatus Angelobacter sp.
CCTCCGGCAAGCCAGTTCCGGCTTACGCGTAATCCTCAGAGCCGCTTCACAGTTCGCCGAATCCGTGCCTATCATTATTGCCCAAATATCTTTGTGAACTCATCCCCTGCCCATATGCTGTCCCTGTTCAGAGTTTCCTTAGGTGCGCGCAGTGGTTTTGCCTATAATTAGCTGCTTTTCATCTTCGCAGAAATGGCTTCACTCACGTTTTGACGAAAAAGGATTAAAGAGACACTACCGTGAATATACGTAAGCGATTGGGTATTGTGGCGCTTTTGTGCGTTCTTTCGGGTTTGACGGTATGCGCGCAGAGCAAGGTGATTATGTTTGGCATCCCCGCCGACGGCCTCAGCGCGGCGGAAAGAGCGCCGGTGCAGGCCTATCTCAGCAAGGAGATGGGGCGCGAGGTGAAGTTTGTAATTCCGGATTCCTATAACCACATGGTGAGCGGCCTTACGGACGGCTCGATTGACTTTGCCATTCTGGGCGGGGTGAACTACGTCCGCGCCCGCGCCAAAATAGGAGTGGTTCCGCTGGTGCAGCGCCCCGCGGACCTGAACTTTCATTCGGTATTCATCACCGGCGCCGGTTCTTCCATTCATTCGCTCAAAGACCTGAAGGGCAAGCGGTTCGCGTTTAACGATGTGTACTCCGCCAGCGGCCACGTGATGCCGTATCTGGAGCTCAAGAAGGCGGGAATTCATCAGGAGACCGATCTCCAGGTCCGCTTTTCCGGCAGCCATCCGGGCACGGCAAAGATGGTAGAGGCCGGCCTGGTGGATGCAGGTGTGATGGATGAGCTGATCTATAAGTCGATGATCGACAGCGGCAAGCTGGACAGCGGCAAAATCCGCGTGTTCTACACGAGCAAGCCCTATGTGGATTGGGTCTATGTAAGCCGGAAGGGCGTGCCCGAAACGGAGCAGAAAAAGTTTTCGCGAGCGCTCGAGTCTTTGAAAGAAGGCAAGGACGATAAGGTTCTGGGTCTTCTCCACGCTAAACAGTTCATTCCCGCCAGTGACGACAGATACGCCACGCTGCGGCAAATCGTGAGAGAGCTGAAGCTGCTGGATTAAGGTAAGGGGGAAGGAGCCCCCACTTTTCGCTTGCTTTTTGCCATTTCCTTGCTAACATGCGTTGCAGGTTGCCGCAGCCGGATTTTCCGGTTGCGGCTTTCGTGTTTTTGGGGAGGGATAGCTTGTGATATCGCTTGTGATGTTTGGGGCTAACCCCTTTAGATTTTGGGATGGAGATCGAGGGGGAGGGGGGTAGGCAAATGGTACAGACCGGGCAGATGGTTGACAGAACAGACAGGGAGGATAGCTGACAAAACCCATTTGCCGCTGATGGGCGCAGCTGAAACGCTGAAAATAAAGAAAACTGCACAGGCAAGAGTGCCTGTGCCACACGAGTCTGGACACGGTACAGACTCTGGCGGATGCCTGACAAGAATGGAATCGGCAGAATACCTGACACTACCAAAAAAGGTATAGGCACAGGAACCTGCGGTGATTGGATCAAAAACCGCTTATAATGCTCATACTCTTATGCCGCTGTTCTGGTTACGAGTTGCTCTCACATTGTACGGAATCGGCCTGCTGGGCGCGGTCATGTCGCTCTGGGTCAACCGCAGCAAGCTCACCAGCATTATGCTGGGCGCGGCGGGGTCGGGCATGGTGTTTCATTTTGTGTCCCTGACCGAAATTGTGATGCTCAGCGATACGGCTGCGCTTTCTTCGCTGCACCAGATCGAGTCTTTTCTGGCTTTTCTGCTGATGACTTTTTTCCTGGTGGTCTACGGGGTCTATAAGACGGTTTCGCCGGGAATTGCCGTGTTTCCGCTGGTGTTTCTGCTTACACTCTCGGCGCAGACTTCCGCAATCAGCAATGATGCGACCGCCTCACAGGTGAGCAACAGCTGGGTGAACATGCACGTGGGCCTGATACTGATTGGATATTCGGCCCTGATTTTCAGCTTCTTTGCCAGCATTCTGTATTTGATTCAGGAAAAGAACCTCAAAGCCAAAGGGAAGAAGAGGAGCGGCTTCTGGTCGCGGCTGCCAGCGCTGGCCACCATTGATGAAATTGGCTATCGCTGCCTGGTATTTGGTTTCCCTTTTATGACCTTTGGCCTGATCTCGGGATCGGTGCTGGCCGAGGCGCGTTTTGGGACGGGATTTTTTCGCGATCCCACGATTTTATCTGCCATTGTAATGTGGGTGCTGTACACGATTCTGTTGTATGCGCGTTGGAGCGCGGGCTGGCGGGGCAAACGGGCGGCGTATATGGCAGCCTGTGCGTTTGGTACCGCTTTGGTGGTGCTCGCTGCCAACGGGCTTAGTTCAGTACACAGGTTTGTTTCTCCATGAACTTTAAGCTCATTGGTGTTAACCATAACAGCGCTCCGCTGGAGGTGAGGGAACGGCTCTCGGTTCCTGAGACCCGCCTGCCGGAGGCTGTTCGCTATTTGGTGGAGCAGCCGGGAGTGGAAGAGGGCATGGTGCTCTCTACCTGCAACCGCGTTGAGGTGTTGACCACGGCGAAGCAGGAAGCTGACCTGCGCAAATTTTTTCCAGGCTATTTTGGCGTAAGCCAGGACGCACTGGATGGGCACTGGTACGAATTCGAGCAGCGCGATGCGGTGCGGCATGTTTTCCGCGTGGCTTCGAGCCTCGATTCCATGGTGGTGGGCGAGCCGCAAATTCTGGGGCAGGTAAAAGAAGCGTATGCCGTGGCCCGAGGGATAGGCGCGGTCCATTCGGCGCTGGATGCCTTGCTTTCCCGCGCTTTTGCCGTGGCCAAGCGCGTGCGCTCGGAAACAGCGGTTGGCAGCTCGAGCATTTCCATTTCCGCGGTCGCGGTGCAGCTGGCGGAGAAGATTTTCGGCTCGCTGCATGGCCGCACGGTGTTTCTGGTAGGCGCGGGCAAGATGGCGGAGCTGGCTGCTCGGCATCTGACCGCCAACGGCGCGACCAGGCTGCTGGTTTGCAATCGTACGCACGAGCGGGCGGTGCGCCTGGCAGAGATTTTTGGAGGCGAGGCGATCCCGTATGAGCGGTTGTACGAGACGGCACAGCAGGCGGACATTGTGCTCACTTCAACCGGCGCCCCCGATCCAATTTTCCGTCGCGAGCATGGCGAGATGCTGCTGAGCCGCCGGCGTAACCGGCCCATGTTTTTTGTGGATATTGCGGTGCCGCGCAACGTCCATCCGGACGTGAACAAGCTGGATGGCATGTTTGTGTACGACGTGGACGATTTGCAGTCCGTAGCGGACGGCAACAGCGCCGAGCGCAGGAAAGAGGCGCAGCGGGCCGAGCAGATCGTGGAAACCGAAGTGGAGCGCTTTGCCGCGCGCATGAAGTCGCTGCACGTGGTTCCGACGATTCTCTCGCTGCAGGAATACTGCGAGACCATCCGCCAGGCGGAGATCGACCGTATTCGCGGACGGCTGGGGAAGATCTCTACGGAGCAGGAAGCGGCCATTGAGGCGATGACTCGCGGTATCATCAATAAGCTGCTGCACACGCCGATTACCACGCTGAAATCCACGGCTTCAAGCCCGGAAGCGGCGACGATAGAGGATGTGATCCGCCGCATCTTTAATTTGGAACCCAAGAATTTGGATCCAAAGAGCGGAAATTCAGGCAGAAAGAAGACCGAAGACTAAATGGCGAAACTGCGTATCGGTTCGAGAGGTTCTCAGCTTGCGCTGTGGCAGGCCAATCATGTGGCCAGTCTGCTGCGTGGCCAGGGCCACGAGACCGAGATAGAGATCATTAAAACCACCGGGGACAAAATAACCGATGTTGCCCTGGCCAAAGTCGGCACCAAGGGCATGTTCACCAAAGAGATCGAGGAAGCTCTGGCGGAAAAGCGCGTGGATCTTGCAGTGCACAGCCTGAAAGATGTGCCCACGGAGTTGCAGCCTGAATTCACGCTTGCCGCCATTATGAAGCGCGAAGATCCACGCGATGCGTTCATCTCCATTCATTATTCGAGCCTCGAAGAGTTGCCGAAAAATGCGCGGGTGGGGACCAGCAGTCTGCGGCGGCAGTGCCAGCTTAAGACGGTGCGACCTGATCTGGAGATTATTCCGCTGCGCGGCAATGTGGATACGCGCCTCAGGAAACTGGAGTCCGGCGAGTATGCGGCCATTATTCTGGCCGCGGCGGGTGTGCGCCGCCTGGGGCTGGACAAGAATGTGCGGCAGATCATTGCGCCGGAAATCATGTGTCCGGCGGTGGGCCAGGGTGCGCTGGCGATTGAGTGCCGCAAAAATGACAGCCATGTGCGCGAGCTGCTGAGTTTTCTGGATGATCCGGCTACGCGCGCGGCGATTGAGTGCGAGCGCGCGCTGCTGGGAAGCCTGGGCGGCGGGTGCCAGGTGCCTATTGGGGCCTACTCGCTGCAGCAGCCCGGCGGGAAGCTGCAGCTTACGGCCATGGTTGGCCGTCCGGATGGAAGCCTGTTGCTGCGCGAGAATGCCGAGGGAAGCGATCCTGAACAACTGGGCCGCGAGACGGCGCAGAAACTGCTCAGTCGCGGCGCCGATCAGATACTTCGGGATGTTTACGCGCAGGAAGCACCGGCTACGGCACACCCATGAACAGTAAATTGATTCCATTTCGCGTGAAAGGCAAGCCGCTGGTGGGCCAGCGCATCCTGGTAACGCGGGCCAGCGGGCAGGCGCATGGACTGTCGCAGCCGCTGCGCGACCTGGGCGCGGAGATCATTGAGATTCCAACCATCGAAATACATTCACCGGAGAACGGATTCGGCGCGCTCGACTATGCGCTTGTCAGGATCGATCACTACGACACTTTGATTTTGACCAGCGTGAATGGGGCGGAGATTTTCTTCGAACGCTACACCCGGCTGGGCCTTCCCATTGCGGACATGCAGCACCTGCTGGTGGTGGCGATTGGTCCGGCTACGGCCATGGCAATCCAGTCGGAAGGTGTTGCTGTTTCCATTGTTCCGCAAAAATATGTGGCGGAATCGGTGCTGGAAGCCCTGAACGGTCGAGTCACGAAAAGCAGCCGCATTCTGCTGGTGCGCGCCAAAGTCGCACGGGATGTTTTGCCCAACGAACTCAGTAAAATGGGCGCAAAAGTGGAAGTGATTGAAGCTTATGAAACCAGGGTCCCGGTGGATGCAGGCGAAAAACTGCACCGGCTGTTTGCCGATTCATCTTCCAAACCGCATGTAATTACATTTACGAGCTCTTCGACAGCCAGCAATCTGCTGGCGTTACTGGGCGATGATGCCCGGAAACTTCTCCATGGAGTACACCTTGCTTCAATAGGCCCCGTCACCAGCGCCACACTTCGTAAGGCAGGATTCGAGCCCGGCGTTGAGGCCCTGGAGTACACCATGAAGGGGCTGGTGGACGCAATTACCAAAATGAGCAGTTAGCAGTATCCGCGCGTGCTATCTGTCCACATGGCATCCGCAATCGGCCGGTTTGGCGTACTTTTGCAGGAACTCGGACACGCGGGTGGCGACATCGATTTGATTTTCAATCTTGGCAAAGCCGTGGCCCTCGTTGTCGTAAACCTTTAGCTCGATAACGCCTTTACGCTTACGGACGGCGCTGGCTACCTGCTCGGCTTCGGTGCTGGGGCAGCGAGGATCATGGCCGCCGGCGAGCAGCAGCAGCGGAGCCTTGATCTGGTCGGCGAAATTGACCGGCGAGCGCTCCTGGTAGCGGGCTTTGTCTTTGGCCGGATCGCCCATGGTGGCGAGATCGTACTGACGCAGCAGCGGATCTTCGTTCTCGACTTCGGTGAACCAGTTGACGAACGGCACCACAGGCACACCGGCAGCCCAGATGTCCGGAGCTTTGGTTACCGCCATCATGGTGAGGTATCCGCCATAGCTGCCGCCGGTGACGGCCACTTTTTTGGGATCGATAAATCCGGTGCGCTGAATCCATTCGGCAGCGGAGATGACGTCGTCCAGATCACCGCCGCCCATATCGAAGCGGTTGGCATCCATGAAGTCTTTGCCGTATCCGCTGGAGCCTCGGTAGTTCGGTGCGATGACAAAGTAGCCCTGGTTGACCAGGTACTGAATATCGCGATGAAAAGAGTTGCCAAATTGCGCGGTTGGGCCGCCATGAATGGAGACAACCGCGGCATTCTGGCCGTTGCGGACCGCGTTGTAAGGCACGTAGAGAAAGGCGGAAATTTGCCATTTGCCGTCTTTGCTCGGATAGTGTACGAGATACGGCTCCGCCATGTCATCGGCACGGATACCGGCAGCGAGGGCGTGCGTGATTTGGCGGGACTTTTTACCGGCGAAATCGTAAACCCACACATCCTGGGGAGCGCCGGGGTCGTTGTGATAGAAGAGCAGCCGCGCGCCGTCGCGGGTAAACGGTCCCTGTGCACCGCCGGCAAGATCGTTGATGCCTTTTTCGAGCGGCAGCGCCCGCGAAGTGCGCGTGGCCAGGTCATGGAGAAAGATGTCCTGATTGCCGTCAATGTTCGTGGTCCAGGTGACGGATTTACCGTCCGGAGAGAATTTGCCCGCACTGCTCTCCCATGTATCGCGCGTGAGCCAGGTGATTTTCCTGCTGGCGATATCGAGCAGGGCAATGTTGTCGTACCCATTGCTGGAATTGGACGTAATCAGCAGTGTTTTGCCATCGGGCGAAATGTCACTGACGGAAAAGCTATGTTCACCCTCGTGCTGTGTAAGATTGATGGCCTTTTGGGTGGAGACATCGGCAATCAGGATATTCGAATCTTTGCCGGCGGCATTTGCCTGGGTGAATACGATCCGCTTGTTGTCTTTGGACCATACCGGACCAAAGTTGCCAAGCTCTGCGGGCGTGTTGCTGGTGAGCCGCGTGATCTTGCGGCTGCCGATGTCCATCAGGTTGATTTCGTAGGAAGGAGAATCTTTACGCTTCACGATATAGGCCAGCGTATTGCCGTCAGGCGACCAGACTGGACTTTCTTCGGAGACTTCCGGCGTGTTCGTCAGATTGACGACCTGGCCATTTTTGGGCGAGACAAGAAACAGGTCCCACTGCTCGTCGCCGTCGTTATCCGAGGCGAACGCGATCCACGTGCCCGTGGGCGACCATGCGGGGGACGTCTGCCGCTGGTTGCTGACGGTGAGCTGCGTGGGCCAGCCACTCTCGGCGGAGACGAGCCACAAGTTATAGCGGCCGCTGATGTTGGTGACGAAGGCGATTTGTTTGCCGTCCGGAGAGAGGGTGCTGTCGCTGACATCGTGCGTCATGTACAGCTTGTCAATCGTGAACGGCTGGACATCGAACTTTTGCCGCGACTCAATTTTGGCGGGATCGGTAACAACATTGCCAGGCAAACTGGCGGTCTGTGCGACCGCGGATACGGCGATGAGAAGGGTAAAAAGCAGAGGCGTTTTGCGCATTCTCTTAATTAAGCTCCTGCTGAGTGATATGCCCACAAAACTTCAGGGAGTGGCTGACTTATGTATTTCAACCGTGGACCACGTCTTGTCCGCTGCGTGGCAAAGATTTTCCAGAGTACACTGCGCGCATTTGGGCTTGCGTGCAATGCAGACCGCGCGTCCGTGATGGATGATCTGATGAGAGTATTCAATCCACTTCTCCTGGGGAACCACCTTCATCAGGTCGCGCTCGATACTTTTTGGATCGTCGCCGGTGGTCAGCTCCAGTCGGCGGGAGATGCGGTGCACATGGGTATCCACCACCACTCCCACGGCCTTGTGGAACCACGAACCCAGAACAACGTTGGCCGTCTTTCGCGCCACGCCCGGCAGGCCAAGGAGCTGCTCCATGGTGTCCGGAACATTACCGTTAAAGTCCTGTACCAGTTTTGTTGCCGCACCCACCAAAGATTTGGCTTTATTGCGAAAGAAGCCGGTGGTCCGGATGATGGGCTCGATCTGCTCCGGGTTGAGCCCCGCCATGTCCTGCGGTGTGGGATACTCTTTAAACAGCTCAGGAGTTACCATGTTCACGCGGACATCGGTACACTGGGCCGAGAGAATCGTCGCCGCCAACAACTCCCAGGCATTCTTATGGGTGAGAGCGCACTTGACGTCGGGATACGTCTGGTCGAGACGGTTTAAAATATCCTGGACGCGTTCGGGGGCCAGAGGGTCATAGCCGCTTTTGCCGCGCGGTTTGCTTTTTTCCGGCCTGGCTGCTTTTCGGGTTTTAGTTCCGGTTTCCGGCATGAACAAAGATTTGTTGCAGCAAACTTACAAACAATCACAATAGCAGAGGAATCCCAATGTCAGCTACCAGCAGAATCGAACTTGAGACAGAAACCAGGGACGAGAATTTGTTTGCCGTCCCCATGACGCTGGAAGGAACCAGCGTCCTTCACCAGATGTTTCGTTTCCGCTGGGCGGAATGGCGCAAACTGCCAGATGCCCAGAGACGGGAGATTGCCAGCGAAGCCGCGGCTGTACTGAACAAGATGGAGCACGATACCGCGGCGCAGAGCGCTCTTTTCTCCCTCCTGGGACATAAAGGCGACCTGCTGCTGGTACATTTTCGCAACTCATTTGATCAACTGAAGGCCGCAGAACTCCAGATTGCGCGGCTTCGCCTCAGCGAATTTCTGGAACAGACTACGTCTTATCTCTCCGTGGTGGAACTGGGTCTGTATGACTCATCCCTGAAGCTGTATCGCTCGTTGAAGGAGCAGGGAATTGCGCCGCAGTCGCCGGAGTGGAACGCCGCTATAGAAGACACCATGAAGCGGCAAAAAGAAGCCATGGCGCCACGGCTGTTTCCCCAGATGCCGTCGCAGCGTTACCTGTGCTTCTACCCCATGGATCGCAAGCGCGGTGAGGACAAGAACTGGTACAGCCTGCCCATTGAGGAACGCCAGCGGCAAATGGAAGAGCATGGCCTGGTGGGCCGCCGTTACGCCGGAACCGTCAAGCAGATCATTACCGGTTCGATTGGCTTTGACGACTGGGAGTGGGGTGTCGATCTTTTTGCCGAGGAGCCGCTCGTCTTCAAAAAACTGATTTACGAAATGCGCTTTGATCAGGTCAGCGCCGTCTATGCTTTGTTCGGGACGTTTTACGTGGGCGTGCGTTGTCCGGCGCAGAAGCTGGGCGATTTGCTCGAAGGCAATTTGCCGGAATAGCTGCTGCTGTGTAGTCTTGTTGCTATGGCGGTAAAGACAATTCAGGCAGGCCAAATGTGGCGTGATGACGGGAGTGGAAACACCTTCCTCGTTACCAAGGTTTACACAGAGGTGTTTACCCAGTACGCCATGCTTCGTCCTGCAAACCTGAGTGCCCTTCACGCGGAGACGATCCGCGTGAAGGTCTCCAAAAGCGACGCCGGAGCGACGCTGCCGGGGTATACCTACACCCAGGATTCACACGATTTCTAAGACTCTCACGATTTTTAATTGACCCACGGAATGACCGAAAAAATCATCGCAGTTCTTGCAACTTTCATTATTGGTGTGATCTCCCACAGCGGATACTGGGGAGTGCTGGCGCTCATGGGCATTGAGTCTGCCTGCATTCCACTGCCGTCCGAGATTATCATGCCTTTTGCCGGATATCTCGTGTATACCGGCCAGTTCAATCTGTTCTGGGCGGCAACGGCCGGCGCTCTGGGCTGTAACGTGGGCTCCATTGTTGCCTATGAAATCGGCGCGTATGGCGGACGCCCTCTGGTTGAGAAATACGGCAGATACCTTCTGCTGGGCCGCCATGATCTGGAGCGGGCGGACCGGTTTTTTCTGCGCTTTGGAGCGGCGGCGGTTTTTATCGGGCGGCTGCTTCCAGTCATCCGCACGTTCATTGCGCTGCCTGCGGGTATTGCGCGGATGCCTCGCCTGCGGTTCCATATTTATACTTTTGCCGGCTCCTGGCCCTGGTGCTTCGCTCTGGCCTGGGTGGGAATGAAGCTGGGCGAGCGCTGGCATACCGATCCGCGTCTTAGCCACTGGCTGCACCGGCTGGACGCTGTGGTTCTCGCATTGCTTCTGGCGGCGGTGGTCTGGTTTGTCCGGTCGCACTGGAGAAGCCGCATGAGCGCGACGGCGTGAAATACGTATATCAAATGCTAAGTGATTTTTATGTACGAAACGCACCCCAATCTTATCTCGCCAACTGATAATACACGTCTCTGGCGTTTTATGGATCTTAGCAAGCTGCTTTGGCTCTTGAGCAATTCTGCGCTCTATTTTTGTCGACTTGACTTATTGCGCGATCCATACGAAGGCGTAATGAGCAAAATGAGCTTTGCGGGATATGAACGGCTTTTGCCTAACCAAACGGAAGCCATAAAATCAATGATCATTAGTCAGAGGAAATGGGTTTTTGCGAATAGTTGGCACATGAACGAGTTCGAATCGGCGGCAATGTGGGATCTTTATTTAAATTCGCCTGAAGGCGTTGCCATTGAAACAGATTTTGCGAGGTTTCGAGACAGTTTTTCTGCTGAGAAAATACACGATGTACTGATTGGCAAAGTCAACTACATCGACTATGCAACGGAGAGTGTTGCGCAGGGTAATTATTTTAATTATTTGTATGTACCTGTGCATAAACGCAAAAGTTTTGAGCATGAGCGAGAATTACGGGCGATTGTGTGGCTATTGGCGACCTTTGGAAAGCAACAAGACAAAATAGACATCAATACTTATCACCCACCGCCTGGAATTAGCATTCAGGTAAATATAAAGACGCTTATCCGAAACATATTTGTTTCTCCGACAGCACAATCTTGGTATGTCGATGTTGTGCGGTCTGTCCTTTGCAGATACGGGTTCGATGAAATTCCGGTGGTGCAATCAGATCTTTATTCAGTCAAGTGACAAAGAGATGCTGGTTTACAAATCAGCCCTCAATGCGAGAAGATAATTAGTTTGCACTGAGCGCATTTCCGCGGCATAGAGCAATCGAGACAAATCAACCGTTGTTCCACAGCTTCCGGACACGGTCTGTCGCGTTCGCGCGCTCAAATCTTTCAGGATGGTCTCAAAAATAAATGGCAATTTCTTCTTCCAGTGATGCGATACGCGGATCAAAAATAGCGCCGGCAAAAGGCAAGCTCGGAGTCATGATTCCGGGCATGGGCGCGGTAGCCACCACATTTATTGCGGGTGTAGAAGCCATACGCAAAGGCATCGCCCAGCCTGTCGGATCGCTCACGCAGATGGGCACAATCCGGCTGGGCAAGCGCACCGATGGGCGCTCGCCAAAAATCAACGAGTTTGTGCCGCTCTCCCGGTTGAACGATCTGGTATTTACCGGCTGGGACATTTTCGAAGACAATGCCTACGAATCTGCCATACACGCGGGCGTGCTGGAAAAAGATCTGCTGAACCGCATCAAGCCCTTTCTCTCGTCGATTAAGCCGCAGAAGGCGGTATTTGACCGCAATTACGTGAAGAAGCTGGATGGCAAGAACGTAAAAAAGGGTAAAAACAAGCGCGACCTGGCGGAGCAGCTGCGCGCCGACATTCGCGACTTCCGGAAGAAATCGAAGGCGGAGCGGTTGGTGATGGTGTGGTGTGGCTCCACGGAAATTTTCCTGCAGCAGAAGGAAGTCCATTCTTCCGTGCAGGCATTTGAACGCGGTCTGCAAAAGAACGACGAGAACATTGCTCCTTCCATGATTTATGCCTATGCGGCTCTGATGGAGGGTGTGCCATTCGCCAATGGCGCGCCGAACCTTACGGTGGATATTCCGGCCATGCTGGAACTCTCCCGCAAAAACGGCGCCCCCATCGCCGGCAAGGACTTCAAGACCGGCCAGACCCTGCTCAAGACAATCCTTGCTCCCGGCTTCAAGGCGCGCATGTTGGGTATGAATGGCTGGTTCTCCACCAACATTCTCGGCAATCGCGACGGCGAAGTCCTTGATGATCCTGGGTCTTTTAAAACCAAGGAAGAATCCAAGCTTTCCGTGCTCGAGCACATCCTGCAGCCCGATCTTTATCCTGAACTTTACAAAGATCTGTACCATAAGGTTCGCATTAACTATTACCCGCCGCGCCGTGATAACAAAGAGGGTTGGGACAACATCGATATCTTCGGCTGGCTTGGCTACCCAATGCAGATCAAGGTCGATTTTCTCTGCCGGGATTCCATCCTCGCCGCCCCCATTGTGCTCGATCTTGTACTCTTCCTCGATTTGGCCCAGCGCAGCGAAGAACTGAAGAACCTGGGAATTCAGGAATGGCTCAGCTTTTATCTCAAGTCGCCGATGACGGTTCCGGGGCTGTATCCGGAACATGATCTGTTTATCCAGCTGATGAAGCTCAAAAATACGCTGCGCCACCTGCGCGGTGAAGAGCTGATTACCCATCTGGGTCTTGAATATTACGACTGATCCAGTCATCATTTCGGACCAGCGGCTGCAAAACACCCTTTGCAGCCGCTGCATCTGAATCTTTTGTGCTCTCCTGCCGTTCAACAGTCGCTCTCTTCTTTTTTATTCTTCTTTTTTCATCCATACTGCCTGCGGTGGATGGCTCTTTTCAGGGGCGTGTGACCAACCCACCGTCCGGCGCGAAACTAACTCCGGGATGGATATTTGTTCAGGGACATAACAAGGCTCTTCGTCGCGTCGAAGTGATTCATGCCAGGGTGGTGATGGCGGAAGAAACATCTCATCAGCGATGCCACGGCATCGATTGTCTTACCGTGGGAACGGAAGTTCGAATCACCGCAAGCCAGGACTCACAGGGCGAATGGCACGCTCGAGTGGTTGAAGTTCTCAAACCGTCAAAGGTAATTTCAGAGCTCACCAGAGCGGGAATTTATTAGCAGCAAGAGCTAAGAAGAGTAAAGCACTCGCCGGATACGCAGGATATCCAGTAAAAATCAGTCATGCATCTTGGGAGCACAGGGCGAAATCCAATAGAAAGACCTGCATTCCGGGCGCTATAATTTAAGCGTGTAAAGCCGTATTTGTGGGAGCTGATCACAGGAGCGTCTGCATCATGAAAATTCATGTTTTGTTTTTGTCCGCAATTCTGGCTGCAGCGGGCAGTATGGTCGCTGCGGCGCAAACCTCGGACGATCAGAAAAAAACTGCTCCTCCTGATCAAACCCAAAGTCAAACCCCAGCCCAGTCCCAGACATCTTCGGAGCAGCCTCAGACTGAGCCTGCCAGTCAAACCACGCAGGATGCCCAGCCTGCGGAGGAAAAGGCGCCTGAGGCCGGCAATCAGGATTCAGACCACGATAAAAACAAGCACAGCGGCGGCAAAGACGATGTGGATGCGATTGGCAATCGTAAAGTCGGCGGCATGGACTGGTACTCGATCGAAAAAGAAGTCCGCATGGGCAAGCAGTATGCCATGGAGATCGAGCACAGCATGAAGATCGTGCAGGACCCCGTGGTGTCGGAGTACGTCAACCGTATTGGCCAGAATCTGGTCCGCAATTCTGACGCGAAGGTCCCGTTCACGATTAAAGTGGTCGATTCCGACGAGGTAAATGCCTTCGCTCTGCCAGGCGGATTTTTTTACGTAAATTCCGGGTTGATCCTGGCGGCGGACAATGAGGCCGAACTGGCCGGCGTGATGTCGCATGAGATAGCCCACGTGGCGGCGCGACATGCCACCCGCGGAGCTACCCGCGCCCAGCTGGCGAACCTGCTGACGATCCCCCTGATCTTTGTGGGTGGCGGCATTGGATACGCCGCGCGCGAGGCGGTCGGTATTGGACTGCCGCTCACGTTTCTGAGTTTCAGCCGCGGCTTTGAAGCCGAAGCCGATTATCTGGGCTTGCAGTACATGTACAAAGCCGGCTACGACCCAAACGCGTTCATCGAATTCTTTGAAAAGCTGGCAGCGCAGGAGAAGAAAAAGCCAGGCACATTTGCCAAGGCTTTTGCCACGCATCCGCAAACACCGGATCGGATCCAGAAATCGCAGGTGGAAATTAACCGCGTGCTTCCCGCGCGTGATCAGTATGTTGTGAACACATCTGAGTTTGATCAGGTCAAAGGGCGCCTGGCAACGATCGAAAATCGCCATAAAGTGGACGACCAAAAGAGCGGCAATCGTCCCACGCTGCGCCGCACGGCCGGCAATACATCCAAAGACGATGGGGACAAGAGCGGCGATGACCGTCCCACGCTGAAACGGCGCGATCAGTAATTTGCTTTCAGCTTATCTGAACCAATAAATGAAGAGGCGGTTGCTTGCAACCGCCTCTTCTTTTTGACTAAGGAGGACAACACCACTAAAGCCGCAGACCCACCACATCGAACGAAAAACAAGCCACCCTACGATTCAGCTGCTTTCGCCGCCAGGGCCTTCACACGATCCGGCCTGGCGCCGATGACTTTCATCTCTTCCCAGTCGTAGGGAAACTCCCTGCCACATTCGAGACAAACCACATAGGTTCCCGTCGCTGATGCAGCATTGGAACGCCGCTGACCGCGTTTACTGGTCAGGGGAAACGTTAGGTTCTTGTGCCAGCAACCGAAAAGCATATCCAGAAGACTTGCCATCATTACCACCCCCTGGGTACAAATCCGCACGGAAGGCGTTGCCAGCGCTTCCGACGGTGTACGCAAAATATCTGCGCTCTTGTGGTACTTAGATTCAGAGTTGCCGGGAAAGGTTCCCAGAGAGTTGTCGGTTTCGCGGGCTGGGCGCAAATTTTACATATCCTTGGAAAAGTTATTAAACGGCAATAATGTTTGCCTTGGGGGGATTGGATGCGTCCTTCGAATGACATTAACTTTAATTTTGTAACGCGGCTGCAGAACAGATATTGTGAGGTGAAATGTGAAAATAATTATTGAAGTTGACTGTGATTGGGGTTAATGGGCCGGGACATTGTTGTTATTTGTTGTCGACAGAAGTACTCATGCCACTCAAAAAAACTGCCTGGATGCAGATCAGTAAGGCGTCAAAATATTTATAAGGCTGTTCAGGGAAATATGTTGTCGATGAAGTAGTTCGCCGGCAGGATTTTGAACTTGTTGTCGATGTGGATTTAGCCGCTTCAAATCCCAGCAGGGAAGCATTTTGCAATATTGCGGCAAAAGAAGAATCTATTGCCTCATACAGAACTCAAAAGGTGAGTGGGCCACTCTGCCCCAGGATTAAGATGCCCTCCCACACACTGAATAGAAAGCAAAGCTATTCAGGACTTTTGCAGCTTTTCACGCTCTTGCATTTCTTGATAATCGCTTCCTGCAGGCGCATTCGCAGGCTGTCGGGCAGTTCGTAAAGCTGGTTGTTGCGGTAAATCTCGATGGTCTTTTTCGTTGTATTTAAAACAACTTCGCATTCATGGCACCATTGGAGATGCTCTTCCAGTTCAACACGAATGCTGGTAGTGATGCTGCCATCCAGGTAATCTGTCAACTCTGTCAGAAATTCACTGCATTTCACCGGGGGTTGTCTCCACTCCGCCTGGATTTGAAATATTTTGTCAGGCGCTCGCGCAACTGCAGGCGGGCACGCAAGAGCCTGGATTTTACCGCCGGAACACTCAAGCCCAGCATTTCTGCCGTTTCCTCCGTGGACAGACCTTCCACGTCCCGGAGGACAAATACCGTCCGGAATCCTGGAGGCAGCCCCTGAATGGTTTTCTTCAGGATGTCGCCCAGCTCCGACTGTCCGTAGAGCTGTTCCGGATTCGGACTCCAGTCTGCAACCTCGCGCGGCATGCTTCCATCTTCAGTCTCCACGTCTTCGTCAATAGAGACTGTCTTGTCCGCGCGCCGTCGCCGCAGCTTCATCAGCGCTTCGTTCACGGCAATCCTCACCAGCCAGGTGTAAAACTTGGAATTTCCCTGGAACTGCTCGAGGTTCGTGTACGCCTTGAGGAACGCCTCCTGCACTACATCCTGCGCGTCTTCCTCGTTGTGCGTGATGTGCTGCGCAATGCGAAAAATGTTACGGTCATACCGCTTTACAAGCTGGCTAAATGCCTCGAGATCACCGCCTTTTGCGGCCTGAACGAGTGCCAGTTCGTCCGAAACGTTTTCCGCCTTCTTTTGGATGGTTTCCATGTGTCCCAGACTCAAAATAATTGACTCTATCCGTCCTTGCAAGCTAAACCCTGTAAGAACAGCAGGGAAAAGCCATTTACACAGTATGCACTCCTGGGCAGGAATCCTGGCTTTTCCGGGCACAGAATGGTGGTAATCTTGAAGCCCACGGGGTTTCAATCCTGTGCTCTGCAGAACCCAATGCCAAAGCCCGCTGACATTCAACTGATTATAGAGGAAGCTATTGCGGAAGTCCTTACAGCCAGTCTGCCCCGGCTGCGCGAAGAGATTGTGCAGCGCACAATGGAGCAACTGGAGTCGCTGCCGGCTCCACCGCTGGAGATCTCACCGTCTGAACTGCTGAATGCCGCTGTGGTCGCCATTCATGAAATGTCCTCACAGGCAGAAGTACTTCGCCGCCTGCTGGAAGGATGTGCGCAATTTGCTGCCCGATCAGCTCTGTTCGTGGTCAAGGGCCGTGCCATCGCCGGCTGGCTTGCGTTTGGATTTGAAGAGAATGATTCCATCAAAAACTTCAGCCTGGATACAGCCACCGGGCCTGTGGCCCAGGCCATTCAGGACCGCAATCCTGTTACCACGACAATTTCTGATTTTGACCCGGGTTTTGCCTCGGCCATGGGCACTCCTGTGGTGTCTGCCTGCCAGGTGTTGCCGCTGGTGGTGCGGCAAAAGGTTGCAGCTGTCGTGTATGTGGATGCGGGGCTTGCTCCTGAAGGAAAGCTGGATGCCCATGCCCTCCAGTTACTGATGCGCTTTACCGGGTTGTGGATTGAATTGCTTACGCTGCGCAAAGCAGCACCAGAGGACGTTCAGGCCGTTCCCGCAGCGGTCCAGGCCGGCAACTCCCCGGCCGTGGCGCCGGAGGTATCTGTCGCGCGGGAAGCGCCTGCGGCGCTCTCGCCCGAAGACGCGGAGATCCATAAAAAAGCCCGCAGGTTTGCCAAACTTCTGGTGGAAGAGATCAAGCTGTATAACGGACAGAAAGTGACCGAGGGCAGGCAAAATAAAGATCTCTATATTCGTTTGCAGGATGAGATCGAAAAGAGCAAGGCCACATATGCCCGGCGGTATGCCGAGAGCACGGCCGCAAGCGGGGACTATTTTACCGAGGAATTAATCCGCGTTTTGGCGGATAATGATGTAACACTCATGGGCGCGGGTTATTCGCGATAAAAAGATTTGTGGTAGTGCAACGTTTCTCACTCACTCTCTGGCTGCTGATTCTGGCTGGTTTGCAGGCGGGTATGCCTGCGCAAACCAACAGAAAGCCCAATCCTCGCAATGCAGCGGCATCGGCAAAGCTGCGCAAAATGAACCGGGCGTTCACAGCATCCGCTGAACTCAAACCCATGGCCCAGCAGCTCCTGGCCAACCGCACGCCGCAGGCTTATGCCGGCGTTGAGGCCTGGGCGCACAAGCACGGCAATGACGATGCCGGCGCTCTGGCGTGGCTGGTGCTGGGCTATGCGCACTCTTTGGACAAGGACTTCAGCAAAGCGCAGTCGGCATGGCAGGGAGCGAGCGGCCTCAGTCCGCTGCTGGGCGACTACATGAGTTATCTGCGGGCCTCCGCGTATCGTGATTCAGCCGATTATCCCGGTGTGCTGAAAATGCTGGAGGGCTTTGAGCAGAAATATCCCGATTCGCTCTATATTCATGAAGCCAATCTGCTCTACGCCGATGCGCTGATTGCGACCGGCTCGCCACGTGTGGCCGTGGTTTATCTGGAGAAACGCCGCGAGCCCGTTCATGCGAATACAGAGCTCATGCTGGCGCGCGCCCTGCAAATCGCCGGGGACAAAGCCAAAGCGCTTCAGGTGCTGCGCCGGGTCTATTTCGATATGCCCACCACGGCGGAAGCGGATACCGCGGCCAGCGAGATGCGCTCACTGGGTGAATTGCAGCCGGAGGGCAGCTACGCCGAGCGGCGGTCACGAGCGGAAATCCTTCTCAAGGGAAAGCATTACCAGCAGGCCGCAACGGAGCTGGGGCCTGTGACAGATCAGGCGTCCGCGACCGATCTCACACATCTGCAGATTGAGTTTGCCGATGCGCTGTATCACGTTCGCAGGCGCGACGATGCTCAGCGCCTTTATGAAGGCGTACTGAAAAAGACGGATGCCAGCGCTGACGACAAGGCACAGGCACTCTATTACCTTGCGGAAATAGCCCGGGAAAAAGAGGACAATGACCGCCAGGCCGAGTTTATGTCGCAACTGCGTGCTTCGGCGCCGGAGAGCGACTGGCTGCAGCAGGCGCTGCTTTCCATGGGCAACAAGTACATGCTCAAGCATGACTACGAGTCTGCCTTGCGCTGGTATACGGAAATATATCAGCACAAGCAGAACGGGAAGTACTCGCCTTACGCTCACTGGAAGGCCGCGTGGCTCACCTACCGAATGGGCAAAAAAGACGAGGCGGCGAAGCTGCTGGAGGAGCAGTTGGAGTGGTATCCGGCCTCGCTGGAGGTGCCAGCGGCCCTGTACTGGCGCGGGCGGCTTGCCGAAGAGAGCAACAATAAACTGCTGGCGCGCGCCTGTTACGTAAAACTCCAGGAAAATTTTCGCTACTACTATTACGCCAATCTGGGTAGCGAACGCATGAATCGGCTGGGCAGTGGAAGTGTCGTGGACCCACCGGCCCTGAATAAGCTGCCTTCGCCTCCGCGTCCGCCGCAGAGCTGGGACCCGCCGGAAGGCAACCTGCGCGCACAGAAGGCGCAACTACTGGCCAATGGCGCGCTCTATGATTTTGCCGTAAGAGAGCTGCAGGCTTCGACCACGGGTAGTCCATCCTGGAAAGCGGAGCTGATTGCACAGACATATCAGGATTCCGGAAGTTATGTCCGCGCCATCGAAACACTGAAACATGCCATTCCCAGCTATTTCTCGACCGAGATCAGCCAGATACCGCAGCCGGTATGGCAGGGATTGTTTCCCCGTCCCTGGTGGGACGATCTGAAGCGCCGCTCTCAGGAGAACCAGCTGGATCCATTTTTGATAGCCTCGCTGATCCGGCAGGAATCGGAGTTCAATCCCGACGCCGTCTCCCGCGCCAATGCGCTGGGGCTGATGCAACTGCTGCCCAGTGTGGGAAAACATCTGGCGCATGACCTTAAATTGCGAAATTATTCCCAGAACGATTTGTTTCAGCCTTCCATCAACCTGCAGCTGGGGACGCGCTACTTCAAACACATGGTGGACCACTACAACGGGCAGCTCGAGTATGCTCTGGCCGCATACAATGCCGGCGAGCAGCGGGTAGACGACTGGCGCAGAGACGGGGACTTCAGGGACATCGACGAGTTCGTGGAATCAATTCCATTTACCGAAACTCGCGAATACGTTCAGGCCATCATGCGGAATGCAATGATGTACCGCCTGCTGTATCCCCAGGGATAGAACTGCAGCGAGTCTTGTCTCGCACATTGCACTTTGGAAGCCCGCTTACTGGCTGATTGCCTTTTCTTCCTGCGGAGCGAGGAAGATTTCACTCAGCAGCAGCAGCGCACCCACCACAATGGCGCTGTCAGCCACATTGAAGGCCGGCCAGTGGTGCGAGCCGAGGTAGAAGTCCAGAAAGTCGATGACGCGGCCGCTGGCCACCCGGTCCCACAGATTGCCTAAAGCTCCGCCAAATACCAGGGACAAAGCAATAGCTGTCGCATTCATGGCGTTGCCGTTTTTCCAGAGCAGGGCCGAGACTACGGCCAGTGCGGCAACGGAAAAGAGAATCAGCATGGCGACTTTCCATTCCGAAGGCGATTCGGCGAACAAGCCGAAGGCCGCTCCCTGGTTCTGCACATGAGTCAGACGGAAAAGGCCGGGAATCACGTCCACGCTGTCATGCAGGGAGATTCTTTGCGACACCAGCCATTTGGTGAATCGGTCAAGGCCGACCACCAGCACCGCGATCGTGATGTGATACTTGCGCATACCTCTTAATTTTTAAAGATGCGGCTCACGCCGCATCCTGTTCAAACCTTTTTCAAAAGAATTCAGAGCAATGCTATGCCGAAGCAGTCTGCTCCTGTTCAATTTCTTCGAGCACCCCTAAACAGCGCTCGCACACCGTGGGATAGCGTTCACTGGCTCCCACCTGCTCAGAGTAATTCCAGCAGCGTTCGCACTTCTGTCCCGGAGCCCTGCTTACTTCTACGCGCAAAGGTGTGTGGCCGTTCCCTCCTGGGGCATGTTTGATCTCAACTCCGGAGACGATCAGCAGGAAGCGCAGGTCCTGGCTATAACGTTCCAGAAGCTCGAACATGCTGTCGGGAGCAAAGATTGTGACCTTTGCTTCCAGTGCGCTGCCAATCAGCTTTTCATTGCGCGCGGTTTCCAGAGCTTTGAGGACTTCCGCCCGGACTGACATGAGCGAGTCGAATTCGGCGCGCAGCGTTTTTGCGTTCTCCGGGCTGGTGATTTTTCCCGTGATGTCTGCTGCTTTGGGGAAGTATGCCAGATGAACGCTCTCTGCCCGCGTCTCCGTTTTTGGCAGATACTGCCAGACTTCCTCGGCGGTAAAGGTAAGCACCGGAGCCAGCAGCCGGACGAGCGCTTCACCAATGCGCCACAGTGTTGTTTGGGCCGATCTGCGGGCCGACGAATTGGGCGCGGCAGTATAAAGCCGGTCCTTGACCACGTCAAAGTACACGGCGCTGAGTTCGCTGGTCAGGAAATCGATGACCTCATGATAGATGCGGTGAAACTCGTATTCTTCGTACCAGCGTTGAATGTTTTCACTGATCTCTGCCATGCGCAGGAGAATCCAGCGGTCCAGCGGCAGCAGATCATCGAAAACCATCCCATGCAGCGCCGGCTCAAAATCATTGAGGTTGGCCAGGATGTTCCTGATGCTGTTGCGGATCTTCTTGTAATTCTCCGCCACCTGCTTCATCAGGTCTTCGGAAACGCGGACGTCCTCGCGAAAATCCACCGAAGCCACCCACAAACGGACGATCTCTCCGCCCAGCCGCTTGGCGATATCGACCGGGTCAATGCCATTGCCCAGCGATTTTGATGTTGCACGTCCCTGAGGATCGAGTGTCCAGCCATTGGTGGCCACGGAGCGATAAGGCGCGTGTCCGCGCGTGCCCACGGAGCACAGCAGGGAAGAGTGGAACCAGCCGCGATACTGATCGCCGCCTTCCAGATACAGGTCGGCCGGCCAGGGAAGGTTCGGCTCGTGGCCGAGCACGGCGGCCTGGCTTGAGCCGGACTCGAACCATACGTCGATGATGTCCATCTCTTTGCGGAACTTGCTGCCGCCGCAGCCGGGGCATTTGATTTCTGGTGAAAGAATTTCGCCCGCTTCGTGCTTATACCAGGAGTCGGCGCCTTCGCGGGCAAACAGGTCTACGACCGCCGTATGCGCTTCTTTATTGTCGAGCAGTTTGCCGCAGCCTTCACAGAAGAACACGGCAATGGGCACGCCCCACACGCGCTGGCGGGAGATGCACCAGTCCGGGCGGGTGGCGATCATGTTGCTGATGCGCTCTTCGCCCCAGGCCGGAATCCACTTCACCTTTTTGATTTCGTCGAGAGAGCGCTGGCGCAGCGTACTGCCATCCACCGGGGCTTCCATGGAGATGAACCACTGTTCAGTCGCGCGGAAGATCACCGGATTGTGGCAGCGCCAGCAGTGCGGATACGAGTGCTCAATTTTTTCCGAGGCCAGCAGCACGCCGCGTGCCTTCAGCAGCGCGATGATGTCGGCATTCGCATCGAAGACCCGCTTGTCATCGTATTCGGGCAATCCATTGCGCAGGCGGCCCGCTTCATCCACATTGCAGGTTTGATCGAGCTTGTATTTTGTGCCGGTGTAGAAATCGTCCGCTCCGTGCGAGGGCGCGGTATGCACCGCTCCGGTTCCCTGGTCAGTGGTTACGTAATTCGCCAGCACGCCGAGAATCTTCCGATCCAGAAAGGGATGCGCAAATGTGGCAAGCTCAAGTGCCCGCCCGGGGAAGCGCGCGATTTCAACCGCGCCATCCAGAGCGCATTTTTCGATCGTCACTTTGGCCAGCGCATCGGCCACAATGTAAACCTCTTCGCCATGCTGCAGGGCAACATATTCGAGCTCGGGATGGAAGGCCACCGCCATGGAGGCGGGAAGGGTCCATGGAGTAGTCGTCCAGATGATCGTGCTGACCTGCCGTCCCGCCAGTTTGGAGTCAATCTTTGCCGGATCGCTGGTCATGCGGTACCGTACCCAGACGCTGGGGCTGGTGTGCGGACCGTACTCGATCTCCGCCTCGGCCAGGGCGGTTTTGTCGAAGATGCACCAGTACACGGGACGCAGGCCTTTGTAGACCGCGCCTTTTTCCATGAAGTCGAAGAGCGTGCGCACGATCACCGACTCATACTGCGGTGACATCGTGGAGTACGGGTTGTCGAAGCGGCCAAATACGCCAATGCGTTTGAACTGCTCGCGCTGCAGATCCAGATACTTCTCCGCATACTCGCGGCATTTTTTGCGAACGGCCAGCGGCGACATCTCGAGCTTTTTGCGCCCGAGAGATTCATCCACCTTAATCTCAATGGGCAGGCCATGGCAGTCCCAGCCGGGAACGTAGGGCGAGTCGAAGCCGCTCATGGTCTTCGACTTCACCACAAAGTCCTTCAGACACTTGTTGAGCGCATGGCCCTCATGAATCGTGCCGTTGGCATACGGAGGTCCGTCGTGCAAAACCCAGGCAGGGGCGCCCTTGCGCGATTCACGAATTTTTTCGTAAATACGCATGGTCTCCCAGCGTTCGAGCATCTTGGGCTCGTTCTGGGGAAGGTTGGCCTTCATCGAAAAGTCGGTTTTTGGAAGATTGAGTGTTGCTTTCAGCTCAAGCGGGTCCTGCATGTCTGCTCCGGGATTCACTGGCTCATTCATTATAACCAGTGAGTGTCTTCTCGCGCCTTCTCCTCTGTTGTCCGCATGCACAGTCGGGGAGAGATGCCCTGCGGAACTTTAGCGATTCTTTACAAACAGTCGAACCAGGACACGAATCTAAGTTTGAAGCAATCACAAACAAAATAATTAGAAACGTTTACCGGTTGAACCAGCTGAATACAACTTTGATTTTCATCCTGTCATCTCTATGAATGCACCCGAACCACAAGAGAACCGTGGCAAGGTAATACGGGCAGAACCCATGGCCAATCAGGTTATCGTTCCTTCACCGCAGCGCTTTCCCAGTCGTGCAGCGGGCGTGAATCTGCTGCGCGAAATGCAGCAACCCATGTGGGTTTCACTGTACAGAAATCTCAGAGACATTCTCTTTCCGGAAAAACTGCCTCCGCTGCGGCTTACGTCGCGTCCGGTGCAGGTCAGGGATATCTGGGACCGCCGTAACCGAAATCAGGCCTTCACGGGGTCTTTTATGGTGCACGGGGCCATGCTTGGCGCACTGTTCCTGAGCTCGCTGCTGGCTTCGCGGCCCGCGGTAGTGGTAACCCCGCCGGAAGAACGCGTTACGCTGATTGCTCCCAAACTTGAGGATTATCATCCGGTCATGGTTCCCCAGGTGGCGAAGAAGGCCCTGGCCGGAGGCGGAGGCGGCGGAGACCGCTCCAAACTGATCGAAAGCAAAGGCCATCTGCCGAAGATTGCGCCCGAGCAGTTCACGCCCCCAACCGTTGAAATTACAAAGCAGCCCCCCAAGCTGGCCATGGAGGCCACGGTGGTGGCTCCACCCAACGTTAAGCTTCCCGATAATCCTAATCTGCCTAATTTGGGTAATCCCATGTCGGCCCGAGTTTCTGGACCTCTGTCCAATGGTCCGGGAGCCGGCGGCGGCATTGGCTCCGGTACGCACGGCGGAGTTGGCTCCGGTACCGGACCAGGACACGGACCAGGGCAGGGCGGTGGATTTGGCGGCGGCATTTACAAAATCGGTGAAATTGGCGTGACCGCCCCCATTCCGAAATTCACTCCGGAACCGGATTTTTCCGAAGAGGCGCGCAAGGCCAAATATCAGGGCACGGTCACTTTGGCCGCCATCATCGGCCCCGATGGCAAGCCACGCAACGTCCGTGTGGTTCACAGCCTGGGCATGGGGTTGGATGAAAAGGCCATGGAAAAGGTGAGAACGTGGTTGTTCGAGCCGGGGAAAAAAGATGGCCAGGCCGTCGCCGTGGCCATGACTCTGGAAGTCGATTTTAGGCTCTTCTGATCAAGCTGAAGAGCGCGAAGCGAAAGGAGAGGAGAACCTGCCTCTCCTTTATGCTTTTTGCCTTTAAAGCACTTTTAGATCAGCTTTGCTGCGTGGATTCGGCCAGCACCGACTGGCCTTCCATCAGTCTTGCCGTCAGACAACACGGCCCTGCGGGTATCAGGCTGCCATGCGGGCAGGTTCGCGGATGCCCCAGAAACGTGCAGATGCTGTCCGTGGCTTCGGGAGAGAGAATGTGCTCGAAGCGGCAGGCCTGCTCGGCGACCTGCTGCTCGTCGTCCACGCGAAATTTCCTTATGAACAATACCTCTGCCAGGCGATGGCGGCGGATCACGTCTTCAGCGCGCTTGCGTCCTTTTTCGGTGAAGATGATCATTTGCTCGCCATGATCGTCATTTTCAGTTGGAGCACGGAAGGCAATGTGGCAGCGGTTGAGCACCTGTTTGTGGGTATGCGGCGCGGCTGTATGTTCGGTGAGTTCCACCAGTCCCATTACCTCCATGCGGTCTAAGGCCATGCGCATGGGCAGTGCGCCTTCGACTTCAACTCGTCCCAGTTCCGCTGGTTCGCCGTTTTCCGCCAGCACCCAGAGCTCTTCCAGAACTTCATCGAACTGCTCTTCATCGGAGAGCGTGTACGTCTCCTGGGCAATAATTTTGCCGTGATGCAGTTCCAGCCTGCGGTCGGCCAGGCGGGCCACTACGGGATCATGCGTAACCATGATGATGGTGCGACCCTGTTCATGAAGCTGGCGCAACTGGCGCAGAACGATCTCTTCATTCACGGCATCCAGATTGCCGGTGGGTTCGTCTGCCAGAATGATTTTGGGGTCGTTAATCAGCGCGCGGGCAATGCAGACGCGTTGTTGCTCGCCGCCGGAAAGTTGTGACGGAAGATGATCGGCCCGGTGCTTGAGGCCGATGCGTTCGAGCGCCGCCAGCGCTTCGGATTGGTCGGTCATGCTGTGGAAGTACTGGGCCAGCATCACATTTTCGACCGCCGTGAGATAGGGAATCAGATGGAATTGCTGGAAGATAAAACCAATTTGTTCGGCGCGAAAGCGGTTCAGCTCCGTCGGGGACATAAGAGAGACGTTCGTGCCGTTAATCCAAACTTCGCCCGAGGTGGTCTGGTCGAGGCAGCCGATCAGATTGACCAGCGTGGATTTTCCCGAGCCCGACGGCCCCATCACGGCCAGCCACTCGCCATCCGCCACCGACAGCGATACATCGTCCAAAGCATGGACTGCGGCGTTGGCAGGGTAGACTCTGGTTACATTCTTGATCTCAATTGGCATTATTCTCCCCGCAGAATCCTCGCCGGCTGAATTCGCTGCAACATTCTGATCGGTGACATGGAGGCGATCAGCGCCATCACAATGCTGCTCAGCACGACAGGAACCAGCAGTATAAGGCGCGGCACGATGGCAGCGTCAAAATTCGCGCGTCCTATCCAGTATGCCACTGCGCCACCCACCAGAAAGCCGATCAGTGCTCCGGCCAGCGCCAGCAGGGTGGATTGTGAGGCAAACAGCAGGTTCACCGTCCGATTCGAGGCCCCAAGGGCCTTCATTACGGCGAAATCGCGGCGACGCTCCAGCACCGAACTGGTAAACGTAGCCACCATGCACAGCATGATCAGCACTACCACCACGGCGGAGGCAGCCAGTACCACCGAACGAGTTTTGCCTAGTACGGCTATCTGCGTCTGGGTGATCTGGCGTACAGGCTCCACTTCGGCACTGGGCAGGGAAGCACGCAGCTGGCCAAGCGCGCTTTGGATCTCTCGCGGACTGCCATCGATTCTAAGTAAAGCGGTGCCAGGCTGAACGCCGGTGAGGGCAGTGAAGTCAGCCAGATCCAGATAGACGCGGCTGTCGTCTTCCGATCCGGAGTGGAAGACTGCATCTGTATGCGCGGAAACACTTTTTGCGCCAAACTTCAGGCTGAATTCGCCACCTGAAGGAGAGACCAGCTCAGAAGCCCGTGCTCCCACCAGGGCTGCATGGGACGACGTGCTGAAATCCTGAATGGACCACCAGGAATTCAGCCGGCGCAGGGTCGCCAGATTGGCCCCGGCAATCACCACGCGGGAGTTGCCAGACGTAGTGGCAATCGCATACGCTACCGGAACGACTTCACCTTTGCCGCCCAACACGGAGTTGATTTGCGCCAGGTCGTTGCTGGTCAGGGAAGCCTCATGTTTGGTGACGATCACATTGGCCCCGAAGCTGCGAAACTCCCGGCTTAGCCTTGATTCCAGATCGTAATAAACGGTGAGGGCTACTGTGGCCATGGTGGCCACCACGATCACTGAGAGCAGGGCCGTCACAGTGCGGTCGCGACGCACCCAAATATCTTTGAGCAGCAGATGAAAAAATAAACGCCGGCGGTTCACGCATTGCCTCGCAGCACGACGGCCGGATCAAAGCGCATGGCCTTGCGGATGGCGCCAGCACTCCCAGCAAACGTGACCAGAAGCGCACTGAAGATCACCACGGCCAGCACAACGGGATGAACAGTAATGGCGGAGCCAAAAATGCTTCGGCCAATCTGGCGGGCCAGAAGTGCGCCTGCTGCAAAACCAATGCCGCCGCCGATGACCGCCAAAAGGCCGGCTTCGGTAAGAAACAGTGAAGCCACCGCAGCGTTACCCGCGCCCAGAGACTTCATGAGGCCGACTTCCTGGCGGCGCTCCAGAATCGTTGCCGCCATGGCCGCCGAAATGGCCAGTGCCGCCGCTACCAGTGCAGCAAAGGTAAGCAGCAGCATGAGGCCGGAGATACGCGAAAGTACTTTGCCCTGATTTTGCTCGACCTGGCGAATCTGTTCCACGCGGACATTGGGCAGATTTTCATGAATCTGGAGGGCAATGGAGTTGGCATAAGGCGTGCAGTACCAGCGGTCGCGCATGGCCGGGGACATAGTGGCAGGGTTACGGCGGGCAAAGGCGTCTTCCGGCTTGGTGAGGGCGCTTACGGTCGCACTGCGTACCGCATCTGGCCGGCCGATTAATTGCTGTACGATGTGCAGAGGCGCAACAATGGCCTGGTCTTCCACTCCGCTCGTGGTGAGAATTCCGCTGATGCGGAGCTTCCTGCCCCGGACCTCAAGTTCGTCGCCGATGGCCAGATGCTGCAACTGCGCCAGCTTGCTGCCCGCCAGTACTGCGGGGGAAGCGTCCCTGGGCCAGTCTGCATAATCTGGCGGCCATTCTCCTTCTACTTTCCACCATGAATTGACGCTGCGTACGCCGGTGTTGAAACTCTCATTTCCGTAATGCACAGGCTGGGCAAAATAAGTTCCAATCAATTCCGTGCTGACAGTGTTGCCGTGCAGAGAAAAGGTTTCCGGAGCAGGGAGAAAAGGAGCGTATCCCAGAATGTTGTGCGACCAGAAGCCTTCCTTCATGCGCACCAGGCTGGCTTCGCTAATAAATGCCCCTTCCGTGGCTGGCCGGAGGCTCACGCCGCCGAGATTCACGTCCAGGGTATCTTCCACCGGGGTGAGCAGCAGGTTGGCGCTGTAGGTGCGCAGCTCCTGGTTGATCTTGTCACCCACGTCGGTACCCACCGCAATCATGGCAGTGGCGATGCTCATGCCCAGAGCGATGGCCAGCAGAGCAATGCTTTTACGGCGCTTTTGCCTGCGAAACGATTCGAAGACGAGGCGAAGGAACATGGTTTTATTTGGCCTGAGTCAGATCCGCGCTGCTGATAGTGACCGATGCTTCATCCTGTGATGAGTGCAGCGGAATAGGGTTACAGCCACCTAACATACCTACGCTCTGCGGGTTGACCGGTGCGGAGCAGTTCTTGCAGACGAGGCCGTTGGTTCCCTTGTAAAAACCAACCGCGCCGCAAATCCCGCAGGCATCAAAAACCGTGGCCACTTTGTTATCGGGCTTGCGGTAAAGGAGAAAACGCACCTTGGCGCCGTTCACATCCATACTGTAGCGCCTCAACTCACCCTGTGGCAGATCGCCAACCGGGATTTTGATTTGGCCATTTTTGTCGAAAGTCAACTCTATGGCAGGCGACAACTCCGGCGCCGCGGCAAAGACAAACTCCGCCGTCACCATGGAGATAAAGACAAAGGCCGTAACGCAGACGGCAATCGCCCACGAGCGTTCCCTCCGTTGCGACCACTCTTGTTTGCGCTCTTCGGCTTTGGAGGCTGCTGCGGCCATGGCTGTATCCGGCTGGCGGCGGCGATACTCCAGCAGCACCATAAACACGACCAAAGCCAGCATGGTGATCGGGAAGAAATAGTCATTGCTGACAATGGGGCCAATCAGCGCCATCTCGCGCTTGCTGGCGGGCAGAAAGCCAAATTCAGAGAGGTCGTGCAGGCCGGCCACGATCAACTGGAAGGCGACAAAGAAGAGAATCACGGTGGTGACGCGGAAGAATTTCTGCAGATTCACCCGGACGCTGCCCTTCACAAACATCACGCCGAAGACTACCGCCAGCGCCACACCCGTGAGAGTTCCGATAAAGCTCATTAGATCCGTGGTGTTCAGCGAGACACCGGAAAGGATAATTACAGTCTCGATCCCCTCACGAAATACCATGAGAAAGATGAAGGCAAATAATCCCCAGCGGGAACCCTCGCCGGCGAAGCTGCTTATTTTGCTTTCAATTTCGCCTTTCAGCTTGCGGGCGGTCCGCATCATGAAGATGACCATGCTGATGACGAAGCCAGCCGCGACCAGTTCAATCCAGCCATCAAATGCGTCGTGATTGATCGGCAGGCGGGAGAGGATAACTGCGCCAGCCACGCTGCCCACAACGGCGGCCCCCAGGGCCCAGTACACCGTTTTGCGCAAATCAGCCCGGCCCATTTTGGCCAGGTACACCAGAGTTATGCCGACAATCAGTGCTGCTTCAACGCCTTCACGAAGGGTAACCACCAGCGACGGAAACATAGATCAGGGTCCTTGCGGTTTCGATTTTGAAAATGAATTTCAATTTCAATTAGAGATTTTACGCACCCTGGCGGGTGCAAGTCAACAAAATGAAAAAGCATTCAGCCATTCAACCGTCAGCATTAGTTGTTCCCCTATGCAGAACAGAAAGGGAAAACCTTCCGCATTTACCAACTGGCTTCCTTCCTGAATGCTTTCCAACCTCCGGGAATGTGCTCGCTTCTAAGTCTTCGGGCCCCATTGTGTTGCAGATTCGAACTTATATTAATCATCAGGAACTGAAGTCTCTCTCTTCGCTGTGGAATTCTCTTTACCTAGAAGAGCAATACACGATCTTTCAGCGCTTTGACTGGAACCTTCTGGCTTCCCATAGCTTCGCCGCGCACGAGGGGCCTTTTGTAGTGAGCGCCGAGGCCTCCTGGGGGGCTGCCATTATTCCGGCGGTGGTGCGTTACAGCGATTCATCGCTGCGGTTGCTGGGGGAAGAACTTTTTGATTATCGGGGATTTCTCCATAGGGGCGATCAAGAGGCGCTTCATGCCGCCCTTGGCGCTCTGGCGCCGGTGTGGCGTCCTCTGGAAATTGTCGCGGTGCGGGAAAGCGAGGCGCGAAGCCATGGCTGCGGCATGGAACTCAGTGTTTTCAGCGGAGCGCCATATGTAAGCCCGCAACACATATCGGCGGATGAATTTGGGCACAAGCATCGCCGGCTGGGTCGCAACCTGCGGCGACTGAAGCAGCTCGGTTTTGAATATCGGACACACAATGGCAGCAACGCCGCGCTCATACGGACTATTTATAAGCTCAAGGCAAGCCAGGATCGGGAAAGCCTTTTTCACGATTCCAATCGCGTAGACTTCCTGGCGAAGCTGGCAAAGCTCGATTCCAGCCGTTTTGAGATTTTCACTCTTGAATCGGGCACATACCTTGCCGCAGCGCTGGTCACGCTGCGCGACGGCAGTTGCCGCAGGTTTTATACAGGATATTTTCATCCTGCGCTGGGCAAACTCTCTCCCGCCCTTAGTTTGATCTATCAGGTTACACAGCAGTCGCTGGAAGATGGCCTTACCTGTGACTACATGACCGGCGAGCAGCCTTATAAATTGCGTTTGGCCACGGATTGCGCGCCACTGTATCGAATGAAGGCTTCGTCAGAACAACTGGCACAGATGGCAGTCCGGCATTTAGATGTCAAACAGGCGGCATAAAGGCAGCAGAAATTTCACCACTGATTTACGCAGATGACACTGATTTGAAACACCGATCAGTGCTTATCTGTGTAGATCAGTGGTAAGCAATTCCTGTCTGCTCGATTTACAGTTTTTTCAGGAACTGTTTGGCCTCTTCCAGCTGCGGAAATAATTTTTCCTCTGCCCGGAATTCCCTGGAGTGCACACAGCGGCGGGCGCCGCGAAGTTTTACCGGATGCCGCAGGTGCAGCATCTCGTGATAAAGCAGGTACTCGATGGCGCAGGCCGGGACCTCCGCACGATCAAAGATTTTACTTACCACGATGGTATTGTGTGCGGGATCGTAGTGTCCCAGGCTTTGGCGAGAGTGGTTTTCACTCCAGGTGAGCAGCGGACGGGCCATTAGACCGTGGAAAAAGCGCCGGTTCAGCTCTTCAAAAATGATCTCCAGATCGTAGTGGCTCCCTTTCGGCCCGGTCACGCGCTTGCGGCCGCGCGTCTGCCGGATGAGGTGAATCTTTGTACTCACGGCATGGCTGACGCTGAATTTACGATAGCGGGTGGCATGCTGCGCGTCTATCGGCTTGCGGTACAGCTTGGCCAGCAGGATGTGCAGTATGGCATGCAACACGTTTTCCGGAGCGCCTTCGAGCAAATCCGAGAGGCGCACCAGTATGCGGCCCGCACGCATGCGAATGGTGTTGCTCAGATTCGCGAAAGGGAAGAACTGGATGGAAAACTCCGGCATGGGAGCACGCGGACGAAGTTCCCGATAAGCCTGTTCCAGTATTTCCGGAAGCCTGGAGGTCACCTGATTCATCCCGCGAGCCGGCTATGGTTTCTTTGGATTGGAATCGGCGTTTTTGTCGGTCGCATATTCTTTGGCTACATCCAGGCTGGACTTGATGGCGTCCTGAGCGTCCTGCAGAGCGAACTGAAAATCAGAAAGCTCTTTTTTCGTTTGAGGATCACTCAGCGCTTCAGAGTGCAGGGTTTTAAGTTTTAAGTCGAACTGATCGCAGGCGGAGATGGTCTCTTTGATTCCCTTGCGAAATTCCTTGTTGTCGTCTGCGGTCAGTGGCCGGCCGGCATACTGGTCCAGATTGTCGTTGATTTCATCCAAAATGGAGGTGAAGTCCTCAAGCAGATCATGGATCTTCTGCCCGCGTCCGTCAGCTTCTTTGGGATCGGCGCGCAGCTGCTCAATCGAGACCAGGCGGGCATCGGCAAATTTGACCAGAAGCTTAAGGCGCTTGTACGGCTCCAGTGCGACCTCGCGAAGCTGATCGGTCTCGGCCTCGGTCAGGGGATCGCGCCTTTTTGCTTCAGCCGCCACGGTCAGGAACAACAGGAGGATGGGCAAGAGTTTCCGTGCGTGTCTCACTTTTTCTCCTTTTTGGGCGCCGCAAACATTTCGCTCAGAATGTCCTGGCGGAACTGCGACAGTTTCTTTTCAGCCTCGTCGAGCGGCGTACGATCATCAGCACTCAGCGTGCGTTTCAGGTCTTCCAGTTTGCGCTGGGCGTTGCGCAGATGAATTTCAGTTTCCTTCATTTTACTGTGAGAAGAGACTGCGGCATCACGGGCTTTGGTCGCATAGCCGAGAATCTCGCTCACTGTAGCCTGTCCCTGCGGCGAGTTATTTTGTTCGAATTGCTGTGCGGCCACACCCACAAGGGCTTCTGCCAGTTCCGCACACAGCTTGGCCTGCTGGCCACCCTGCGCGCCCTCGGCCTGGGCTTTGAGCGATTCAATGGTAGGCCGCTGGGCCATGGATGCCAGCCCTAAAAGAAAGACATAAATCAAGCCTGCTGCTCGGGGTCTCATTGAGGTTCAATCGCTTTCAGGCGATGCCGCGCCTTGAATTCCTCGTCCGGGGCTCTGCCCGCCGAGGAGGACAGAAAGAGTCTATAGTTTTCTGCCGCCGGTTTGTAGGCATGAAGACTGTCAAAGGCGACGGCGCGCAGCCAGTATGTCCCGGCCACCTCCGGCAAATATTTCGCGCGGGCTTCGAGAGCGCGCAGGCACAACTCAAAGTGTTTGTTTTGCTGGGCCACGTATGCCAATTCGTAATATGCGTTGGCCAGGTCGCCTTTGCGCTGCACAGCCTGAAGCAGTTCGGCTTCGGCTTCAGCATATTTGAGCTGATGCTCCAGCGCTACACCCAGCTCCATGTGCAATTGTGGGTCGGCGGCGTTGCTGGCCAGCAGTTGCTGAAACACGGGTACAGCTTTGTCATACTGTTTGTTGTCGTTGTAAAGCTCTGCCAACTGGCGCGTGACTGCAGGATCGGAAGGGGCATTGGCGGCTTCCAGATTCGCAATGGCCTCCGGCAGTTTGCCTTCGTCCGCCAGGACCTGGCTCAATTGGACCTGCGCAGCGAGATCGCGGGAATTTTGGGCGAGATGTTTTCGCAGCAGTTCTTCCGCCTGGGCCAGACGTTTTTCCCGGGGCAGGCTGCTGTCAATGGTGACGGGGGCCTCGGTCTTACATGATGAAGACGAAGGATCGAGTTCGCAGGCTTTATGCGCGGCTTCAGCGGCCGCTTTGGGATCCGTGGGCGCGAGCACCTGCGCCAGTAACTGCCACGCGCCGCTCAATGCCTGATTGCCGCCGGTTGCCGGCTGTAACTGGACCGTATTCTTCAGCACGGCGGCGGCTTGCGAGGACTGCCCGCTCTTCGCAAGGGCCAGCGCGAGATTCAGGCTGGCTTCAAACCACTTTGGATTCAGCTCAACCGCTTTCTGGTATGCGGCAATTGCGTCTGTGCTCTTGCCCTGATGGCTCTGCGCATAGCCGAGATCGAACCACGCCTGCGGATTGCCGGCATGGGTTCTGACCAGAGGTGCAAGCTTGGCTTCCGCCTGAGCGTATTGCTGTTTTTGCAGAAGCTCTTCGGCTTCCTGCAGAGCATCGGGTACGATTTCGGTCTGCGGGCCGGAAGGCGTACGCTTCTGGGCCACGGCAGGAAGCAACAGCAGTGCGACCGCTAATACGCGGACCAGCACCGTCTTATTGACGCCAGTTTTATTCATGCCCATTACTTTTGGAGCTTCCGTTATCGTTACTTTGTAAGATGCGGGCCAGCCACTTACCTGTGTACGATTTTTTGTTCTTTGCCACTGTTTCCGGCGTGCCAGCGACCACGATCTCACCGCCGCGATTGCCGCCTTCCGGCCCAAGATCGATGACCCAGTCGGCGGTCTTGATCACGTCCATGTTGTGCTCAATCACCAGCACGGAGCCCCCGGCCTCGATCAGCTTGCGAAATGCGGCCAGGAGCTTGCTGACATCGTCAAAGTGCAGCCCGGTCGTCGGCTCGTCAAAAATATACAGTGTGCCTTTGCCTGCGCGGGCTTTTTTGCGTACTTCTTTTTCTTCCGGCGTGTCATTGTCTGCTTCCTGAGTTCTGCCGGTGGGCGTAAGATGCGCCGCCAGCTTCATTCGCTGGGCTTCGCCTCCGCTCAGGGTGGTGGCCGATTGGCCAAGCCGGAGATAGCCGAGTCCAACTTCTTCGAGCACGCGCAGTTTGCCGGTAATTTTGGCTACGCCAGCGAAGAACTGCAGCGCCTCGCGCACGGTGAGGTTCAGCACTTCATGGATGTTTTTGTTCTTATACCGCACTTCCAGTACAGACGGTTTGTAGCGCGCGCCCTTGCAGTCTTCGCAGATCAGTTCTACGTCGGCCAGGAACTGCATTTCTACAGTGACAGTGCCATCGCCCTGGCAGGTTTCACACCGTCCGCCCGGAATATTGAAAGAGAAGTGGCCGGCGGCAAAACCGCGCTTCTGCGCCTCCGGAATCGAGGCAAAGACTTCGCGGATGGCGTCAAAGGCCTTGATGTAGGTCACAGGATTGGAGCGCGGCGTGCGCCCGATGGGCGACTGGTCCACCAGCACCACGTCAGCAATGTACTGACCACCGGTAATACTCCTGAAGCCATTGACCGCCGAGCCGGAAGCGCCGATGATGCCTTTTTCCGCCGCCAATGCCTGGTAGAGCACATTGTGGACAAGAGTGGACTTGCCCGATCCTGATACGCCCGTAATGGCCACCAGCATCCCCAGAGGAATTTCGGCGGTAATGTTCTTTAAATTATGCGCGCGCGCTCCTTCCACACGGATGGCCGGCACCCCGGGCTTGCGGCGATTTTGCGGTGTCTGTATGCGGAGGTCGTGGCTTAGATATCTTCCGGTGAGGGAATTGGGCAGCGTCTTGAGCTCTTCGTATGCGGCGGCGGCCATGATGCGTCCACCGTTTTCACCGGCGCCGGGTCCGAGATCGAGAATGCGGTCGGCGGCACGCATCACGTCGGGATCGTGCTCCACCACCAGGATGGTATTTCCCAGATTACGCAGCTCATGCAGGATGTTGATCAGTCTTTCCGTATCGCGGCTGTGCAGGCCGATGGAAGGTTCATCCAGGACATACAGTGCGCCCACCAGACGCGAGCCGAGAGAAGTCGCCAGCTGAATGCGCTGGGCCTCGCCGCCTGAGAGAGTAGATGCCAGGCGGTCCAGCGTGAGGTATTCAAGACCAACGTCATTCAGAAACTTGAGACGCTCTTGGATTTGTTCCAGTATCTTGCCGGCGATTTCGCTCTGCTCGCGGGAAAGCTCAAGGCCGCGAAAGAACTTTGCTGCATCTTCTACGGTGAGGGATGTCACCTCGCAGATGTTTCGGTTATCAATCTTGACCTGGCGTGCTTCCGTACGCAAACGCGAGCCGGCGCAGTCCGGACACTGCGCGTATCCGCGATAACGGCTGAGGAAGACACGTACGTGCAGCTTATATTTTTTGCGCTCCAGCAGAGCAAAGAAGCCCTGCACGCCGGGAAATTTGTCCTTGCCTTCAAGGACCAGCTGGCGCTGATCGGGCTCGAGGTCGGCCCAGGCAACGTCCGTGGGAATGCCGTACTGTTTGGCAAACTTTCGCAGATCGGCCTGCAGCGTGCGGTATTTCGGCTTGGTCCAGGGCTCGATTGCACCTTCCGACAAAGTCTTGTTCGCATCCGGAATGATCAGGTTCAGATCGAAATCAACCGTGTTGCCGAAGCCCTGGCAACGCGGACACGCGCCAAAGGGATTGTTGAAGGAGAACAGCCGCGGCTCCGGCTCTTCATACCGAATGTGGCAGCGCTTGCACTCGAATCTCCGGGAGAAACGAAGCTGCCGAAGCTCTTCCCCTTCACGCGGCGCGGTTTGAAACAACACTTCGCCGGTTTCGCGATAGGCCAACTCGACGGCGTCCACGATTCGGGGGCGCTGCTCGGAATCGACCACAATGCGGTCCACCAAAGCATAGACGGGCTGGCTGAAATCTATATCGAGCAGCGATTCCGGGGTGGAGAACTCGAAAATCTGATTGTTTTGAAACAGGCGATTGAAGCCGCGCTTGCGCAGATCAAAGAGCCGGTCGCGCATGGGATCGTCGGGAGCAGCAGGCTTTGTGGCAGCTGCGGCCTTACTAGGTTTGCGCCCGCGGGCTTTCTTTATGCCCTTTGTATTTTTTGCGTCTTCTGTTTCTTTGACAATTACCGGCCGGATAGGGAACAGCACATTCAGGCGCGTGCCTTCTCCCAGCGCCAGGATGGTGGCGGCGATTCCATCGACTGTATCTTTTTTGACTTCCTCTCCGCACTGGCGGCAATAAGTTCGGCCCACGCGGGCATACAGCAGGCGCAGGTAGTCGTAAATCTCGGTGGCGGTGGCGACGGTGGAGCGCGGATTGCGCGTGGAGTTCTTCTGCCGGATGGCGATGGCGGGAGCGATGCCATCAATCAGATCGACATCCGGCTTGTCAATCCGCTCCAGAAACTGCCGCGCATAAGCGGAAAGCGATTCCACATAGCGCCGCTGGCCTTCAGCGTAAATAGTGTCGAAGGCGAGCGAAGATTTGCCCGAGCCGGAAACTCCGGTCACCACCGTCATGGCGTTGTGGGGAATCTCAAAATCAATGTTCTTGAGATTGTGGACCCGTGCGCCGCGGACCACGATATTTTCACTGGCAGAAACAGGCATTTTGGACAAACCGCAGCCCCTTTCCACAGGGGAACTGCACGGCAGGGCCCGGGAAGATGGCTGAAAATTTCTATTATAAGCCGGAGGGCAAGGCACAGGCTTTGCCCAGCCTGCAAGCCAGGCCTACAATTGAGCCGGATGGTTCTTGAAGTGCGATTGAGGATCACAACAGCCGTAGTTTTGATCACGGTGCTCTTGACGAGCGGAGCGTTGCAGACGAATTGTGCTGCGATGTGCGCCAGCGCGATGCCGATGGAGTGTAGCCGCAATTACACTGCAAAAGCGGACATGGGTGATACCCATGTCCATGAAGCACACCATCATCATGGGCATGGAGTTATACAGGCCAACCACGATTCCGCAATGGTCCACGTGGAAAGCGATTGCTGCTCTCATTCCGGCACGGAAATGCATGGAATCGTTCCCGGCAGGGCGGCTGAGTTGAGGGCCGGGCTCCACGAGCGGAGCGGCGTTTTCACGGACTCCATTGCCGCAGCGAAATTGGTGACAACGTCATCTCTCTCCAGCTTTGCGCCGCCTCCCGCAGCTACTGCCGCAAGTCTTTCTTCCGTGATTCTTCGCGTCTAGCCTTTTTCTTTCTGTCTCTTCAGCTAAGTAAGCCCAACCTAATTCAGGCACAAAGATTTTCTCGAAGGAGATCTATGAGTTCCCGACGCACGTTTATACAAACTCTGGCTGCGACCATGGCCGGCCTGGGAGGCGTCACGCGATTGTCCGGCATGGCTGCCCCAGACGCAAGCAAAGAAAGTCATGCACGACAAGGTTCGGAAGATTCGCCGCCGGTTCCCGTGGTCACGCCAGATGTCAAAGATCTGCCATTCACCATGGACAACGGCACCAAGCTATTTCATCTCATTGCCGAGCCGGTGAAGCGGAAGATCGCTCCGTGGAAGACAATCGACTGCTGGGGCTTCAATGGCTCTTCACCCGGCCCTACAATTCAGGTCAACGAAGGCGAGCGGGTGCGCATTGTGCTGGAAAATCGTCTGCCCGAATCGACGTCCATCCACTGGCATGGCCTCGAAATTCCTTATGCCATGGATGGCATGCCATATCTTTCGCAGAAGCCGATTGCGCCCGGGGCCAGTTTCACCTACGAATTTACTCTCCACCAAAACGGGACCTTCTTCTATCACTCGCACTCGCCCATGCAGCAGATGATGGGCATGGTTGGCATGTTCATTCTCCATCCCCGGAAGGCGCACGCGCCGGTGGTGGACCACGACTTTGGCATTGTGCTGCAGGAGTGGGCCGTGCTGCCCAACAACACCGTGCCCAACACTTCCAGCATGGAGTGGAACTGGCTGACCTTCAACGGCGTGGCCAGCCCCATGACCACGCCCCTTATCATTCGGCTGGGGAGCCGTGTGCGTATTCGCCTGGTGAATCTGGGCATGGACCATCACCCGATCCACATGCACGGACATACCTTTGCCGTGACCGGCACGGAGGCCGGCCGGCAGCCGGAAGCTATCTGGGGGCCTGCCAACACGGTGCTGACAGGCGTGGCCCAGGCGCGCGACATAGAGTTTGTGGCCAAAAATCCAGGCGAGTGGATGATGCACTGCCACATGCCGCACCACAACATGAATGCCATGAGTGACCTGCTTGGAGACCGCATGATGATGACATCCGACACTGAGGAAGACCGCGCGCTCAGCCAGATGCAGACCCTGGCTAATCACACCGGCTTTGAGCACGTACATCACTCTCCGATCGCGGCGAATGCCAATCAGGTACCAGGCTTCCCGCAGGACGCCTTCATGGATATGGCCATGGATGCAGTCGTCGCCAAACCTGAAAACAACGGCCTGCCGCCAAACTGGAGCGCCATGATGATGGGCATGATGACCCTCGTCCGGGTGCTGCCTCCTGATTTGTACGAGCGTATCCGTGACGATGTGCGCCGTGGCCATATCGAGCTATCGCCCGCTGACACCGGGCACTCGCAGCATCACCATGAAGGAGGGAAGTAATGACGCCGCGATTATCAGCATCTGTCCTTTGGGTGTGTCTGCTGACAGCGATCACCTTTGCCCAGGAGCCGGCGCATGAGACGCATCACGAACACGCGTCACCGGTAACGGGAAATGAGAATGCGCCCAGGGTTTTCTTTCCCATGGCCGATCAGCCGGAGATGGAGATGCACCATCACGGCGAGATCCCCGAGGTGATGCCGCAGCTCCCTCATTTAGGCAACTCGCAGCGCGTGGTCACGGGGCCAACTTACCAATTGGAAGACATGGAGCGCATGGCGGCGGAGCACAACCCTGCGCTGGCCCTTGCGCAAAGGGCAGTAGACGCGGCACAAGCCAATGCACGCCAGAGCGGGCTTTATCCCAATCCGACTGCCGGTTACGAGGGCGAAGAAATACGCGGTGGTTCCTTTGGCGGAGGCGAGCAGGGGTTTTTTGTGGAGCAGCCAATCATCCTCGGCGGCAAGCTAAGCCTGAACCGCAAGGTTGGGACAGGAGCAGTGAAGCAGCGTCTGGCCGATGCTGAGGCGCAACGCCATCGGCTGGAGAACGACGTGAGTATGGCTTACTACCACACGCTGGCCGCGCAGGAAAAGCTTGCTCTGGAACTCGATCTCACCAGTATCGCGCAAAGCACGGTGCGCGTTGTCCACCAGCTCGCCAATGTCGGCCAGGTAGACGAAACCGAGGTGCTCGAAGCCGAAGTCGAAGAGCAGCGCCGGGAGATCGCCGTGGATACAGCCCGCAACAAACTGAGGCGCGAGTGGACGATTCTGCTTTCAGTCACCGGCGTTCCATCTCTTCCCGCGGGAAGCGTCGCCGGGCGCATCGATGCCGATTTACCGCCGCTGGATGAAGTCCAGTTGCTCGAATCACTGCTCTCGAGCAGCCCTGAAGTGCAGTCGGCCCGATCCGGAGTGGAGCGCGCCGAGGCGGTGCTGATCAGGCAGCAACATGAACCCATCCCCGATCTGATCATCAAGGGTGGACTGCAGAAAAACTATGAGCAGCTCACGTCCGCATCAGGCCATCCGGTGGGTATCCAGGGATTTGCCGAAATCGGCGTGCAGCTTCATCTGTGGGACCGCAATCAGGGCGGCATTGCGGCAGCGCGCGCCAATCTGGAAGCCGCGCGCAACGAGGTGAGCCGGGTGGAACTGATGTTGCGCCAGCGTTCGGCCATCTTTACCGAGGATTACCGGACTTCGCGCCGGACGGCAGAGCGATATCGGGCGGAAATCCTTCCCAGGTTGGAAAAGGCATATCAGCTCATGACCACGCAGTACGGGAACATGACGGCTTCCTTCATTCGTGTGCTTAGTCTGCAGCGAATGCTGTATGAGAATGAGACCGCATATGTCGATGCTCTGGAAAAGGCCTGGACCAGCAGCGTATCCCTGCGCGGATTCCTGCTGCAGGGTGGGCTGGAGAACTCTGCCGAACAAAAATTTACCACTGACTCACACTGAGGAGGCCGCCAGCCCTTTCAGGGCTGCTATCAGCCGTTTCGCCTCGTTCGAGAAGATCAATCGTGGAGGATGACGTTCAGCAAAGAGCTGTGAACGCTCAGTGTGCCGTTGTACTCGATGAAGCCCATCTTGCGGAAACGATTCATGAAGAAGCTCACCCGTGAGCGCGTTGTGCCTACCATCTCCGCCAGCACTTCCTGGCTTATCCTGGGTATCACCGTCTCCGGTGTTCCGTCTTTGCCAAATTGGGCGAGCAGCAATAAAGCCCTGGCCAGACGTTTTTCGCTGGAATTAAAAAGCTGGTCGACCAGGTCTTCCTGAATACGGGTGTTACGGGCCAGCAGATAGGTGACGAAAATAGAGGAGAGAGCATGATTCTCGTGGAGGGCCTTTAACATCTCTGCTCTGTTAATCTTGAGTACGGTTGCCGGTGTAATAGCCTTTGCGGTGGCCAGACGTTGCGGTTGCACCGCGGCAATGCATTCCTCACCCAGAAAGTTCCCGGCGCCCAGCAAGGCAATAGTCGCTTCCTTGCCGCGCTTGGAGACCACGGTGAGCTTGATCCGGCCTTTTTGGATATAAAACACGCTATCAGCGGTGTCTCCCTGGGAAAAGACGATCTGCAGTTTTTTGAGATCAACAATGGTCTTTCCCAGACCAGTCTTCTCAAGAAAAACCTCAGGCTCAAAAACCGCTCTGCTGCTGCTTCGGGTGCTGAGCGTTTTCATATGCGCCAATTGTAGGCGGCTTGCATCGTAAAAAGTGTTCAATTGTGACCAGTTGTGTGTGCTGCGGTGAATTGTTTCTGCCTTGTAAGGCTGAGAGGCTTCTCCGAGTGAGCTGGGCCGGTCAGGCGCTCGCATCTCGCATGATTTATGTACTGTGAGCCTTATCACGCTCGATTTGTTATTTTCCGGATAGCATTTGTTTCATGAACTCCCACGCACTGATTGAATATGGCGGGAGTTGGACGCCAGGGCCCGGCGAAACCATCCAGCATTGTCGTAATCCGTGGTCGACAAGAATTGACATACCCGTGCAGGCATATGGCAGTTGCCAGCAATGTGGTGAAATTCCTTATCGAGTTGTAGTGATTGAAGCGGAGAACGGAGAGCAAAGAGGAGTATCACTCTGTGGCAGGCACTTTCTTGAGGCCTGCAAAGCGTGCCATAAGCTTCAAAAGTATTGACACTGCCCGTAAGTTAGTGTTTTAGGTAAACAATTAAACCAAGGCTGCCTTTTACGCTGCCAGGTCCAGCCGTTTCGCCTCTCTCGCATCTTTGTCCTCGTCTTTTTTATTTTTGGGGATCTTACCGGCGTCACTCTCTTTTGCCAGCTCGGCATTCAGTTCTGCACCCAGCAGCATGGCAAAGCTGGTCCAGTAGAGCCAGACCATGAGAGCAACGGCCGCGCCGAGGGTGCCGTAAGTTTTGTTGAAATTGGCAAAGCTGCGGAAATAGAGTCCCAGCGCATACGAGAGGCCAAGCCAGCACGCCACGGCCAGCAGTGCTCCCGGCAGTGTGGCCGTGAAGCGCTGTTTTACATTGGGGCCCAGATAATAAAGGACCTCAATCGCCAGCACGGTAAAACCTACGGCTACCACCCAGTGGATCAATGGCCATGCGGCCGCAAACAGCCAGTTGAGATGCACTCGCGCCGCCAGCCAGTCGCCGAACTCAGGGCCCACGATCATCACTGCCAGTGCCGTGAGCAGGAGTGTACCAATCAGACAGGTTAGCCCAATCGCCAGCAGACGGCTCTTCCAGAACGGACGGTTGCCCTCCACGTCATAGGCGATATTCAATGCCTCCATTGCGGAGGAGACTCCTCCGGAAGCCGCCCAGAGCGTTCCCAGCAGACCGAAGGAAAGCAGGGTGCCGCGATAAGGGGTAATCACGTCGGAGAGCACCCGTCGTACCAGTCCCATGCTGTCCGACGGCACGAACGTGCCCATCAGTGCGAGTGCCTGATTAAACAGGTTGGGAATCGGCAGGTAGGAGACCACGGCGGAAAGAAAAATCAGGGCAGGGAACAGCGAAATAACAAAATAGTACGAGAGAGCAGCTGCCATTTGCAGCGTGTGATTGCGCAAAACGTCTTGATAAGTGCGCCAGAGCGCGCGCTTAACTCCCTGGAAGGTCATTACATCTTTAAGATGCGACGGCCGCATCCGGGGTTCCCAGGTGCGGCCGCTTCACTTCAGCTCTGACGATGTGCTGTTGCTTGCGTTAAGTGATGCTTACTTCTTCATACGTCCCGTAGACTTCGCGCAGCGCGTCGCAAATCTCTCCTACGGTCGCATACGCGCGGACGCAGTCAATGATGTAAGGCATGGTGTTAGCGTCACTGATGTGGCCGTCTGTCCGCACCACAGGCTCCTGCGCCGCGGCGTGCTTCAAAGCTTCCAAACGGCGCGTAACTTCCTGATTGTCACGGCGGGCGCGCAGCTCTTTAAGTTTCTTGGTCTGGTGCTCGGCCACGGAATCGTCAATGTACAGCGTCTCCATGGATTTCTCTTCGATCATGAAATCATTCGAGCCGACGATGATCTTTTCCTTGGCTTCAGCAGCGCGCTGGAACTGGTAGGAGGCTTCTGCAATCTCTTTCTGCGGAAAGCCCAGCTCAATCGCCTTGACCATGCCGCCCATGGCGTCGAGACGGTCAAAATAATCGAAGGCGCCCTTTTCCATGTCCAGCGTGAACTTCTCGACGAAGTACGATCCACCCAGCGGATCGACTGTATTGGTCACTCCGGATTCATAGGCGATGATCTGCTGTGTTCGCAGGGCGATGCGTGCCGCTTCCGCCGTAGGCAGGGCCAAAGCTTCGTCGTAAGAATCGGTGTGCAGTGACTGTGTTCCACCGAGCACGGCAGCCAGAGCCTGGATCGCCACGCGCGCAATATTATTCATGGGCTGCTGGGCAGTCAGGGAAACGCCGGCAGTCTGTGTGTGGAAACGCATAAGGCGAGTACGTTCGCTCTTTGCGCCAAAGCGGTCTTTCATCAGGCGGTGCCAGATCTTGCGCGAAGCCCGGAATTTAGCGATCTCTTCAAAGAAATCGTTGTGCGAGTTGAAAAAGAAGCTGAGGCGGGGGCCGAACTCGTCTACGTCCAAACCACGGCGGCGCGCCCACTCCACGTATTCCACGCCGTCATAGATGGTGAAAGCCAGCTCCTGCAGGGCCGTGGATCCTGCTTCGCGAATATGGTATCCGCTGATCGAGATGGTATTGAACCTGGGAGTGAATTTGGAGCCAAACTCAAAAGTATCGATCACCAGGCGCATGGAAGGCCGCGGCGGATAGATGTATTCCTTCTGCGCGATGTATTCCTTCAGAATGTCATTCTGCAGGGTGCCGGAAACCTTCTTCCAGTCCGCGCCCTTCTTTTCCGCCACCACCAGATACATGGCCCACAGCACGGAGGCCGGCGAATTGATGGTCATGGAAACCGTGATTTTCTCGAGATCAATCCCGTTGAAAAGGATTTCCATGTCCTCGAGCGAATCAATGGCCACTCCGCACTTGCCCACTTCGCCTTCGCTGGCGGCATGATCGGAGTCATAGCCCATCAGCGTGGGCAAATCGAAGGCCACTGAAAGTCCGCCGCCACCGCTGGCCAGCAGATATTTGTAGCGCTCATTGGTCTCTTCCGGCGAAGCAAAGCCGGAGAACTGACGCATGGTCCAAAGCTTGCCCCGGTATCCGCTGGCGTGTATGCCGCGTGTGTAGGGCGGCTGGCCCGGATAGCCCAGATATTTCTCGTAAGACCAGTCTTCCGGCAAATCGGCCTGAGTGTAGAGCCGCCGTATGGGCACGCCGCTGATGGTGGTAAAGCGGGCATTGCCGTGTTCGTCAATGTTGACGTCGGTCGGCGCGCCAATCGGTTTTTCCGGGGCTTTCTCCAGAGTCGAGGCCAGGGTGGTTTCTGCCCAGTGCTTTTCTGAATCGGAAGGATGCCGCCCTTCAAAAACATCGGCGATTGGATTTTCGGCTACGCTGCTCTGTTTCTTGCGTTCGAGTTGGTCTGCCATAAGGGTCCTTCCATCATAGAAGATGATGAAAACCAGCGGCAAGTCTCAATTGTTTTAAGTTTCTGTCTGCCGCTGGCAGAGATTGGCCCTCCAACTGCAGGAAGATTTGCGCCGTGAGCTTAATTGGCTTTCTTGAGTACCGCCATATTCTTTTCGTCGGCGTTGATCTGATGAAAGAATTTGCTGAGATCGCCAATCCGGTCCGCTGGAATACTGGTGGCATTGATCCTGTATTCACGGCTGTACTTGAGTGAATTGCCCTCACCCTCGATTTTGCTGCTGTACTCGCCAAAAGCAAAACTGACTTTGGCCGCGTCCGGCAATTCATCGATCTTGTAACCCTCCGGCAGACTGAACTCAAAGCTATCGGTTTGCAGCGTGGGAGCGTCAAAGGCGTAGGCGTAACGGCGTGGCCTGGTACTGTCCAGTGCGCCCTGCTTTTCTCCCAGAACTCGTGGACGGACCAGAAGAAGTGGCCCGGCGCTCTTGGCGTAATGCTGTGCGCTGAATTTGTACCGGATCACCAGATCTTTGTCGATGTTTTCCAGGTTATCTGCTTCCACGCTGTCCAGTTGGAAGCTTCCGATCATATGCCCCAGGTACTGCTCCAGACTTTTGCGGCGATCGGCAATTGTCTGCCGCCCGAATGTAGCCCGGCTTTCAGCGGCCTGGCTGCCGGTACGCACTTCAACGATTTCGCCTTTCATCGAGCCGTCCGGAAGCAGTGCGAGTTTGCCTGTGCGCGTGATGCGGTTCAGTTCGGCTTTGCTGAGCGGCAAATGAATTAGTTCGCCTTCCTGCTCATGGACCAGAAGACCGTAATTGTCCTGTTCGTAGTATGGAATCTGGCCGAAGGGAACCACCGTGGACGTGGGATCGAAGATCAGCAGGTTACCCAGTTGTTTATGCTGATACAGGGCCGGCATGGCTTCGCTGAAACTGGCCGGCGGCAACTGGATCGCAAGAATGACGTGATTAAAACCATTCGTCGGGGGCGTCTTTTCCGTATAAATCCCCCGGTCCGTGTGTATCAGTATGTAGTAGGACTTAACTCCGATCTGCGCCAGCATCGCGCTCAGAATCGTGGCTTTGTCCTTGCAGTCGCCATAGCGGCTGTTCAATATCTGGCTCGCGGGATGAGGCTGATAACCGCCAATGCCGATCTCAATGGCGGCATAGCGTATATCCTGCTGCGCAAAGCGCGTCAGAGTCTTAATTCTCTCAAGGATGGGGAGTGATGCCGGGGCCAGTTCCTGTACTTTTTGCTGCATGGCAGGTGAAGGGTCACGGGAGTTGATCGTGAGCTGAGAATACCAGGCGCCAAAATCAGCCCAGCTTGAGTAGGTGCGGCCTTTCGTCTTTTCAGAAAAATAAGTTACAACCAACTGGCCTTCAAGCGCCCGCGCGTGAGGCATCTCGGCTTCACTTTCAATTCGCGGAATATCCGTGAGTTCCCAGACGGACGTTCCTCCCTGGACCGCGGGTGACTGTTCGGCGTAATGAAGCCAGGCTGCGCGGTACTCCCAGCCGGATGGAATGTGAAGAACAAAACGGGCGCGCTCCACCGGCCTCGAGCTTTGGAAATACCACTGGTCCTCAAAGGTATAAGGATGGCGTTTCTGCTCCCACTCCACGCCTACAACCGTACCGACGTCCACGCCGGGAATTCGCATGGCTTTAACTTTGGAATCTGAATAAATCTCGTATCCTTCGCCTCCGGATACTTCGAAAATGTCGTCCTTTTTCGCCTCATATTCCTGGCCGCTGGTGCTGATACTCCAGCCTTTAAAGTAGCCAAGCCTGGTTTCCTCATCGAAGGCAACGCCCTGGACCGCCGCTTCCCGGCCAGCGGGGCGAAGAACTTTGATCACGCGGCGTTCATGGGTAATCGTTTCTCCGTTGTCTTTGACCGTGGTCTCTGTCTCCTGGAGCAAAACAACCGCATCCACATCATCAGCGTACTTCTTTGTCGGCTGCTGGGCGGCATTGCGCAGCCAGTCTGGTACGCCGGCATGGGCGTTTGCCGGAAACAGTGTGAGTACAAACAGAAAAATAACTACGCTACTCGCCTTTTTTATCATTGACGTTTCCTCCCGCCCGCAAAACAGCCTGCTGCTCATCACCTGCCTGTACCTTGCCGAAGAAATCCTTCAATTCCTTGTATTTCGTGACAGTCTTCTTTCTGGTTCCAGGAGGAGACCAGAAAGATCACGCAGATAACAACCAGCAAGTACACACACCGCAATGGACGCAAGGACACCTCTCTGGCGCTTAAAGAGTAGTTTTTATTTAAGATTATTGGGTCAGATATTGTGTATACACCAAAGTTGCTGTATTGACCAGAAAATTTGGATGCTCGCGAGCCGAAATAATCTCGTGAATTCATTATTTTTCGGAGGTCAGGATGATCTGCTCGTCATCCTCAAGCCGAAGATGGTCAAAGAAGCCCTTGATCTGGCCATAGTTTTCCGGGGGAAAATAAATTGAGTTTACGACCAGTGCCCGTGACAGAACGACGTGTCCATTCTGTTCTGTGCGTCGCGTAATAAAACGCGCTGACTCGAGCTTTTCATCCCGGCTGGCCGGGAGTGTGTCCGTATGGATGCCATCAGGAAGCTGCATGTCCACTTTGTCGATCTCTTCAAAAGTGTAAGGGAAATACACCGGATATTTCCTCTCCGCATGGGCAAAAGCTGTGTCTGATTTCGTGTGAAACAGGGCCGCTGGCATTAGCAGGCGTTTGCCGCTGGGTTTGGCATACCCCGGAATCTCGAAGGAGAAATGCGCCAGCAGGGAAGTCTCGGAGAGTTCCCACCCATCGGTGTCTCTCAGATTCAGCTTTACCGGAGCAGTCTGCCAGTCGCCGAGGGCCTCTTCCAGTATTTTTAGTTTTCCTGCATCATCTGTTTCCAGGGCTTCGAGCCGTGATTGCAGGGCGTTGCCGCCTTTCAGCTCAAACGTCACCTCTCCTTCCAGTGTGCCGTCACTTTTGAGCATGGCCGCAACGGTTCGCCTGCGGATCGACTTATCCGCGGCCGGGGTGGGAACGACGACAAACATCCCTCCAGTCCTGTTTAACTTAAGTGCCGGAACCGACGTGTGTGTCCAGTGGACCAGACCAAATGGACAAAACCTGGTTCCGGGATCCAGGAAGATGTCTTTGCCATCCAGTTTCACCACCGCCAGTTCGGTCTCAAGCTGGCTTGCGGAGAGAAAGTTAGCGTCAAAGACGAAATCTTTGCGACTGGAAGCCCGCAAAATATCAGTCTCAAATCCGGAGCTGCGGGCGAGGGCCACAAAGAATCTGGCAATATCATTCGTGGAGCCATAACCGTGAATGGCGATGTCGGCTGCATTCCGATTGAGATGCAGGTCTTCCGCCCTGTCCTCGGAGCGTGTGCGCGGGCGTTCAAAGCTCAAATTTCTCACTTCCTGAGCGCGAGCATAAAGCTTTCTCAGCTTTTTTTCGGGATCGGTCTCGGCTCCCACCGCTTCCGTCGCAATTTTCCTGATCTCCGGATGGCTGCCGACGAAACGCTCGGTTTCTGCAAACCAGTCCCGTGCGTGGTCCTGCCAGAAAGTATCGGGAGATGAAATTTCGCGGCCGCCGTAGAAAAACCGAACCAGCGCCCGGTAGTTGTCCGGAGGAGGCATGGATTCCTCTGGATTGAATGCAGGAATGCGCTCCACCTCCAGTTCCACCAGCGCACCGGTATCTTTGGGCTTCACTCCCTCGGGCAGGTTGGAGTAAACATAGGAAAGCTGAACCTCATCTTCAAAATGCTTTGTTCCGTTCAGTGAACCAGTAAACGGACGGATGGAGAAATTTTCCTTTACTGTGTACAACTCGTGCTGAATCTCCCAGGTTTTATCCGCGAGATATTTGTCCCAGGAGTAGCTGTACTTGTACTCAATGATGCTGCCAGCTGTGACCGCCGGAAAGGTAAAGCTTTCGACTACCGCTTTTGAGTCCAGCGTCTGACGAACAATTTTTTCAAACGGCCGGCCACGGAACTCAACAATTGATCCATCCGCATGAAGGGTGCGAGCCTTCAGCTCTGTAAGGTACGCATGGGGAGGAACGGGGATTTCCACATCCGCAAACCTGCGGCCCTGTTCGGTGAGGACCTTGACGCGGCTGTAAATGAACTGATACTGGCGGCTGTCATCACGGAAATCCGCGTAGTAGAGCTGGATAGCAGGTGCTCCGGCGTCCCCAGGTACATCTTTGGTCTGCCAGTCCAGCGCAGTAACGGGAAGCCAGTCTTCACGCTGCCCCCAAGAGACAAAGCAAAGTGCACAGATAAAAAATGCAAGCGTGCAAACGCGGCGCATCAGCCCTGTTTGCCACCGCACTGCCTCTTCCGAATTCTGCCGCCGCCACACAAGTAAAACCAAGTATATCTATCCGCACATTGAATCTTTATTCCGTGACAGCTCCCAGGCTTTGGCATACTTCCAGCTTACATAAGAGGCGTGCGTTATGTGGACCAGCAGGCCCTCCGGACCATCCAGAAATCCGCCGCGAAAAAAATAGCCATAGATAAAACGCACCAGCGGACGAAAGATGATATTTACCAGGCTGAAGCCTGCTTTCTTTTGCGCGACGGTCATTTCGGCGCCCAGTGACGAATAACGGTTGGCATGTTCGATAAAATTCTCGAGCCGGGGATAGGCGTGATGAATCAGGTCGCCTTCCAGCAGACCGGTGGGCACTGCCATTTTCATGTCTTCGTGGACGGCACGAAGCTCAAATTCCGCCGCGCCTCTTTTGATAAGTCTTAGCTTGCGGTCGGGATAGTATCCGCTGCGCCTGATCCAGCGATTCAGGTACATGTTTCTGCGGGCCATGCGATAGCCGTCGAATTGGGGCGCAGTTTCACCTGACTTAAGCAGCCGCTGTATGCTCGTGGCGAGTTCCTGGCTGACTTCTTCGTCGGCATCGAGCGAGAGAATCCAGTCGTGACTTGCCTTGGCCAGGGAAGAGTTTTTTTGCGGAGCAAATCCCTTCCACGGCTCAACAAAAACCTTTGCGCCGTAAGACTGCGCAATGCTTACGGTCGCGTCCGTGCTGCCGGAGTCTACTACGATGATTTCATCAGCAATTTGCTTTACGCTTTCCAGCGTTCGCGCGAGGTTGGTTTCTTCATTCAGCGTAATAATGCAGACGGAAAGAGTCATGTGCGGAAGGATACAGGATTGTAAACAGCCAGCCAAAAAACAGCCCGGCTGACCTGCAGCCGGGCATCTCGTGCAGTCATGACTTACTTTATCGTGATGGAGGCGCTGCTGGTGGCGGCGTCACCTGATTTTCCTGTACGCCCGTATTCGGCACCGCTCCCGGTACGCTGGGTACGGTTTTTACCGTTCCGGTCACCGCTTCATCCAGTTTGATGTTGTTTCGGTCCAGAAGCTCGGCCGTATCCTGGTCCAGAGTCACACGCGATTTTGCGTAGTTGGTCATCGCTGCAACCGTATTGGATTCAGCCTGGGCCAGATCGCGCTGGTCCTGAAGGATAAGAATGTAGGTGGAGGCGCCGAGAGCGTATTTCTTTTGCTCCGCGTCCAGTGTCTGCGCGGCAAGCTCCTGTGCCTGGCGCGCGGCGGCCACGCGAGCGCGGTTTTGCTCCACGGCAAAGGTGTCATTGCGGACCTGGATGGCAATCTGATTTTCCAGCTGCTTTACGTGAAGTTCCGCCTGGCGGTACTCGAGTTGTGCGCGAATCTGGACAGACTGCGCCGCCCGGTTGCGAATCGGAACATTGATGTTGATGGCCACGCCTTTATCGGGCGAACTGGAATTGAACAGATTGTTGTCGGCGTCGAGAAAGCCCGTAGTCGGTATGCTTCCGGGGGGAAGTCCCCTGAATGCTGGATTTTGCACACCCGCAAGGCCCGCGGCTCCATAAAAACCCACAAGATCCACTGTTGGTAACAGTCCGTTTTTCGCGCCCTTTAGGCCGATTGCGCTGTTTTCCAAATTGATTTTCTGTTCGATGTAGTCCGGGCGATTGGCCAGTGCCTGTTTCATCAGGTCATCAACGCCGGGAAGATTTTCCTGATCGGGAATCTGAACCGTATCCGTCGGTACGACTTCCGCCTGTGTCACTGGAGAATTTGATGGCAGGCTGCGCGTGATGGCATTCTTCATCTGCAACTGCTGGAGTTGCAGATTGGTACGCGAGACGATCAGGTCCTGCTCCGCGGTCGAAACGTTGCTCTGCGCCCGGACAATGTCGATGGGCGCCAGGGTGCCAATTTCCACCTGTTTGCGATTGTCAGAAAGCGTTTTTTGGGCCAGGGCGAGGGAGCGCTCTTTTACTCGTACATCTTCGTAAGCATTCACCAGGTCCCAGTAAAGGTTCTGTATCTGCCCCACCGTTACAATCACCTGCTGGCGAAAGGACTCTTCCGTAATCTTCTTTGTATTTTTAGCCTGACGGATCAGTCGAGTGTTAATACTCGGGCCAAATCCCTGCAACAAGTGTTGCCGGATGGTTGCGCGGAAGCTCGAATTAAGAACGGGATTGAGTGTGGTGAAAAGGCTGTTCGTTGTCTGCCGGTTGTTGTCGTAGCTGAAGGTGACGGACGTACCCGGTGAAAATCCCTGAAAATAAGTAAAGTTCCCGGTTGTCGTATTTTGCGACAGGTTGTTCGTTCCCGTGGTGACTATGTTGGAAAGCGGAAATTTGGCCCGCTCGAAGCTGAGCGTGCCGCTCACGACTGGATCAAAACTGTCTGGTGCCGGCCCGGCGCCACTGGCCGAGAGCACAATGCCTGATGCGCCTGCGCCCGCGCCGCCCGCGCCCGTACTGGTTCCACCCGCGCCACCACCAGCCCCGCCTGCGACTCCGGTTCCGGTACCACCAGGAGTACCCTGGACGACTCCTGTGTTTACGCCACGCGGAGAGCCTCCCGCCCTGGTGAGCAGGATATCGGTATCGGCAATGGGCAGGTTAAAACGCGCGATCGCAATATCGAGGTTGTCCGCCAGCGCCAAAGCAATTGCATCATTCATGGAAAGATAAAGCTTGCCGTTTTTTATCAGTTCATCAATGCGCGGAGCATTGGCAAAAGTCGGCGGCGGTACTGTGCGTTCCAGATAAGGCGCGGCTGGATTGGGCCAGTAGTTAGCCGGCTTCGAATAATCCACATGGGTCGGCGAGGGCAGCTTAGGCGCCGGAGCGCTGGGGAGCTGCGTCTGCGACTGGGTTCCACTCTGCTGTGCCATCGCGGAAACCGCAAGCAAACAAATGGCAGATAGTATCTTTCGGAATGAACCTTGCAACATAAGGGCTACAGACATTCTTTATTTCTCCCGGACGATTGAGTGACTGTTAATCTGACCTGGAAACCCTCTTTTCGTCACCTTTAATACGAAAGAGTCGCATTCATGGTTCCGAAAAGATAAACAATAATGGTGTGTGCAGGCGGAAACTCGATAGTATAGCGGCTTCAGAAGTGTTTCGCTGTAAAAAAGTGTTAGGTAACCAATTTGCATCGCAATTTCAAACTGACCCTGGCCTATGATGGCCACGATTTCGCCGGCTGGCAGATTCAGCCGGACCGCCCAACCATTCAGGGAACTTTAATGTCAGCCATTGAACGCCTGACTGGAGAAAAAACGCTTCCACAGGGTTCGGGACGAACAGATGCCGGAGTGCATGCGCTGGCGCAGGTCGCCACCGTGGCCCTGCAATCGCCGATACCAGCAGAAAATCTGCGCAAGGCGCTGAATCATCTTTTGCCTAACGCAATTCGCATACTAATGGCAGAGGAAGTTGCTCCAGAGTTTCATGCGCGCAGATCGGCCACGGCCAAAACCTATCAATACCGAATCTATCGCGATGAAATCTGCTCTCCCTTTCTTGCACGCTATGTCTATCACCATCCCTTTCCCCTGGATGAGGACAAAATGGCGGCATCCGCGGACACCGTGGCCGGCGAGCACGACTTCACCTCATTTGCCGCGGTTGATCCGGAAAGCCGAAAAGAGGGGCTTGAAGTCAGCAATGTGCGCACCATTTATGCCTCAGAGTGGAGGCGTTGCGGCGAGGAACTGACTTATACCGTCCGGGGCAATGGTTTTTTGCACCACATGGTACGAAACCTGGTAGGCACGTTTTTGCTGGTGGGCAAGGGCGGCCTGAATGCAGGCGACATCCGGCGCATTCTTGAACTGCGCGACCGCTCGGCGGCGGCAGCCACGGCCCCGGCAAGCGGTTTGGTGCTGGTGAGCGTAGAATACGGGGCATGAACGCTGCACGCGCGGAAATCACGCTCCGGCAGATTGAAGTTCGCAATCCTGCCACGCAGCAACCCGTGGGTTTTGTTCCGGTCTTAAGCGCTGAAGATGTTTCCACAGCGGTAGGCCAGGCCCGGCAGGCACAGCCAGAATGGGCGGCAACTCCCCTTCGTGAACGTATGCAAGTCCTCCAGCGTTTTCAGCACCTTCTCGCCGGACAAAAAGACCGGATTGCAGAGGTCATCAGCCGTGAAACGGGCAAACCCCGGGTTGAAGCTTTGTCCACGGAAATTCTGGTTGTGCTGGACGCGGTTGAGTTCTTGCTGCGCCATGCCCCGGAACTTCTGCGGGCAGAACACGTTCCCCATGCAAATCTTGCCATGAAGCTGAAGCGCGGAATGCTGCTGCGGGAGCCCTGGGGCGTGATCGGCATCATTAGTCCGTGGAATTATCCGTTCAGTATTCCGTCCACGGAAGCGCTTTCGGCACTGATTGCTGGAAATGCGGTGGTCCTCAAACCTTCAGAATTCACGCCTTTTTCCTCTCTCGAATTGCAGAGGCTTTTGCGGGAAGCGGGGCTTGGCTCCGGATTGCTTCAGGTCGTAACCGGGGAAGGATCAACCGGCGAAGCCCTGTTACAAGCCGATATCAACAAGCTGGTGTTTACCGGCAGCGTTGCTACCGGGAAACGCGTAGCAGTATCTGCCGCCTCACGGCTGTTGCCTGTGGTACTGGAACTGGGCGGCAAGGACCCAATGATCGTGCTGGAGGATGCCGATCTGGACGTGGTTTCCAGCGCCGCCGTCTGGGGCGCCTTCATGAATGCCGGGCAAATCTGCCTTTCGGTAGAGCGCTGCTATGTGCACGAATCCATCTGCCAAAAATTTCTGGATCTGTGCGTGGAAAAAACGGCCAGGCTGCGAGTGGGCAGCGCGGAAGGCTTAGACGATATAGGTCCGCTCATCCATGAGCGGCAGCTCAAAGTAGTCCGTGAGCAGGTGGAAGAAGCCATTGCCCAGGGCGCGCGCCTGCTGGCGGGCGGAAAACCTCTGCCGAAACTCGGCCCCAACTTTTATGCACCCACGATCCTGGCCGATGTAACTCACTCCATGCGGATCATGCAGGAGGAAACCTTTGGTCCGGTGCTGCCCGTTCGCAGTTTTAAGACCGAGGATGAAGCCGTGGCCCTGGCCAACGATTCACAATTCGGACTGGCTGCCAGCGTGTGGACCCGCAATCGCAAGCGGGGCGAAGCCATTGCACATCGTATTGAGGCCGGCACGGTGATGGTCAATGACGTAATCTCCTGCTTTGGCCTGAGCGAAGCGCCCCACGGAGGCATCAAGGCCAGCGGAATTGGACGCACCCATGGCAGATTCGGGCTGGAAGAAATGGTTTGGCCCCGGTATGTGGATTCAGACCTCGCTCCCGGCATCAAAAAACTGTGGTGGTACGGCTACGGTCCGGTTTTTGCCACACAAATGGCAGGTTTTGTTGATATGTTGTTCTCAGCGGGACTGGTCCATCGCTTCAAGGGAGGGTTGAAAAGCGCGCGCTCGTTTCTGCGCCGAAAGCCCCTGTAAGAGTAGAATTTTTGCCGGATCAAGCCCAGGAGCATTTCGTGCCTTTCAAAAACTCAGAACTGATTTACGACTGGAACACTGTTGACGGAGCCGGCCTCAAGCCTGCTCGCCCGGTGCTGCTGGATGATGAATCGCTGCGCGATGGCCTGCAGTCTCCTTCGGTAAAGGATCCCTGTATTGAAGACAAGCTCAGGATTCTTCACCTGATGGAAGACCTGGGCATCAACATGCTCGATATTGGTCTGCCTGGTGCCGGTCCGCGAGCTGTGGCCGATGCCGAGCGACTTGCGCGAGAGATCGTCTCGTGCAGGATGAAGATCAAACCGAATTGCGCGGCCCGCACCCACGAGAACGACATTCGCCCGGTAGCGGAAATTGCACAGCGCGTTGGAATAGCGATGGAAGTGGCTGCTTTTATCGGCTCCAGCCCAATTCGCCGCTATGCAGAAGACTGGACCCCGGATTTTCTCCTGCGTACCACGGAAAAAGCAGTCACCTTCGCCAAATCGCTGGGTCTCGAGGTCATGTACGTGACCGAAGACACTTCCCGCTGCGATCCAGAGACAGTCAAACAGCTTTACACCACCGCTATTAACTGCGGCGCTTCGGCAATCGTTATTTGCGATACCGTCGGCCACGCCACACCTGCGGGGGTTCATTCACTGGTTCATTTTGTACTTGAAAACGTGGTTAAGCCTTCCGGAGAAAAAATCCGCGTGGACTGGCACGGACATTCCGACCGCGGACTTGCGGTGGCGAACTCGCTGGCCGCTCTGGCGGCCGGCGCGGATTGTGTACATGGAACGGCCATCGGCATCGGGGAACGGGTGGGCAATACACAAATGGACCAAATGCTGGTCAACCTCAAGCTGATGGACGTCCAGCCCTGGGCTGATCAGGACCTGACCAAACTTCGGGAGTACTGCACAACCGTATCCGAAGCTACCGGCGTGCCCATACCGCGAAATTACCCGGTGCTGGGCGAGGATGCCTTCCGCACGGCAACCGGTGTTCACGCCGCAGCGGTAATCAAAGCCTTCAAAAAAGGCGAAACGGAGCTGGCCAACACCGTGTACTCTGGTGTTCCATCACATTACTTTGGTCTCGAACAAATCATCGATATTGGTCCTATGAGCGGGAAGTCGAACGTAATCTTCTGGCTGGAACACAAAGGAATGACGGCCTCTCCAGAGCTGGTGGAGCGTATTTTTCAGCGGGCCAAAGCTTCGGACCGCTGTCTGACGGAAGCAGAAATTCTCTCGTGCTGCAGCGGAGTCTCTGCTAGTATTTAGCCCGTTCGAACCGTTTCGTCCGCTTAGGTTAGCAGGACGACCCAACCATTCAAGGAGAACAGATGAAAAAGCTACTCACCATTGTGTGCATGCTGGCCCTGAGCGCAAGCCTGGCCATTGCACAAACCGCCGGCTCAACCAGCGGTGACACCGCTTCCACTCACAAGGCCCACAAGGGCGGCAAGAAGGGCCACCACAAGGGCGGGAAAAAAGGCAAGAAGAGCAGCGGCGACACTACAGCTTCGCCGAAATAAGTATTGCTCGATATTTCAGAACATCAGCGGCCTGTTCAAGGCCGCTTTTGCTTTTCTGCTCTCATGCTGCGCAACTATTTGGCCACCGGCGGGTTTACGTGATTACATTCTGATTTTTTCTTTCAAGGAGACTCCATGAAGAAGTTATTCACTCTTATCTGTATGCTGGTCCTGGGCGGAACTTTGGCTGTTGCGCAGGCGACGACCGGTGGCAGCACCGCCCCCGACACTACCACCTCTGCCAAAGGCAAAAAGCATCACCACCACCACAAAGGCGGCAAAAAGCATAAAAAGGGCAGCACGGACACCAACACCGGCAGCACTACGCCTAAATAACCTCTCTGAAGTTCATTTCCAGATCTAAAGCGGCCCCTGGTGGCCGCTTCTTTTTTTCGTTCATTTCATCTGCTCCGTCCGCGTTATAGTATCGGTTTGAAACGAATGCCTACCCGAGGTCCAGTTTCTGAATCCATCGGCTACCTGAAGCCACAGCAGGAAGTGGCCCGCATTGCCGAAATGCGGGCCACCCATGCCGCCATGATCTGCCTTCACCAGCAGGAGATGGAACTGCGCCGCTGGCAACTGGAACTGGCCGAGATTCCCGCTCCGCCTTTTGGAGAAGCGCTGCGCAGCGAATGGTTGTTCCAGCGTTTCACCTCGCTGGGACTCCACAGGGTGCGGCGTGATGAACTGGGGAATGTGTTTGGACTGCTTTATGACGACAATGCCGCGCCTTTGATTGGCGTAAGCGCGCACCTGGATACCGTGTTTCCTGCAGGCACACCGCTTGAATCCCGAGAAGATGGCAATCGGCTCTACGCTCCCGGAATCAGTGACAACGCCGCTGGAATCGTGGCCATACTGGCCTTGGTCTCGGCGCTCAGGAATGCTCGGATTCGCCCGGCCACCAATATCGTTTTTATTGGCAATGTAGGCGAAGAAGGCGAAGGCAATCTGCGTGGCATGAGGCATATCTTTGCTGATCCTGCGTGGAGCCACGCCATTGCCTCCCTTCTCGTCCTCGACGGCGCGGGCACGGACTCCTACGTGACTCATGCCCTGGGCAGCAGACGCTTTGAAGTATCTTTTCAAGGGCCTGGAGGCCATTCCTGGAGCGACTTTGGTATTCCCAATCCCATTGTGCTGCTGGCGCGCGCTCTGGCCCGTTTTAGTGAAGTAGAAGTCCCAAAATCTCCACGAACCACATTTAACGTCGGCGCCATTCAGGGCGGTACGTCCGTCAATTCAATTCCCGAATCGGCCACGGCCCGCGTGGACCTGCGTTCGGCCTCCATGAATGAGCTGCAGAGGCTGGAAGATCTGCTGCGAGAAGTGGTTGCGTCGGTATGGAGTGATCTTCCTCTTTCCTGGCGTTACGGCGCAGATGGCAGAATTGCCTTCAGCATTAAGTTGATTGGCGACCGTCCGGCGTCCGAACTGCCTGCCGATACCCGCATCCTGCAAGTGGTGCGAGCGGTGGACGCGCATCTGGGCATCAAATCATTTCCCCGGATAGCATCCACAGACGCCAACATACCGCTCTCGCTGGGCAGGGAAGCCACCACCTTAGGCGCTGGTGGAGATGGCGGCGGGGCGCATACCCTGCGCGAGTGGTTCGATTGCACTCACCGCGACCTGGGATTGAAACGAATTTTGCTGACGCTGCTGACTCTTACCGGAGTGAAGGAATGAAAAAACTGTTCGTGTTGTGTATGGTGTTAGCGATGGCAAGTACAGGTTCTTTGCAAACACCCGCAATTACTGCAGACGTAATCTTCATCAACGGCAATATTTATACCGGAATCACCCGGAATTCAGGTGGTTTGGAGTTTGAGCAAGCGGCACAGGGCCGCGCCCTGGCAGTCAGGGACGGCCGCATCATCTGGGTCGGCGGCAGTAGTGACGCCTCGCGTTTCCAGGGGGCGAAAACAAAGATCGTTGATCTGGGCGGACACTTTGTAATGCCCGGCTTCAATGATGCGCACACGCATCTGGCCATGGCCGGTATGGAAAAGCTGAATATCGATCTGGTGGGAGTGAAATCACTGCCGGAGATGCTACAGCGTATTGCCGCGCACGCCAAAAAGTCTGCGCCGGGAGAATGGCTGCAGGGCAGCGGGTGGGACAATACGCTCTGGACCGATCAGAAACTGCCCACCCGTCAGGACATTGATTCCGTCAGCGGCGATCATCCCGCGCTTCTTTCCCGCGTGGACACTCATATCGCCGTCGCCAATACGGCGGCTCTGAAGGCCATGGGCATTACCCCGCAAACTCCCGATCCGCAGGGCGGCAAAATCGATCACGACGAAAAGGGCGGTCTCACCGGCATTCTGCGCGAAACCGCGAGAGGCGAAGGGCTCAGGAAGATTCCTCCACCCTCGCCGGAACGGCGACGGAGAGCGGCGGAACTGGCTTTGCAGGATGCGGCCCGGTGGGGCATTACCTCAGCGCAGGACAATTCCCAATGGGAAGATTTTCTGATATTTGAGCAGCTTGAGGCAGAGGGCAAACTGACTCTGCGGATTGCTGAATGGCTGCCGTTTGATGCGCCGGTCGAGCAGCTTGCCCAAATGCGGACCCATCATGCGGCAAAAGACCCCATGCTGCACACCACCATGCTGAAAGGCTTCATGGATGGATCGCTCGGCTCCGGCACCGCTGCCATGCTCGCGCCTTACAGTGATGATGCGAAAGATTCCGGCCTGCCTCGCTATGAACAGGACGCCCTCAATCAAAAAACCGCGGAGCGAATGAACGCCGGATTTCAAATTGGCTTCCATGCCATTGGCGATCGCGGCGCCAGAATGGCGCTGGATGCCTTCGCCTTCGGCCAGAAGCAGAGTGGCCGGCAGGACCTCCGGCTGCGCATGGAGCACGCACAGGTGGTCGCGCCGGAAGATTACAAACGCTTCCAGTCACTGGGCGTGATCGCTTCGGTACAGCCCAATCATCTGCTCACGGACATGAACTGGGCGGAATCACGCATCGGCAGGGAGCGCGCCCGGTACTCTTATGCATGGAAAGAACTGCTGAACAACGGCGCTGTGCTGGCGTTTGGCACGGATTATCCGGTGGAACCCATTACGCCGTTTCGCGGACTCTACGTGGCGGTGACGCGCAGGAACGAATCCGGAAGCAAAGAATATTTTCCGAAGCAAAAACTCACTATCTTTGAGGCCATTCACGCCTACACTGCGGGTTCCGCCTGGGCGGAATTTGCCGAGACGCAAAAGGGAGTGCTGGCCGAAGGCATGCTGGCCGATTTTGTGGTTCTGGACCGGGACCTCACAAAAGTCAACCCTGCTGAAATTCTTCATACCAAAGTGCTGCGCACAGTGGTTGGCGGAAAAACTGTCTATGATGCCCAATAGTTAGAACGGCTGGTTATGACTTAGACGCCGGCCGGTACTTGCTGATCTTTATGCCGGCGTTGCTTCCAGGAGTCCTGCAGCAGCCAGCCCAGATACAGTAAAACAAGAATATTGAGGCAAAAAATGCCCCATTTGAACCAATTGGGATGGCGCACAATCGCATACAGTTCCACCGGCAGATACATAGAACCGGTGAGCAGGGCGAACCACTCCGCCCATTCTTTTTCCAGCCAGAGGCCAGCAGCTTCCACAAAGCGCACGATAGAGTAAATCAGGATTCCAATCACGATGACCCACAGAATGCCGGGCGTAATTTTTCCCGCTTCATGCAAAACGCGATTGTAAAAATGGCGTTCCGGATCTATGTGCATGAACGAAAGCATGCGCTCGGCGACCTCAGTGGGCGGCTTGTGCCTGCGCACCAGCGATAGCACCCATATCCCACCCACGAGAGCGGCAATCCCTTTGACGGCCTCAAAAACAGCTACGCCCTTCAGACCGAAGCGTCTGACCAAAAAATTCCTGCGTTCATTCATGAGTCAACAGCTCTCCCCCTGAGAGCCCAAACCAATTGCATCGCAGGTTCGTAACTTTACTATTAATTGTAAAGATATGAAAGGGAAATTACTGCCCTCTTGTTCTGCTATCTGTGGGATTTATGAAACTAATGCACCCGCCATTTGTCACCGAGGGCCGCCAGCTTATCTTCCATTGTGGTTTTCGGCTCTTGCGCCGGTTTTGCCGGGCGATCCGGGCGCTTTTGGGGGGACCTCTGCGCTGGCTCCTGCAGGGCTTTGATCGAGAGGGCGATGCGTTTGGTTTTGCTGTCGACGCTGAGCACCTTCACTTTGACAATCTGGCCTGCTTTTACCGCCTCTGATGGGTCTTTGATATAGCGGGTGGAGAGTTCGCTGATGTGCACAAGTCCATCCTGGTGAACACCGATATCGACAAACGCGCCAAACTGCGTCACGTTGGTGACAATGCCCTCCAGCACCATATTGGGCTGAACATCGGAGATTTCCCGCACTTGTTCGTGGAAATCCGGGGCCACAAACTTCTCTCGCGGGTCGCGTCCAGGCCGGCGCAGCTCTTCCAGAATATCGTTCAGCGTATAGCTGCCGGCTTCGAGCCGGTTGCGGTCCACTTTGTCGAGGAGCTGCGGATTCTTAATCAGGTCCTGCACAGGTACATTGAGCGACTGCGCAATCTGTTCCACAATCTGATAGGACTCAGGGTGAACAGCCGTAAGATCCAGCGGATTTTCGCCGTCGCGAATGCGCAGAAAGCCTGCTGCCTGCTCAAAGGTTTTCGGTCCGATTCCCGGAACCTGGCGCAGCTGCTCGCGCGAACGGAACCGTCCGTTTTCATTGCGGAAAGTTACGATATTTAGCGCGGTCCGCTCCGTGATCCCCGCGACATAGCGCAGCAGCGTCCACGACGAGGTGTTCAGGTCCACGCCCACTCGATTCACGCAGCTTTCCACTACTGCAGCCAGTGATTGCTGCAAGTTGCGCTGATCGACATCATGCTGGTACTGGCCCACGCCGATGGCTTTGGGATCGACCTTCACCAGCTCCGAAAGCGGGTCCTGCAGTCGGCGGGCAATGGAAATTGCGCCACGGACGGTAAGATCCAGGTCAGGAAATTCCTGGCGGGCAATATCAGATGCGGAATAAACACTGGCGCCGGACTCGCTCACCGTTACCGTGAATACTCCATCGAGTTGCCGCTCCCGTAAATAATTGCGCACGAAACTATCGGTTTCCCGCGATGCCGTGCCGTTGCCAATGGCAATCGCGCGGACCGTGTACTCCTTCAATAAACGCTCGATCACCCTGCCCGCACCCTGAACGTCGTTTTTTGGCTGATGGGGATAGATCACGTCATGCCCGAGAAGCTTTCCCGTCTCATCCACGACCGCAATCTTGCAGCCCGTGCGCAAGCCTGGGTCGATACCCAGCACAACAATGGGACCGGCAGGTGGTGACAGAAGCAGATTGTAGAGATTGTCGCGGAAAACCTGGATGGCTCCTGTATCCGAGCGCTGCTTCAGTTCCAGACGAATTTCCGTTTGAATGGAAGAATTCAGCAGGCGGTTCCATGCATCGTCGATAGCCAGTTCCAGTTGCGGCGTCCAGTCACCAGTGGTGCGCAACACCCGGCTGCGCAGAATTGCGATGGCGCGCAGTGGCTCTGATTCAATCAGAAAATACAGGACTTTTTCGCTTTCGCCGCGCCGGATGGCCAGCATGCGGTGCGAGGGAATCGTCTTTACCGCCTCGCGGTATTCGTAATACATTTTGAACTTTTCCTGCTCATCCACGGCATTCAGGGCCTTGCGGCTGGTTACGATTCCCTCGTCAAATACCATTTGCCGCAGGGCTTTGCGGAGTTCTGCGTCTTCACTGATCATTTCCGCAATGATGTGCCGCGCCCCTTCGAGGGCCTCATCCGCCGTGTTTACGCCTTTTTCCGCGTCCACAAAAGTTTCCGCCAGTGCAGCCAGCGGCTCCGCCTGTTTCTGCTGCTTCCATAGATACTGGGCCAGCGGCTCCAGCCCCTTCTCCCGGGCGATCATCGCTTTGGTCCGCCGCTTGGGTTTATAGGGCAGATAAAGGTCTTCCAGCTCGCTTTTGTCGAACGTGCTGGTGATCTTTGCCTTGAGTTCATCCGTCAGCTTGCCTTGCTCACTGATGGAGGCGAGGATAGTCTCACGCCGCTCCACCAGTTCACAGAGACTGGAAAACTGATCGGCGACATCGCGAATCTGGACCTCGTCGAGGTTCCCGGTCTGCTCTTTGCGATAGCGGGCAATGAATGGGACTGTGCTGCCTTCATTGATCAACTCGATTACGGCCACGGCGCCGCGCAGAGGCACATTCACTGTTTGGGCAAGGTGAAGCAGTAGTTCAGGGGCAAGAGTTTTTTGTTCAATCATGATGAAACCTTGCCTATGTTAAATGGATGGAGAGTGGATTTCCGGTCCCGCAGAACGAACAGTTGTGGAAAACCGGGGCAGGCAGGGAAAGAAATTGTCTGCATCTACTAAAAGAAAAACTAAAAACGAAAAATCAGCGCACCATGGGCAGAACCGGGTGCGCTGTGCCATCTTTAAATTTTGCTTTACCGCAGATGTGCCGTGGCTTCAATGGACATGCCGGGCCGCAGGCGATGATCGGCATTTTCGCCCGACTCCAGAAGAATGCGCACTGGCACTCGTTGCACCACCTTCACGTAATTTCCGCTCGCGTTTTCCGGGGGCAGAAGACTGAACCGGGATCCTGTAGCCGCACCCAGCGCATCAATATGGCCGCGATAGTCGAGACCGGTGGAATCGGAGTGCAGGGTTGCCGGCTGTCCGGGCTTTATTTTTCGCAACTGGTTTTCCTTGAAGTTGGCGGTGATCCAAAGATCGTCTATGGGGACAATGGTGAGCAACTGCTGCCCGGGCTGCACACGCTGACCTGACTCCACGGTCTTGCGCCCGATAAGACCGCTTACCGGCGCAATGATCTTTGTATAGCCGAGGTTGAGGTCCACAGTGGCGAGCTGCGCTTTGGCCCGGCTTGCGTCAGAGACGGCGGCCTCCGCCTTGGCCCGGGTTGAGGCAATCTGCTGCGGCGCGGCATTGGCCGCGAGCAGGTCGGCTTTTCGCTGCACCAGACGGCTCTGCGCCTGGGAAATGTGTTTCTGGGCTGCAACCACATCTGCCTGTGCGGCGGTTATGGCCTCACGGTCGGTGGAAGCTTCCGTGGAGGCGCGGTCGTACTCCGACTGTGAAATTTCATGTTTCGCCAGCAGGTGTTCAAAACGCTGGCGGTCGCCTTCGGCCCATTTGAATTTGTCGCGCGCCTGGGCAAGCCGGGCCTGTGCGGCATCCAAAGCGGCTTTTTCCGATGCGACTGAATCTTCCGCTTCGGTCACTGCCGCCGTGGCCAGATCAAGACGTCCATGGCTTTGCGAAGAGGTGACCACGATATCTTTTTCCGCTGCCAGAGAGCTGGCCCGCAGGCGCTCATACTCTGCCTGTGCACGGTCGCGGTCGGCCTGAAAATCGGCCGGATCGATTTCCGCAATTACCGTGCCAGCCTCCACATAATGGCTGTCCTCGATCGCGGGATTCACGCGCAGGATCGTCCCGCTGATGCGGGCGCTTACCGGATGGAGATGGCCCTCGACCTGGGCATCGTCGGTGGTTTCATACGAACTCAGGTAAAACCAGCCCCACACGCCCGCGGCGACAAGCACCAGCACTGCCACCAGAAACACAATCTTGCGGTTTTGCCGGACGAAAGCAGCAAGCGACCGGCGAGGCGCAGGCGCTGACTGCGCATGAGTGGCGGCAGTTTCTTCCACTTCGAAGAGCTCCGGTTTTGGCGGTGGTTGCAGTTGCGTAGCCATTTTAGTTTCCTCCCAGGGACTTGCCGGCATTTTTTTCGGCGGAACCCAGCGCTCTCAGCAGCGCGAGTTTGGCCAAATTGTGGGCAAAAAGACTTGAAATATAGTTTTCGCTGGCAGCAGCTACGTCCTGCTGCGCCTGTATCACTTCCAGATTGTTGGTGACGCCGTTCCGAAAACGGTCACGGGCCTGTTCCAGTGTCCGCTGGGCCAGTTGGTTGTTCTTCTCCGCAACCTGCACGGCGCTGTCCGCCGCCTGAAGGTCAGTGAAGGCGTTGCGGACTTCGTACTCCACGCGCCCTTCGAGATCGGCATACTCAGACTGTCTACGACTGGCCTGCGCGGAGGCCTCCTGAATATCGGACCGAATACGGCCACCGGTAAAGATGGGCAGGGAAATCTCCGCAGCCACGGACCAGGTTGCATCGGACCGGCTGAGATTGGTCCCCAGTGCGCCGTAATAACCGTTCATGCTGAAGCCGGGAACTCGCTCCATTTGTGCGGCGTGTTTGCCGAGTTGTGATGCTGCCGCCGAGGCTTGAGCGCTTTTGACGTCGGCGCGTCCATGGCGTGCCTCGGCCAGCGCGGCTTCAAGATCTCCGCCTGTCCAGGCCTGATAAGCGGCTTTTGTGGTGATCGAAAACTTTTGTCCCATGGGCAGGCCAATGATGCGCGCCAGAGTCAGCCTGTCTTTTACAAGATTGGCCTGGGCGACGATCAGCCGCTGCTCGCTGGTCTGGCGCTGTACAGTGGAGCGAAAGCCTTCAATCTCTGCCGCCAGTCCGGAGTGCACGCGGTTCGCCGTTTGCTCTTCCAGTTCGCGGGCGGAGGCAAGTTCGGCCTGTACGGTCTGTACCCGTGCTTCACTGGTTTCGACCTGCAAGTAAGCCGTGCCCACGGCGAGCGCGACCACGTTGCCGGAATCCTCAAGCGAGAGCCGCTGCGCTTCTACTGCCTGCCGCGCTGCGCGGTATTGATACAGGGACGACAGGTTGAGTCCGGTATCGGAAAAAGTGAGATAGCTCTCCTGATACGCGAACTGGCCCGTGGTTACCGGCAGCCCCGGTACTTTCAGGCCAATCGCGATGGTGCTGAGATTGGCCACGTTCTGCCGCAGCAGGCCGGAGATATTCGGCGCCATGGCGGAGAGAGCGCGCAGCCTTTGTGCCTGCGTCTGTCGCAGAGTTGCCTGGTTTTCGATCACGCCCAGGTTGTAGCGCAGGCCGCGCGAGATTGAGTCCTGCAGAGAAAGCTCCAGGGCTTGATCGTTGGGCGTGCCAGTGGGCACACTGCCGAGAAACGGGTTCTGCTGCTGCCCGGCCAGCGAACTGGGTGTAGTGCTGTTGGCCGCGGGATTGATGGTGCGCGGTGTGGCGATGCTGCCCAGTTCAAAGGACGAAGAGTTCTGCTGCGCTTCCACAAGTGTTGCCCAACCAGCCAGCACCGCGAACATGACGACGATATGAATGCTTCTCACTTCCTGCTCCTCTCCGGCATTAGTGCTCCGTCGCAGGCCGGTTGCTGCGAAATGGTTTGGTGACCAGTGCCACTACCAGCGCGAACAGCGCGACCCATTCCAGCGAGTGGAAGCAATCGAGCGTTCCGAGGAACGCCGCCTGCTGGCTGGCGCTGGCGGAGAGCAGACCGTAAGCTTTCTCGCTGGCGCCGGTAGTGCTGGAGCCTGCGCTGATGAAATACTGCGACAGCGATTCCAGCTTTTGCGTGAACAGCGGATTTTCCGGCGTGAGGTGCTGCACGAGGATGCTCTGGTGAAACTGGGTCCGGCGTTCCAGCATGGTGGTGATAAAGGCCACGCCAAAGCTGCCGCCGAGGTTGCGAAAAAGATTGGTGATGCTCGAAGCCTTATTGTTCTTGCTGAGCGGAAGATACGAATACGCCAGCGCGCTTACCGGCACAAAGAAAAAGCCCAGTCCCAATCCCTGCAGCGCTCGCGTTAGTGCGTAGGTGCGATAGTCGGCGCCCAGATCCAGCGAAGAGTAGCGCCACATAGCCAGCCCCAAAACGGCCGAGCCGAGCATGATCATTTTTTTGGAGCCGATTTTGGGAAGCACACGAACGACAATTGGGGCCATCATGGCAATTACAATCGCGCCCGGCCCCAGCACCAGACCGGCATCGGTGGCGGTGTAACCATACAGCGTCTGCAGTACCTGCGGGACCAGCACCGTGCTGCCGAACAATATGAAGGAAAACGCAAAGTAAAGAAGGTTGGCCAGCGCGAAGTTGCGTTCGCGGAAGAGCGTGATCTCCACCACCGGATCGCTGTGGCGCCACTCGTAAATGGCCGCGGCAATCAGCGCCACAATTGCCACTGCAAGAAAGACGACAATATAGTTACTTTCGAACCAGTCTTCACGCTGTCCTTTATCGAGTACGATTTCCAGCGCGCCGAAGCCGAGGGCGATCAGCCCGATTCCCCAATAGTCGATTTTCAATTTGCCGCCGGAACGCGCGGCCTTTACCTCCTGCACAAACTGTGGCGGGTCGGAAACCAGGCGGCTGGTCAGAATCAGGCTCAGAAGCCCGACCGGCACGTTGAGGAAGAAGACCCAGCGCCAGGAAAAGTGGTCGGTGATCCATCCACCCAGCGGCGGTCCAATCGCGGGCGCGGTGACAATGGCCATGCTGTAGAGCGCGAAGGCCGCCGCGCGCTTTGCGGCAGGGAAGGTGTCTACAAGAATGGCCTGCTCCACTGGCGCCAGGCCGCCTCCGCCAATGCCCTGCAGAATACGAAAGAAGATAAGCAGGCCCAGGCTGGGGGCAATGCCGCAGAGAAAACTGCTGGCAATAAACAGAGCCACACAGACCATGTAGTAGTTTTTGCGCCCGAAAACACGGCTGAGCCACGCACTGAGCGGCAGCACCACGGCATTGGCCACCAGATAACTGGTGAGCACCCACGTGCTCTCGTCGTAACTCACGGCCAGGCCGCCGGCAATGTGGGGCAGGGAGACGTTGGCAATGCTGGTATCCAGCAGCTCCATAAAGGTAGCCAGGGTCACGGTGATCGCGATCAGCCAGGGATTGACCGCCGGCTTCACCGTTTCCGCAACGGGAACACTCAGTGGTTGGGTTAGTACCTGCGTGCTCACTTACCAGCTCCTTGTGTACATCGTAAACATGTAAAACGCGCAAACTGTGTACGGCGTAAACTTCCTGCTTACAAAAGATGCGCAGATCCAATACTGCGACTCAATAAAAGTTATTCGAGCTGCCGGGTAACGAGGACGATCATTTCATCTTTCATCCGTTCCGGGTCTTTCCACGGATAACATTTGCCGGTGGTGACAAGGGAACTGGCCAGACCATGAATGGCGGCGCGAATGATCTGGGCGGTCATTTCAATATCGATATCGAGGCCCTTCGCTTCGGCGCAGTCGCGCACGCCGTTCTGCAGACGGTCCATTACCTGCTGGCCAATGGCCACCTTGCGCTGCGCGACCGGCCCTGGAGGCAGGACCGTCATGAATGTGACTTTGTAGTGATTGGGGTGGCTGATGTGAAAATCAATCACGGTACGCACGGCGCGCCGCAGCTTCTGAATCGGGGCGCCAGGCTGGGAGCGGGCCGTGTCCACCAGGCGCACCATGCGGCTGAAGGTCTCCTCGCAGATCGAGAGCAGCAGCTCTTCTTTGCTGGCATAGTGGCGGTACATCGCCATGGGCGAGCATCCGGCTTTGGCACCAATGCGCCGCATGGAGACGCTCTCATAGCCTTCGCGGGCAAACAGTTCCCGGGCAGTATCGCGAATGCGCTCCCGCAGAGAGACTGCGGTGCTCGAAGCCGGGCGGGCTTTGCGCGCCCGGGTTGTTTTAATCGCTTTTCGAACACTTTTACGAGCGGTCAGCATACGGTCTTCCTGATTTATGTTTACGCCGTACACATGAGATTGTCAATCAACTTTCAGAAAGAAAAAGGGAAGCAGCATGGCTGCTCCCTTTGTAGAAGTCAGTGAGGCGGTGGTGTATCAAATACTTCTGCTCAGAGCGCGGTCCACGTCTGGCAGGTTTCCACACTCACCGGAGCAGAGACCAAACCATTCTGAAACCGAACGATTGAGTCCGAGGTGGCGCAATAGCTCTTTCTGCCTGTATTGTTATTGACAGGTGTGGCGGTCACGACAAACTCATTCGGCGTCGGAGAGCCGGTCGCCATCACGCTGTACTTGTAGCTATCTTTAACGCACCAGTTGCTGCTGCAGCCCAGTGTCGAGTTAATCAGGCAGGCGCTGGTGGCTGAAGGCCCGGATGAGGAGCATCTGACGCTCGATCCAGGGCCCAGAGTCGCCAAATCAGGCGCAAAACCGCTTTGTGGATAGGTGATAGCGTATGTGGCTTCTGCCGTGCTCACCGTCCTGACTGTGGCGGCTGCTGCTGATTCGTTGGCCGTGATTCTCGCCTTGAGCAGACTGGGAATCACAATGGCAGGAAGAACGAGGAAACTGAGGAGTACGCTTCCATAACCCAAAACCAGACCAGCGATGGCCAAGCCCTCGCCTTTCAAGGCGCCACCACTTTTTTGGATATTGGAATGCGATATGTGCCCCAGGATCACTGCGGGAATACCGGCAAAAATCCCAATCCCACAGCAAACCACGGACAAAATTCCCAGCACCATACTCCAGATTGCTTTTGGATCAGTCGGAGGAGGCGCGTAGGGTTGCGGGGCAGCTTGTTGCGGCTGCGCCGGACTCATGGACGGAATCTGCACAGGCTGCACCGGAGGAGGTGCGGTTTGTGGCGGAAACGCGGATGCCTTGCCGCAGTTAGGACAGACTTTGGCCTGATCGTCGATATTCGAACCGCAATTTGCACAGAACATTGAGCACACTCTCCTGAGGCTGCAGACTTGCAGGAAGCGAACATTAGTCCATCTATGGGCAAAAAGCAATGCGCATTCGGTTTTCTCTTTGCTGCCACGGCTTTCACTCTTGTTCGCCCTTGCTTTACAGTCCAGTGAGTGCGTGTTAGTCTTGATAAGTCACTAAAGGACAAGTATTTAATTTAGGAGTGCACCAGTTTCAGTGTTAGCGAGAGAGCAAAAAACCGAGGTCATTCACCGCTACCGTAGGAGTGAGTCGGATACCGGAAGCCCGGAAGTGCAGATTGCAGTTCTGAGCGAACGGATTGGCGAACTTACGGAGCACTTCAAGACCCACAAAAAGGACCACGCCTCCCGGCGCGGCCTTCTCATGATGGTAAGCCGGCGTCGGCGCCTGCTGGACTATCTGAAGAAATACGATACTGAACGTTATAAAGACGTCATCCAGAAACTTGGAATCCGCAAGTAACCGGTCTGTTTTCGGCTATCTTTCCGGAGTTTCGCGCTGGTGGCCGGGGTGTCCCTCCCGGCCCGCCACACATGACCGCTCTTATTGCAAGCCCAAAACTGATGGGCCTCCCAGGAAAAGAGGAATTACATGAAACAAACAGCCACTGTTGAACTCGCAGGCGGCAAAACCCTCCATTTTGAAACCGGACATTTGGCCAAACAGGCCCAGGGATCTTCGATAGTCCGGTTCGGCGACAATGTAGTGCTTGGAACAGCCTGCTGCTCTCCTGATCCCCGTGAAGGCATCGACTTTTTCCCTCTGACTGTTGATTACAGAGAGTACACATATGCCGGTGGACGCATCCCCGGTGGTTTTATTAAACGTGAAGGTCGTCCCAGCGAACGCGAAATTCTCACTGCCCGCCAGATTGATCGCCCCATCCGCCCCTTGTTCCCCGAAGGCTTCCGCAATGAAACCCAGGTCATTTCTCTGGTGCTTTCCGCGGATACCGAAAACGATCCCGATGTTCTGGCCATCAACGCAGCTTCCTGCGCTTTGACCCTTTCGGACATTCCGTTTGCCGGTCCCGTGGGCGCGGTCCGCGTTGGATTCGTGAGCGACCAGTACGTAGTGAATCCTGGTTATGCCGAGATGCATGAGAGCCTGCTGAACATCATGGTGGTAGGCACGGCCGAAGGCATCGTGATGGTTGAATCCGGCGCCAAAGAGGTCTCGGAAGACCAGGTACTGGGTGCGATTGAATTTGCCCACGAGCAGATCAAAAAAATCTGTGCCGGCATCAGCGAACTGGCCAGCCGCGCAGGTAAGGCGAAGCGCGCCGTGCCTCCGGTGGAATTCGATCAGGCATATTACGACAAGCTCAAAGCCAAAGTTGGCGCTCAGCTTGCCGATGCGCTGGACACCGCAAAACATCCGAAGCTCGAGAGCTACGAAAAAGTAAAGCAGATCAAAGACCAGCTTAAGGCCGAGCTCCCGGAAGGTGACGATGAAGCCCCACGCAAGCTGTCGCACTATTATGAAGTGCTGCGCGAACGCATCTTCCGCGAGCAGGTAACGAACAAGCGCCGCCGTCCGGATGCGCGTGCATTTGATCAGATCCGTCCGATATGGATTGAAGTGGGAGTGCTGCCGCGTACTCACGGATCGGCAGTATTCACTCGCGGTGAAACGCAGGCTTTGGTCACCACCACGCTGGGCACGCCGGACGACGCACAGCGCATTGAAAGGTTTGAAGGCGAGACCAAAAAGCGCTTCATGCTGCACTACAACTTCCCGCCGTTCTCGGTTGGCGAGGTTGGCCGCATGACGGGTGTAGGCCGCCGCGAGGTAGGCCACGGTGCGCTGGCTGAGCGTGCTATCTCCGCCGTGCTTCCCTCGGAAGACAAATGGCCTTATGCCATCCGCGTGGTTTCCGACATTCTGGAATCCAATGGTTCTTCGTCCATGGCGACCGTCTGCGGAGCCTCACTCTCATTGATGGATGCAGGCGTTCCGCTCTCATCCGCTGTTGCCGGTGTAGCCATGGGTCTGGTGAAAGAGCCTGACTCCTACGCAATCCTGACCGACATCGCGGGCGCGGAAGACCACTACGGCGACATGGATTTCAAAGTCGCTGGCACCCGCAAGGGAATCACCGCCCTGCAAATGGACATCAAGGTCATGGGCATCACCTCGAAGATCATGCATGAGGCCCTGGAGCAGGCGCGGCGCGGACGGCTCTTCATTCTCGAGAAGATGGAAGAGATCATCACCGGCGGTCGTGAGAATATTTCGAACTTCGCTCCCCGGATTTACACTCTGCAGATCCCCGTGGACAAGATTCGCGACCTCATTGGTCCTGGCGGCAAGATGATTCGCAGCATCATTGATCAGACCGGCGTCAAGATTGACGTTGACGATACCGGCAAGGTCAATGTGGCATCCAGTGACGGCCCCTCGGCGCAAAAAGCAATTCAGATGATCAACGATCTGACTGCGGTGCCGGAGATTGGCAAGACCTATCTCGGCAAAGTGGTGCGCCTGGCTGAATTCGGAGCTTTCGTCGAGATCATTCCCGGTACCGACGGCCTGCTGCACATCAGCGAAATCGCCGAGCATCGCGTAAAGGATGTGAAGGACGAGCTGAAAGAAGGCGATCAGGTACTGGTTAAGGTGCTGGCCATCGAAGGCAATCGCATCAAACTGTCACGCAAGGCGATCCTCAAAGAGCAGCGCGCCAAAATGGCCCCTGCCGGCGGCGAGGGAGATGGTCATCCGCCAGTCCCGGTTGCAGCCAATGGTGATGGAGAAGAAACCATCACTTTCGAAGGCGGCGGCGATTTTGAAGAGACTGACGACGAACCCAACTTCAACCGTGAAGAAGCTAATCGTGAGACGGTCCATACTGGAACCGGCACTGGAGGACGTCCTGATCGTCCTCGTAGTGGTGGTCCCGGCGGCCCGGGTGGCGCTGGAAGACGGCGTCGCGGGCGTGGCGGGCGTCCTCCGGGTGGTGGTGGTGGTGGTGGTGATCGCGGCGGCCATCGTGGTGGGAGCGGCGGCGGAAGCCACTAAAACACTGATCTGATCGAGTAAAAAAGGCCATCCTTCGGGATGGCCTTTTTGCCTTTCAACAACTCTCAGCTACACTGTGTTCCCATGCCTCGCGCCGGAGCATCCTTCGCACGTCCGCAAATCCTGGGCTATTGCGCTCTTTGCCTGATTTGGGGGAGCACATGGCTGGCTATTCGCATTGTGGTGAAGGAGGTTCCTCCGCTGGAGGCGGCGGCCATCCGTTTTTTAATTGCGGCCGTGCTTCTGCTGGGTTCACTTCTGTTTCGCAGGGCAAAGTGGCCGCAGGGGAAAAGTGAGTGGAACGCCATTCTCCTGCTCAGCCTTACGGTAATGGCGCTGCCGTATGGACTGCTGTTCTGGGCTGAGCAGTATGTGACCTCGTCGATGACGGCTCTACTGTTTTCTGCCATGCCTTTGGTGGTGGCCCTGATCACCCCGCTCATGCTCCATCGCAGCGTTCCGCGGACAGCAGTTTTTTTCATGCTCATGGCCCTGGGGGGAATCGCCATTCTCTTCAACGGACTCGACACGAATTCACGCTCGCTGCTGGGCGGCTTTGCCGTGCTGGCTGCCGTATGCATCAGTTCATGGGCGGTGGTATATGCAAAGAAAACTCTGCAAAATATGGACCCGGTTATGTCTACCGGTTTGCAGTGCCTGTTTGGATGTGTTGCGCTGTTCTGGGGAAGCTGGGCTTTGGAAGCGCGCAGGACCGCCATGTGGTCGCGGAGATCGATACTGGCCCTCATCTTTCTGGCGGTCTTCGGATCGGCCACGGCTTTTGCTCTTTACTACTGGCTGTTAAAACACATGCAGCCCTATCAGCTTTCCAGTGTGAGCCTGGTTGTCCCAATCATAGCTCTGGCCGAAGGCGCTCTGCTCGAGCATGAAGCCATTCCATTTCTGATGATTGTTTCCATGGTGATTGTGCTGGGGGCGGTTGGGCTGGTCCTGCGAGCGGAAATCAGTGATTCAGGCACACTCTTGTTCAGCAGAGAAGCTGAGTGAGCCGGGCTGGTTTTAGTTCTGGCTCCTCCGGACAATCGGCAGGACGTTCAAGGCCAGTCTCTTCGAACCACGGAGCACGGTAACACGCGTTTCTACGCCGATCCTGTCTTCATTCAGCAGCCGATGGAGCACATCGACGCCTTCCACTGCTTCACCACCAAGTTCCACAATTACGTCGCCTTCCTGCAATCCGGCATTCGCTGCCGGGCTGCCGGGTTCTACCATCAGCAGCAGCGCCCCGGTAAGAGTCTGCAGGTTGTAATAGCGCGCAATCGTCCGATTCACTGCAGCGGTTTGTGCCTGCACGCCGATGTAGCTGCGGCGGACTTCGCCATCGCGAATTAGTTTCGTGGCGATGAACTCGGCTGTACTGATAGAGATGGCAAAGCAGAGTCCCTGTGCCGGAAGAATGGTGGCAGTATTCACTCCAATCACTTCACCAGTTGCGTTGACCAGCGGACCGCCGGAGTTGCCAGGATTGAGAGCGGCATCGGTCTGAATAACGTCCTCAATCAGGCGGCCGGATTGCGAGCGCAAGGTGCGACCCAGAGCACTGACTACGCCTGCCGTCACTGTGTGCTGAAAGCCATAAGGATTGCCGATGGCCACCACGAGCTGGCCCACGCGTATTCGGCGTGAATCCCCCAGACGCACGGCTTGCAGAGCAGGCGCATCGATCCGCAGCAGGGCCAGGTCCGTGTCGGGGTCCTCGCCAATTTTCTGTGCGCTGAATTCGCCGGAATCCGGAGTCCACACCGTAACTTTCTTTGCGTTGTGCACCACATGGCTGTTGGTGAGGACGAACCCATCCGGCGTGAGCACAAAACCCGAGCCGCCTCCACCCTGTCCACGGTCCATGGCAACCTGAATTCGCACCACGGCAGGGCTTACCGATTCGGCCACACTGGTCACCACGCGTGAGTATGCGTCCAGTGCCTCGCTCTCGAGCGTGTGTGTTTCAGCTGGCATGGAAACGAAATGCGGGACAGCACCCATATCAACATTGGATACGGTCTGCCGGAAAAAGATTCAAACCCCATCAACCTGGGCCGAGATAGAGTGTTCCTGGCTTCGCGTACAATGCAATTCGTGAACGAACTTAAGGGGAAAACGATTGTGGTCACTGGCGGGGCACGCCGCCTCGGGAAAGAGATTGCTTTGGGCGCGGCGCGCGCCGGTGCTCAGGTGGCTATTACTTATCTGAATTCAGGCGAAGAGGCTGCACGAACGCTCGCGGAACTCAAAGCCATTTGCGGCGATGCTCTGGCTGTCCAGTGTGACGTACGCGATCAGCAAAGCATTGCCAAAGCAATGGATGCCGTGCTCCAGCACTACGGGCGTCTTGATGTTCTGGTCAACAACTCAGGTACGTACGAGACCGTCGCCATGGCTGACCTGAAGCCGGAGCAGTGGGACGAAATTTTTGCCGTGAATGTGCGCGGTCCGTTTCTGGTGTCGCAGCACTGCACGCCCTCGCTGCGCCAAAGCAAAGGAAAAATTATCAATCTGGGTTCGCTGGGCGGGGAAAAATCCTGGCCGGACCACATGCATTACTGCTCATCGAAAGCGGCCCTGCACATGCTTACCCGAACCATGGCTAAAGCCCTGGCGCCGGATATCGCCGTAAACTGTGTGGCGCCGGGCATGATTGATTTGGAGCAGGGAAGACCCGATCCGGAGGCGTTCCGGCGATTTGCCGAAAATACTCCGATGCAGAGGAATGGCGCCGCCGCCGATGTGGTCAGCGCGGTGCTTTACTTTGCCTCAGCTCCCCAGTTTCTTACGGGGCAAGTGCTGCTTGTGGATGGAGGGCTGTCGCTCCGCTGATGGAGACAGGCTGCTCCGTTTGCTGGGACATCACTTCCGTTAATTTGGCCGCAAGCACGTCGCGGCCAAAGGGCTTTTGCAGACAATTTTTCTCTTCATGCTCGAGGGCTTCAGTAATGTATCCGGTGATGTAAATGACTCGGAGCTGCGGTTCGGTCGCGCGAAGAAATTGGGCCAGTTGCAGGCCGTTCATTTCCGCCATGGCGAAATCAGTTATCACCAGATCGATGGAGCCCCGCTGCTTCTGAAACTCCCGGATGGCAGTCGTGGCATCGGCAACGGCAATTACCGTATAGCCCAGACGTATCAGTTGCAGCGCCATTATTTCCCGGACACAGGGTTCGTCTTCCACTAAAAGAATGTTGCATGGCAAAGCGCCAGCGCCTACGGTGCTGAATGCCGTGTTTTCCATCTGCCCCTCCAGGCACAGATATCTTTTGCCGATGAGCGGCTTGCTCCGGCATCTTTTTTATCGGCGGAACACGGGAATACTTAAGTAATAGAAATTATTTTTCGCTGACAAACGCCTTCACGGTAATGGCGCGGGGATTGCGGCCCAGGGGGACCATTGCGGCCAGGGAGGGATTATCCGGGCGGGGTTTTCCTTTGCGGTCTGTAAGGTTGAGTACGGAGAGGTCTCCGCTGACCGTGTTGACGACCAGCAGTTGTAACTGGTTGGGCGAAAATGCCAGGGCCTCGGGATGACTGCCGACTTCTACGGAGTGGGTCCAGCGGCCCGAATCAATGCTGTAAACCGCCAGCGAATCCGATCCAAAGTTGCTTATATAAGCAAAGTTGTTGTCCGCGGAAATGATGATGCGGCTGGGCTGCTTGCCAATCAGAAAGCTGTGGCTCACTTCATTGATGCCGGCAGTGATTTCCGAGACCGAGCTTGAATCATAATTACAGACAAATACCTCGCCGCCATCGGGCTTCATGCCGATGGCGACAGGGGTTTTGCCTGTATCCAGCAGCGTGAGAAGCCGCAAATTCACGAGGTCCACAACAGCGACCTGGTTCGATGCCGGGCAGGTAACAAAAGCCTTGCTGGAATCACCAAGAATCTCCAGATCACCCGGTTGGCTGCATATTTTGATTTTGGCGCGGACATTCTGCGTGGCTGTGTCCACCACCGCAACCGCGTCTTCTGTCCGCAGCGCAACCACTACCAGTTTGCCATCCGGACTCACCCGCGCCAGATCGCTGCCGTTTCCCACGCCAATGGTGGTGATGACCTTCCTGTTTTCCAGATCAAGGATGGAAAGATTGGCCGAGCCTGAGTTGGCCACGTATCCACGTTTGCCGTCGGCGGAAACGCTGATGTAATAAGGAGCGCGGTGAACGCCGATGGTTGCGGCCACCTTGTTGGTCTCGGCGTCAATCACGCTGATGCTGTTGGAATCCGTGTTGACCACGTAGATTTCATTTCGTTTCGGATTGGCCGCCACTCCGGTGGGGCCACGCCCAACGGGAATCAGTTTCGCGATGCGCTGTACGCGCAGGTCCACGACCGTGACATTATTACTGCCGCCATTGGTGATGTAAGCGAACTCGCGGTAGTTTGGATTGGGCTCAGGCGTGCTGGAACAGCCGCCCAGCAGCGCGGTTACCGCAGCGAGCAGAGTGATGGCAAAAAGAGATATTCGAAAACGCAAGTTATCCTGCTGCTCCGGCCAGTGCCGGCAGTGGTCCCTGCCCGACAATCTGCAGAGCCGCATCCATAATAGGGCGAGGCTGATCGACATCTTGCTTTGCATGAGAACGCATCACTGCCAGCATGAAGTGTTAAGTTGCTAGTGTACTTCGATTGTTGTGCAGGGAACAAGCAACGCCTTAGCGGCCAGGCATGCGGGATGAAATCCAGGGGCTGATATTTAACATGTTAAAATCAGTGGTTTAGCGCATGCCACCACAGGGACCACGTAAGCCAAAACTCAGTTTGAAAGACGTGCTTCTGTGGTCGGAAGGTGAACCGCCCAAACCGGGGCGGCGGCGTATCGGGATTCATACATCGACTTTTGGTGGAGTGCAGAGCGCCGCCGAGCGGGCTTACCGGCTGGGAGCGAATACATTTCAGATTTTTTCTTCCAGTCCCAGGCAGTGGAAGCCGTATTCGCTGACTGAGGCCCAGTGTGCCGCGATGCACACTCTGCGCGAGAAATATGCCCTTGGGCCAATGGCCATTCACACCAGTTATCTGGTGAATCTGGCGAGTGTGACGCCGGAGTTTCATCGCAAATCGGTGGAAGCCTTTCGCGGTGAACTGGAGCGGGCGCTGGCTCTGGGGGCCGATTTTTTGGTGCTGCATCCGGGATCTTTCCGGGGGCGAAGCCGGGAAGAAGGGCTGGAACTGGTCGCGCGTTCGATTGAGGAATCCGCCGAGGGGCTGAATCTGAAGAATTCCCTGCGGATACTGATTGAGAATACCGCGGGCGCGGAGTTTTCGCTGGGTGGATCATTCGATCAGGTGGGCGAGCTGTTGCGGTATTTGCAGACGGTGTGTCCGGTGGGCGCGTGCATCGATACCTGCCATACTCATGTCTCCGGATATGACATTGTCTCCGAAGAGGGATGGCGCGAGACCATGCAGAAGCTGGATGAAACGATTGGTATCAGCAATGTTTTTTTGTGGCACTGCAATGATGCCAAAGATCCGCGCGGCTCAAAGCGAGACCGGCATGAGCATATCGGGAAGGGCGCCATTGGTCTGGAGCCGTTCCGGCGATTGCTAAATGATTCGCGCACCGAACATGCGGCGTTCATTGCTGAGACTCCCATCGAAGAGCCGCAGGACGATTTAAGAACTATTGAAACACTGAAATCTTTGGTCGAGTCAGGACAGTAAGAATTATGGAGACAGAAAAGATCATCGTGAACCAGGGCGAGCAGCGCGAGCTTCGTTACGATCCGCGGCAAATTGAGGAGAAGTGGCATGCGCGCTGGCAGGCCGATCCCACTCTCTATGCCGCTGAACCGCACAGCAGTAAGCGGAAGAAATACTATGTGCTGGAAATGCTTCCGTATCCTTCCGGCGCGCTGCATATGGGGCACGTGCGCAATTACTCGATTGGCGATGCTCTTGCCCGATACATGTGGATGCAGGGTTACAACGTGCTCCATCCCATGGGCTGGGACGCGTTCGGTCTGCCGGCCGAAAATGCGGCCATCAAGAACAAGGTCCCGCCGAAGCAGTGGACGCTGAGCAACATCGCACACATGAAGTCGCAGATGCAGCGGCTGGGCTTTGCCTATGACTGGTCGCGCGAGGTCGCTACCTGTCTGCCGGAATATTACCGCTGGAACCAGTGGTTCTTTTTAAAGCTTTACGAGAAAGGCCTGGCTTACCGCAAGAAGAGCAAGGTCAACTGGTGCCCGGAATGCGCAACCGTGCTGGCCAATGAGCAGGTCGTGTCGGGCTGCTGCTGGCGGCATGAAGAAACCAAAGTGGAACAGCGCGAGCTGGAGCAGTGGTTTGTGCGTACCACTCAATACGCCGAAGAATTGCTTGCCGATATCGAGAAACTGGAAGGCTGGCCGGAAAAGGTCCGCACCATGCAGCGGAACTGGATTGGCCGCAGCGAAGGCGCGCTGGTGGACTTTGCTCTGGATGGTATTGATGGGCCGGCGGGAAGCAAAATCACGGTTTTTACCACGCGCATTGACACTATCTTTGGCGCGACTTCCATACAGCTTGCCCCGGAGCATCCGCTGGTCACGGACTTTATTGCCAATGATCCGCATTTGCACGCCAAAGTAGAAGAGCTGGTCGAAGAACAGCGCAGAGCGAAAGAATCGGGCGATATTGGCAGCATCGAAAAGCACGGTGTATTTACCGGGCATTACGCCGTGAATCCGTTCAATCAGGAAAAGGTACCCATTTGGGTGGCCAACTACATCCTGATGGATTACGGCACCGGCGCCATTATGTCCGTGCCGGCGCACGATGAACGCGACTACGAATTTGCTCAGAAATACGGCATTGAGATTCGCGTAGTGATTCTTCCGCGCCGTACGGAAGAGCCGCCTGCTGCAGGTCAAAAAGAAGAGCCGGTGCTTCCGTACACCGACAAGGAAAGCCTGCTCATCAATTCCGGCGAATTTAACGGCTTGTCCAATCAGGAAGCCATTGAAAAAATGACGGCCTTTGCCGAGCAGCATGGCTTCGGCAAAAAGACGGTTACGTTCCGGCTCAAGGACTGGGGAATCTCGCGCCAGCGTTACTGGGGCACCCCCATTCCTATGGTCCACTGCGCCCAGTGCGGCGTGGTTCCCGTGCCGGAAGACCAGCTTCCAGTCGTGCTGCCGGAAAACGTGGACATCACACTGCAGGGCAGTTCTCCTCTGGCACGCATGCCGGAGTTTGTGAATGTGAGCTGCCCTAAGTGCGGCGGCCCGGCCCGGCGCGAGACGGACACCATGGATACATTCGTGGATTCGTCATGGTATTTCTACCGCTACACGAATCCGCAGCTCACAGACCGGCCGCTGGATACGCCGACGGTGAATTACTGGTTTCCTATTGACCAGTACATCGGCGGAGTCGAGCACGCCATCCTGCATTTGATTTATTCGCGCTTCTGGACCAAGTTCATGCGCGACATTGGAATCGTGAAAAACGATGAGCCGGTGGTCCGTCTTTTCACTCAGGGCATGGTGATCAAAGACGGCGCAAAAATGTCGAAGAACAAGGGCAACGTGGTCTCTCCGGACGACATGGTGGCCCGCTTTGGCGCGGATTCCACCCGTGCCTATGCTCTCTTTGCCGCGCCTCCTGACCGTGATCTCGACTGGCAAGAAGCCGGCGTGGAAGGCGTGCATCGGTTCCTCAGCAGGGTGTATCGCTTTGTTATGCGCAATGCTGATGTTGCCGGCAAATCCTCAGGGAATGCTTTAGCTGCGGACGCCGGGTCTGTGCGGGCGATCCAGCGCAAGCTGCATCAGACGATACGTCGTGTGACCGACGATTTTCAGGGACGCTGGCACTTCAACACCTGTATTGCCGCCATCATGGAATTGGTGAATGCGCTGTACGGAGTGGAAGACGAAATCGCCGCTGGCCGTTTTCCCACAGAGGTTCTGGCCGATGCCCAGCGCAGTCTGGTTTTGCTGCTCGCGCCCTTTGCACCGTATCTCGCGGCCGAATTGTGGGAGGTGCTGGGTGAAAAGAGCAATCTCCTGCGTCAGCCGTGGCCGCAATACGATCCGGCACTGGCTAAGGAGGATGAAATCGAGTACGCCATTCAGCTCAATGGCAAGCTCCGCAGCCGCATTGCTGTGCCTGCCGAAACTCCGGAAAGCACTGTGCAGGAACGCGCGCTGGCGGACGAAAAAGTGAAAGCATCTATGGACGGCAAGCAGGTAGTGAAGGTGATTGTGATTCCCGGCAAGCTGGTCAACATCGTAGTGAAGTAGGCAGAGAAGTTGTTTTCAGGTTCCTTTGAATGTACGAATCCATCACCGATGAACGCTCCTAATCCCGTACCTGCCGGTTTTCGCGCGGTTACCCGCGATCCGGCGCTGTTTTTCATGGAAGCGGCCTGGCGATGGAGCTTTGGCACGGCGGCGCTTCTTTTGTTGTGGCACGCGTTTCGTATTTTGCCCTCGGCAGAAACGATCATGCACGCCGGCGTCGCGGCGTGGAACAACCGCAACCCGATGCTGATTGTGGCCACACTGGTCCGCATTGAGGAGCAGAGCGGCCACCGGGTTTCTGCTGTCGCTTTATTCGTTTTGCCGGTGATTACCCTGCTGTGGGTGGCTCTGAGTGCTTTGGGGCGTGTGGCTGCGCTCCGGCGCTTTTCTCCGGAGCACTATCAGGACTGTGGACTCACGATCCTTTGGCTCCATTTGCTGCGTGCCGTTTTTCTGTGGATTGGCATCTTTACGGTGATTGGCACAGCCGGTGTCGAGGGTCAACTTGCCACGTACGGCAATCATCTGGATTACATTCGCTTTTACCTGATGGCGCTGCCCTCGTTCCTGTTCATCGGGTTTTTGTGGCTCGTGGTGAACTGGCATCTTTTTCTTGCGCCGATTTGCGCTGGCAATGGGATTGGTGCGGCCCAGGCAATCCGCCGAGCGGTTCGCCTGGGCCGCACGCTGCGGGCTGAACTTGCCAGCGTGAGCGCGCTCTCCGGACTGCTGCGCGTGGCCGCGGGGCTGATCGTATTTGTCATCTGCATTGCAACTTCAGCCTGGATGGGCCCAGCGCCGCGACGATATTCTTTACTGGTAGCGGCGGTCACTTTGCTGTATTTTGCGTTTGCCGACTTTCTCTTTGCCGCTCGCCAGGCGTCCTTTGCCATGATTGTGACTTCGCCTGTCGAGGTCGAAGCTTTTCCCATGAGTGCCGCGGAAAAAAGCGCGACTGTTTAAAGGCCCGGAAAAGGCCCGAGTTTCCGCTTTACAGCACTGGTGTAAATGCGGGAAACTGGATAGTGGAAGAGCAATCTATTGTTGTCCTCGACTTCGGCTCGCAATATTCGCAGCTCATTGCCCGCCGCATCCGTGAACTGAAAGTCTTTACCGCCGTGCTGCCCTGTACGGCTTCCCTCGAAGAAATCAGAAGTTACCATCCTGCCGGCATCATTTTGAGCGGAGGGCCATCCTCTGTTTATGATCCCGACGCGCCGCCGGCGGATGAGCGAGTGATGGCGCTGGGCGTTCCCGTGCTGGGTATCTGCTATGGATTGCAGTTTATTGTCCATAAGCTGGGCGGGAAAGTGCGGCCAGCTCCGAAGCGCGAATACGGTCATGCTGAGGTAAACGTGGCTGGCCAGTCGCGTTTGTTCCAGGGGCTGCCGTCGGCGTTGAATGTCTGGATGTCCCACGGTGACGAGGCGCTGGAACTGCCGCATGGCTTCCGTGAGGTGGCCCGGACCAGCAGCGCGCTGGCGGCGATTGAAGATGAGGCACGCCGCATCTGGGCCGTACAGTTCCATCCGGAAGTCCATCATACAAAGCAGGGAACGGAGCTGCTGAGGAATTTTGTTTCCGATATCTGCGGCGCGCGGGGCGACTGGACGCCGCAGCACTTTATCAGTGAGAGCATCAGCCAGATTCAGCGCACCGTGGGCGAGCAGGGGCGTGCGATCTGCGCTCTCTCCGGCGGCGTTGACTCTGCCGTAGCGGCGGCGCTGGTGGCCCGGGCGATGGGCGATCGCCTGACCTGCGTCTTCGTGAACAATGGCGTGCTGCGCAAGAATGAATTTCAGAAAGTCCAGCACAATCTGCGCGACAAGCTGGGTTTGAACGTGGTAGCCGCCGAGGCGAGCGAACGCTTCTTAAAGAAGCTCGCTGGTGTGACCGATCCGGAGAAGAAGCGCAAAATCATCGGCAACGAATTTATTCATGTGTTCGATGAAGAGGCGCACCGCATTGAGCAGAAGGCTGGCAAAGTCGAGTGGCTGGTGCAGGGTACTCTGTATCCCGATGTGATTGAATCGCGCAGTGTGCGCGGCCCTTCGCAGACCATTAAGACGCACCACAACGTGGGCGGCCTGCCGGAGAAGATGAAGCTCAAGCTGATTGAACCCTTAAAGGATTTGTTTAAGGATGAAGTCCGGCGGATTGGCCGGGAAATGGGAATGCCGGAGGAGATTCTTCAGCGGCAGCCATTCCCCGGGCCTGGTTTGGCCGTGCGAATCCTGGGTGAAGTCACGCCGGAGCGCATCGCCATTCTGCAGGAAGCCGATGACATTGTGGTCAATGAGATCCGGCGTGCGGGGCTTTATACGCAAATCTGGCAGTCATTTGCCGTACTGCTTCCGGTAATGTCGGTGGGTGTGATGGGCGATCAGCGCACGTATGCTTACACCTGTGCCGTTCGCGCAGTGTATTCCGAAGACGGCATGACCGCCGACTGGGTCCCACTGCCACCGGAAGTCCTCAAGAAAATCTCCAGCCGCATTGTGAACGAAGTGCCCGGAATCAACCGCGTGGTCTACGACGTGACATCCAAACCGCCTGGCACGATTGAGTGGGAATAGTACTGCGCAACTGAATGCCGGGCCTGAAGTGGATCCGGCGATCCTGCGTCATGCAGAATCGCCGGATTTTTTTGTCCTGGTTACACTGCCATCGTGTCCTGCAGGTGCAGGGATGCATCGTCCGTGACTTCGGGGAAAATGTCATAGACATAATCGAAGGCGGAGAGTACAGCTGGTTTCATCGATCCGGCCTGCACACGCTTTACGATTTCCTCACGCGAGAAAAGGAAGATTGCGTCCAGAATCTGAGCGCGCTCCTGCGCGCCGGTTTGCCCCACGATGAAGAGCACGCGCGCGCTGTGCTGTATGTAACGCGGTGAGAGCAACTGGCGCTGCAGCAGGTCCATGATGATGCCGGCCTTGCCGCGGTCAAAGCGACCACGATCTCCGCGTCGGTCCTGCTCGGCGAAAAACTCTGTCGTCCACTCGTTGTGATACTCCCAAAGTTTGCGGAAGAGTTCCGGAGTAAAGCGGGTGCCCGCCTTTACGGCATAGGCGTCGGCTGCCGGCTCTACGCCGTCTTCGGTCAGGGCCGGGCGTTTGAGATAACCATCTTTGGTGATGACGGCCTGATGGCGCACGAGAGTCCACAGCCACGAAACATCAATGCGGTAGGTGGCCAGATCGTTCATAAAACGCAGCTTGAGTTCGTAATCATCAATGGCCGCGGCGAAGTTGCCGTTCAGAATCTGGTAGCCATAGTTGGCCGCCATATAGAAGGCGTGCTGGATGCGCTCGATGGTGATCTCACCCTGCGGCACGCCGTAGATGGCATCCCACAGTTCCTGGGTGAAGAGCTTTTCCGGGGAATTCAGCATGTCTTTGGCGATGACGCGCGGTGTGATTTTGCCCGCGGCATTGAGCAGGCCACGCGATTGCAACAGGCTGCGCTCGGCCTCGCTGAGTCCGCTCTGAGCGGAGGGCACCTGCTGGGTTTTCACCGGCACTGTCTCTAAAGGCGCATCGAGAATCGATTGCAGCTTATCAATCGAGGACTGCAGAGGCGCATTACCGGCAGCCACGTATGCGGCTTCCGGGCTGGCGACCCAGCTCTGCCGGTATGCGTCGTAGAGTTTTCCTTTGACGCGGCCGGAGAGGATATCTTCGAGAGTGGGCTGCTGTACGCCGGAAAGCGGCTGCTCCGGTACAAACACCAGACCCAGCAGACGCTCGCGCATTTTATCGATCACCATGGCGCGAAGCGCGAGCGGGTTATAGCGGGAGCGGCCATAGGGATCGCCGGACTGATAAATCATGACTGCCGCCATGCCACCGATGGGCGCCGCGTTGGCCAGTTCACCATTCTTCATGCCGGCCATGAGCATCATCAGCGCGTTGTAACGCTGATAGGCGATCATGTTCGGCGCGGCCATGCCAATGGACTGGGGATCGGGAAAGACGCCTTTGGGATCGTCCTTCCACATCTCGATCAGACTGCCGAGATAGTCCCAGCGGCCCACGTTGGTTCCCAAAAGACGACGGCGCAAAGTCCAGGCAATCGCTGGCAGTACACGGCCAGCGCTGCCTTCTTCATACAGCATCTTGATTTTCAGCGTTCCCGCCGGAACGCCGATCAGACCTTCGATTCCCGACAGAAGTTTCTCCACAATAAGCGCTTCCTGCGCCGACTGGAGCTTGGGAATGTAAAAGTAAACGCCGGCGCCTGCGCGCTTCAGCGCGTCGTAGTTATTGAAGGCCCACAGGACGGTGACTGCAACCATGCCGGGAGCGGGCTGGCCGTCCACGGTAATGTGATCGTAGCGCACGTGCAGCCCCGGAGGCCGTCCAAAGCGCGCCGGCCACTTTGCAGGAGGATTGGTGATCCGGTAACTGCGCGTTTTATCTTTCTTCACGACTTCATAAGCGCGGTCGTTCCATTCGCCTGCGAATATCTCTTTGGCATTTTGCAGGGCGGCAAACACACCAACCGGCTGATTGGAGGCCGTGCCGTCAGGCCGGAAGTGCGGCGGAGACGCATCCTCGAAGTCGGGCATGTTCATGGGCGCCGGGCTGTTGAGTGCGTTGAATGCCATGTCCAGCGGATACCAGGGGCCGGTTAGTTCCAGTCCGGCATTGCGCAGCGGGTGCGCGTCGGCTGGAATGGGCACATCGTCATTGAGCCGCCAACGCCACGGGCTTTCCTGACCGAGGAAATTGTCGATCAGCCCCTGCGTAATCTGGCGCCACGTCCAGAATTTCCCGCTGATGGGGTCTTCAAACTTTTGCTCCCATTTCGGCCATGCATATTTTTCGCGCACCGGAGCGGGAGATTCGAGCATCTGGCGGCGCGCCGTGAGCGCGGAGGCAATCTCCGGGCGCAGCTTGCGAGTCAGGCTGGCGATGGCATCTTCGACGCTGACTTGTTTTCCATTCGCCGTCTTTGAGCCAAACAGATTCGGGAAACTCTGGAGAATGTCTTCGCGGATCATGAACTTACTCCTCTATTGGTTACAGAAAATTTCGTTGCTGAAAAACTTGTCTTTATAAAACTAATGAGCAGCCAGCACCGGCGCTTCGCTCTTTCCGGATGTATTCGATGCCGCGCTGCCCTGAAGAAATTCCATGGCCGCCTGAACGCCACCGGCGTGATGCGGTACGCCCGCTGCGTGCAGTCCCATTTCCACGCCTGCCAGCGTGCCAATCAGCATGAGATCGTTGAGATCGCCAAGATGGCCGATGCGGAAAATTTTGCCTTTCATCTTTCCGAGGCCAGTCCCCAGGGAGATATCGTACTTCTCAAGCGCAATTTCCCGAAAGCGGTCCGGATCGTGTCCCTGAGGTGTGAAGACCGCAGTGAGTGAATTGGAATATTCACGCGCATTGAGCGCCACCATTTCGAGGCCCCAGTGGCGAACGGCGGTGCGCACAGCTTCCGCGTGGCGGTGATGCCGGGCAAAGACATTTTCCATGCCCTCTTCCATCAGCATGGCGATAGATTCACGCAGGCCATACAGAAGATTGGTAACCGGAGTGTAAGGAAAAAAACCGCCAGGATTATTGGCAAGCATCTCCTGCCAGTCCCAGTAGGAGCGCGGCATGCGGTTTGACTTCGATGCGGTCAGTGCCTTCTGAGATACAGCGTTGAAGCCCAGCCCCGGAGGCAACATCAGGCCCTTTTGCGACCCGGCGATGGTTACGTCAACTCCCCATGCGTCATGTTCGAAGGGAATTGAAGCGAGCGAGGAGACCGTATCCACCATGTAGAGCGCGGGATGGCGCGCGCGGTCGATGGCTTTACGGATTTCAGCCACGCGGCTGGTGACTCCGGTGGAAGTCTCATTGTGTACGACCATGACGGCGCGAATCTTATGATTGCGATCCGCCGACAGCCGTTCTTCTACATGGGCTGGGTCCACACCATGACGCCAGTCGCCGGGAACAAATTCCACGTCGAGTCCCCAGCGCACAGCCATCTGTTGCCAGAGCGTGGCAAAGTGGCCGGTCTCAAACATAAGCACCTTATCGCCAGGAGATAACGTATTGACGATGCAGGCTTCCCAGGCGCCGGTGCCGGATGCGGGAAAGATCACTACCGGACCGGAGGTGCGAAATACAGAGCGGCATCTTTCAAGGACTTCTTTGGCAAGACGAGAAAATTCGGGCCCGCGATGATCGATGGTCGGGCGGTCCATGGCGCGGAGTATGCGATCCGGAACGTTGGTGGGGCCTGGGATTTGCAGGAAATGACGTCCGGAACGATGCATGAGCCCTCCTCCAGGCAGGTTCATCAAATTGAATGCAATATTATAACAGGTGCGATTTCTCACCGAATGCTAGAATAAAGCACCACAAAAAATGCATTGTTTATTGGCTTGAGACGACTTTTGTTGAAGGTCTCCGAAGTTCAGTTTGTACAAGGTTATTGCATGCAATCACAAAAAAAGACTTCTGCAAGTCTGCATGATGAAGTGCTGGTGCAGCTCCGGCGAATGATCTATGAGTGCGAACTTAAGCCTGGCTCGCGCATTGTGGAGCGGCCTTTGTGCGAACGGCTTAGCGTCTCGCGGACTCCACTGCGCGAGGCGTTCAAGGTACTGGCCTCGGAAGGACTGATTGAGCTGCTGCCGAACTGCGGAGCACGCGTTGCGCCGCTGGGCGAAAAGGACATTCGTGACGCGCTCGAGGTCATGGGCGTAATCGAAGGACTGGCAGGAGAGCTGGCGGCCGTGCGGGCCAGCGACGACATTATCGCCGAAATCCGGGCGCTGCATTATCAAATGTATGCTCACTATCTGCGCCGGGAGTTGCCGGAGTATTTTCGGCTCAATCAGGCGATCCACCAGAAAATCATTCAAGCCGCGGGCAACACGGTTTTGTCGGCGCAGTACAACCTGCTCAGCCTGCATGTGGCGCGGGCGCGTTACATGGTCAACCGTCTGGATGACGAACGCTGGAGCCAGGCGATGAAAGAGCATGATGCCATCCTCGATTGCCTGGTCCGCCGCGCTGGGGCTGAGTTGCGGGAGTTGCTGCGTTCGCATCTGATGAACAAACTGTCGAGCCTGCTTAGCCATCTGCCACAGCCCGAGGCTGAAGCGGCAGATGCGGGCAAATCAGGCACGCGAGTTGCAGCAGAGAACGGCGCTGCGCACCGGGTGAACGAAGCTGCGATTATTCGCGAACCAGCGCCGCTTTGAGGACGCGCGCCGCGTGTACTGCGACGCGCCCCGTACAATGCTCGATCTGATGGCGGCAGCTCGTGCCATCGGCCACAATAACCGTGCTGGCGGGCGCGCTGCGGATGGCCGGCATCAGACTGCGTTCGGCCATACGCAGGGAAATCTCCTGGTGGTCAGTCTCATATCCGAAGGCTCCGGCCATTCCGCAACAACTGGATTCGATCTGCTGCACTGCCAGTCCGGGCACCAGTTTGAGCGCTGCGACCACGCTGGGAACGGCTCCGAAGGCCTTTTGATGGCAGTGACCGTGGAGCAGCGCTTCGCGCGGGCCATCGTCACACAGTGGAAGATTCAGTTTCCCGTTGCGCGATTCGTGTGTCAGGAATTCTTCGAACAGCACAGCCTTTGACGCAACAGCATCTGCTATATCACCTTTGAGAATGGCGCTCAATTCGTCCCGCAGGGTCAAAAGGCAGGAGGGTTCGAGTCCAATGATGGGGACACCGCGCACGGCTGCGGGACCCACGGCTGCAACCAGCCGGGTGAGTTCTTCACGCGCTTCCTTCACCATGCCGGCACTTAGAAAGGTGCGGCCGCAACAGAGAGGCCGCGACATGGCGTTCGGCTCGGCTACTGAATAACCGGCGGCTTCGAGCACCGTGCGCGCATCGCGGGCATTTTCCGGTTCAAAGTAGCGGCTGAAGCAATCGACAAAAAACATCACCTCACCGTTTGCACCGTTCTTTGCCGGAGAAGTCCAGTAGATGTCCCTGCGCCATTGGGGCAGCTTGCGTTTCGCGCTCAGGCCGGTTACGGGCTCGGAGAGCGCAGCCAGGCCAGGGATGCGATTGCGCAGATTCATGAGCGGCGCCAGACGGCTGGCCCACGGCGCGTACCGAGGCAGGGAGGCGGTAAGCTTTTCGCGCACCGATAGGCCGTGGCGCTCGTGCCATTGGTGCTGGAACTCGATCTTCATGCGCGCCATGTCCACGCCGGTTGGGCATTCGCGGCGACAGGCTTTGCAGCTCACGCACAGATCCATGACCTGCTTCATGCCGTCAGAAACCAAAGCATCAGGGCCGAGCTGGCCGGTGAGCGCCAGCCGCAGGCTGTTGGCGCGGCCGCGGGTGACGTCTTTTTCATCCTTTGTGGCCAGATAGCTCGGACACATGACTCCGGCGTCCATCTTGCGGCAGTGGCCATTGTTGTTGCACATCTCCACTGCGCCCAGAAGGCCGCCCCAGTTGGACCAATCAAGTGCCGTGGTCATGGGCAGACCAGAGTATCCGGGTTTGTAGCGGAAATACTGGCGGTCATCCATGCGGGGCGAACGCACGATTCTGCCGGGATTGAATAGCCCCGTGGGATCAAATGTGTCTTTGACCGATTCAAAAGCGCGGACCACCTGATCGCCAAACATGGTGCGGTGAAATTCGGAGCGGACAATGCCGTCACCGTGCTCACCGGAATGCGAGCCCTTGTATTCACGCACGGCGGCAAAGGCTTCCTCGGCCACGGCGCGCAGCTTCTTTACATCGCCAGCGTCCTTGAGATTCAGCACCGGGCGGACGTGCAGGCAGCCCACCGAGGCGTGGGCGTAGAACGTGCCCACCGTTCCATTGCGGGAAAAGATTTTCGTGAGGCGGTCGGTGTAGTTGGCCAGGTCTTCAAGAGGAACGGCACAGTCTTCGATGAAAGCGAGCGGCTTGGCGTCACCCTTCATCGACATCATGATGTTCAGGCCGGCCTTGCGCAGCTCCGCCAAACTGGTCTGGACTCCGGTATCCACGGCGCGCACTACCGAACCAGGGCAGCCCAGATCAGCGAGCAAAACTTCCAGCCGGTCGAGGCTGGCAAGCAGCTCTGCGTGATCGTCACCCGAAAACTCCACCAGCAGCAGGGCCTCGGGATGGCCTTTCACCACATTCTCAATGGTGGAGCGGAAGGCGGGAATGGCGCGAGCGAGATCGAGCATGTTGCTATCCACCAGTTCCACTGCCGAAGGGGCCAGTTTAACGATGTGCTGTGTGGCCTCCATGGAGTCGCGAAAGCGGGCGAAGTGGCAGACGCCCTGTACTTTGTGCCGGGGAATTCGGTGCAGCTTCAGTTTGATTTGAGTAAAGAAGCCGAGAGTGCCTTCGGAGCCAACCAGGAGTTTGGCCAGATTGAGCGGCTGCTCGCCCATCATGTGAAGGTTGTATCCGGCGACGTTGCGCAGCACTTTGGGAATGCGCAGTGCCATCTCTGGGGCATTGTCAATATAGAGAGCGCGCATGGCAGCGGCGAGTTCGCCTGCTCGCCCCGCTGCGTTGTGTTTTTCGGGTATTTCGCCGAATACCACACGCGATCCATCGGCCAGCACGACCTCGATTTCGAGTACGTTGTGCACCATGGTCCCGTACTGAATCGAGCGGCCACCAGCGGAGTTGTTTCCAGTCATGCCGCCGATGGTGGCCACGGCTGATGTGGAGACATCGACAGGGAAGTACCATCCGGATGATTTGAGCGCCTGATTCAAATGATCAAGCACTATGCCCGGCTGAACGGTGGCAGTACCGAGTTGCGTATCAACATGCAGGATCTGGTTGAGATGCCGGCTGGTATCCAGCACTACAGCTTCGTTTACGGTCTGTCCAGCCTGAGAGCTGCCGCCACCTCGCGGAAGAACGGGGAACCCCTCTTCGCGGGCCAGGGAGATTACAGCTTCAATGTCGCTGGTGTCCTGTGGCAGGGCCACACCAATGGGTTCGACCTGATAGATGGAAGCGTCCGTGGAGTAGCGGCCACGGGTGAAGGCGTCAAACAGCACCTGACCACGCATTACACCGGCCAGGCGGGCGGCCAGCGCGGGATCGCCAACTCTGCTTTTACTGGATTCTCGCTGCTTCATTTTGCATGCAAACAGAACTGTTGCTGTTGTGATCCGGAAGAAGCTTTTGCCGCGAAATCAGAAAAATCCTGATTGAAGCTGGTTTTGCGTATCTGCAACCAGGAAATCAGCCAATGTTCGGTTCACCTTGATTGCATTCAAGAATTCAATAATAATACGCGCGCATGAAACTCGCTGTGATCGCCGGAGGTAAGCGCCTGTGCGTTTCCGCATTGTAAGGGCCACCAATGTTGTACTGGGGCTGCTGTGCCTGATGTACCTGCTTACCTACGTAGACCGCCTCAACTTCAGCACGGTTGTGCTTGATCGGCACTTTCTCAAAGAAATTCCCCTGAACAAGGTGCAAATTGGGTTTGTGTTTTCGGCTTTTGCCTATCCTTACCTCATCTTTCAGGTGATTGGCGGCTGGGTGGCGGACCGATTCGGACCGCGCCGGGCGCTGACGGTTTGCGGCTTTATATGGGCGGGCGTAACCGTGGCGACCGGGTTGGTGCATGGCCTGGTTGGACTCTTCCTGGCCCGGGTGGTGGTGGGTTTCGGCGAAGGCGCTACTTTTCCCGCGGCAACGCGCGCCATGTCCTACTGGACACCCAAAGAAAAGCGCGGCTTTGCCCAGGGAATCACACATGCGTTTTCCCGTTTGGGAAACACGCTTACACCGTTTCTTGTTGCCTGGCTGACGCTGGCCACTTCCTGGCGCGGCTCGTTCATTTTGGTTGGGTGCATCAGCCTGCTGTGGGTGGCAGCCTGGATGATCTACTTCCGGGATGATCCTGGCAGGCATCCCGCCGTGACGCAGGAGGAGATCGAGCAGCTTCCAGCTTATGGTTCTAAATCGTCTTTGGGCGTGAAAATTCCCTGGAGGCAGTTGCTGCCGCGCATGGCGCCGGTGACGTTTGTGTATTTTTGCTACGGATGGATTCTCTGGCTGTATCTAAGTTGGATTCCTTCTTTTTTCATGGGGAACTTTAACCTGGACCTGAAAAAGTCAGCGCTGTTCTCGTCGGGAGTTTTTGTCTCCGGAGTGGTGGGTGACACGCTGGGCGGAGTTGTCAGCGACTTTCTCTTTAACAAGACCGGCAACGCCAAGCTCGCTCGCTGCACCATGGTGGCGGTGATGATGACGCTGTGCGGTCTCTCGCTGCTTCCCATTCTCTTTACGCGAAATATGACGATGGTGGCCCCGGCGCTGAGCATGGGCTTCTTCTTCGCGGAGATGACGATCGGTCCCATGTGGGCCATTCCCATGGACATTGCGCCCCGATATTCCGGAACGGCCAGCGGGCTGATGAACACCGGCTCAGCGCTGGCTGCGATTCTTTCCCCGGTGATCGGCGGTTACCTGATACAGGTCAGCGGCAACTGGCTGCTGCCGTTCATGGTTTCCGCAGGTGTGATTCTGCTGGGGGCGATCTTCTCATTCACCATGCATCCGGAGAGGCCGCTGGCGGAAGCTCCCACCGAGGAAGCCGTTCCCGCCGTTGCCGGCTAGGTGAATACTGGCCAAATACAAACGGCTGGCAGGCCGGTTAGCCTGACAGCCGATTTGTTAAGCCGATGAACTTTCTTTCCGGCTTTAGTGGGGCGTGCAGTCATTCACCGGAGGCGCCGCAGAGCCCACAGTGGTGTTGCGCGACGGAGCTGCGTCAAAGTCGAACATGTCTTCGAGGGTGCTGGCATTGGCGTCGCGTTTGGTCAGGTGGAGCGTGCGCACATCGTCACCTTCGCCGTCTTTATCTGTTGCGGGCACAGTGAGGAAGCGCTTTTCAATGAAGGCGAGAAGCGAGGTGTGATCGCCCACGGTGTGGGAAACGTAGTGCTGTTTGGCGAACGGGGAAACCACCATGAGGGGCACGCGAATTCCCAGCTGATTGAAATTAGCGCACGATTCCGGATACGCCCCGGTGGGATCGGCGGTGAGCGCGGGGCAAAGTGCTTCGGCATCTTTCACCGAAGTATCGGTCTGGGTTGGATCCAGGAAGTTGGCGGAGCACTCGGCGCCACCGCCGGGCTGCAGGCTGAGCGGAGGATTCGAGAGATCGGCGCACTGTCCCGGCGAAATACCATCCGGATTTAAGGCATGTCCCTGATGCGCGCGCGGCGGACGAACGTGATCATATTCACCACCGTGCTCGTCATAGGTAATGAACATGACTGAATCGTTCCAGACAGAGCTGGAGCGCAGAGCATTCACTACTTTGGACACAAAGGCCTGGCCGCGCTGAATGTCGGTGGGCGGGTGCTCGTCGTTTTCAGCCTGGATGCCGAAGACGCCAAAATTGGGGTCCACAAAGATTACCTGAGGCAGTTCGCCAGCACCGGGAGCGCCAGCCAGCTGAGCGAAGAGCACTGGCAGCGGGTGATAGCGCGGGTCGGATGTGCGGAAGCTGAACGCCTGGGGGAAATCCTGGAAGTAGTCGCCCCAGGTGATACCGTTTTTATCCAGCAGGTCGAAGATGGTTCCGGTAATCGGCTTGTAGCCCGTGCCGGGAGGGAAAGTGTCGTTGGTGGTGACGTGACCGAAAGAGGTCGCGCTCATCAGATAAGAACGGTTGGGGAACGTGGGGCCAATGACGGAAGAGAAATAACGGTCATTGATGGCGAACTTCTGCGCCAGGTCGTAGTAGAAGGGAATTTCATCCTGGTTGTAGAAGTTCATGGTCTGGTCTTCGGTGGGATTTTCGCCGGTGCCTTTGTCAATCTGCTCGGTGATGTCATTGACGCGAACAAAACCGTCGGCGCGGAAATCGAAGAGCAAATCGTTCGGGTGCTCGAAGTTGGATTCCAGATGCGAGCTGTTCCAGCCGTGGTCGAGGTCGGGGCCGGCGCAGCGGCGTGAATCGTGGAAAGCCAATACGGTGTGGCCGTCCTCGTCGGGGTTGGAATTGGAGCAGTGAAAGACACCGCCGGAAAGGGTACAGCTCAGACCATCAATGCAGCGATGGTCGTTGGGGCGGCAGCCAGTCTTTCCGTCGTTATCGCGGTCATCCCGGTCGGGATTGTGATATGGGCTGCCTGGAGCAAAGGCCAGGACGCCGAAATAATTGTCAAAGGAATGATTTTCCTGCATCAGGACGATGATGTGTTTTACCTTCTTTAAATCACCTTCAGCACGGGCCGGCCTCGCTGCCAGTAAACAAACTCCACAAAACGCGAGCAGTACAGCAGTCAGTCTTCGTTGCACAGTACAGCCTCCTTGGTAGTCTGCAAATAAACCACCCAGTACACACGAGCTGTGCGAAAAGGTGATGAATAGTTTGTAAAATTCTTTTAACCTCCGCAGAGACAACCCATTCCGAATCCAATTTGCAAAAACCTTACCGCGGATTTGCGCGGATCGGCGCTGATCTGATTGCGGATTTTGCAAGCTGTCGGGTTTATCGTGGTTCCACCCTTTCGCAAAGCCCACGAAACGGCTGGGGCATCCGGCATTCTTGCCACGTAATGTCCGCAGCGCGGTCGGTTGATGACTTTCAGTTTTACGGCTTGCCTGGCAGATCAATGCGCGTGAGTGGATGGCCAGCCACATTTTCAGCACAAACATTCATCAGTGGCTGCGGCTGAAGTCCGCAGCCTAAACCCAGTGGCTGAAGCCATGGCTTTGCGTATCTTTCCGGTACGGCTAAAAGCCGTACCCTGACACTCCTCGAGTCATATATGACATTTTCAAATGCACGCATCTGTCATCTTGAGCGCAGCGCGTGGAGGAATGTTGCATTAAGTGCATGACGGGCGCGAAGTCGAAAGATCCCGATGATGCCTGGTGTTGCCAGGCCGCGACAGGGCGTTCGCACGAAACAGTTTGGAGAGAACACCCTGAGGCTGTAAATATGTCCTTAATATTCCCGGGATCTTTCGACTCCGCGCCCATCAGCTTGTGGTGAATAAGCGCTCTTATGGCGCTGCGCTCAAGATGACAATCAATGGAGTGACTTCATCCGGAACCACAAATTTCGGCAAACTCGACAGGTCATCATAGCGAGCGACAGGTTTTGATGCAGGCAAGGCAGCGCACACATTGTGTGGGAGCGGTAAAGAAGCCAGCCGAGATCGTACGCAAAGCCGCCCCGCCGCCCCTGGCAGCTAACAACATAGAGTGTATAATTTTGCTCCATGTCGCTCGGCATTCGAAGTTAGGCGGCAGCGCCACGTTAGACTTTAGACTTTCTCATTCCCAAAACGGAGAAGGCATGAATCCTCTTTATCCAGGCAGCCTCCTTGAAGAACCCACCCGAGACCCCGACTGGGCCGTGTGGACCCTGGCATATTGCCAGGCAGATATGCCGTACGATTTTTTCGGCGGCTCCGGCCCCTATAGCAATAAGGGGGTGGTGAAGATCCCGATGATTTACACCCTTCTGGTGGGCGGAGAAACCGGCGGCAAGAAGCACGTGGCCCTGGTGGATTGCGGCTTTGGCCAAAAGAAATGGCTGGACCGCTATGCTTTTTCAGGATGGGAAGATCCCAAAACGGTCCTGAAACGCGTGGGATTCGCTCCCGAAGATGTAGAGGCGATTCTGGTCACGCACATGCACTTCGACCACATGGGCAACTTCGAGGCCTTCCCCAATGCCCGCCTTTACGTACAGTTCGACGAGTACATAGGCTGGCTGCAGGCCGTGAGCTTCGCCCGCAACCGCAAAGAGCAGGAGGAGACATCGTGGATATTCTCCTCGTTCGACCCCGACGACCTTGTGCGCGCCTCCCAGGGAGTGAACAACGGCCGGGTAACATTCCTGCAGGGCGATGCCGAGGTACTGCCCGGCATCGTTGCCCATCTGGCCAAAGACACGCACACCTTCGGCACGCAATGGTTCGAGGTGAAGACGCGTAACGGCCCATTCTGCATCGTCGGAGACACCGTGTATTGGTATTCGAACGTCGAGATGCCCTGGGTGCCAGGCTATAACCAGGGCAATGCTTTTCAATGCGTTTATACCTACGATTACCTGCGGCGGATGCTGAAGGGCGAAACCAAACGCATTATTCCCGGCCACGATCCGTTGATCTGGGAGCGGCACACAGCCTGGCCATCAGAGGAGGGTAACCAGATAGCAGAGGTGAACCTTGGCGTCCAGGAGAGTTCGCGTCGGCCAATTCGGGGTTTAAGGTAGAGAAACAAGATTCGGGCTGGGCACCCAGCCAAGCTGGACAGTAATTAAGTCGCAAAAACCATACCGCGGATTTGCGCGGATCAGCGCTGATCTGAAGTGAAGCTGGAATTTTAGGACGGGTTGCGGATTTTGTAAGCTGTGGGGTTTATCGTGGTCCGCGCCATTTCGCAAACCCCGCGAAAGGGCTGGGGTACCCGGCACGTTGATATTACTCCTCGATCAGTGGCTGAATATTGTATTGATCAAGCTGGACCAGTGCCGCATCGGCGCCTTCACCACAAGTTACTGTGATGAAGACGCCGAATTGCGCCTGACATTAGGCCAACACCTTATGGACAGTTACAGCCGGTAATCACATCGGAGTCCAAAGTGACCGCGCCATTCCGCGCCAGCGCTCTGCCTTCCAGATTAACGCCGGTAGTGACTGTGATGGATGTCAGCGCCATGATGGTTCCCTTGAATTGTGAAAACGTTCCCAGTGTCGCTGAGCTGCCAACCTGCCAGAAGACATTGCAGGCCTTCGCGCCATTGGCCAGAATGATGCGACTGCCGCTCCCCGTCGTAAGCGTGGATGCAATCTGGAAGATGAACACCGCATCCGGCTTGCCCTGGGCATCCAGAGTAAGGTCCCCGGTTTCCGCAAGCGACGAAGTCGATTTGTAGACACCCGCGGTGAGCGTTTGTCCGACCAAATCTCCGGATACCGACGTGCCACCTGATCGTCCGGCAGCATCGTTATAACCGGCAGTTAAGGCAGCTTGCCCCTGGGCTGCGGCGCCGTCCGCCTTGTGGATTGTCCCGCTCGCCAGTCCTGGGGGGAACCCTGTTACGGCCGTACCCGGACTCACTCCGACATCCCCGGTGATTACGGTAGAGCCCGTGTTGGTGACGGTGGATCCCGCCAGCACCGAAAACATTCCGATGAATGGACAAAGAGCTACCGGAGCCGTTCCACCGCCCGGAAGCCCCGAACCGGTGGTAAAGGTCAAATGAAATGTTGTAGCCAGGGGCACTCCGCCAAGGTCTTTGGCTCCGGTGGTTACTGTAACTGTATACGTGGTATTCGGCGCAAGGTTCATTGACGGAGTGAAAGTGGCTGTCTGAGTAGCTACGTCATAGGTCACTGTTCCCGGCACACCTTGAATGAAGAATGTATTGGTATTGATCGTATTCGAGTCCATCTGCTCATCAAAGGTGACCTTGATTATCTGGTTCAGTGGCACATTAGTGGCGTTCGAGGCTACATTGACGGCGATAATGGTCGGTGGGGAAGTGTCTGGGGTGAGGCGGGTAGAAAAGGAGAAAGTGAACGGCGCGGCAAGCGGAGTCCCGCTCACGTCCCTGGCCCCCGTTGTAATAGTCGCATTGTACGTGGTGTTGGGGGTGAGATCCGCCGCAGGTTTAAAAGTGGCAATCTTGTTGGTTATGTCGTAAGCTACTGTGCCGGACACGCCTGCAATTATGAAACTACTGGAGGTGATGGTTGCGGGATCCATCGGTTTGCTGAAAACCACACCAACCGATCGGTTGGTGCCCACTCCATTGGTTTGGGGAACCACCATAGTTATTGTGGGAGCATCTTGTGGATTCGCGACCGTCGGCTGGTTTGCGCTACCGCTGCAGCCAATGAGAAAAACCGCTAACAGAAGAGCGGTTGAGACCTTGTAAAACTGCTGGGTTGACATAGGGTACCCTTGGAAGTGAACTACAATCTTTCCGAACTCGATAAAAAGAACCGGGGGAGCCAGAGTTCGCGTTTGTTAGAGCACGTCTGAGTCCGAAGTGAGTTACAGGCCCAAGCTACTGATTACAGGCTGCTCATTCTCACGGAATACGACATTGGGTTAGCAGCAACGAATTGGTGTTCTGGTTTTAGTGTGTACTTGCATTCCTATATCAAGTACAGCGCAGTGTGCACTATTGCACACATTTCTATTCATTAGTTTTTACCAGGACGCCACTAAAAAAGCATGAAACTATTCCATTTGGGACAGTTTTTCTGGTAGTTGAATGTCATCATTATTTCTCGATAAATCTGATATCTGTAGAAGTACCCTGCAGAGTAAACACCTACCGACGTTTTTTCTCCATTGACTTTTCCCAGATTAGCGCTACCATGCGCGAGCTTTTCAAAAGAAGAGCCGGACCGCATGGTCTTTGACAACCGAAACAGGCATTCAATCCGCCTTCTGGCTGCTGGCCGGGCATACTCGTACGAAAACGCAGTTTACTGGCTGGGTGGCCGCTGGGCCACCCAAGCGTGGCCCAAGGGCCGAAGTGTATTAATCCCTTTGTTTTCAATGAAGGCGCCAAAAACAGGGGAGGGGGGTACCCCCTAATTCACAGAACCGCGGTTTCGTGCAGAAGCTCTCCCTGGGCGAACCGGGCGAGGTTTAATACCTCGACATGGTCCACCACGGTGGTTGTGCCTTTCAGGATGAGGTCGGCGAGGATTCTGCCGGTGGCGGGTGAGTGCATGACGCCGTGTCCGCTGAAGCCGTTGGCGAGGAAGAAGCCAGGTACATCAGGGACCGGGCCGAGTATGGCGTGATGGTCCGGGGTCATCTCATAGAGTCCGGCCCAGGCGCGTTTGGGATTGATCGGCAGATGCTCGAAGGCCGGGACGCGGTCAGCGGCGTGCAGCAGAATTTTCTCGATGAAGGAGCTTTCAAAGTCGGTCCGGAAGCCCGGCGTTTCTTCGGGATCGTTCCACGCGAGGAGAAAGCCGCGGCCTTCCGGGCGGAAGTGAAAGCCGGTGGACATGTCGATGACCATGGGCGCGGAGTGCGGGAAGTCGCTGAATGGCTCGGAGGGTACCAGCATTCGCCGCAGGGGCTGGACCGGCAGATCGATGCCCGCAAGCTTCGCCACCTGGGCGGCCCACGCTCCGGCAGCGTTGACCACGGTGCGGGTGGCGATGGGGCCTCGGGTGGTTTCCACGGCGGCCACGCCGTTCGAATCCAGTGAGATGGCCGTGACCTCGGCGTTGCGCCAGAGAGTTGCGCCCTGCTCGGTGGCGCGGGCCATGAAGCCGGTCATCACGCTGTACGGATCGACAAAGCCGTCGGTGGAGCAGAAGCTTCCGCCGAGAATGTCGTCGGAGCGCAGCTGCGGCAGCATGTTGGTGATCTCCTGTGCGGGCAGCATGCGGGCCGACTTCAGGCCCAGAGCGGTTTGGAGTTCATAGTTGGTGCGCAGGTAAGCGAGATGAGAGTCGCTGGTCGCGAGAAACAGATATCCCTGCGGTTTATAGCCGGAAGGATGTCCCAGCACTTCTTCAAACCGGGCATAGAAGGGGATGGAATAGAGCGACATCTGTATGTTGACCGGAGTGGCAAACTGCGCACGCACGCCGCCCATGCTCTTGCCGGTGGAGCCCTTGCCCTGTGAGCTCTCGCGCTCCAGCACGATCACGTTTTTGCATCCGGCATGGGTGAGATGCCAGGCAATGCTGGAGCCGACGATGCCGCCGCCGATGATCACTGCGTCGGCGGTGGTGGTGAATGTGACTGATGAAGAGTTGGCGCTCATGGTTATTTCTTCAGGTCGTTCCACTTGTTGAGGAGTGGCTGTAGTTGAGAAAACGCCTTTTCCGCTGCTGCATTTTCGGCGGCGGTGGGAGCGGTATCGGCGCTGTCCACGGCGGTGAGCAGTTGGGCCAGAGTGCCGCTCAGGCCGGAGATGTCGGGCGCGCTGCGGTGGTCACGCTGTCCTGGAGCAGGTTCTATCTCAGCCAGCGCCTTGAGTTTTTCTGCTGCGCCGCTATTCTCCTTGTTGCGGGCGTAGAAATCGTGAATTTCCGCCAGCGCCTGATTGGCCTGGCCGAGCGCCTGCGAAATCCTGGTCTCGAGAGCGAACTGCTTTTCGAGGTCGCGCGGCGAGGTGGGGACACGCGGATCCATGATGAGTTTTAAAGGCTGGGTATAACTTTTGCCGTCCACCGTGAGCCGGAGGGTGTAACTGCCGGGCAGGGCCTGCGGACCTTCCGGCTCGGAAGGAACATTCTGTCCAAAGACGGTGGCCATGCTGTAGCCGTGCTGGGGGACCGATGGAGCGGTATAGCGCAGGTCCCAGACAAAGCGGTGCATGCCAGCTTCCGCCACCAATGGCAGAGGCGGACGAAACCAGTATGCAGGGAAGGGCACGGCCGGCGGCGAGAACGGTTTTTGGTCGCGGCTCGAATACTGGCGCACGAGCTTTCCGGCGGCGTCGAGCACCTCAAGGCGTACTTCCTGGGCCGGCGACTTCAAGTAGTAATAAAGCACCGCTCCGGCTGGCGGGTTTTCGCCCGCGGGGACTTCGGGAGGCAGAGGAGTGTCATGATTCACGCTGGCGCGAATGCGAATGGCGGTGGACGGAGCGAAGAGATGCACTGGCTCGGCGGCAAGATCATGCGTGAGCTGGCGCAGTGGAGTGATGTCATCGAGTATCCAGAACGAGCGACCGTGGGTGGCGATGACGAGATCTTTATCTTTGATGACAAGATCATGGACCGGCGTGACCGGTAGATTCAGTTGCAGTGGCTGCCAGCGCTCACCATCGTCGAGCGAGAAAAAGACGCCCAGCTCTGTTCCGGCGAACAGCAGGCCTTTGCGGACTGGATCTTCGCGGACGGCGCGCACGTAAGCGCCAGGGGGAATACCATTGGAGATATTCTTCCAGGTTTTCCCGAAATCCCGGGTGCGGTAGATGTATGGACTGAGATCGTCGAGCCGATGGCGGTCCACCGCGACATACGCTGTGGCCGCATCGAAGTGCGAGGCTTCGAGCAGGCTGATTTTGCTCCAGTCGGTGATCTCGGCAGGAGTGACGGCGATCCAGCTCTTTCCGCCATCGCGGGTGAGGTGGATGCGGCCGTTATCCGTGCCTGACCAGATCAGCCCGCTGGTCACAGGAGAAGGCGCGATGGTATAAACCCCGCCGTGGCCGCGCGCTGTGGCATTGGCCGGGGTAAGCGGGCCATCGGGCGATGCGCCGGAAGCTGCGCCGGTAAGGTCGGGGCTGATTTTTTCCCAGCTCATGCCGCGATTGTTGCTGCGCATAACGAACTGCGAACCGAGGTAGAGCACATGAGGGTCCTGCGGAGAAAAGACGAGCGGCGAGGTCCAGGTAAAGCGCATTCTCTCGGGCGATGCGTCGCCAAAGACACGCGCCGGCTCGGGCGCAATGACCTGCGCCTGTCCGGTGCGCTGATCGAAGCGGACCAGCTCGCCGTAGGTGCCTCCGCCATACACGATGTTGGGATCGAGGGGATCGGGAGCAATATAGCCGCTCTCGCCCGCGCCGATGGAGTGCCAGTCGCGAAAGGTAATGGAGCCGTAGTCGCTGCGGCTGGTGGTGACCGCGGTGCCGCTATCCTGTTGCGCGCCGTACACGTGATAAGGAAACTGATTGTCCACGGCCACGTGGTAAAACTGCGCCGTAGGCTGGTTGTACCAGGAAGTCCAGGTTTGGCCGCCATCCACGCTGATGCCCACACCCTGATCGCTGCCGAAGATCATGCGCCGGGGATTGGAAGGGTCGATCCAGAGCGCGTGATAATCGTCACCGCCGGGAGCGCCTTTGAAGGCGTCAAAGGTCCTGCCGCTATCGGTGGAGCGATACATGGAGACGTTTGGCAGATAGACCGTGTTGGGATCTTTGGGATCGGTGACTACCTCGCCGAAGTACCACAGCCGTCCGCGAATGCGTTCGTCCGTGCCGGTCAGATGCCAGCTCTGACCGCCATCATCCGAGCGAAAGAGGCCGCCCTGAGCTGTGTCAATCAGCGCATAGATACGCTGGCCGTGTGTGCCGCGAGCCATGGAGAGACCAACGCGTCCCCAGTCACCCGCGGGAAGTCCGTTGCCGGTGACGGGATTCCAGGTGATGCCGCCATCGCTGGAGCGATAGATCGCGCCCGAGCCGTTGATCGGAGGGTACACGCTCCACGGTGGACGTCGCACGCTCCACAGCGCGGCGAAGATGGTCTGCGGATTGTCGGGGTCCCATGCGAGGTCGATGGCGCCGGTGTTTTCGTCTTTGTACAGAACCTTTTGCCAGCTCCTGCCGCCATCGGTGGTGCGGAAGACGCCGCGTTCGGCATTGGGGCCGTATGCGTGTCCGAGAGCGGCGACCAGAGCCACGTCAGGATTTTTAGGGTCAATCAGGATGCGGGCAATGTGCTGCGAATCGCGCAGTCCGATGTTGCTCCAGGTCCTGCCGCCGTCGCTGGATTTATAAACGCCATCGCCATACGTGAGGTTGGAGCGCAGATCGGCCTCACCCGTGCCGACGTAGATTACATCCGGGTTCGACGGCGCAATGGCCAGCGCGCCAATGGAGCTGATGGGCTGGTGGTCAAAAAGTGGCTCCCAGGTTTCACCACCGTTGGTCGTCTTCCACACGCCACCGCCGACCGCACCGAAGTAATAAGTGTTGGGCTGGCCTTCAATGCCGCTGACGGCGATACTGCGTCCGCCACGAAAGGGGCCGATCATCCGCCAGCGAAGTCCGCTGATGAGGCTGGCGTCCGGCTGCGCGGCAGCCATGGCGGCGAAGAGTGCTAACGACAAGGAGACCGCAACAACCTTGATCACACGCGCGGTTTTCATAAGAGAAGCATTGTATCCAGGAGGGAAGCCCGGTTTCGAATAAAAGCTGGACGAGCAGCAATTCTGTTGCTGAAAAACTTGCCCGGATCTGTGCGGAGCGCCCAGCGGGCGATTTTGCTAGAGTCCCTTTATGAAGATTACGGAAAAGACCGTTCCCGGCTATGAGCGTGTAGTCTGCGCGGTAGATGAAGCAGCAGGTTATCGGGGAATCATCGTGGTCCACAGCACCGCACTGGGGCCCGCCGTGGGCGGAACGCGTTTTTGGCGGTACGCGAATCAGAATGCCGCTCTCACCGATGCTCTTCGCCTGGCGCGGGGCATGACGTATAAAAACTCGCTGGCCGGGCTGCCTTTCGGCGGCGGGAAGGCGGTCATCATGGCGGGCGATGCGCTCCCGGACCGCGAACAGATTTTTCGCGCGCACGGTCGCTTGATCCAGTCACTGGGCGGGCAGTACGTAACCGCCGAAGACGTGGGCACCAGCACCGGCGACATGGAAATCATTCTGCGGGAGACCAGCTACGTTGGCGGTCTGCAGAACCGCTCCGGCGATCCCTCACCCAAAACGGCCCGAGGAGTCTTTCGCGCCATGCAGGCTGCGGCAAAGTTCCGCTGGGGCAGCGACAAGCTTTCCGGGAAAACGGTGGCCATTCAGGGCTGCGGCCATGTGGGCTATTACCTTGGCGCAGAGCTGCATCGTGCAGGAGCCAGGCTCATCGTCACGGACGTAGAGGAGCCGCGAATGCAGCGCATGGTTGATGACCATGCCGCCGAAACTGTAAGTCCGGCGGAGATCTATTCCGTAAGGGCGGATATCTTTGCTCCCTGTGCCCTGGGTGGAGTGATCAATGACGAAACCATCCCGCAATTGCAGACGGAGATGATTGTGGGTGGCGCCAATAATCAGTTGCTGGAGCCTCGCCACGGGGATTTGCTGGAGCAGCGCGGAATTCTTTACGCTCCCGATTATGCCGCGAATGCCGGCGGCGTGATTAATGGCTGCGGCATTGAAATGATGGGATGGGACGAGCCGCGCACCATGGCGAAGATCGATTCTATCTACGAAACGCTGCTGCAAATCTTCGCGATGGCCCGGAGTGAAGGGATTCCATCGTACCAGGCGGCGGACCGTCTTGCGGAGCAGCGGCTGAGAAAAGCAGATGGTTAAGAATCAGAGCTGCCGTACCAGGCTTTCGCGCTATACCGCAGCAGATCTCCGATGCGGTCAATGGTGATATCCGCGGGCGGAAAGCTCGCGAGAACCTGCTGGTCGCGTGCGTAATGTCCCTGCCGGGGAAAGACAGTCGTGACTTTGGAACCCCAGATTCGTTTGACTGCGGTGAGAATGCGCAGCTTGTCGTCAATGAGGACGTAGTGGCTGGCGGGGAAGCGGTGCTCCACGTCATGCAACTCGCGTTCCTTGTGGATATAGATGAGGACGTTGTTGTCCACCGAAGCCGCGATACCCGAGCGTTCGACTTTCAGGGGCTGGAAGACCACATCGCCATCAGAGAGCACAACGGCCTGTCCCCACTGCTTCACATGGTCGATTACGTCGAGCGAGTCGGGATAGAGACGGGTGGCGAAGGGATAATTGGTGAGGAAGCGTGAAACCGTCAGCAGGCCAGGGTCGCGCGGATACTCCATGCGGTAACGCTGGAGCGCGCCGAGATAATCGGCGTATCCCAGTTCGGCGCGCAGCTGTTCGAAGAATTCCCAGTACCGCTGCTGCCGCTCTTCACCCACTTCTTTGCTGAGATGGCGCTGCAGATCGGAAGTAATGCGATCATTGTCGAGCAGCGTATTATCAACGTCAAAGAGAAAAACCAGATCGTTATTTGCCATAATCGCCGGTACCGGAATTTTTAAGATAACAGCACAGGGTTTAAGGACGAAAGCATCAGCGGAGAAACTGTATAAGTCTGGTGAGTGCGGAAAAACGAATTTCGCGCAATAATAAACTCGAAACAATAGCGAAGAGTTGAATTGAATGCGGATTGCCTGCAGGTAAGTTTGCCTGGGTGACGATGCTGGCCTCGAGCGCAGGTACACAGATCATCATAATTTTATGAACGCACCTTCCAGTCAGAAACACGATCTCGGATTGCTGAAGATTGATGACCAGTCGCGCCGGGGCGGCAAGACCGGCAAACGTCTGGGTATGTTTGGGGCTGTGTTGGGATCCGTGGTGCTGCTGGGCGGATTGTTTCTGGCCTTCAAAAATCAGAAGCCAGTGGTGGAAGTGGCAGTCGCAAGGCCGGCGAATACAAGCACGGCGGAAGCGCTGCTCAATGCCAGCGGATATGTAACGCCACGGCGTCGCGCCACCGTAGCCGCCAAGGTAACGGGCCGCGTGGAGCAGATTTATGCCGAAGAGGGCCTCCATGTGAAAGAAGGTCAGGTGCTGGCCACGCTCGACTGCTCGCAGCCCGTGGCGGCGCTCAATTCGGCAAAGGCCGACCGCGATGCCTCCGCTGCAGCACTGGCCGATTATGAAGTCCAGTCGGCAAATGCCGATCGCGAGCTGAAACGTGCTGAATCACTGCATGATTCCGGTGTGGTCAGCCAGGAGCAGCGCGACAATTCGCGCATGGCGGCGGACAGTCTTAAAGCCAAAATTAATCTGACAAAACAGCAGACCAGCGCGGCGCAGGCAAGAATCAACGTTGCGCAGCAGGACGTGGACAACTGCACCGTTCGCGCTCCCTTTGAGGGCATTGTGGTATCCAAGGACGCGCAGCGCGGGGAGATGGTCTCTCCCATCTCGGCGGGCGGCGGCTTTACCCGCACCGGCATCGCCACGCTGGTGGACATGAAGTCCATTGAAGTTGAGGTCGATGTAAACGAATCGTACATTGCCCGCGTTCGCGAGGGGCAAAAAGTCATTTCCATTCTCGATGCCTACCCTGACTGGCAGATACCCTCCACCGTTCGCACGGTGATTCCCACGGCGGACCGGCAAAAAGCCACGGTGAAGGTGCGCGTGGCCTTTGACAAGCTGGATCCAAAGATCCTGCCGGACATGGGCGTGAAGGTCGCTTTCCTCAGTGACGCGCCCAAACCGGGAACACAGAGTGAAGCCAAAGCTCTGGTTCCCCAGAGTGCGATTCGCGAAGAGGGCAGCAAAAAAGTGATTATGCTGGTGCATGATGGCAAACTGGAGCGCCGCAGCGTGAGCGTGGGAGCACAGCGTGGCGATGACATTGAAGTTCTGGCTGGCCTTTCTCCCGGAGATGTACTGGTGGTTCGCGGGGGAGAAACCCTGCATGATGGCCAGGCAGTTGACGTCAAGCGTTGAAGGAGAAATGAAATGGTGCGTGTTGACGGTTCCGCAAGCTCTTCCAGTCTGATTTCCGTCCGCGGGCTGGACAAAAAATATCATCGCGGCGGCGAAGCGATACATGTCCTGCAGGGCCTGAACCTGGATGTGGAGAAGGGCGAGTTTGTGGCGTTCATGGGGCCAAGTGGCTCCGGCAAAACAACGCTGCTGAATCTGCTTGGCGGCCTCGACGTCCCAAGTGCGGGAAGCATCACGGTTGCCGGCGATGAAATTACCCACATGTCCGGCAGCAAGCTGACGCACTGGCGCGCACGCCATGTTGGCTTTGTCTTCCAGATGTATAACCTGATTCCGGTGCTGACCGCGTTTCAAAACGTGGAACTGCCCTTGTTACTCACCAAACTTTCCAAAGACCAGCGCCGCAAGCACGTCGAGACCGCACTCGGAGTGGTGGGACTCTCGGACCGCATGCACCACTTTCCCCGCCAGCTCTCCGGTGGACAGGAGCAGCGCGTTACCATTGCCCGCGCTATTGTTTCCGACCCCACGTTTCTGCTGTGTGACGAGCCTACGGGCGATCTGGACCGCAAAAGCGCCGACGAAATCATGGCATTGATCCTTCGGCTGGTGAAGGAATATGGGAAGACCGTGCTCATGGTGACGCACGATCCACTGGTGGCCCAGCGCGCAGACATTACACTGCATCTGGAGAAAGGCGCGCTGGTTGAGACTGGGACTCTGGAGCAGATTACATCAGGAGGCGCCGCATGAAATTCCGCGGATTGCTGCTGGCCAATCTGTTCCGCAAAAAGCTGCGGCTCCTGCTCACGATGGGCTCTTTCTTTGTCGCGCTGTTTCTGTTCGGCTTTCTGGCGGTGATTCGCACGTCCTTTGGCGGGGGTGCGGACCAAATTACCAGCGCGAACCGCCTTGTGGTCATCAACCGGGTGTCGATCATTCAGCCGCTGCCGCTCTCGTATCGCGAGCGCATTCTGCGCATTCCTGGAGTGAAGCTGGTCACGTTTGATAACTGGTTTGGCGGCTACTATCAGGACGAGAAAAACCAGTTTGCCCAGTTTGCCATTGACGTGGAAAATCAGCGCAAAGTTTTTCCCGAATTGCAGGTCCCGGAAGATCAGTGGAGCAATTTTGTAAGAGATCGCCAGGGCGCCGTGGTGGGAGCGGCTACGGCAAAACGCTTTGGATGGAAAGTAGGCGACCATGTTCCCATCAAGGGCGTGATTTTTCCTGGCGTGTGGGACTTCAACATTGACGGCATCTATCATGGGCGCCCGAACAGGGACGACGAAACGCAGTTCTGGTTTCACTGGGACTATCTGGAAGAGCGGGTACGTGAAGCTTACAAAGGCCAGGTGGGCTGGTACACCGTGCTTATCTCCAATCCCGATGATGCCGCGCGCATCTGCAAGGTGATCGATACCGAGTTTGCCAATTCACCCTATGAAACGCACTCGGACGCGGAAGCAGTCTTCTTTGCCAACTGGGTAAAGCAGTTCGGCAACGTTCAGTTTCTGATAGTGACCATCGGCGGAGTGGTTTTCTTTACCTTGCTGCTGGTCACAGGGAACACCATGGCCATTGCGGTACGGGAGCGCACGGGTGAACTGGCCGTGCTGAAGGCCATTGGATATTCTGACCGCTTCGTAATGCTGTTTGTGCTGGGTGAATCGCTGGTGATTGCAGTGGTCGGCGGATCTCTGGGCCTGGGTGCGGCAAAACTTCTCACGACATTCTGGAACCCGGTACCCAGCGTACTGCAGATTTTCTATCTTCGTCCGGAAGCCATGATAACTGGTCTGGTTGTGACGCTGGCCGTGGGCGCTGCCAGCGGCCTGCTTCCGGCGTTTGGCGCCATGCGGCTGCGCGTGGTGGATGCACTGAGGAGAGTGTGATTTATGCCGATTCCCGTGGTTTATAACCTGCGCAGTGTCCGGCAGCGCTGGGCATCAGCCGTAGTCGCGGTGCTGGGGATCACCGGCACTGTGGGTGTTTTCATTGCCATGATGGCGCTGGCCAAAGGGTTCAAAGCCACGCTGGTCTCTTCTGGTTCGGCAGGCAACGCCCTGGTCATGCGGAACGGCTCCACCTCGGAACTGGGAGGATCGGTATCACTGGATCAGGTAAGAGTCCTGGAAGACGCGCCTGGCGTTGCCCGTGGATCCAGTGGACCGTTGGTGAGCCCGGAGGTGGTGGTGATTGCGCCTTTCCCGCTCAGGTCCACCGGGACGGATGCCAATGTGCAGGTTCGTGGCGTCTCGGCCAAAGCTCTGGATGTGCGCAACAACATCAAAATCATAAAAGGAACTTTCTTCCATCCTGGTCTGGCTGAGCTGATTGTGGGCAACAATGCCAGCAACACCTATTCCGGGCTCAACCTCGGAGATTCGATAAAGTTCGGCGGCGGGACGTGGCGCATTGTCGGCGTGTTTGACGCTAATAGTTCGGCATTTGATTCCGAAGTCTGGTGCGATGCGCACGTGCTAAACCAGATCTATCACCGGCCCGAGAACGTATTTCAGTCTGTCACTGTCCATCTGACATCGCCGGACGCACTGCAGCAATTAAAAGACGCAGTCACCGCCGATCCGCGCATGACGGTGGACATCACCAGTGAAGTGGCTTATTACGACAAGCAATCGCAAACTCTCAGTACCGTAATCAAAGTTCTGGGTGGCCTGGTAGCTTTCATTATGGGTATTGGCGCCATCTTTGGCGCTCTGAATACCATGTATTCCGCGGTGGCTGAACGCGCAAGAGAGATTGCCACCATGCGTGCTCTCGGGTTTGGCTCGGGCAGCGTCGTGTTCTCATTTCTGATTGAGGCCCTGCTGATTTCCTTTGCCGGAGGTCTGCTGGGCTGTCTCTCGGCGCTTCCGCTGAATGGGCTTACCACCGGCTCCATGAATTTTCAGACTTTTTCTTATTTGGCCTTTGCCTTCAAAGTAACGCCCGATTTGCTGCTGGCCGGCATATTCTTTGCGCTGGCGATGGGGGCGATTGGCGGATTGTTTCCTGCGATCCGGGCCGCGCGGCAGCCCGTGGCAACAGCTTTGCGCTCGCTGTAGTCTGCGTAAATTTTACTGAATTACGGCTTACGCCAGGAGTTTGTGTAAGATGGCACGTGCCATGCTGCCTCGCGTCTCACTCTTCGTGCCCTGCTATGTCGATCAACTTCTGCCTGAGGTCGCGGTTGATACGGTGAAAGTATTGCGCCGTATTGGCTGCGAAGTGGACTTTCCTGAAGATCAAACCTGCTGCGGCCAGCCGGCCTTCAATACCGGCTACTGGAATGAAGCTCGTCCCTGCGCGGAGAGATTCGTCCGCATTTTCGAGGAAGCGGAAGCAGTGGTTTGCCCTTCCGGCTCCTGCACCACTATGGTGCGAAAATTTTATCCGGATTTGCTCTCCTCCAGTCCGCTGCACGACCAGGCGGTTGCACTCCTGCAGCGTACGTGGGAGCTTTCCGAGTTTTTGGTGAAGGTTGCCGGCGTATCTGATATTGGCGCTGAATTTCCCCATGCAGTCACCTATCATGCTTCCTGCCACGGATTGCGTGAACTCGGTTTGCGGCAGGAGCCGCTGCAATTACTGCGCCAGGTCAAGGGCTTGAAACTGGTGGACATGCTGCGCTCCGAGGAATGCTGCGGCTTTGGCGGGACTTTTTCCACCAAATTTGAAAGCATCTCCGTGGCCATGGGCGAGTCCAAAGCCGAGAGCGTGGCTGTGTGTGGCGCGGAGTTTGTAACCGCCATTGACCCCAGTTGTCTTATGCATCTTCAGGGCATTCTCAGCAAACGTAACGCTCCGGCAAAAACCATACATCTGGCCAGCATTCTGGCAAGGCAGGGCCGCGCATGAGCACTGCCGCCCAGCGCTTCCTTCATGATGCCGCAATCAAGTCAGCGGACCTGATGCATCGCGAGATCATTCGCCGCGGTATGGAGAGCTATGATGCCGCACATCTCAAAGGGCGCTCTCGCATTCGCGACTGGGACGCCGCTCGTCGCCGATGCCAGGAGATTAAATACGAAGCGATCAAACACCTCGACAAGTATCTTCTGCAGTTCGAAGAGCAGGTGATCGCGCGCGGTGGCCATGTTTTCTGGGCGGAAAACTCACAGCAGGCCTGCGATTACATCCGCAACCTGGCCACCAGCAAGGGCGTGCGCACGGTGGTGAAGTCGAAGTCCATGGTGACGGAAGAAATTCAGCTTGCTCCCGCCCTCGAATCCGCCGGAATCAAAGTCTGGGAGACCGATCTGGGTGAATACATTGTGCAGCTTCGCAATGAGCCGCCCTACCACATTGTCACTCCGGCCATGCACCTCACCCGTGGACAAATCGCCGAACTGTTTCGGGAGAAGCTGGGCGAGGATATCGCGGACCATGATCCCGTAAAGCTGGTGGCGCTGGCGCGGCGTACTTTGCGCGAAGCGTTTTTCTCCGCTGAAATGGGAATCTCCGGCGCAAACTTTCTTGTGGCAGACAGCGGAGTGATCGCTATCTCCACCAATGAGGGCAATGGCCGCCTTTGCACCAGTGTTCCGCGTATCCATGTTGCCGTGACCGGAATTGAGAAGGTGATTCCGCGCCTCGAAGATCTGGCCGTGCTTTGGCCGGTGCTGGCGACGTCCGGTACTGGGCAGGGAATTACCACTTATGGAACACTCGTGGGCGGTCCGCGCCAGCCGGGAGAAACGGACGGTCCGGAAGAGTTTCACGTTGTTCTGGTGGACAACGGACGCAGTTCGCTGCTTGCCGATCCGGAACAACGCGAAGTCCTGAACTGCATTCGCTGCGGCGCGTGTCTGAATATCTGCCCCGTTTTTCGCAACGTGGGAGGCCACACCTATGGCACCACCTATCCGGGGCCGATTGGCAGCGTGCTCACGCCGCACCTGCGCGGCAAGGAGTTTCAGCATCTGTCGTATGCCTCGTCATTGTGTGGCGCCTGCACCAGCGTTTGCCCGGTGAACATCAATCTGCATCATCACCTACTGGAGAACCGGCGCAATACCGTGTCCGCCGGATCGACCAAATGGACGGAGCGTATGGCGTTCAAGCTGTGGCGCTGGTCCATGCTGCGCCCGGCGGTGTATTCAGCCGGTGGATGGCTGGGACGTACCACGCTGCGTTTGTTTTACGGCTTGGGACTGGCGGGCTCAGCGGTGGATCCTCTGCGCTCGTGGACTCGCGGACGCTCTCCGGTACCGCTGCCTTCGCAGTCATTTCGCGCCCTTTGGAGGAAAGATCGTGCCCGCTGAAAACACTGGTCGCGACCGCATTCTGCAGCGCATCCGAACAGGATTGCAAACGCCGGCCCCGGCATTACCGGCTTCGGATTTCCATGGCCCGATCTTTGAGCCAATCACCGATCCTCTCACGCGGTTTCTAGAGGAGTGCTCCGCGAATTTGATGGAGTGCATTTTGACTGCCGATGGTGCGGCCAGTGCTGCCGCTCTTGAAACCGCGCTGGCATCGCTTCCCGAAGGAGAGTTGTTTGTACAGGATTCCCCGCCGTTGCGGCAGTTGGTAGCTGCGCTTTTGCGCCAACGTCCAGTGCGCTGGTCCAGCGAAGGTGCACCCAGAGAATCATCGCAAGCCACGTTGACTCTGGCCGAGGCGCTGATCGCGCAGACAGGTTCGGTTTTTGTCACTGCCGGGTGCGGTGGGCGCGGCGCTACAGTGGTTGCTCCCTGCCACATAGTTTTTGCCACCACGTCTCAGCTCGTGCCCGATCTCCAGACCGCACTGGGCAATGCCTTTCGCCAGGGAAAGCTGATGCGAAATTCATACGCGTCTGTCATCAGCGGCTCCAGTCGTACTGCTGATATCGAAAAAATTCTGGTGCAGGGCGCGCACGGTCCTCGGCGGCTGGTGGTGATCCTGCAGCAGAATTCATGACCAAAGCCTGCTGTGCATGCTGAATTAGAGTGCTTGTCTGCTCTACAGCGAATTCCACTGCCGGCATTCATCCGCGCTGATGGGGGCCTTCAGTGGAGGCCCTGCGTGCCACCGAACTATTCCATCGGAAGTCGAGCAGAAGCTCCTGGTTCCGGCATTGGTGTCGGACGGGGTGCCTACGGCAACATAATCATCACAGCTGCCGTTGTTGCAGGCGCCAATCATGGTGTAACGGTAAGAACCTTTGGTGCACCACTTTCCCGATGTGCAGCTGGCATTGCCCAGAGAGTTGTCAATCAGGCAGGCGTGATGTTCTGATATATCCTTTGCGCCGCCGCAGTTCTCGCTCGCGCCGGGCCCCAGCGTAGCCAGGTTAGGGGCAAATTTGGCGTAGTCTACGGAATAGGTGGCCTGGGCGGTATTCAGCGTTCGTATGGTGGCTGCCGCAGCGGCTTGATTGGCCTCTGTTTTGGAGCGCATTAAATTTGGGATCGCGATTGCGGCCAGTACCAGCGGCGCGGCCGCATTCAGCGCACCACCCTTTGCGGCAACGTGGATGCTCTGTTCTTCTGCATAAACGCTAATAACCGCCGACCGGCCGTGAGTCATCAGCGGCTGCAGCATTTGCGCCATCTCGGAGGGTTGCTGCTGCAGTACGGATTGGTAAACCTGCGCAAGGTCCTCATACAGCAGAGCCGACATGGCACCGCTTCGGCCTTGCGGCAACAACGCATTCAGAGCAGCCGATTTCGCCATTGAGTTTCCGCTGCGGTGAATGGCAGCAGCTTCTTTCAACAGGGCCTCATTCGCCGCCAGCACCAGATATCCATCCACAACGGCATAGGCGATCTTGTCTGATTTCTCTCCCTTGTTGAACTGCAGGACGTTCCAGGTCATCCCGTTCTCACTATGCTGCTTCAGGTCGATACTTTTTCCTTTTTTCGCACTGGCATTTACGCCAGCCACCGCCTGCTTCAGCATTTGTTGCAACCCCGCAGGGTCGGATGATTGCAGGATTACCTTCCATGCGGGCTTTTGGGAAGTGGAGGGCCCATCGATTGCGGCTACGATCTGTCCTGTCAATTTGCTGAACAGGTCCTGTCTCAAATTAATTTTGAGCTCTTTTTCCGCCTGCTCGATCCCCTGGATCGCCTCTGAGTTATTGGCCGAGAGAGTTTTGATCTCATCGAAAATGTCGGCAGGATTTTTGAGCACTGCGCCTGCAGCCAAACCGGCATTGGGGGAGACAAAATCCAGGCCTCCCGGCGCTGCGGGAGCCGCCAGCCACGAGGCAATGCCGTGGCGCGGACCGGCAAAGTCCAGTTCTGTATTGCTGGTGAGAACTCCGCCGGAATACTTGCCTTCGATGATCAGAAATTTCACATCGGAAAAGCCACTCTGGTCCAGCGCGGCCTGGTCTTTTCCGCTCCTGGGAATTTGGCTTAGCACCGGCTGCAGGTTGACTCCCAGCAGGACACCCACGCTGCCCTGATACGCCTGGACCAAACGCTGTCCAAACGGAGTCGCGGTGAACCCTGCACCGCCGTGGCTGAGTTGGGTATTGATCGCTTTGAGGGTTTTGAGATCGGCCGCCGCAACCATGTAATCAGCACGGATCAGCACCATCAGAGGCTTGTGCAGAGGCTGTTTGGTTGTCGCCAGAAGCTGTGCCGGAGTGTAAAAGACTACAGGAGCATTCCCTTGTCCGGCGTACTGTTTGACGATTTGCTGAAGAAAGGTTTGCAGTCCGGGTTTGCGCACCTCGGCGAGGATAAGCGGGGAAGTATCGGTGCCGTTCCCGGAAACTGAAATCATGAGTTCATCGCCCAGATAGCCGGAGAACTGCTGCAATTTGGCCAGCGCGTCATCTACAAACAGGCTGGCCATGCCTGCTTTTGTCTGCCACCACTCTCCCAGTACAGGGTCCTGCTGCAACTGCTGATGAAAAATCTCGCTCGCCTGGCCAATGGAATCTCCCAAATTTGGCAGACTCAGGCAAGCCGTTGTCGTTGGCGGCAGCAGCTGCAGAAGCTTGCTTTGGGTGCGCGCCGCCGGAAGTTGTACGCCCTGCTCCAGCTTGTCCTGCAAACGGGCCAATGACTCCATCAATGGCTTCAAATCCTGAGTTCCGCCCGGTGACATCGTTTGATGTGGCGCTTCCTGTTCCTGAGAGTCCCGTCCGTCGCTGGCCGAAGAACTCTGCGCGGCAAATGCCTGTGAAGCAAACAGGACCATGGCCACTGCCGCAATTCCAACGGCCTGCCTGCATCGATTGGCGGCGAATTGCTGGAGTTCCTTACTGAAGTTGGCGCAGCGTGTCCTGGCGGAACTGTATCCGTTAAGCATGAAAATCCCCCCTGAGCAGATGATTGCTCAAGGCTAACATCTTCACATTCTGCCCAGGAGCATTTTTTGCGGAGATCGCCCTTACTCTTGCGAAAAAAAGAGCCGGAAGGACATTTGTAATGGTAGGCTATGCAGTTCAAAAGGGAGCAACCTGGATGTCATCTTTCAGTCGCCGCAGTTTTCTCGAGTCCGCCGGAATTATGGCGACCGCTGCCATGGTTCCGGCCGTACCGTTTGTACAGGAACAGAGTCCTGCCGGGGCGCTTCCCCCAGCCATTGCTCGTCTGAAATCGCGCAGGGCTGAAGCCATGCCCATCACTCTCGAAGAGCGTCAGCAGCGAATCGAGAAGGCGCGGCGGCTGATGGCCGATAACAAACTCGATGCCCTCCTCATGAGCGGCGGTACCTCCCTGGTTTACTTCAGCGGCATTCGCTGGTGGCTGAGCGAAAGACTTTTTGCCATGGTGCTTCCGATCAAAGGCAATCCCTTTTATGTCTGCCCCGCTTTTGAGGAAGACCGCGCCCGGGAGCAGATTTCGAGCGGACCGGGTGGCAAAGATCCCGAACTGCGGCTGTGGCAGGAAGATGAGAATCCGTATCAACGCGTCGCAGATGGTCTCAAAGACCGGGGCATTCTATCCGGCCGAATAGGCATGGAGGAGACAGTCCGGTACGTCTATGACGAAGGAATCGCCAAAGCTGCTCCGGCCCTGCAGATTGTCAGTGCGACTCCGGTGACCGCCGGTTGCCGCATGTTCAAGAGTCCGCATGAACTGCAGCTGCTCACCCTGGCGAATCAGGTCACCCTGGCTGCTTATGAGGCCGCGTATCTCTCCACTAAGGAAGGCATGACGCAGCATGATTTTGCGCATCTGGTAGAGGCCGCTCATGCGCAGCAGGGCTTCCAGGGAGGAGCCAGTGTGCAGGTGGGTGAGTTTTCAGCGTTGCCCCATGGCTCTGCCAAACCGCAGGTGATTCGCGAAGGGACCATCTTGCTGATGGATGGCGGCTGCAAAGTCGAGGAATACGAATCCGATATCAGCCGCACGGTGGCGCTGGGGAAGCCTTCGGAAAAGATGAAGCAGGTTTTTGAGATCGTGCACCGGGCGCAGCAGGCGGCGCTGGCTGCCGCCAAACCCGGAGCGCAGTGCCAGGCCGTCGACGCCGCGGCACGCAAGGTAATCTCAGATGCCGGTTATGGGCCGGATTACAAATATTTCTCCCATCGGCTGGGACATGGCATTGGCATGGACGGGCATGAATGGACCTATCTGGTCCGCGGCAATACCACATTGCTGGCTCCGAATATGTGTTTCAGTGATGAGCCGGGAATCTACATTCGCGGTGAATTCGGTGTAAGGCTCGAAGATTGCATGTACATCACCGAAAACGGGGCGCAGATGTTCACCCCGCAGAGCACCAGCTTTGAGAAGCCGTTTTAGAGCTGCATTTGTGTCCGTCGCAGGCGCATTTCGTGCGCCTACATGGTGCAATTGCGGCAATCCTTTATAATGTGCCCTGCCATGACCCTTACAGCTCCACTGGCCCAGCTTGCCTCGGAATGTCAAAGCGAGGGCCTGACTCGGAAAAATGCGGAAAGAATGGCGGCAGAGATTGCCGCCGTGTTCAGCGTGCAGCACGATGAAGTGGGCATTCTCCGGCTGGAAAAAGACAGCCTGGTGTTTGTCCATCCGGCGCACCTCGAAAACGTGGGCAGAATTCCTCTCAATACCTCCGGCGCCATGGCGGTGCGCACCTTCAACAGCAAACGCGGCGAAATCAGTAACAACTTCGCCCATACGCGCCACACCACGTTCTTTGAGATGATTTCATCCGGCAAGGCAGCGGCTGGCCCCAAAGACAGCAAAGAAAAACGGATCATCCAGAAGATGATTTCCTGTCCGGTAGTCTGCGAAGAAAAATCAGTGGGCGTAATTCAGATTTGCCGCAAAGGCTCCAATCCTCTGGATGCCGGCTCGGACTTTTCCGCTCTTGATCTGCAAAAGCTCCTTGGGATAGCCACTACACTGGCCGTTTGCTTCAAATAAGCTTATCTTGCAGGTACGGTCAGGTCACGGTTGAGTCTTATTTCCAGCTGTGTGTCTTTGGCCAGCTTGATGTCGTTACCGCGAAAGAGCAGTCCGGTGCCTGTTCCCAGCCCAGCGCCCACAACCGCGCCCACGGTCGCTCCCTTGGCGCCGCCAATTGCCGCTCCACTGGCTGCTCCCACGCCTGCGCCAATTGCTGCATTGGTAATAACGCGCTTTTTGTCCGGTCCCTTGCGTGTGAGTTCGCCTTCATTGTCGGTGGACTTGACAGAAGAATCTCCGGGCACTCCGGTTACCGTTGCGATCAGAGGCACCCAGCCGTGGCGGGTTTCGATTTCGTCCATTACCAGCAGAATTCGGGCGCCGGTGAAGCCGCGTTCAAACGTTCCCACATGGCCCTTCACCGGGCGGCCGCGGGGGATAATGAGTCCGCTGGGCGTAATTAGATCTTCACGAAGCTCGGCCTTAAAGCGCTTGCCCTGATCCATAGTGTGCGTGTCCAGCGTGTCCTTGAGTTTTACGATGAACCGCGTTCCTTCGGGAATTGCATTCGCGGGCGCACCGTAAACCGAGGCGGAGCCATTGGCCGTGGCCGGGGGCTGGGGATAAGAGCTCGCTGGAGGGGCATTCGGCCTCGTTTTCAGTTCGGGATTTTGGCTATCCTGTGCGCTGGCCGTCAGGCCAACGGCCATGAGCAGGAAGCAAACGAAGCCTGTCGCTTTCATAAAGATCACCTCAGATTATTTTGGACAACTCGACGATAAGATGCCTGGCGCAAGCAGAAAAGCTGCATGGCTTTGCAGAAATTAACGAAAGACTCCAACAGACAACAACGAAGGTAACTTATTAAGCTATTTTGCCTGGTTATGTTCCAGGGCATTATAGAACTTAAACGAAGTTGCATGGAGTGACCGGTATGAAGAACTGGCTTCTTCCAATTGCAGTGCTTGGGCTCAGCGGGCTTGGCTTGATGTGCGCCAGCACGCGCGGACGCAGAAAGATCCACGCCTTTTTTGATCACATGGCCAAGAACAGCGACCCGCTGGGTGAGCTTGACAGCGCTCTTGAAGGCCAGCTGGATACGATTCAGCGCTCGCTTGACCGGCTTTCGCAGGCGCTCGAATCTCCGCGGTAACCTATCCGGCAATCTGACTGATTCGGCCCGCCATGCGCACGTCTCTTTGCGTTACGCCGCCTGAATCGTGCGACACCAGCATCATGGTCACCTTGTTGTAGCGGATATCGATGTCGGGATGGTGATTTGCATGTTCCGCCGCGTCAGCTACGTTGTTGACAAACTCCATGGCCGTTTTGAAATCGGCAAATGAGAATATCCGTTGAATGGCAATGCCATTTCGCTCCCAGCCGGGAAGGGAAGTCAGTGCCTGCTGAATCTCGGTATCGGTAAGCACAGCCATAGCGCACTCTCCATGGCGGCCTGCCGCCATCCCTCTAACTTACCATTTTCACTCTGATTCGTTTTCGGGCGAATGGCTGCGGAAAACGGATGGGGCTATGACGGTCTGCCTGCGGTGACAGCCGGAGACCCAGTTTTGGAAGGTGAAGGCGACGTGGAATGGTAGGTAAAGCGATAAATCTGCGAGTTGATCTCTTTGCGCAGGTCTTCCCAGATCGTATCCGGCATCTGCATGAACACGCGCACCACCTCGGGGTCGAACTGGGTGCCCGAATAGCGCAGCACCTCTTCGCGGGCGGCGGCAACGGTTTGGGCCGCCCGGTAAGGACGGTCTGAGGTAATGGCATCCAGCGTGTCGGCCACGGAGAAAATTCTGGCGCCCAGCGGAATCTCATCACCTTTCAGGCCGCGAGGGTAACCGGTACCGTCATAACGCTCCTGATGAGCATAGACAATATCGGAAGCCTCGGAGAGAAAAGGGATTTTGCGCAGCATCTGGTACCCGCGGTAGCAGTGTTCACGCATAATGGCGGTTTCTTCCGGCGTAAGAGAACCCGGCTTGCGCAGGATTGCATCGGGAATGGCCATTTTGCCGATATCGTGCAGGAAAGCGCCGCGCGCGATGATGCGAATACGTTCTCCGGAAAGGCCCATGGCCCGGGCGATAGCTATGGTGAATGCCGTCACTCGCTTGGAGTGCCCTTCGGTCTCGGCGTCCTTGAGGTCAAGCGCATCCCCCAGGGCTTCCAGGGTAATGTCATAAGAGCGTTCCAGATCGGTCATCGTCTGGCGCAGTTGCTCTGTGCGTGCTGCCACCAGTGATTCCAGGTTGGACTGGTAGGCCCGGTTCTCCAGTTTGAGCCGCCGGTGTTCGAGGGCCCTTCTGACCATGGCCAAAAGCTGCTCTCGTTCAAAAGGTTTCAGCAGATAGTCGTAGGCGCCGTTGCGGATTGCCGCGAGCGCCACGGAGATGTCATGCACGGCCGTAACCATGATTACCGGCATGTCCGGGTACTTTTCCTTGGAACGCTCGAGCAGCGCAATGCCGTCGAGCTCGGCCATCATCAGGTCAGAGAGCATCAGCTCAAATTCACCGTGGGAATTCAGCACGGCAAGAGCTTCCATGCCGGAACTCGCCTGCGCCGTCTTATACCCGGCGGCGCTCAGCATGGACGAGATGATCTCGCGAATGGATTCCTCGTCGTCGACGACCAAAATGCGTTCAATGCTCATACCGCAAAATCCCGCCAGAACAGGGAAAATTTACTGTATCCCAGAGTCACCTGGAATACAATGCCAGATCAGGTGATGATAAATACAACCAAAACAGATCGATCCATGATATACAAGCTTCATTCATCCTGAACTGTTGCGTCCCAGGACATGGACTTTGTGCTGCAATCCGAGTTTGTAGCTGAAGGGTCGACCCTGCTGATTTTGCTGGCCGGCGCCATCCTTTTGTACAGCAGCTTTCGTGAAAAATACCTCCTGCCCTGGATTGTGGGCTGGAGTCTCTATGGGGCCTCAAAACTTCTGGTTTGGGCGGGTGCTTCCCATTCCGATCCTCGCCTGTGGATTGCAGCCGTAAATACCTCCTTTGCCCTGGCTGCCGGCCTGCTGGCTTGCTCCATTCTCCTCTATGTTCACCGCCGTAAGCTGCTTTGGCCCTGCAGCATCGCGACTTTTACTGCAATGCTTTTGGGTATCGCCAGCTTCTGGTCTTCACATTCAGGCCTGTTGTACTGGAGCTTCCGTGCCTGCTGGTCATTGGTTCTGGCCACCGCCGTTTTTTGGCTGGTCCGGTTCTCTTTCGGCCGGTACAACCCGGGCCACTGGATTGTGGCGGTGACTTTGCTGCTGCTGCACATTGACGGGCGGCAAACGCACGCGCTGGCCAGTTTCGATATTTTTGTCGATCTGCTGCTGGGTGTCGGAATCATGCTGATTGTGCTGAATGATTCCAGGATCCAGGTGGCTCGCCTGAAGGTGCTCAACACCATCACCCATGAAATTTCGGGCAGGACTGATTTTGGCTCGATTGCCGAAATTGTGCTCACGGAGATACGCGGACATACCCGGGCCAAAGCCGCGTGCTTTTGGATTCTGCAGAAGGGCGAGTTCGTACTTGAAGTGCAGCAGGGGTTCCCGGAACCGCTGGCTGCGGAAGCTATAAAAAGGGTCCAGCACAAAGACGAAGTTCGGATTACACGTGTTCGGGACATGTCTGCTCCCGTTCGGGAATCGGCCGCGGTTGAGGGAATTCGCCATCTGCTTTTAATACCGGTAGGGAGCAAAAGTTCCGAGATCGGCATACTGGCGCTGGGAATGCCGGGTTATCGCGCCTATACCGACTTTGATAAAGATTTTCTAAAAGCCGCGACCGAGCAACTGGGGCTGGCAGCGGAAAATCGCGGCCTGGTGCAGCAACTGGTGCGTTCACGGAATGAGTGGGCCAGCACGTTCAATTCGATTCCTGATTATATTTTTGTCCATGACCGTGACTTCCGCATTTTGCGCGCCAATCGCGCGTTGCTCAGCCGCCTGAAGCTTACCCGCACTGAGGTCATTCACCAGGCGTGTGAGGCCATCCTGCCCGGCGCGGGCACGAACTGGACATCATGTCCATATTGCGGGCTGGGCGAAAACGCGGCTTCCAGTGAAGATGATCGCTGCTTCGGCGGTTATTCCGTGGTCTCCACGTCGGCGTATACGGGTGAGGAGGATGCATCACGCGGCAGCACCGTCCACGTGATCAAAGATATTACTGAAGCCAAAGCCGCGGAAGAGCGTTACCGTATGCTGTTCAGCCACATGCAGGAAGGTATTTTTGTGGCCACCCCGGAAGGGAAGATCATCGACTGCAATGACGCGTTTGTCCTCATGCTGGGTTATGGCAGCAGGGAGGAAGTCTTCAAATCCAGCCCTGTCGAGTTTTCCCGCATGGGCCCGCAGGACCAGCAAAAATTCGCATCCGATATGGCCGACTTTGGTTTTGTGCGCAATTTTGAATATCCGCTGCGGCGCAGAGATGGCAGGGTGATCAGCGTGATCGAGAGCAGCTTTGCCACCCTGGGCATGGAAGGCAGGATCGAGCGCTACCAGGGTGTACTGCTGGATGTGACAGAAATCAAGCGGGCGGAAGACGAGGTCCGCCGCCGTAATCGCGAGTTGTATGTTCTGAATAACATTGCCGTGGCCCTCAACCAGTCCTTTGATCTGGAGGAGATTCTCCAGCTCACGATCGCTCAGATTACCGAACTGTTTTCCACGGACACGGCCGCCGTGTACCTGTTCAACGAAGAAACCGGTTCCATGCAGAAAAAAGCGTCCTGGGGGCATCGCAGCTCGTGGGTAACCGAGACCCAGGATTTTATCCTTCCGTCCGATTTTTTGGAGATGATACGCAGTACCCGTGCGGAGATCATCAGCCATGAGGACCTTCCGCGCTTGCCGGAGTTGGTGCACAAATTTGTGCAGGCAGAGAATCTGCAATCCTGGTTATGGGTAGTTTTGTGGCGCAAGGACAAGATTCTGGGGTTGCTGTGTACCAGCAGCCGGATGGAAAGAGATTTCAGCTCTTCCGATGAAAGTGTTTTGACGGCCGTGGGGCGGCAGCTTGCAACCACCATCGATAAGGTACAGCTCTATGACGAGACGCGACAGGCCTACGATGACCTGCGACGTACCCAGGAACAACTCCTGCAAAGCGAAAAGATGTCCGCAGTTGGCCAGTTGATTTCCGGTGTGGCGCATGAATTGAACAATCCGCTTACGGCCATTCTGGGCTACGCTCAGCTACTCGAAAGCGAACAGCTCGATCCGCGGATCCAGGAGTTTATCCTCAAGCTGCACAAACAGGCGCAGCGCACGCAAAAGATTGTTCAGAACCTGCTCTCGTTCGCACGCCAGCACAAGCCGCAGAAACTGCATATCGATCTCTGCCGGGTGGTGGAGGAGGCCATTGCGCTACGCGACTATGATCTGAAAGTCCACAACTTCGTGGTGGAACGGGAATTCAGCGCCGATGTACCCCTAATACTGGGCGATCCATTTCAGATTGAGCAGGTATGCCTCAATATCATCAACAACGCGGCCGATGCCATGATGGAGAACGGCGCCGGCGGGCAGCTCAGGGTGAGAATTTTCACCCAGCATGGTTACGTAGTAACGGAATTTCATGATTCAGGCCCGGGGTTTGCGGAGCCCAGACGCGTGCTGGATCCGTTTTACACCACCAAAGGCGTGGGCAAGGGGACGGGGCTGGGACTGAGCATTTGTTACGGCATCGCCAAAGAACACGGAGGCGAGATTCTTGTTTACAACCACCCCTCGGGCGGCGCTGCGGTGCAGGTTCGCCTGCCCGTGGCGGTTGGAGAAAAGCCACCGACAGAAGAGGAGCGAATTGTCGCCCGCCGTGAATCCCGTATTGAAGGGCAAGTCCTTCTCCTGCACGATGCAGAAGATATGCCGAACTTTGATCCCGATGTGCTGATTGCTGCCGGACTGACGGTGGAGATTGCGCGCTCCGACTCCGAAGCGTTGGAGAAGCTGAAGCACGGGCATTTCGATGCCATTTTTCTTGACAGTAAAGTGCCCGGAAGACTGGGTGGAATCGATGTCTGCCAGTGGATTCAGCAGCAGCGCCCTGATTTAATTTCCAGGATAGTGCTGGTAGTCTCGAATATGTCCGATCCCGGCGTGATTACCCTTATTAATCAGGCCCATGTTCCTTGTCTGGTTAAGCCGTTTGAGCTTTCGGATCTCCTTGCAGTCATTCGCAGGTTGCTGCGCAGAAACAGCACCGTTGCCCATCCAGGATAGAGATTTTCTCAGTTTTTTCGGGCTGTCTTCTTTACCGGCGCCGATTAGGGCAAGGTCGGACTCTGCGGCTTCCACACAACGACTCCCATACGAAAAAAATAAGACGTGCTGATTTCGTGCCGGGCAGCGCTTGTTCTTTCAAGAATATGCTTTATTTCCTGCGTAGTGTAGGCCCGCCGTACGGATGCGGGTGCATCAAAGCGAGTCAGCCGGCTCCGGTAAATGAGGCGGCCTGCCATGGCCGTAGCCCAGTGCAGCGGATGCCTGATCAGATCGTTGATGATGAATGCATGGCGGGAGACCCGCAGGGCCTCATTGACAAACCGGACAATCTCCGGTGGCTCCAGATGATGAACGAAGAGCGAGCAGGTCACAACGTCAAAGCTGTTATCGGCAAATGGCATGGCAAGAGCATCGCCACAAACAGAGGGAAAATTGTCGCCCAGATGGGCAGGCACACGGTCCAGAACCGCCGGTTCCAGGGCAATTCCAATTTTGCGCAAAGACTCACGAGCCTGTGTCACCACATAGCCGGAAGCGCCGGCAACGTCCAGAAGCGATGCTGTTTCGAGCTGCTTTTGTTCTGTAACTTGTCGCAAAAGCGCCGTGGTAACGCGTACACCGCCGAACCAGCGGTTCAGCATTCTCAGGTCGGTCAGGGAGTCCTCAACCTCCTCCACGGTGCCTGAGTCGTTGTCCAGCAGTTCCTGAACTACTACACGTTTCATAAGATCAAACCCTGGCCAGTTCTTCTTCCAGTAATTGTTTGTTGTGCAGGCTGGTGTAATAGCCGTTGCGGGCGAGAAGCTCTTCATGGGCGCCCAGTTCCACGATTTGTCCATCGTGGAGCACGGCGATTTGGTCAGCATTGCGGACGGTCGAGACGCGATGTGAGATAAAAACTGTGGTGCGTCCGTGCATTACCTGGCGGAGATGGTTCAGGATTTTCTCTTCGGTGTAAGTGTCCACGCTGGAAAGCGCGTCATCAAGGACCAGAATTCGGGGATCGCGGAGGATGGCCCGTGCAATCGCGGTGCGCTGTTTTTGCCCGCCGGAAAGCGTAATGCCGCGCTCGCCGGTGATGGTTTGATACTGCAGCGGGAACCCTTCAATGTCCGATGCAATATTGGCGGCTTCGGCGGCGGCGTGAATCTGCTCGTCGGAGGCATTTTCCGCGCCCAGAGCAATGTTTTCCCGAATCGTGTCGCTGAAGAGAAAGGTTTCCTGGGGCACGAATCCAATATTTTTACGCAGCATGGCCAGCGGATATTCGCGGATGGGCCGGCCATCGAGAAGAATTGCACCAGGCGGAGCGTCATACATTCGCGGTATCAGGTTGACCAGCGTGGTTTTGCCGGAGCCCGTTGGTCCCACGATGGCCAGGCTGCTGCCGTCTGGAATACGCAGGCTCACATTTTTCAGCACCAGAGCGCCGTTGTAGCTGAAATCCAACCCACGAAACTCGATTTCGCCGCGAATGGATTCTGCATTCCGCAGCTCCGGCGCAACCATTGCGTCGGTAATATCTGGCCTGGCGGTCAGCATTTCATTGATCCGCCCGGTGGAGGCCAGGCCTCGCTGAAAAATGTTGATGACCCACCCCACGGCAATCACTGGCCAGGTCAGCATCACAATGTAAGTCATAAAGCCGATAAACTCGCCGAGAGTCATGTGATGCAACAGCACTTCACGCGGGCCCAGCCAGAGCACAAGAGCAATGGCTAGTCCAAGAAGCAGTTCCAGGGAGGGCCACAGCATTCCCATGAGCCGGGCCAGAGGCAGGCTGCGGGCAATGTATTCCTGATTGGAGCTTTCAAAGAGGGCGGTTTCTGCCTCTTCCTGAGCATAAGCGCGGACGACCCGCGCACCGGAGAAATTTTCCTGCGCCCGCGCCGAGATATCGGAAAACTGGGCCTGAATCTTTTCGAAGCGCTCGTGAATCCGCCTCCCAAAATACTGCACCAGAATACTGGCCAAAGGCAGAGGGACAAAGGCGTACAGGGTGAGCCTGGGACTGGTCCTCCACATGAAAAACAAAGCGGCCACGGTAAACACTATCGTGTTTGCCGTGTACATAATGGCTGGGCCCAGCAGCATACGCACCGCATTCAGGTCATTGGTGGCGCGAGCCATAATGTCGCCGGTCCGGGTGTTTTGGTAGTAAGGAAGAGAGAGCGATTCAAGATGGGCGAAAATATCGTTCCGGAGATCGTATTCAATCTCGCGCGAGATGCCGATAACCAGCCAGCGTGTGAGGAACTGGAAGATGCCCTTGCTCAGGGCGATAGCGATCAGGAGCAAAGGGTAGACAACAATTTTGTGCCGTGTAACGCCCAGATTCAGATCGTCAATGGCCTGCCGCACTACCTGGGGGAAGAGCACCCAGATGATATTGGTAAGCAGCACACACAGCGCACCCCACAGCAGGGTGTATCTGTGCTTCCAGAGATAAGGCCGAAGCGGCTGGAGATTACTGAACATGCGCCTGAGCTAATGATTTTACCAGCCTGATTCAGTTACTTTTTTCAGGACGGCGTTTTCAGGAGCATATATCCGCCGATCAGGCCGAAAATTACGTCGGGGGACCACGCTGCCAGCATGGGCGGGAGCTGATGCACATTACCCAGGGCTTCAAAGAGGCCGGCGATCATCCAGTATCCAACTCCGATCATCAAGGCCATCGCCACTCCGGTGAGAGTACCGCGCCTTCCCGCGGAAAGCGCAAAGGGAACTGCGAGAATGGCCATAATGAGCGTGATTACCGGGAAGGCCAGTTTTTTCTGCAACTGGACGCGCAGGCGCACCACGTCAAAACCACTCTGCTGCAGATCATGGATATAATTCTGCAACTCCTCATAATTCATTTCCGAGGATTGCCGGAATTCTTTCTTAAAGTAACCGGGCGGCTCAGTGACTTCGGCAAATGTCGAAACTTCATACGGGTGAAAATCATTGACGATTTCACTGCTGAATGACCGGGCCCATCCTTTTTCAAAAACCCATTTTTGCAGACTGTCTGCCCAGTGCGCGCGGGCAGCGTAAACCCGTTTTGTGATCTGGAAGCTGTCCGGGGTCATTTCAAAGGCCGATATTCTGGCGAACTGGTCCCGGTCCGGATCGTAAAACTCGTAGTAATAGATGGTCTGGGTCTCCCGGTGGCCGGCGCTCCGGCGGTTTTGGCCGAAAATCCATTTCCGGTCAGCCCGCTGGTAGGTCTGTGCCGGCCGTCCCTTGATGCTGTTGCGCAGGGTTTCCGAGCGTTTGATGCTGGAGGGTACGTACCATTGCTCCAGTAAAAAGAGTCCACCAGCAATCGTAGCGGCAATCACCAGCACGGGAGTAATGGCCCTGTAGATGCTGATTCCCGTGGCTTTCATGGCGGTGATCTCGTTCCATCGCTGCAGCAGACCGAAGGTGATCAGCACGGCGAGGAGCACGCTCAGCGGAGTCATGGTGTAGAGCACCGAAGGCATGTCATTCAGCAGGTACTCGCCCACGGTCACCAAAGGTATGTGGTTCCGCACAATGTCCGAGAGAAGCTCAAAAAAATTGAAAATCAGAAACAAGACAACAAAGCTGGTCAGCACCAGCAGGAGCATGCCGAGAAAGTTGCGGAGAACATAGTCGTCCAGCAGCAGCGGAAATCGCGTGCTGAAGAGCCGCTTGTGCCACGATCCATTGCGGCGTTCCACTTCACGTCCGTTGACGCGGCCCTGCATCCAGTTTTTAAAGCGCGCAAAAATTGCCGGTCCCAGGCCAATCTCAATCGGCATTCTGTCCACACGCCACAGCAGAAAAATGCCAAAAAAGGCAAACACTATGTTTGCCATCCAGACGCCGAGTACTGGAGGCACCTTCCCGTTGCGGGCCAGAGAAACGCCAGTGACCGAGATGAAATAGTAGATAAAAACAAGGACAATGGTGAGCACGAATCCGGCGCCCTTGCCGCCTTTGCGGGCCGAGAGTCCAAGTGGGATTCCAATCAGCACCAAAACCAGGCAGGCAGTCGGCAGGGCAAACCGGCGGTTGAATTCGATCCAGTACCAGCGGGCAAGGTCTTTTCGGGGGCTGAACGAGTCCCGCCAAAGCTCCGGAGTGCTAAGCTGGGCCACAGGTATCGCTTCACGCGCGGGCCTGGGATGTGGCGGCAGGCTAAGGAGCATGTCCGTTTCATTGAACGTGGAAATCGTGTACTGCTCCGGAGAATTGATATTGGTGTCATGCTGCTCGCCGCGTTCCAGATGCAGGCGGATGGTATTGTCATCGCCATTGGTGACCACTGCCTGCTGGGCAATCGTTATTCTGGGGGCATCGGGAGTGCTGATGTCGGCAAGAAAAACATTTTTCCAGACTGCTGCGCCGGAAGAGGTAGTCACATCCTGGACGTAAAGGACATAGTTTTTAAAATCTTCGTAAAAAACACGCGGCTGGATTTCAAAAGAAGCCTGGGAAGCGAGCAGCTTGCCCTGGAGATCGGCCAGAGCGGCCGCGGACCGGGGCGCCACAAAAACGCTGTTCGCCAGAGCCAGCAGCCATGCCGTAATACCAAACATGCCAACAATCTTCAAAAATCGGCCTATGCCCACGCCGGAGGCGCGCATGGCCGTAACCTCGCTGTCCGCGGCGAGGCGGCTCAGGCCGATCAAGATTCCCACCAGCACGCCCATGGGAACGGTTACGGTGAAGGCCGTCGGCAAAGTGAGGAAGAACAGTTCAGCCACACTGGGGACGGGTGCGCTGTTGCGCACTACCAGCTCGAGAATCCGGCTTACGTCGCGCATGAAAATCACGAGCGTAAACAAGGATGCCCCGATAAGGCCGTGGGAAAGGACTTCCTTTAAAATGTAGCGCGTAAAGATGCGCACGGGTTTAGATATCCAGTCTAGCAGATGGCCCGGAATGCATTTTTCGATCACATTATGCCTATTCACCTGCAGTTTCTCTGGCACATGCATCAGCCGTATTACAAAGATCTGATTACAGGCGAGTACCGCCTGCCCTGGGTGCGCCTGCACGCACTCAAGGACTACTACGGCATGGTGAAGCTTTTGGATGAGTTTCCTGGCCTTCACCAGACATTCAATCTGGTGCCTTCGCTGATCACGCAAATTCAGGACTATGTTGCGGGAAAGGGCAGCGATCCATTTTTCGAAGTGGCGGCCAGGCCTGCGTCCGAGCTGGGCCTCGCGGAAAAACGTTTTGCGCTCCAGTATCTGTTCCAGGCCAACGTTGAACACGTGATTGGAAGATATGAGCGCTATCGCGAGTTGTGGGAGCGCTGCCGCCAGTTCCATCGTCGCCAGGAAGACATTGTGGATGTAAGCCTGATGACGGACTCGGATTTCACCGATCTTCAGGTGCTCTCGCAAATTGCGTGGTTCGACGAATTCTTTCTGGAAGACCCGGAGATTCAGGAGCTTGTCCGAAAGGGCCGCGGCTACTCGCTGGAAGATCAAAGTTTGGTCGTCTCAAAGCAAAGGAATTTTCTGGCCATGGTGCTGCCAGCGTACGCCGCAGCAGCGCAGGATGGAAAAATTGAGATTTCCACCTCGCCTTTTTACCATCCGATTTTGCCGCTTGTCTGCGATACAGATGTTGCTGCGATTTCCCGTCACGGCGTTTCATTGCCTGGCCGCTTTCGCCATCCTGAAGACGCACGCGAGCAGATTCTGCGCGGGTTGAATCTGCACGAACAGGTATTTGGAGTGCGCCCTCGGGGTATGTGGCCGTCCGAGGGAAGTGTTTCCAGTGAAGTTCTGGGAATCGCGCATGAACTCGGAATCCGCTGGGTGGCAACAGATGAAGGTGTGCTGGCGCGTTCCTCCGGGTTTGTCCTCAGTCATGACGGAAGAGGACGACTGGACGCGGAAAGCGCGCAAAGACTTTATCAGGTTTTTGAATGGCGGGAAGGAAGCGCGAGCGTCAATATGCTTTTCCGCGACCACACACTCTCCGACCTGATTGGCTTTGTTTACTCGGGCATGCCGGCAAAAGAGGCTGCTCAGGATTTCATACGGCGGATTCAAGAATCTGCGGAGCCGGTTTTGGCAATGGGCAAAACGCCCGTCGTCTCTATCATTCTGGATGGTGAGAATGCCTGGGAGTACTATCCGCAGTCTGGTCGCGAGTTTCTGCGGAGGCTGTATGAAGGGATTCTCCATGACCCATCCTTCGCCGCGCTTACCGTCTCGGAAGCCGTTGACCGGGAGCCTGCTCCGAAGACATTGAATACGGTTGTTCCCGGTTCATGGATCAATGCCAATTTCGATATCTGGATTGGCGCGCCCGAGGACAATCTGTCATGGGACCGCCTCTCCGAGGCGCGCGATTTTTTCACGGACAACGCGCCAGCAGCCGCCCCGGAGCAGCGCAGCCTGGCCCTGGAAGAGCTCCTGATTGCCGAAGGCAGCGACTGGAACTGGTGGTACGGCCCGGAACATCATTCAGCGAATGATCGTGAATTTGACGAGCTTTACCGCAAACATCTGGCCAATGTGTATCACGCGCTGGGCGCTGCGCCGCCGGATGTTCTGGCGCTGCCGATTACTGCTGGACAGGTTCGGCCTTTATTTACGCCACAGACTGCCTACATCCATCCCCAAATCGACGGCAGGGACATCGGATTTTTTGACTGGCTGGGCGCGGCAGTCCACACCGGAGATCGCCGCTCTTCCGCCATGCATCGCAAAGTGCATTTGCTGGAATCAATGTACGCAGGGATTGACGCAACCAACCTCTATTGCAGGCTGGATTTTATTCAAAAGCCAACCGAGTGGCCACTGGCCAGCAGCCGACTGGTCCTTACTATTGAGGTGCTGGCCAATGGGCCAGCCAGCCAGCCGCAAACGTATCGCCTGGAGACTGATATCGCGAGCGGACAAGTTCACAGATGGGTACTGCAACAGGGTCTTAATGCCAAAGTGGTTTCAGCAGGGAACGGCATGCAGGTGAGCATGGAGTCAATTTTTGAATGCAGTATACCCCTGCATCTTTTGGCAGCATCGGCAGGTGCGCTGCTGCGGATGCGATTTTCCTTGTGGCAGACCCAGTTGCCACAGGACGTGCTGCCGCAGGAAGGTTCGCTGGAACTCCATGTTGTTCCGGAAGATGATCTGGGTGCTCTGGCCCATACCAGGGCTTAATGGGTTTCGGAAAATGCAGAGGCGCTGGTGGAAATCGTCAGCGGCCTGCTTAATTCAAAAATAATTTCTGATCCCGCAGGAATCGATGCAGAGTTGCGTCGGGCAAGCCAATGAACCAGGGTTGCGCCTGCGCCAATGCCCGCGCCGATCAGCGATCCTTTTCCACCCGCGGCGATGCCGCCGACAATTGCTCCGGCTCCCGCGCCTGCGCCGAGTTCAACGGTGTCTCGTGTGGTGTGTGTGCTGCCGGTGATGCGGCCTTCATCATCAACATCCGTTCCGTTGACCTTGTTGGTATCCACAACAAAGGCGTTGATTTCGAATCGCTCGCCATTGGGCAGGGTGATGGATTCAGGTCTGAGCTGGATCATCGGTTTGCCTCTGAGGCGAAGCGGTTGTGACACTCGGGCAATATGGCCGCCCAAAGAAGCTCCTGCTGGGATCACGCTCCTGTCACCCAGTTTGATGTCTTCGATCACACGACCGGTAAATGCGTCACCGGCTTTGCTGCTGGAGGTATCCAGCACTGTTTCCAGTTTCATGCGAATGGCCGTTCCCGTGGGCAGCAGAAGCGAAGATATGTTGCCGGTCTTCGGCCTCACCACATCCTTCAACTCGGCCCGGTCATTTAGGCCCGCAACTGCTATGGGTTGGGTGACAGCCGAAACTTTGCCTGCCTGTGCCCAGCCGCTGCCGCACAGGGCAAGCAGGAAAACAGAAAGAGTGAATTTGCGCATGAATCCTCCTTCGCAACAATTCTCAATGCACTGTAAAACAGGCAGGAAACACGGACAACACAAGGTTATTTCAGGTATCTAACTGATTACTGCACCAGTGCCCCCGGACGGAACGCGGAATTCTGACGGCTTGCGGCAGTTATAATGAAGGTAATGGGTAACTGTTAAGGCCAATATTAAAGAGAACCAGACCGCGAGGTTTGTCCAAAGCGGACTGAGCATGACAACTGCATTGAAGAAATTTCCCGGCATGTCCACTCTCTTGAGTCATATCCCTCAGGGTCAGTTCGGGCGTTATTTGCTTGTGGGCCTGGGGAATACGGTTGTGGGATACTCGGCCTACGTCGCATTCACCTGGCTTCTGCAGCCTGTGTTACCCAATGTGTACTACAGGGTTATGGTTGCACAGGCGACAGCAAGTTTTCTTACCATCACCATAGCATTTTTGGCCTACAAGTGGCTGGTTTTCAAAACCCGGGGCAATTATCTGCGTGAATGGCTAAAGTGTTTTGCGGTTTACGGAAGCAACAATTTGCTCAACCTGGCCTTGCTGCCGATACTCGTTGTCTTCATCCGGCGAGTGAGCTACTTTGAGCGACAGGCGCCATTCATTGCCGGCGCCCTGCTGATTGGCTTCGGTGTAGTCTATAACTTTTTGGGACACAAGAATTTTTCATTCCGAACCTCTTCGGGTTCAGTTTCCGCTTCTGCGCCCCGGAATGCAGTAGCATACGGTATCAAACCCGTCCAGCATGTGGCTGCGCAGACTGAGCCGCGAGCCGGGGAGCAACTCATTCAGTAGCAGGGGAATTCTCCACAAATGGTCCGGAGCGTGATATACGCAGATGGCCAGTGTGGGGCGGCAGCGCCGCAGAGTCTCTGCTGCTCCGCGCAGAGCATCGATTTCCGCTCCTTCAATGTCCATTTTGATGAATGTTGGCTCTTCATCTGCCAGCAGTTCATCGAGAGTTGCACATTCAACTTCCACCTCTCCGGTATCAGAGACGGAAGAACTTGCTCCCGACGATGACATGTGCAGGACGGCGCGCTCGGCGCCGACGGCGCTGCACCGGGTAACCACGCGAGGGTCATTCACCGAGCTTTGCAGCCGGCGAAAATTCTCCGGGTCAGGTTCGAAGGCAAGAATGCGGCGAAAGCGTCCGCCGGAGACCTCACGAAAATCGCGAATGGAATCTCCGTCATAGGCGCCGCAATCCACAAAAACTTCGTCTTCTGACAATTGAATCAGGTCGCGAGGGAAGTACTGATATTCCGGGGCCGGATCGAACAAAACGGAAGCATCGCCAGAAAGGTGAAAGTGCAGCTGGCGGTCAAACTCCTCCTGACCAGCCTTATCGAGAAGATCGCGACCAGACTGAGCCGCGGATTCCTGACCAGCAAGCCTTTGGGGGACATCCCAGAACATATTCGGGAGAAATAATTCCGGATATTTCCAGAACAGAGGAATGAAGCAGGTGACATCCCTGCAGCCAAGCTCACGGAGCGCTGCAGCGCGGCGCCGCAGGCCCTCGGTCCGGCTCGGGTGCCAGATGGCGATCATGAATACAGCAGCCGGAAATGCGGCAATAGCGTCAGTGACGGAAAGAACTCTGATGCCCTCGATTCTTGTATTCCACAGGCGAGGGTTGTTATCGCAAAAAGCCAGAGGGGAGTGGCCCATGTTGCTCAGGACTCGTGCAATTTTCCGTCCCAGGCCGCCCGCACCGAAAATGACTAAACGGGCCTGAAAGTTTTCCGGCAGGTGCCATGCAGTGCCCGCGAGGGCTGTCTTCCAGTGCAGGGCGAATTCATCCGTAAGGGTTGTCACTATCGGGCCCACTCCAGTTGCCCCGCCGTATCGGGTGCGGGCACGGCGGGCTCATATTCAAAGTTAATACGGTCGCTCTCAAACACCAGAGGACGGTCCTGTACAAAGGTGTGAATATTACCGATGTACTCGCCAATGATTCCCATAAAAAGCATTTGTATGGAGCCAAAAAAGAAAAATCCGATGACCAGCGGGGCGACTCCCACGGAAAACTGTTTCCAGAATATAAGTTTGTAAGCGAGGTAGAGGAGTCCAGTCAGAAATGCAAGAAGTGCGCCGGCGAATCCGGTAAATGTGACCGCCCGCAGAGGGACTTTGGACAACGACGTAATGCCCAGCATGGCAAGGTCATACAGAGTAAAAAAGTTGTTTTTGGTTTTTCCGCGCTTGCGACGCAGCTGTTCGTAAATAACTTCGGCATGTGGAAGTCCAATTTCCGAGATCATGCCGCGAAAATAGGGATATGGGTCGCGAAATTTTTTGAGCAATTCAATGACGGTATGATCATACAGGCCAAACCCGGTGAAGTGCTCATAGGTCTCAATGTCAGAGAGTCTTCGCACCAGCTTGTAATATCTGCCACGCAGCCAGTACATAAGCCCGTTCTCCTGGCTGCTCTTCTTAAGCGCTACGACAATGGGAAATCCCTTTTCCCACTGCTCGATCAGATCGGCAAGAACTTCCGGCGGGTCCTGCAGATCAGACATCAGTACAATCACGGCATCCCCCCGCGCCTGCAGCAGCGCGTGCATGGGGGAACGCAGGTGACCGAAGTTGCGGGTATTGCGGATAAGTTTGACGTTTTTGTCGTTTTGGGCGATTTGCTGCAAAATCGCGAACGTATTGTCCGCCGACCGGTTATCGATAAAAATATGCTCGTAACGGTAGCGCCCCAGGCGCAGAAAGAGCGCTCGTACGCGCTGATACACTTCCATTACGTTTAATTCTTCGTTGTAGCAGGGCGTAACTACGCTGATGCTTTTCATGGATCAAATCCGAGGGGCGAAGAACATTTTTCCGCCGCCCGTCTCTATAACCCCCGATTGTAGATCAACGCCGTAAGCGAGGGGATACGGGCATAAGGACTGTCGATACTCTCAATCATGATCGGCTCATCCATTTTAACGGGGCGGAGCAGGACTTCACCGCGCATGAGTTCACGGCAGGAAATCTGGCCTTTTTGCAGCGGAATCGCCAGATACACGTCATCGTCCGTGAGCGCATGGCCTTCCGGCAGGTCATGTTTGGCATAGACCCCGCGGACCAGCGAATCCAGATACGATATTTCCTTTTGCGGAGGAACTCGTTTCTGCGTCCCCGGTGCGCCGCACATCTCTTTGGCCTTATGGTAGGCCTTGAACCAGGTGTCAATTTGCTCGGGCCGTGAGCAATAGGGGCTGACTTTTACGCCGTCGGTCTCAATATCAATGTGCCGTTCGAACGTCCGCGCGCCCTTGGCATACGCCATCATGATCGAAGCGCTCCAGTCGTGGTATTCGTGGCTGGAGAAGCCGATGGTATGGTGCGGATATCGGTTCCGCAGAAAATCAATCTGGTTCAGCTCCAGTTCCTGATCTTCCGATGGATAAATTGAGACACAGTGATTAATCGCAAGAGGAATATGGCGATTGTCAAAGAAGGTAACAAGATCGTCGATGTCCTTGAGTGACGTGCCTCCCGTGGAAACGATCACGGGTTTCTTCGTCTTCGCGATTTTTTCAATCAGCACCCAGTCATTGATGTCGGAACTGGCCAGCTTGATAATCTGTATGCCCAAATCGCAGCAAAGGTCCACGGAGTGTTCGTCAAAGGGCGTAGCCATGGAGATGCAGCCGCCTTTGCGCGTGGCGTCCACCAGTGTGGACATGTCCTCGGTGCTCAGCTGCGTATCAATGGTCTTCTTGATGTAACGAATGTCCTGGCGGGTGAGAAAATCCCGGTGAACAAAACTCTTCACGTCACGCATCTGCAGCTTGATCGCTGCCCGGACATTATTGAACCGGACTACCTGTGCATAGGTGCTGATAATCTGCAGCCCGCGATCTTTGCTGCCCAGATGATTGTTTGCCAGTTCGAGAACGAATAAATCTTCGAAAATATCCCTGTTCATTTTTTATCTAAACCTGCCTGCCTGTTTCTTTATTTAATAGTGCACATACCGGAGACGCCACTGCAATGTAACAATGAGGGTTGGTGCAGGCGGGACGTGTAAAAAATCCTGCGCTGAAGTTTTTTGAATTATAACCGACACCACGCCAGCCCGTTACTTTGAGACTTTAACAATCCGGTTCTCCTGCAACTCCTCCGGATCGAGAAATGGATACATATCTTCCAATGCCGGGGTTTCAATAGTCCCATCCGGCCGTTGCCGCGATTTGATTCGCGGCTCGAACTCCTGGTCCGGATCAAGGAGTATATCAGCCAGCAGCGGGCCAGGTTTACTGAGAGCAACACTCAGTTCGTCCACCTGGTTGTCGCAATCCATACGAAGACTGGGAATGCCATAAGCTTCTGCAATTCGGACCATATCGGGAAATGAGACGCCGCTTTGGCTTCCTTCGCCCACCAGTCGTCCGAAGAAATTGCTTTGAGTGCCGCGAATGGAACGATATCCGGAGTTGTTCAGAACGAATATCTTTATGGGAAGCTGGTGATGAACCACGGTCTGCAATTCCTGAAGGTTCATCTGAATGCTGCCGTCACCGGCCAGACAAATGACTCTGCGGCCATTTCGGGCAAAGGCGGCGCCAATGGCAGCAGGAAGGTCGTATCCCATGGAAGCTGACCCGGAATTGGAGATGAGCCGCTGCCCCTTTTTCAGGCGCAGCGCCTGAAAGGGAACAATACAGGCAGTGGCGTTGCCACAGACGACCGCATCATCATCGAGAAGCATATTGCTCAGCAGCTCGATGAAGTAGTAGGGATTCAGTGGTGGTCCCGGCTTGCGGTGCTTTGGCAGAACCACAGGGTAGCGGCGGACGCGCTCGCGGGCCCAGGCCAGCCAGTCAGTATGCTTCGGCTTATAGCTGCTGCCGCGAAGCTGGCCAATAAGCTCCTGCAGGAAAAATTTCAGATCACAGTGAACAGGCAGGTCCGGCCGGATCAGCGGCTTTTGCAGCTCGGCGCTGTCGGCATCCACCTGAATTTTGTATGCCTCGGGAGCAAACGACTTCCAGTTGTAGCTCACCTGGCGAATATTCAGCCGCGAGCCCAGCACCAGTACCAGATCGGAATTCTGAACGGTAAAGTTGCCGGCGCGTTCGCCAATCGTCCCAGGGCGTCCGCAGAACAGGGGATCACTGGAGGCGATCAGATCATGCGTCCACGCTGTTGTTACCGGAATCTGCAGGATACGCGTGAGTTGCTCGAACTCTTCAAGAGCACCGGCAAGCCGTACGCCTGTTCCCGCCAGAATGACCGGCCGTTCCGCTGAAGAAATTCGATCAATGACCTGGCGGCAGAGAGCTTTGATTTCATCGCCCGGCCAGGCTGGCGCGTCCTCAGCCGGATCGTAACCACGCAGATTGTTCTCGTCGATTTTTGCGCCCTGAACGTCCACGGGAATATCGAGCCAGCAGGGGCCGGGGCGTCCGTGACTCGCCAGAAACCAGGCGCGCTCAAGGTGGTAACGGATCGACTCAGGATCATCCACGAGAACGGCATACTTTGTGATACCCCGCACCATGCTAATGACGTCCGCTTCCTGGTCCCCAAGCTGGCGCAAAGATTCCTGGCCGGTGAGAGTTTTGCACGTCTCACGCTTTACCTGGCCGGAGACTACCACCATGGGAATGGAATCGGTCCATGCGCCGAAAACACCGTTCAGAGCATTGATGGAGCCAGGGCCGGTGGTAACGTTCAGTATTCCGGGCTGACCGGCAAAACGCGCATAACCTTCGGCGGCCATGGCGGCGGCCTGTTCATGGTGGGTGCAAACGTATTTGAGCCGGGGCTCGCTGCCGAAAGAATCATTCAGGTGCATCGCGCCGCCACCCGTTACCAGAAAAACGTGGCGCGCACCCCAGTCAGCGAGTCTTTTTGCTATGTAATCGGACAGTTTCTGCATGCTTCTCCCATTATGGATTTCCGGCTTTGCCAGCGGCAATCTGTGCCGTTATGGCCACGTCCCTGATATATTGATGTGACCTATGGCCAGCTCCGGTACATCAATCAAGCGGCCGGATATCCGTGAATTTGCCGCGACCTACAAGAATACACTCCAGAAGGCGATTGAAACGATTGCGCCTGCCAGTGTGGACCAGGCTATCCAAATCCTGGCCGAGGCCCGAGCCGATGGCCACACGATTTTCGTATGCGGCAATGGAGGAAGCGCTTCAACAGCCTCGCACTTTGCCAGCGATCTGCTCAAGGGAGCAAGCTTTCAGCGGCAGCTGCGCTTCCGCATTCTGGCGCTTACGGACTCTCTGCCCACGTTGACGGCATACTCCAATGACGTAAACTACGACTGCATTTTTTCCGAGCAACTCAGGAACCTGGCACGCCCTGGCGATATAGTGGTTGCCATCAGCGCATCGGGAAATTCCGCGAATGTTCTGCAGGCGGTAGAGTATGCGCGCTCGATTGGCTGCCGCACCATCGCGCTTACCGGGCGGGATGGCGGCAAACTCGGTCCGCTGGCTGATCTCGAAGTGCGAGTTGCGGAGATTCATATGGGCCGTATTGAAGACAGCCACATGGCCATCTGCCACATGATCAGCTTCTATTTTATGGAATGCGCCTGAACCCGCTCTTCAGCGCGCAGCCAGGAAAGCGTGCGCCCGACAGTGTCTTTCAGCTTGATCCTGACCTCCAGGCCCAGTTCCGAACGTGCTCGCTCAATCGACGGAACATATCGCGAGGGCGCAGCACCCGGCTGTGGACTTTTGGCAATGAGCACGCCGGATTTCGATCCCGCGCTTTCCGCAATCAGACTGGCCAGATCGGCAATGCTCAGATCTTCGTCTGAACCCACGTTGTAAGCCTGCCTGCTGCCGCCACGGGCCAGCAACGCCCACAGCCACACTGAAAGGTCTGCGGCGTGAAGATACGAACGGAATGGAGTACCGTCGCCCTGAATCGAAATTGGCCGTCCGGCCAGCACGTCAGCCATGAAATTGCCGATGGCGAAGTTTGCATTGAGGGGCAGATACGGCCCGGCAAAGGCAAAGCATCTTGCAATCACCGGCTCAAGGTCATCGACACTGGAAGAGCAGCACAAATATTCCGCCGCACGCTTGCCTACGCCATATCCGGAACTTGTTTGCAGCGGGTCAGGAGTGCCTGAGTACGTTTCAGGAATGTGGGTGATGGCCGAAGGCTGAGTCCCATAGACCGCTCCGGAACTCAGAAACAGAAGCCGCCGCGCCTGGCTGCCTGCGGCAAAGTCCAGAACCCTTTGAGTGCCTGCCACGCTGGTGTCGAAAGCCTCAGCCGGATTGCTGCTGTGGGCGATCGCTCCGTGAATTACATGCGTGAATTGACCACCAGGAAAATCAAAATCTCGGATATCACCAGCATGAAAATGCAGTACTGGATCACATGCGAGGTGCGGACACTCGGCCTGAAACCGCGCAGGGTCACGGGTGAGCGCGGTGATGGTGGCATCCAAATGCAGTTCGCGGTTGGCGTGCAGAAAGATGCTCAGCAGCCATTTGCCGAAGAAGCCAGTGCCGCCGGTAATAAAGATGCGTGAACCAGCCAGTTTCTTAAGATCCTGACGTGCGTGTTCGACTACGTGGTCCAGATCTTCCGGAAACAGTGGTTTTTCAACTGCGGCAATCATTCGCTCAGCTCCGGACCGGCAGAGAAGCCTGACGCTCCGCCGGCAGAGTCTTCACCGCCAAATGGATTACCTCCAGCATGTATTGCAGCATGGCCGGCGTAAGCCCAGGGTAAACACCAATCCACAGCAATTGGTTCATAACCAGATCGCTGTTAGGAAGCGTGCCAATGGCCCGGTATTGCACTTGCTGGTAAGCGGGCTGGCGGGTGAGATTGCCTCCGAAGAGCAGCCGCGTAGCGATCTTTCGTTCCTCCAGGAAATTCACGAATTCATGGCGGGTAAACGGCGCCTCAGGACGCACCAGCAGAGGGAAGCCAAACCAGCTCGGATCCGAGTTGGGCGTGGCCTCGGGCAGAACGAAAAATTCGGTCAGATCGGAAAGGCCGGATTTTAGGGTCTGAAAATTGCGCTTACGGGCTGCGATAAAGTCCGGAAGTTTTTTAAGTTGGGAGATTCCAATTGCCGCCTGCATATCGGTGAGCTTCAGGTTGTACCCGATATGGGAGTAGGTGTACTTGTGATCGTAGCCGAAGGGCAGGCTGCCGTGCTGTCCCGCAAAGCGTTTGCCGCAGGTATTTTCCTTGCCTGGTTGGCACCAGCAGTCCCGTCCCCAGTCGCGGAAGGATTCAACCAGCGTCTGCAGCAGCGGCTTGGCGCTCATCACGCATCCACCTTCGCCCATGGTGATGTGGTGTGCGGGATAAAAACTGGTGGTGGCCAGGTCGCCAAAAGTTCCGGCATTCTGGTCGCGGTACTTCGCGCCCACGGCATCGCAACAATCTTCAATAAGCCACAGTTTATGCTTTTGCACGAAAGCACGAACTGAATCCAGGTCGAAGGGATTGCCCAGAGTGTGCGCCAGCATTACGCCGCGCGTTCTTTCCGAAAACGCAGCTTCCAGCTGGCTGGGATCAACATTGTAGGTTGGAACCTGTATGTCAACAAACACAGGCACCAGCCCATTTTGTATCACCGGATTCACCGTGGTGGGAAAGCCGGCAGCCACGGTGATGATCTCGTCGCCTGGACGCAACCGGCGATCTTCGAGCCGATGCGATGTCAGAGCTGAAAGAGCCAGCAGGTTGGCTGAAGAGCCGGAATTGACCAGCGTTGCGCAACGAACGTCCATATAGCGAGCAAATTCGCGCTCAAATTGTTCGGCAAAACGCCCGGTGGTGAGCCAGAAATCCAGGGCCGAGTCGGTGAGTGACTGTAGGTCCGCCTGATCAAACACTCTCCCGGCGACCGGGACCGGGGTTACGCCGGGTACAAATTCCTTTTCAGGGAAAGCTTCCTGAAAATATTCGGCCACCAATTCCAGAATGCGTCCGCGCAGTTCGGTTGCTTTGTTCACTACTTTAATAACTCCTCATACCAGGCGATCGTTTGTTTCAAACCACGGTCCAGGTTGAATTCCGGCAACCACTTGAGCCGTTCGCGGGCCAGCTTTGCGCTCAGGAACTGTTCGCGGATTTCGTGCATGGCTTCATTGCGAACATCCGGCACCAGGTCGGAACCCATGCTGGTGAGGATCATCTTCACCAGTTCGAGCACGGTAACCGGGGTCTCGGTGGAAAAATTGAAGGCGCTGCCGCGAAGGCCAGGGTCCTGTGCAAGATGTTCGGCCAGCAGCATGTAAGCCGCGCTTCCGTCCTCAACGTACAGGTAGTCGCGTACGAATTTTCCGTCAGAGCGGATGACCGGCCGTTCATTGCGCAGCACCGAGCGAATGGTGCCAGGGACGATGCGGTTCCAGTTCAGGTCGCCGCCGCCGTAAAAGTTTCCACAGCGGGTGATGGCAACCGGCACATTGAAGGTTACGGCATACGACTGCGCGATCAGATCGGCACAGGATTTACTTACGTCGTAGGGATGCCGCCCCTGCAGAGGCATGTCCTCGGAATAGGGAAGCACCGGCTGCGAGCCGTAAGCCTTGTCTGACGATGCAGTCACAATCGCCTTGACCCGTGGTGATCTCCGGCATGCCTCCAGCAGGCTCCATGTTCCGCGAATGTTGCTTTCGAAAGTGGAGACGGGGTTTACATTGGCGATCCCGACCACGGTTTGCGCGGCCAGATGAAAAACAGTGTTGACCTCGTATTCGCCCAGCACGCGCTCCATAAATTCCTGATCGGCGACATCACCGCGTGCAACGTTGACGCGCTCCAGTGCGCTCCTGCGCACAATCTCGGCCTGCGGTACCCAGTCCCGCACCACGGCGGTGACGGAAGCTCCGCGGGCCAGCAAGCGCGCGGTCAGCCATCCGCCAAGCAGTCCGGTGGCCCCGGTGACCAGTACAGAGCGGTCTCTCCAAAAATTGTTCTCCATTACCAAACCTTCCACGGCGCCTGATTTTTTTGCCATAAGTCGTTCAGATACTCGTATTCGCGATAGGTATCCATTGCATAAAAGAAACCATTGTGTTCCCAGGCCATGAGCTGCCCTTCAGCCGCCAGGCGCTCCAGAGGTTCCCGTTCGAGAATGCAGTCGTCGCCACTCAGATAATTGAATATCTCCCGCTGGAAGACAAAATAACCGGCGCTGGCGCGATTTTCGCTCTTCGGTTTTTCCACAAATTGCAAAACACGCCCGTCCTGGCTGGTATCGACGATGCCGAAGCGGGAACTGGGCACCACGGCTGTGACGGTAGCCAGCTTGCCATGGCTTTTGTGAAAAGCGAGAAGCTTGTTGATATCGACGTTGCTAACGCCATCACCATACGTCAGCATAAAAGTTTCACCATCAACGTACTGCTGAATCCGTTTTACGCGGCCGCCGGTCATGGTGCTGGCGCCCGTATCGGCCAGAGTCACTTTAAAGTCCTGTTCGGTGTGCAAGTTGTTGTATTGAATGCGGGAATCACGGCCAAGGCAGATGGTGAAGTCGTTATTCATCGCCTCATAATTCAGAAAATATTCCTTGATCATGTTGCCGCGATACCCCAGGCACAGAACGAACTCGCGATAACCGGCGCTGGCATACAACTTCATGATATGCCAGAGGATCGGGCGTCCGCCGATCTCCACCATTGGCTTGGGCCGGAACTCGGTTTCCTCTCGCAGACGAGTTCCCAGACCACCGCACAGCATAACTACTTTCATTCACGCTCCTCACAATCACAGTTCAGTAATGAATACTGGAAAGGCAATAACAAAAGAGAATATCAAGCAGAAAGCCAAACAGCACAGCCCGGTGCAGGTGTGACGTACGCATCGGACGGAAGCAAAGCGTTATCCGTCGAGAAGGCTGGTGCGAAAGGGGGGACTCGAACCCCCACGGTTTTACCCGCCAGATCCTAAGTCTGGTGCGTCTGCCAATTCCGCCACTTTCGCACGGTTACTGTTGATCAATTTGAGGTTAGCAAATTTTGCGTCCGGCTGTCTCGTCTCTGTGGCAGGACTTGCCACTCGTACTTATGTACCGCTAAAAAACATTCTAAAAATTTCTAATGCCGGGAGTAGAATTGGGGTACTGCAGGACATATATGCTCAGTTTCAAGAGCAGGGGGGTCCAGCGTGTAGTTGGGGCCACGCTAGCCTGTGCAGGCATAGCGGCGCTGTTATTACACTTCTGGCCGGCAAGAACAATTCCGACTTTACAGGCGAGCTTCTTGTCCGTGGAGGCTTCCGACGCGCTGACTGCGCCTATTGCGCTTCCGCACGATTTGGAGCCGGTGAAGGTCGCGCTGGGACGAAAGCTCTTCCACGATACACGGCTTTCCCGCAACGACCAGATTTCATGTGCCAGCTGCCATAATCTGCAGACTGGCGGAGCGGATGGCAGACCACGCTCCATCGGCATCAACGGGAGCGTCGGAATCATCAATGCGCCCACCGTCTTCAACACCGCTTTCAATTTCAGCCAATTCTGGGACGGACGCGCCGCCACGCTCGAGCAGCAGGTTGATGAGCCGGTGCAGCGGCCAGACGAGATGGGTTCGAACTGGGAAGATGTCGTCCGCACGCTGAAGCACTCCCCTGATTATGTCCAGGCCTTTCGCCAGATTTACGCGGACGATATTCGGCGGGAATACATTGGGGATGCGATTGCCAGCTTTGAACGTTCTCTGGTCACGCCTAATTCGCGTTTTGACCGATATTTGCGGCATGAGGTGAATGGGCTGACTCCCCGGGAAGAGGAGGGGTATCGTCTCTTTCAGTCTCTTGGATGCTCCAGTTGCCATCAGGGCATCAACCTGGGTGGCAATATGTATCAAAAAGTGGGAGTGATGGCGCCGTATTTTGAAGATCGCGGCCACATCACCAAAGCCGACCTGGGCCGGTTTAACGTGACCGGCGAAGAGCAGGACCGCTACATGTTCAAAGTCCCAACCCTGCGCAATGTGGCCCTGACCGCGCCTTACTTCCATGACGGCACGGCGGCCACGCTGGACAGCGCCGTACGGATGATGGCCCGTTATCAACTGGGCCGGAAGCTCTCTCAGGACGAGGTTGATCTAATCGTTGACTTTCTGAAGACCCTGACCGGTGAACTGGATGGGAAACCATTATGAACAGAAGGCGAGCGGTCAATATTGCCATCGGCGTCGGAGCGGCCCTGCTGCTGACATTTCTTTTTTTTCGGCAGCGGCCCGTCGATTCCAGGGAGCATGATCGTTTTACCGGTAATCTGCGCATCATCAAGGAACTGGATGCACAAATCAATCGCGATGTACTCAAGTCCCGCTACGGACTGCTGGGTTCCTATGATCCTTTTGTGCAGAACTTAAACAGAATGCAGCGGGCCATCGACGATTTGCATAAAGTACCCTCCTTTCCCGGCGAGACACCCAGGAGGAATATCGCAGGATTGCTGGCGAAGCAGGCCAGTCTTGTTTCCCGGAAGAAGCGGTTGGTCGAGAACTTCAAGTCGGAAAATGCAGTACTCAAAAATTCGCTTGGCTATTTTCCGGTATTGATTGCGGAAAATTTAAGCCAGGCGGAAAAAACAAAGGACTACCGTTTCCAGCGTGATATTTCAAGCCTGCTGCGCGACATGCTGATGTACGATATGCTGCCGCATTCCGATTTGGCCGGCCAGCTCAGCGCGGAGGTGGCCAGCCTCAGGGCCGATGCCGTCCATCACCCGGACCTGCAGGAGGGAATCAGCAGCGCAATCGATCACACCACCAAAATCATAGCCACCAAACCCAGGGTGGAAGAGATAACCGAGCAATTAACGTCGCTTCCCATCGCGGGCGCCACCGAGGACATCTTCACGCTCTATATGCGAGAGTACGACGATGTGCAGCAGACCGCGAATATCTATCGTTTCTTCCTTTATCTTTGCTCAGTGCTGATGCTGGGATTTGCAGCCAGCCGGGCGACAACCATGGTGCGATACCGCCTGGCCGTGGAGCAGGCAGCGGTTACGAACCGGGCCAAGAACGAGTTTCTGGCCAATATGAGCCACGAGATTCGCACGCCCATGAACGGCATTATCGGCATGACCGATCTGGCCCTGAAAACGGAGCTTACAGCAGAGCAGCGCGAATATCTGGAAATGGTGAAATCGTCTGCCGACTCGCTGCTGACCGTGATCAATGACATTCTGGATTTTTCCAAGATCGAAGCGGGCAAGCTGGATATTGATTTCATTGAGTTCAGTCTGCGTGACACCATCGCGGAAACCTTCAGAATTCTCTCCCTGGCGGCACAACAAAAGGGGCTTAAGCTCGTTATGGATGTCAGGCACGAGGTCCCCGAGAGACTGCTGGGCGATCCATCGCGTCTGCGCCAGGTCTTTCTCAACCTCGTGGGAAATGCCGTTAAATTCACCGCAAAAGGTCAGATTGTTCTCCACGTTGAGACGGTATCAGAAGACAAGAACAGCATTGTCCTGCACATGCGGGTCTCGGATACGGGTATTGGAATCTCAAGAAGCAGGCAACAATTCATTTTCGACGCGTTCACGCAGGCCGATAGTTCGACGACCCGCAAATACGGGGGCACAGGGTTAGGGCTGGCCATTTCTTCGCGGCTGGTGCAGCTGATGGGCGGACGAATCTGGCTGGAGAGCGAAACCGGCAAAGGGAGCACCTTTTACTTTACGGCGCGTTTCGGGCGGGTCAGCGTCTCCACGGCGGCGGATACGGTTGAGAAAAAGCAGGCAGCGGTTGCGCTGGCCGCGCGTTCACAGCACGATTCGCGCCCTCTCCGCGTGCTGCTGGCAGAAGATAACCCGGTGAACCAGAGACTCGCAGTATGTCTGCTGGAGCAGCGTGGCCACACCGTGATTGTGGCCAACAATGGCAGGGAAGCACTGGAACTTTATAAAATATCCACTCCTGATCTGGTGCTGATGGATGTGCAGATGCCGGAAATGGATGGTCTGGATGCGTCCATAGCCATCCGCGAACACGAAAAAGTAAGCGGCAAAAGAACGACGATCATTGCTTTGACCGCCCACGCAATGAAAGGGGACATGGAGCGCTGTCTGTTTTCCGGAATGGATGGTTATTTGTCGAAGCCTGTCCACCCCACCGAACTCACAGCGGTCATTGAGCGCGTGATCGCTGTGCTCAGCCACCCCGTGGAAACGAACGGTATCATGACCGTGATCACCAGGGTTCGGTAAGGCAGAGCGGCCCGCATGCGACCAATAGCCAACAGCAGAAAAAACTCCCCCGGGCGTGGCGCATTATCAACATACTGGCCACGCTTCACGAGGGGGTTGCGGAACTTCGTGGGCCTATCGCGTGATGCGCGAGTAAAGTTCCATTCCCGCAATCACTGCGATCAGCACTGCGGAGCCTGCACCGCAAATGCGCACCCAGGGCTGAAGCTTATGCATTCTTACAGCCAGTTCCTGCTGTTCTCTTGCCATGTGAGCGCTGGCATCGTCGAGGAAGAGCTGGTCGTCCTCATGCATGTTCAGGGTGCCGCGGTAGATCAGAAGCACGATTAAAACAATTGTTAAACCGGACCAAAGGATCAACAAGGGTGTCAACATCGGAACACCTCGCATTCTGTTTGGCACCGGTCCCGCGTAACTCCAGGTCGCCAGGGAACAAGCGGCGAGGGGATATGTGGAACCTTGAGCCGATTATAAGCCCGCTTATTCGAAGCAGATCGCATTTTTTTTTGCTGACAGCGACAATTCTGTTTGCGCCTGGGATTTGCGACCTTGATCGCTCTGCGGCATCTAATGGAATGAAAGCCTAATGGAATCAGCAATTAAGACCATGTATAATAAAAAATCAGGTTTCCTGAAGGAGAGAATTGAAGATGGCCACGACAAGCGTACCCGTTGAGACAACAGCGCCGCCAAGCACAACCCCGGTGAATCTTACGCCGACGGCGGTATCGAAGGTGAAGGAGATTATGTCCACCCAGAATCCGATTCCTGCGGGGCTGCGCATTGGAGTGGTGGGTGGCGGATGTTCCGGATTTTCCTACTCCATGTCATTTGAAAATGGCGCGGGAGTAATGGACAAGGTTTACACGTTCGCGGACCTCAAGGTATTTGTGGACGCGACTTCCGCCATGTATCTGAACGGCTGCACGGTGGATTATGTTGAGACCCTCGAAGCTGCCGGATTCAAGTTCGAGAATCCCAACGTCAAGAGCACCTGCGGCTGCGGATCTTCCTTTAACGTTTAAACAATCAGGTATTGCAGAAACGAGCCCTGCCGGAATGGCGGGGCTTTTCTGTATGGTTGAATCGCAATGTGCCCCCATTGCATTTTTTGACATTTGCCGAAAATAGATTCATTCTTTTCTTATGTACACGAGCTGCTGCCTGGTTGCCTATTGTCCGGACCAGCACATGAACGTGATTGCCCTGGTCAGCGACCCCCAATATCGTCCCGAGAGTGCACGGGCATGGAAAGTTACCTGCAAGCGCTGCCTCAAGCGTTTTGCTGTAGCGGAATTCGATCTGCGCATCGAGCAGGTGTTTGACGAGATGCTGGACCAGGAGTACGTGCGTGACAGCCTGCCTACCTTTCCCTGATTCGCGTCACGCAGTGCAGTGGGCGAAAGCGCCATGTACACGCGGGCTCTTTGCTCTTGCCATGCTCTGTACGGTATCGCCTTGACACGCCCTGGGAATGGGCGTAGCGTCGAAATAGAGCGAGTATTTAGTCCTCACTTTTCAGGTCCTCTGAACTAAGTCAGACCATCTGAGTCGTCTCATACTTACTTAGTCTTGAATCATTGCGGCCTGGTCAGCATTTGTTTTTATCGCGAATAGGTTGACGATGATGGTATCGGGAATAGGGAATGGCGCGTTTCGCGGAGCCCTGTGTCGCCATTCCTGCTCACTGTTTCCAACATTCAGAGAGGAACACTGCCGCGAGCACAGCCAAATGAAAATTCAGATGAATAAGGTCCCAGTCCCAGTCTGCGGCTGTTCGCGAAGTGAACTTTCCGACCAACAGAGAAATGGAAGGTAACAAATGCGTTCTGAATATGTATTTGCCGCGACAAAAGAGATAAACAACCGCTTCCTGCTTTGCAGAATGACCTCTGTTTCCGCTCGCCGGCTGCAGATTGGATCGAGGCAGCCATCAGAAACCATCAATCAGTCACTCCGGTTGATTGCCACGGCTGAACTCACAGAGCAGAACTGCAGAGACACAAGTCTGGAAAACTGTGAGGCCGAGGTTTTTGTGCCAGCAATAGAGCCGGTCTAGCAAAATTTAGACTGTATCCCCCATGAAAAATGCACGGTCCTGTCTCCTCACCGATCTCGTATAACGTACAATGAGAAAGGCGGGGCCAGTTGGTTCTCCTCGTCATTTTTCATTAAGGAGCGCTCATGGCCGGAACTTCTCGTACTACTCACGCCAAACGACAAAAAGAACGTATGCGCCAGGAAAAACAGGCAGAAAAGGCGCAACGCAGGGCCCAGCGCAAGCAGGAAAAAGAGGGCGGCGAAGTTTCACCAGCGCCTTCCAAAGATCTGGTGGTCACGTATGATGAAGAAGGCAATCCAGAAGGCCTGAATTTCCACGATTTCTAAAGATTTCCCGTCAGCATATGGTCTTTCAGGGTGTAGTATGGTTGAGTACGCTAGTTGTCCTCGACTCAGATAGACACAATTCCCGCTTTTGACCTGCCTATTTCTGCTGAGAACAGCCCAACCCAAGCACACGACAAAGGAGTCGCACGTGAAAAAAATTTACGTCGGCAATTTCTCTTTCCACATGACAGAACCAGAACTTCGGGCACTGTTCGAGCCTTACGGCACCATCGAAAGCGCAAGCGTAGCAACCGATCGCGATACAGGACGTTCCCGCGGATTCGGTTTTGTGTCTATGACCAATGACGACGAAGCCGAAAAAGCAATGGCAGCACTGAACGGCAAGGATTCGGGCGGACGCGCACTCACCGTCAACGAAGCGAGACCGCAGGTACAGCGTGGCGGCTTCCGTGATGGCGGGGCTGGAAGAGGCGGAGACCGCGGTGGCCGTCAGCGCCGGGAACCACGCTGGTGAAAACCAGCATTGTCGCCAAACGTCTGCGGAAATCCGCGGAGTCTGGCCTTGTAACAAATCCGGCGGAAACCGTTGTCTGCGGCAAGTGCGGGCAGCGGTTCGCCATTCCCAGCGATTCCAGCCTTCCCAACGCAGAACTTACCGAAAAGCGGGCCGCCTGGGTGCAGGACCAGCTCGTGTGGGACCACATTCAGGAACGCAGACATCATGGCAGTATGGAGTTACCGGACCTGAAGTAAGTCTGTAACGCTAACTCTGCATTCCTCGCGAAAAATGGTCCGTGTGCTGCCGGAAAAGCCTTCCTCTTCTGTCTTTATCAGCTGTTGTCACGATCCACAAAAGATTTGAGCTTGTGTGAGCGCATGGGGTGGCGCAGCTTGCGCAGTGCCTTGGCCTCGATTTGGCGGATACGCTCGCGTGTGACCTGAAATGCCTGTCCAACCTCTTCCAGAGTACGCTCCGAACCATCTTCCAGCCCGAATCGCATTCTGACAATCTTTTCCTCACGCGGACTGAGCGTGCGCAGGACTTCGGCAGTCTGCTCTTTCAGGTTCAGCCGGATCATGGCTTCGGTGGGCGACATGCCAGTTGTGTCCGGAAGGAAATCGATCAAACGCGATCCGGCGTCTTCGCCGACCGGAGTTTCGAGAGAGATGGGGTGCTGGGCAATTTTCTGTGCGCGGCGGACCCTGGCTACAGGAAGATCCATGCGCTGCGCGATCTGTTCCAAGGTGGGTGAATGCCCCAGTTCCTGCACCAATTGTCCCGTGGTACGGACCACTTTGTTGATGATCTCGGCCATGTGGACGGGAACACGAATCGTGCGTGCCTGATCGGCAATTGCCCTTGTGACTGCCTGGCGAATCCACCATGTGGCGTAGGTGGAGAACTTGTATCCCCGCCGGTATTCAAATTTATCGACGGCCTTCATCAGGCCCATATTTCCTTCCTGAATCAGGTCGAGAAACTGCAGGCCGCGGTTGTTGTATTTCTTGACGATCGAAACCACAAGGCGAAGATTGGCTTCCACCAGTTCGCGCTTGGCGATTTCCGCATCCAGGTTTCCCTGGACCATTGCACGGTGTGTCCGGCGGATCTCCTGAAGACCAACACCGGCTTCGCATTCGAGTTTTGCCAGGTCGTTCTGGCACTCCCGCTGCTGGCGCTGGTACTCGGAACGCAGTGCTTCACCGCGAGTGGTTTTCAGCTTCTTTTCGAGGGTATGGGCCTGGCGATCCAGGGACTTCATGGTCTCCGCGATGGAACTCACTTTTTCCATGAGCCGCCGGCGTTCCGGCAGGGTATATCGGAAGGCCCGGATGGTCCGGGAGATGGCCACTTTTTTGCGCGCTATCTTCCAGAGATAGCCACGATACTGTTTAGGGTGTTTCTTCTGGTCGATTTCCCCAAGCTTTTCCGCCAGCGCGCAGGCGGCATTGTAGTGTTTGGTTAAATCATGGATTTTGCTGGTGGTTGCGGCCAGCCGCGCGGCAACAATTTCGTCGGTGACATCTTCTTCATCGAATACCACAATGTGCCGGATCGATTTGCTGCCGTTTTTGAGATCTGTCCCAAGCGCAATGATTTCCTTGTGAATTATCGGTGAGCGAGAAATCGCTTTCAGTGCGCGAAGATGCCCACGTTCGAACCGCTTGGCGATTGCCACCTCGCTCTCCCAGGTGAGAAGCGGCACCGTACCCATTTCGCGCAGATAAAGCTTTACCGGATCATTGGTTTTATCCAGCCGTTCCGCGGAAACCCTGGCGTCGGACTCGTCGGCATCTTCCGCTTCGGAGTACACGCCCGGCCCACGCCGTGAAGGCAATTTGCCGTCGGGAGAGAGATCAATCCCTTCGGTTTCCAGATCGTCAAGATCATTGGAGAATTGATACCCCGTGCCGATAAGGCGAGGTATTTCCTCTTCGCTCAAGGTGGATTCTTCGCTCAAGGTGGATTCGTGAGACGAGTCGTCTTCCGGCGGATGATTTTCGTGACCGTAACTACGCTGACGGGCCAAAAATACCTTTCATCTTGCTGTTTAAAACAACGTTATCACGCAGGCAGAGTTAGATGACTCCCGGCGTGCTTTTTGACTACGGCAGCCTTCAATACCCGGAGGAGGCAAAAGGTGCGCAAGTTGTTCAAACGGCGGGATTAAGCTTTAGGGCGTCAATCTCTTTCAGGATCGTCTGGAGTCGCTGCTCCAGCTGTTTCTTCGTCCGCGGCTTTGCTTCAGTCCTGGTGAATTGGGCATAGTCGGCCAGTGAGCGGCGGTAAAAATCGACGGTCTTGTTGAGCATTGCGATCTTTTGGTCGTTAGGTGTAGACATTGTTCAATTGTACAATGAGATTCGCTGGCTGCATCCACTTATTCTTGCAGTGAACTCCGTTCGACGGCCCAGTGATATATTCCGCACATCCGCCAACTCTGTTTCAGAGTAACTGCTGAGTGCCACCTGGTAAGATTTTCGCAAAATTTACAGCATGACAGGGCCGGTTTTTCAGAGTACACGCTGCTATTCACCATGTTGACAGCAAGTATTCATGACGTGGAGCTCAGGTAAATTTGTCTCGCGCATTTGTGGCGTGTGCTGCTACATTGAATGGGAGTTTTTACCCATTGTCCGGAGAATCTTAAATTCATGAAACTTGCATGCGTGTTTCTTTTGTTGTGTGGAATGGCCGTGGCGCAGGACTCGATACTCGAGAGAAGGCCATGGCAATTCGGCTTTTGGGGCGGCGGCGGTGTAAGTATTTTTGGCGGCTCCAGGGACGTTTCCACGGCCACTGCCGGGCTGCGTTTTGGCAAGGTACTTTCGCATGAAATCGGAGACGGCCAGATGCGCGGCGTTTTTGAGTGGTCAGCCGATGCAATCCCGCTCTATTACTTCGTTCAGCCTAATACGTTTAAGGGCAACAATAACACTTATGGCGCTTCCTTCAACCCACTGAATATGACGTGGAATTTCACCGCTCCCAAAGCAATCACTCCATTTGTGGAAATTGGCGGCGGCGTGCTCTTTACCAGCAAACCGGTACCGGTGACGACGACGGCAAACGTAAATTTCACCACCCATGGCGGGGCCGGGTTCCATTTTTTTACCCGTGATAATCAGGCCATCACCATCGGCGCTCGCTATGAACATATTTCCAATGCAGGGCTGAATGTGCCGAATCCCGGCGTCAACACCGTACAGATCACGGTGGGCTACAACTGGTTTAAACAAAAACAAAGAAGATAATTTGGTCCATGCACCTCATAGTTGCCAGACTGGCAGCGGCATCCATCCGCCGGGTCTGGCAATTTGTTATCCTCTAGGGCTATGTCCACTCTGGTTCAGTGTGTTCCCAATTTCTCTGAAGGACGCCGCAAGGGCGTAGTTGATGCAATCGTTGAGGCCATGAAGCTTCCGGGTGTCTATCTGCTGGACCGGGAGATGGACGCCGACCATGGCCGCTGTGTCATCACTTTGGTTGGCGACCGTGAATCCATTGCCGAAGCCGCCATTCGCGGCGTGGGTAAAGCGGCTGAGCTGATTGATCTGACTGGGCATCAGGGGGCGCATCCCCGGATTGGCGCCGCGGATGTGATTCCGTTTATTCCCATTGAGGGCGTAACCATTGAAGACTGCGTGGCCATCGCGCGCAAGGTGGGAGAAGAAGTCTGGAAGCGGTTTTCGATTCCCGTATACCTTTATGAAGCCGCGGCCACCACGCCCGAGCGCCAGAATCTGGAAAACATTCGGCGTGGACAATTTGAGGGACTGCGTGAAGCCATAGCCGCAGATTCGAACAGAAGGCCCGATTTTGGCGAAGCGCGGCTGCATCCCACGGCCGGTGCAACCGTGGTGGGTGCGCGGAAAGCGCTGGTAGCTTACAACGTGTTCCTGAACACTCCGGATGTCGACATCGCAAAAAAGATTGCCAAAGCAGTCCGTTATTCTTCCGGCGGGCTGCGGTATGTAAAGGGCGCTGGATTTCAGGTGCGCGGTTTGGCGCAGGTTTCCATGAATCTGACGGATTTCGAACAGACACCCATCGCGCGCGTCTTTGAATTCGTAAAGCGGGAAGCCGCGCGTTATGGGGCAACGCCGATCAGCAGTGAGATTGTCGGTCTGATTCCCAAAAAGGCACTGGAACAGGCAGCGGAGTGGTTTCTGCAGGTCGAGAATTTTGATTCATCGCTGATTCTGGAGAACCGCCTGGCAGGAGTAATGGGCGGCAAGATGGCGGTAGGTGGTCTGCGCGCCGGGGCCGAGCCTTTCATCGAGCAGCTTGCCGCGCCCACGGCAACGCCTGGCGGAGGCAGTGCGGCGGCAGTTGCAGGCGCCATGGCTGCGGCGCTGGGAGGCATGGTCGCCGGTCTTTCACGCGGTAAAAAGGCATATGCGCAGTACGAGGAGCAGTTAAGCAAGTCTTTGGCGAGGCTGGCACAGCTGCGCGAGGAACTCAAGGCCGGCATTGATGCCGATGCCGAGAGCTACAACCAGGTCATGGCCGCCTACAAACAGGCCAAAGCATCATCGAATGGAGATGCGCTCATCGAAACGGCGTTGAAGGGGGCCACCATGGTCCCACTGGAGACAGCACAAAAGGCAAGGGACGTAGCGGACATTGTGGAATCCCTGCGGCCAATCAGCAATCCCAACATGGCTTCTGATCTGATCTCTGCCGCGGCCCTGGCCCAGGCGGCCATCCGCGGGGCACTCTCCAATGTTGACATCAATCTTGCTGAAATAAAGGACGCAGGATTTATCGCCGAAATTCGTTCTAAAACTGAGGTTTTGCAGGGGTAAGACCTTATATTACTCCCGAGTAACAGCTGGATATACATTCGGCAGCATCCAAGAAAGGGATAGAATTGAGGCAGCACTATGAAACGCTATCTATTTGCTTTTGCTTTCCTTCTTTCAGGCCTTCCCGCACTGGCTTCTTCGCTGGGAACGGCTGCCCGCACGGTAATTCCGGTGGAAGTCCAGCAGATCATCAATGTTGATTACCGGCGCATGAAGAGTTCCGATACTGCCATGGCCATGAAGGCCAAACTTCTTCCGCCCAACATGAAACAGTTCGAAGATGCGCTCAAGAGCGTGGGCGTGGTTCCGGAGCGCGATTTGGAACAGATCACGCTGGCCACTTTCCGCGCAAAAGACAAACGGCTGGAGATCATTGGCATTGCCCAGGGCCAGTTTCCGATCAAGACGGTGAATCTCCGTCTGGCCAAGCAAAAGATCAAGGGCGAAAAGGAGAGCGGCGTCACCATGTACCCCATGTCCGGCGGCATGACCATGACGTTCCTTGACGATTCGACCATGCTCTTCGGCGACAAGCCTGCCGTGGAAGCCGCACTGGAAGCACGCGATAACAGCGGCCAAAGCCTGAATGCCAACGGTGAGATTACAGACATGATTTCATCGGTGGACAGCGGGACCGTGTGGAGCGTACTGGATGCCAGCGGCACGCAGAACATGATGAAGTCCGCGCTGGGAGCTGCGGCCAATCTCACGGAGTTCGATACGGTAAATAAAAAGCTGCTGGGATCGCGTTACACCCTGGACTTCGATCACGGTGTGGATTTCAACCTGAACATTGTCACGTCAGACAGTGTGACCGCTTCCACCCTCTCCACTCTGATGAAGGCCGGCATGACGTTCCGGAAAGTCTCTGCTTCTCCCTCGGAGAAAGTCGCTATGGATAACACCACGATCGATTCCGACGCCGGCAAACTGGTGGTTCATTTCAAAGCGGACGACAAGAGCTTCCAGTCTCTGCTCGATTCGCCCATGTTCGTTGCCATGACCCACTGATTATGGCTGATTCCGATCTGTTTTCAGGGGACGAGCGCAAGAAAAAAGAACGGGAGATGCAAGCCGCCAGGCGGCTTCCTCCCGGCCAGTCTCTCACTCTGAAGTGGCCGGTGCTGCATTACGGCTCTGTTCCTGAATTTGATCCGGCAAAATGGGGGTTCAGGGTGTGGGGCGAAGTTGAGGCGGCTGTCCGTTGGTCCTGGAGTGAATTCAGCGCCCTGCCGCGCATCGAGAGCGTGAGTGATTTTCACTGCGTTACACGCTGGAGCCGCTTCGACAATCGCTGGAAGGGTGTGGCCTTTCGCGAGATTCTAAAGCTGGTAAAACCCACAGCGGAAGCCAGCCATGTGCTCGTTCACGCCGGGCAGGGATTTACCGCCAATGTCCCTCTCGTTGATCTGGATCGCGACGATGTTCTGCTGGCCACGCATCATGATGGCCAGCCGCTTTCGCTCGACCACGGATATCCCCTGCGTTTGATCGTTCCCCATCTCTATGCCTGGAAATCAGTGAAGTGGGTCAAAGGCCTCGAGTTTCTCAACCACGATGTTGCCGGCTTCTGGGAGAAAAACGGATATCACATGTACGGAGATCCGTTTGAGGAACAGAGATTCGATGAGTAGTTGTATCTGAAGCGCCTGACCGCTGGAAACGCCGCTTTCTATTTCTTCACAATTGCGTTATACCCATCATTTACCAGCCGTCCACGCATGGCGTCCGCCTCTTTGGGATCGCTGAACGGGCCTACCTGAATGTGAAACAGCGGATCGCTGGAAGTGTTGGTCACGAATGCCGGATACTGCTTTCTGCGCAGGGCAGATACGAGAATTTCCGCGTCTTCCTGTTTGGAAACGGCAGCGACCTGGATAATGATAGTACCGCCTGGTCTGGGGCCTGTAACTGGCTGCTCCGGTTTGACTGGAGCGGACGTGTTACTGGCAGGCTGAGCGGATGATGATACCGTTGGCGCTTGCGTCTCCGGTGAATTAGCAGCTGACTCAGCAGCGACGCCATTAGCCGTAGGACACTTGGGCGAGCCGGCCACACAGGGTTGTGCAGCCGGTTCTGAGTTCTTGTTCACGGCAGAAGGTTTGGCCGCCGGGGCGCTGCTGGAAGGAACACTGGCGACCACCTCTGTTTTGCCGGCGGAGGGCACGCTGCCTCGTCCTAGCATGTAGCCCATGGTAAAAAACACCGCGCAAATCACCACCAGGCCAAGAAAAATGCCCAGCAGCTTTCCTGTCCCCAATGTGACTTCAGTTGTCTCCCTGCTCGGTTCAGCCATGAATCAGTTTCGTTGCCGCTCCTTTATTTGCCTAGTTTATCCAGTACTTTGGTGATGGCGGAAAGAATGTCCACCGGCAGCGGGAAGACGATGGTCGTGTTCTTTTCCGCGCCGATTTCCGTAAGTGTTTGCAGATAGCGCAGTTGCAGCGTCATCGGCTCGGCCGAAAGAACGTGCGCCGCCTCCATAAGTCTCTGCGCGGCGGAGAACTCGCCTTCCGCGTGGATGATCTTGGCCCGCTTTTCGCGTTCGGCCTCGGCTTGCCGGGCCATCGCTCGCAGCATGGATTCGGGCAGGTCCACCTGCTTGACCTCCACGTTCGCGACCTTCACGCCGTAGGGAGCCGTGTGTTCGTCGAGGATACTTTGAATGCGGGTGTTCAGCTTGTCGCGGTGGGCCAGCAGTTCGTCCAGTTCCACCTCGCCCAGCACCGAGCGCAGCGTGGTCTGCGCAAACTGCTGCGTCTGCCAGTAGTAGTTCTGCACCTGCACTACGGCCTGCGGCGCATCTACCACGCGCCAGTAAACCACGGCGTTGACTTTCAGCGTGACGTTGTCGCGCGTAATAATGTCCTGCGGAGGCACTTCCAGCGCCTGCTGGCGCAGGTCAATGCGAATCATCTTCTGCACCGGCGCAAACACCATGATGATGCCTGGCCCTTTGGGTTCCTTGCGCAGGCGTCCGAAACTGAAGATGACCGCCCGCTCGTATTCACGCAGGATCTTGATCGCGCTTAAAAAATAGAGAACGATAATCAAAAATGGAATGACAAGTAAGGGCAACGCAGCACCTCCATGGGGCCGTTCTTCAAGATGGGGCAGCTTGTAAACTCAAAGCGGATTCTATGGTACACGCAGATGGGATAAAAGCGAAAAATGAAACTTCGTGTGCCCCCGCTGACTGCCGGAAGCATTTAAAATCCTCAATGAGACTCGGACCATGAAGAAAGTTGTCGAGAGAGAACGCAACAAACGCTACTACCGCGCGCTGCACGCCCCTATCTGGATATGGGCCTTTTGGGTCCTGCCTGGCCACCTCACTGCTGATTTATACGCTCACGGTCCGGACCGCCGCCACTGGATATGGCTGGCGATTGTCACCGTGGTGTGCTGCTGGCGAGCGATGGAAGGCCGCCTGCCCGGCGCCGAGCCGCGCCCGTACATCACGCATTACGGTGAGGACAAGCCCAACCTCTGGTTTCGCGTGATCTGCTACACCACGGCGTGGATCGATCTGCTGGCGCCATTCACCATCAATTTGGCCGGCCTGGTGATCAACTTTTTCACCGGCGTCTGGGTCATCAATGCGCTCTACGTCCGGCTTTATTACCTGCTGGCTCTGGCCATCGTGCTCGCGACCGTGTTTGACTTCACTCCCCGGGCGCGGCGCTCTACCCGCGGCGAGGGTGCGGAAAAAGGCTGGTTCTACGTGGCAGTGTGGACCGTTGTCCCCACGCAGATTATCGGATGGGCCATGTGGCGGCTGGGAAAAAGTATGTCGCTGTCTCCCGCCAGTCTCAATCATGTGCGCCTGCTGACGTTTCTGCTGGTGGCCGCCGCATTCTTCACTCTGGGATATCTGGGCAAGCTGCCTCGCACCGCGCGCTACCATGCTCCCGATGATGAAGACCTGCTGCCGCAAGCCGCACTGGAAGCGTAATAGCGTAAGAATGAAGCGTAAGAATTAGCTTCGCACAGCCGGCTCCGGAGCACGCTCCACATGCAGCGTGAGGTTCTCCACTTTGCGGATGACCACGGGCTCGCCGGCATTCACGGTGGAGGGCGCTACGGCATTCCACAGTTCGCCCTGAACAAAAACTGTTCCCGCGGGAGCCAGTGCGGAGCGGGCAATGCCAATCACTCCAATCATTGCCTGGGGCCCGGTCAGGATTTTGTTACGCCGCGCGCGCAGGGCAATGCTCATGAGAAAAGCCGTGAGCAGTCCCAGCGGAATCGCGACGGAAAGGGAAGTGATCAGCTTCACGCGCATTTCCGGAATCGGACCATCTACCAGCAGCAGCGAGCCCAGAACCATCACGGCGATCCCGCCAATTGTGAGCACGCCGTGGCTGTGGAACTTGGCTTCCAGAGCAAAAAGAATGAACGCGCCCAGAATCATCACAACGGCGGCATAATTCGTGGGCAGGATATGGAAGGCAAAAAGCGCCAGCAAAACAAAGATAAAGCCGACGACTCCTGGAATCACCGCCCCAGGATGATTGAATTCCACATAGATGGCCATCATGCCAATGGCAAAAATCAAAAAGGTAAAGTTCGGGTTCATCAGCCAGGAAAGAATGTTCTCTTTGAGCGTCATCTGATAAAGACGCACGGGCTTGCCCGCCAGATGAAGAACAACCTTGCTTCCATTAAAACGAGTTACGGATTTTCCTTCCATCTGGCGAAAGAGATCATTCTCGTCGGCCGCAAGGTAGTCCACCAGATGCTGCGTTAACGCCTCATCGGCGGTGAATGATTTGGACTGCCGTACCGCACTCTCCGCCACTTCCACGTTGCGTCCCCGTTTGCCAGTATAGGAGCGCATCAGTGCGGCGGCGTAGTTTTCCAGCTTTTCCTTCATGACCGGGTCCATGGCTACGCCATCGCCGCGTACGGGATGGGCCGCCCCGGTGTTGGTCCCTGGCGACATGGCCGCGACGTCCGCCGATTCGAGAATGAAGAATCCGGCAGACGAGGCGTCACTTCCAGCGGGAGACACATAAATGATGACCGGCACCGGCGAGGCCAGGATCTTTTGAATGATCTCTTCCATGGAGGTCATCAGGCCGCCGGGCGTGCGCAGTTCGATCAGCAGAGCATCGGCATGGGTGCGCTGGGCTTCCTGAATGGCGCGGTCGATGTGCTCGGCGACGATGGGATGAATCGTGTCATTGACCACCACTTTCAGCACGTCGGCTGAGGCGGTGGTTGCCGTCAGGCAGACAACAACAAGGATGGCAAGGGCCTGTAGCTTTGCTAAACAGATCTTTGATAAGCAGACCTTTGATAAACAGACCTTCGGTAAACGCATATTCGCTCCTTCACGGCCGTGACTGCGGCTTGCCGGCCAAAGCTGAGGCAATATCACGCTTCAAAGCGTTTGCAGCGGCATTTTCCGGTTCCAGCGCCAGAGCATGATCGATGTTTTGCTGCGCCGCCGCCACATTGTTCTCCGCCAAATCCACCCGGGCCAGCACCACATATGCTTCCGCCGAGGGCGACAGTTTCAGCGAGACGCGTGCCTCATTGCGCGCTTCGGTGTTGTCCTGGCTGGCGGCGAGTACTTCGGCCAAAGCAGCGTGAATCGGTGCGCTCTCAGGCTCCAGAGCTGCCGCTTCACGAAGCTGCTTTTCCGCGTCGGGAAACTGGCCCTGCGCCATCAACTGGCGTCCGCGCTGCAGATGATCAGCCGCGTGGCCGGAGGGCCCGAGTTTTTGCAGCCGGGTTTCACTGGCGTTGGCGATTTCGAGCGAAAGCTGGCGGAAGGAAGATTCATCGTAATTCAACTTGATTCTCTCCGCCGGGAGACGCGGCGGCGCCGATGCACCCGCGCTGAGAGAATCAAGCAGGGTTCGGGCCTCGACATCCGGCTGCAGGGCCAGGATTTCTCGGAGCTGGCGTGCCGCTCCCTGAGAGTCGCCGTCGCGGTACAAGGCCAGCGCCAGGTTGAAACGGTAATCAGAGTCGCGGGGATCAATCTGGACGCTGTTTTCGAAGTAGCCACGGGCGCGTTTGTCGCCTTTGCGCGCGGCTACCACTCCCAGGTTGTTATAAATCTCGGTAAGCGGCAGGCGCGTGGAGAGCCAGCGAAATGCCGCCTCGGCTTTGTCCAGCTGCCCGGCATACCAGGCGGAAAGTCCCAGATAAAAGTGGGCTTCGTTGGCTGCGGGATCATCCGCGGGAACCTTCGCCAGCCAGGTTGCAGCCGGTTCGTACTCGTGGGAAGCGAAATAAGTCTTTCCTAGTTGCAGGGCCGCCAGAGAGTTTCCTGGTTCCAGTCGGACCGCCTCTTTGAATCGCCGGATTTTCTCCGGACCATTCGTGGACAAAATGCCGCGAACGTAATTTTCAAGCGCATCCAGCCGCAGCGGCTGAAACTGAGCAACGAACCGGTCTTTAGGAGTATCGGAAGAAAGGCTGAGATGATTGAGGATGTCCCAGGCCAGCGCGGTTTGAATGCCGATCAACCCGGTCAGCGGGCCTTTCTCCGTCAGCTCGGGGCTAAGACGGAGTTGCGTCATGTCCATTACCTGGGCGGTGGCCGTAAAGGTGCTGCCGTCAAAATTGTAGCGGCCCATCACCACGTAAGCGGCATCCAGTTGCTGGGCGATTTCATAGATGGTGGCCCGCGAAGGATGAGCTGCCGGAGGAATTCCCAGATGGTCGAAGGCGCTCATTCTGTCCGCGCGGCTGATCACCAGCAGAGGAGCCGAGTTGAGCCGGTTGCTCAGAACTTCGGGAAAAGCTTCATTGATCCAGTCGATTCCCGGCACATTGGATGCGTTCTCGAAAGGCATGATCAACAGCACATGACTGATGCCGTCTGGACCAGCCTGCTGGCCGGAAGCAGGCAGAGCTGCGGCCAGGGCCGCCAGGATCGTAAAAAGAAAAATAACGGCCGCTTTTTTCAAGATAAGAAGATTATAGGCCAATTAAGAGCGATCCTTTGCGTGGCGCAACAGCTCACCGAGCTACGGTTTGCTTACAATCCCATAAGCCAAACTGCCATTGGGCACGCGGTACAAGGGAAAGTGCGATTTTGAAAACTCGTTGAGCCACCGGGTAACACCGTTCACTCCCTTGCGCCCGTAGTCGTGCCACATGATGACGCTGCCATTGTGGCAGCATTCGAGGGCCTTCAGCGTGTCATTCCGGACATACTCGTAGGTGTGCGCGCCATCAATGAAGAACAGATCGATATTTCCCGAATAGGGACTGAAATCAAAAGTGGCGCTGTCCCCGTAGAGGCGATGGATTTTATGAACGTCATTTCTTCCATCGAGGGTTTCACCGCGTTTGGCGTCAGAAAACATACGGTCCATAACAGTAATAGGCAGGGCCGGACTGGCATTCTCGGGAATATCCAGCGTGAAAACCTCGGCCCCGGGCGCATTCGTCGCCAACTGCAGTGCTGTGTAACCCCGGCAGGTGCCAATCTCAAAAATCCGCTTCGGCTGGACCAGACGAGTGATGAGACTCAGGCTGAGAAGATCGGCGCCGCCGGTGGGTACATCATTGATCCAGAAATCATCCGTGCCGAGAAAAAGAGAAATGTCGGAATAATCCGCGTGCGGCAGGACTTCCCGGACATTTTTCACCGGAAGACCGATGCGAAAGAGAAAGTCGTAATAAAACAGCGTCTGCGTGCTGTAAAACGCGAGTTTACGCGGATTGAAAATGCAGGGGAGCGACCGAAGGTTGGCCCCCAGCAGGATGTTGCGAATTCCGATTACTGCGGCGCGAAGAGTTTGATTCACTGGTAATTCAGTGCAATGGCAAGTCAGTGTATAGCATCAAGAGCGTATTTTGGAAGTTGTGGATTTGTATCAGGGCACGGCTTTAGCCGTGCCGCACGGATATTAAAATGGTCCGGGCTTCAGCCACTGCATCTGGGGGAGTCAAAGATCTCTGTCAAAACAACAGCGCCAGAGGCGCGGCATTACTTAGCCACAGCCTGTAAGGGCTGGGCTAAGCAATCCGGAATATCGTTGTTAATACGACGCCTGGACAGCGGTAAAGGAAAGGCCCAGAGACAAACTGTCCTTTTGGACATTGGCGGCGGAGGGAGTCTTTGCCGTAGTTGTCTCGGATGGGACTGCCGTAAACACAACGTGATCGCCCGCCTTCATTTCGCTCAGGCTTGAGGCTTTATTCCCCTTCAGGAATTTGGTTGCACTGGTAATCTTCACGTTGAGCATCTTGTGCGCCGCGGTTTCAATGATTACAGAATCGCTGGCGATGCTCTTGACCGTGCCTTCCAACCGCTGCTCCTTGCCTTTGGCAAAGGTAGTGCATACCGAGAGCGCCACAAAAAGCAGTGCCACAATCATTCTGCATCCCATAAGACTTTTGTTTTGCATTGTGAAATCCTCCTCGCTGATCTTCAAGATTGAAGACGTGCGGCTGACAGGCTAGCACAGGATCAACAGGTTTTAAACCGGTAGCTGAGAAGATTTCTGCCGGGTGATTGTTATCAGTATCCATCCGCGTAAATCGCGGTAAGCCCCCGTTTTTGGATTACGCCTACCCCCCTCCTGGTCCATCCCCATCACAAGGTTTAAAGGACTTAAGTCAAAACATCACAAGGGATATCACAAGAGATGGAGTGCACCCTGGAGTGAGACAAAAATAGCGTCCCAGTTTCCCACCAGAAGGCTACCGGTAAACCTCTAAAATCTGCTTTTCCAACCATTTAACACCGCCTAAGTCCGGCTGACTGCGGATTGCTGACTGCTGTCAGCTTCTCTTCAAACCTCGCGCATGTTACCGCAAATTGAAAAAAAATCAATGGCAAAAATGTCAACGTTAGCGGGCGTTGTTTAACTTTTCCATTTTGGAGATAATCCCTGCCTGTGAAAGCGACCCATTGGGAATTTGAAAATCGAGCGCTGCTGTTCGGGATGGTTTTTACCCTGGGATTCGTGCTGTATTTCCTGGACCCGCGAAATTTCGCCACGGCCCTCGCCGAGTGGCTGGGGCACAGGCTGCACTTTACCAATCTGAACATCAGTGGCGATGGCATTGTCCTGCTTTTGCTGGCTCTGGGCGCCGTTTTGCTGGTTGCGGCGGCCCTCCTTCGCACCTGGGCCTCTTCTTTTCTTCATGCGAATGTGGTGTACGCGCCCGAAGTGCAGACGGCAGTTCTTGTGGCGGATGGCCCGTACCAGCGCGTCCGCAACCCACTGTATTTTGCCAACATACTCATGGCGGTTGGCATGGGGATGCTGATGAGCCGGGCTGGTTTTTTCGCGGCGCTCCTGACCATGACGGTCTTCTGCTACCGGCTGATTTTGCGGGAAGAGGCAGACTTGCAGGCCAGCCAGGGTGAGCGTTACATGGCTTATTGCAGGGCAGTGCCCCGCCTGTGGCCGTCTTTGCGGCAGCGCCTCGGCTCTTCGGGCCGCAAACCCAGCTGGGCGGCAGGATTCAAAGCAGAATTCTGGTACTGGGGATTCGCCGCCGGAATGATTGCCTTTGCGCTGACTCTGAACTTCAAACTCTTCTTTGCCATAACGGCAGCCAGCATCCTTTGGTTCTGGCTATCGTTCTGGATTCTTCAGAAGAAGCAAGGATCGTGAAGACATCTTTAAGTCGGGCGTGAGTTAGTCAAAGATCTCTGGCCGAAACAACAGCGCCAGAGGCGCGGCATGATTTAGCCCAGCCCGTAGGGCTGGGAAAGCAAGCAAGAATGGAAGCCCCGGAGGGGCGGCACTAAATAGCCTTAGAGTCCGAGGTAGCGAAAGCAGAACGTCGAAGTGCAAAGGATGTTGGTTTTAGGTGCAAAATCGTAACATCAAATGAGAGAATCCTGACATCCAGCTTCAGACGAGAAACTGCGTCAAAAGTAATAAGGCTATAGCTGACCAAGAATGGTAATCGGAGGATAGACGATGCAATGGACGATCATATCAACTCTCGGCAGTGGAGCCCTATTTGGCAAAATAGTAGAAAAACTTTATGAGTATTGCTTGGACAGGCACAAATCTCGGGTTCGTGCGCTAACAGAAAACGCTGTGTATGTGACAAAAACTCACTTCGACACTGAGTTCAACGCAATGAAGGACGTATTCAAGTGTCTGTCCGACACAAAGCTCTCTATTAATGCCGTGCGCCCTAAAGTGGACTTCGGTGCAGGCGATACGGATGAAGTGAAGCGTAAACGCCTAGCCGAACTTTGGGCAGAATTGGTGGCGTCTCACAATAAACTGCTGATTGCCTTGGATTGTCTATCCGCATTTTACCCAGCTGAGCTTTACGATGCAGCCAAAAAGTGCCAGAAGGCAGCATGGTTGGAAATCACTCAAGTTGAGCATCCGTCGTTTCCAGCTTTTACGCGGGACTGGCAGTTAGAAGGACACAGAAATATTGACGCTTATGTAGAAAGCTATCAGGAAGCTCGCAACATCATTCGAAAACGGTTGTCGCATTTGGCTGTGTTGCCACTGACTTAGACTTTGTGACTTAACCAGCAATCCATATGCCATTTTGATTCGAGTCTGCTGGCGGGGTGGCCTACCCTTTCGCGGGTTGTGCGAAAGGATGGGAGCACGATGACGCCAGCCCTTTAACTGGCCTTTCTTCTCACAACAATTTTCGCTGCCTGTGGCAGGTGGCGCGGACATCCTCGAATCCCCACCTTTCGCAAAGCCCGCCAAAAGTGGGGCACCCCTGCCCGAGTCTCAAGGAAAGACGTTGAACAGGAACCTGCTGGCAGCGCTGTGAGTAAAATGTCTGTTGAATTTTTTCGGATTCGCGGTACCATACGCGAGCTTTTCCCAGGAGAAGCTGTGCGCAGAGTTCTTTGACAGTCAAGCAGCCATTAGTAATTAGCCTTGCGTAAAGCTCAATGGCTTTGGGTGGCCCTTGGGCCACCCAAGCGTGGCCCAAGGGCCATATTAAGGCTAAGTGTCTTTATTTGCAGCAAAACGCACGAAAAATGGGGAGGGGGGTACCCAAGTGGCTCTATCGACACCTGATGTTTTCCAAGCCAATTCGTAAAAAGGCTTTATGATTGGCAAGCCAAAACTTCTACTATCCCGAACTTCTGCGGCTTCTCTTGGGCTTTTGCCCGTCCCCGGCAACAGAAACAGCATCGCTCGTCCCAGTTTTTACCGAGGCCACGGGCTTTTTCGATTCGGCCAGGCTCATCTTGAGGGCTTCCATAATGTCGATGACCTGGGCTTTGTGCGCCGGGGCGGCGGTCTCGACTACCTGTTTGCCCTGTACTTTGTCCTCGATCATCTTCAGAAGGTTTTCGCGGTAGCTGTCCTGGTACTTATCGGGTTCAAAGGGGGCGAGCAGGGATTCCACCAGGGTTTTGGCCAGTTCGAGTTCTTTGTCCTTAATCAGGCTGAGGTCGGTGCGAAATTCGTCCACCTGGCGGATTTCGTAACGGTAGTACATGGTGTGCAGCATGAGTCCCTGGGGGCCAGGGCGGAGAATCACGATGTGCTCGCGGTTGTGCATGGCGATTTTGGCCACGCCCACGCAGCCGGTCCGGCGCAGGGCCTCGAAGAGCAGCGCGTAGGCTTTTTCACCGGCTTCGTCGGGCGCGAGGTAATAGGAGCTTTCAAAGAAGATGGGGTCGACCTCTTCCGCCTTCACGAATTCCTGTATCTCCATGGTCTTGGCGGTGCGAGGCGCGACCTTTTTGATGTCCTCCTCGTCAATGACTACGTACTTGTCTTTCTCGTACTCGTAGCCTTTCACGATTTCCGAGCGCTGGATGGGCTTGTCTTCGGCCTGGCAGTAGAGGACCTGGCGCACGCGCGAGTTGTCGCTCTTGTGCAACTGGTTGAAGCTGACGGTCTCGCTGCGGGCGGCGCTGTACAATTTCACAGGAAGCGAGAGCAAGCCAAAGGTGAGATGTCCCTTCCAAACGGTGCTGGCCATTGATTTTCTCCGAGTCTGCGGGCCTTCAATCGGGGGAGAATATGTGTTTAGCACAAAAAACAGTGCTTTACAATCTTCATCAAGCCCATGTCACTAGAAGAATACCGGCGAAAAAGGGTTTTCTCCCGCACTCCGGAGCCTCCCGCACAGGTGGAAGCCGGAGAGGGTAGTCGGTTTTTTATTCAACGACATAGCGCACGACGTCTCCACTATGACTTGAGGTTGGAAATGGACGGAGTTTTAAAGTCATGGGCGTTGCCGCAGGGGCCAACACTCGATCCGGGAATCAAGAGGCTGGCGGTGCTGGTGGAGGACCATCCGCTGGACTACGGCAGCTTTGAAGGCACCATCCCCAGCGGGAATTACGGCGCGGGGCAGGTGATTCTGTGGGACCGCGGATCCTACGAGTGGCTGGGGACGAAGACTCCGGCGCAGCAGTGGGAGGCCGGCGATCTCAAGTTTCGTCTGCACGGCCAGAAGCTGATGGGCGAGTTTGCTTTGGTGCGGACGAACCGCAGCAAGGGCAAAGACTGGCTGCTGATCAAGAAGAAAGACTTCGCCGTCCGCGAGGGCTGGGAGCCGGAGAGCGATATACGCAGCGTGCTTCACATTCCCACCGGGCCTTCCGGCGTGGAGGGCGCGGTCGAGGCTCCGATGCCAGCGTCACTCACGCCGATGCTGGCCACGCTGGCGGCCACACTGCCTTCAGGAACCGACTGGCTCTATGAGGTGAAGTGGGATGGCTATCGTGCGCTGTGCTTCATCGACGCGGAAAAAATTCGCATGATGTCGCGCCGGGGCAATCCCATGGAAAAGCAGTTTGCCGATGTTGCCAGCGCCCTGCTCGAGTGCGTGAAGGCCAAAAGCGCCATTCTCGATGGCGAGGTGGTGGCGCTCGACGAAAACGGCGTCCCCAGCTTTCAGCTTTTGCAGAACCGCATGGGCTTTTCCAAATCAGCGGCGAACGGAAACAAGGCGCAGAAGCTGAGCTTCTTTGCCTTCGACCTGCTCTATCTCGATGGATACGACCTGCGCCGGGCAGCCCTGCTGGACCGCCGCCAGCTTCTCATGCAGATTCTTGGGCCGCATGAGCGGGTGCGCTACTCCGAGCACTTTACCGGCAAGGGTGCTGAGCTGCTGCAGGCGGTGAAGGAGCGTGGACTCGAAGGCATTGTGGCCAAGCACGCGGGCAGCATGTATGAGTCAAAGCGCAGCGCGAACTGGCTGAAGATCAAGGTGACCAATCAGGGTGACTTTGTGATCTGCGGTTTCATTCCAGGCGAGCGCGAATACTTTGGCGCGCTGGCGCTGGGCTATTACCGAGACGAGCAACTGGTCTATTCGGGGAACGTCGGATCGGGATTCACCCAGGCATCGCTCAAGGGAGTCTATGAGCGAATGAAATCGCTGATCACGAAGCGGCCCACGCTCTCCGATGTTCCGCGAGAAGTTGGCGCGGTCACGTGGGTAAAGCCGGAGCTGGTATGTACGGTGAAGTTCGACTCCTGGACTGCCGATGGCCGGCTGCGCGCTCCTGTTTTCCAGGGACTGCGCTTCGACGGCACGCCGCAGGATTGCGTGCGTGAGACCAGCGAGCAGGTTGCCGCATCATCTGGAGCGGTCTCGCAGATCACACCGCTGCTGCCAGCGGAAAAAAGTGAAATCACTCTGGACATGGAAGGGAAGCGGCTGAAGTTCACCAACCTGAACAAAACCTTCTATCCCACCGATGGTTACACCAAGCGCGACGTCATCAATTTTTATGCCGGTGTGGCGGATTTGCTGGCGCCGCATCTACAGGGGCGTCCGTTGTCGCTCAAGCGATATCCCAATGGGATTGACTCGGAATATTTCTTTCAGAAAGACGCAGCCGCCAGCTTTCCCGACTGGCTGCGGACCGAACAGATTGACGACACGCGCTTTGTGATCGCGGACGACCAAGCGGCCCTGCTGTATCTGGCGAATCTGGGCTGCATTGACCAGAACCCGTGGATGAGCCGCGTGGGCACGCTCGAGAACCCTGACTTCATTCTGATCGATCTCGATCCCTACCACTGCGGCTACGACCGGATTGTGGAGGCGGCACAGCTGGTGCGGCAGAAGCTGGAGATGATCGGACTGCAGGGCTATCCCAAGACGACCGGCGGCGATGGCATGCACATTTACGTTCCGGTGGTGACGCGATACACCTACAGCCAGACGCGTTCGTTTGCCGAGATACTGGCGCGCTGGGTGAATGCCGAGCGTCCAGAGTTGTTTACCACGCCGCGAACTGTGGCCGCGAGAGAGAAGGGCAAGGTCTATTTCGATTATCTGCAAAATGCCACGGGCAAGACCATTTCCGCGCCCTACGTGCTGCGTGCGTATCCCGGTGCTCCGGTGGCGACACCGCTGGGCTGGGATGAGGTCCGGCCTGGTCTGACTCCGGCGCAGTTCCATATTGCCAACGCGCTGCGCAGATTCGAGCGCGTGGGCGATTTATTCAGTGGAGTTCTGAGTCAGCCGCAGGAGATAGAGCCAGCGCTCGAAAGAGTGGAAAAGCTGATTGCCGGATAAGAACATTTTTATGCTATATGCCGAAGCACTCTGGATTTGACTAAGGTGAGTGCGGGCGGGGCGTTCTGAGCAGCGAATCGAGGAAATTTTTCCCGGCGAATGGAATTTCCTACTCTTTCTCAGGCGAGTTCCGGCGGACAAAACGAATAAGTCCTGTATTTTCAATCGAAAGGCGATTGGCATGGATCATGCACTATCACAGGCCAGACGAAGTGGCGCGCATCGGGGCGCTTTCGAATGGATCTATCGGCCAGAGGTCCTTCGAAAGTGCCTCGGTGCATTTTGGGGCAAAACTGCGCGCCATGCGTACCCCGGCAGAAAGCTAGACCAGAGCCACTTTCCCCTGCAGATCAATTCCGGCACGCCGCAAAATGGCGGTGATTTCACCCTCGTTCAGGCGAGTGGCGTCGTATTCAATCCGGATGGTTTGCTCCTTCTCGTCAAACACGATCCGGCGCACGCCATAAACTTCCCAGGCATTGTTCAGGGCCATCATCTGTTTTTCGCCCGGAGGCGTTCCATATTTGTAGACAACGTCAAGCAGGGTCATTGGTTCCTCGGATTGAGAATTCGGTCCGGACGGGCGCATACAGCTCGTCCCGGTTCCGTGCTGGTGTAACTATCTAATATAGTCGAATCAGGCATAAAGGCAGAACTGAATGGCTGACCTCAATTCAATGACGGGAACGCTCCAGCCCCAGCCGGGTAAGATTCAGGACCCGGTTTGCGGCATGTATGTGGATCCGCAGAAGGCGCGCGGCGGGTCAGCTGAGTACCAAGGCAAGAGCTACTACTTTTGCGGTGCGCGCTGCCGCGAGCGGTTCACTGCGGAGCCAGAGCCATTTCTGGCTCCTAAAAAGCCACAACCAGTGCAGCTCACCAGCATTACCCTGGGCAAGCCCGCCACGGCTGGGAAAGTTCCGCAACAGCCGAAAGCAGCCGTCAATTACGTTTGCCCCATGGATCCGGAGGTGCGCGAGAGCAAGCCGGGGCCGTGCCCTGTATGTGGAATGGCTTTGGAAGCGGAGGCCGTGGAATATACGTGTCCCATGCATCCGGAGATCGTGCGCAGCGCTCCGGGTGTCTGCCCCATTTGCGGAATGGCGCTGGAGCCGCGAGTGGCCGCCAGCGCGCAAGTGGAAGACGACAGTGAATTGCGCTCCATACAGCGGCGCTTCTGGGTTGGACTTGTACTGAGCGTTCCCTTGCTGGCCATGACCATGAGCGGCAGGGCAGAAGGCAGTCCGTACGCCGACAATATGGAATGGATACAGTTTGCTCTGGCCACGCCGGTTGTCCTCTGGGGAGGGTGGCCATTTTTCCAGCGGGGCTGGGCGTCACTGGTAAATCGCCGTCTCAACATGTTCACGCTGATCGCCCTGGGTACGGGCACGGCGTATCTCTACAGTGTGATTGCCACGCTGGCGCCGGGAATCTTTCCCGCATCCTTTCGCGGACCGAGTGGCCATCCGGAAATTTACTTTGAGGCCAGCGCCATCATCATCACGCTGGTGTTGCTGGGGCAGGTGCTCGAGTTGCGCGCGCGGCGGCAAACCGGCAGTGCGGTCCGCGCCTTGCTCGACCTGAGTCCAAAGACGGCGAACCGCGTGCACACCAATGGCTCGGATGAAGAAATTCCACTCGATAGTGTGAAACTCGGTGACTGCCTTCGCGTGCGTCCGGGTAATCGGGTTCCGGTGGATGGGACCGTAGAAGAAGGAAGCAGCTCGGTGGATGAATCCATGATCACCGGCGAGTCTATTCCGGTGGAAAAAGCGGCGGGTGAAAAAGTCATCGGCGGCACCATCAACCAAACGGGCTCGTTTGTAATGCGTGCCGAGAAGCTGGGTTCACAAACCCTGCTGGCGCAGATTGTGCGCATGGTAGCGGAGGCCCAGCGCAGCCGCGCTCCCATACAGTCTCTGGCTGACCGAGTTTCGGCGTGGTTTGTCCCGGCGGTGGCGCTGGTGGCTGTGCTTACCTTTGCCGGCTGGGCCATCTGGGGGCCAGAACCGCGTTTTGCCTACGCGCTGGTGAACGCCGTGGCGGTGCTGATCATCGCCTGCCCCTGCGCGCTTGGTCTGGCCACGCCGATGGCCATCATGGTGGGCACGGGGCGCGGCGCGCGCGCTGGAGTACTGGTAAAGAATGCCGAGGCCATTGAAACCATGGAGAAGGTCGATGTCCTGGTGATGGACAAGACCGGCACGCTGACCGAAGGCAAACCGCGCCTGAGTGGCGTGATTGCCAATGGCGGAATCAGTGAAGAAGAAGTTTTGCGCCTGGCCGCGTCGCTCGAGTGGTCGAGCGAGCATCCGCTGGCGGCGGCTGTGGTCAAAGGCGCGGAGCAACGCGGACTGTGTTTGAGCACGGCGGAAAACTTTCAGTCACTCACCGGCAAAGGCATTGTGGGAGTTGTCGACGGGCATACGGTAATCGTAGGCAATTCCGCTCTGCTTGAAGAGAAGCAGATTACCGCCGGAGGACTGGCTCTGCAGGGCGAACATCTGCGGCGGCGCGGACAAACCGTAATGCTGGTGGCGGTGAATGGAAAACCTGCGGGAATTATCGCTGTGGCTGATGCGGTGAAGAGCTCCACGCCGCAGGCGTTAAAACAGCTGCGTGCAAGCGGACTTCGCCTGGTTATGCTCACCGGTGACAGCCGCCTGACGGCCGAGGCCATCGCGCACGAACTGCACATCACGGAATTTGAAGCCGAGGTGCTTCCCCAGCGGAAGCTGGAAGTCATCCGAAACCTTCAGGCAGAAGGGCACATTGTCGCCATGGCGGGAGACGGCATCAATGACGCACCGGCCCTGGCTCAGGCAGACGTTGGCATCGCCATGGGGACCGGGACCGACGTGGCCATGGAGAGTGGTGACATCACGCTGGTCAGAGGCGATCTGCGCGCCATTGTCCGCGCGCGCAATCTGAGCCAGGCGACCATGCGCAACATCCGCCAGAATTTGTTTTTTGCCTTTATCTACAACCTGCTGGGCGTGCCGATTGCTGCCGGTGTGCTCTATCCGTTTTTCAGGCTGCTGCTGCATCCCATGTTTGCCGCCGCTGCCATGAGCTTTAGCTCGGTCTCGGTGATTGCCAATGCGCTGCGCCTGCGGCGGGTGCGTCTGTAGGAGCGGCGCACGAAGGTAACTTTGCTGGTTTTACCGTTTGGCTATGATGGGAATTATGCCGGCTGAAGTGCTCCATTGTCCTTCATGCGGCGCCTCGGTGGCGAGTGACGCCACAAAATGCGCGTACTGTGGCGTACACCTGGCGACCGCTGCTTGTCCTTCCTGTTTTGGTCTGATGTTTGTGGGCGCGAAATTTTGCTCGCACTGTGGCGCGCGCGCTGCCCGGACCGAGGTTGCCGATGCCAGGCAGCTCTGTCCGCGGTGCCAGGTGGAGATGAAGGCCGTAACGATCGGCAGCAGCAGCCTCCAAGAGTGCATGAAGTGCGAAGGGCTGTGGGCCGACGTTGCCACACTGCAGCAGATTTGCGCCGAACGCGAAAAACAGGCCTCTGTGCTGGGCCTGCCTGCGCCCGCGCTGGAGAAGCCGGGGATAGAAAAAAATATCCGCTATATTCCGTGCCCGATGTGCCACCAGCTCATGAACCGGGTGAACTTTGCCCACTGTTCGAATGTAATCGTGGACGTATGCAAAGCGCACGGCACGTGGTTCGACAAGGATGAACTGCGGCGTACGGTCGAATTCATTCGCTCCGGCGGTCTTGAAAAAGCCCGCGAACGCCAGTTGTCCGCGATGGAAGAAGAGCGGAAAAGACTGCTCTCCGCCCAGCACGCTGGAATACCACTTGACCTCGAAGCCGCGTCTGCTGCAGAAAACCATGATGTGGGCAGCGGGGTGCCTCGGGCGATTGATCTTTTGATTTCTCTGCTGCGCTGAGAGCGTGAGGCAAGGCCAACCATCACGCTCCCATACACAAAACTCTTTACACCACCTTCTGTTTCCATCGTCCCCTGCGAAACAGAAGGATCGAGGCAATAGAAAGCAGAATTTCCGTGGTGAAGATGGCGAAATAAATTCCATTGGGTCCAAACTGCAGGTGCTTTCCCAGCAGAAAGGCCAGCGGGATCTGAATGATCCAGTAACACACCAAATTGACCATCGACGGCGTAAACGTATCGCCCGCGCCGTTGAAAGCCTGAATGATCACCAGACCGTACGCATAAAGAACGTAGCAAAGGCTAATGATGCGCAGGCAGTTCGCGCCATACATCACCACCACGGGATCATTGCTGAAGATGGCAATTAGCCGGGGCGCAAACGCGAGGTAAATCAGCGATACCGACCCGAGAAAGATCATGTTGAAGAAGCCCGCTCGCCACACCGATTGCTCCGCTCGCTCCGGATGTTTTGCGCCCAGGTTTTGCCCAACGAGCGTGGCTGCTGCCGAACCCAGTCCCCACGACGGAAGAATTGAAAAGATCACAATGCGAATGGCGACTGTATATCCAGCAGTAACGGCGCTGCCGAACGACTGCACCAGCCGCACCATCAGCACCCAGCTTGCGGTGGCAATCAGAAACTGCAGCACGCCATTGCCGGCCACGCGCATGATGTTGACCATCACTTTGAAATAAATGCGCAGGTGCTCACGGCGAATGCTGATGCGTCCGCTGCCACGGAAGAGTAGCCAAAGCTGAAACAAAACGCCCACGCTCCGTCCGATGGTGGTCGATACCGCGGCTCCGGTGACGCCGAGCCGCGGGAACGGCCCCAGCCCCAGAATGAGGCAGGGATCGAGGCAAATATTGATCAGGTTCGCCAGCCACAACACACGCATGGCCACGGCTGCATCTCCCGCGCCGCGAAAAATCGCGTTCATGAGAAACAGCATCAGAATAATTCCCGAGCCGCTCAGCATGGTTCGCGTATACGTAGAACCGGTATGCAGGATCGCCGGACTTGCTCCCATCAGCGCCAGCATCCTGGGCGCAAGCGGAAAGCAAATAGCAAAGATCAGCGCGGCAGCGCATATTCCCAGAATCATGGACTGCACTGCGGCGCGAGAAGCGCCTTCTGTGTCCTGCTCACCGGTACGGCGCGCCACTACGGCGGTGGTTCCCATGCTGAGCCCGATGGCCACGGCAAACACCATGACCAGCATGCCTTCGGTGATGCCGACCGTGGCCGTGGCGTCCGCGCCCAGATGGGCGACAAAAAAGATGTCCACTATCCCAAAGAGCGATTCCATGGCCATTTCCAGCACCATGGGGATGGCCAGCAGCACAATGGCGCGGTCAATGGAGATGGCGGTAAAGTTCTGCCGCGAGCCGAACAGTGCTTCCTTCAGCAACGCAAGCGTGCTTTGTATTCTGCCGGTCGAGAGTGTGGATACAGGTGAGTTCAATACGGGATCTCCATTTTTAGCTGGTTGCCTGATTCAAAAAATCGGCAATCGGAAGTTGAGTGGAATCACGCTGCCGGAATCGGCGAGTGACCAGGTAAAACTATCGAGGCTGGAGAGGCAGAATCATCGAAGTGGGTTCTTTTGTATCACAGTTTTGGTGGACAATGCAAAGTGCATTTTTAGCAGATCAACTCTGCCGCATGTTCTATAATCCCGCGCGAGGATTGGAAGCCATGAAAACCATTTTTGCCGCACTCATTCTCATCACGCTGGCCTCTGCCCAGGAACAGGGAAAAGTTGTCCGCTATCAGGTCAAGCCGAACGAACTAAAGTACACCTTTGCCGCCTCTCATGCGCCGGTGGCGCGTCTGCAGTCGGGCGACATTCTCGAAACCAACACCGTGGACTGCTTCGGCAACGCGGTGCGCAAACGCGGAGACACGCTCAGCATGGCTCCCGGCGACAATCCTCTTTCCGGCCCGTTTTACGTGGAAGGCGCGGAGCCAGGGGACACGCTGGCGGTAAAGATTCTCGACCTGCAGGTGGACAGCGATCAGGGGGTCGGCGCTCTGGCTCCGGGATTCGGCGCCATCAATTCCACCAATTACACGCCCATGATCAATCCGCCGATTCCGGAAAAGATCTGGTTCTATCCCATCGACCACGCCACCAATACGGCCACCTTTCAGGCGCTCGATTCCAAATTCAAGGTAAAGATTCCGCTGCATCCCTTCTTTGGCTGTATTGGCGTGGCTCCGGCGGGCGGCGAGGCCCGCAGCTCCATTGTGCCAGAAGCGTTCGGCGGCAACATGGATTCTCCGGAAGCCAGCGTGGGAAATACGGTTTATTTCCCGGTGAATACGCCTGGTGCGCTCCTGTTTCTGGGGGATGGCCATGCCGCCATGGGCGATGGCGAAGTCGCCGGCACGGCAATCGAAGTCCCGCTGCGCAGCCGCGTACAGGTAAGCGTGATCAAAGGCAAAAAGATCAGCTGGCCGCGCTTTGAAAATAACGACTACATCATGACCGTGGGCGCGTACCGTCCGCTCGATGACGCTTTGCGCATATCTTTTACCGAACTGGTCTCATGGATTCACAACGACTACGGCCTTTCCGAACTGGATGCCTACGAACTGCTCTCGCAGGTGGCGGAGATCCATCTGAATGAAATGGTCGACCCCAACTATGTTGTGGTGGCGAAGATCAACAAGAAGTTTTTGCCTGCGACATTGAAATCGCAATAACCAAATTTTTCTGGCCTTTGCCGTCTATGCTTCCCCGTGTTTGGCATGGTGGCGTAAATGGCCTGCGATGACACGCTTTTATAGCGATGCGGCTTCGACCGTAATCGTCAGAGGAAGTACACGGTTGACGGCTCTTGGGTGTCGGCAGTCATGATAGGCGTTTTAGATTTGTGGTACTTTCAAGGTTTTCCAGCGACTGAAACCATCGCAGATTGGCGACAAGGGATACTGGCCCATAAAAATCGTAGTTTTTACCGTTGCGGCCTTGCTCAATACGAACGCAAAACTTAACCGTCTCGGAAGCGGACTCCCGCTTGCTGAATGTGCCAGTAAAGAAGTATCTATATAGTCCGCGATGCTCGAAAGGGCGTGACTGTAGAATTCGTTTTAACGAGAGGTAGCCACTTTTCTGGACGCCAAACTCGAATGCAGCGATCTCGCCAGCGACAGTCACACGCACCGCTCCGAAGTACAAGCCATCACGCTCATAGGCGTCGAAGAGTTCTGGACAACCATTGTGATTGTCTCGCATTGCTCGGCCTATTAAATGAACGCTGGCGACAGCGGTACAGTAGGAAGCCTACAGCGTTTTCAGGTACTCAAGAATCTCCGGGCTTGTCCAGTCCAGAGGACCAATGATCTTGCGGCGAAGAGTGCCCTTGGCATCAATGATGAAAGTCTCCGGCTGGCCCGTGGTGCCGTAAATATCGCTGCTTTTGTCCTGGGCATCACGGACGGTAAGGAGCTCCACCTGGTACTGGCGCAGAAAATTGTAATAATCCGCCTCTGAGTCGCGGATATCCACGGCCAGCACCGTGACATTGCTGCCCATTTGCTTTTGCATGCGGATCAGTGACGGCATTTCCTCAATACACGGCCCGCACCAGCTCGCCCAGAAGTTCAGCACCACGGGTTTGCCGCGAAGGTCGTGGAGGGAAATGGTGCGGTCTTTGTCCGTGATGGTGAAATCCGGAGCAGGCGAACCAATCATGCGCGGATGGGAACCACGGTCGCATCCGGCCATAACCGACATGAGGACGAGAATAATACCCAAACGCTTCACATCCGTATAATAAACCCTGACACATGGAATTCGTCCAGCCATTAAAAAATGTTCACGTGATCGTTCCGGCGCGCAACGAGCAGGATTGTATCGGCCGCTGCCTCGAATCACTGACCAGTCAGCAGGGAATCGACTGCAAAATCACCCTGGTGGACGACAATTCCAGCGACCGCACGCGGGCCATTGCCGAATCATTTCCCGCAGTGCGCGTTCTGGAAGCGGGCGAACCCGCCCCCGGAACAATCGGTAAATGCAATGCCCTCATCACCGGCGCGCGGGGTGCAACCGCTGCGTGGCTTTTGTTTACCGATGCTGACACCTTCCATTTGCCCGGCTCGCTCGCCGCTGCCGTAAAGCAGGCGGAAGAGCGTGGCGTCGACATGCTGTCATTTTCTCCCATGCAGGAGACCGGTTCTCTGCCTGAGATGGCCCTGATGCCCGTGATCTTTGCCGATCTTGTGCAGGTGTATCCTCCAGCCCGTGTGAATGATCCCCGCGCCCCCACCGCCGCGGTCAACGGACAATACCTGCTGATACGGCGCGAGGTGTACGAAAAACTTGGTGGCCATGCTGCGGTCGCCGGTCAGGTCCTCGAAGACGTTGCTTTAGCGAAACTTTTCAAAAATGCCGGATACAAAATATGGTTCGCGCACGGAGCAGGTTTGGTGCAGACCAGAATGTACCGCAGCTTCCCCTCGATGATCGAGGGATGGACCAAGAACCTGGCGCTGCTGTTTTCCAGTCCTCTGCGCCTGGCCGGTTCGCGCGCCCTCGAGTTCGCTGTGATTTCAGCGTCGGCTACGGCCGCCATCCTGCTTCTGTCGCAGCAGCGTTATTTTGCCGCAGGGGGCCTGGGTGCGTACTGCCTTTTGCGGTACACACTTTTTTGGGCGCGTATCGCCAAAGCGCACTTTCCCTTTTCAGCGAACCTGATGGCGTTCTTCGGACTGCCGCTGTTTGCCTGGCTGCTGTGGCGTTCGTGGTTTCATATTCACGTCCGGCGCGCCGTGACCTGGAAAGGGCGGACCTGCGCCCATTTCGCCTCCGCGGCCAATTCATCCTCGCGAAAGGAAAGCCTTACTTAAACAGATGGTCTATCTGACGAGAAAAGCCGAATTCTCCGCCGCGCACTATTATCACAACCCGGAGTTCAGCGCAGAAGAAAACCAGCGCATCTTCGGCAAGTGCAGCAATCTGAACGGCCACGGCCACAATTACACGCTTGAAGTCACGGTAAAAGGCGAGGTGGACGCGCGGTCCGGCTTTGTTGTGGACCTCAAGGAACTCAAGGATGTGATGCATAGTGAAGTCATCGATGCCATGGACCATCGCTTCCTCAACAAGGAAATTGCGGAGTTTCGCGACCGCATTCCCACCACAGAGAACATTGCCATAAGCATCTGGAACCGTCTGCAGCCTAAACTGCGCGTGGCCCAAATGCACCGTGTCCGCCTGTATGAGACGCCGGACCTGTTTGTGGATTATTACGGAGAAGCATGAAGGCCTATCTCACCCGCCGCTATCGTTTTTCCGCTTCGCACCGGCTGCACTGCCATTCCATGTCGGAGGAAGAGAACCGCTCCATCTATGGCAAATGCAATAATCCGCATGGGCATGGCCACAATTACTTTCTGGAAGTCACTGTGGCTGGCCAGGTTGATCCCAAAACGGGAATGGTATGTAATCTCGCGGATTTAGATGGCTTTGTGAACAATAAGATTGTCCAGCGGTATGATCGGGAAAATCTGAATACGCTGGCAGAATTTAGCACCGCCGTGCCCACGACCGAGAATTTTTGCATTGAGGTTTACAATATCCTGCACTCGGGCTTTCATCATGCACAAGTGGAGAAGGTCCGCATGGAAGAGACAATGCTCAATTCATTTGAGTACGCCGGAGGAAGGGAAGTCCGCCGCTAGTGCGGCGCGACGAACATGAAACCTGTAGACGAACAACTGACTCTGAGTTCCGCGAGCACCAAAGAACTGCTGCGAGAACTCCTGCTCCGCCTTGGCGAAGATCCGGAACGTGATGGTCTGCTGCGCACGCCGGAGCGCATGCAAAAAGCGCTCGAATATCTCACTCGTGGCTACAACCAGGATCCGGACAAGGTCCTGAACGGCGCGCTGTTTAAAGTCGATTATGACGAGATGGTCATCGTCAAGGACATTGAGATGTTCAGCCTGTGCGAGCATCACATGCTGCCCTTTTTCGGCAAAGTGCACGTGGCCTACATTCCCAACGGCAAAGTGATTGGCCTGAGCAAGATCGCCCGCCTGGTGGATGTTTTTGCCCGGCGTTTGCAGGTGCAGGAGCGCCTGACGGTGCAGATTGCCGGCGCCATCCAAACCGCCATCCAGCCACAGGGCGTGGGTGTGGTGATTGAGGCGCGGCATCTCTGCGTGATGATGCGCGGCGTGGAAAAGCAACATTCGTCCGCCGTGACCTCGCACATGGTGGGCAGCTTCCGCGATTCGGAAAAAACGCGCAAAGAATTCCTTTCGCTGATTCATAATGGCAAAAATGGAAGCGCATTTTGATGCCTATGCCTGGACCTGCAGACCGGAAAGTCGCGGTGATTACCGGCGGCGGCAGCGGCATTGGTCTGGCAATCGCGCGCGCCCTGGCTTATGCTGGCTTCTCCGTGGTGATTACCGGACGCAGTGAGGCCCGCCTGAACGCTGCCGTTTCCCTTTGCAGAGATGAGAGCATAACGAGTTTTCCCTGTGACGTTACTGATCCACGCTCGGTTGAAAAACTATTTTCGTGGGTCCGTGACCGTTATGCCTCTCTGCAAGTGCTGGTGAATAACGCCGGAGTTGCTCATGCCCTCGCATCCGTGCCGGACTTTTCTCTGGAGACGTGGAAGCAGGTGATCGACACCAACCTGACCGGCACGTTTCTCTGTGCCCGTGCGGCGCTTCCGTTGATGAGTGCAGGCAGCGCCATCGTTAATAATTTGTCAGTGGCGGCGGTAAAGCCATTTCCCGGCATGTCTGCCTACAATGCTTCCAAAGCGGGCGCGCTGGGTTTTACCAATGTGCTGCGGGAAGAATTGCGCAGCCGAGGCATTCGCGTGCTGGCGCTGCTGCCAGGCGCAACGGATACCGACATTTGGAACCAGTTCTGGAGCGAGGCGCCGCGCGAAAAAATGGTTTCCGCCGATACGGTGGCCCAGCTTGTCCTGAACGCCGTGCTGGCGCCGCCGGTGGCCATGGTCGAAGAAATTCGTATTGGCCCCACCGCTGGTGCGCTTTAGGCTTCGTAGAATAAATAATGGCGGCGTGCGGGCAGCAACTTGATCAGCACCACCCCGGCGATAAAGCCGCCTACGTGTGCCCACACTGCAATGCCGCCATCTTCACGGTCTAAAGAAAGCGTGGAAGCGGCCCCGCTGAGAAACTGCAGAACGAACCAGTAGCCCAGCACCAGCCAGGCCGGAAGCCAGAAGATGAAAAAGCCGAACCACGTCAGCACACGGGCGGAAGGGAACAGCAGGAAATAAGCTCCCATTACGCCGGCAATCGCACCGCTGGCGCCGACGGTGGGAATCTGGGAGTGAAGGTTGAGCGCAAACTGCGTAAAGCCCGCCGCCAGCCCGCAGGTGAGATAAAACAACAGGTAACGGAAATGCCCCAGACGGTCTTCGACATTGTCGCCCCAGATCACCAGCGCCCACATGTTGGAGAGCAGATGCCACAATCCGCCATGCAAAAACATCGAGGTAAAGAACGGAAGAATTCCCGCTGCAGCCGGCAGTGCTCCGGAAAGCCAGCCATCCACGTGCCTGGGTACCAGGCCGAACTGCATGGCAAATGCATACTTCTCGCGGTTGGACAGCGGGTACTCAAATAAATAGACAAGGACATTCAGCGCGATCAGAAAATAATTGACAAACGGCGTGGTGGAACGAGGCGCATCGTCACGAATCGGGATCATTTACGTATTTGGCTGCTTACTAATTATGATGCTTGATAAATGGGAATAGCTCAAGTGGACGGAGTATTGATCGTTAACAAACCGGCGGGAATGACCTCGCATGACGTGGTGGCGAAGGTGCGCCGCATCATCGGCGAAAAGTCCGTGGGACATCTCGGCACTCTCGATCCCATGGCCACCGGCGTGCTGCCTCTGGTGCTGGGACGATTCACCCGCCTGGCGCAGTTTTACAACGAGGCCGATAAGCGTTATGAAGGGACAATCCGCTTTGGGTTTGCCACCAACACCTATGATGCCGAAGGCGACGCCAGCAGCCCCGAGCAGCCGGTGAATTTGTCACTGGAACAGATTCAGGCCGCCGCCGCAAAATTTGCCGGCAAGCTGCAGCAGGCGCCGCCGCCATTTTCCGCCAAAAAAGTTGCCGGCGTCCCGGCATACAAGCTGGCCCGTAAAAATCAACCGGTCGAGCTGCGGAGCAAAGAGGTCGATATCAAAGAATTCGAGATCACCAACTGGGATGGTGCGTGTGCAGGGTTTCGGGCCTGGGTAAGCTCCGGCACATATATCCGCTCCATCGCGCACGACCTGGGACAGGCGCTTGGCCCCGGAGCGCATTTGGCAAAACTGACGCGGACGACAGTCCGCGAGTTCGCAATTGCCGAAGCCCACACACTGGAAGAGATCGCCCAGGCGGTGTCTGATAATTCCGCCGCCTGCCTCATGCTGCATCCGCGCCTGGTTTTGCCGGAGTTTCCCGCCGTCACCGCGCCTGCGGACACCCTAACGAAAATTCGCCACGGCGCCGCAGTCAACCTGCCGGAATTCAGCAAAGCTCCTGTAATCAGGGTTTTTGAAGGGCAACGCACACTGCTGGCCATAGCCCGGCGGGTCGCGGGAACACTATTTCAGCCCAAGGTGGTGCTGGAAAGCCAGTAAATCAACCCCCACCCGCAGCGTCCGATAATGAGTATTATGTAAAATTAAGACCAAGGTCTCAGTTGCGTACGGTCTTGCGCACAATCGGCGGTGGTTCATTAAGGACCAGCCAGTACAGACCGAGCTGGCCAACAGCGTCAATGAATTGATCAAAGACTACCGGTTTACGAACATAACTATTCACTCCAAGGTCGTAACTCTGCAGCCGGTCCTGCTCTTCGTTCGAGGACGTTAAAATGACAACAGGAAGATACCGGGTACGCTCGTCAGCCCGCAATCTCTGCAAAACGTCCAGGCCGTCCAGTTTGGGCAGTTTCAGGTCCAGTAAAACCACTTCCGGCATTTTTTCGAGGTCGCGTCCCGCGTACGCGCCGGTTCCGAAAAGATATTCCAGCGCCTCCACACCATCACGGGCCACAACGATTTCATTACCAAGACGGTGCTTCTTTAATGCCCGCAAAGTAAGGGCTTCGTCATCAGCATTATCTTCGACCAATAAAATGGTTTTCTGTCCTGTCATTTGCTTGTCTCCGCATTGGCAAAATTATGTTTCCACTTCGGCCACGCTGGGGCTGTACGAAGATTCGCTGCTGGCGGCAGCGTCGTCGAAAGCATTGCGTGGGATGGCAACATCATCAGTGCTTGCCAGCACAAAGCTGAACGTTGCTCCCTTGTCCACCTCGCTGCTGGCCCAGATTTGCCCGCCATGCCGGTGGATAATCCGCTGGACCGTTGCTAATCCAATTCCGGTTCCGGGAAATTCCGTGATGTCGTGCAGACGCTGAAAGGCGCCAAAAAGCTTGTCGGCATATTTCATGTCGAATCCAGCGCCATTGTCGGAAATAAAACAGGTCCTTTGTTTGCCCTGTCTGTGCACCCCGAATTCAATGCGTGCCTCCGGTGTTCGGGAGGTAAACTTCCAGGCATTGCCTAAAAGATTTTCCAGCATGATACGCAGTAATCCCCGATCGCCTTTGACCACCAGGCCAGGAGCAATGGTGAACCGCACCCGGCGCTGGGGCTCTGTTTTTTGGAGTTCGCTGGCAATTTCCTGGGCCACGGCGCTCAAATCGACGGTTTGGCGAAGCATTTTGCAGCGGGCGGTACGGGCAAGCTTCAGCAGATCATCAATGAGCTGGCCCATACGGGCTGTCGCCGCGCGGACACGCTGAAGGTATTCCATTCCCAGCGGATTCAGCGTTTCGCGACAGTCTTCGAGCAGCGCACCGCTAAAACCGTCAATGGCACGAAGAGGGGCGCGAAGATCGTGGGAGACGGAATAGCTAAAGCTTTCCAGTTCATTGTTGACTGCCGTCAGTTCGAGATTGCGATGCTCCAGCTCTGTATTCAGATTGCGCATTCTCTCTTCGGTCTCTTTGCGTTCGGTCAGGTCTCGCGTTATTTTTGCGAAACCAATTGGGCGTCCCGCCGGATCCACCAGTGCTGCTACAGCTCCATCGGCCCAGAATCGAGAGCCGTCTTTGCGCACGCGCCAGCCTTCATCTTCGGCTCGTCCTTCTCTTAGCGCTTTCTCCAGCAGCTGCCCAGGCTGGCCGCTTTCTATGTCTTCCTGCGTATAAAATTGCGAGAAATGCTGCCCGGTGATTTCCTCGGCGGAATAGCCTTTGATACGCTCGGCGCCTGCATTCCAGCTGGTGATGCGCCCCTCGCAATCCAACATGTAAATCGCGTAGTCCTTCACTCCGTCAATCAGCAGGCGCAAACGCTCTTCGCTCTGACGCAGGGCCTCTTCGGCCCGCCTGCGTTCGGTGATATCCACCGCGATCACCAGTTCGGCCCGGCGGCCATCCAGGACCAGGCTGTGGGAAGAGATTTCAACATCCATGCACTCGCCAGACTTTCTGAGATGCCTCCAGATGCTTACACTCCGTCTGTCGTTATGATGAATGGATAATCTTTTGAGCAGCGCAGGCACATCTTCCGCCGGGCGAATGTCCTTGAGCGTCATACTCAGGAACTCTTCCCGCGAGTAACCATAGTCGTGAATGGCAGCGGCGTTCACGGCAAGAAATTGAAGGGTCGAGCGGTCGTACGCCCATACCGGATGGGGATTCAGTTCAAAAAGGCTTCTGTATCGCTCCTCGCTCTCCCGGAACCTGGCCGTCATGATCTCGGCCATCCCCAGCGCCCGGGACTCCATACGCATCAGAAGGTTGGCCAGACCAAACAGGAGCAGTCCGATCAGGATTCCGGCCGGTAGTATCACCGGATTTTGTCGCTCGCGCACCAGAGCGTCCAGCGCCGGCAGGCTCACAAAACGCAGTGTCCAGACCTGGCCGCCAAATTTGAGTTCTGCTGTCCTGATCAGGGCCGGCTGATATTCGCGCGCCAGTTTGCTGAAAACAGGGTCCCGATACATCAACGATTCAGAGTTTGTTGCCCTGCCGGAATAGATTTCAAAAGTACTCAGCGGGAATTGTTCGCGGATCGCACCCTGCATGAGATTATTGACTCGAAAGGGGCTGTAAACATATCCCAATAAAGCAGCACGGCGCTCTGTCACCGTCCCGGCAGGCGTTCCCTGCCGATATACCGGCAGGTACATTAAGAATCCCGCTTGTTCATCCGCGCCGTTTTCCTGAAGCAGTTTCACCTTGCCGGAGACGCTGGTCTGTCCATTGTCTCTGGCGTATTCCAGTGCCGCCCGGCGCACAGGCTCCGAAAACATGTCGAACCCAAAAGCCCGCTGATTTCGCCAGTCAAAGGGTTCGATATAAATGATGGGAGTATATTGCGGGCGATCTCCTTCGGGACGAATCGTGTACGAAGGAAAGCCTTCACGGTGGATCTGATTTATGTGGGCCGTCTTTTGCGAAAAAGGAATGCTGAGCGCGTAGCCAATTCCCTGCACGCCCGGATAGCGCTTCTCGATGTCGAGGCCGGCAACATAGTCGTGAAACATTTCGCGCGTGACCGCTTTATTGGCCTCGAAAATGCTACGTGTGCCGTATAACGCGTCCTCATAAACCTGAAGCCGCGCCTGGATGGAAGCCCGTGACCGGTCCATTTCCTGCTCAAAGCTGATGCGCTCTCGTTCTCGTGCCTGGCCCACATTTGAGCGCCAGGCCCATATTGTGACCGCAAGAGAAAGCACAAGGATGAACCAGGCCATGCTGACCCGCCAAATACGGCGGGGAATTAAATTTGCGTGGCGTTCTTCCTTCTTCCCGTTCGTCATGTCTTTCTTCCGGGGATTGTGCCGGGCCAAATTTCAGGCACAACTATAAAGAGGGTTAATTATAAGCATAGAAATTTGCTTCTGAAGATTACAAACATCACAGAAAATCGGCCCTTCCTGATCATTAGAAAACCCTAAACAGCCAGTATTACTGCTAAATCCTGCTTGAAGTGTTCCAGCATTTGAACTCGCTCCGGCGTGGCCTCCAGGATTTCCTCTTTGTGCACAAATACTTTGTGGCCGTTGCGCTCGACTAAAGGGCCAAGGCTCTCGCCCATGCGCCAGCCTACATTGCCGAGGATCTGCAGTCCGTTCAATCCCGGAACAAGCAATGCAATGCAGTTGTCCCGGAGCACGCCAATTGCCTGAGGAAAGCGCTCGAATTTTTGCAATTCGAAACCGGCGATGTACAAGCGCTGAAGTTGATCGGCAGAGTCAGACATAACAGGACTGGATGATAGGTATGAGCAGTATTGGCTGTGCCGCTTTCTCACATCTTATATCGGCCAAGGTCTTCATCATTCAGGCCTTCCAGCCATTTGCGAAGGACTTCCGACGATACCCGGTCCGTGGACGCGCCAGCCTGTTTGGAATTCTTCAGCACCTCGTCGTCAACGTAAATCGGGCAGTCCAGGCGCAGGGCCAGGGCCAGCGCGTCTGACGGACGGGCATCAATGCTGATAACTTTTCCTTCGCGTTCCATCCAGATCACGGCATAAAAAGTGTCATCGCGCAGCTCGTTCACCACGATCTTATGGACGTGCGTATCCAGCCCAATAAGAAGGTTCTTCATCAGGTCATGGGTCATTGGGCGCGGCGTGGAGACCTTTTCAATTTCGAGTGCAATGGCATTCGCCTCATACACTCCTACCCAGATGGGGAGTACGGCATCGCCAGCGGCGTCCTTGAGTACCACAATCGGCATGTTGGTTACCGGGTCCATCATGAGCCCTCGAATTTTCATCTCTACTTCCATGGGACCTCCTGCCGTACCATTTCTCCTGCCAGACTGTTGGGAAAACTCTTCGTTACCAGCACGTTAGCATAACTTCCGGTGTTCGGAGCACTCTCCCCGGCAGTAAAATTCAGGGTAATGTTCTGCGAAGTGCGGCCTATAACCTGCCTGCGGGCTTCATTCCAGCCTTCAACCATTACTTCAAATGTCTGCCCTACTCGCTTCTCATAGTTAATTCTTTGTATCTCGCGCTGCCGTTCCTGCAGAATCTGCAGGCGATGGGACTTCTCCTGATCGGCAATACTGTCGATCATCCCCAGAGCCGGCGTATTCGGGCGTGGAGAGTACTTGAAGCTGAAGACGGCGTCATACTGGCATTCATGCAGCAGCAGCATGGTCTCTTCAAATTCCGCTTTGGTTTCTCCTGGAAAGCCGACAATCACATCGGTGGTAATGGCAATCTGCCGCTTCGCCGCCTTGATCCAGGCAATCTTCTCTAAGTACATCTCCCGCGTGTATTCCCGGTTCATGGCCTTGAGGACGCGCGACGATCCGCTCTGTACCGGCAAATGAACGTGATCGCAGAGTGTGGGCAGGCTGTCGATTGCATCCACAATATCCTTGCCGAAGTGCCGGGGATGCGAAGTGGTAAAGCGTACACGGCGAATGCCCGGAATCTCTCCCACGGCAGAAAGCAGCTCCGCGAAGCTCTTTTTGCTGAGCGGATCGGAATAGGCATTTACGTTCTGACCCAGCAACTGAATATCGGTATAGCCCAAATCGGCCATCTGGCGCGCTTCGGCCAGCACGGAATCAGACGTCCTGCTGCGCTCCTTGCCGCGTGTGTAGGGCACCACGCAGTAGGCGCAGAACTTGTCACAGCCCTCAATGATAGTGATGTATCCGCGGTGCGGATTGCTGCGGGCGGTGAACTCGGTTTCAAAAGCCTGGTCTGTCTGCCGGTCGTCAAGTCCGGTAACGCGATTGTTGCCCGTCTCAAGCTGTACCAGCATCTGCGGCAGATTACGATATGAAGCCGAACCAGCCACCAGCGAGACATACGGCGCCTTCTCAAAAATTTTCTCGCCTTCCTGCTGGGCTACGCAGCCGATCACGGCAAACTTCTTTCCCTGCGAATGCAGTTTTTTATAATCGCCCAGGCGATGAAAGACCTTTTGCTCGGCCTTGTCCCGAATGGAGCAGGTGTTGTAGAGCACCAGGCCGGCCTCTTCCACCGTCTGTACCTGCTGATATCCCTGCTGGACCAGCGTGCCAATGACTTTTTCCGAGTCATGCACATTCATCTGGCACCCGAAGGTCTCTATATAAAACGTTTTTTGCGGTGTCTCTGCCACTCATGTTAAGTATAGCGCAGCAATAAGCGCGATCTTTGCTGTCAGTTCATCCAAATGAGCACACCCGAATCGGAAGAGAAAACCCGCTGGGACTTGAGATACTCCGAGCACCCGGAATCCTGGACGAAGCCCGATGAATTCCTTCAGCAGAGCTGGGACGAATATTTGGCCGAGGTTCCTGCGGGCATGGCTCTGGATCTGGCCGGCGGCGCTGGACGAAACGCAGTCTTCTTGCTGCAGCGCGGATGGCAGGTCAAACTCATCGACATTTCCAGAGTCGGAATATCCTTGGCGCAAGCAAAAGCCAAAGAGATGTCGGCAACGGCAAGGCTCACCACGGAAATCGCCGACTTAAATGCCGTCACCGATCTCGGCACGAACCGCTATGACCTGATTACCGTCTTCTTCTTTCTGCGCAGGGAACTCTTCCCTGCTTTGATTCGCGCGCTCAAACCCGGCGGCTTCCTGATTTACAAGACATACACCATAGATCGCGCAAATGTTGCCGGCGGACCTGGCGATGCGCATTATCTGCTCCAGCCTAATGAACTGCTGCGTGAGTTTTCCGCGTTTCGCATCCTGCATTATCACGAATCGCTGGCCGGAAAAGCAGCGGCATCTCTGGTCGCACGAAAGTAATAACAGTACTCAGACCGGCCTCCTTGTAACCAGTGTTAAAATTCCCAGTCCTCATGAAAAACAAGAAAGCTGCGCACGGCCACGCCATTCATACCCGGAATAAAAAACTGGAAAACCATTGCTTCTGCTGCGGGCAGGACAATGCCGATGGAATGCGGCTGAAGTTCTATCTGGAGGAAGAGACCCGTCGCGCCACCTGCAAATTCCGGCTGACGCGCCGCTATCAGGGCCCTCCAGGCCACGCGCATGGCGGCATCATCGCCACCATCCTGGATGAAGCCATGGGCAAGGTGAACAAGCTGAACAACGTTGTGGCCCTCACCCGAAAAATGGACGTCGAGTATCTAAGGCCGGTACCACTGAGAAAGCCCCTGATCGTCACTGGCCACGCACAGCATGTGGACGGCAAAAAACACACCAATGTGGCGGAAATCACCAACGAGCAGGGCGAAATCCTGGCGCGTAGTCTGGGCGTATTTATCGCCATTGATCCGATGAAGATGTTTGCGAAATTCACGCATCCGGCAAAAGGACCGGGATAGGCGTCATACTTATAGGCGTTTCGTGAGAATCTGCTCCAGATCGCGCCTGCCATGCAAAATACAAACCACCTGCAGTGGCCTCGTTTCCGGACGATAGACGATTAACCATGAGTAAACCGGGAAGAACTTGACCAGAGCATCCGTAAGATCTTTGCGCCAGTGTCCGGTCCCTGGACTTTCAGCCAGAAAAGCAATTTTGTCCCGAATTTGCGCTTCAATGCGATTGGCTATTTCAATATTGCTCTGCTTTTTAATGTACTTCCAGATATCTACCAAATCCTGTGCCGCCTCAGGGGCAAGAACATAGCGCGCGGTCATTCAGATTTGGCTTTTAGTTCCGCGAGATAGGCATCGAGTTTGTGATCAGGGACCCCTTTTCCGTGATCAAGCTGCTCAATACAACGATGGATTTTAGCGTTGATTGTTTCGCGGCTCTCCAGTAACCAGCGGTCCTGCTCCTCCTGGGTATCGAGCAGGTGCAGCAATACTTCCTCGACACTGCCGGAGTCCGTATTTTGGAGTTGCTTTTGGATTCTGGCTTCCAGCCCTGGATTGTGAATCTCAATGCTCATGGTTGGTCCTTAGGATTGGGCCTGTTCTGTAAAATTGATACTAGCCTGCAGCCAGAAAATGTCAAGATGCCTCACTTCATCTGCAAACTGACTCCCATTACAGTTCCTGCACCTGCCAGCCCAACAGTTTCCACAACTCTGCCAGCGCAGAATGTCCCCGTCGCGCTAAAATAGAAGGTTACCTGCACAAAGCAGAAGGAGTTTTGGTATGTCTGAATCGAATGGCAACAATACAGGCCTGCGCCTGAAGACCGGGTTGGCGGAAATGCTGAAGGGCGGCGTGATCATGGACGTAACCGATGCCGCTCAGGCAGAGATTGCCGAAAAGGCCGGCGCGACCGCGGTAATGGCCCTGGAGCGTGTTCCCGCACAGATTCGTGCTCAGGGTGGTGTGGCGCGCATGGCATCGCCCAAAAAGATTCGCGAGATCATGCAGGCCGTGACTATCCCGGTAATGGCCAAGTGCCGTATCGGCCACTTTGCCGAAGCTCAGGTACTCGAGGAGCTGGGCGTGGATTACATTGACGAATCCGAAGTCCTCACGCCTGCCGACGAAGCCTATCATGTTGATAAGCACGCCTTCACCGTCCCGTTTGTTTGTGGCGCCCGCAATCTGGGTGAGGCTCTGCGCCGCATCGCCGAAGGGGCGGCCATGATCCGCACCAAGGGAGAGGCCGGCACGGGCGATGTTGTGCATGCGGTGAAACACATGCGCGCCATCACTCAGGACATGCGCGTGCTCACCGTCCTCGGTGATGAAGAACTCTACACCCGCGCTAAAGATCTTCAGGCGCCGTATGAGTTGGTCCGCATCGTGGCAAAAACCGGAAAGCTTCCGGTGCCGAATTTCTCTGCCGGTGGCATTGCCACACCTGCTGACGCTGCATTGGTCCGGCAGTTGGGAGCCGAGGCGGTATTCGTGGGCTCCGGTATCTTTATGGCTGATTCCGTCAATTTCTGCGATCCGGCTGAAGCGGAAAAGCGCGCCCGTGCCATTGTCCGCGCTACCACGCACTATGACGACCCTAAAGTATTACTTGAAGTCAGCGAGGACCTTATCGGCGCTATGAAAGGGCTCGCGGTCACAGCCATGTCGGAAGCTGACATGCTGCAGACGCGCGGCTGGTAAGCTCGCGAGGATTCAGTACCAGGTCAAAAACAGCTTATGAATATTGGTGTTCTTGCCATTCAGGGTGATTATGAAGCGCATAAAGCCCGGCTGCAGGAGCTTGGCGCGAACGTCACACTGGTGCGCAAGCCCGAACAACTGGACGGACTCGACGCCATTGTGATTCCCGGCGGCGAGTCCAGCACCTTTCTCAACTTTCTCGAAGAGCGCGGCTTTCTCGAAAAACTGCGGGAGTTCGTAAGCACCAAACCGGCATTCGGCACCTGTGCCGGCGCGATTCTCCTCGCCAAAGAGGTGGAGAACCCTCCGCAAAAATCTCTGGGACTGCTCGACATTCGCATTCGCCGCAACGCCTATGGCCGTCAGATTGACAGCTCCATCCGTGAAGCGGCAACAAAGCTGGGCGGGGGGCCGCTGGAGATGGTATTTATTCGCGCTCCCAAAATCATCAGCACGGGCAGTAGCGTCGAGGTGCTCGCGTCAGAAAACGGCGACCCGGTGCTGGTGCGTCAGGGTAAGATCATGGCGGCCACATTTCATCCTGAACTTTCCACCGACACTCGAGTTCATCAGGAGTTTCTGCGGCTGGTGAGGAACGGTCAACAGCCCAAATAAAATGGCAGTCGCGCTCCGTCTCGCGCTTTTTCTTATTGCCGCTGCCTGTGCCTGTCTCTTCCTCGCCCATCCTGTCTGGTTCCCTGCCGGAGTCTCCGCCCAGTCTGCCGCGATCGATCATCAGTTCGCACTTGCGTTTTGGATACTTGGGGGATTATTCCTGGCGGCTCATGCCGTACTGGCTGTCTCCCTAATGCGCTCACGGCATAGTGGCCAGCCACGCAATTCTCACGGTGACTGGCGCATGGAAGCCGCATGGACGCTGGTCATCGCAGCACTGTTCTTTGGGTTCAACATTGCTGGCGTGCGTCTCTGGTCGAAGATGAAATTCCAGCAGCCGGAAAGCAACGCAATTCAGGTGGAAGTCACGGGCGTACAGTTTCAATGGTATTTCCGCTATGCCGGAGCAGACGGTGTCTTTGGTCACGTGGACGCTCAGCGCTTTGCTCGTCCGCAGGAGGGCAATCCGCTCGGTCTCGACCCCGGTGACTCTGATGGAAAAGATGACATTGTTTCCACAGCTCTGGTGCTGCCGGTTGGTCGCGATGTGGACCTGACGCTGCGCTCGCAGGACGTGATTCACAGCCTCTTCATTCCCGCCATGCGCTTCAAGCAGGACGCTGTCCCCGGCATGAGTATTCATGCCCACTTTCGCCCCATCAAAACCGGCGCGTATGAGATCTCCTGCGCCGAGCTTTGCGGCATTGGGCACTATCGTATGCGAGCTGTGGCCCAGGTGGTAAGTGATGAAGAATTCCAACGCTGGTTGAAAGCCCGGGAGGTTCCAAAGTAGATCTCGTGGATAAATCTCCTTCCATCACGGCAACAGTCAGGCCCCGGCGACTGCTGCGCCGGTATGTTTTCAGCACCGACCACAAGGTAGTGGGCCTGCAGTATTTTTTCCTGTCTCTGGCCGCGGCTTTGACGGGAACGCTGCTCTCTCTGCTCATGCGGATTCATCTGATCTGGCCGAATCTCGCGCTTCCCTTCTTCGGAACCATCAAGCCGGAAAATTATCTGGCTTACCTGACCATGCATGGCACGCTCATGGTCTTTTTTGTGCTTTCCCTCGTGCCCCAGAGTGGCTTTGGCAATTATTTCCTCCCACTGCAGCTCGGCGTTTCGGAAATGTCGTTTCCGAAACTGAACGCCGCCGGGTTTTGGATCTCACTGCTCTCGTTCCTGATTCTGATTGCAGCTTTCTTTGCTCACGGTGGAGCGCCGGGAGCGGGATGGACCCAGTATCCTCCACTCAGCGCCATTGCCACATCCGGTCCCGGCCAGGCTTTGGGGACTGATCTGTGGCTGGTCAGCATTGGATTGTTTTGCCTGGCTGCAGTGACTGGCTCCATCAACTTCATTACCACAACGCTGAAGCTACGCGCTCCGGGCATGAGTCTGATGCGCATGCCCCTCACCTGCTGGACCTGGTTTGTCACCGCGATTCTCAGCCTGCTGGCCTTTAGCGTACTCGCCGCCGCTGTGCTGCTGCTGCTGCTGGATCGCAATGCGGGTACTGATTTCTTTGTCCCCGCTGGACTCATAGTGAGTGGAACTGCGGTGCACCATACAGGCGGCTCGCCCTTGCTGTGGCAGCATCTTTTCTGGTTCTTTGGGCATCCGGAAGTGTATATCGCCATTTTGCCGGGCATGGGGATGACCTCGCACCTGCTGTCAGTCTTTGCGCGCAAACCGGTATTCGGCTACCGGGCGATGGTCGGATCTATTGTCGCCATTGGTTTTTTAGGCTTTGTGGTCTGGGGACATCACATGTTCGTCAGCGGTATGAATCCCTACGCCGCATTTGCTTTCTCCACGTTGACCACGGCCATCGCCGTGCCCTCGGCCATCAAGACCTTTAACTGGATGGCAACGCTCTATGGCGGCCACATACGCTTTACTACTCCATTGCTGTTCTCCGTGGGCTTTGTTTCTCTCTTTATTACCGGCGGCCTCACCGGACCACTTCTGGCCCAGCCCGCACTGGACGTGTACCTGCATGACACCTATTTCGTGGTCGCTCACTTCCATCTCATCATGGCCATGGCCGGCCTTTTTGCCGTGTTTGCGGCAACCCACTTCTGGTTTCCCAAAATATTTGGCCGCATGATGAATGAACGCTTAGGCGCCCTTCATTTCTGGATCACCTTCGCGGGCGCTTATGCCATCTTTGTCCCTATGCATCTGCTGGGGATGGCCGGACATCCCCGGCGCTACTCGGAGCTAACCGGAGTACAATATGTTGCCGCAATGGTCCCGCTGCAAAAATGGATTACCATTGCCGCCGTGGTGACCATTGCCGGACAAATCATCTTTCTTGTGAACTTTTTCTGGAGTATGTTTAAGGGAGCAGCAGCGTTGAGCAACCCATGGGAGTGCTCCACGCTGGAATGGACTCTGCCTTCGCCCACTCCGCACGCGGGCTTTGCCGCACGCTTGCCAGTGGTGAATCATGGTCCATACGAATATGGCGTTACCGGACGAGAAGCGGATTATCTGATGCAGGACGCAGAGGCTTGAGGATCGTAGAAACCGTTTCCATCGGAAGTGTTTATGCCCACGATCAGCAGTCCACCAAAAGAACGCACCCCAGGGCTGGGCGGAGGCGGACCCGGTAAAATCCCCTCTCGTCGTGGTTATGGTGGTGGAGACGATGGCGACCGCCGCCAGCCGGAAAAGTTTCTCTCCTATCAAAACCGCCTGCGCCGATACCGCATTGGCGTGGCCCTGTTTTCCGTCTGCGTGAGTATGCTGTTTCTGGGAATTGCCAGCGTCTATGTCGCCCGGCAACGGATTCCCTATTACGATCAAAATACCCAGGCGTTCATCAGTACGTGGAAGGCCATCCATCTTCCCTACGTCCAGTTGTGGATCAATTCTATCCTCATCGTCGCCGGAAGCATCACCCTGGAGCTGGCGCGCCGCGGGCAAATCAAAAAGGCCGAGTTCGCGTCCATGGGAATTCTGCCGCCAAGCTTGGAGCGTGAAGTACCCTGGCTGGCCATTACTCTGCTGCTGGGCGCCGGTTTTCTCGCGGGACAACTGCTGGTCTGGAACAATCTGCGCCATCAGGGTGTGTATCTGCGGGCCAATGCCAGCGGGGCCTTCTTTTATACGCTCACCGGGCTCCACGCCATCCATCTTGTCGGGGGTATGGCTGTTCTGGTCTATGCCCTGCTGGGAAGCTGGTTCAGACGCAGATTCGAGTCGCAACAAATCGCCGTTGACGCCACCGGCTGGTACTGGCACTTCATGGGATTCCTGTGGTTCTGCATTTTTGCTCTTTTGCACTTCTCCCGAGCGTAAAATTGCCTTGATGAAATCCGCATTGGTCAGACTCATTTTGGCCTGTCTCTTCTCCGTAACACCTTTCTTCGGACAGGGCTGCGTGCAGTGCGCCACCTCGGCACATGGAGCGGGCGCACAGGGCGAACGAGCTCTGCTCCGAGGCATGCTTGTTCTTCTGATTCCCAGCATCTCAATTCTCACTGGCTTCGGGGTGCTCGTATACAGGAATCGCGGCACTGAGATGTGACAAGTTGAAGCATGCTGATTTGTCATGGCATAACTTTCTCTGATACAGTTTCGCCTTCCTGCCATGCGACGCTATATTTCTATCTCTTCAATCCTGCTTCTCGGACTTCTCGTCCATTTGGACTGGCATCTGGGCCGCAGCCACGACCGCCGGTTCAGCGGCGAATGGTCCTACCACTGGATTACCGGATTTTTGGGGTATCTATTGGTCGTGCTCCTGGTTGCGCGCAAATCTCCGCGGTGGCTTACACCAGCCGCGGCTTTAAACATCATTTTGGGATTGATTCTTGGCCAGTTTATTGAGCCTATGGGCGAGGCTCTGGCATTTCACCTGCCTGTAGCCCAGATCGTGACTGCCGAGCGAGCTCAGATTTTTCGTGAGTTTATGATCGCCGGGAGCGCTGGTTTGGTCGCTGGCATCTTGCTTTTTGGAAAACAAAAATCTGAAAACATCCCTTCCGGCGTGAACCGCAAGAGCGGCCATTACTCGTTTCCATAGACCGTTACACGGCTTTGCGCGCTCCACTATTTTTCTTCAGGCCAGCTATACTGGCCTTTCTATGGAAATTATTTTTGGCGTTCACGCGGTTGAAGAGGCCTTGGCTGCTCGCGGCCGCCGCTTTGACTATGTCGCCCTGGCTCCGGGCCGGGGCGATGCTCGCATTCAGAAGATTGCACAGCTTTGCCGCTCGGCCGGTGTTACCGTGCGGAGCATGCCCCGTGATCAGCTTACCCGTCTGGCGAAGACAGCTTCCCACCAGGGAGTGGTGGCCATTACCGCCGAAAAGCAGTATGGCGATCTTGAAGATCTGCTGGCGCATCGCCGTGGCCAGCACGCATTTCTGGTGGTGCTCGATGGCATTGAAGATCCGCACAATCTGGGCGCCATCGTCCGCACCGCTGAGGGCGCGGGCGCGGACGGAGTTGTGATTCCGGAGCGTCGTGCGGCCGGAGTTACCGGGACGGTGGTCAAGGCATCGGCGGGGGCCTCAGAATATCTTCCGATGGCAAAAGTTACCAACATCAGCCGCACGGTCGAAGAACTGAAGTCCCACAACATCTGGACCGTTGGGCTCGATGAACGCGGCTCTCAGTTCTACGATCAGATTGATTACAAGATGGACTGTGCCTTGATTCTGGGCGCCGAAGGCCATGGACTGCATGAGCAAATCCGAAAGAAATGTGACTTTCTCGTGTCTATCCCCATGCTGGGCAAGGTCCCCTCGCTGAACGTCTCGGTGGCGGGCGCGATTGTGATGTACGAAGTGGCAAGGCAGCGGAGAAAAGATCCGCCTGCCCGCAAACAGCCATAAGCTTGCCGAAAAGCAGCGGTCAGCTATTTGCCTGCCGCTCTTTTCCGGGCCTTGATCACCACCGCAAGCTCATCATTACGTGTATTGGTGAAGCGCAGCAGGACGCGGCCTTCGCTGTCGAGAGAAACCACTGCCGGAGTATTCACCGAGGTCAGCATCCAGCCTGGTGGCAGAGTCACAAAGTTTACCGGACGCCCCAGAGTGCGCGTCCAGATCAGTTCGCCCTCTTTTACGACATAACCGACTGGATCGGTGTACGTTTCTTCCACGCGAACGCGCGTGGACTGCCCTTCCGCAATCGAATGCTCAAGATCTCCCTGCACCACCACGGAATCCGGTTCGACAAGATCAGGATAGTAGCCCAGCGCATTCACTTCTTTGCCTGTAACCGTGTACGTTTTAAGCGGCTTCCCCGTATCGAGGTCGGTCATCTTTGCATCGGGAGTAACTACGCTTCCCTTGCGCACAAAGCTGTGCACAGACTTCTGTCCGATACGGGTCACCGTGAAGTCATGCGAAATGCGAAATTGATGCGTTTCCGGGGCCAGCAGCCAGTATGTGATCTCGCGGTCCTGCTCGGCGCGATGGAATGATTCTCTCTGCGCGCTCAGTACCTGCGCCGCCAGCAACAGCAACCAGACGCATAGCATTCTCTTCACGGCAGCCTCCGTGCGGTGATACTGACCGGCAGTTGATCGTCACGATCATTTAAAAAGCTCACTCGAATGCGGCCGTCCGCGCCGGTGGAAACCATGGCCGGTGAGGCCGAGCCAGTCAGCTCCCATCCAGCGGGCAATACCACAACATTGCGCTTGATGCCCAACGGCCGCTCAAAAACCAGCTGACCATCTTTCACAAAATAGGAAGGAGCATCGGTATAGGTCTTAAAGATCCGGATACGCGTCTCTCCGCCTTTGGGAACGGGAGCGGGCAAATAGACTTTGATGAACTGGGCATCGTCTGCCGCTTTAGAAGAAACCAGGCCGGTGGCCTTTGCCTCCTTGCCGCTGACCAGCTCAAACTTCAGTTCTTTGCCGCTGCTGCGCGCAATCACCCGCTCTTTCGATGCGGTGGAACCAGGGCGCACGGGATTGAAGAAAAACTGTGCCCCTTCCTGAGTCGCGGTCACGTCGTAAGTAATAGCGAACTGGTGTGTTTCCGGCGGCAGCAATTCATAGAGAGTGAATTCGTCAGAGGCGACGGCTGGCAAACAGACCAGAAGCAGAATGGCAAGGATTCGATAGCGCATAACAAGGGGAGGAGTTTACCACAAGCAAATCGGATCACAGCCGCAAGCCAGTCCGTCAGCGCACTCATTTAGGGGATACAGCGGACTTTGGTGGAGTGAACGCCGGCCCGATTTTCTTCAGCAGGCTCTGAAAACGGCGTTCGCCGCGCAGACCATCCAGTGTGGGCAGCACGTTAAGCCAGGTTAGACCATCGGCCCGCTCTTCATAGGCTTTTTCCAGCCACTGCAATGCCTGATCTTTTTTACCCAGGCTGGCATAGAGCAAACCAAAATACGTGGCTGGAACATACCGCTTGCCGCTAATCGCTTTAAGAGTCTGGATCGTTTGTTCCGTTTGATCCTTTTTTCCTTTTACCGCATTCACGAGTCCCCATGCCGTATCCATAAGTGGAATTTCGCCAGCAGTGGTTCGGCCCGGTTCGGATTCTGCAATGGCTGCCTGCGCGCCCACTCCACCGAAAGACAAAGCCCGGCCCAGCACATAATGAAGAACAAAGAAATCCGGCCCAAGCTGTACGGCGCGGGCAAACTCCTCGGCCGCTCGATCGTATTCTCGCCCCAGATAATATGCGGCCGCGCGTGTGGCATAGACCGTAACCATCCGCTGCGGATCGGTTTCCTGCGCGGTCACAAATGCCTGCTCAATTTCGTTGAATGCCTCTTTACGCCTGTCCAGCGCCAGCAGCAGCCATGAGTACCACAGGTGGGCAACGTAATAACCGGGATCGCACTCCAGTGCCTGTTGGTAACTGGCCTCGGCCTTTTCCCACTCCCAGTAATAGTGATGCAGCACCAGAGCCAGCGCGCTGTGGGCTTCGGGCAGTGTGCTGTCCAGAGCCAGAGCCTGACGCGCCGCCGCTTCCGCCTGGGGCATGGCTTCTCTGGGCGCAACCAAATCAAAGGGTGCAATCGCCAGCAACCCGTGCGCGTATGCCAGACCGGCATGTGCGGGCGCATATTTGGGGTCGTGCTGAATGGCCTGCTCGAAATGCGCAATGCTGTTTTTTATGCTGGCAGGCGTGAGTCCCTGCAGATGGTGGCGCGCCCGCAGATAACTTTCATAAGCCGCGGGGTTCACTCTGCGCGCGCCGCCACGAAGATCGGCAAGGCGGCTCTGCTCTGTCCGGCCCACCGCCAGATTGATCTCGGCGGCAAATGCCTGCGCGATCTCTGCTTGTACTGTGAGTATGTCGCTGAGGTCGCGCTCATACGTCTCCGCCCATAGATGTGTATGGTCTTCGAGATCCACCAGCTGCGCGGTAATGCGCACGCGATTGCCAGCCCGGCGCACTGTGCCGTCTAGAACAAAATCGACCTTCAGATGAGTTTTCAACTGTTCGAGAGATTTTTCGCTGGCGTCATACTGCATCGCCGTGGCCCGCGCGATCACAGCCAGGCCAGAAGGCTGCAAACGGGCCAGCTGCGTGGTCATCTCTTCCGTGAGGCCATCGCTAAAGTATCTGTCTTCCTGATCGCCGCCGGTATTTCTGAATGGAAGCACCGCGAGCTTTACTTTGGGTTCATCGAGCTTGCCTGCGGACGGGGCACTGGCCTGCAGACGACCATCGAACCATGCAGACAGCTCGGGCCGATAGGCATAGACCGACCCCAGCTTGTCATGCTGATGGCGATGAACGGGAAGGCCTTCTTTCTTTTCCCATCGCTGGACGGTCCGCACATCCCGGCGCAGGAATGCGGCAATCTCTTTCCACGAATCCAGGCGGTCAGCATGATTACTGCCAGCGGTTTGACTGGGTTTGGACATGAACGACTTTCATCATACAAGAGCTATTCTTAAGTTGGTAAACAGACGGTTGCACTCGCCAGCAGATCGATTAACATTATAGATTCAGCTTGTGGGGCAAACTTCATGGCTGCTCTTTCCGCGCAAACAACGCCCCTCGCGAAAACGAAAGGGGCGTTTCGCCAGGTCTATTACACCGACCATCACACTCTCGATCTGCCCCAGCAGCACAAGTTTCCCGTGGACAAATATCGCCTACTGCGGCAGGTGCTGGAGAGCGAGCAGCTATTCCATTTTGTACCGGCTCCGCCGGTTGATGCCGCAACCCTGGCGCTGGCGCATGATCCGGAATATGTCGAGCAATTTATGGCCGGTACACTGCCAGCGGCATCCATGAGGCGAATCGGCCTGCCCTGGTCTGAGGCTTTCGTCCGGCGAGCCATGGCTTCCGTGGGCGGCACCCTCAGCGCTGCCCGTGACGCCCTTGAGTATGGCTGGGGAGCAACGCTCGGCGGCGGCACGCACCACGCCTTTCGCGCTGAGGGCGCGGGATTTTGCGTATTCAACGATATTGCCGTAACCATTCATAAGCTGCGCTACGAGGGTCTCATCCGGCGGGCTGCGGTGATTGATCTTGATGTTCACCAGGGAGATGGCACGGCGGAGATTTTTCGCGACGCCCCGCATGTTTTTACTTTTTCCATGCACGGTCAGAGCAATTTTCCCTTCCGCAAACAAAAGAGCAGCCTTGATATCCCACTGGCTGACAAGACCGGTGATCTCGAATATCTTCTCCATCTGGAGAACGCCCTGCCGCAGATCTTTGCCTTTGCGCCGAACATCATCTTTTATCAGTCCGGCGTGGACCCGCTGGATTGCGACGTTCTGGGCCGCCTGTCTCTCACTCTGGAAGGTCTGACTCTGCGTGACCGCAAAGTCATGCTGGCGGTGCGCAGTTCCGGAATCCCGTTTGTTCTCACCTCGGGCGGAGGGTATGCACGCCCTATCGAGCGCAGCGTGGAAGCACATGCTAATACCTATCGCACGGCGGCGGAAATATTCCTGACTTAAACAGCAGCCAATAGCCCAGGCTGAACGCCTGGTGGTATCCTCACACCGTCATGGCTTCCTCAGAAAAATCCAGTCACGAATTGTGCCAGCTCAGCCTTACTGAAACCAGCGCGCTGATTCAGAAGAAAACGGTTTCTCCGGTGGAGCTAACCACGGCGTACCTGCAGCGCATTGAGCAGCTCAATCCGGTGCTGAATGCATTTGTCACAGTAACGGCTGAATCTGCGCTCGAAGAAGCGAGGGCCGCAGAGGCGGAGATCGCTCGCGGGGCATGGCGCGGACCGCTGCACGGTGTCCCGGTGGCGGTGAAGGACTTACTTGAGACCGCCGGGGTGCGCACAACCGCCGCCAGCGCGGTACTCAAGCACCATATTCCGTCAGAAGATGCCGAGGTTGTGCGCCGGTTGAGAGCCGCCGGCGCGGTGCTGCTGGGTAAGCTGAATCTCCACGAATTTGCCTATGGCGGGAGCGGAACCATTGGTCACTTCGGCGCCGTGCGGAATCCCTGGAATACGGCGCACGTTACCGGGGGCTCCTCATCAGGTTCGGCGGCAGCGGTTGCCGCCGGCATGTGTGCGGGAGCCATTGGCACTGATACGGCAGGCTCCATCCGGCTCCCCGCTGCCTGTTGTGGGATCACCGGGCTCAAGCCATCGTACGGCCTGGTCAGCACGCGCGGAGTGATTCCTCTTTCCTGGACGCTGGATCACGTGGGGCCCATGACTCGTAGTGCGTCCGACGCTGCTCTGCTGCTGCAGGTAATCGCCAGCTACGATCACCACGACACCGGATCCTGGAAATTTCCGCCGGTATACTATCCCTCCGCTCTGGAAGAGAAGATATCTTCCCTGCGGCTGGGCGTTCCGCCGGAATACTGGAGTGGAGTGGATAAAGAAACAGAGCAGGCCGCCAGTGATGCGCTCGGGATACTCGGCAAACTGACTGCCGGCTCGCGGGAAATCGATTTCTCGGCAGAATCCGATTACACCATCGTGCGCTGCGAATCATACGTCTATCACCAGAAATATCTGTCGGCACACGCCCATGAATACCATCCGGAAACGCTGCGGCGGATCAGTGCAGGAGCCGATGTCACCGCCGCGCAGTACATTGCCAGCTACCGCGACCTGCTGCGGGCGCGGCGCGAAGTGCTGCATATGTTTGAGCAGGTGGACGTCATCGTGACCCCAACCTCTCCTCTTTTACCGCCCTCGTTTGCCGAACTGGAAAAGGCCCCGCAGGAGTTGCGCAGCAAAGAATTAATAATGCTGCGCAATACGCGCCCGTTCAATGTATTTGGATTGCCCGCCATTTCAGTTCCCTGCGGGTTCTCGGAATCCGGCCTGCCCATTGGATTGCAGCTCGCAGCAGCCCCCGGCGCTGAAGGCATTTTGCTGGCGCTGGCCCATGCTTTTCAGAAAGAAACTGCCTGGCACAAAAAAGAAATCGCTGAACTTACATAAAAGGTTCGCGAAAATTTGACCGCTTATGCTCTCGCTGTTAGTATCGAAATGCGGGGTGGAGCAGTCTGGTAGCTCGTTGGGCTCATAACCCAAAGGTCGGTGGTTCAAATCCACCCCCCGCAACCAAACCTTAAGCTATTCCCTTCCAAATAGAAGTTGATTTTCGGACGTGCTTCTTAAGCAATGACCCGAAACCTCGAATTCCTTTTTCGCTGCTGGCCAAAGTGAACAGGAAAGCCTGGAACGGCAATCACGCCGGCAAAGAAACAGCGCTGATCCAGGGGACGATGCCGTAGTGCTCAAAACAAAAAAACTTTCCCGTGCGGCCACAACCCGTTTGAATTTCATCAACAATCAGGATGGCCTTCAGTTCCTTTGTCAGTTCCGCAATCTGCCGCACGCAGAACTGGCATCATTCTTCAGAAGCCTGGATTGAGATCTGATCATTCACTTCCGTAGAACTTGTTTTAATGGAAGAGACTGGCAGTTCGAGCACATTGGCAGCGCGCCAGTTTAGGCTGGTCACGCGAAAGGGTTTCAGGGATTCGCGTACTTCGAGCACTCGCCAGTTGCGATCGAGGAAAATCACATCAATAGGAAACGTCATGCCAATGGTATGAACGCCTTGTGATGGGTGAATCAGCAGCCCGGAACCCGGACCGAGCGATGAGGTGCCGAGAAGGCCGATAAAGCGGCTTATGGGGCCGTCCGCTACGGCAATCTTGTCACCTACAACGGTTCCTCGGGTTGTATTTATCACCCGCACAGTACGTGATTTCCGGGCTTTATCCATATTGATTAGTGTCCTTGCATTCATCAGGCACCAGAATTCGCCTGCGGGCCTAAGCTGGCCCCGCTTTTTATCACACACAATTAGGGCCTGCCTTCCAGGTCATTGAGGCAAACAGTAATTGCGCAGGACAGTAGTTCGCTATGTGGCTTTATCAGGACGAGCCACAATCCTGTTCATGCACCGGGTGGAACGAGTTTTAACTTTTTGATTCGAGTTTGGTTTTTCTTCTCCTGATAAGAACGTACAGTACGACGAAGAAAAGAACTCCCGCTACAATTCGGATTAAAGTTACGTTGTCCATTGATTGCTCCTTTCAAACTTAAATCGGCTGTTATTGAAAAAACTTGCTGAAACTTCTGCTGATCGTGATGACTGCCGGCGCCAGCAGCACAATAAACATGCTTGGGAAAATAAAGAGAACAAGGGGAAAAATGAGCTTAATGGTTGTTTTAGCCGCCATCTGCTCGGCCTGTTGTCTTCTTTTGGTGCGCAGAGAATCAGCAAAGACACTGAGAGAGCGTGAAATCGGTGTTCCAAAACGCTCCGTCTGGACCAGCATATGGACAAAAGAGCGCACGATCTCCAGATTGGTCCGCTCCGCCATGCTACGCCAGGCGTCGACGCGCGGTTTCCCGGTGCGCTGCTCCAGGTTCACCATCAAAAACTCGTCCGAAAGATCAGGATGGCTGATCTTCAGCTCATTGCCAACGCGAATAAGGGCCTGGTCCAGTCCCAGTCCGGCTTCCATGCAAATGACAAGCAGGTCCAGTGCGTCGGGCATGCTGAGGCTAATCCGTTTTCTGCGGCGCGCGATTGCGCTGGTCAGCCACAGATCAGGAATAACAAATCCGACGCCTGAGATCATGACAAACCAGAAGAAGACGTCTTGCCGGATGATAAAACCAGCGATCAGCGCTGCAAGCACGGGAGCAAACAACTTAACTGAATAAAAAATTTCAGCAGCTTCAGGATCGCGGAATCCAGCCAGAGCGAGACTTCGCACCAGTTTGGTGTTGACTGAAAAACCAAGCGAGCGACGGATCGGCGCGGTAGCTCCCGAAAGCAGTGACCCGAACCGGCCACGCCAGCCATATCCGCGCTCCTCTGCCGGCAGAGGAACAGCGCCGGCGACTTTCATCAGCCGGATACTCACGGGTGAGCGTCCCGTGGTTACAAGAACGATTACCAGTGCAAGTCCCAGCAAAAACGTGACAACCAGTGCAATGATGAATGCAGTCATGGAGTTATACCTTAATGTCGACAATCTTCCGAATCGTGAGGAAGCCCGCGGCCATCAATACCAGCCCGACGATAACCAGCTTTTGCCCCAACGGATCATGAATCAGCACCGCGGTGTACTGAGAATTAACCATGGAAAGCAGCACAAACATGACGAAAGGCAGCATGCCCAGAATCCAGCCGGTGAGCTTCCCCTGGGCTGTATAGATCGCAAGTTCACCTTTGATCCTGATCCGCTCGCGAATTACAACCCCGGCTTTGTCCAGCACCTCGGCCAGGTTACCGCCGCTTTCTTTTTGCACCAAAATAGCCGTTACCAGGAACTGCAAATCTGCAATGGGTATGCGCCGGGCCAGATCTTCGATCGCCTCGCGGAATGGCAGTCCGAAGTTCTGCTGTTCAAAACACTTCTTGAACTCGGCGCCAACAGGGGCCGCAACTTCCTGGCCTACCATTTCAATCGTGGAAGAAACGGAATGGCCAGCGCGAAGCCCTCTGGTCATCAAATCCAGTGCCTCGGGCAGAATCACTTCAAACCGGCGGAAGCGCCGGTCCCGCTGGATGCGTATCGTGAAATAGGGTACGCTGGCCAGCACCGAAGCCAGTACCAGGCGCAGTGTAAGCGAAGGCAGCCACACCATGGGGAGCCACGCCGCGCTCACAAAGACCAAAACAGTTGCGGCAACCAGTCTTCCAACCGTCCATTTGCTGTCCGACTGTACGATCAGGGTTTTCAGGTTCTTGGTGATTGTTAGGCGCTGAAATATCACGTCGAGCAGTGGAATATCACTGTAATTTGTGCTCTTCAGCAGTTCAGCATTCTCTTCCCCCAGCCCTGGCACCGATGAAAGGCTGCTCAAGCGCTGCTGGAGCCGCTTCTCTTGTGCGCTCGGGCGGGTGCTTACCAGGATTACAGCAAACGTCAGCACCAGTATCAAGATGAACAATAAAAGAATCGCCATAATCAGTTCCGTCCTGACCTAGATTTCCATGGAGTACTCAAACATATTTGCCGGAATCGCAATTCCCGACGCCTTCAGTTTTTCCGCAAACTTCGGTACCACCCTGGTGGCGTAGAAACGCCCCAGAACTTTGCCGGTAAGGCCAATTCCGCGTTTTTCGAACATGAAGATGTCCTGCATGCTGATGATCTCTTCATTCATACCCGTGATTTCCGTAATATGCGTAACCCGGCGCGTACCATCACTCATGCGGGCAATCTGGACCACAATGCTGATCGCTGACGCAATTTGCTGGCGCACCGCGATTTCGGGCATGTTGAGATTGGCCATCATGGCCATGGTCTCGATTCTGGAAAGCGCGTCACGCGGACTATTGGCATGTACGGTGGTGAGCGAGCCGTCATGACCTGTATTCATGGCCTGGAGCATGTCCAGAGCTTCTTCACCACGGACCTCACCCACGATGATCCGGTCCGGGCGCATGCGCAGAGAATTAATCATCAATTCACGCTGACGCACGGCGCCTTTGCCTTCCACATTGGGCGGCCTGCACTCCAGCCTGACAATGTGGTCCTGTTTCAGCTGAAGTTCGGCGGAATCTTCGATTGTGACGATCCGCTCATTGGACGGAATTGAGGCAGAGAGCACGTTCAGGAGAGTGGTTTTACCCGACCCGGTTCCGCCGGAAATAATGATGCTGAGTCTCGCCCTGATCGCTCCCTGAAGAAGTTCGAGCATTGGCTGCGTGAAGGTACGATTGGCGAGCAAATCCTCGGCTTCGAGCGGTATTGTGCCAAACCTGCGAATGGACAGCGCCGGACCATCCACGGCCAGAGGTGGAATGATGGCGTTCACACGCGAGCCGTCCGGCAGGCGGGCATCGACCATTGGAGAGGATTCATCCACCCTGCGCCCGACCGCTGAAACAATTTTGTCAATAATGTGCATCAGGTGGGCGTTGTCTTTGAAGGTTACGTTCGTCTTTTCGATGATGCCGGCGCGCTCTACATAAACGTCCTTATAACTGTTTACCAGGACGTCATTAATGGTGGGGTCCTGAAGCAGTGGTTCCAGTGGCCCCAGGCCAAAGACTTCATCCAGAACTTCTCTGGACAGGCGTTCACGCTCGACTGCGCTCAGCGGTGTGCTCAGATTGCCGACCAGTTCCTGAATGACGCCCAGCAATTGAAAACGGGCCTTCGAATCTTCAAGAAACATCAGTTTTTCGAGGTCGATCCGGTTGAGAAGGTCCCGGTGCACCGAAGTTTTCAGCTCCTGATAAGCTTTGCCCAAAAATGGGGTCCCGTGGCCGTCCTGGGGATGCTTCGCCTTGTTACTGAATACGGCCAGTTCTACTTCTGGTCTTTGCACGGTAGCCATTACAGATTCTCCTTTGCCTTCGATTCATTCATAATCCAAGCATTGTCCAGCGTCTCTTCTCCGCGGGAACACTGACCGCTGCGCCGTTGTCGGAGAGCGAATCCGTCCACTGCCGGAAAGTAGCTGCAAATTCTGACCTTGTTGCCGGAGTAATCGGGGTGCCGGTATTCACTGCGTCCATCACCTCGGCATAGCTGTTCGGCACCGTCATGTACACAGATTTTCTCAGCACTTTCTCCATGTGCTCTCGTGTGATCTCACCCCTCTTCGAATAACGATTGATCAGGACTCTCACTGAATCCGCCGGATAACTAAAGCGGGTCAGGTGTTCCAGATAGCGGGACAGGTTGCGCACCGATGGCACATCAGGCGTTGCTACCAGCCATACCTCGTCCGAGCGCTGCACGGCGGCCAGGTTGAGGCCGCTCAATCCAGGTGCGCAATCGATGACGATGTAGTCGTAAATGGTTTTAAGGAATTCCAGCGTGGACTCCACGTCCGGACCGGAAACGCTCACTCCGGTTTCGAAAGCGTCAGGAGATGCAAGCACATCGATTCCGCTGGCGTGCTGGACCACAAAACCCTGGACTAGTTTGGCGTCGAGTCGCTCGACATTGTTGACCAGGCCATAAAAGTGATAAAGATGCTTGTCGATTCCGAGATAGAGGGCTGTATCGCCGAGATCAGGATGCTGATCTATGAGCAGGATGCGGCCGCCTCTCAGCTTGGCCAGGAATGTGGAAATATGAACGGCAACGGTTGTGACGCCCGCGCCGCCCTTGGCCCCCAGCATAGTGAAAATTTTTCCCCGCTGCTTGCCCCTTTCCCTTTCCTGCTTCCGGGTCGCTACTTTCGTAAAAGCCTGAACGAGGCGCTCTTTGGCGAGAGGTTTTACCAGATACTCAGAGCACCCGGATCGCATCGCGCTGATGATCAGATCGGGCTCTGATTTGGACGAAACAGCAAAGATCGCCACCCGATCCTTGAACACGGCTTCCAGATGCTCAGCGGTGGCCGCTGCCCTCACCCGGTCCTGATCAAAGTCCAGCATTACGATGTCTGGATAAAAATCTTTCATGCGCTGGGCTCCCATGGCATCTGCCACGCCTAAATACTGGGGGAGGTTGACCAGAAATTCGGCATCCGTCATCGAACGGAGTTCACGCTGAAGCCCTGTGAGCGATCCTTCGTCCAGACAAACACTGATTACCCGAAGCGGATTTGCGGGTTGATGATTGTTGCGGGTCACTGATTCATCTCCTCCTGCGTATGTCATTGCTGTTTATTCACGGCCGGAGCATCCGACTTAGCCGCGGGTTTTTTGCCGACGCTGTCATCAAACTTCTTTTCATCCAGCAACGGAAATGGTTTTTCAGGAAGCTTTTGGGGCGCATCTGCCTGGGTGACTGGGTCAACAATCGTGGGAGTCACAATTACAAGCAGTTCTGTCGCGGTGTTATTGACGGATTTCGATTTAAACAGACGTCCCAGGATAGGAACCTCCGATATGCCCGGCATCTTGCTTAGTTGTGCCGTGGTGCGGTGATCCAGCATACCTGCGATCCCGAAGCTCTGTCCGTTGCGCAACTCGACCTCCGTTTCCGCCTTGCGGGTGGAAATCGCCGGAATAACAAATCCACTGATGGTAAGCGCGTTGGCAAAATCGAGAGAACTCACCTCCGGCTTAACTTTCAACCGGATCACGTCGTCGTCTTCGATAAAGGCCACGAAGTCCAGTTGCACTCCGAAAGGCCGGAACTGGATGGTGATCGCATTGGTATTTTGGGCCCCGCCCTGGATGACAGGAAAGGGAAACTCGCCGCCAGCCAGGAACTTGGCTTCCTCGCCATTCATGGCAAGCAGGTTCGGTTCCGCCAGTATTTGCAGAACATTCTTCTGCTGAAGGTCCTTGAGCGTTGCTCCCAGGTTCAGGTCGGGACGGAATAAAAACAGATTCAGAAGATCACTGACGTTGAATGATGATGTTGTTCCGGTTGTAGGAGCGCCGATCGTACCTGTCAAACTGCCGGTGGAATTTCCGCCACCGAGGGTTACCGGGCCAAACTGCTGGGTTGAAATGACGCCTAGTGTATTGCCGGCGCCGGTGCTCAGGATGTTAATGCCGAACGAATCCAGCTTGGCGCGGTCCACCTCGGCAAAGCGCACCTTCAGCATGATCTGCCGGCCATGCCGTTTATCGACGACCCCGATAGAGTTCACTATGTCTTTGGAATAAGACGCGGCGATTCTCGTGACAGTATCGAAGGCGGCCTTGCTGGTAACCAGTCCCGCAAGCATGATCCTTCCTTCGTCCGCTGTAACCTGCAGGGAGTCCGTGGGGAAGGCTTGTTGCAGCGTGTCGCGCAGGCCGGCAACGTCAACATCGGAATTGACATCCAGGATGCGGGAATAGCCCGTTTCATCCCATATGATCACGCTGCTGGAGCCTGGGGCCTTCGCGGTAACCACAAACTGTGTGGGGCTCGTGGTAACAGTGCCCACAATCGCCGGATTGCTGACCAGCACACGTTCGAGCCTGGATTGAATATTGATGACAATGGAGCGGCCAACCAAAATGTGGACTTGCTGCGTGTCCATCCCTGAGGCTGCAACTCCGCCGGATGCCTTCAGTGCCTTGTCCTGGCCCTGAAGTGAAACGGCGCTGACGATCATCATGCAAAGAAACCACTTAATAAATCTCATATCCGTCCCCCTTTCCCATGCTTTCCTACTCAGGAACCTTGAATTTGTCGGTAGCACGCTTTTCTCCCTGAATAGTCTCAACTTCATAAAAATTCACTGGTTTTACTTTGGCTACTACGCTGACTAATTTTGGCCGTATGACCGGAAGCCGCGTTTTCGGCTGCTCTCCGTATACCAGGTCGGAGATTCCTACTGGTACAGTGGTTGCTTTTGTATTGTCAGCGCCGTTTCGAAGCACAAACTGGACCGTGCCTTCCTGGCTTGCCAAAACGATCTTTTCCGAATCCTGAGGCGTCAACAGAAAAGTAATTACGCTAACGGTTTCCGGTTTTCCGTTCGGATCTGGTTCTATATGTTGCCCAACCGTCAGCACTTCCACATTCTGGAGAACGGTTTGAGTCTGCTGCTCCTTGCCGTTGGCTGCTTTGAAAGAGACCAGCACATCCACGTGCGAACCGGGAAACAAAAAGCCGGCAACCCCTGTTACCTCGTTGGAGCGGACGGAGGTGGCCCTCATGCCTTCAGGGATCTTTACGGTTAAACCGATGCCTGATCCGGGAGTGGCAAGATATGCGGGAAGAATTGGCTGCTTCTCGCTGACCGGATAAATCAGTGACCTTCCGGCGATTTCATCCATAGTGCTGAAGGATCCCGGAACTACAAGGTCAGCCGGCCAGTCCAGCAGCACCAAATTTGCCGCGCTGAGGACCGAGCCGGAATCAATAGAACGAGCGGCGGCTACAATTTTCCTGAATTGCGGCTGCGCGGAGCGCTGGTTGTGAATTCCTCTATACAGCAGAAATGTGGCGCCGGATGCCAGTGCCACAGCAAGAGCAAGAGCGACTGTGAGGCGTTTTATGTCCATATGTCACCTTATGAAAACGATGCTACAAGTGCGTAGAGCGCGCCTGCGGCAATGGCCACGCCATACGGCAGGCGAATGCTCGCGGGATTGTCAATATTGAGTGTGGGATGAATCAGCGGTCCATGGACAAGCCGAAAATGCAAAAGTTCGGCAACGTTGCGAATTGTCCTGACCGCAATTTTCTTGTAAAACATGACTGCAACCGCCATGATTCCGCCGGCCAGCGCGCACGCGATTATGATTTGCAGGGCCAGCAGCGGGCCTGTTATACAGCCAACCGCGGCGATGAGTTTTACGTCACCACCACCCATGGCCCGGAGAAGATACAGGCAGAAAAAAATTCCGCCCGCGATCAAACCGCCGGCCAGCGCCCCACTCAGTCCATCCCAGCCTAGAAGAATGGTCCTGAGCAGGATGCCGGCCAGTATGCCGCTGTAGGAAAGAGCATTCGGTATCCGTTTTGAGCGGATGTCGAAAACAGCGCCTGCCGCTGCCCATGCAAATGCCGTTATTGGGAAGATCATTTCCATGGCAATCTGTAGTTTCCTGTCTAGCTGATGTACTTTCCAATAATTGTGGATAGAGCCGTGAACGCTGAGTTGATGCCGGTGGCCACAGCGGTCATACCTGCCGTGGTTCCCAGCGCGATCAAAGCCACAACCAACGCGTACTCGATCAGGTCCTGTCCCGACTCATCCTTGTGTATGCTGGCTAAGATCCGAGTGATAGCTGTCATTCTGATTACCTCTCTTTGTGCAGTCCATCTGCCGCGGACAATCCCGCATTGCAAAAGCAATAACTCATGCCCGCAGCAGGTGGAATCCTGCGCCTGTTTAGCTGATGTACTTTCCCAGAATGGTGGACAGCGCCGTGAACGCTGAGTTGATACCGGTGGCCAAAGCTTTCATGCCAGCCGTGGTTGCCAGAGCAATCAGAGCGACAACCAGCGCGTATTCAATCAGGTCCTGACCGGATTCTTCACGATGCAAATTTGACAAATGGTGAACAATGAGTTTCATGTTTCCCGCCTCCTTTTACGAATGTTACGAAAGTCCTTTTGCAATCTACCTGCAGGCGTGCTCTACCCAAACCAGACTCGTATAAGAACAAACCAGCAAGTGGCTCGAAGATGGCCCCTGGGAGGACACAACGAACATATTCAACTTACCGCCTTATGAGCAGCAACTCTGTGACGCATATCACACATGTTGAATGGCACAGGACGATAAAGTATGTCTTACTCTGTTATGTCAGGATTAACGGTGAACCTTTTTAAATCGAAATCTAGAGCTGCAGATACAAGCAGACGATCTTTTTTCAGACTAACCACGATCGATCTATACATCGCGCTTGCGCTGGCGGCCAGTACAATTGTCTGGTTATGGCCTTTCCGACACACACTGGCTTTTCTGGACCGAGACGAGGGCATTATTCTTCAGGGAGCGACGCGCATTTTGCACGGGGAGCTTCCCTATAGGGACTTTTTTTCCTTCTATACTCCCGGCTCCTACTTCTGGAATGCACTTTTATTAAGAGTATTCAATGACTCCATTATGGTTTCCCGCACCGTGCTTGTAGTTTATGGAATGCTTTTTTCCGTGCTTACATTCGTACTGGCACGCTATATGGGATCTTCCAGGAGGGCAGCGGCCTTTATCTCGGTGCTTCTGTTGATCTCCGCACTGCCGGCGCGCTTTGTCGTGATTCACAGCTGGGATACGACCATGGCGGCATTCCTTGCACTCTTCTGTGCGGTGTTGTTTTTGCGCCGTCCGAATCACTGGCTGGCCATGCTGACTGGCTGGTTTACGGCAATGGCCATTCTCTTCAACCAGGCGCGAGGCATGGGGTTTTTGCTGGGGCTGGTGCTCGCATTTCCTTTGCTTTGGTGGAAATTGAAGCGCAGAGAGATGAGGGCAGCGCATTTCATCACTATGGCCACGAGCATAATGTTGCCCTTGCTCATCACAGTGGCTTTTTTTGCCTTACATGGCAGCTTCAGGGCCATGGTGGATTGCCTGTTATGGCCGCTGCATAATTATTCCGCCGCCAACCACCTTCCCTATGGCTATATCACAATGTCAACGGCCAGCTGGAATGAATTGTTTTCAAACGCTCCCTGGCAGGAACGGGCCTTGCACTATTTCATTCTGAGCCCCATTGTTTTAATTTGCGCACTGCCGATCTTTACTGTTCTGGTTGCTTTTTGGTGCGTCCTGGCGCGGCGCGATGATCTTGATCGTGAACATGTGTCTGTCGCCGTTCTTTGCGGCGCCGTGGTATTTGGCTCGATCCTGAGTACTCTTGTGGCCCGTCCGGATTTCCTGCACATCACTTTTATTGCGCCCTTGTTCTTTTTTCTCCTCCCCTGGATTTTTGCCGACTGGGCCGCTCCATTTCGCTCGCTGCGCAAGCTGGAGCCTCTGGTGGTCGTCTACATCATCATCGCCTTCGCAGCCTATGGTCTTACGCTGGTTTGGCCACAGCGGAACTCAGGGGTGCTTCTTGAAACAAGACGCGGCATTGTGCGCACGAGCAGTCCCGATGCGGCTGTTTCTTTCATACAGGAGAACTTTCCTCCCGGATCGAAACTGCTTGTCCATCCTTATCTGCCGCTTTATTCATTTCTCACCCGGACCTCCAGCCCGCTTTATTACGATTATCTCCAGGCCGGCATGCATAACCGAAAGCAGTTTCACGATGCCGCAACTCAACTGGCCCAACTGAGACCTGAGTCGGTCATGTTGGAGCCTGGCTTCATTCGGCGCATTCCTCCCTCGTGGCCCAACACACCGGTTTCAGACATGATTTGGGACCCGGTGACGGATTACATTATTCAGAATTACAGGGTGTGCAGGGTTCTGGGGGCCGACTCCGAAGTGCCATTTCTGTTCATGGTCCGCAAAGACCTGGATTGCACGACGGTATTGGCCAACTCCAGCCGCAGGACCAGAGCTTCAGCACGCTGAGGCCCGGATAAAAGCAATCCTATCGAGCCTGGCTCATTACAGAGGCTGCTCCTCTTTCGAAGATCGTTGCTACATCGTCCCTGTAGATCGTGTGCCAGTCAGGGTCATGCCGGAGAAAATAACCTGCCGGGCTGCTGGTGGGCAGCAGAGCGTAACGAATACCGTATCTGTCCAGGACTTCCAGCGAGCCTCTCAGGTTCGCGAAATCCAGATAATCCTTCACGATGCCGTTGTATTCAAAAATATCAACCCGCGAGTCGATGAAGACCGGGACGTCCCGGCAATTCAGGATCAGATATCCTCCCCACAAATAGTCGTTCAATACATGGCGGCGGTCCTGTAGCGGAAGCGATTGCAGGTAATCAGCAGCTTTAGTGGGGTACAGCCGCTGGACATCCTGCTCGAGGCCCTTTTCTGAAGGAAAGCTCAGCACCGCGAACAAAAGCGCCGCCAGTACAAAGGCGGCATTGAGAGCAGGTTTGTCCTTTTCGCGCTCATAAGGCGGGAGCAGATCCAGTCGCATGGCGAGCAGTGGCGCTATGATGATTCCGGCCAGGAACAAAAATCGCATATAGGTGACTGAGCTGTACACCGCAAACAGAAACAGCACAAACGATTCCAGTCGCCAGCTTTGTTTCCGCAATACCGTGATCAGCAGCATCAAAAAGATCGCAGCCAGCAGAGCTTTACCCCGGAAGCTGTGGAAATCCACAGACGCCCATTCTTCCACCGAAGCCACGTTAAGGTTCTGTCGCAGTGCAAAATCAAACGGATAGAACACCAGCCTGTAACCATAAGGATTTATAAATAAAGCCATTACACTAAAAACTGCAACGATGAGCAATCTCTTCAACTGGACAGGAGACCACCGGGGCAGCGGCTGAGTGCCGCCAATACCGTCAAACAGGCCGGTTACCACAAAAATAAATAAGATCACTAAACCGATAAGCCATGAACCATGCGAATTTACCCACAACAAAAATAATGGAGGAAGCAAGAATAAGGAATCTTTACCGTGCAATTTGTATCGCCACAGCACGGCCAGCAACACAATCAGGTATATCCAGCCAAACAGCAGGGTTCGCGGCCCGAACGAGACCGTGGCCAAAAACATGGCCACCCAGCATCCCAGAAATGCTGCCTTGCAGTTTCCACTGACAAGACAGCCGAGATAATAGACGCCAAGCATCACAGTTTCGATAAGGCCGACCATCAGTAAAAAAATACCTCGCAGCCCCCACGCCTTCCAGGCGAAATAGTAAGGAAGCTCAGCGAGCCATTCATGGTTGATCCATGGAGTGCCACTTACCGTGTAGGAGTACATGTCAAGACGGATAAAGTGGTGTGTTTTCAGCAGATACTCCGCATTGCGAAGATGCCACCAGATGTCTGGATCGGCCACGCCCCGGTTCGCAAAATGGTAGACACACCCGGCCAGTACTGCGCCAAGAAACACGGGGAATGAAAACACTTTTATAAGGCTTTTTTTCATTCATCGAAGGGTAGCAGCGATACGTGGTAAACACTTGTGATCTGCATCACAGCCAGGTTAAGCAAAATTGCCGAAAATATTTGTTGATGGGAGGGGGCGCCCATGGGATTTTTCAGGTCATTGTCCAGATCAAAGGTCGACTCCGGCCAAAGCATGGTTGAAACGGCATTGATTATGCCTCTAATCCTGCTTATTACCTTCAATGCCGTAAATTTTGGCTATTACTTTTACGTTGCTATTCACCTTGCCTCCGCGCCACGCCAGGGGGTTGAGTATTCCATTCAGGGTTTTTCCAGCCCCGGACAGTTCAGCCTTCCCATCGCCGGGCCAAGTACGAATCAGACTTCGGTGAGCTGGCTCACACTCCAGGACATGTCGGGCCTGATTTCATCTTCAGGCCAGCAAGTTCAGGTCTGCAGCAAGAATCTGGGCCTCGCCGCTCCCGGCAAGCCCAATTGCCAGCAGTTTCCTGCAGGTTCGACTTTTCCCGCGCCGAGCGCAGATCCTGAACCGACATTTTTTGTGCTCAACCGCCTGGATGTTCGTTACACGGTTTCACCGCTCATTCCGGTGGGATTATTCGGGCTGACCCTGACGCCCTCGGCCAATTTTCATCGCCAGGTCTCGATGCGAGCGCTGGATTAAAGGAGCAGGAATTTGAAACCAGCCAGAGCCATGAATCGCAAGCGGGAAAAAGGTCAGTCGACGATTGAATTCGCGCTTTCCATTATCACAGTTATGTTCGTCATCTTCTGCTGCTGGGAGCTGTTGATGGCAGTTTATACGGCCAGCGTTCTGGCTGATGCGGCGAAAGAAGGAGTGCGGTACGCGGAGGTCCACGGCTCGAACACCACGTTGTGCAGCGGCCCCAATGTCGCCAACCCCTGCGCCAATGATCCTCTGGCCAACAACGTGGGGGCACTGGTCAAGAGTTACGCAAAGGCCTCACTGCATAATACCGCGGCTATCAGCGTAAGCGTTACTTATCCGGATGGAACCAACGATGCTCCCAACCGCGTGGTTGTAACCGTGAGTTATACCTATGTCCCGTACATCAATCTGTCATTCTTTCACCCCACGCTGACCACGCATGCTCAGGGACGAATCGTCAACTGAGGGAAACATTATGAAGCTGAACAGATCAATTTCGCTAACAGGCAGAAAACTCCATCGGGAAAGCGGACAGACTACTATCTTTGTCCTGCTGATGATGGGAATTTTCTTTTTGGCATTCATCGGACTGACCGTGGATTACTCCAACCTGTGGTTCCATCGTCAGATGGCGCAGACCGCCGCCGATGCCGGATGCCAGGCGGGAGCCATGGATATGATGGTCAATGCGGTCAACGGCACCACACTGGGAAATTTCCCTTCCCCTTTGGCTGCCTTTGATTGCACAGGTTTTCCCACATCAACTCCCTGCAGCTATGCTTCACTCAATGGATATCCTTCGTCCACACTGACGAGCGATGCTCCTGGCATCAGCGTGCATGTAAGCTTCCCGGCGAGTGTCAGCGGTATTACTACTCCTCCCGCCAGTCTTGCACCCACCCCGTTCATGAAGGTGGCAGTGAAGGAGCAGGCCTCGATTTACTTCTCGGGTCTGCTGCTGGGCCGCCATACACAGACCGTGGGCGCAGTGGCGACCTGTGGCCTGGTGCAGGCCAAATCCCCCATTCCTATTATCATTTTGAATCCTACAATCGCCAGCGCGCTGAGCACGCAGGGCAATCCGGATATCGTCATCAGCGGCGGCTCGAAAAAAAGCATTCAGGTAAATTCCAAAAATATCGCCGCGGTAAATATTGGGGGAAGTTCCAAAATCGATCTCAGCAAGGGCGGCCCCAGTGGTACGGGTAGTGATCTGGGCGTGTTCGGAGGGCCGGTTTCTGCCCCCGGTGGATTTATCACTGGAACCACCGGCGCCTGGCGTGAACCCTCCAGTCCTGTCTCCGACCCGTTTGCTTTGCTGGCAATACCAACTGCCCCGGGTACCACCGGTACGATTACTTCGGTGGCCTACGGTGTAGACGGCTGTCCGGACAAAGGCGGTTGTGATGAATATACTCCGGGGAAGTATTCCGGAGGAATTACAGTTAAGAAAGGTACCGCTATCTTCAATCCCGGTGTCTATTATGTGACGGGCGGAATGGCACTGCAAGCGAACTCTACAATTCGTCCTACTAATAACACCACAGGCATCGGCGGCACCATGTTCTATTTCTCTGGAAGCGGCAGCATTTCAGTCGATGCCAACTCCGGCAAAGATTTAACTCTCGATGCCTTTGCCACCAGCCGTGTACAGTGTCCGGGCGGGCCGGCGCCCACGGGATTACCGGCCACTCTTTCAGGAAATATCCTGCTCGGCCCCTGCACTGGCACTTATGGAGACCCCAACGGCCAGTATCGAGGCATGCTCTTCTTCCAGGATCGTTCTGCCACTTCGGTGAATCCGAACTGGGGCGGCGGCGGGCAGTTTCTGCTGGCTGGAACCATGTACTTTCACAGCTGCAACTCCGATGGCTCTGGTACAGCACCGTGTGGTCTGGCCTCCGCCTTCAGCGACACATTCACCCTGCAGGGTAATTCAGGTTCTGGCACCTACGTCCTGGGTGAAATCGTGACTGACATTTTGCAACTGGGCGGCACCAGCGGCATAAACATGACTTTGAACCCCAATGCATCATTCAACGTTCTTAAAGTGGAGTTACTGCAATAGCTACTCTGGTCAAACCCGTTTTGCCGCTGAAAGTATTTCTGCGGCCTCCTGTCATGGAGCTCAGGCCAAGCGCTGCCCGAATTCCACTGCAGGCTTTGGCATCTTCGCTTGTGCTGCACATAGAAGTTGTCTTTTTGGGGGTGCTCATTTTACCGCTGCTGCCTTCGCCCCGTGTTCTGCCTCTCCGGCTGAATACGACGCAGATTGTGTCTGCTCAGGCTGAGGCCAGATTAACGCTGCCAGCGCTCACTCCACCTTCCTCTGCGACGAGTGCGCGAGCAACGCCTGCCCGTCCGGAATCCGTATCAATTAAGTCCGGCCTGATTTTTCCTGGGCCGCAGGAAATCGTCTCTCTCCCACTACACCCTGATAATCTTCTGCAAACAGTACGGCAGCCCGATCGTCCCACTCCACTCAGGCTCAAAGTGCCGGTTGCCGCACCCAATATTCTGCAAATCGCGGCTCCCGTTCGTCCAATTCTGGCAGAGCCCTCAGTGGTTAAGTTGCAAGCCGGTGCTCAAAGACGAATCGCAATCCCTGTACAGCCCAGCGAGCATGCAGTAAAGGCGAAACTGAATCTTCCGGTTTCAGGCGATTCGTTGAACAGAACCGTAAACACGCTCGCAGCGAATAATGCTCTTCAACCCATGCTCGCAGCCCAGCCGCCAACGGCAGCCCTCGGCGGATTGGGAGCAGATCAGCGCAACTTGCTGGTATTAAATGCGCTGCCTTCATTTTCACCATCCGATATTCCCGCTGGAGAACTTGCCGGGGCCTTCGTCGTGTCCCCTGGCCCGGAGAGCAACTCCAAGATAATTGCGAACTCCTCTTCAGGCACGACTGCCGGAATCTCAGGACCGATTCCCCCCACGAAAAGCGTCAGTGAAAACACTTTATCCCCGGGAACAGGAACCGGTCCTGCTGCTGATAGCCACCCGAAAGACAATCATGCCAACGCCGGTTTCGGTGGCAGCGGAAAGGCCGTAACTTCCGCAAAAAAAAATGACAGTGCAGGAAATGTGAACCTGCCTGCCAATATTGCCATCGCACAGACGCCGCCTCTGCCAACGGGCAGCGCCGTTCCGCGGCTGGCGCTTCCTCACGGCATTTATGGCATGACCATTGTGTCCAATGGTTCGACTGGCGGCGGATTGAAAGACTACGGAGTCTTCAAAAACGAAGTTGTTTATACGGTGTATGTGCAAATGTCAGACCCGGGACATCAGCGCTCTAATTGGACCCTGCAATACGCTGCTCCGTCTTTGCCTCCCAACACTCTGCTGTCGCCCCCCTTTCCGCTTGAGAAAGAGTATCCGCACCTGCCGCGGGAAGTAGCGGAGCGCAACGTCGGAACAAGCATTGTTGTAACCGGGACCATTACTAAAGATGGAAAGTTCGAATCTCTGAGGATCATCCAAAGCCCAAATCCACTGCTGATCAAGCCGATGCTTGATTGCCTGGCCAAATGGAGTTTTCAGGCCGCTGAAATCAATGGCGAGGCCGTTGCTGTGAAGTTTGTTCTGGGCATTCCCGTGGCCCTTGATCCGGAGGAAATGAAGTAAGGAAGACCGATATAAATGTCAGCACAAACTCAGATACCTGCAATCGAGTGGAAAGATGATGCAAAGCCGCTTGCCGTTTGCATGATCTGCGATAAGGAATTTCCTGTTCTGGAAACGGAATGTCCGGAATGCCATGTGGCTCTTTGCGTGGTACATCGGTGTCCGCAATGCTCACGTACCGTTTCCGTCAAGCACCTGCGTTGTCCTTATTGCACTCGCCGGTTTACAACGGGTGAGGAACTGGAATCGCCGAAACAAACTGGGGCCAGCCCGGACCGTACTCTCCAGTTAAAACGTCCGCCACGAGCTTCCCAGAGAAGGCGCCAGAGGTTGATCACCTTCAGCATCCTTATTTTTGTACTTGTGTTTACCTTTGCCAATGTGTTGCTCAGCAACCGGCACAACCTCGGCCGTATAGTGATGGGCAGTTCCTATGTATTACACGACATCGCGGTCCGGCGCACAGCTTCAGGCCAGACCTTTACAACCTCACGCCTTCCCGCCGGTTCTGTCGTGGAAATCACCGATGTACAGCAGGACAGCAAGGGAGAGTCCTGGTTTGAGATCAGGGGAGACAAAGTTGCGGGATATGTTCCTGTAAATGAGCTTGCTCCACCCAGGGGCACCAATGCAGAAACTGGCTACCGGTTGCTGAAAACCTCACTCACCAGCATCACCGACCCCTCAGAGCACTCCGATGCAGTCAAAGCCGTGGGACTCTATCGCCACCTCTATTCCTTTGACAATCGGGCTCAGGAACTGGTGTGGATTCTGGCCGAGAAAAACCGTTTGTGGGGGACGCACGCCCGGTCTCGTGAAATGATCGCCAGTGCCCGAGACGAATATCAGGAGCTCGCCACGGCGAACGGTGAATATTCAAGGGCCGCCAAATCTTCTTTGCAGCAGCTTCCGGACTTCAATGATGTTCATGTCTCCGGTGCTCAAAAGCGTTCCGCTGCAGGCATTGAGATCGTGGGCGACTCCCGGAACTCGGACTGGAAGGTAGTGGATAGTGGACAACCATTACCCCACAAAGTGCTGCTGTTAAATAAAACCCGCGTTTTGGTAAGTCTGTCGCCAACCGAGCAGATGCAGGCCGGAGCGACCCTCGGCGGACGGATTGCTGCAAATGTAGTGAGCAGCCACGAAGTGGTAATTCCCGCGGGTTCGGCATGTACGGTCAGAGTCATCAGCCTCTCCCGCGCGAAAAACAGCCGGAACTTTTTTGTTGGGCTGCAATTGCAGGCAATGGAAATTGGTGGGCGAAGCTATGCGGTCGAAGCCATGCCTGTCCAGCTGTCGCTCAGTTCATTGTCCGCGAACTCAGAGTCCCCCGTGCCGTTCCGTTTGCAGAGGACATTATTTCTCTCACGCTGACTTTTGGTCAGTCGTGCGTTCCAGTGCAACTTTGGCCTGTGGCCAACAACTCTGGAGATCACGCGTCAGCTTACGCCGGTTTCCTGCATCACTCCGCTCTCAGTAGCAGTGCTGTCGACTTTCAGCTGAATAACTGGCCGGCGCTGGCCGGCCTTCACCACATACAAGGGGCGAACCGCATTCTCTGAGTCCGCACGAAAAAACTCCTTAAGTGTCATCGGGTTGATACGCACATGCACCCTGCGCAAAGCGGAGGCCAGCATCGCAATCTCCTGCTCTTGATTGAACTTCTGGGCGCGCGCTTTCTTCACCACCTTGACCTCGCCCCCATCGAAATGGAGCAAACCCCACAGGTTCAACAGCGGTGTAGCCAAATCCTCAATCCCTATGACGGACGATGGAGCCATAAAATACCGCAGCTTTCCAACTCCGGCTTCCGGCTGCCTGCGAAAAAGTTTGTCGCGGCTTTCTGCCAGGAAATCGGCGCGGCTCGACTTGACTTCGACCAGGCAGCTCTTGTCGTCGCGCCAGCCAATCGCATCTGGAATTTCAGTGATCGAAGAAGTGAACTCGCTCAGGACTGGGCAATAGCCCTGATCGGAAAGCCAGCGTGCAGCCTTCAATACCAGCATTGGGTGAGTGTATTCCATCAGGCACTCCATTTTTCAGATAGCCGCTCAAAACGGAAGCATGATCCATTGTTCTGCACCACCATGAGGTCGGCTCCCGAGTTCAAAGTAAAACTCATCCTAACATCAGATATTCACCAGACTAAAGCGCAGATCCACGAAGATCAGAGTGATCACGCGAGATCACGATTTATGCTGACAAAGACTGTTGATGTCTCGGTTCTCCAGCACAGACTTAGGAGCACCGTGTTTAGCTGCGTTCAGCATCGCGCGTCCCACGCATTCCGTCGTTGTTACGTACTTCGGGAAAAGAAACTTCCATACTGGATAGATGGGCCCCATCAACTCGTACACTACTCCGTACCACTTCGTCTTTGTCCGAATCCCGTGGAGAGGCTGGATGTAGCCAGGGCGGAACATGTATGCAGCCTTGAACGGCATCTGCAACAACGCGTTCTCTGTCTTGCCTTTCACACGCGCCCACATCATGCGACCACGCTCAGTACTATCAGTGCTCGCGCCCGACACGTAAATAAAGGTCATCGCCGGGTTGAGCCTGGTTAGGGTTTTAGCCACGGAAGTCGTGAGATCGTATGTCACGCGCCCATACGCCTCCTCGTTCATTCCAACTGCGGAGACGCCGAGACAGAAAAAGCATGCGTCGTAGCCTGAGAGCCGATCTTCAATTACAGACAGGTCAAAAAGGTCGTTGTGCAGGATTTCCTGCAGTTTCTCGTGCCGCTGCATGTTGGCATGGCGCCCAATTGCGAGGACGGTCTCCACGTCCTGATCGAGCAGGCATTCGCGCAGGACGCCCTGTCCGACCATACCCGTCGCCCCTAAAATAATCACCTTCATGTATGCCATCCTTTCAGCTCAGTCTTTCTGGCAGTTGAGAGCTGCGAAACTTACTGGAACTCAAGCATTACAATCTCGGGATTCGATCCCAGCCGCAACGGCGGTCCCCAGGTTCCCGCCCCGCTCGAAGTGAAAACCTGCATATTTCCGATCCGGCTTAAACCATACACAAACTGCCGGTAAATTCGCCGCGCCATCCAACTCCAGGGCAAGAACTGTCCAAGGTGTGTATGCCCGGAGAGTTGCAGGGAGATGCCGGCGGCCTCCGCGATCTCCGGATGGTCCGGCGCATGCGTCAACAGAATGCTCGCACGATCGCGGTCCAGGCAAATGCTTTGCAGCACCGACGCAAACCGGCCGTTTTGCGCAGCGTTCCGGTATGGCACGCCAATAATCTGCAAACCGTCCACTTCCACTTTCTCATTGCTGAGCACGCGGACTCCGGCCGCCGCAATGGCATGCAGATATTTGCTGTCATCCCCAAATTGCTCGTGATTTCCCGCGACAAAATACACGCCGTGTGGCGCCACGAGTTCGTTCAATGGCGCCGCAGCTCGTCGCGCGTCAATGGCCGTGCCGTCAAATAAATCTCCAGCAATAAAAATCGCGTCCGGCTCTTCCCTTAAAATCTTCGCCACCATACGCCGCAGAAAACCGCCGTTTCGCACGTGTCCCAGGTGCACATCGCTGATCAGCGCCGCCTTTCGCCCTCGCCATGCCGCCGGCAGGTTTGCCAGCCGTACCGTCGTTCGCGTGATTCGCGTCCAGCTTGCGTTAAAAACCCCGTAAAATCCCGCCAGTGCTGCAACACTGAACAGCAATTCCACGCTCCGATGGAAGTTCATGTCCAGCCCCGCCATCAGCGCTACTCCGAAAATAATCCAGGAGGACACTGCCGCGAAAAAAAGGAAGCTTACCAGCCCCATCCAAACCGCAGTGACCCGATAAAACGCGCGCAGAACAGCGTTTGTATAACGAAATGCGAGTAGCGAGGCGCCAACAAAGCTCACCGACAACACGGCAAGGACCAGTTTGATCCACCTCGCCGCATGAGTGGGGCTTCCAGACGATGAAAATGTCCATGTTTCATAAAGGAACAGATGGGTCAAACAAAGAACCGACTGAATAGTTGCAATAAAACCGATTATACGTTTTCGTACCATTAGATTCCTCAACCGAAGATTTGCATTGTTGACGTAATGTCGCAGGTATTCGCTGCCTATCCTACACCGGATCGCGGGAACTCCCTGGTCTCAAGCGGCCTGAGTGACAGGTTTCTTCCGCTGCGAATTCCCTGCCAGCCTGGATGGCCGATTTGTGAACTCGTCCCAAACTCCCGTTCATTGTGCGTAATCAGCATCAGCCCGAGGCGGCAATGAAGGGATCTGGCTCCAATCATGGCCAGATGGCCTGCGGAAGATGAAGGAGTATTATGTGATGTCCAGTGGAGGTAAAGAATTAATGATGCCGAGAGCCATGCCAGAGCCTGCTGAGTGGTCCCGCCCGCCACGCCTCCGTCCGCGATTTCTCCTGATTATCGCCGCCATCATTGGTATTATTTTCGCCTGCCGGGCAGCATTTTCGTATTACGTTGACGCGCTCTGGTTTGGATCTCTCGGCTACCGAGATGTGTTCTGGAAAAAACAGGGCGTTCAATCGGCGACTTTCACGATAATTACCGGAGCCACACTTCTAATTCTGTATGGGACCTTCTGGGCACTGAAGCGAACACACTTTCCCGAACTGAGGGGCAGTCAGGTGATCTTCATCGGAGGACAGCCACTCAAACTGCCCATCGGGCCTGCCATGCGCATCGGTGCGCTCGGAGTTTCTTTAGTTATCGCAACAGGATTCGGAGCAGGAATGATGGCGGAGTGGCCGACATTCGCTCTTTATTGGTACGCACCGCACACCGCGAACGGAATTGCAGATCCAATCTTTGGCAAATCATTAAATTTCTATCTGTTCACTCTGCCCGCGTGGCAGTTCATCGCCGACTGGCTCATAGCATTGGCCGTAATTGCCTGCGCAGCAGCAGCTGTCTTTATTCTGATCACTGGCGGCCTGAATGCTCTCGCCAGGAGCCATGACAGCCGGTGGCCCTGGCGCGGGTTCTCCATCACTTTCGCCTTCCTGTTGCTGACGCTCGCGATGCGCGCCTATATCTGGCGGTTCGAGCGGTTATTCGATGAACACACGATTTTCGCCGGTGTCACCTACACAGATGCACATGTCTGGCTTCCAGGCATGCTCGCCATATGTGTATGCCTGCTTTTCGGCGCGATCGTCACTGTCGTAAATGCCGTATCCGTAAGGCGAGTACGCTGGCTTGTCGTAGCGGTGCTTCCGGCCGCCGCGTGCTATCTCATCTTTCAGGTATACGGCTGGTACGTCAGCAGCTTTATTGTTAAACCGAACGAGTTGGTTCGCGAGCAACCCTATATTGCGCACAACATTGAGTTGACGCGCCAGGCCTATGGGCTGAATCAGGTCCTGCCACGTGAGTTTCCGGCCGAGACCACCATCGAAGCTGCTGATCCAGCGAACAATCAGGCGACGCTGCAGAACATCCGTCTTTGGGACTGGCATGCCCTGCAGGACACCCTCCGCCAGATTCAGGAAATCCGTACTTATTATGATTTTCCTGACATCGACATTGATCGCTATGAAATCGATGGCGCGATGCGTCAGGTAATGCTCGCCACACGGGAGTTAAACATCGACAAACTCCCGGAAAGCAGCCGCAACTGGATCAACGAGAAGCTGATCTACACACACGGGTACGGCATCACGATGAACCCCGTCAATGGCTTTACTCCGGAAGGGTTGCCGACACTGATGCTCAGCAACATGCCCATCCAGAGCACTGTATCCGGTCTTAGCGTAACGCGTCCGGAGATTTACTTCGGGGAGCTGACGAACACCGACGTATACGTGAATACCCGGCAGCAGGAGTTCAATTATCCGCAAGGCCAGACCAACAGTCTCACGTCCTACCAGGGCAAGGGCGGCATTGTTCTCGGCGGGTTCCTGCGCCGGCTCATGATTGCAATCGACCGTGACGATCTCGCGAAGCTGCCATTCAGTGATGATATCAACACAGACAGCCGGCTTCTGATGCGCCGCAACGTGCGGGATCGTGTTTCAGAGCTGGCGCCGTTTCTTACTTACGATAAAGATCCATACATCGTGATCGGCAAAGACGGGCGATTGTCGTGGATCATGGATGCATTCACGACCTCCGACGGCTATCCGTACTCGAGCCATTACCGCGTCGGGGACAATCTCATCAACTACATGCGGAACAGCGTTAAGGTCGTCGTCGATGCCTACGATGGAACGACGACATTTTACGTATTCGATACTGACGATCCGGTCATCACGGCATACCGCCATATCTTTCCCAGCCTGTTCAAAGACGCGGCGGCAATGCCGCCGGACTTACGCAGGCACGTTCGCTATCCCGAGTTGCTGCTCAAACTGCAGGCTGCCGTGTACGGGCTTTATCACATGACGGATCCGCAGGTGTTTTACAACCGTGAAGACCTGTGGACCGTGGCCAGCGAAGCTGGCGTAGACTCGACCGGAGCACAAACAACAGTGCCGATGGAGCCAAATTTCGTCCTGATGAAGCTTCCCGGCGAAAGCGGTACGGAATTCGTGGAAATTCTGCCGTTCACGCCCGCCAACCGGAACAATCTGATTGGCTGGATCGCTGGGCGAAGTGATGGCGCGCACTACGGCACATCAGTAGTCTACGACTTTCCGAAAACCAAACTCGTGGACGGACCACAGCAGATCGAGGCCCGCATCGATCAGAACGCGCAGCTTTCCGGACAATTGACGCTGTGGAACCAACAGGGTTCGCACGTGCGGCGCGGCACCCTCCTTGTAATTCCCACCGGGAGCGCATTATTGTATGCAGAACCGATCTATCTGCAAGCTGAGCGGAGTCCGATGCCGGAATTACGCCTCGTCGTGCTCGCGCTGCAGGACCGGCTCGCGTACGGCCCAACCTTTGAGTCTGCAATGACCGCCCTTTTTGGCGGAGGAGCTTCCTCCATGAGCCCTGCGGCCATTTCCCCGGAGCCGGCACAACGCGCTGCAACATCTGCCACACCCCGGGCCGCTGGAGATCTACAAGCTTTGATCGCGGAGGCAGCCAAAGACCTTGCCGACTACCAACGCCTCACTGCGGAAGGCAAGCTCGGCGAAGCCGGACAAAAACTTGAACAATTGAAACGTGCCCTCGACAAATTGAACACTCGTTAATATGGAAATCCAATTCTCATAAACCAGCAGCCGGATTTATATTCGTGCCCGAGATATTCCTGAAGATTGGGAGGTTCTCTTATGCGTGCTTGTGTGAAGTCCGCAGTACTAACCATCCTCTGTTTGCTCGCAGCAATTGCTGCTGGCCAGACGAAACCCGTGGTCGTGTTTATTGCTACCGGCGGCACGATCGCCATGAAGATCGACCCGGTCAAGCACGCACCGATACCGGCGATTTCCGGTGAGGACCTACTCGCCACCGTGCCGGAAGTCTCGAAGTACGCCACCGTCGAAGTGAAGAATGTCTCCAATGTCCCGTCCGACTACATGGACCCAACCCGCTGGACCGCGCTGACTCGCGAGGTCAACGCCGCTCTGGCCCGTCCAGAGGTCAGCGGCGCCATCATTTCGCATGGTACCGACACACTGGAAGAGACCGCCTACTGGCTTGATCTGACCGTTGATTCCGAGAAGCCCGTGGTACTCATCGGCGCACAACGTAATGCCTCGGAGCCAGACTTTGATGGTCCCCGCAATCTGCTGAATGCCATTCGCATTGCCGTCGACCCGCAATCCAAAGGCAAAGGGGCCATGCTGGCCATGAACAGCCAGATCAACGCCGCCCGCGAGGTCACCAAGACCCATACGTCGAGCGTCGAGACCTTCAAGTCAGGTGATTTCGGATTCCTGGGCGAAGTCGATTTTGACCGCATCGTGTACTGGCGAGCGCCATTGCGGCGCCAGCACTTGTCCATCAGGACCGACGACGTGCCTTATGTCGAAATTGTTTCCATGTATGGTGGCGCCGATGGCTATCTGATCAAAGCCGCGCTGGATCACGGCGCCAGGGGGCTGGTCGTGCAGGGCCTGGGCTGGGGCAACGTCAACAAACCAATGTACGCCGCGATCAAGGACGCAATCGCCAGGGGAGTGCCCGTCGTGATCACCTCGCGCGTTCCCAATGGACGCGTGCTTCCCAACTATGGATGGGAGGGCGGCGGCAAGACTCTTGTCGATGCAGGTGTGGTGATGGGCGATGACTTATCTCCACAAAAAGCCAGAATTCTCCTGATGCTCCTTCTGCAAGCGGGCATCACAGGACAGAAAAACCTGCAAGCCGCATTTGATCGTTAACTGATTGTGCCCGGTAGTTTTCAGGACAATAGCAACACTCTCAGCAAGCAATATCCCGTACAAGATTTAACTGCCAACCACAATTCGTGGTGGCGCCGATAATTTTGACTATACGCATCGGATCCCCCTGATCCGCCCTCAGATGAGTGCTGGTTCAGAAATCTGCTGGGGTACAATACAAATTTACTTTCGAGCTGGACTCTCAGGCTACATCTGATTTTTTGCGACAATTCTTGAGGAGCATACTCATGCCGACAACGCCGACCGTGGAATCTTTTCAATTTCAAGCTGAGACCACGCAACTCCTTAATCTCATGATCCATTCTCTCTATACGGATAGAGAGGTTTTTTTGCGCGAGCTCGTCTCCAATGCCTCCGATGCCCTGGACAAGCTGCGATTTGAGGCGCTGACCAGCACCGAACTGGCCCCTTCCGATCACAAATATGAGATTCGGCTGAAACCTGACCTGGCGGCGCGTACCCTGATCATCAGCGATACCGGTATCGGCATGAGCCGGAAGGAACTCATCGACAATATTGGCACCATTGCCCGTTCCGGAACGGAGGAACTACGCAAACGCATCAAAGAATCACAATCGGCGGAAGTGTTGTCAAAAATGATTGGTCACTTTGGTGTGGGATTTTATTCCGCATTCATGGTCGCCGACAGGGTAAGTATCGTTACTCGTCGCGCAGGTGAAGCCGTTGCCACTCGATGGGAGTCCACCGGTGATGGATCCTATACGCTGGCAGAGGTAGAGAAGTCATCCTGTGGAACGGAGATAACACTCCATCTCAAGCAAGCGGACGCTGACAATGGGATCGAAGACTACACGGACCGCTGGAAGCTCTCCATGATCGTGCACAAGTATTCCGATTTCATCGCCTATCCGATTATCTATGAAGGTCCGGCGCAGGAGCCGGGCGTTCCGGATGACGATAGCAAGGAAATTAAGATCGAAACCCGGACGCTGAACTCCATGAAGCCGCTTTGGACGCGCAGCCGTTCCGAGGTCAGCGAAAGCGAGTACAACGACTTCTATAAACATCTTTCCAGCGACTGGACGGAGCCACTCAAGGTTCTGCCGCTCAGGGCCGAGGGAATGTTCGAATATCAGGCGCTGTTATTTATTCCGTCGCAGGCCCCCCACGATCTTTTCTACCATGCCGCGGAAACCGGTCTCCGGCTCTATGCCCGGCGCGTCATGGTAATGGACAATTGCGAAGACCTGCTGCCCAGGTATTTGCGCTTCATCAAAGGCGTGGTCGATTCCAGCGATTTACCACTCAATATCTCCCGGCAAAGGCTGCAGCAGGACCGGCACATCAATCAGATTTGCAAATGGCTGACGCGCAAGGTACTGGACGCTCTGATGGAAATGAAGGAAAAGGAACCGGAGAACTACCTGAAATGTTGGGGCCAGTTTGGAAAAGCGCTGAAAGAAGGGGTCAGTTCGGACTACGAGAACAAGGGAAAACTCCTGCCACTTCTGTTATTTGAATCGTCCAACCACCCCACGGAGTTGACCATGCTCAAAGCTTACGTGGAGAGAATGAAACCGGAGCAAAGCGAAATCTTTTATCTGACGGGCGAATCGCGCAAAGTGATTGAAAACTCTCCTCATCTGGAAGTGCCCCGGCAGAAGGGCTATGAAGTGCTTTTTCTGAGCGATCCGGTGGACGAATTGCTGATACAGTCTGTTTCTGAATTTGAAGGGAAAAAGCTGAAATCGGTGACCAAAGGAAAAGTACATCTGGGGACCGAAGAAGAAAAGAAGCAGCAGGAAGAACAGCTCAAAAAAAAGGAAGAAGAATACGCAAAATTTCTGGAAGCCTGCCAGAAAAAACTCGATTCCCACGTAAAACAGGTTCGCATCTCGACTCGTCTGGTGGATTCTCCGGCATGTCTGGTAACGGAAGAGCATGAATACAGTCCGCATCTGGAGCGCCTCCTGCAGAAAGGTAAAGGTGGCGGCCCTAAACAACGGCGCATCATGGAGTTGAACTCGGACCATCCGGTGGTCGCGCGCCTCTATGAACGCTTTCAGGCAAATGCAGAAGACGCGACTGTATCCGACTCGATTGAAGTTTTATTTGAACTCGCATTGCTGGCCGAGGGTTCGGAAATTACTGATCCTGTCCGCCTGAATCAGCTTACGCTGGCGATGCTGCAGAAGGTGCTGTAAGAATCAGGGAATCACAAATCACTGAAGAGCAGTACTCGATCTGGCCGACTCATAAGGAGAACGCCCTGGGCTGGAAAGATGCAGGGAAGAGTGGCACCAAAGAAGAGTGCCTGGCATACATCAAAGAGGTCTGGACTGACATGCGGCCTTTGAGCCTGAGAAAGAAAATGCAGGAACAGGGACTAGATTTTCTGTTGCGTTTTCCAGGTGGTCCAGACTCTCACACTGCTTTTTCAATAAATCCAGCTTAAAAATCAGGGCTTTAGCCGGATCTGTAGTGTGGGTAGACTGCCCATGTTGCTTGCCACGAGAATCGCGCCAGTTAAATGAACTGTATTGAGACTCGGGGCCCAGTGCAGGCTACGAGGAAGTCTTTGCCGTTTTTTGTCCTTCATTCCGATTGTTTCCCACATAAGGAGGCATGCGTTTGGGGTTTCTCCCATGGATAGCGATCGACTTCGTGCTGGAACGATGATTGGAATCACCAATTGTGATCGGTTTCACAGGACAAGCCCCCCACTGCTCTTCACACTTACAGCAGACCTGCGCGTATCTCCGATTCCGCCGAACGTGCCCGGACGATCTGATACTGCTTGATTTTGTACAGCAAGGCCTTATAGCTGATATTTAACCTCATCGCTGCGTGCTTGCGATTCCAGTTCGTTGCTGCCAGCGCATCTTCAATCGCCTTCACTTCTGTCTTGTCCTTCAGGTTCCGTACCAGCGATTTCAGCCCGGAATCCCGTCCGCTTCCGCCTGCCTCACTCATGGCATCTGCAAGGAAGGCTTCTCCACGGTGCTTCGATTCCAGTTCTGAAATCGCCAGTTGCTCATCCTGCAGCACCATGTACCTCTTTACGAAATTGCCGAGTTCCCGCAAGTTCCCCGGCCAGTGATAATGCAGGCACGCATTGATCAGCTTCTCCGAATACCCCACAGGCGGGTGAACATACTTCTGCGCAAACTGATTCATGAAATGCCGAAACAACCAGGGTATTTCTTCCCTTCTCTCCCGCAGCGGCGGAATATTGATGGTAAAGGCGTTCAGACGATAATAAAGATCTTCGCGAAATGTCTTGCTGGCAATCGCCTCCTGCACATTCACATTCGTCGCTGCCAGCACCCGAAAGTCCGCTGTTATTGTCGTGCGGCTGCCCAGACGCGAAAACTGCCCATCCTGCAGCACATGCAGCAGCTTGGCCTGCAATACAGGGCTCATTTCCCCGATCTCATCCAAAAAGATCGTTCCCTTGTTGCACAGCTCGAACTTTCCCGGTTTCATTCGCGTAGCGCCGGTAAAGGCGCCTGCTTCATACCCAAAAAGCTCACTTTCCAGCAAGTCGGCTGGGAGCGCCGCACAATTCACCTTCAGCAGCGGATTGCGCGACCGCGGAGAAAGCTTGTGTACCAGACGCGCAATGATTTCTTTCCCCACTCCGCTTTCCCCCAGCAGCAGTACCGGAACGTCCACTTTCGCTACCAGCGAAATCTGTGCACGAATCTGTTTCATTGCCGGGCTGGCCGCCAGAAAAAACAGATCGTTCCCCAGGTTCTCAAAATGATCCGGCCCGTCTGCCGCTGCCGGCACCGCAGACGGTCTGTCAGCTCCATCGTTACGTCTGGCCAAAGACTGCTTCAGCACCGCATCCAGTTCCGCCTTGCAGAACGGTTTCGTCATGTAATCCAGTGCGCCCAGCCGGACGGCCTGCACCACTTTACTGGTCTCACTTATGCAGGAGCACACCACAATCTTTTGTTCAGGACGCACCCGCCGACAGGCCTCGATGGTTTGCAGCCCATCCATTCCCGGCATGGTCATATCCACCAGCATCAGATCGACGGCTGCGTTTGTCTGCATCCGCCGTACGGCTTCTTCCCCACTGCTCGCCATCTCCAGCGTGTATGGCTCATTAGCCAGCAGCGTCCGGATATAGCTCAGCATGTCTGCGTCATCATCTACTATCAGTATGGTTTGCTTGCCCGAAGCAAAATCCTGTGAACTCATGCGACCCCCAACCCCTGTGTGACTGGCAGTACGAAAGAAAATGTGCTGCCTTTTTTCAGTTCACTATCCACCCAAATTTTTCCTCCATGGGCTTCAACCAGGCGCTGTGCGATTGACAGCCCCAGCCCCATTCCGCTCGTTCCCTCGCGGTGAAGCCGCAGGAATTCCTTAAAAATTTCGCCATGGTATTCCCGGGGAATTCCCGGGCCATTATCACTGACTGAAATCACCACAGAGTTGTACTGGCAGGGCTGGCCGCTAACGCGGCGTTCCCTGAAAAAAGGCCGCGCCGTTCGGTTAATTCGCCTTTCCCACAGATCTTGTGTAGTCCTGACGGTAATACGTCCGCCGGCAGGTGAATACTTCAATGCGTTCTCCAGAAGATTTGAAACTACGTGCTGCAGCTTGAACGAATCGAAATGAAAGTGCGGCAATGTCGGGTCAGGCAAAAACTCACAGGTCATTCCGTGGTTGGCAATAGGAATATTCCAGTCTGCCAGGATTTCCGCAATAGACTCGTTTACATCGCCCAGTTCTTTTGTGATTTCAAGCTTGCCTGCTGAAAGTGCGCTGAAAGTCAGACACTGCTGTATAAACTTCTGCAGTCGCGATGCGCTCCTCTGCATTTCGACAAGAACAGCCTTCTGTGCTTCGCTGAGCGGTCCCAGTCCTCCGGTGAGAAGCAAATCGGTGTAACCGCTCACTACAGTCAGCGGCGTTTTCAGCTCATGCGTGGCCGACGCAAGAGCCAGCGTTCTGTTTAACATTTCTTTCTTCATCCAATCATCAAGGTACCGCGATACAGCCTCTGGAGGGGCTGTATACACGTCTGGTGACACGTCTGACGTAAGATCCTGCACTGTGGCGACTCCTTGGAGAAAATGCTACCTGCGCACAAACCAATATGTATTATTCGTACGTTCTGATCCTTCTACGGGGAAGAAGGAACTTGCCCATTCAGTCAACGCAACAGACCTTGCTCGGGGGGGAGCAATAACCTGCCCTAAGGCAAAACCTTAAAGTAATTTAATGTAATTAATTTATCATTTGTGCCAGTATCTTGTCATTAGGTATATGCAAAAAATTGTTGAAAATCGCCAAAATTTTCCCTGAAATCCAAGCATGAAAGGAAAACATTTTGCACAGTGTGAAGATGTTTTCCTACATTTGAGACAGATCAGGAATTGCAAAATGAGCTTTGGAGAAGAACCAGAGAGCGCGATCTCAAACCCCATTTCCCCGTTTTGTGGCCTAAAAACAACAACTTACCTCTGGAAACAAGTGCCGGCCACCCTACCATATTAACGATCATCTGGTATTGGCGCTTTGAATGCACAATGCCAGTTCGATTTGTTGATGAACCTCGGTAAAACCACAGCCCCTGGCAGCTTTGGCACTAACCTCAAAAGTGTCAACGGCAAGAGCATGCCGTCGTATGAAATGATTTTCGGTAAATCCGCCGCCATGGCGGCGGTACACAAGACCATGAATAAGGTGGCAGCGACCGCCATTCCCGTTCTTATTACGGGAGAGAGCGGAACGGGCAAAGACGTGATTGCACGTCTGATTCATCTTGAGTCGCAGATCAGCAGCAGACCGTTCGTACAGGTGAACTGCGCCGCAATCCCCGCAACACTGCTCGAAAGCGAATTATTTGGCCATGAAAAGGGCTCCTTTACGGGAGCACTGGTAACCAAGCCGGGACGCATTGAAATGGCAAATGGCGGAACCCTTTTCCTCGATGAAATCGGAGAATTCGATTCCAGCATTCAGGCCAAGGTTCTGCACGTTCTTCAGGACAGCCAATTTACCCGTATCGGCGGCCAGGAAGATAAGCAGGTCAGCGTCCGCTTCATCTTCGCAACCAACCGCGATTTGCCGGAAGAGATTGCTCTGGGCAATTTTCGTGAAGATCTGTTTTATCGGATCAACGTGGTGAATATTCATCTGCCCCCACTGCGTGAGCGCCTGGAAGATGTACCGCTGCTTTGCGAATACTTCATCGCCCAGCATAATGAAAAATTCAACTGCCGGGCGCCGGCGCTTTCGGATCAATGCATGTCCCGCCTGCAGGCATACCACTGGCCGGGAAACATCCGTCAGCTTGAAAATCTGACCAAGCGCTATGCCATTCTTGGCTCGGAAGACGCCATTCTTTCGGAAATCACGGACCGGGAGCCGGATATTTTCAAATTCGTCATTCCGCCTCAGGGTGACGTTCCTCTCAAACAAATCACCAAACAAGCAGTACTTCAGGTGGAAAAAAAGATCATTTTGAAAGTGGTGGAAGACAGTAACTGGAATCGTAAACGGGCGGCAAAGCGGCTGAAAATCAGCTATCGGGCACTTCTATACAAACTTAAACAAGCGGGCGTGCATTCCGACAGAAGGGGCAGCGCGAGCAATCAGATACAGTCTATGCCTGATGCACCTGCGGTTGGAACCGACGCGACCACAGCCCCGGCTGAGTCGTAGAAAGAACGCTCGAATACACAGCCGCTTCATTTCGAGGCAGTGGTAGTCCTGTACCGATCATAATAATTATTCTTCGCGATTTCCTGGCTTCCATTTAACACGACTCCGGCCAGCTTTCCGGGATCCAGGCGAGCCACGGCCTTTGCCAGTGATTCCCTGCCCGTCTTGCCTGCGCGAGCCACCACCAGAATGCTTTCACACGGACCGGCAATCAGCTCAAAATCAACAAGGTTCAGCATGGGGGGAGAGTCGATCAGCACCAGTTTGAAAGAACTGGAACTCCAGCGAACAAAGTCCTGCCATGCGGCACGCGAGAAAAGTTCCGGAGCGGCTGTGGAAACCTCGCCCGCAGGCAACACGTAAAGACCGGGCACGTCAGTTTGCAGAATCGCTGATTCATACGAACATCTGCCCTCAAGGATTTGGCCCAGGCCAGCGGCGGATGGATTTCCCAAAAGCGCTGAGAGTCCTCCTGTGCGCAAATCAGCATCGACCAGCAGCACGGAATAGCCTTCCGTTCGAGCGCTGGAGAGTGCCAGATTAAATGTGGTAAGCGTTTTTCCTTCTCCAGGGCTGGCGCTGCTGACAATCAGCGAGCGTATGGGGTTCCTGTTTTGGCTATTCAACAGCCGGGTACGCAAAGTCTGGTAGGCCTCCGACGCATGCTGCATCCGAAGGTTGTATTCGGGAGTCAGGAGAGACTTCTCATCATCACGAGGCAGACGAATCCGGCGGCAATTATCGAACTCGGATACGCTGGCTACACTTTCAGCCACCTCCTCCTCAACTTTGGGAGGGCCCGTGAGCACAGGCGCTTGCGCGAGATGGTCATCTTTCGCGACTTCCGGTAGTCGTGACTCAGTCTCCATTGCTTTCTTCATCCTGCCGATGCGTTCTGCCAGAGGCGGAGACTGCGGCCCGGAATCGGCGGCCCGTTCGGTGGTGCGAGTCGTGTTAAAAAATCTGCTCATATTGGCCCGTTAATCAGGACTGTCCAGTTTCAGCCATTGGATGGCGCAAGGATCGAAGTTACATCATCCACCGGAGAATCGATGACATGCAATGTGGCGTGAAGCGACTTTAGCTCGTCCGCGGCTTCCCTTACCAAATCCGGCCCAATTCTCCGAGCCTGCCTGCGATATCCACTGGCCAGCGTTCGATCACAGATCATATTGATCATTCGCGGCACTCCGCCGGAACGGCGCTGAATATCCTCGAAAGCCGCCTGGGTAAACGGGCCTTCATCCCTCAGGCCGGCTGTCCGTAGTCTCTCAACGATATAGTCGCGAGTTTCCTCGAGTGACAGCGGACGCAGTTTTGAGAATTCTGCAACGCGTTGCCGGATCGCCGCGCATTCAGGCTTCACCAGCAAGGATACGAGTTCCGGCTGGCCGCACAGCATCACATGCAGCACATTCGAGGAATAGTGATCAAGGTTGAGCAATAACCGGATTTCCTCAAGCAGGGCCACGGGCAGCAGATGTGCTTCATCGATAATCAGGACTATCTTGCCGTTCCTTGCGTACTCCTGAGACAAGAGGTCCTGCAGAAGGCGCAGGCTCGCCGGCTTGGTTTTTGCCGAAGTACTAATCTCCAAATCGTCCAGGAGCATTTCGAACAGCTCAGACGCCGTGAGCACTGGATTCACAATGAAGGCAGTGCGCATGGGGCGCTCCCGCGAAGCCTCATGCAAAAGAATATGCTGCAGGCAATACAGCAGCGTTGTCTTTCCCGTACCAACCGGACCTACTGCCACCTGCAGTGCCTTACGCAGAGACACCGCTTCCAGCATCGTCTCCAGGGCCTTGCGGTGAGGCGCGGCCAGGTACAAAAATCGGGGATCAGGATTGAGCCGGAATGGCTCCCGCTCCAATCCATAGAAAGACAAATACATCCCTTTAACCTTATTCAGACAAGCTTTACCAATAGAGAGCTATCGCAATTCGGATGCCAACCGCATCCTGGCTGCTATTCACAAAAAACGATTCAAATGAGGTTAATCGCCTCGCTTTTCTGCCAATAAGCTCCAATCTTCGGTAAACGACAGCCATTGAAAAGCCTATGTGAAAACATTTTCCTATCGTTCTTGGGAACTTCCCCTGCGCTGCAGAGATTATCCGGGCACTCACGCACGGCACAGCGCGCTTTAAGCTGGTTTGCGAACTTAAAATTCAATACTTTTTAGCGTTCTTTCCTGACAGTGCCTTCATCCTCGCAGGTGGTCTTCGACGTGCAGGTACCTGAACCAGTAACAGACAAACAACCGAATGAAACCAATAAGAGTCGCACAAATAGGCTGCGGATACTGGGGACAGAACCTGATCCGTAATTTCTGGGAAGTCGAAGGCGCGGAAGTAATAGTGGCATGTGATCCGGATGAGAAAGCCCTGGCGCGCATGCGCCGTCGCTATCCAACCGTGACACTCACGGCCCATTACGAAGATGTGCTGTCCAATCCCGCCGTGGATGCCGTGATTCTGGCCACGCCAGTCTCAACCCACCATGACTTCGCGAAACGCGCGCTGCTGGCGGGCAAGCATGTGCTCGTGGAAAAACCGATTGCCACGTCCAGCGTACACGTCATTGATCTGATCGAGACCGCGGCAAAACAGGACAAAGTCCTGATGGTGGACCACACATTTCTGTACACCTCAGCTGTCAGGCGCATGAAGAGCCTGATCGACGCCGGCGAACTTGGAGAGATACTCTACTTCGATTCTGTCCGCATCAACCTCGGGCTGGTACAAAGCGACACCAATGTGCTGTGGGACCTTGGCCCGCATGATTTCTCCATCATGGATTATCTGCTTGGGCAGGAGCCGGTTTCCGTAACCGCAACCGGCGTGAAACATCTGCGAACGCCGTACGAGAACATTGCCTACGTTACAGCCCGGTTTGATTCCAATGTGATCGCCCACTTCCATCTCAACTGGCTCGCTCCGGTTAAGGTACGCCGCACGCTGGTAGGCGGCAGCCAGAAGATGCTGGTCTACGACGACATGGAAAACAGCGAAAAGATCAAAATCTACGATCGCGGCGTGAGTCAAAATCACGACCCAGCCAACCGCGAGCGCCTGCTTACCAGCTATCGCAATGGAGACAGTCTCGCGCCCAATCTCGATACCACCGAAGCCATGCGGCTCATGGCAAAAGAGTTCATTGCTTCCATCATCGAGAAGAGAGCACCGCTCAGCGATGGCTATTCGGGCTTGCGCGTGGTGCGTCTGCTGGAAGCAGCGCAGCACTCCATTCAGCAGGATGGCCGTGAAGTCCTGCTTTCGCCCATGGTTCCGCGGCCCCAAACCCTTGCTACAACCGCCGCGAGCGTCGCCTGATTTAAAGAGGACTCAATTCAAATGGAATTTTGCCGCATATCCGCAGATGTGAAGCTGGGAAAGAACGTTGCCTGTTATGGATTCGTCAACCTTTATGGTTGCACCATTGGCGACAACAGCCGCATCGGCACCTTTGTTGAAATCCAGAAAAATGCCCACATCGGCAGCAATGTAAAAGTATCCAGCCATTCATTCATTTGCGAAGGCGTAGTGATCGAAGACAACGTGTTTATCGGCCACAACGTGTCGTTTATCAATGACAAATATCCGCGCGCCACAAATGAAGATGGAACACCTCAGTCACAGGCGGACTGGACAGTGGTTCCCACGCGCGTAAAGCGTGGCGCGTCCATTGGCACAAGCGCAACCATTCTTTGCGGGGTCACTATCGGGGAGAATGCAATCGTGGGAGCAGGCAGCGTCGTCACTCACGATGTACCCGATGGAGCAACCGTCGCCGGAAATCCGGCGCGTCTCATGAAAAAGGCGGTAGCTGTTTGAAAGTTCCTTTTGCTGATCTGCGTGCTCTGCACGCTCCCTTGCGCGCTGAACTCACTGAAGTGTTTGAGCGGGTAGTCGATAACAATTCATTCATTCTTGGGCCCGAGGTCCAGAACTTCGAAAAAGCTTTTGCCTCATATGTTGGGGTGGAGCACTGCATTGCCGTGAACAACGGAACCACGGCACTGCAGTTGGCTCTGATGGCTCTGGGAATCAAAGAAGGCGATGAAGTCATTACCGCGGTAAACACCTTCATTGCCACGGCCGAGGCAATCAGCGCCGTGGGTGCGCGCCCCGTGTTTGTGGACGTTGATCCGCGCTCCTGCAACATGGATCCCGAGGAGGTTGCCCAGGCGATCACGCCCAAAACCCGCGCCATTATTCCCGTTCACCTGTATGGTCAGTGTGCCGACATGGATCCATTAATGGATCTGGCCGGCAAACACGGTCTGCCCATCATCGAGGATGCCTGCCAGGCACACGGCGCCGAGTACAAGGGCCGCAAAGCCGGAAGCATGGGCGTCATGGGCTGCTTCAGCTTTTATCCCGGCAAGAATCTTGGCGCTTTGGGAGAAGGTGGCGCCGTGGTGTGCAGCAATCCCAGCCTCGCACAGAAAATGCAGATGTTGCGCGATCACGGATCAGTCCGGAAGTACGAGCACTCCTTCCCTGGATACAATTTGCGCCTCGAGGGACTGCAGGGCGGCTTTCTCGCGGTCAAACTGAAGCATCTCGACAAAGGCAATGACCAGCGCCAGGCCGCGGCCGGTCTCTATGACATGTTGCTGCAGGATTCAGAGATTCTGACGCCTGCCGTGATGCCAAATTCAAAACATGTGTACCACCTCTATGTCGTGCAGACAGAAGACCGGGATGGGCTGAAGCAACGGCTTGCCGAGCGTGGCATTGAGACCGGCCTGCATTATCCGGTTCCACTGCACATGCAGGAAGCGTACCGGCATCTGAGTTCCAAGGCTTTTCCGGTAGCGGAATCGCTTGCACGACGCATACTTTCTCTTCCCATGTTCCCCACTATCACGCGTGAACAGGTGGAATATGTTTGCTCGGCAGTACTGGAGTTCAGTGCATGCGCAACAGTGAAGGCATAATCGCCGTGTCTGATGCCCGCAAGGTTGCAGCGGTATTTGGTGCGAAAGAGACCCTCCCGGATCCGACATGGGAGCGCGAGTTTGCAGCTTCTCTGCGGGAGAGAAACTCCCGCGAGGAGTTGCTGACGCTCTTTGGCCGCTTTCGCGGCGGAGAGAGCTCTTTTGATTACCTGATGCGGCGCGTGCTTCTCCGCGCGCTCTGCAAGTCTGCCGGAGCCGACCTTCAGGTTGGTCCGAACGTAGTGCTTAAGCATCCGGAAACCATGGAGTTTGGCAGCAGCGTGTTCATAGGAGCACAGGTCATGATTCAGGGACGCTTCGATGGCACATGCCGGATCGGCAACCATGTGTGGATCGGCCCGATGGCTTATTTCGATGCCCGCAATCTCGTTCTGGGAGATTATGTCGGCTGGGGGCCAGGGGCCAAAGTGCTTGGCTCCGAGCATACAGGCGATCCGGTTGACCTGCCCGTCATTTCCACGGCTCTCAATATCAAGCCTGTTGTGGTTGAGTTCGGCGCGGATATTGGGACAAACGCGACAATTCTCCCAGGAGTCCGCGTTGGTGCAAATGCAATCGTCGGCGCCGGCGCCGTGGTGAACCAGGACATACCCGATTATGCAATCGCAGCCGGTGTTCCCGCGCGCGTGATGCGCTCGCGCAAATAAGGGAATTCAGCAGTACGAACAACTGCTCTCATTAAATCTGCAGGAGAACGATATCCGCTCTGAAAGCGGAACTGGACAAGCTATGAACCAACTTAGTGGAGCACGATTTCTGGTTACGGGGGGCGCCGGATTTGTTGGCAGCACCATCGTCGATCAACTGCTCGCGGCAGAAGCCTCGGAGGTCCGCGTCATCGACAATTTTGTTCGCGGTACTTGGCCTAATCTTAAGTCAGCCATAGCCACCGGCCGCGTCAAGGTCACGGATGGCGACATCCGCGATGCAGACCTGGTAAGCAGACTGACCGAAGGAGTGGATTACGTCTTTCATCAGGCAGCTTTAAGGATTACACGCTGTGCCGAAGCGCCTCGCGAAGCTGTTGAAGTCCTCATGACGGGAACGCTGAATGTACTCGAAGCGGCAGTCGCGAACGGTGTCAAAAAAGTCGTGGCCGCATCATCGGCTTCCGTCTATGGAGAGCCTTCGTATCTTCCCATGGATGAAGCACATCCGTTTAACAATCGCACCATGTATGGCGCGGGGAAAGTCGCGAATGAGCAGATGCTGCGTGCGTACTACACGACTTCAGGCCTCCCTTATGTGGCTTTCCGGTATTTCAACGTGTACGGGCCGCGCATGGATCTGACAGGCGTTTACACTGAAGTACTGATCCGCTGGCTGGATGCCATCGAAGCCGGCACTCCTCCGCTCATCTTTGGCGATGGGCAACAGTCCATGGATTTTGTCTATATAGAAGATGTAGCCAGGGCCAATCTGATTGCCATGCAATCCGACGTCACGGACGAGGCATTCAACGTGGGTATGGGAGTGCAGACCACCCTAAACCAGCTCTGTGAAGCACTGCTGAAGCTTACGGGCTCGTCCCTAAAGCCGGAATATCGTCCAGCCCGGGCTGTAGCCAATGTGACCCGCCGTTGTTCGGCGACGGAAAAGGCAGAAAAGCTGCTCGGATTCCGCGCCAAAGTTGACCTGGAAAAAGGCTTGCAGCAGCTGATTGCATGGCGCAACTCCAGCGATGTGAAGCTGGCATTAGCAGGAGCAACGGCATGAGCAAAAGTATCCCAATGCCAAAAATTCCGGTGGCGCGTCCGTTCTTTGGCGTTGAAGAAGAGCAGGCCCTCGTGGATGCCCTGCGGAGTGGCTGGGTCAGCCAGGGCCCGCGAGTTGCGGAATTTGAAAAAAACTTCGCGGAATACGTGGGAGCGCGCTATGCCGTAGCCCTCTCTTCCTGCACTACGGCCCTGCATCTGGCCATGGTCACAGCCGGGGTACACGAAGGAGACGAAGTAATTTGTCCCAGTCTTTCCTTCATCGCCACGGCCAATTGCATTCGCTATGTTGGAGCGCGTCCGGTCTTTGCCGATATTGATCGCTCCACTTACAACCTGGATCCCAATCGAGTGGAAGCGGCAATTACTCCCCACACCCGCGCCATTCTTGCCGTGCATCAGATTGGTCTGCCAGCCCCAATGAGGGAGCTTGCCGATATTGCCGGGAGGCACGGGCTGGTGTTGATCGAGGATGCAGCCTGCGCCATCGGCTCTGAATATTTCGGCAGGAAGATTGGCCAGCCCCATTCCCTCATGGCCTGCTTCAGCTTCCATCCCCGAAAGATTCTCAGCACCGGTGAAGGCGGCATGATCACGACCGATGACGCAAACCTGGCAGATCGGCTAAGAGCACTCCGGCAGCATGCAATGACCACTTCCGATCTCACTCGTCACAGCGCTACCCAGGTCACCATCGAGAGCTACGATGAAGTTGGATACAACTACCGCATGACGGACCTTCAGGCAGCGGTTGGTCTTGAGCAACTGCGAAGACTTGATTCCATGCTGGAAAGACGCCGCCATCTGGCCGCCCGCTATACTGCCGGACTTAGGGAAACAGGCTGGCTCACGCCACCAGCCGAACCTGTGGGAGTTCGTCATAATTTCCAGTCTTACATGACCCGTCTCGCGCCGAATGCACCGACTACTCGCGATGACCTCATGCAAGTCCTGCTTGATCTTGGAATCTCTACCCGGAGAGGCATCATGGCCAGCCATCTGGAAGCGCCGTATATCAATGACAACTGGTCGCGACTTCTTCCGGAAACCGAGCGTGCTACCCGTGAAACAATGATTCTGCCTCTTTTCCATCAGATGAGCGAAGACGAACAGGATTACATTTTGCAATGCATAGCCGGTGTGGGTCGGTGAGGCAAAAAGCACACCATAATCTTTAATTTTCCTGGTGACCCGGCACATACTCATTCCGCTGATTCTTACGGCAGCTTTTTCGATTTGCCGGCCTTCATTACAAATACCAGCGGCGGCCCGCCATGTCGCCGCTGCGCAAAAACACGACCTGTGCAGTCGTTTTTCCTCTGGCGCTGATTTTCAGGCGCCTCCATCGGTGAGCAGTAAAAATGGTGTGCTGCGAGTGTCCTTAAGAATGGAGCAGTCGCCTGATCCCAGTGGCCACCTGCGATACTGCTTTCTGGATGATCGCGGTAATCAGGCTCCTACACTGAGGGTTCAGCAGGGTGACACTCTGGTCGTCACGCTGAAGAATGATATCTCAGTACCGGCAGAATCCGATCCACGGAAGGAATTCAGGAATCATTCCTCCCCTCAGCAGGATCCCTGCACTGCGGACAACATGGCATCGTTCGCAACCAACCTCCATTTCCACGGACTCACCATCCCTCCGGTTTGCCATCAGGACGAAACTCTCAGGACAACGATTCTACCGGGCAATCCGCCATTTGAATATCGCATTCAGATTCCCCGCGATCAGCCGCCGGGACTCTACTGGTACCATCCGCATGTTCACGGTTTTACTGAAGAACAGGTGCTGGGTGGCGCCTCTGGAGCGCTGATCGTTGAAGGGATGGAGCGGGCCAATCCTCGCGTAGCCGGCCTGCCGGAGCGCCTTTTCATCATTCGCGATGCGAATATGCCGGAAGCTTCCTCGGCAGAAAAAGCAGATCCAAATCGCCCAACCAGGGAGCTGTCGGTGAATTACGTCGAGGTGCCGTATCCGAATTATCCACCTGCGGTGATCCGAATGAAGCCGTCAGAACCTGAGTTTTGGCGGGTACTAAACGCTTCTGCCGATACCTATCTTGATTTGCGGGTTGAATTCAACGCCAAACCTCAGTTGCTGAGCCTTGTTGCACTGGATGGTGTTCCGTTGCGCTATGACTGGAGTGATCCGCAGGATTATGCGCCGCAGCATTATCACCTGTTTCTTCCTCCCGCTGGCCGCGCTGAATTCATCATCCATGGTCCGCCAGCCGGAGTATCGGGCGTTCTTCTCACAGCTTTCGTGTATCGTGGCGCATCCGACGAGAATGGGGCGGCCTTACCCATCACGAAGAACCAGCCCGGTCTTCGCTCCGGGCAGGATGATGTTGATCCCCGGCGTCCACTCGTAACGATCAGGTCTTCGAATGATGCGCTGCAGAGCATGTCTGTGATGCCGACGAAGAGCAGCGCAACGGAAAAAGCTGTGGCGCCGCCTCTGTCATCCGTCCGCCCGGTTCGCAAACGCAGTTTGTACTTCTCTGAAAAATTGCAGGATCCGTCCGACCCCAGGAGCCCAACATTGTTCTTTATTACGGAAGAGGGGCATACGCCTGCGATTTTTGATCCGCACGCGGAACCCGGCATTACAGTGCGACAGGGTGAAGTGGAAGACTGGGTGATTGAAAATCGCTCGCAGGAGCGCCATGCGTTTCACGTGCATCAGCTTCATTTTTTGGTGGTCAGCGCACGTGGAGTGGGCTGGGAGGAACCTGCCCTTCGCGACACCGTTGATTTGCCCGCCTGGGATGGTCTCTCCCGTTACCCCAGCGTGACTGTAAGGATGGATTTCCGTAATCCGCTCATCGTGGGTACAGTTCCCTTCCACTGCCATATCATGCAGCATATTGATGGGGGAATGATGGGAACAATCCGGATCGAACCGAAACCTCGCACTAAACATTAGTGGCAAAGACTTTCCGAATGGTTCTCCGAATATGCCTCAGACCGCGGTAGCGGAAGCCAGCGCTGATCGCATCTCCGTCTTATACCATTCCACAGTCCGCTGCAATCCTTCTTCAAAACTGATCTTTGGCTGGTAATGAAAGGCGTCGCGCGCGAGAGAGATGTCGGCCAGAGAGTGTCTTATATCTCCTGTCCGCGTTTCGGTGTACTTTGCATGTCCTCGAAAGTCGAGGATCTCGCGCAATATATCGAACATCTGATTCAGCGAGATTTGCCGTCCGGTTGCAACATTGAAAGTTTTGCCGGAGACTGCTTCCGCCGGCGCGCATGCTGCCAGAAGATTCGCCTGCACGGCATTCTCCACGTAGGTAAAGTCCCGGCTTTGTTCGCCGTCACCATGAATCGCAGGCGAGTTGCCCTCCAGCATCTGGGTGATGAATTTAGCGATCACACCGGAGTATGGTGAGTTTGCAGCCTGATGTGGACCAAAGATGTTGAAGTAGCGCAGGCACACTGTTTCCAAAGTGTAAACTTTGGCGAAACATTGCATGTAGTGTTCGCCAGTCAGCTTCTGCACGGCATAGGGAGAAATCGGAGCAGGCTGCATTTCTTCGTGCTTGGGCAGGGTTGGCGTCTCTCCATACGCCGAACTGGAAGCTGCATAAACAACCCGCCGCACCCCGGCATCGCGGGCCGCCAGCAGGACATTCAATGTGCCGTTAATGTTGATATCGTGGCTTCTGACGGGGTTCGCAACCGACAAAGGCACGGACGGTAAAGCTGCTTCGTGAAATACGCAGTCAATGCCAGTCATGGCCTCTTTCAGGCTGGGAAGATCCAGGATATCGATCTCGCGAAAATCCAGGTGGTCACAAATTCCCTTGATATTCTCCCACTTGCCTGTTTCAAAATTATCGACGCCACGGACAGATTCTCCCCGGCGCACCAGCTCACGTGCAATTGAAGAGCCAACAAAACCTGCAATCCCCGTCACCAGATACTTAGCCATCTTTTGTGTCATTTCTATTCTTTGGAAGATTTGAAATAACCCTGCCACGCTTACTATTGGCTGATCACCATCACATTGTCATAAGTAATGGGTATGCCGGAAGGATCAAGCGCAATCGCTCCCTGTGAATAGGTTGAGTCACTTACCTGGATGACCTGCACGCCATCCAGACAAACCCTTATCACCGGCCCATTGAAGCTCAGAACGATGTTGTGCTTTTGAGCATTCATGGTTACCGGAGTCGACTGCGCAAGCAGAGTGAATCCGGCATCAATGGACCACTGCCCAACGCTGAATAGCTTCAGAATCCCTTCCGTGGGATAGATCCAGACCGCATAGGAAGCTCCCGTGGCTGGATTGACCCGACCGCGAATTCCACCGGGATAGTCCTGGGCCGCGGCGAGGGTGAAATCCACTCCCACGTTGTAATCCGTCCATGCGGGATCGCCTGCCCACGCCTGAGTTTCACCGGCTCCATCGTAGTTGTAAGCTCCATTCACGACGGACCATCCGGCGGCATTGCCCAGGGGAGAGATGGTCCAGTTGCTGGCGGAACCGGAACTGAAATCATCACTGAACAGAAGATTCCCCACGCTCAGTGAAACCGGCACCACAATAGGACCGTTAGCAACATTCGTGGAACTTACAGTCACGTTGCCGTGGTACAGTCCTTGAGCAAGTCCGGCGGTGCTGGCAGAGACAACGGAGGCAGATGGTGCACTTCCCGAACTGGCGCTTAGGCTGATCCATGAAGAATCAGCAGTTGCGTTCCACGCCAGGCTGCCGGTACCCGCATTGTTGATGGACAAGTTTTGACTTGCTGGTATGAATCCAGCAGCGCCAAAGAATGCCATGGACGACGGACTCACGCTAAGTGCGGCAGTGCTGACTACGAGAGTGACTGGAACCACGAGTGGCGCGTTCGTGGCGCCCGGCGCATAAACCGTGACCGCCCCGGAGTAATTGCCTGCGGCCAAACCAGAGGCCTTTACTGACACTGTGACTGTTGTTGCAGGTTGTCCCAGTGCGGCTGTGAATGCGGATGACGTGGACGCATTGAGCCATGCGGCATTCGTGGCCACCGCGATGGTGGTAGTTGCTCCTCCCGCATCAATCGTCACAGTCTGCGGCCCCGGAATATTGCCAGGCTGCGATGAGAACACCAGACTGCCTGGGGTGGTGGCAAGGGTCGCTGCATTCTGCGAACTTGCGACGCGTACATTGCTGTAAGAAATCGGCTGGCTGTCGGCATCCATGCACACAAAACCGCTTGTGTATGTGCTGTCCGTTGCACCCATTACAGGATGTTCATCCCATGACACGGTGATGGTGCTGCCCTGAAATGCCATCTGAAGGTCGTGAAACGCCGTGGTATCAAAATTCAGGTTTGCCTGCGCGAGCACCGTCAGTCCTGGTCCATTGATGTCCCATTGCGGCACACCGTAGAGAATAATCTGTCCGGTTCCCGGATACAGCCAAACGGCGTATCCAGCTCCGGTGGTCGGATTGACGCGAGCGCGAACGCCGCCTGGCCAGTTGTTCAGATTCGTCAGTTTGATGTTGGTGTCAAAGTTGTAATCCGTCCAGGAACTGTTGCCGGCGCAGGACTGGCTGAAACCAATTCCGCTGAACGAATACACGCCGTTCGACACACTCCAGCCGTTCGCTAGTCCCATTGGTGAGATGATCCACCCCTGGGCCTGATTGGTGAAGTTCTCGCTCAGATCCTGCGCAAGCACCGTCATATTTACTGAGACGGTTTGCGGAGAATTGGCCACTCCCGACGATGTGACAGTGATCGCTCCGTTATAACTGCCCGGGGCCAGTCCGGCAGAATTCACGTTCACGCTTACGGATGCCGGAGTGCTGCCCGAAGCCGACGAAAGACTCAGCCAGGGAACATTGGCAGTCGCACTCCATGAAATAGATCCGACGCCGCCATTGGTCATCGAAAGGGTCTGAGACGGCGGGTTCGCCTGTCCCGCAAGCGCGGAAAAATTCATTTGTTGCTGTGACAGTACGATCGCTGGTGGCGGTACCACCAAGTTCAGAGTCACATTGATCAGCACAGGGTTATTCGTTGCGCCCAAAGAAACAAGACGCATACTGCCACTGTATGTTCCACTCGCCAGCCCCGATGTGTTCGTTGAGATCTGAAGAGTTGCTGGCGTAATTCCTTGTGCAGAGGACACACTCAGCCAGGGTGCAGTGCTAACCGCGGTCCATGCTAAGGAACCAGCGCCCGTGGCCGCAACCTGTACTGTCTGTGCCGGAGGATTGGCTCCCTGCAAATTGCCGGTAAACAAAAGTGAACTACTGCTTACAGAAAGCGAATTCGTGCCCGTCGAAGCTGCGGTTACCAGCAGATTGTCATAAGTAACCGGCTGGGTTGAAGCATCAATCGCAACCATGCCGCTCGCGAGTCCGGTGTCAGTAGCGGAGATAACGACGTTGCCGTCATACAGTACCTGAATTTGGCTGCCATTGAAGACCAGATTCAGACGATGGAAGAAAGTATCAAACCTTATACTTCCCTGTCCGACCGTGGTGAATCCCGAGTCAATATTCCAGCCCACAGTCCGATACAGCCTGATAAGACCTTCCGCGGGATAGAGCCACACTGCATAGGAAGCCCCGGTGGATGGATTGACGCGGCCACGAATGCCGGCCGGCCAGTCATTGAGGGACGTTAGCTTCACATCTGCCTGGAAATTGTAGTCTGTCCAGGCGGCGTCACCAGCGTATATCTGTGTATGCCCGCCACCATTGTTTTGTAAAGCGCCATTCGCGACCGACCAGTCACCGCCAAGTCCAAGAGGAGAAGAAACCCATCCGTCCAGTGTCCCACTGCTGAAATCGTCAGTCAGCAACAAGCCGGAAAGAGTCAAAGTGACCGGCACCGTCACTGGACTATTATTCGCACCATTGGCCGTGATGGTGATGGTTCCCTGATAGGTTCCGCCTGCCAGCCCTGCTGTGTTCACGAAAACCGTGAACGACGCCGGCACTGTACCCGATGCCGACGAAACGCCGAGCCACCCGGCACTGGAAACAGCGCTCCATGAGAGAGCGTCTGTGGACTGATTATTGAGCGTGATCGTTTGACTTGCCGGATTGGGCTGTCCGAGGAATCCACTGAAGTTCAGGCTTGAGGGATTTACGAGCAGTGAAGCAGGAATACCTGGCATGGGAACCGTGGGAACATACACCACGTCTACCCAGTAATTCGTTGAGGCAAACGTCGAAGATGGGAAGTTGCTCTGACTGCTGTAGCCATATACACCGTTGGAACCGCCCATGCCATCCTGAATCGCATGCAGTGGTGGGTTGTCGACTCCGGAACTGCCAAAATAGCTGTGGTCAGCAGAGTAATGCCCATTCGGTGCAAAGTAAGACGCCACGTATACCGTATTCGCTTTGACTGCGACTGGCGTGCTGAAGTTCACCTGCTGCCAGCCGGAGCCTGTTTCACCGGCAAATGAAGCAGAGGCCAGAAGGGTGCCGTCGTTGGACCAGAGGTTACCTGTGTGCGCGCCGATGTTACCGCTGGACTTATAGAAACGAATGCCGGTGATCAGCCCGTCAAACTCCGGAGAAAAGCGTACGCCAACTTCCAGAGCACTGCCGTCGCCGGCATCCACCGTTACCGGAACGGTGGACGCTTTCCAAATACTGCAGGGGCAGTCGTGTCCCGTAACGGTAAAAATGCGAGACTGCGGCGCCGACAGATTTCCGCTGTCATCAACCGCGCGGCTCATAAAAGTGACAGCGTTCAGTGTTGAAGGGCTCACGGTTACCGTCCACTGTTCCCGCCCGTTGGCCGGATGCCACGTTGCCCCTCCGTCAATGGACACCTCCACGCCGCCAACGACGCCTCCCCCGGAGTCAGATGCCGTCCCCGAAATGATCGTAGAAGTGCCTGCCTGCAATCCACCCGCGATTGAATTAATTGAAACGGCCGGAGGCGTAGTATCGGTCGATTTTATTGCTGGAGCCAGTCCTGACTGCAAGGTTCCTGGCTGCACTCCCATATCCGCGAAAAGGTTCACCGTCGCCTGCTGCATATTGGGATCGGCAAGAGTTCCATTGGTAGTGAGGCCCAGGGGACTGTCGTGGTTATCATCCAGACCAAACGGCCACTGGACGGTGCCCGATCCAAAAACCAGCGCTCCGCTGGGCGCGCGATAGATCGTCATCTGATGCGTAGCCGTGCCTGCACCAAACGTAGTTCCGAAATCCAGCATTAAATCCGAAGTGAGCTGGTAAGTGGCGGTTGACAAATGAAACAGGCCCGCCGGACGAAATCCATTGTCCGCATCCACGTCCCATTCGTATCCGAGCGTTCCAGCAGGCAGCACCCAGGTTTGTCCCGCAGACTGCCTGGAGATTGCAGTATTGCGCCAGAAGCGCATTTTGCCATCTGCCGCCGGGACCTGGATCGATTGATTCAGCGTGTCACTGCCTGGTCCGTTTACCTTGAAGTACTGGCCAGTAATCTGGTTCTGCGGACGGCCACCATCGGACGGAGGACTGAAACGCGGATCAGCCCACGTCCCTGTCCATATTTGAGGATTTGTGGGATCGGTAATCTTATTGTCGAGTGTCTCTTTGTAACACACCAAAGTCCTGTAAGGTGTATTGGAGCCATCAATGCTGTTTTCCCATCTTGTTTTCCAAAAGGCCTCGTTGCCACTGAAGAAAGCCAGATTCACGCCCGCATTGCGTGCGGCCATCACGTTGTCCCACTTGGGACCAGACCAGTACTCGTCGTGGCCTACAGAAAGATAGAGCTTGTGATTTTCGATCAGATTACCGGTCCGGGCAGCGTCGACACTGGTGAAATAGGCAACATCATAGCTGTTTGCCTCCAGCCAGCGGACCATGGCGTACTCGGCGTAAAACACCCAGGAGGCAGCTTCAAATCTGCGCGTATCGGAAGGCCGGTTGTAACTCACCTTGTACGCACGATGGACAAGGTCAAACTCGGCGGCTGCGCCGTAGAGACTGTTTCCACCGTAGTCGTTGTAAGCCTGCCATGTCTCATCCGAAGTCTGGAAGAGAACATCAGCATGACTGGCATCATTGCGGACCACAAAGACAATATGACTGTCCCCGCCCGTATCCAGGCGAATCACGTGCGCAAAGTAAATGCCCGAAACAGCATTGGCCGGGACGCTCCATGATGCTGAAACTGCCCAGTTTCCACAATCGAGCAGTTTGGTGGCCGGATCATTGAGACATGCCGGCTGGGATTGGGGAAGAGTAGCGGAGGGCTGCACGCTGTCCACCAGCCGGGCGCCGTTGCCCTGGTAATACCCCATCCGGTAAATGTCCAGCCGGTAGGCGGTGGCGTCTGTATTGATCTTGAAAAAGATATTTTGGCCAGCATTCACGCTGATGTCAGTGGCAAAACCCTGAATGCTGGGATCGCCCACCACATCAACATCCCACTGGCTCTGCGGAGTTCCGATCCTGCAGTTCTCGGCTTCAATAGCATTCACCGGCGACTGGCAACTGCCAAACGCCCGCACGGAAGGCAGCAAAAATAAGACTGCTGCAAATACAAATACTTTTCGCCATTGTGTTGCCATGCTCTTCATCTTTTTCATTTCACTCCGGCCGACTACGCAGTACGGCATAAACCTGGGTAAGTGACACTTTCCCCGCAGTAGTGCAATTCAGGGGCAAATGCTGCGTTGCATATACCTTTTGCTGTGGATTTCCCCGGACAAAGGCTTCTGTGCGCAAGCTCCCTGTTTGCAGTGACATACGAGTCCTTCTCTTAACACCTGACGTGAGCCAACTAAAGTAACTTGACAGACGGAGAGAACATGCCTGCAAAAGCTTGCACATTGGCAGAACTCAATTGTCATTTGGGTAGGCGAAAGGCGTCACCCGTCAGGATGGAGCCTATGATCCGGAACTGGTGGCGCGACGGCGCTGGGACGGGCTGAGTATTTGCTTCAGCTTAATATTGCACTGGCGAAGGTAGTTGCCGACTCGTCCAGTGCGCAAAAGAAAATACTTCACCCACTCACTGGCATGCCACGGGTCTTCGCGCAAAGCACGACCACAAAACTCGCGGGCCAAAGACAACTGCCCTGCCCAGTAAAAGCGATCTGCTGCCACGGCAAATGCACGGCTCCGGATATGAGTATCGTCAACATGGACGGAATGCTCGGCCAGCGAGGCCTCGAATTCTTCCATAGTCATGCTGACGCGCGCGCCTCCCCGGTAAGGCTTGGAAGCAAGATGATCACCGTAAAAAGCAGCCAGTGCATCCACGCAATGCCGCAGGAGTTCCTGATCGCGCAGTGTTTCCACGTAGCTGTAGACACGCCACAGCAGGACCATATCATTGCGGCTGCAGATGCGTGCGTCGTCCTGGGCCAGAACGTTGGACATGGCCATTTCGTGATAGCGATAATTGACCAGCGGTTCAGCGATATAAACAGCATCAAAATGCAGTGAGAAAATGAGCCACAGGAACCAGTCACCGCTGAAAGGAAGATCCAGCGGGAAGCTGCCGGCTTTCTCGTAAGTTCTCCGGCGGACCATGCCGGCGGCCGCCAAAATTGAGTTCCCTTGCAGCAATTTCAAAAATAGATCATGGCCCTGGATCAACCGGTCGCTGCTTCCCTGCACCGAATATCCCAGCACACAGGTTTCCTGCCCGTTTTGCAGCCCTACTCCGGGACAGAAAGCAAATCCGGCGGTGGGATTGGCATCCATGGCCCTGACGTAACGCTCCAGCGCATCACTTCGCCGCAGCCGGTCGTCGGCGGAGATCAGCCAAATGTACTCGCCGCGCGCCATCTCAATGCCTTTGTTGTAATTGCGCAGATGACCGAGATTAGGCTCATTCCGCACATGGATCACCCTGGGATCAGCAAAGGATTGGGCCACCTCTGGCGTGTTGTCGGGAGAGCAGTCATCCATGATCAGGATTTCGAAGTTCTCGTATGTCTGCGAAAGAATTGACTCAATACACTCCGGCAGCAGATGGGCCAGCTTATAACACGGGATTACAAAGGAAACTTTCGGTGGCATCGTTTTCAATCCTGATGTCAGGCACGTTCCATGAGGGCCGCTGACAAGTCTTCCTCGCCGGCGGAAACTTTTCCAATCAGCAGATCGGCTTTCGGATCGAAGTGCACAATGCCATTTGCCTTGCGATCTCCCGTCATCACCAGTTGCTTCACGCTCATGTTGCAGTACAGAAAATATTCGTCAAACTCCGAACTGATGGAAAAACCAAGGCGAAACACATCCCCACGCAGATTCAACCGCACGCGAAAGACCGCAGTGGCGGATTCACCTGCGCTGAGTGTCACGCGGGCGTCAGTGTGGCGGCTGGTTGCGGTATCGAAGAGCGAGATGCCATCGCGGGTTTGAATGTAAACACAGGCATGGGCGCGGGAAATATTCGTCAGGGCCTTGAAAGTCACGTTCAGAATCGCCACATCGCCCGGATCAAATACCTCCCGGGACCGGCCTTCGCCATCCGTCAGCCGCATGTCGGTAATTTCCACATCACGGCTGGAATTATTGTTTTCCTCATAAAACGAGTAGTACTTGGACACGGCCGTGTGCACGTCTCCCTGGTACACCGGCTCTCCCTGCTTAAGCAGGAGGGCCGTTTTGCACAGGGTGCTGACAGCCGCGAGATTGTGGGAGACAAATACCAGCGTAGTGCCATTGCGCGAGAACTCCCTCATTTTGGCAAAACACTTCTCCTGGAAGTGATAGTCGCCAACACTCAGGACCTCATCCACGATCAGCACCTCCGGCTCCATGTGCGCCGCGACGGAAAATCCAAGACGCGCATACATACCCGAGGAATAGCGCTTTACCGGCAGGTCAAGGAAATCCTGAAGCTCCGAAAATGCCACAATGGCATCGAATTTTCGGGTTATCTCCGCTCTTTTCAAGCCAAGAATAGCGCCATTCAGGTAGATATTTTCCCGGCCGGTAAGATCGGGATGAAAACCGGCGCCGAGCTCTATAAGCGCTCCAGTCCTTCCATTTACCTGGACCGAACCGCGGTCCGGGCGAAGAATACGGCTGAGCAGTTTTAGCGTCGTGCTCTTCCCTGAGCCATTGGGGCCAATGATGGCAATCGAATCTCCCCGTTCGAGGTCAAAGGACACATCGCGCAGGGCCCAGAATTCCTTGGGCCTGACCTCGACAGCCTTTTGCCGGGAAAACAAACGCCGAGCTACAGAAGGAACCAGATCACGCAGCGAGTCATGCCTTTCACCCCGGCGAAATTTCTTCCAGACATTATGAAATCGAATTGCGGCCGTACTCATGATCAGATCTCCTGTGCAAACATTGGTTCAGCTTTCTCGAAAATGGCCCAGGAAACAATCAGGCCCGCAACGGCAAAAACAGCAGCATAGCCAAACCACAAAAGGTCCGGAGAACGATGAAGCACAACCACTGAATCAATCGCTTCCAGCACAGCGCCGATGGGATTCAACAGAATGAGAGGCGCCCATTTGCCAAACATCCGGGCACTGTAGAAAACCGGAGTGAAAAGAATTCCATAGGTAAGCACGACTTCAACGATGTATTTGACATCTCGGAAAAAAAGGTTGGCGCACGACAGCAACAGAGCACAACTCGCGGTAATCGCCACCAGAAGCGCAATCAGCAGAGGCAGCCAGAGAAGGTGAATGCTGACAACGGGCCGGATAAACACCATGACTATGGCGATAAACACCGATGCGACGAGAAAGTCAAAAAAACTGGCCAGCACATTGGATATCGGCAGGATTTCTCGGGGGAAATATATCTTCGTGATCAGATTACTGTTGGCGATAAGAGAATTCGCCCCGAAGCGAACGGCGCCCACGAAAAACGCCCAGGCTACGCCCTTAACGGAGACGGAAATCACATCCGTAACGTCTATGTGGCGTCCGGTTGAAAATGAGAAACCAACTTTCATGAGAATACCGGCGCTAACGATCAGTACGGGCATGAAAATCGCCCACAAGAATCCCATGACCGACTGCTTATACCGAACCCTGACTTCTTTCCAGGTAAGCGCGTAGAGGAGTTCTCTATAGTTCAAAAAATCCCTGATCATTTTTCCGTTCTCCGTGTTGTACTCATTGCCCTTTTGTCACTTTCTGTTCCGCACCACTTCCCCAAACCTGAATGCAACTGAAATTCCACTGTTGACCACACAGGGCACTAACCGGGAATACTGTAATGCTTTGTGATTAAAGGCCTGTGTATATCCAGCTGGCAGGCTGGCAGGCACCGCAAGTGCAAACATTTGCACATTGACTAAGGACGTTCTACCCGAACCTGTTCGTTATATTGATGCGCTTGTATTGCGGTTACACTGATTTAGATCACCGTTATGGAGATTCAAGGCTCAGCATATAACTTGATAGAAGGTTGACAATATTGAAAGTGCAAATATTTGCACATTAACTAAAGACGTTGTACTTGATCCGCTCTTTCGTACTGGTGCGCTTTCATCACAGTTCCACTAGTATTGGTCACGTACAAGAAAGTTTTGTATTACCACCTCAGCTCCAGGAGCCAGAATGGCTCCGAACAAAAACCAATTTAAAGATGGTGAAGTAAAAAGAAATGACTAAACAGTCTGCGTCATTCCTCCTCCAGATTTGCTTCGTGCTCATGATGTCCTTGTCGCTCGTGATGGCAGGATGTAGTGGCAGCGGTTCAACGTCCTCTCCTCAATCTGCAACACTGGCGATCACGACCTCCAGCCAGTTGAGCGGCGCCATCAACGTTTCGTTCTCTACAACTCTATCGGCATCGGGAGGAACCGCGCCTTACACGTGGAGCGTGGTTTCCGGCGCCCTGCCCGTAGGGATGACTCTCTCCAGCACCGGTGTAATCTCCGGTACTCCAGGCGCCACGGGATCTTTTTCTTTCACCGTGCAGGTCAAGGATGCAACGAGTCAGACCGCCAATCAGGTTCTGAGCCTTACCATCGCCAGCACTGCACCAGCTCCGCTGGCAATTACCACGAGTTCGCTGGTCGCCGGAAACATTAATACCAGCTATTCGGCCACACTTGCGGCAACAGGAGGCACGACACCGTACACCTGGAGTGTAAGTTCTGGCGCTCTGCCTGCCGGAGTAGGCCTCTCCAGCGCTGGCATAATCTCGGGCACTCCGACTGCCTCTGGTTCCTTCTCTTTTACGGTGCAGCTGAGTGATGCCGCCAAACAAATCGCAACGAAGGGGCTAACCCTCAGCATTTCGGCGACGCCGCTGCCCCTGAGTATCACAACAACGTCTATTCCTGGCGGAACCGTGGGATTCAACTTCTCTGCCACACTCGCGGCAAAAGGAGGCACAACTCCTTATACATGGACCCTGGCCAGCGGCGCGCTGCCCGCAGGTCTTCAGCTTCAAACGTCCGGTGCAATCACGGGGCTTCCGAACACGGTCGGCCAGACTACATTTACCGTGAAGGTTACGGATTCCGCCAGCCACACGGCGACTGCCCCGTTGAGCATCAACATTCTGGCCGCTCCCGCCGCCAATACCTGGTTCCTTCGTCCTGATGGTGGCACCGCCGCCCAGTGCGACGGCAGGACCGATGCCGCTTATCCCGGTTCCGGGACCAACCAGCATTGTGCTTTCAACAATCCTCACTACCTGTGGGGCAATGATGTGTCGGGAGAGAAGGCAAGCTGGAAAATTGCTGGCGGGGACACAGTGATCATCAAAAACGGTTCCTATCGCCTTGGATTCAAGGGACCCAACTCCGGCGATTCCTGGGGACAATGCCCCGGCGATCCATTTAACTGCACCATGCCTCCCATTCCGTCAGGCAGTGCGAGCCAGCACACCAAAATTTTGGGAGAAAACTCCGCCAACTGCACGGTCATGCCTGAACTGCACGGCGGATTTGGCCTGTTCGAGGTTCTTGCCCTGGAAGGCTCTTCCAATGTGGACATTCAGTGTTTGGAGATCACCGACCACTCTTCCTGCGGAAAATCCGGAACCGGCAATTTGTGCAATACCTCCTTCCCGCTGGATGATTTTGCCACCCATGCCGTCATCACGGACGTAAACACAAAAAACGTTACGCTCACAGATCTGAACATTCACGGCCTGGCCAGCGATGGCATCTTTGGACCGGTGGGCGGCGGCTTCACGGCGAAACGCGTACGCATCGCCGGGAACCCGTCATCGGGCTGGAACTTTGATGATGGAAACTCGACGCAGACGACCGGCACGGTCACCATGTCATTCGTGACCGTAGAGTGGAATGGCTGCGCGGAAGTTTATCCGCCCACCAATCCTCCCAGCTATGATCATTGCTTCGATGACAACAGCGGCGGTTACGGCGATGGCGTAGGCACTCCCAATACCGGAGGGGCCTTCCTGGTCGACCACTCCACCTTCCGTTACAACACCCAGGATGGGCTGGATCTGCTGCATGTGGATGAAGCGGGAGCGGTCATCACCATTGTCGACTCGATTGCGTATGGCAACATGGGCAACCAGTTCAAGCAGGGTGCGGCAGCGGCAACATTCCAAAACAATGTGGTAATGGGCAACTGCAAGCGCCTGCAATCGGCGTTTGCCCCCAACCCGAGCACCTTCAACAAGAATCTGTCGGATTTCTGCCGCGCCAACGGTGATGCGGTGGTTATCGGCACCAATGATAACGCTCATGCCGTGATTCAAAACAACAGCGTGACCAGCAACTTCTCGATTGCGTTTGACATTCAGTGCCTCGCGGCAGGCGGCGGAACAGGCGCCTGCACCAATGCCTCGCACGTAAACTTCGACAACAATCTGATTTACGGATTTGCGGATGCCAGCGGGGTCCACACCTTTATTACGGGAATCTTCGAACAGGGGGCTTCCGGGGACTTCATGAGCAACACTGGCGGGACCCGCAGGAACAACCTGCTGTTCCACACCAACGACACCTGCGGAGGATCACCTGCCGTCGGTGAGGTCTGCGCGGATCCACTGCTTACTTCCGAAACAGACATCAATACCATGGATTTCCATCTCACCATCACCAGCCCGGCGCGGATTAAGGGCCTGATCATCCCATCGCTTACCACGGACTTCGATGGCAAACTCAGACCCATTGGTGGCGTGCTCTATGACATTGGCGCGTTTCAGTTCTAGCAACAAGACTGAGTTTTAAACAGTTCTGCTTTCCATGCAGGCCGGGGTTGGTGAAAACCCAACCCCGTTTTTTTATTTGATCAATATGGATTTACGCGTTGCGAACTGACTTAAGGCTGCGCTTCAGCGTATGCGCTTGATAGACGGCCCATGGCATAACGCGCAACACAAAGATGAGAGCCATCAGCCCCGGCGTGCGAATGAACTCGGCTGCATGACCGAAACAGGTGAGAGCGGCTGCCGTGTCTCTTTTGGCCACGGCCTTCCGGCCATTCCAGTAGTTGGCTTCAGCAAGTTTTTTCCGGCGCTGCTGCTCCAGCATCTGCCATTCGCGTGAATCGGATGAGAACACCCTCTGTATCTTTTGCAGAACCTTCAGATTGCTTTCCGCCATCCAGACTGGATCGGCCGAAAGACTTCCCTCCCGACGCCGGTAGCGAACCAGAACTTTCTCGTGGTATCCAATTCCGCGGCCGGCCGCAGCAAGACGCAGCCAAAGATCGTAGTCTTCACAGGACCTGAGGTCCTCGTCGAAAAGCCCCGCCTCTTCCACCACGTCACGCTTTGCGGTCACGGACACAAATAAATTGCATTTGCGCGTGACCAGGCTATCAAAGTCTGCCGGACCACGAGAAGGAAAAGCGTCCATAAATTCCCGTCCGCCGTACGTTTCATCACCGAACATAAGCGCATTGCATGATACGAGATCGAATTCGGGATTAGCGTGCAGAAAAGCAAGCTGTAGCGTCAAATAATCAGGCAGCCAGATATCATCGGCATCCAGAAGAGCAATATATTTTCCGGTAGCGGCCCGAATTGCCGTATTCCGCGCGCCGCTCAGTCCTTTGTTCTGCTGCACTATATAAAGGATGCGGTCCCGATAGGGCTGCAGCACCTGCTCCAGGCGCTCGGTATCCGGAGAGCCGTCATTGACGACGATCACCTCGTAATTGCTGAAGGTCTGAGCAAATACCGAATCGAGAGTCTCCGCGATGTAATCGGAGACGTTGTAAGCAGGAACAATTACGCTCACTTCCGGAGCAGGCCTGACTTCGTTGCTGCAGGAACTGGTACTCATTGGGTTCTCAAATAATTAAAAAATGTGCAATATAGTACTGTACGATTTGTTATTACCATGTCATCCGCTGTATCGCACGCAAACGAACCCCATCCGCCCCGGCAGATGTTTTTGATCTATCACGAACTGGGGACAGAGGCGCAGTCCTATTCCTACTACTGTGGCGCAGAGCAGTTCGAACAACATCTGCAATTGGCAGTGGATCTCAGGCATAGTACCGGCCGCCACATTTATCAGCCGGAAATAACGTTTGACGATGGCCACAACTCGCAATATTCTCACGCTCTCCCGCTGTTGGAGCGCCATGGCATCCGAGCTATTTTCTTTGTGACCGCAGGCTGGATTAGCGACCGCCAAAACTACATGAACTGGCAAAATCTGCGTGAACTGCGGAAACTGGGACATCAGGTGCAATCGCATACATGGTCTCATCCCATGCTCACCCACTGCAGCGACAGCGAGCTTGAAAAGGAACTCCTGCATTCCAGACAGAAAATAGAGGACAATGTGGGCGCTCTGGTCGACGCCATATCTATTCCCAATGGCCGATGGAATGATCGTATTCTTCGCGCCTGTATGTCTGCAGGATATGCTCGCGTATTTACGTCGGATTCGTGGAAAGGCGAGGAGTCGCGGCGCGGTGTGCGTATCCTTGGGCGCATCAATGTGCCGCAATCCATGACTGCTGACAAATTGAAGGCGCTGGCTTGCAACAGCGGGACAAAGCGTGTGCATGACACTGTCTCTTACAGCAAACATCTGCTCAGGCGGTTGGCCGGTGACCGAATCTACCATCATCTTTGGCGTATGGTTGCGCATGCGGATGACGCAACGTAAGTCGTCATCGGCAAGCCGCTGGTTTTTCAATCCTGAATTCATGTCAGAACCGACTCATAGCAGGCAGCGGTCTGTTCGGCAATTTGCTGCCACATCTTTTCTCCCAGATTCAAGGCCGCTGAAGCGCCGGCCAGCTTTTCTCTAACCGCGGGATCGTCAATGAGCAGCAAAAGCGCAGAAGCAAGTTCGGAAGTATCGCCATAGTGACATAACAAGGCATTTCTGCCGTGCTGCAGGAGATCGCAAAAAGGAGGCAACGAGGTCGCCACAATTGCCTTCCCCTGAGTAACACCCGTCATCAGCGCACCGCTGGTTGTCACAGCCTTGTACGGATAGACCACAATATCCGCAGCCTGGTAATACAGCAGCATCTTCTCTACTTCCGCGAATTCAAATTTCAGATCCACGGAGTGTTCCAGCGAAAGCGCCTGCACCTGGTTACAAACGGCATCGAGCATTGCACGCTCTCCGGTACCGGCGATCAGCAGGCGCGCATTGGCTCCCGTTTCCTGCACTTTGGCCCAGGCATCGAGAAGAAACGAAATTCCTTTATAAGGACGGATAATTCCCTGCCAGAGCACGATACACTCATCTTCCTTTAGGCCAAGCTGACGCCGGGCGCTGGCAGGCGAGAGCCGGGGAAAGTCATAAAAGAATGGCCCGTGCGGAATAATCCGGATGCGTTCTGGCGCAACACTAAACCGTTCCACCAGTTCTTTCTTTACAGGCTCGGAGTGGCAGATCAGAGCGTCCATCATTCGGTAGAGCTTCTGGAATGTCCCCTTGTGCGCGTCTCCTGAATCGGAGGGCAGAATGTCGTGAACCGTGCATACCAGCCTGCTGCCTCGACTCCGGCAATAGCGCAAAAACCAAAACTCCAGGGGAAGACGCAATTGCAGCATTGGAAGGTACTGCACGTGAATAACATCAGGCCGCGCAAACAAAAATTTGAACATCAACGCGAGAGTATTGATGACATTCTCAATAAACTTGAGCAACTGACGAAGCAGACGCGGCAAATTCAGTTTGCCCACTATATCCACAAGTCCCGGACGGTTGCACAGTCCACGCGCCGCAAAACAACCACGGTCGAGGTAGTACGTGATCGCCCCCAGAGTTACTGACAGGGGTTTCGATTTGAGGGCGCGGCAAAGATAGGCGTCGTAATACGGAACTATGCTCCATAAATCCATCATGAAAACCGTGATTGGGCGCCGGACTTCGGAACACGCTGACTCTTGCTTTTTCTGACCAACCTCTTGCCGGGAGACAGGCGGCATCGTATCGGTTTGTGCGGTCACTACAGATTTATTCATTTTTCCCGTCCCAGAGATTGATAAAGTTCCAGGTACGTTCGGGCCATGGCTTCGGCTGAAAAATTGTCTCGAATCCAGTTATGCCCTGCCTCGCCGAGTCGCGTTCTGAGGTGCTCATCGTTCAACAAACGCACAATCGCATTCGCAAGAGCCGGAGAATCCGCCGATTCCGTTAGTAAACCGGTCTTTTCATGCAAAACAACCCGTTCAACAGCGCCCACGCGTGTCGCCACCGTTGCTCGTCCTGCTGCCAGTCCTTCGAGCAAGGTCATGGGCAGCCCCTCTTTGAGTGACGGCTGAACCAGCACATCGAGCGAAGCATAGACACCAGGTATATCGCGTCTGGCTCCGGTAAAAATCACGTGGCTGCTGATGCCAAGCCCCTGCGCCAGTGCCGTAAGTTTTTGGCGATCCGGCCCGTCACCAACAATCACGAACAAAACATCCGGTTGCTCGCGCAGAACAGCAACGGCAGCCCGGAGCAGGTAGTCGATCCCTTTTTCCGGCGCAAGACGGGCCACAGTTCCAATGAGCTTCTTACTGGTCTGAAGTTCAGATCGTAAGGTGGGCTCGCTTGTGGTGAAAGGATGGAGATCAATGCCATTGTCTATCAATCTGATTTTTTCCGGCCTTACCCCTGCGCCCCGCAGTGCGGCAGCCACTGCTTGAGATACCGCGATTGTCATATTGAAGCGCCGGAGGATTTGCCGATCGAGAATGCCGTACAACAAGGCAGCAAAGTCATTGTCATACCAGGTGTGGCAGGTGGAGAGAATCGGATTGTTGAGTCCAAAGTTGGCTGCATAACCATAGATGTCTGCCTTGTAGCCATGCGCGTGAATTACGTCGACACGTTCTTCCCTCAGGATATGGCGCAAGCGGCTCACGGCTCGCCGGTCGATTCTGCCTTTGCAGGGCACAACTTTCACCGGCACTCCATTTGACCGGGCATAGTCGGCAATTTCTGTGTTGGGCAGATGCGCATTGTCGAACACTCCAATGAGGCTGTTGTGTCCCTCCTTTTGGAGCTGACGCGACAGGGCAACCATCATCGTTTCCGCTCCGTACAATCCTCCGCTGCTGATCAAATGCAGGATCTTCATTGTGGCAAGCTCTCATACACGCTGACGATGTCGGAAATCATCCGCTCCGGGGAAAATCTGCTCTCCACCGTGCGTCGTGCTGTGATGGCCATCTCCTTTGCGCGTTCCTGATCCTCCAGCAAGGAAGAGATGGCGGTTTCGAGCTGACCAGCATCTTCGGGATCGACAATCAAACCGTTGATTCCATCCTCAATCGCTTCGATATTTCCGCCAACATTGGTGGCGATGCATGGCAGTTCGCTGGCCATGGCTTCAAGCAAGGCATTGGAAAAACCTTCACTGCGGGACGGCAGCACAAAAACATCACTCATTTCCAGCAATGGCTGCACCGGCTTCTGCTCCCCGGCAAATCTAATTCGGCCTGTAAGGTTCAGATCCTGGGCCAGATTCTGCAGTTCCTGGAAATAGTCACCTTCCAGTACTCCTCCGGCGATAACGAAAAATGCCCGGGAGTTTCTTTCACAAATTTTCGCGGCTGCGCGTAAAAGAACATCCAGACCTTTCACCCGTCGCACATTGGCCACAGTCAGAATGATTTGTGCGGCATCGGGAAATCCCAGCCGTGCTCGCAGCTCTTTGCCCCGGGCAGCATTCCTGGGAGGCGGAAGCTCGACTCCGTTATATACGGTGATTACTTTTGCCGGATCTACCCGATCCGCCTTAATACAAAACTCCCGAACCCGGCGGGATACCGTCAAAACCTTGTCGGGGAATGACGACATCATCCGATAGGCAATTCTGTGCTTGCTTGACCGCAGGATTCCCATGTCACGACGGCTGGAAACCAGGTGCGCTGAAGTCAGCATCTTGGTCACAAAGCCACCCCAGATATCCGACGACTCAAAAAATGTATGCACGATGTCGATGCGTTCGGATCGAATGAGCTTCGCCAGACGCACGGCCATGCTGGCTGCATTGAAGTCATAAGTCCTTTTCATGGGAAAGACATGAAGCGAACAAGGGACCTTCTCGAAGACCGAGCCCGGCTCAAGCTCAAAAGTAAGCAGTGAGCAGCGGAACTTATCCTGAGGAAGCAAGCCGATCGTGTTCAGCAATACGTTCTCGGCGCCCCCGAGCGTCCGGGGAAGGCGATCCATGATAAAAAGCACATGGCGCTGCCCGGAATGCGCAGGCATTGACTCTGCCGGACTGACGCTTGCACGCCGCAGATTCATCGTTCTTGCCCCACCGGCGCCAGCTGCAGATCGAATTGCGAGGCACTCTCATCAGCGTTTTCAGAGACCGCTTCCTGATTTCTGCTTTCAAGAATGTAAGCCTGTGCGCCGAGCGCAAAAAGGACCCAGGTGATTCCATTAATCTCAATGTACGTCCACCGGTCACCAAACAGGTTGACCACTACCAGGCAACCCATCAGAGTCAATAAGCCCAGGGCCAGTCCCTGATTGAAAGGCTCTTTGGCGGCCCGGAATAATCGCCGGGCAATCGTGAAGAGCTTTGACAGGATCAACAAAAAGAACACCATGCCGACAATGCCGGTTTCCACCAGGACCTTCACATACATGTTGTGCGTGTCTTTGAAGTGGCGGACTCTGCCCATGAACATATATGTCGCAAAGCCACTTCCCAGAACCGGATTGGTGGTGATTAGCTGAACTGAATCGGTCCAGAGCTGCACGCGTTCGTCGGCAGATGCCTCCAGTTTGTCATCCTTGTTGTAGGTCATCATCACTCTTTCCTGCACAGCCTGCGGCACAAAAAACTGCCAGGTCAGCAGGATCACCCCAACCAGGAGAATCACTTTCTTGTCCTTAAAAATGCCAAACACCAGTAATCCGGTGAGCAGGGAGAGATATCCGCCACGCGAAAATGCATATAGCAGACAATAGCTGGTAAGAGCTATTAACAGATACAAGCCGATTTTGCGCAGTCGGCGCTTCTCATACGCGGCCAGACCAATGAGCAAACAGGTGCACTGTGCCTCGAAGGCTGCCAACCCGTTGGAACCGGCATACCCCAGTGGTCCACCGTCCCGCTTGTTTTCGTCAAAATGAGAAAAGCTGTGGGAGAGAACATTCATTAACGCGCTGCGGTCAACGATCAGAATCGATAAACAAACAACAAGTACCGCGAACTTGATCTGTGACTGAGTGCGAATGGCTCCCGTAGTGGCCACAAAGAGCAGCGGCATTGCCATGAAATCTCTCCATACGGCCAGGCGCGGGTCGGAGAGTAACAAGGGCAGCGGACTCGACAGATAGAAAGCCCCCTGCCATAGAGAAATGTAGAGGAAAACAGCAAAGGCCAGCAGGACTCGATTGAGTGGGGTCTTCGGAATGGTAAGCTGTGACCTAAAAAAAAGGCCGGCGATGACGCTCACAAGAATCAGGTAAATTGCATGTGAACCGAGCGGAAAGTCATCGAGTTTCTCACGAAGCGTTTCGAACGGCAGCAAGGGCAAAATAATATAAATGCCAATTCGCGGCTTCCAAAAAGCAGACGCTGCGCAGCCAAACAAAATGACCACATAGAGAACCAGCGGAATAAATTGCCCCAGGCCTGTATTCATACGTCACCGGCCGTGGCTGCACGAGGTGCCTTTTCCAGCAGCGATGCTGAAGGTCCCGGTGGGGTCCACGCGTGTTCAGACTGACTGGCAAATTTCTGCTTGAGCTTAAGAAAATACTTTTCCACCAGATAAAACGACGCGCTCGCCATCACCAGGGTAAATGCGACACCCGCAACAAGCTGCACAATTACCGGAAATTTGCCGAGGATACGATGCGCAGGATGAAGCGTAATCTGCTGGTAAAGATAAAGAGAATAGGAAATGCGTCCCAGCCAGCGCAGAGGCCGGGCATTTAGCCATCTCCACGCAAATGTAGAAGTGAAATGGATCAGCTGTACCAGAAGCACGGCTACAAGAAGTGGTTCAATCACGAATCCGATGGAATCGCGATACTCAGCCGTCTGCCCGAGCACACATGCAGACAGACAGAGCAAGGCCACGGAAATAAGCGGCATCCAGACGAAGCGGCAAATTTTTTGAAAAAAGCCGTCCAGCATGCCCTGCCGGAGTATGAGCGCCAGCAGGCATCCCACCATCAAATGGTCCACGCGCGTTTCAAATGCGCGATAAATATAACTTTGATCAGCGTGCAGAACTAACTGCAATATCCAGCGCCACACCCATACAAAAAGAATGATTCCTCCGACCAGGATGCTGAGCTTTCGGAGATTCCTGCGAAACAAAAAGAAAATTCCCGGCCAGAGCAGATAAAACTGCTCCTCAATCGCCAGAGACCAGGTATGGCTCACAAAGCTGTCGGTCGGTTTGAAAAGGCCCTGATAGTAATTACTGGTGTAAAGCAATGCGCTGATCGTATGGGGCCAGTCCACATGGCGGCCTGTAACAGTCAGCAACAAGGATGTGCCCAGCAGAAAACAATAAAATGCGGGAAAAATCCGCAGAGCACGGCGCAGGTAAAAACCACGTATTGAGATCGATCCCGTGCGATCCATTTCCCTGAGCAACAGCCACGTGATGAGAAAACCACTGAGCACGAAGAAAATCAGAACACCCAGCCCACCGGGAACCCGAGCAATACCAAAGTGGTAAAAAATAACCAGAAATACCGCGACTGCACGCATGGCATCGAGCGCCGGGATATTGCCCAGGGACAGCTTAGCTCGCAGACGTTCCACGAACTCCGTTCTGCCGGAGGGCAGGAGCACTGGCTCACTCACCTGTACATGAATCGTTCTGGCTTCAGTGTTCATTGGACCTGCCCCGGCTGCATCTTCGTGTTTACCCACACGTCCTTTGCGCCCGTCAGAAATTTAACGAGACCAAAGACAGCAGCAACATTGAGCATTACGAATGTGAAGGCCAGAGCCGCCACGCGAGGCGGACGCGACTTCGGCAGGGCCACAACCAAAAGCGCAAGCGCGTAAAAGCCGAGTTGGCAAAAGAAAGCTGCGCGATAGAACCAGCCTTGTGCGAAAAATGAGGCAGCCAGAGCAAGCAGCAGAATAAAAGGAGCGGCGAGACGCAGTAATTTATGGCTGAACAATTCGAAGCGCAGCGGATTCGTGCTTGTCATCAGCCAGGGGGCGAGTTGCAGAAGCTGATAGTTGCCGGCCAGGGTACGCACTTTGCGGCGAAATTCGCGCCGCCAGTCGGAGAATATTACGTCAAAGGCGATGGCACGCGATTCAAATACTACCCGGCGGTTTTGCCGAACAACTTCAAACGGAATGTAAACGTCATCGCACAGCGTACCCGCAGGCACGGCAGGAACAAGCTCACGACGCACGGCATAGAGCGCACCGGTGGCGCCCACCACGGATCCGGTTTCAGATTCCAGCTTGCGAATCAGCTTCTCTATTTTCCAGTAGACCCCCACAGACTCGGCCTTACTTTCCAGTGATTCAGTAAGAACAAGTTCACCGCTCGCGCACCCCACGGAAGGATCAGCAAAATTTCCGGCCAGAAACCCGAGCGCCTGGGAATCGAGATGCTGCCTTACGTCCACGAAGACAACGATCTCGCCTTTCGCCACCATCAATGCATGATTTAAGGCAGAGGCTTTGCCTTCCGGCACCGGCAAAAAAATGGACTGCACGCGAGATCCGAAACCCGCAAGTACCTCGTTCGTCGCATCCGTCGATCCATCTGAAACCACAATGATCGTAACTCGATCGCGCGGATAATCCAGCGCTTCAAGATTTTTGATCTTTTCAGCCAGTGCTGCCGCTTCGTTGCGCACCGCCATTACGACTGAGATCGAAGGCAAAATTGGCGACCACTGGCGGGGCAGGCTGCGCCATTTTCGGCGCACAGCGAGCCAAAGCGCGTATCCAGCATAGGCATAGAAAACGCTGGCCACGGATCCCCAGAATATCCAGACTGGAATTCCGGTGGGGCCTAACATGCCGATACCTGTCGCAATGGAATGAGTGTTGATTGCCCGTCTCCGTGACTGCCGGAACTAATAGACAACTCCGGCGGATTTGAACTACTTAGTGCCTCAGCAGCAGAGGCCGAGGATGAAACATCAGGCCAATGACTGCAAGATGACGAGCCGGATAAGTAACACTGGGAGCCTGCGTCTGAAAACCCTGCACCTGAATTCCATAGCTCAGGAAGGCATCGAGGTTTCTCGTGAGGCGAAGATTTACCCTGCTGGTGGCATAAACTGCGTCGAATGTCTGTGCCGCAAAGGTGGTGATACCCTCTAAACTTCCGGTGTGGGCATATGACACTGATGTGGAGACGTCCCATATGCGATTGATCCGGCGATCTGCCAATACCATCACCTGATTTACCAAACTTCCGGTAAACACCCCCGAGCCTCCAGTTGTCTGGCGCGAATATGAGAAATCAAGTTGCGTGCGTCCTAGTTTGTAATCCAGTTCAGCGTTTCCACTCAAAGTAACTCCGGTCCCGGCGGCTACCGATCCCTGAGAAACCATGATCTGCGGCCCCAATGAGACTTTGAAACTTGTATTTTGACTAAGCTTTTGGGACAGGAAGAACTGAATGCTATGCGTCTGAAGCCGGGCCGTCGTGTTATCGAAATCAAATTGTCCAAACGAATACGCCACGGCAACCGACCTTCGCGAACTGAGTATGCGGTTGTAGCCGAACCTCGCGTCGATCTCGCTGGTATTCAGCAAACCCTGATTATCAAAGGTTTGTCGCTGGTACGTGGCAAGCATGGTGATTGACGAAAAACGATTCAGATTCAAATCGCCCTGTGCGAGCAATGCACGATTTATTTGTGTGCCTGCCTGGGTAAAGATCGTCTGGCCTGTGCCAGCATTCGCAGCTGCATTTGCATCAGGGACTGCACGTACGGAGTTAAAGCCAAACGCAGATTCGGGAAGATAAGTGAAGTGACCACCGCCCAGCAAGTGCCAGCGCCCAATGCTCAGGGTTTGAGTAGCACCCACTTCCTGATAACTTTGCTCCTGGCCCAATGCGCTGCCACCCGCTGTAGAACCACCTGAATATTCCGCGGTGGTCACACCGCTGCGAGCAGTGTGCTGAAACTGTACTAATCCACCAAACTGCGAGAACACCCCAACCGAGGGATCCAGGTTTGTCTGCCGGGCATTACTGTCTGCCAATCCCGAGAGCTGACCGGAAAATGACAGCGTGTCATGCCCAATATCCCTCCGAAGAGTCTCCAGTCCTGACAGCGCAGGCTGCCGGTCACGCGACCGCTCGCTTTCTTCGCCCTTGTCCTTATCTTTATCCGAATTGTTATCCGAGCTGTTGGCTTTGTCTGGATCTTTGGTGTTCACGGGGGCCGTAACCACACGAGTATCAATCTGCGCGCCGGCACAGCAGGCGATCAGCAACAATGAAATTAGGATGGGGCGCTTCATATTGTTTTATGGGACATTCTTTTATGGGACGACGATCGTGTCTCCAGGCATCAGCAGGATGTCCCCTTCCGCCTGCCCTCCCTGGATTGCGCGTTTGTAGTTGAAGGTGATTTTGCGATTCTTCCCGGCTTCGTCTTTACGCAGGATGTAAATCTTTTTTGGATTTGCATACTGCTGAAAGCCACCGGCACTGGAAAGCGCCTGCAGGACCGTCATATTGGGCGCCATGGGAAACACTCCCGCACGCACAACCTCGCCCATTACATAAATGCGCTTGCTGTTGATGGCCGTGACCACAACGGTAACCTGCGGATCAGAGACAAACTTTTTTAATTGCTCTGTAATCGCTGCCACCAGCTGCATCGGAGTAAGATTGGCAGCCTGAACGTCGTTCAACAAGGGCAGTGAAATTTTCCCATCCGGGCGCACCGGCACTGCCACGGCAGAGAGTTCCGGCTGCCGCCACACGTTGATATTCAGTACATCTTCCGGGCCAATTACGTATTTTTCCTCGGTGCCGCTGCTCGAAGGGGCCTCGGCATTCGCCTCGGAAGCCCGTACGAGATTATTTGTCGCCTGCTGCGCCTGACTTGCCAAAGCGGCGCATACAACGGCCGCCCAAAGTATTTTCTGATTAAAATTCATACTCATCCGTTATCTTGTCCCCGCCGCCCGGCCATAAACGCACCTGTCACCACCTGATATGGCTTAATATCCCCGAGTTACTCGGTTCAGAAATTTGCAGGAAACACATAATTTCTAAAGCAAGGGGAGTACCATTCTTCACTTCTGTATGTCGTGGAAACTCAATGAACTGAGGGCTTTATCTGTCGCCTTGTCACGCTGAGAACACAAAAGTGCAACGGGAAGTGAAAAATATTTCCACTTTTGGGCAAGGGCCTGGAACCGATTTTTAACCGCAACCGGTTAAATGATTGGCTTGATTTTCAGGATCAACAAAACTTCTGCGCCGCAGACGAGCAATACGATGACCATTGCCCCGATTCCTATCAGTTTCCTGCGTAAAAGAGCGGCTGAAGTTTGAATCTCCGGCACGACCGCAAGAACGGGAACTCCTTTGGGGACAATGGCTGCCAGATCATGCTCGCTGAGTAATGCTCCGGTCAGCACATCTTTGCCAATGACCAGGGCAATAGATAAACACAGTGCTCCCCAAAAAACCGCAGGAATCAGCATTCGCCGATTGGGTTTGAAAGGATGTCCTGGAATGTTAGCGCTGTCCAAAATGGTAAAGCGTTCCCCTTTCTGCTTTTTTTCCAGATCAGCCGCCAATTGAGATGACGATGTTTTTTCCAGCAGCGAGGCATAGTCACTGCTGGACACCTGATAGTTGCGCGTAAGGTCGAGCAATTGCTGCTGCATAATGGGAGCGGCGGCCATTTTGGCGTGGTAGCTTCCCATTTGCGACTGTATCTGTTTTTGTTCCTGGTTTAACCGCGCAATTTCTCTGTCCACAAGAGAGAGCTGCACATTGTCACCGGTCTGCGCTGCTTCTTCCGGCTTGTCCGACGGCAACAGGCGCAGCCGCTCTTTGACCTGGCTCAGGCGGTTGCTCAGGGTGCGGATATCCGGATACTCCGCGGTATATATCCTGCGAAGTTCGGCCAGCTTTTGCTCCACATCACGTTCTTCGAGCAATAGCTGCGCCCGCTCGCTCAAAGGTCCCGAAGGTTTCCCGGTCGCGGGAATAATATCTTTTGAATGCAGAAGCATGGTCCGCTGCATGTCAAATCGGTTAAGAGCTTCGCGATTGGCCTGAAACGACGATTGCAGCTGCGAGAGCATCTGCAGATTGGCTGCCTGATCTTCAGGCAGTTCACCCGCATGTCTGAGTTTAAATTCGCTCAGCTTTTGTTCCTGGTCCTTTAAGTCCTGACGAGCTTTTTCAAGCTGCGACTTGAGAAAATCAGTTGTGCCGGTTACAACCTGCTCTCGGTTTTTGAGGTTCCACTCAATAAAGCCTGACGCCAGCTGGTTCGTGACTTCAGCCACGATCCTGGGGTTTGTGCTCGTATAGGTAATCGTGAATGAACTCAGGGACGATCCACCGTCTTTGACCTTGATATCAATGTCCTTCACCATCACGCTGACGAGTTGTTCTGCAGCCATCTTCCCCCGCAGATTCGGATACAAATGGAACTGCTCGATGATCTGCTGCAGGCGTGTCGCACTCAGTACCTGCTGAGAAATCGTATTCAGGCGATGTGATGGATCGTCCACCACCGTGGACGTGACATAGCGATCGGGAATCTGCTGCGGGTCAACTAAAATCGTGGTGGTTGCCTGATAGTAGTCCTGCAGCATGAAGACTGCGTTCATGCACGCCAAGCCGATCACGAAGGTTCCCAGTGCGATCCACCAGCGATAAAGACGTACCAGCCTCCAGCAGCGGAGAAACTGCTCAAAGGGATTTTCTTCTTTTTGGCTGATACTCACTTTTATAGCCTCACGCCTGTGGATTTTACGTACAACGCCACGCCTCGCCTGCATGGACGACTCAGGAGATCAGAGCAGGTTCACAGCCATTCAGCAATATTCTGGAAGAGCTTTATTGTCTTCAATCCAAAAGCGCATCAACAGGAAAGTGCGCTCCCATGAGTGCAAAACTTTTCACATCCAGGACGTACGGTAAATGCCTGCGCCCTTCCCCAATTTACCTGGCTCTTTACTTAGCACCCCGGCCCAACAGCACGACCTTGGCTGTTTCAAAGATGATGGAGAGATCGAGCAACAACGAAAGATGCTTGATGTAAAAGAGATCGTACTCGAACTTGATCCTCGCCTCTTCCAGACTCGCGCCATACTGGTACTTAACCTGGGCCCAGCCGGTCAGCCCAGGACGCACGGTGTGCCGCTGGTTGAAGTATGGAATCTCTTTTTCCAGCAGTTCGCAGAAGTAAGGGACCTCAGGCCGCGGACCAATCAGGCTCATTTCTCCGCGCAGAATATTCAATAATTGCGGCAGTTCATCAATACGAAACTTTCTGATGATGCTTCCAATACCTGTAATTCGCGGGTCGCGATTGGAAGTCCAGGAAGGCGTTCCTTTCTCCGATCCCTGCCGCATGGAGCGAAACTTGAAAATCCTGAATGTGCGTCCTCCGAGGCCAACCCGCTGCTGCTTGAAGAGAGCAGGACCGTCACTCTCCAGGCGAATGGCTATTGCCGTCAGCAGCATGACCGGTGCAGAAAGCAAAATCAGGATTCCGGAAATGACAATATCGGTGACTCGCTTTACAGCCATGACAAACGAAGATTTTTGAAAGCCGTCGGATGAAATCAGCCAGCTCGGCTGCAGGTGATCCAGCATAATCCGGCCGGTGATGCGCTCCCGCATTGACTGGGCATCTTCAATTGGCACCCCCTGAAGCTTGAGTGCCGTAAGCTGATGGATCGGCATCACGCCCCGGCGTTCGCTCAGCGAGATGATCAGACGGTCCACCTGCTCGCGTTCGATAACTTCTTCCAGCTGGTCAATTCCTCCAATGATGCCAGGACTTACCAGCGGCTTAGTGGAAGGATTGTCGAGCCATCTCGCCTTTTCATCGAGAAACCCCACGATCTTATACTGCAATTCCGGTGCACGCATGATTTCGTATGTGAGTCCAATTCCGGACGTACTGGTGCCCAAAAACAAAACTCGCTCAATTGAGCGGCTAAAGCTTCTGCGCCTGTAAAGCACGACCCGCCAGCCCACCATGGCAGCAGAGATCATGAAAGCCGCCAGCAAAACGACGCCCCTTTCAACGCGCAGCGCCGGAAACATGTAGTACAAAACCATTAGCGCCAGAAGAGTAACTCCCATGGCGCGCAGCAAACGGATCAACAGAAGGCTGCGCTTCGTCAGTGCCCTCCGGTCATACATGTCGTTGTAGTAAAAGCCAAGCTGGCATACAACTACGATCACGGCGAAGTGAACCCACTGCTGAGCAAGATATTCGCGGATAACACGGACATCCAGAAAGCGAATGACTGTTGCCAGTGTCAGGGAAGCGATAATCAGCAACGTCTCGGACAAGGCCAGCAAAAGAGTTGTGCGGGGAACATATTGCCGCCCAACACGAACCAGTGTTCGGCTGTAACTTCGATTGATCAGCTTTAAATCGGATGTTGCCATTCAGTGGCCGCCCTCTGTACAAAACCTGCCACTGTCAAAGTGCATTCCTTTTGCCAATCAGCCTGCAGGTGGCGTGCCCAAAGTCACCCATTGTCCGCAAACTGTCTGGTAATTGAGAGATACAGCGCAGCATCCGCATATTTACTGACGTTTATGAGATACAGGAAAACCTCTTTCGTTTGATACAAAAGGACACTTCATACCATGGGTGAAATCTGTTTCACATTTTTGACAAATGATCTTTGTGGCTTGCCGGGAGAAGAGGAGTTTCGTATACCCACGTGTGCAAACTATTTCATGCAGGGGGGGGCCGAAGTGTATTGAATAGATGAGATCACAATCATTGATTTGAAAGAAATTTATGTTTCCACGCTGGTCCATCCGCATAAAGACAAAATCTTTTTCCGTACTGCACTTTCTAAGCTACGAGTAGTCCTGACTGGCCATAAAAATGCTTAACCCTACCCGTGATGAATTCCAGTACCATCTCGCCCCTTTCCACAAGCGCGCTGTTAAAAGAAAAGATTGAGTCACGCTCGGCAAGGATTGGCATTCTTGGCCTTGGCTATGTTGGCCTGCCACTGTCTTTGCTGCTGAGTGAAGAGAGGTTTCGGGTGACCGGATTTGATACAGATCCGGCAAAGGTCGAGACCCTCTCGCACCACGGTTCCTATATCGTTCGCATTCCGCCAACAGAAATAGAGGCAGCTGCGGCACACGGATTCACCGCCACTGCCGATTTCAGCCAACTTTCCGAGATGGATGTGGTAATCATATGCGTGCCAACACCTCTCAGCGAGCATCACGAACCAGATTTAAGCTTTGTGGAATCCACGGCCAAAATCATTGCTCAGCACCTGCGCGCCGGACAACTCATCGTTCTGGAGAGCACTACGTATCCTGGAACGACAGAGGAGGTCGTCGCGCCTATCCTCGAAAGCAACCCCCAGGGCCTGAAAGCTGCGCGTGATGGTGTGTCATGCGATCAGGAGTTCTATATTGCCTTTTCGCCGGAACGCGAAGATCCAGGCAATGATTCTGTTGCACGGCGCGACATTCCCAAAGTAGTCGGCGGACTCGAATCCAAAGCCACAGAGCTTGCATGCGCCCTTTACGGGAGTATCTTTGCCCGCACTGTTCCGGTCTCAAGTCCAGCCACTGCGGAAATGACCAAGCTGCTGGAAAACATATATCGGTGCGTCAACATAGCGCTGGTCAATGAGCTTAAGCTGCTCTCATTGCGCATGGGTATCGATATCTGGGAGGTCATTAACGCGGCCGCGACCAAACCATTCGGCTTCCACCCGTTCTATCCTGGCCCGGGACTTGGCGGACATTGCATCCCCATCGACCCTTTTTATCTTTCATGGAAAGCCCGTGAATATGACTTTCACACCCGTTTTATTGAGCTGGCCGGTCAAGTAAACAGCGAAATGCCATACCACGTTGTGGCGTCCACCGTGGCTGCGCTCGGCGCTCGCAAAAAAACACTGAATGGAGCAAAGGTCCTGGTTCTGGGCGTTGCATATAAAAAAGACATTGATGATTTGCGCGAGTCGCCGTCGCTTACGGTGATCGAGCTCATGCAAAAACAGGGCGCCGAAGTGAAGTACAACGATCCATACTTCAAATTTGTTGGCCGGGGTCGCAAGTATGACCTCCAACTGCACAATACGGCTTTGGAAAATCTGGCTGACTACGACTGTGTAGTCATTCTCACGGACCATTCGGACTACGATTACCCCCGGATTGTGCGCGAGGCCCGCCTGGTGATTGATACCCGCAACGCCACTCGCGGGATTCAGGCAAACAATATTGTCAGGTGCTGATCCCCCTAAGGCACGACAACAGACCAGCCAGATACACGGCGTTAAAGGTTCTGGCTGGCCTTCTCGCTGAATGGCCTCGTTAAGCAGGCAGCGACAGATCTTCTCTCTGGCAGATAAGTGATATGAGGATACTTGTAACAGGCGGCGCCGGATACATTGGCGGCGTTGTGGCCCACCAGTTGATCAATTCTGGTCATCAGGTGATCGTGTATGACAATCTGAGTCATGGTCATCCGGAGTCCGTGCCAAAAACAGCACGATTCATTTGCGGAGACGTGGGAGATTCCGAGCGTCTGGATTCTGTATTTCGTGAACATGCCATTGATGCCGTGATGCACTTTGCCGCATTCATTGAGGCGGGCGAGTCCATGACATGCCCGGAAAAATATTTCCGCAATAACTCGGCAAAATCCCTCACGCTGTTTGAAGCAATGCTGCGAAACCGCGTCCACAAACTGGTTTTTTCCTCAACAGCCGCAGTCTATGGCAATCCCGAAAGCATACCTGTCCGTGAGGATGCTCCTCTCAGACCGACCAACGCTTACGGAGAATCCAAGCTGCTGGTTGAGCAGATGCTAACGTGGCTGAATCGAGCACATGGATTGCGATACTGCAGCCTCAGATATTTCAATGCCGCGGGAGCCGCCGGCAAACTGGGCGAAGCTCATCACCCGGAAACGCATCTGATCCCGTTGCTTCTTGAGGTGGCGCTGGGCAAGCGGGCGGAATTCTCCATTTTTGGCACACAATATCCAACGCCCGATGGCACGTGCGTCCGGGACTTCGTCCACGTAGCCGACCTGGCCCAGGCTCACGAACTGGCATTACACGCACTGGAAACGAAGGACAAACTCATTTTTAACCTGGGAAATGGCAAAGGCTTTAGCGTGCGCGAAGCGCTGGAAGTGGCCCGCAAAATTACTGGCCATCCAATTCCCTGCAGAGAACAGCCTGCCCGCCCCGGTGATCCCGCTATTCTGATCGCCAGCTCGGAAAAAATCTGTCGCGAACTAAACTGGCTACCCCGGTATACGGACCTCTATTCCATTGTGAGCACCGCATGGAATTGGCTGCAGACAACAAAATAGTGTGTGGGCTCATTCCGAGCCTTGCAGTTCCAACTTGTTCGTTCACGATTAGGTCCCTGCAGTGAAACGAATCTGGAATATTTTGGGACTCGCAAAGCGTGATGCGCAGATCATCCTCTGTGGCTTAATTCAGGCCGAACAACGATCCCTAAAGAGGATTGGTCGCAATGGGCCCAGCTCTTCTACTCGCGCAACCGCTACACCGTCTAAAAGGACTTCACGAAAGCGTTCCTGTTCCTGAATGGGGATCTGCAGGTGGCAACGCAGAGACAGAGCTATCACCGCTGCAATGAGAATTTCAGGCCAAAGTGAGCACAATTGAGCAGTCACGCCTAAATCGCCCTGCTAGAGTTTCAGACGCGGGAGGTCTACTTTGGACAGCTTCAAGCAGTTCCTCGAAACTGAACCCTGCTCCGTTAAGATCGGTTTAAGCATGAACGCATCACAAGTCGCGGAATTAACGGAATCCAACAAACCAAGAGGCCGGCGATTTGTGTTGGCAGCAGAGAAAGGAATAACCGCTATGGGCACACACGACAGAAGTGGCAACGATAACGAAGAAAGAAACAACGTCTCGCACGACGGTATCGACCGTCGCGACTTTCTAAGCTGCATGGCGTGGGCAGGCACGGGACTGCTGTGGACTTTCGTCGGCGGAGTGCCTACATCCCGCCTCTTTGCCAGCTCTTACAGTCCGGCGGAATCGGGCTCGTTCAGTTTTGTCCAGATCAGCGATAGCCACATCGGGTTCAGTAAGCCTGCCAACATGGATGTGACTGCGACACTGAAGGCAGCCATCGACAAGATCAATGTTTCCCAGTCGAAACAGCAGGCTGACTTGATCCTGCATACGGGCGACGTGAGCCATGTATCGAAGCCGGCCCAGTTCGACACTGCAATAGAGGTGATCAAGGACGCGAAGGTGGAACGCGTGTTCTATGTGCCGGGCGAGCACGATACTTCCATCGACGGTGGCGCTTTGTACCGGGAGCATTTCGGCAAAGGAACGGTGGGCGGGGGATGGTATAGCTTCGACCACAAGGGCGTTCACTTCATGGGCCTCAATAACGTCCTCATGCTGGATTCGTTGGGAGATCTTGGGCCGCAACAACTTGGGTGGATGAAGGAGGATGTTGCTGGCCTTTCCTCTTCGACACCGATTGTCCTTTTCGCGCATATTCCACTCTGGATGATTTACCCGCAATGGGGCTGGGGGACAGACGATGGAGCGCAGGCGCTCTCGTTGCTGAAGCGATTTGGCTCGGTCACGGTTTTGAACGGGCACATCCACCAGATCGTCCAGAAAGTGGAGGGCAATGTGAGTTTCCATACTGCGATGTCAACAGCGTTTACACAACCGACACCCGGTTCGGCCGAGCATGCGGGGCCGAAGGTGGTGCCGGCTGGACAACTAGAGAGTGTGCTCGGAGTGACCACAGTGAACTACGTGACACGGAATGGCCCTCTCGCCATCGTTGACTCCTCATTGGCGGTGAAAGCATGAAGCGCGTCATGGTTTGGCTGGGGGGGATCCTCATAGCGTTGGTAGTGATGTCGCTTGTTCTTGGTCTGGCACATCCGTTCGGTAATCCCAGAGCCACCACAACGGTGGCAACGGATGAACCGTCCACGCTGCTGTTAGAACATGCTTTGATGCCTGTGGAAGTGCGGTCGGTTCTGAGACAAAAATGCGGGGACTGCCATTCCACGCATACACAGTGGCGATGGTATGCGCGTTTCGCGCCGGTGTCATGGTTGATAGAGAAAGATATTACGGAAGCACAGGAACAGATGAACCTCTCGCAATGGGAGTCTCTGCCGGATGAAGACATCCTCAGGCTGCGCACGGAAATCGCGGGTGTAACACGGGCGCATGCGATGCCTCCCATACAGTACCGCGTGGCTCATAGTGATGTGGCCATAACAGATGATGACATAAGACTGTTAAGGGACTGGTCTCGAGGAGATGTGGCTAGCAAGCTCGGCGAGCCGGAAACGACCCCGTCAGACGCCGGGTCGGGAGACGCGGGACACGGGCAACAGGTCTTCGCATCTCGCTGCGCAGGCTGTCACACGCTCGAGCAGCACCAAGAGGGGCCGAAGCTGGCCGGTATATTTGGCCGGACGAGCGGTACGGCACCTGGATTCATCTACTCTTTCGCGCTGAAGAAGGCGTCTGTGAAGTGGGATGAACAATCACTGGACAAGTGGCTGGCAAACCCGGATGCGGTAGTGCCGATGAACAATATGTATTTCCATGTTGCAAAGGCCAGCCAACGGCGCGATCTGATTGCGTACTTAAAGGCTTCTGGCAATTAAGGATACGGACAATATACTTTTATGCGCATCCTGATTTTTGGCGCCACGGGTGGGACAGGGAGATATTTGGTTTCCCAAGGCTTGGAGCAAGAGCTTCAAGTGACTGCTTTTACCCGCAACCCAGGTACGCTTACAACTAAGCACCCTAATTTAACGATTGTTAAAGGTGATCTTTCGGACCAGCCCAGCATCACCAATGCCTTAAATGGAGTTAATGCGGTTATTAGTGTTTTGGGAAACAACACCGGCAAGACTTTATTCACACCAAACAACATTATTTCTCAGAGTTTGCCCGGCATTATTAGCGCCATGCAACAATGCAGGGTTGAACGTCTATTGTTTGTCACCTCGTTTGGTATAAACACCAGGATGTTTTGGCCGGAAAAGTTGCTGCTGAGGACGCTGTTAAAGAATCTTTTTACTGATCTTCCGGTGCAGGAACAACTTATTCAACAGAGCGGACTTAACTGGACCATTGTCAGGCCAGCCCGCCTGACTAACGGGCCAAAAACCGGAGAGTGCCGTAGTGGAGAAGACATATATATCAATCTCTTTACCAGCATCTCACGGGCGGATGTGGCTGCTTTTCTCTTGAAAGAAGCTGTTTCATCCGAATATCAGAGAAAGGTGGTTACCGTCAGTCACTAGTCTAATTCGGACTACAGGGAGAGACTATAACGATGTCGTATCAGCCTATCGAGAATTACGGAATCATCGGCAACATGCGCACGGTTGCTTTGGTGGGCATGAACGGTTCGATCGACTGGTACTGCCACCCACAGTTCGATTCGCCCAGCATTTTCGGAGCGATCCTGGATGACAAAAAGGGAGGGTCATTCCAAATTTCCGCAGGTGGTGACGGCGTCCGGTACAAGCAGGTGTATTGGCCTTCCACCAACGTCCTGGTTACACGCTTCCTGCTGGTGGATGGAATCGCCGAGCTGGAAGACTTCATGCCGGTGGGGTTACCCTCCGACTCGCCTGAATACCATTGCATTTATCGCCGTATACGCTGTGTCAGGGGCTCCGTGCGCATTTCGGTCTCCTGCCGTCCGGCCTTCGATTATGGACGACAGACCCACGACATCCAGATAGAGGCTAACGGGGCGATCTTCAAGTCAGGCAGCTTGAGCCTGGCGCTCTCAACCAACGTGCCTCTCAGCAATGACGGGCAAGGTGGGGTATCTGCCGAATTCGTGCTCGCACAAGGAAAATCGCAAGTCTTCATTCTTAGGGACGACTGCGCCGACGGCGTGCCCTGTCCTCCGTCCGAGAAAGGCGCTGAGGATCTGCTGCGGGGCACTGTGAAATTTTGGCATGACTGGCTCTCCGCTTGCACTTACCACGGGCGCTGGCGGGAGCAGGTGCAAAGATCGGCCCTGGCTCTGAAGCTTCTTACCTTTGAACCTACTGGTGCGATCATTGCCGCGCCAACCGCGAGTTTGCCTGAAGTCATCGGAGGGGCGCGCAATTGGGATTACCGTTACACCTGGATGCGCGATGCCGCCTTCACGGTCTATGCATTTCTGCGCATCGGCTTCAGAGACGAGGCTGCTGCCTTCCTCGGCTGGATTGAAGATTACGCGTCCAGACACGTCAATCCGGAAGCCTCCGGCGCAGTCGTCTTCAGGATCGAGGGTGATACCCAGCTTCCCGAGCAGACGCTGGAGCACTGGGAAGGGTATCGCGGCTCGCGGCCCGTCCGCATCGGTAATGCAGCTGTTTCGCAGTTCCAGGGAGACATCTACGGCGAACTCATGGATGCGTTCTATCTGGCCAATAAATACGTCAGCCCCACTTCCTACGACGTTTGGGTAAAGGTACGCAGTCGTCTTGAATGGATCTGCGAGAACTGGCGCCTTCCCGATGCCGGTATTTGGGAGATGCGCAATCGCCAGGAACATTTCGTCTACTCAAAGGTCATGAACTGGGTGGCTCTCGACCGCGGCATCCGGCTGGCCGAAAAGCGTGCGCTTCCGGCCGATCGCGCAAAATGGACGCGCGAGCGGGACCGTATCTACGAAGAAGTGCTGACCCGAGGCTGGAACGAGAAGCGCCGTGCGTTTACGCAGTTTTACGGCAGCGAGGACCTGGATGCGTCGCTCCTTATCATGCCGCTGGTCTTCTTCATGGCGCCCACCGATCCGCGGATGATCAGCACAATAAACGCCATCCTCAAGAATCCTCAGGATGGAGGTCTCGTCAGCGACAGCCTTGTGTATCGCTATCCGCCGCAACCCCGCATTGATGGACTTCCGGGCGAGGAAGGCACTTTCAACATGTGCTCTTTTTGGCTGGTGGAAGCGTTGACGCGCGCAGGTCTGGCAGACGCCGAAAAGCTGGATCAAGCCAGGCTGCTGTTTGAACGTGTGTTGGGTTATGCCAATCATCTCGGGCTTTATGCAGAACAGACAGGCCCGCAAGGCGAGGCGCTCGGTAACTTCCCGCAGGCCTTTACACATCTGGCGTTGATCAGCGCCGCATTCAATTTGGACCGGAAGTTGGGCAACCGAGTTTGACCGACGCGAGTCTACCCGGTTGTTCGCCAGAACTCTGGCATCGCGCCGGATTCCACCTGTACGTGGGGCTAAAAGCCGTCAGGACATCTTTCCGAAGCCCGTGGCAGAACGGAGTGGCAGAGCGCTGGGTGGGAAGTTGCCGTCGAGATTTGTTGGATCACATCATCCCTCTCAACGAGCGTCATTCTGCAGCGGTTGCTGTCAGAATATATCCGCTATCACCACCTCGATCGAACTCACTGGAAAAAGATACACCCCATGGCCAACCATGCACGAAGCCAACTCGTGACTCCCAAGTCGTGTCATTCCCAAGACTCGGTGGTCTGCATCATCGCTACGACCTGACTGCCTAATCCACGTCGGTTGAATTTGTTGATTTCGACTCTGAAAGTTCGAAAGTTCAGGGGAGGGTCTGTCAGAAAGCCGTTCCCAAAGTGCTCGGCCTCTCTTTGTCGAAGTCCGAATGCGGCATCTGGACTTCGTTTGATCTCTGAAATGCACAAATCCGCAACACGGAAAGGAAGAGGTAGTTTCGTTGTCTGTAAGTGATAGAGAAGATTGGCTGCCCCCCAGGGATTCGAACCCCGATAGGCTGCTCCAGAGGCAGCTGTCCTACCATTGAACGAGGGGGCAGTAGTTGTGGTGTTAATTGCAATCTACCGCTGCTTTGATTTTATGACGCGACGCGGGAAGCGTCAATCGCTTCTGCCCCATGCCTGGTCATACCGGTTTACACTACAGCCAGGGGGGTGCCCTGTGCTGAACTTTTTGGCTGCGGTTGGGGGAGTTACACTGATCGCCGTTGTGCTCTGGGAAGCCTTTGAAACCATTGTGCTTCCACGCCGAGTGAGCCGGCGAGTCCGTCTCACCCGCTTTTTTTACCGCTTTACCTGGGTTCCATGGATTCTCCTGGCAGGCAGATACAAAAATAAAAAGAGGCGTGATGCGCTCTTCAGCTATTACGGGCCTCTTTCTTTATTGCTCCTCATGGCATTGTGGGCCGCCACGCTGGTGGCTGGATTCGGACTGGTGCACTACGGGACGAACAGTTCGTTCTCGGGGGCAATTTTTCCCAGCCGCCTGGGCAATGCTCTTTACATCAGCGGGACAACTCTCTTCACTCTGGGGCTGGGCGACATCACTCCCGCCTCCCCAGCGGCGCGGCTTATCACCGTTCTTGAAGCCGGAATCGGGTTTGGCTTCTTTGCCCTGGTGATTGGATATCTTCCTGTTCTGTATCAGGCATTTTCGCGGCGGGAAGTCACGATCTCGCTGCTCGATGCCCGCGCCGGAACGCCGCCTACCGCTTATGAGCTGCTTCGCCGCCATGCTGGCCCTGATCATCGAGACAGCCTTACCCAGGTATTGAACGACTGGGAGCGCTGGGCTGCCGATCTTATGGAGAGCCATCTTTCGTATCCGGTGCTCGCCTACTTTCGCTCCCAGCATGACAATCAGTCCTGGCTCAGTTCGCTGGTGGCCATACTCGATGTTTGCACTCTGGCCATTGTGGGTATCGACGGGCTGGAGTCTTATCAGGCAAAAATGACCTTTGCCATTGCCCGCCATGCGCTGGTGGATCTGAGCCAGATTTTCAGCGCACCGCCCACAACGCTGGAACCACTGGACCGTCTGGCGGATGAAGATCTTGTATTTCTCAGACAAAAACTGCAGGAAGCCGGATTCACCCTGAACCACAGCGAAGCAGCCCTGGCGCATCTCGAGGAAATACGCGGACTCTATGAACCGTTTGCCGCTTCCCTCGCCCGCTATCTGCGGCTGGATCTTCCGCCATGGATTCGGCGCGAGCCCGCCAAAGACAATTGGCAAACCAGCTTTTGGAAACCGAAGCAGGTGGAAAAGGCAGCGGTCTCGGTGGCCGACGATCATTTCTGAGTGCCGCCTTACGGTTGTAAACTGTTCGCATGTCCACTACGGCTCTTGAACTCCTGTCTGCCGCCGAAGCCGCTCGCCGTCCGCTGAATGCAAAAGAATGCGCGCTGCTGGTGATCGATATCCAGGAAAAACTGCTGGTTGCTATCCACGAAAAAGAACGCCTGGTGCGCAATGCCAAACTGCTGATCCGGCTGGCGAATATTCTTTCTTTGCCCGTAATCGTCAGCACTCAGTATGTAAAAGGTTTGGGGCCAACCTTGCCTGAAATCATGGAGTTGCTGCCTCCAGTTAATCCAGTGGATAAACTGGAGTTTGGTTGCTTTGGCAATGGTGAATTCTGCTCCACACTGGCAAAGCAGTCAGGACGCAGCACTCTGCTGCTCTGCGGCATGGAGACGCACATCTGCGTACTGCAAACGGCACTGGGCGCCCTGAATCAGGGACACACCGTTCATGTGGCCGCCGATGCCGTGGGCTCACGCACGGAATTGAACTGGAAAGTCGGGCTGGAGCGAATGAAAACCGCCGGAGTGGTGATCTCATCCACAGAAATGATGATTTATGAACTGCTGGGGCAATCAGGAACCGCAGAGTTTAAGGAGATGCTGAAGTATTTGAAATAAAAACAAGCAAGAAAGGCACGAATTAATTCGTGCCCTTCTTCAAACTTCCGGCAACACGCTCTTAGGCTCTTACCATCTACTCAAGGCCGTTGGTTTTGCCCTTCACTCGCACCATGGTGATCTTGGTAAAGCCCTCTTCAAAAGAAGGCGGTTTGAGTTTGGCAGCCATACGCTGGACGATCTCTTCTTTTACCTGGCGTTCGCGGCGGCGGTTCCGCTCGAGGCAAACCTCAAGTGGAACATCAAAGAATACCGCGTTAACCTCATAACCAAAGCTCCTGGCCATCTTGATCCATTGCCGACGTTCGTTGACCGCCAGGTTGGTAGCGTCCACGTAGTTCCACGGCATGCGAGCGATCAGGCGGGCACGGAGCAGAGAGCGCAGGGTGGAAAAAACCAGTCCCTGATAACGCTGCTCGGTAATATCGTCAAAGAGGATGGAGCGCAGCAGGTCACTCGAAAGCGGGGTTACGCCGCGACGCTTGAACCAGGTGGTTTTGCCAGATCCTGGCAGCCCAATGGCCAAAACTACCACGCCTTTGGGCGGACGGCCTGATTTAGCCGCCTGCACCGGTTGCTGCTCAGGAAGTCCAGGCGGCGGAGTGGACGGCAGCTCCGGCTGAACTTCGGTTTCGATCCTCGCGGTTAACGAAGAAGACAAATCCGCTGCCGCGTCGCCCTCTTGTTCCTCGCCGACATCGTCCACATAAGAAGGAACAATGGGTTCGGGATGGAGTTCATCCACGGGTGGTTTCTGCTGACCTACCTTGCCGGTAGCTTCAGACTCGTTCTCGGGAGTTTTCTTTTTACGGCGCCTCATGCGCTCGCGCATCCAGTTGCGCATGTACTCGTGTTTAACACACTGACTACAGAAGATGCAACCACGGGGCATTGACTGAAGCGGCACCGGCCGAGAAAAAACCGCCAGAAAAGCGTGGATATGGCGCGCATCTGCAGCAATGTGATTGTTCGGTTAAAATTCAATTTCATTTGAATCGTTCTGCTCGCGGGAATTTCTAATATACAAAAGGAGTTATATCTAAACTTATGCGGCGAATAGCTGTGCTCGCGACTGTTTGGCTTTTTATCGTGGCTGCTCAAGGCCAGAACCGGCCATTGCGCGTGGGGATGATCCCCGATGCCGGCGCCACCTCGGCTTCGGTCCTCGAAAAAGCTCCGCTCAAAGCCTATCTCACGAAACAACTAGGGCGTGAGGTCGAGTTGATCATTCCGACCAACTACAACGCCACGGTGGAAGCCATGGGCAATGGTTCGCTGGACTTTGCTTACTTCGGCGCTCTGACGTATGTGAAGGCCCACGCTCAGTTTGGCGTAATTCCGCTGGTGCAGCGCGCTTCTGATCTGCAGTTTCATTCGCTGTTCATCACCGGCGCCGGATCGCAGATCAACTCGCTCAAAGACCTGAAGGGCAAAAACTTTGCCTTTGGCGACATCAATTCCACCAGCGGACATCTGATTCCCTATCTGGAGCTGAAACAGGCGGGGATCAACGTGGATTCCGATCTCAAGTTCCGCTATACCGGAAGTCATCCGGCCACAGCAAAAGCCGTGGAATCAGGCGCGGTGGATGCTGGCGCGCTGGACGAAAGCGTTTTTAACTCCATGATCGCCGAAGGCAAGCTGGACAAAACGAAAGTTCGCGTCTTCCAGACCTCCCGGCCCTTTGTGGACTACGTTTGGGCATCACGCAAAGAGATTGACCCGGCAACGCAGGAAAAGTTCATCCAGGCCTTTACCCGGCTGAAGGAAGGCCAGGACGACGAGGTGCTGAAGATTCTGCGAGGGAAATCGTTTGTGCGCGCCAATGACGAGGAGTACAGCACCGTGCGCACCGTGGCCCAACAATTGAAGATGTTCTGAATTTAAAATTTATATTCCCGGATTCTGTGACGGAACTATGCTGCTCATACGGGATTTGATTGCCGCCCCCTCCCCCCGGGCCACGCCAGTGCTGAAGGGCGTCTCGCTGGAGGTGAATCGTGGAGAAAAAGTCGCTATCCTCGGCCCCAGTGGGACGGGCAAGACGACTTTGTTTCGAACAATTACCGGCTTTGTGCCGGTACGTTCCGGAGAAGTCTCCGTGGATGGAGTTTCAATCCACGGATTGCACGGACGGCATCTGCGTGAGTGGCGGCGGCGCATTGCGCTGGTTTCCCAACGCCACGATCTGGTGGAACGTCTGCGGGTCCATCAAAATGTAATGGCCGGGGCACTGGGCCGCTGGTCCACGCTTCACGCCCTTCGCTTTCTCCTGTTCCCTCTGGCTGCGGAAATGGAAGAAGCCAGGACTGCTCTGGAGCGCGTGGAGATTGCCCACAAGCTCAAAGCGCCTACGGCGGAACTTTCTGGCGGCGAGCATCAGCGCGTCGCCATTGCCCGCGCTCTGGTGCAGCAGCCCCTGGTTTTACTAGCCGATGAGCCGGTGGCTTCGCTCGATCCCCAGCTGAGCGAGCAGATACTGGCCCTGCTGTGCCGGCTGGCAGAGGAAAATGGCTTTGCCCTGCTCTGCTCTCTGCATCAGCCTGAATTTGCCTATCGGTACTTTGATCGCATCATCCGTATGGGAGGCGGCCGAATTCTGGCGGATGAAGATCTGACCACCGCGCGACAGACCGTTGAGGTGGGCACATGATCTCCGGCTGGGAGAACGCGCTCTCACAGCTGCGGCATTTTTTTCCGCCAGATTTTTCTTTGGCCTATCTCAAGGCCGTAACCGGGCCGTTGTTTGAGACACTGGAGATCGCCGCCGCGGCTACCTTCCTTACTGTAATTCTCGGCCTGACGCTGGCGCTCTACATCGGCGCGCGCCTGCCCGGCGCAAGCGTCCTCTACGCGCTGCTGACCTCCCTGCGTGCTCTTCCCGATCTAACGCTGGCCATCTTCTGCGTGATTATCCTGGGGCTGGGGCCTGCGGCAGGAGTGGTGGCGCTCACCATTTTTTATACCGGCGCGATGGGCAAGATTTTTGCCGATCTGTTTGCCTCAGCTGATCCGGGGCCGGTAGAGGCGCTGGAGACAACCGGCGCTAATCGAGTGATGGTCGCCTTCTTTGGGCTTTTGCCCCTGCGCCTGAAAGACCTGCTGACTTATGGCGCCTATGAATTTGAAAGTATCATACGCGCGGCAGTGATTGTAGGGGCCGTAGGAGCAGGTGGACTGGGCACCGAGCTCACAGGAGCGGTCAACATGGCAGACTACCGTCACGTGACCACCCTGATCATCCTGCTGGTAATGGTCGTGGCTGCCGTGGACCGGCTGGCGTGGCTCATTCGCAGATATCCCAGGTTCTTGCTAATCATTGCTGCCTGCGGTGCGGTCGCTGTATGGGCCAACCGACCGGAGATGCTGGAGGTGCGCCATGCCATCCAGCGCATTGGCTCCATGTTCCCACCTCGCGCACCGGAGGATATCGCCCGGGTACCCGGATTGATTGGCGAGACCCTGCTCATGGCGTTTGCCGGGACAATGCTGGCCATCGTGCTGGCGCTGCCACTCGGCGTGGCTGCCGCCAGAAATCTTATGCCGGGATTCATCAGCTTTCCTGCCCGGAGATTTCTTGAATTTCTGCGCGCCATCCCCGAGGTGGTCTGGGGGCTGCTTCTGATGGGTATGGCCGGGTTAGGCCCGAAGATCGGAATCATGGCCCTGGGGCTGCACAGCGCGGGGAGTCTGGGCAAACTGTTCGCGGAGTCACTGGAAAATGTCCCTGAAGCCCCGGTCATGGCGATGACTTCGACCGGAGGATCGGGAATTGCCGTGGCTGGCTTTGCCCACCTGCCTATGGCCTTCTCTCCCATGATGGTTCACAGTCTCTTTCGGCTGGAATGGAACATGCGCGCGGCCACGGTAGTGGGCATGATCAGCGCGGGCGGAATCGGCCAGGCGCTTTTCGATGCTCAGCAACTGTTCCATTACCAGGAGATGATGTGGTATCTCATTCCTACCTGGATTCTGATCATGGCCACCGATCTGATCAACACGCGCATACGGAAATTCTGGAGAGTGTCCGAGGAGATGTTTCTTTGATCTCGCAGCCTCTGGTGGTGGTCACCCATCGAGTCCACGAAGAAGTACAAGCTCTCCTGCAACAGAAATGCCGCGTCATCGCGAACAACTCTACCGATAGCTGGCCACGGGAGAAACTCACGGAGCTGGCGCGGGAGGCAGATGCTCTGATGGTGTTTATGCCGGACAGCGTGGATGATGAGTTCCTGGCGCATTGTCCGAGACTCAAAATCATCGCTGCCGCGCTCAAAGGCTACGACAACTTTGATGTATCCGCCTGCACCCGGCGCGGAATCTGGTTCACCATTGTGCCCGATCTGTTGTCTGTTCCCACAGCTGAACTCGCCCTGGGATTAATGCTGGGAATCACGCGGAATATCGCCGCAGGAAATGATCTGGTGCGCAGCGGAAATTTTCGCGGCTGGCGTCCTGCTCTCTACGGCAGCGGACTGCACGGGCGAACCATTGGCATTGCAGGAATGGGCAAGCTTGGCTGCGCCTTGGCTCGTTTGCTGGCTGGCTTTAACGTCAGGCTCATTTATGCGGACACTGTGGCGCTTGCGACGGAGGAAGAAGCGCTGCTGCGTGTCCGCCGCCTCAGCTTCAACGAAATGCTGGAGCAGAGCGATATCGTCGTGGCTCTCCTGCCACTGAATGATTCCACGCTGCACGTCGTCAACGCTGCCGCCATCGCGCAAATGAAGCCAGGCAGCTATCTGGTGAACGTGGGACGGGGTTCCGTGATCGATGAAAACGCCGTTGCTGATGCTCTCGACAGCGGCCATCTTGCCGGATACGCCGCCGACGTATTCGAGATGGAAGACTGGACGCGCAGGGACCATCCACGAACAGTCAATCCACACCTGCTGCGTCACACGGACCGCACCCTGTTCACACCACATCTGGGGTCCGCCGTGGATAGTGTGCGGCTGCAAATCGAACTGGCGGCCGCAGGAAATATTATTTCTGCACTCACCGGGAAACGTCCGGCCGATGCGGTCAACGATCCGGTTTCTGGCCGGATTATCTGAAATTTCTACACTCAAGACCAGGACCAGAACCCAGTCTCGTAAATACTGCGAAGGCATGACAATCCCAGTGTCGCGGTTGGATAAAACCCAGGCTAAATCGGCTTCACTGCTGAGTAACCACATGTTTACGAAGCGCTCCCGACTGCTTGATGCACTCCAGAATGCCCTATTATGCCGCTTGTTCCCGGCGCATGAAGCCGTTACAAAATTAACTAACCCCATTGAAGATTTGGATCAGGATTTGGACATTTCGGCAAGCGCTTGCAGACAAAGGCCAGTATAGAGACTTTCGCTCTGGTTGGTGAAGTGAGGTCGGCAACCGGAGTTGCGCCAGAAGTTGTCGGGACCTGCAACGCGGGACTTGGGGGTACTGCTGTCACACGTATCGTTGCTGGCGTCGTGGGCTCTGCTGGAGGCGTCCGCATGGTAAACGCACCGGCATTGAGACGCAGCATCATCGCAGGATGAATGGCGGATGGAACTGGCGTCAACGGGGTCCTGGCGAACTGCGGCTGCGCTGGCGCCATCGCAGGGACTGGGCGGGCGGCAACCCTCGGGGGCGGAACCAGCGGTCCCCTGGCCGCAGTCATAGTGGCCACGGTCGCGGGACGCAACATGACGTGGGGAAAGGCAGACAGCGACTGTGTCTGAAGGCCGCCCCCTGCGGCGTGGCTGGTAACAGTAATATTGCGGACAAAAATCAGCTCCGTGATGTAAGCCGGCCACCGGCCCTGCGGTACCATGCCGCCGTCGCTCAGTTGTGCCGATGCATCGGACAACTTCCAAAACCGCGACGTGAATACCTCGTTGTGAAGCCAATAGCGGGTAAGGGCGACCGAACAGAATTCAAAAGAAAGGGAATCGATAGTTGAATTGGTTATCGTATCGAGAACGTGAGTTAGCTCCGGTGGCGCCTGGGTTGCCAGCTGCTGGATCTCGGCTCCGGTCATTTTGAAACTTGGCCAATCGGGTTGGCTAAGTGCGTCGTAAGGTGAAAAAACGGTGGGAGCGAATGTCTGGTTTTGAGAATCGGTGAGAAAATCTATACTTGGATTGCACTCGGACACCCAACTCTGCCACTGTATGGCGGGCGACTGCGCCGCGCATTCCTGGACGATCTGCTTTGCCTGCTCAACCTGGGCTTTGAAACCGTTTTTTTTCCAGTCGGCCTCGAATGCATCCACCTGGGACCGTAGCGACGGTTCATCCACGTTCTGCCATTGCGCTTGTACTGCAGGATCGCTGGAGGCCTGGGCCGTTAGCTGCTGTGCCCGATATTGTTGCGTGGCCCTGATGTATGCCTGCTGATAGTGGTTGTAGGCGATGACTGCGACGCTTGGCGCCGGCGGCAGGCCGTCGTCGCCCGGTGTTTGCAGGAATGACTGCGCCTGCGCGAACTGCGCGTTCTGCTCGGCGCTCAAAGTTCCCTGGGCCAGTTGCGCATTCTGCAACACACTGAGGTAGACATCCCACAAGGTGTCGTCGAGCGACGGCTGGAACAAGACGTCTTGCGGCAGAGCATTTGTTAACCGCGAAAATTCCGAGAAAACTGACAGGTTGTGAGGCGGCATGAAGGCCAACTGATCCGGCTCATAGCTCAGTGGCGACAGCGCAGGAAAACTTAGAAACGTACCAGGTCTTTCGAAGACGAACTTTGCCTTGGTCATGAGCGCAAGTTGCGCGAGAGCGTCCATGTTCTTGCCTGCTTTCATTCGAGAGGGACTCAGCGGCGTCTTGCTACCGGACGCCGCATGGTCACATTCAACTATCAGTGTTCAAGCCATCCAACAGAACATTTAGACCCAGGCGGTAATTCCCGGATCAGGATCCGGACACTTGCTGGCCAGCACACGGCACTTGAAGCCTGCGATCTGCATTCCCGGGACGGATAAGCCCTGATTATCCCATTGGTGATTGGTTTTCTGCTGCGAATAGCCGCTGTTTGAGTAGTGGGAGGCGCTGCCGCCCAAACAAAGGAATCCGAGATTGACAACGCCTCCACCATCCTCGGAAGAAGACTGCTGCTGTTGGATGAATTGCGCCGCACCCGAACTCTTGTCCAGTGAAAGATACAGGTCTTTGATAAAGACGATCGATGTCGGGTAGGCGTTTAAGGTACCCTTTGGCGGCTTTCCCCCATCGCTCAACATCCTGCCTTTGAAATCGGGATTCGTTTGATCGAAGCGCCAGCACTTGCTCAGCAGGTAGGCGTCCTTAAACCAGGGACGCACGATGGGGATCTGGCAGATGGAAAATGCCAGGGAAAAATTGTTCGAGTCGAAATTGCTGTTGTATTGGCTGCGTCCTTGCTGGCCGCTCGCACCGCCACCACCGCCAAACAACCCCAGAAAGCTGCCTGCAGCCTGGGCCTGGAAGCCGCTGTTATTGAACGATGAACCGGCATAATTGCTGAAGTCTCCGCTGCTGAAGGTGAACCGGCTCCAGCCAGCCGACTGAACAAAATCCGCAGGGGCCAGCGCCGTGTAGTAGAAATCGCTGCCCGACGAGATGCCAGTCAGCTTCGCGTTCTGCAAATCCTGTTCGTATTCTTGCTTCAGCATCGACATGTCTCGCTGCATTACCTGGCTGATGTAGGCGGCGATCGCTTCGTAGTCGTCCTTATAGCCATTGGTGATCCAGTCATCCATTGCAGCCGTGACCTGGTTTCTCATGATGCTGGCGTTGATGGCCCAGTTCTCGACTGCCGCAGGATCGTTTCCCGCCAGCGCATTGACGCGGGCCGCGTTATAAGCCAGAGCGGCGGCATCATAGGCGGCCATTTTCGTGTTGTACGCCTGCACCAGGGGACTTGGTCCCACAACATTGGTGACTTCGCCGGTCACCAGATTGGTTTTCTGCGTTGTGGTCTGCAGCAACCCGCGAAACTTTGCAATCTTGTCCTGGGTGGCCTTATCAAGCTCCTGCGCCATCACCTGGCTCATCTTCAGGACCAGTTCGTATTGGTCCGACAGGGTGCCTTCATTGTTTTCGACGGCGAATTGAGCGAATTGCTTGTTACTGACTTGTGTAACATCGGGAACGAAATCCACAATGCGCGCCAGCATTTCCGCCTGCTGGTAAACAGCATTCGTATCCTGCGCTCGCAGTGAGTTCAACAGCTCCGGCGTGAGCTGGGGTTGTGCTGGAGCCGTCGCCGCAGCCGTCCCCCCGCCGGAAGGCGTCGACGGATTCCCGAGGGCCACGGCCTTAGCCTGCGGCGTGACCACACCAGTCAGGCCCTGATGCAGAAAACGAAAGTCTTCATCGTCCACTGGAATTCCAGGAGAGCAAAAACTAAAAAAACTGTCAGTAGCCTTAGGTACGGTTGCGTCGCCATTGGTAAGAACATCGTAAAGCTTGCCCATGATTGCGTTGGCAAGCATGCTTGGTGCTATATCAGCCATATTGCCTCCATATAACTAACTTTGGGGCTCTCAACCACCCCTTGTTGGTCGAATTACGATCGCCGCGAAATGGTTAGTGCGAAGTCCAAATTCCTGACTCGTGGCTTTATCCGTTGGGCCCGACATTGGGCCATTCAATCGTGAACATCCGGAGCAGGTGATCATCGTCAGGTATAGCGTGCTGCCACAAATCGTTGATTACGGCCTTTTCTCCGCGCTTTGTCACGTCAAGAAGAATTAAGTTCGTGAGCCTGACTCCGTCCTGCCCGTTGGCCAGTTTGCTTTTCGCCCTGGCGACACCTTCGGCGAAGCGCTGGTCATGCTCCGATGCATCGCTTAGATTGGGCCATGTGGGATTCGGGGTGGGATCACCCATTTCCAATGCTGTATACACAAGCCCGTATACCAGTCCCTGGTAGCCGCAGGTACGGTTGGGAGTTTCCAGAGCGTCCCATACGGCCAGGAGCATGTCCGCGACCTCGATCACTGCTCCAATTGGTTCAACTGCCTCCGCGACTTTTTCCAAGCCCGCGAGGATGGCTATGACTTCCATGCCTTTACTAAGACCCACCGCTCCGGTCAGAACCGCGTCAACGTAGTTTGGATCGGGGGCTGCAGCCTGGTTGGCCTGTTGCTGGTCAGCGTTGTTTGTATTGGCACCCTGGTCACTCTGGTCGACTGCGATAGTTTGTGTGGAATTGTCGTCCGCCATTTCTTGTCTTTTTCCTTTCAGATTAGGTCATTTACATATATTTCTGTGGTCGGCGCGGATCATACCGAACCGCTCCCAGATGTTCCAACAGCTACGTCGCGCAATTTTCACTTGCGCTCTGATTAATAAAACGCTACAAGCCAAATTTTCCCTGAAGAGCCACTTATTTATTTCAACGCCACCCGGCCTGGTCCGCCTACTGGCTGGTTAGAATGGATCTCAGTTAAAGCAGTCAAATGCGAGATAAGAGACAAGGGTTCCGGCTGTACGTGAGCTGTAACCGAAGAGAGAGCTCTCTCGTAGCCTCCTCAGAGCCTGGCCAAACCAATATTATGGAACGACATTGTTCCGATTAGGTCGTTTGTGTATGGTCGGCGGCCCGACTCGTGAGATATCTAGCGTGGACTTTCGGCAGTCTTTTTTGTGAGGATGATAGAAGTCGCCATGCTGACCGCCTGAAAGGTGGTGGGTTTAGACCACCTGGTGCGAGGAATTAAAAACAGGCTGGCCACACGGATCGTGCGGCCAGCCCAAGAGCAACAGTTTACTTCTCCTGCTGCCATTCCGGCAGACGGCCTGAAGTCCAGGGCGCGCCAATGTGCTCCACTTTTTGTTGCAGTGTGTCGAAGCGGGCATAAAGGGCTTTGAGCTGGTTCAGGGCGTCGGCAAATTCGCCCGAGGCTATTTCATACTGCTGGCGGTCGGTGGCGCTGGGCAGCGAACTGGAGAGCCGTTCATTGGCCGCAACGTTGCGAATGCGGCTGACGATGGCAGTGGGCGTCTGCTCGTTGAGGGCTTCCAGGGCCAGATCACCGCGCAGAGCAATCATTACCTTATTGAGTTCACGCATGAGCGCGTCGGACTCCTGGCGAATGGGCAAAGTTTCGCCCGCGGTTTGCGCCAGCGCACGATTGATGGCCCCAATCCGGCCGTTCAGTTCATTGCCAAAGGAAATAGAGGCCGTAGCCGCGCGCTCCAGCTTAGATAGCTTGCTCTGGAATTTATGCAGCTCCGCCAGGTTTTCCGCCTTCATGCCGGTTTCAGCTTCGGTGAAGACGCGAAATTTCTGCGGCTGGCCGATGTCTGTCCACTGATCGCGCACTTTCTTCGAAAGCTGGACGGTATACGTTCCCGGCATCACCAGTATTCCGCCAGCGGGAGCAAAATCGTCCGATCCCTGCTCGATCGACTCGGCACGCGCGGAAGTCAGTGAGGTCGCCGGGAACCGAAGGTCCCATGTAATGCGATTGAGGCCTTTGCTGTTGCTGCCTGCGATCTGCCGCACCACATTTCCGCTTTCATCGCGGATAGTCATCCAGATGGCCGGCGCCTGCTCCTCGGCTTCGGCACGAAGCTGGTCATGCGTGGGATAGGGCAAGGTGGGATACGCAGCGCCGCCGTGCTCTTTGGCTGCTTTCTTCTCGGCATCCTGACGAGTCTCTTTCAGAGTTTTGTATTTGTCTTTCAGATAGTAAGTAAACGCGGCTCCGTAGGGTGGATTGGGCGCGACAAAGAAGGTATCGCCAAGGAAGCCCTGGTTGCGTCCGCCGATACGGGTGGTCTGGAGATACAGCAGCGTATCGCGTACCGGCAACAGAGCTGCCTCCTGCTGCAGCGCATCCGGGTTGATGGAGCGCAGCGGAGAAAGGTCGTCCAGCACGTAGAACGAGCGCCCGAACGTGGCTAACACCAGATCGGACTCGCGCTGTTGAATCACCGCATCGCGGACGGCAACGACCGGCAGGCCGCCTTTGAGCTGGATCCATTTTTTCCCCGCATCCGCCGTGAACCACAGGCCGTATTCATTGCCGAGGAAGAGCAGATTGCGATTCACCGTGTCCTCGGTGAAGGCCCATACTGGGCCATTTTCCGGCAGGTTCGCGGCAATGCTGGTCCAGGTTTTGCCCAGATCACTGGAGCGCAGCACGTAGGGTTTGAAATCAGAGTTCTGGTGGTTTTCAAAGGCTACGTAAATGACCTTTTCATCAAAACGCGAAGGCACAATACGCGTGACATACGCGTTTTGCGGGACGCCGGGAAGATTTTCGATCTTCTGCCAGTGCGCTCCGCCATCTTCCGTCATCTGAATCAGGCCATCATCGGTTCCGGCAAACAGCAGGCCCTCTTTCAGCGGCGATTCGGAAATGATGGAGATATTGCCGTAGTAGGCCGTGGAAACGTGTTTGTTCACCGAGTCTGGTGACCACAGCTTGCCCATTACGGGAATGGTGTCGCGATTCAGGTGGCGGCTGAGGTCATCGCTGACCGGCTTCCAGGTGTCACCGCGATCGTCCGAGCGGAAGATGCGATGGCCGCCAAAATACAGGCGCGTATGCGAATGCGGGCTGATGATAAAAGGTGCGTCCCAGTTCCAGCGTTCCGGCAACTCGCCTTTGCCTTCCTGGGGCTGAATGCCAAAGCGCTCACCAGTGGCGCGATTGAAGCGGACGATATCGCCGTGCTGCGCTTCGGCATAGACGGTGTTTGGATCTTCAGGATCGACCAGCGAGCGGAAGCCGTCTCCTCCCTGGGTCACGAACCAGTCCTGATTGTTGATGCCGGAAATGTCGCGGGTGCGCGAAGGGCCGCCGAGAGAATAATTGTCCTGCGTGCCGCCGTAGATGTAATAAAACGGTTTGGAATTGTCCACGGCCACGTCGTAAAACTGGCCGGTTGGCAGGTTGGACATCCATCGCCACGTGGCGCCGGTATCGTGCGTGCTGTAAAGGCCGCCATCGTTGCCCAGCAGCATGTGCTTCGTATCGTCGGGGTCCACCCAGATCACGTGCATGTCGACGTGCATGTGGCTGGCGGGCAGAGGATGTACCGTTTTTCCGCCATCATCGGAATACTGCATGAACAGGCCCGTGGCATAGATGCGATCTTCGCGTTTGGGATCGGCGAAAAGGGTCCCGTAATACTGTGGACCATAGCTGAAGTCGCTGCGCTTCTCCCAGTTCACGCCGGAATCCTGGGAGCGATAGATGCCGCCCTTGCCTTCACCCGCCTCAATCGTGGCATAGATGGTGCTGGGATTTACCGGTGAGATGACCAGGCCAATGCGTCCCATTTCAACCGAGGGCAGTCCGCCACTCAGCTTGCTCCAGGTTTTACCGCCGTCCAGCGACTTGTGAATGGCTGCTTCCGGACCGCCGTTGATCAGAGTGAAGTAATGGCGACGGCGCTGATAGCTGGCGGCGAACAAAACGTCAGGATTCGAGGGATCCATGACCACGTCAGTGACGCCGGTGTTTTCGCTGATGGCGAGACTTGTATTCCAGGTCTTGCCGCCATCGGTGGATTTGTAGAGTCCACGATCTCCGCCCGGCCCCCACAGTGGCCCCTGCGCCGCCACATAAACCACATTGCTGTCACGAGGATCAATCAGGATGCGCGCGATATGCTCGGACTTTTTCAGTCCCATGTTCTTCCAGCTCTTGCCGTAATCTTCCGAGCGATAGACTCCGTCACCATACGACACGCTGCGCTGGCTGTTATTTTCACCCGATCCCACCCAGACCACATTGGGATGCTTTGGATCGATCACCACCGTGCCGATGGAATAGGAGCCCTCGTGCTCGAAGAGCGGAGTCCAGGTGGTGCCATCATTATCAGTGCGCCACACTCCGCCCGAGGCCACGCCGATGTAGTACTGGGCTTTGTTCTGCGGATTCACCGCAATGGAGACCACGCGTCCGGAGATCTGCGCCGGCCCCACGGAGCGGAACTTCAGTCCGCTGAAGGTGCCGCTGGACATGGGATCATCGTCCTTCTTTTCTTTTTCCGGGGAGGCGGCTTGTGGCGTAGCCGGTTCTGATTTCTGTTTTTGTGCGGTGGCGAAAGGAAAGAAAGCAAGGAACGACAGGAGAATTGCGAGCAGACGCGAGTTCATTTTGAATTCATCTCCAGCGATGATGCCAGTGAATTTTGGCAGTGTTTTTAATGAGCTGCTGATTTTAAAACACCAGGCGCTATTTCGCGAATGGAATTAGGAATTTAGACGCAGCACGGCCGGAAAAGTCACACATGCAAGTCAGGATGGCAGGCTTTACTTCGGGGTTCCGGCCGCTGGATCTTTGCCCGTCTTGTCGCCATTGCCGGCCATGGTCACGGGAGTTGCCAGTTGCTCCACGGGAGCGTGCTCGCAGGTTTCTTTGGGCTGGGTGCCCTCGATAAATGCAGCTTCCCAGGAATCCGGACAGGCAGGAGTGGAGATGAGATTGGTTTTCTTATCCAGGCTCACGGTGACCACGCCCGGCGGCGGCACAAAGGGCTTTACGTCTTTGTAACGGGAAAGAGTGGCCGCCTTCTTCATGAACATGGCCCAGATGGGAGCAGCGGAATGCGCGCCCTGAAGATTGAGGTCGCTGTAATCGTCAAAGCCGACCCAAACGATGCACAGCAGATGATCAGTGTATCCGGCAAACCAGCCGTCGTGCGAAGTTCCGGTTTTTCCGGCTGCCGGCTCGGTAAAGCCCATGCCACGCACACCGGCGGCTGTGCCTGACCGCAGCACCTCTTCCATCATATTGGTGGCGACAAAAGCCACGCGCGGATCGAGCACCTGGGTTTTCTCGGGGACAGAGTTCTGCACCACGTTGCCCTGCTGGTCGCGGACCGAGCCGACCATGATGGGATTTACGCGGAGGCCGCCATTGGCAAAGATGGTGTAGGCGCGTGCCATCTCCACCGGCGTGGCGTTATATGCACCCAAAGCAACCGCGGGCGTGGGTTTCACGGAAGCGATGCCAGCGCTCAGTGCCAGGTCCACAACGTGATCGTAGCCGACCATCTCGGCCAGGCGGACAGTGGCGTTGTTGAGCGAGTGCGCCAGTGCCTCCCGCGCGCTCACCTCGCCGCGATACTCATTGTGAAAATTCTTTGGCGTATAAACTTTGTTTCCGTACTCGTATGCGCCCTCTACATCGCTCAGCACCGTGGCTTCGGTATAGACCGGCTGCGCCCCATTAATCGCGGAGTTCAGGGCTGCCGCATAAACAAATGGTTTAAAGATTGAGCCCGTGGGACGGCTGGCCAGCGCGTGATTTAACTGGCTCACACCGTAATTTCTGCCGCCGACCAGGGCAACGATCTCGCCGGTGTGGGGATCAATGGCCACCAGAGCGATCTCCGCACGCGGTCCAGGCGCAATGGTGATCTCGGTTTTGGCCTGTTTGCCCTTACCGCTTCTGGTCTTTTTGGTGCGCAATTTGGTCAGCAGCGCGTCAATCTGGACTGCGCCCGCGCTCACGGCTTCGGCGGCGGCGCGCTGCAGATCGGGATCGAGCGTGGTGTACACACGAAGCCCGGCGCTGTTCAGCTCATCTTCACTGTGCTTGTCCAGCAGCGACTCGCGCACCATGTCCACAAAGTAAGGAGCATCGCTGGCCTCAATGCTGGGCGATGTAAGTTTGAGGGGAGCAGCTTTGGCCTTGTCCGCCTGTTCGCGGGTGATGGCGCCGGTCTCAACCATGGTCTCCAGCACCAGGTTGCGCCGCTCCAGCGCCCGCTCGGGATGACGGAAGGGCGTGAGCTTGCTGGGCGCCTGAATAATCGCGGCCAGCAGCGCGCATTCCTGAAGATTGATATTGCCAAGGTCCTTGCCGAAATAAGCCTGCGCGGCCTCACCCATGCCATCAATGGAGAACGAGCCGCGCTGCCCCATGGGTACCCAGTTCACGTAGGTCTCGAAGATCTGCTGCTTGGAAAAGCGCCGCTCGAGCTGCAGAGCAATCACAATCTGCGCCAGTTTGCGAGAGAGGCTCTTCTCGTTGGTCAGAAAGTACCCTTTAGCAAACTGCATGGTCAGCGTGGAGCCGCCCTGGCTCATGCTTCCGCGAAAAATATCGGCGGCAGCAGCTTTGGCCAGGCGGAAATAGTTCACGCCTTTGTGCTCGAAAAAGCGGCGGTCTTCAATGGAGATGATGGCGTCACGCAGAGTTTTGGGAATCTCGTCATACGCCACCAGACGGCGTTTGGAGCGCTGCGACTGCTGATAAAGACCAGTAATGAGCTGAGGCTCCAGATCGTAGCCTTCCAAAGTTTCTTCCGCGCCCGGGCCGGGGACGCTGATCTTTTCAATCTTGCCCTCGGAAAACCCGATGCGGGCCACGTCCGGGCTGTAAAACGATTCCGGACCGGGCATGATCTCAATGGTGTTCGAGCTAACGCGATAAGTGCCTGTGCGGGATTTGGCAGCCTCGCTGGCGGCGGTGTATCCGGCATGGCGAAGCTGGGCGGCAATTTCGGCGGGCGTTCCCGGATCACCCGCATGGACCGTGCGCGGAGCCGCGTATATCCGAGCAGTATTGGCGAAGACCGGCCCGCTCATGCGCTGGTCCACAATGGGCTGATAATGAATGTAATCCCAGGCAAAGAGCGAGAAACCGAGCACACAGAACAACACACAGCCAGCCCCCAGGGTGAGAACCCAGCGGCGCGCCAGCCGGGTGACAATTCTCGCCCACAGAGTATTTTTTACCGCTTCAGGGATTTTGATTCTAATCTTCACTACGTTATCGACCTTATTTGAGCTTCAGAATATCGAATAAAGCACGTTGGATGCCATTGGCGTAACCTGTTCCAGCTGTGGAGTTTGACCGAAATCGCGCCCGATACAGAAAGTGTCATGCGAGGCACATGTGTCTCTGAGGATACACGTGCGGCAATCCTGAAACCACATGCATTGAAACCACAGAGGTACACAAAGGTGTCAGTGACGCTGAGACACGGGCCTTCGTGTCTTTTGTGGCTTCCGTGCCTCAGCTCTGACGTCTCCTGCGCGTCCATCGATTGTTCCTGGCCCCTGGAAAGTGCGGCTGAATCCGAAGCACACAGATGCGCAGCGAGTCAGAATCGTCTCGCATCACACATAGCCGTCGGCCCAGAAACGTTTCAATAGCTGTTCTGAGACCCAGCAACCTCAATAAAGAGCATCCGCGACATATTAAATACTCCTTACTGCTGCTCAGGCACTTGCTGAATCGCCAGCAAAGATGATTTCCCCAAAAGACACTAACTGGTAATAACTTGACCCTGACTAAGAAGATTAATCAAAGACTAACTATTGTTAACTGAATATGAATTACAGACTTAAAATTCCTGAGATATTAGATTGTGCTTAGTCTGTCTAAATCTTACAGGTTACACAGTATTTACTATGGGATAACTAAACCATACAAACTATTTTCAAAGTTTCATTGAACCACGAGATGGTTTTATATATGATGCACACCCGAAAGGAATAACATACCGGTATTAGCTACAGACCTTCAACCGGAATGTATTCCTACGCTAAAAGGAGAATTATTTACGGCACAAAGCATTGCGGATCTGGCTTCAGTTATACAGAATGTCTCCAAGGTTACGTGGAACGAAACTTCCCTTTCCGGGCCAGGAGCAGTCTATGCTGCTGAAACGCCCAAAATGGGTCCCCTTGCGCCGTGGTGCAATCCCACCACAGAAATTTATACTTGCCTGGCTGTTGGCAGAATTATAGAAAGATGGCAAAATAGAAAAACAGCAATTGAGCTAATCATGATACGCAATCTCCATACCGGTTTCTCAACACCCGCCGTTAAAACACGGCAAGGCGCAGGGAAAGGTACGCTCATGTAGCGGGGGCATTATTTGCGATTGGTTTTGTGCAGGCCTCCGATACACATCGGAGGCCTTTTAGTTTTTTGGACGCATGAGAATCAGACCGTCAAAGGAGCTTTCGAAATGTTGATGGGAAGTGGCGCTGCGTCGCGGCATCGGACTAAAGACGAGCACGGACGATTTCTGACAAAGAGTGCAAGACAGGAAGACCAGTTTAAGGAAACAACCAATGATCAATACTACATATAACGTAATTAAGCCGGATAACGGCGTTCCCATCAAGGCCTGGACCAGGGGCGTTCCCGTTGAGGAAGCCGCTCAAAAACAATTGGTAAATGTCGCACAGATGCCGTTCATCTACAAGTGGGTGGCAGCGATGCCCGACGTCCACTGGGGGATCGGTGCAACCGTGGGCAGTGTGATCCCCACCAAAGGTGCGATTATCCCCGCTGCCGTTGGGGTGGATATCGGCTGCGGCATGATGGCGGTCAAGACCAGCCTGAATGCTTCGCATCTGCCCGACAATTTGTTCAGCATTCGTGAGGCTATCGAGAAAGCCGTGCCTCACGGGCGCACTGACAATGGCGGAAAGAATGACTGTGGCGCATGGCACGAGGCGCCGGCTTCGACTGTGGAAGCATGGGGAACGCTGCACGAGCGTTTTGAACGCATTGTGCAGAAGTACCCTAAGCTGAACCATCAGCAACGCGTCAACCATTTGGGTACGCTGGGAACTGGCAATCATTTTATCGAAGTCTGCCTGGACCAGGACCAGAACGTCTGGTTCATGCTGCACAGCGGTTCGCGTGGCGTGGGTAATCGTTTGGGCACATTCTTCATCGAGCTGGCCAGGGAGGATATGCGCAAGTGGCTGATCAATTTGCCGGATGCCGATCTGGCGTATCTGCCGCAGGGCACCGAGCATTTCAACGACTATGTTGAAGCCGTGCACTGGGCGCAGGACTACGCCCTGTTGAACCGCCAGTTGATGATGCAAAACATCATTGCCGCGGTCCGCGGCTGCGGATTGGTACCGGCGTTTGATGCTGCCGTGGAGGCAGTGAACTGCCACCACAATTACGTGACATGGGAGCACCACTACGGTGAAAACGTGCTTATCACCCGCAAGGGCGCAGTGCGGGCGCGGGCGGGCGACATGGGAATCATTCCCGGCAGCATGGGAGCGCGTTCCTATATCGTGCGCGGCAAGGGAAACCCGGAGAGCTTTACCAGCTGCAGCCATGGCGCCGGACGCGCGATGTCCCGTGCCGAGGCCAAGCGCCGGTTCTCGGTGGCGGACCACATTGCGGCAACGGCAGGCGTGGAGTGCCGCAAAGATGAGGATGTAATCGACGAAACTCCCATGGCTTACAAGTCCATTGACGCAGTCATGGAAGCTCAGAAGGACCTTGTCGAGATCGTCCACACTCTTCGCCAGGTCGTGTGCGTGAAAGGGTAAAAGCGGAAGGGGCGACAGGCCCCTTCTGTGTTTTTTAATCCGCTGATCGTCGTCAGCGAAAAGTGCAGCGAATTACCAGCATGGAGCAACAGGCAAACAGTAACTACGGCGTCTGAATCCTGTTGATCCTAACAATTACCAGCAGCTTATTAAAACCTGAGCACCGTTTGGATTCTGAATGCCATGGCAGCCTTTATTTTTACCCCGGCAGACTTTTATCACTTGAGTCCAAGCTGTCGCAGTATATGCCAAACTCTTACTCGCATGGCCTCAGCGCGCGACCGAACCGGCGATATAAAAATTTGCTCTCCGGAGGGAACGGTCACAAATGCAGCCGGTCTGGTCTCGATTCTTCCATCTGGCAACCTGCCGGATACAGGAGTAATGGGTGGATGCGGACTGGATTCCACTCGAATAATGCCCAGCCCAGCGTTAAAAGGAAGATTAGTCATCGAGACCGAAAAACCTTTCGTGGCATCGCGCATCGCTGCCAGCATTCCCTCGTAGAGATCGGCCTGCTGCGTATCGTGAACGCAGATAATACCGAACTGCCTCATCCTGGGAAGGATCATTTCCAGATCCCGCTTAACATTCACATAATCATGTGCACTGTCATGCATCACGAAATCAAATGGCTCGGGCACCTTCTGCAGGAAGGACGAACTAAATTCGAGATAGAGCTTCCAGTTGTCGTCCTGCTTTGCAAGCAGCGGCTCAAATCTTCGCCTGTCAGCATCACAGCTGTAGACCGTACCACCAGTTTGTTGTGCGGCGGCTCGCAGGACTCCGGTGGTCTGTCCGAGGCCCAAGTCCACAATAACCTTTGCGTTTAAACCAATCACGAGTGAGTATAAAGTCAGTAGATGCTTGGATGTCCCGTCTGGATATTCGAATTTCGAAATAAGTTCATCACGAGACAAACAAGAACACTGCGACTCAGCTGATGCTTGAATAGTTATTTCTTCTTTCATGCGATGGAATTCTATTCGAAAGGCAACTCGGTGTCACTATGCCCGGAACGCCGAGAGATGCAAGTTCCATGGCAAAGTTTCAGGAAATGACTTTGACCGTTGAAAGGCATTGACAATAAAGGACGTATGGGCCAGAAAATCCATTTATGAGATGAGTTCTATACTCGGCTGGGAGTGAACAGAAGATGACTGAGCACAGTTCATTGTTCCCTGCCAGACTGAATCTGGATAATCATCGTAGCCGCAAGCACGGTCAGCACGCCGGCAATCTGAAGTGGGCGCAGGTTTTCATGCACAAAAATACCGGCCAGCAGGATGGCAAATACCGGCTCAAGACAACTGGTAACCACCGCACGCGTGGGGTCGAGATATTTGAGGCCCATGAAGTAGAACGCAAACGGAACCAGCATGGAGCCACAGGCAAACAGAAAAAGCACTCCCCACTCTTCCCCGCTGAAATGCTGCTGGACCAGCCGCCATGGCGGATTGATCAGCAGCCACACGAGCATCGAGCCCAGCAGCGCACAGCTCATCACTGTGAAGGGGTGATTGCGAGTAATGAGTTCCCGTGCCCCGATGTTGTAAAAAGAAAATCCGAAAGACGCAATGATGGCCGAGGCGACGCCCCATGTGTTCAGGCGAATATCACCGTAAAAGAGTCCGATGGTCATCGCCACACCCAGCAGGGCCAGGCACACCGCGGCAATGCGCGCACCGGTGGCTTTCTCTTTTCCCCGCAGCGTCATCCACGTTAACACCCATACCGGAGCGGTGTACTGTACGGTAATGGCAACGCCTACCGTGGTCTTTTGGATGGCCACGTAATAAAAGAAAGCGGAAATTCCGAGCCCCAGAGCGCCGACCGCCATGCAGGCCAGAAGATCACGGCGGCTGATGCGGAAGGCACTCCGGCCATCACGCAACAGCATAAACAGGGCCAGCAAAAAGAAGGAAAAGGTGACCCGAGTCTGTGTGAGAACCAAAGGTGAGATTGCGGGCTGGCCGGCCAGCAGTTGGCCGCTGAAAACCAGCTTGCCAAATGTGGCTGCGGCGCCCCAGCCCAGCGTGGCAATGGCCACAAAAAGATAGCCCCGCCACGGATGCGTTTGGGCCACGACGGGGCTTGAGATTTCACTTTCGCAAAGCTTAATCGGCAAGCATCTGGTCCAGTCGGTCAGGATCAAAGCCGATCATGACCTCGTCGCCGACAACAATGGTTGGAGTCGAACGGCTGTTATATATCTCCACCAGTTCATAAACCGCATCCTCGTCGCGACTAACGTCTTTTACTTCAAACTTAATCCCTCTCTCCGAGAGGTAGGCCTTCGCCGTAGTGCAGGGCGGTCACCCCGGCTGGCTGAAAACCACGACTTTTTTTTGCTGCTCCATGGAATCTCCTCAAAACTGTATTCAAAGCCCAAAAATTTGATTCTATTGTGCGCGATTTGTTTCACTTTTTTACAGGTTTTGCGCGGTATTTACCAGAAGTATTTCTGTGGTGATCCGGGCCATGCCTTTAAGCATGGCGGAAACCGAGCAGTATTTCTCTTCGGAAAGCCGGACGGCGTCTTCCACGGCCTTGCGCGAAACCTGGCCAGAAATCGTGTAAATCAGCCGGATGGAAGTATAAACGGTGGGAGACGTTTCGGCGCGTTCCGCTTCAGCCCGGACTTCAATCGCGGTAAATGGCTCGCGCTTTTTGCGCAAAATGCTGGTTACATCCGTTGCGGTGCAGGCACACAGAGCGGTCAGCACCATCTCCATGGGGCCGGGCGCGGTATTGCGCTTTCGGTCGGAATCGATCACCCATGCATGTCCGCTGCTGGCGCTGCCAACAAAGCGCTCTCCATCAATCCAGTTGACTCTGGCTTCTACCATTGAACTCTCCTCCAGACTTTACGATACCAGGCCTCGGCCAACGGCGCACGCTGCCGGTTTATTTTTTCAGAAAGACCTCGTCTATACTCAGTGGCGTGCAGAGCGAAACCATTCTCACCCAAACGCCACCGCCACCCGACTTCCGCGTGACTTACGGAGCTGATCCCAATCAATTTGCCGATGTGCGTATTCCGGCTGAAAAGAAGGCTCACCCGGTGGTCTTCTTCATCCATGGCGGATACTGGCGCGCCAAATATGATCTGACCTATGCCGGACATGTTTGCCATGCCCTGAAGAAAGCTGGCATTGCCTCCTGGAACGTGGAATACCGCAGAGTGGGCAATGCGGGTGGTGGCTGGCCGGGGACATTTGAAGATATACGAGCGGCGTACCGGGCATTGCTCGAACGCGGACGACAGCGCGACTCTCATCTTGATTTGGCGCGATTGTGTATTGCCGGGCACTCTGCCGGCGGACAACTGGCGATTTCTCTGGCTGCCTTCGAGAAGTCAGTAACCCGAGTTCTCTCCCTGGCCGGTGTACTGGATTTGCACCGCGCATGGGAGCTGCACCTGAGCAATGATGCTGCCGCTGAATTTCTGGGCGGAACACCTTCCGACGTACCGGAGCACTATCGTGAAGCCTCGCCCGCCGAGCGCGCTATTCCCCAGGCCCGGCAGGTACTCATCCATGGAACAACAGACGATGCCGTGCCTTATGAAATCAGCCAGCGGTACGCGGAGAAAAAATTGAAGGCCGGGGAGAAAGTCGAACTCATTACATTGCCGCAGACCGGCCACTTTGAAATTGTTGATCCCGGCTCCAGCGTCTGGAGCAAAGTTGAGGCTGCACTGGTTTCACTTATAGCGTAAGCCAGGCGGTCAGGCTGCCGCCGGAACTGCTTTCTTTCTGCCGACGATCACATCAATCAGCGACAACAAAGTAATCAGCGAAATAATGGCGAGCGAGGACACGCAGTAAATGCACCAAACCTGCAGAATGTGGGCTTCAATATGCGTGAGGTACAGCGAAAAACCAAGTGCGCCCAGAGCGGCAACCGCCAGTATCACGCGCGCGCGCGCCAGCGCCAGAATGCCCAAAAGAAAATAACCAGCAATGCCGATCACCGCAACGGGGACCCCGGCAACAACGGCAAAGGGACTTTTATTCACGGCGCCACAATCCCATTTGCTGTTAATGGCACAGGGCGAGGCCTCAGTCCGATAGTGCTCACGCAGAGCCAGTGAAGCGGCAACAATTCCCAGTACAGCCAAAATTGCAATGAACAAGCGCACCTGAGTTTCTCCTTGAATTTATTTTAACTGCTACTTCGCGCTCATTGAAGCCCCAGCGCCTTTGAATCGAACGCTAAAGATTCTTCGAGATGCTGTACCACGAACTGCCAGTCATGCCGCCCAGGGTAGATATGACTCTCATGCGGCACGTGCCGGGCGATGAGCAGTTTGTCCATCTCGCGCGTACCGGCGTCAAAGCCGTAATCGTCCTGATCGCCACAATCCATGTAGATTCTCAACCCATGCAGGCTGGCCGCTCGGGCAAAGATAAAAGGCGTATTCGCCTTCCAGAAAGCCTCGTCTGCCGGATGCCCGAACGCTGGCCCGAAAAATGCCGTGAGTCCGGCATTGCCTGCGCCATGCGGCAGTTGTTCAAGCAAAGCCGGCATCTGCGCGCTGACGGCGGCGAACATTTGCGGATACTTAAAGGCAAAGCGGAGGGCCCCGTACCCTCCCATGGAGATTCCCGCAATGGCCCGGCCGGAGCGAGTATTCAGCAGACGAAAATGCTTTTCCATCTGCGGGATAAAATCGCGCATGAAAAAGTCTTCGTAGCGCGTGCTCCCGTTTTTGGCGTTGATGTAGAAAGTTGAATCGGCGTCGGGGGTGATGACCACGATTTCGCCAATTCGTTTCCGCTCTTCGAGATCTTCAATCAGGCTCCAGCCGCCGGTGGCGACGAGAAAGGTATGATCTCCACCCAACCCATGCAGAAAATAAAGAACAGGAAATTTCTTTGCCGACTGTGCATCATAACTCGGCGGCAGCAACGCGCAATATCCCACTGGCGCGGGCATGTACTGGCTCCTGATGCTGCTGCACTCCACCCGTCCGGCGGCCAAAGCGGGCAAAGAAGCAAGAATGATCCACAGGAAACGAACCAGTCTAGTCATGCCGCAGGGCCTGTACAGGATCAAGTTTGGCTGCGCGCGAGGCGGGATACAGACCTGCCGCCATGCTCACAACCACCGAAAAAACAAGCCCCCCAACCACCAGCCACCATGGCACATACCAAAAATCCTGCGGTGTGAGGTCGCGTTTGGTCATGTAAATGGAAGTGCCAAAATTGATGACGCGGCCGATCATCCATCCCATCAGGACTCCCAGCGCTCCGCCCAGCATCCCCATGGAGCCCGCTTCCACAAAAAATATCTTTTTCACATCGCCATCGCTGGCGCCAATGGCCTTCATGATGCCGATCTCGCGCCGCCGTTCCAGAATCGCCATGACCAGCGTATTTACAATGCCGAGCGAAGCCACGGCCAGGGCCAGGCTGCCGAAGATTCCCAGAAACAGGTCCAGCACGGTAAAAGCAATGGTGAGGCCGCGGGATGCGTCCAGAATGGAGAATGCATTGAACCCGGCCTGCTTAATTTGATCTTCAATTCGGGAAACGTCTTTGCTCTTGGTGGCGCGGACCACCAGCGCCTGATAGATCTTCCCTTCTCCCGAGCGCATAACGTTGCGCAGGTCGCCCGGTTGAATCATGTTCAGCGACTCGGCAAAGGCGATGGGCATAAAAACGGAGGTCCGGGCATTGCGCAGGCCGCGATTGGGCTCCGCAGTTACAACGGCAATAATTTTGAGGGGCTGCTCTTTGCGGATCACATTAAAGGACGAAGGATCAGCAGTCGAAGAAGTATTGCTGAGCTGCGAATTCTGCGAGGACTGTTTTTCCGCGTAACGCAGGACCAGGCTCTTCCCCAAAAGCCGGCCAGCTTGCTCCGGCGTTAATTTTACTTCGGCGTCGTGTCGCTCTTCGGGCAAATTCAAAAGCTCGCGCCCGAAATCAGAAGTGATGATGGCTTCGGGAGCATCGGGCCGCGAAAAAAAGCTCCCCTGAAAATCGTCAAACGCCTCGCTGTTGCGCGCTGAAAAAGGCAGTCCGGTCAGTACGCCAAAATGGGGATCATCCTGCGCGCCGTTCTCCAAGTGAAACTCACCTACCGCGCCCACGTTGGGATACACCTCGGCCACGCCGGAAATCTTTTCAAAGCTGGTGCGCGCCGCATCATCCAGCGGCTTGCGCACAATGGTGGGGGCGCTCATCGCCCGTGGTCCGCGAAAGTCCTGGCGCGAACTCACGTAGATGGAATCGAACAGCCCGGAGCGGCCAAGCTGTTTGGCAAAAAGCCGCTGCAGGCCGATGCCCAGCGAAAGCATGGCCACCAAAGAGGCCACACCCACGCCAATACCCAGAGTGGTAAGCGAATTGCGCAGCAGCGCCTCGCGGAGATTGCGCCCGGAGAGTTCCAGCAGATCGTAGGCTTTCACTGGACGTTCCCCGGTGTATTCACAGATTCGCTGATCAATTTGCCATCGCCCAGAAAAATCAGCCGGCTGGCGTAACGCTCGGCCAGAGGACGCTCGTGCGTCACCATGATCACCGTCATTTCCAAAGTGCGATTCAGTTCACGGATCAGGTCCATGATCTCGGTGCCGGTCCTGCTGTCGAGGTTGCCGGTGGGTTCGTCCGCGAGAAGGATTTTGGGGCGATTGACCAGCGCTCGTGCCAGCGCCGCCCGCTGCTGCTCGCCACCGGACATCTCGCTGGGCCGGTGCTCAAGCCGTCCTGTAAGCCCAACGCGCCGGAGTGCTTCCTGTGCTCGCGATCTCCGCTCTGTACGTTCGACTTCGGCAAAGCGCATGGGGAGTTCCACGTTCTCGGTGAGAGTCATGTTGGGAACAAGATTGAAGGACTGAAATACCATGCCGATGGTGTGCCGGCGATGTAGCGCCAGTTCCTGCGGGCCCATCCGCGACAAGTCCTGGCCCTCAACCACAACCGAACCGGACGTCGCGTGGTCCAGTCCCGCGATTAAATTCATCAGAGTGGATTTGCCGGAGCCGGATGTGCCCAGCAGGGCAGCAAAATCGCCCTTTTTTACGCTGAGCGTGACGCCATCCACCGCTCGTATCGTGGATTGCCCCAGCCGGTAATGGCGGACAAGGGATTCTGTGTGGACTGCCTCAGTACTGTTAGGAGCCAATGGCTTTCTACCCTCGGGTGCTGATTTGATGTTACTACGCAGGCGCGCGAAACAAAAAACCTCAAATCTTTAAGACGAGCAAAAAAGGGCAATATTAACAGGCTTCAGCATATCGCCGAACCCGGCCTTCGGCTGCACGGAAATTCTATTTAACCGGCAATTGCTTCGGATCGACTCTCCACAAATCGCCCTTGCCTTTTGAGTGATCGGTGATCCACACAGAGCCGAACCCGTAGCGAATGGCGTCCGCATCCTTGTAATTGCCGAACTGTTCGAGCACTTTGTTGCTGGCTGGATTGATGCGGCTCATGGGAGTCCCCGCGGCTGCTACCCATATGTATCCCTCACCGTAAGCGATGTCTCCGCCGGTTCCGGGAACTTTGGCTGCAATGGTTGCCGCCACCTGATTGGTCCTGGGATCAATGCGGGAGACACTGCCATCAGACTGGCTCAGCACCCACACCGAATCGTCGCCGATAGTGGTGAAGCGGGGCGTTGCCGGTACTTTGATGGTCGCCGTGACTTTGTGCAACTGGCGATCTACGCGCTGGACCACTGCATCACCCGAACTGGTCACCCATATTGAATCGAAACCAGCCGTGACGACAGCAGAATCGGCGCCCACGGTTATCTCGCTCAGCGTACGTCCATGGTCATCGGCATGAACCAGAGTGCGGGAATGCCCGTCTTTGTTGCTGATATACCACACCGAATCTCCGGTCACAGCAATGCTTCCCTCGCCGTGCATCGCGATGCTGGCGGGAACGGTAAGATCCACCTGGTTTTCCCGAGGATTAATACGAGTGAGCGTCTGGCTTTTGCAGTTCAATACCCAAACGTAGTTTGTGCCGATGCCGATACCGTAACCGGGCTCTTCACCCACGGTAATCCGGGACTGCACGGTATTGTCCTCAGGATTGATGCGGACAATCTCGTTGTTCCTGGGGATGGCAACCCAGACAGAACCGAAACCCACGGCCAGCCAGTCAGGATTACCGCCAAGATGGATTTTGGCTTTCACGGGCAGCGCCGCGATATCCAGTTTGGAAAACTCAGTGGCGGATGACTGTTGTGCCGTACCGGTGTTGATGAAAGAAAGCAGCACGGGAACGACAATCACGACCAGGGCAGGCAAAAAACGAAAGGTAACGTGCATAGGATTATTTTCGCTCGGAAAAGCAAGACGCGCGGTTTTCGCCGCGCGCCTGTGTACAGGGTATATCGTACGTTCAGAATACGTTTTCGGCAGTGCTACCGGTTGAAGAACTTCGCATTGATGTCGGAATAAGACTTCCACTTTTCCGGCAGGTCGTCGATGGCAAAGATGGCAGACACGGGGCAAACGGGCACGCAGGCTCCGCAGTCAATGCACTCCACCGGATCGATGAATAACTGGTTTGCACCTTCAAACTGCGCTTCGTCCTTTTTCGGGTGGATGCAGTCCACCGGGCACGCGTCCACGCATGCGGCGTCCTTGGTTCCAATACAGGGCTCTGCGATTACATACGCCATAAGGGTCTTATTCTCCGTGAGGTGATGATTTCTCGTTTAACAGATGATTTTAGAGGAAGCCCTGGGCAATTAGCAACGGGACTTCCTCTCTAAAATAATACTTACGCTACCACCAGCTTGTGCGTTTCACTGGGTTCGTATTCCACAATGTAGCCCGCAACGGCACTGGCGGCCACGGTATATGGGCTGGCCAGATACATCTGCCCAGGGCCGCTGCGTCCGGGGAAATTGCGGTTTTGCGCGCTGATCACGATCTGATCCGGACGCGTGGAAACCCCTGGCCCGGCATTGATGCAGGCTCCGCAGCTCGGCTCAATGACGATGGCGCCGGCCTTTTGGAAAATTTCCAAATATCCTTGGCGCACGCAGTACTCGCGCGTTTCCTGCGAACCAAACTGTATGTAGAACTTGCAGGAATCGGCCACGCGCCTGCCCTGCTTCAGCGCGGCAGCGAGGACCTGGGCATACATGTCCATGTCGGCATTTTTTCCGGCGGTACAGGTTCCGCCGTAAGCAATCTCCACCGGCACCGGAGTATTCAGCTCGCGGATGTACTTGCCGTTACCCGGATCGCCCGGGGTGGCCACCATGGGCGTGATTTCGGCGGCGTCAAGTTCAATCACGTGAGCGTACTGCGCTCCGGGGTCGCTGGACAGGCCTTCGCAGAAGCGTTCGGCTTCAGCGCGCGGCATTTTTCGGCGGTCCATTAAAAACTCTACTGTCTTTTGGTCCGGCGCTACGATTCCGGTGAACCCGCCAATCTCGGCCGCCATGTTGGTCATGGTGGCGCGCTCGTCCACGCTCAGCTCTTCTATGGCTTCACCGCTGTACTCCATGACTTTGGCGAGAGCCTTGCCGCTGCGAATGTAATCCATGCTCAGCAGGAGCAGAATGAAATCCTTGGCGGTGACATTGGGTTTGCGCTTTCCGTGAACCACAACTTTGACCGACTCCGGGACTTTTACGCGAATATCTTTTGTGATCCAGGAGTTAAATACGTCCGTGGTGCCGATGCCAAAAGCCACGCAGCCCACCGCGCCGACATGCGGCGTATGCGAATCAGACCCCACGTTCAGCTGGCCAGGAAGCGCATAGGTTTCGGCGATCACCGAATGGCAGATACCTTCCGAGCCTTTGCGGTCCGTAAGCTCGCCGTGCAGCTTGATTCCCTGCTTCGCGGAAAAAGCTTCCTGCTTGAATTTGAGCTGGCCGGCAAGGTCCAGCAGCCCCATCTTTTTCTTTTCTTCAGAGATGACTTCATCCAGAAACGTGAGATGGTCGCGGAAAAATATGATGCTGGCCGGATCATTGACCCTGGCGTCTTTGCCGACGAAGTGCTCGAAGAAAATCGCGGCCATGGGCGTAACGTACTCATGGCTGAAGCGCAGATCGGTACGCGCGAACCCAGTATCGCCCGGCTTTACATAAGCGACTCCCGGCTCGTTTTTCTCGTTCAGCATGTGGTGGGCAAAGATTTTTTCGGCAATCGTCATAGGCCGGCTGCCGGTGGAAATCGGCGGCAAAAAGACCTTCTTCTGCATTCGGGCGACGTTAAACGGGAACAGACCGCCGTATTCAATCACCTGCTGGGTAATCTCGTCTTCACCTTTGGTAAATTCGCTCAGCGGAACCTCTTCGCCAGCGCGTACTTTATCGATCAGGCTGAAATCAGTGGAAGTAAGCACGCCCAGATTCTGGCAGTTCTGCTTGTAGATGCGCTCAATGTTCTCGGCAATCACCAGCTTGATACCGGCGCAAAGCTCGGCGTATGGCGACTGCTCGCGGCTGGAACCTTTGCCCCGGCGCTTGCCGCTCACGGCAGCTACAAAGCCACCCTTTTTCACGTCACTGCGCCCGATGGGCACTTCATTGCCGCACTTTAAGCCGGTGTAAGGGAATTCGCCCAGCGTTTCGTCAAAGAAGAAGCAGATGTGCGCAGGCGTGATCTCATCGGTCGAAATGTCATCGCGCAGTTTGGGATTATTTTGCGGATTTTGTGTGTCCCAGGGCAGGTCCTCTCCGGCAAGCTGGCGCCGGACCAGCTCGGGATCTTCGGTCAGAAAAAGAATACGTCCCTGCAGTTTCACCTTGTCGGGACGCTTGTCGATTTTTCGGTTCAGTAGGGAGGTTTCCACATTAAAATTTTAGCAAGAAATATGGTCCTGTTTGCATGATTTAAGACAAGGCGCATCAAGCCAGTCGAAAGAACGCAGAATTTTCCAATACTTTGTTATCCTGTCCCAATGCCTCAATGCCTGAAATGTGGAACCGAGCTGGCCGTAAATGAAGAAGGAATAGCGCCGGTACTCTGCGACAACTGCGCCGGACGGGCCACCAGCCGCGCACGACGCTCTCTGAATACCGGAACGATGCGCGATTATCCGGTAACTACAGGGCTGATCGCGGTAAATGTAGCGATTTTCGCCGCAATGCTGGTGACAGGAGGTTTTGGCGGAGCCAATCTGATTCGATGGGGCTCTAACTTTGGACCTTTGACGGTGAGCGGAGAGTACTGGCGGCTCGTCACTTCTGAATTTGTTCACGGCGGAGTTTTCCATATCGCAATCAACATGTGGTTCCTGTGGAATTTTGGCGCTCTGTCGGAACGTCTTTTTGGCCGCTGGCAAACACTGGTAATTTATCTGCTCACCGGTGTCGGCGGCAGCCTGCTGTCCATTGCGTGGGATCCCGTAAGAAATTCCGTAGGCGCTTCGGGAGCAATCTTTGGCATTGTTGGCGCTCTGCTTGCCGGACTCAAGTTTGGCAATCTTGGTCTTGCAGGCGCGCAGCGAAGCCAGATGATCAGCAACATGGTTTTTTTTTCCGTGATGAATTTCGCACTGGGTTCAGGTTTTTTGGGATTTGGGGCCAATACCGATAACATGGCCCATTTAGGCGGCTTCGTTACCGGCCTGCTCATTGGACTCCCGCTGGGGGCCTTTGCCCGCGAACACAAAATGCTGCAGGCCGGAACGGTCCTGGCAACCATTCTGATTTTGTGTGCCGGGGGATACGAACTCGTACAAAAGCGCGGCCAAAACGGACTTGAGACCCGCTTACAGGTTGCACTTGAACTCAGGGACTATCCCAAAGCCATCAGCCTTTTGGAAAAGTACACTAAAGAACACCCGGACGATGATACTGCTCTGGTTCAGCTGGGAATAGTATACGAACGCGCGCGGGAGCACGACAAAGCGATTGCAACCGTTGAAAAAGCCCTGAAGGTCAATCCCAACTCTACTGATGCCAAAGAAGTTTTAGAGCAGCTGCGAACTCGTGCTGCTTCTGATAATCAATGACTTCTTCGGCTGAATGTGGCCAATCCAGCCTGACCACTCGTTACCCGGTAAGCTAACTTTTTATCCCTGTTTCAAATACTCCGCGGGTACAGGCAGGCCTTCGACACGTCCGGCGATGATCTGCTGGAATTCTTTGAGCATCTCATTGTGAAGCAGGCCATTGGTAGCGATCAGGTCACGATCTTCCACTGCGGCGGGGTTGCCGAAAAAGTCCGTCACTTTTCCGCCAGCCTCGGTAACCAGCAGGACACCGGCGGCTGTGTCCCAGGAATTGAGGTTGAATTCCCAGAAGGCATCATAACGTCCGCTGGCGACGCAGCAAAGATCCAGCGCGGCGGAGCCTGCACGACGCACGCCATGGGAGCGCAGCGTAATCTGATGATAGAAGTGAATATTCGGATTTTTATGGCGCTTGTGGCTGGGGAAGCCAGTCGCTACAAGGCTTTCCGCCAGTCGCGCACCATGCGAAACGCTAATCCTGCGACCGTTCAGACTTGCGCCGCTTCCCTTCTCCGCGGCAAACATTTCGTCGCGCGTGGGATCGTAAACCACGCCGGCAATACGCTCGCCTTTATATTCCAGCCCCAGGGAAACGCAAAACACAGGAAAGCCATGGGCGAAATTGGTAGTGCCATCCAGGGGATCGATATGCCAGCGGAAATCGCTGCCGGTTTCATTCCGGCTGCCCTCTTCCCCAATAAGGTCGTGGCTGGGCCATTGTTTGCGGATACGGCCGACGATCAGCTCTTCGCAGCTTCTGTCCGCCTGGGTAACCAGATCGGCGTCCCCTTTATACTCAATGGCCACCTTGCCGAAAAATGAGAGCAGCAGAGCCCCGGCTTCGCGCGCCAGCTCCTGCATGGGTGTAATGTAATCCTGGCGCGGAGTCATGAACGGGGACGGCGGCCGTTGTCTTCCGCTATGAACATGATTTCATGTTTGAAGATAAAAAGATTGGGCCCATTGTCGCGTGTAAGGCGGATCATGGCCAAATCGTAATATTCGATCCAGCCGCGAAAAGTTTCACCGGAAAGCAGCTTCACCGTTACCGGAGCTTGTCTTTCTCCCAGCGATTTTAGATACATAGACTCCATGCCCGTCTCATCCGGAGGCGGCGTCTTGGCAGGCTTTCTGGAAACTGCGGGGGCTGTGGCGCGGAAAGACATGCGGTTATTTTATCCTCAAACGGCGGATTTCCCCAAGCGCGGCGTGCGTTTTCCGTGCGCAGTCCAGATCAAAAAAATCTACCGTGAGTCCGTATGGACTCACGGTAGAAATACTGGTTCGAGTGCAGATCGACAGTACTCAGGAACTGCCAGAATGTCCTAGTTCGTCGGAGCTTCGGCTGCCTGCTGAACGGTGATTGGCTGCTCCGGACGGCCAAAGACGATGCCTGTTTCCACTTCCATACGCTGTCCATTACGCTCGTACGGACGGAACCTCCATTGCTTCAGCGCATCGGTGATCACCTTGGACTGTTCGGGAAAAGCGCTCAGAAAGTGAATATGCTTTACCTTGCCTTCCTTATCGATAATGATGCGGACCGGAATGGAATTGAAGCGGCGTTCGGTAAGCACTGGATCCACTCGTTCAATCACATTGTCTTTGGCATAGTCCTTAACGCAAACAGGAACCGTGCCTCCGCCCGTGCCTGAGGTAAGACCAGCCTCGCCCGGTAACTTCATCTTATTCATTTCCAGGAAGAGGTTTTCCAGCATTTTGGTATCGCGGCTGCTCATCACGAACTGAACGGCGTGGCAGCGAATTTGCGTGGTCACAACGTACCAGTGCAGTTCCGCCACCGGGGACCAATATGCATAGAAGACAAAGGGCCGTCCGGCAATCGTGGTCTCGGTGGGCTTTATTTCGATCTGGTAGTCAGATGACAAATGGTCCTTATAGAAATTGACCAGTTGCAGCGCATTGGCCGCCGGCACTGGCGTAAAGAACATGTCCTGGGCCTGAACCAACATCACGCCTTTGGATTTTTCCTTTATTTCCTTATTTTCCTTAGAGGCAACGGCCGCCAGAGAGGCAGGCGAGGGCACGAGTTGCCCGAGTACGTAAAGGCCGGAATCAGACGGCGGCGGAGGCGTGTGTTTCTGTATCCAGTCTTTGGGCATAGCATACGTGAGCCCAAAATAGGGGTCGTCCATCACATTGCCGGTTACAACAGCGCCTTCGGGTACTGGGGTAGTGGAATCACTGGCGCTGGACCAAGCGCCTTTCACAATAATGACCCCTTCGGGAACCTTTTTTATATCTTTTGAATCGGGTGGAAGCGCGGAAAAATCGCCTCCGCTTTGGGCAGAAGCGCTTTGGGCCGCAGGATATGCAAACGAAAGAAATAAGGCCAGAGCAGCGAGGAAACGAAGAAATATAGATGGCATAACTTGTGTCTCCCTGGAGTGTAACCGATTGAGAGCTGAATATGGAAGATTTAAAAAAGTGGCGAGACACTTTTGTGTCTCGCCACGAAGAAAAACAGTTTATACACCCAAAGGCTTACAGTGAGCGCAGGAAGTTCAGAACATCCTGCTGCTGGCTGGTGCTCAGATTGTCAAAGTTAGCTTCGACGGTGGTAGCTTCGCCGCCGTTGCTGTCGTGGGCTTCAATCGCGCACTGCAGGGTGGTGCAACGGCCATCGTGCAGGAAGAACACCCGCTGTCCCAAGCCCCACAGAGGCGCAGTCCGGAACTGGTCTCCGCCAGCGTTACCCATGGCAACGTTGTCATTCAGCACCGTACCCATGTGGTGGAATTCCAGATCGGTAAACGCATTCACCGCCGCGCCACCCAGGCCAGGTGTAACGTTCGAGGGCTGCGTGTTGCCCAGCGTCGAATTGTGGCACGTCGCGCAACCCACC
>DASSEH010000087.1:0-1198 GCA_035695325.1 Candidatus Angelobacter sp.
ATCCAGGAGGCGATGGCGGCGCTGGAGGCCGACGCCAAGCTGGCCGCGGAGGAAGAGCGCCGCATCGAGGCCGAAAAACAACAGCAGCGCAACGCTGAAGGCCGCAAGAAGCCGGGCAAACCGGCGGCACCACTACCGGACCAACCTGATCCCAAGGCGCAACGTAACTTCACCGATCCGGACAGCCGCATCATGAAGTCGAAGGAAGGCTTCGTCCAAGCCTATAACGCACAGGCAGCGGTCGACGCAGAGGCCCAGATCATTGTCGCGCACGAACTCACGCAGTGCGGCAGCGATCAGGGCCAATTGGTGCCCTTGGTCGAGGCCATCGAGAACAATCTCGGCCGCAAGCCAGAGCAGGCCTCAGCGGACTCTGGTTACTGCAGCGAACCCAATCTCGAAGCGCTCGTAGCACGTGGCATCGACGGCTATGTCGCACCTGGACGCGCTCAGCACCCGACAGTGGCAAACGGAAAAGTTGGTGGACCGCTGACGCGACTGATGCGCAAAAAGATCGATGACGGCGGCTTCGAAACGCCTTACCGATTGAGAAAGCAAGTGGTGGAGCCGGTGTTCGGACAGATCAAACAGGCACGCGGCTTCCGCCAGTTCCTGTTGCGGGGCGTCGAGAAAGTGCGCGCCGAATGGGCCATCATCTGCACCATCCACAACCTCCTGAAGCTGTTCACCCTCGCAAACGCCGCCTGAGCCGGCTACCCTGCAATAAATGCCCGTCACAACGCCCTATCTGGACGGGCTCCTAGTCAGGGGCGCTGCTGAACTGTCCAAGCCGCGCTGCTGTACCAGCGGCGAGTTGCAGTAGAACGCCGAGCGCCCACCCGGAACCGATCCCGACATTCCACGTAGTGGGTGGAGTCTCGTCAAAGATGATCATATAGACCGATACCAGCGCTGCAACAGCGGCGACGAATGTGCCGATGGCGCTTGCCAGCGCTATCGTCTTCGGACCTGAGCCGGTGTTGGAAAAGGTATGGCTGGAAGACAGCGAAGGAATATTAGTTCCCACATAGAAGCCGAGAGAGCCATACAGCACCGCGGAGAAGAGAGCTCCCAAGGAATTGATCTCCTCGATATTTGCTTTGGCCACCATGGCTGCGACGAAAAGTCCGCATAGCGCACCCATGATGGCAAGACCGGTCCTCTCCATGACCTTAGCAAAGCCGTTGAGGTGATGGCG
>DASSEH010000088.1:0-1265 GCA_035695325.1 Candidatus Angelobacter sp.
CCAGCCAAGAATGTATCGCCAGCGTTTTGGGAGTCAGCCAAAGCACGGTAAGCCGAGAGCTGCGCCGCAATCGGGGTCAGCGTGGCTATCGGTTCAAGCAAGCAGAAGCGAAGGCTCAAGCGCGGCAGACGATACGAAGTACGCCACGCAAGCTGACCGTGCCAGTGCGGGGTAAGATCGAAGCGAAGTTGCGCCAGATGCGCTGGTCACCGGAGCAGATCAGCGGCTGGTTAAGCGACCAGGGCATCAAGCTGAGCCATGAGCGCATCTACCAGATGATCTGGCAGGACAAATGCGACGGCGGCAACTTGTGGTACAGTCTGAGGCGGCGCGGGAAACGTTATAACAACCGTGCCGGCAAGAACGCCGGACGTGGCCTGATCCCAAATAGAATCGACATTTCTGAGCGTCCAGCCATTGTCGCGCGCAAAGCTCGCCTGGGGGATTGGGAGGGTGACACCGTTGTCAGCGCCGGACACAAAGGCGGCTTGCTCACGCTGGTCGAGAGAAAGTCTCAACTCACCAAAATCAGCAAGCTGCCACGTTCCACCGCCCGCGCTACGCAAAGGGCAACCGTGCGTCGCCTCAAGTCGATCGACAACTTCGTGCACACCATCACGTTCGACAACGGAAAGGAATTTGCCGCGCATCAGGATATCGCCCATGCGCTGAAGGCAAAAATCTTCTTCGCAACGCCGTACCATGCATGGGAGCGCGGCTTGAATGAAAACACCAACGGCCTCATCCGCGACTTCTTCCCAAAGGGCACAGACTTCTCTACGATCTCAAATGCCGAGGTTGCCAAAGTCGAACATTTGCTAAATGCACGACCCAGAAAATCTCTCGGCTTCCGTTCACCGCAAGAGGTTTTTGACTCCCTCGCTTGCTCCTAAATTCCTATGCACTGGCGAGTTGAATCCGCGAAGGGAAACCCGCCTCGCTTTCATCAGTTTTTCAGCAAACTGCGGCGTTCGACCGCCCGCGCTACACAAAGGGCAACCGTGCGTCGCCTCAAGCCTATCCACAACTTCGTGCACACCATCACGTTTGACAACGGAAAGGAATTCGCTGCGCATCAGGATATCGCCCATGCGCTGAAGGCTAAAATCTTCTTCGCAACGCCATACAATGCATGGGAGCGCGGCTTGAATGAAAACACCAACGGCCTCATCCGCGACTTCTTCCCAAAGGGCACAGACTTCTCTACGATCTCAAATGCCGAGGTTGCCAAAGTCGAACATTTGCTAAATGCACGACCCAGAAAA
>DASSEH010000089.1:0-1825 GCA_035695325.1 Candidatus Angelobacter sp.
TCGTTGATGGGGTAGCAGACAGGCCGCCCGGGCTGTCTGCATTTCAGCGGTTAATCGGCCGAGCGGACACTTGCCACCCCCGATCCGCCGATAACGAGGACGTGCGGTAGCCCGGTGGTCGGCGAAAAGGGTGTTAGAGCCTATGGATAGGCCCAAAAGGCGCCCCAACAAGAGAACACATTTGCTCAGCAATTCACACCCGTCAGGTGCGTGATTCGCGTACGATGGCGGGCATGCGCCGAATGCAGAAGCCTTCCCCAACCGAGTCCCCGTTACTGTTCGAAGTGGATCCCAAGCCACTCGAAGAGACCTTGACCGCCATGGGCGGAATCCCGCTGGTAGTGCAAGCGTTCCGTTCTTTGGGGTTGCCAGGCAGCGTGCAGCAACACGTGACCGTCAAGGAACGCGAGCGGGGCTACGACGAAGCCACGTTCGTTGAGAGTTTCCTGATTCTGAACGCCGCCGGGGGAGAGTGCGTGGACGATTTTGCACACCTGCGCAGCGATGCGGGTTTGGTGGAGCTCATTGGACATGAACTGCCTTCTCCGGAAGCGGCGCGGAAGTTTTTGAACGCCTTTCACGAAGAGGAAAAGATTGAGGAAGCACAGCAGCGGCGTCTACCAGATGCCATAGCCTACATTCCCGAGGAGAGCAGCGCGCTCGAGGGACTTGGGCGCGTCAACCGGGATCTGATTCAGCGGTTGGGGGAACGCTGTGCAGATCAGAAGATCTTCACGGTCGATCAAGACGCCACGATTATCGAAAGCCGCAAACGAGAAGCCCTGTACACCTACGAAGGCTCGCGCGGCTACCAACCGATGCTGGCGGTGTGGGCAGAGATGGATGTGGTGCTGGCGGACGAGTTCCGCGACGGGAATGTGCCGGCGCAGATGGCTCCTTTGACTGTGGCCAAAGCGGCCTTCGCGGCGGCGCCTACAACGGTGACGAACTATTACTTTCGGGGCGACTCCGCCTGCCACGAGAACAAGTTGTTGCGCTGGTTGTTGAGCGAGAAACGCGAAGGCGGGCCGGCCGGATTCATTGGTTTTGCGGTCAGCGCGCGGATGAGTGATGCGTTACACGCGGCGATTCTGGAAGTTCCGGAGTCAGGATGGAAAGTTTACGGCAAGCCGGAGCCGGATGTGGATCGCGAATGCGCCGAGGTGGTATTCGTCTCCAACGAGGAGTTAGAGCCGAAAGGAACGAAACCGCTGCGCTACGTGGCCATCCGGTTGCGCAAGCGGCAGGGAGGATTATTTGCGGACGGCAGTAGCGTCTTACACTTTGCGGTGCTCAGCAACATTTGGGACTGGCAGCCGGTGAAACTGATCGAGTGGCATCGCGAAAAAGCAGGCACCATCGAAGGGGCCCACGATGTGCTGAAAAATGAATTGGCGACCGGAGTGTTGCCGTCGAAATACTTCGGAGCCAACGCCGCTTGGTTGCGGCTGGCGGTGATCTCCTACAACGTGCTGACGGCCCTGAAGCGCTTGGCGTTGCCTGCAGATTTATTGCGGGCCCGCCCGAAGCGACTGCGGTTTCTGATCTTCTACACGGCGGGTCGGCTGGTGCATCACGCCCGACAGTTGTGCTTGCGACTGGCTAGGAAGGCGGAGGGCATCGTTCTGTGGTCGGACGCCCTGCGATTCCTACCGCTTCGTACCTAACGCGAACATAGGTGGGAGAGCTTATCGACGGATTTGCAGAGCCCCTTTTGGAGGGCTCCTCGGAAAACTGTTGCCCGATGGTTACCGATCGGCTCTGTACACCGCCTTCTTAGCGTAACCTCAACCGAGGGGTTCTTGCAGTGCCTCGTGGCTGCCAC
>DASSEH010000090.1:0-36263 GCA_035695325.1 Candidatus Angelobacter sp.
GCTTTCGTTGCTCCACTATTCCACTCACATTCCATGGCATGTCCCCCTTCTACATGCCACCTTTAGTGACCTAAATAGTGTCAACCATGTCCCCGGTTTCGTTTGTCAACCATCTGCCCGGTTTGTACCTGTATCAGGGCATGGCTTCAGACATGCCGCACAAACCATGTCCAGGCGTTGTTGCCCAGTGGCGGAATGAAATAGCTGACCTAATAAAATCGTTGAGTGATAGAAGAACCTATACCATTGTCATCTTGAGCGCAGCGCCGTCAAACGCTTATTTGCTGCAAACTGATGGGCGCGGAGTCGAAAGATCCCGAGAATATTCAGGACATATATGCAGCATTAAGGCAATCCCACAAGTCTGCTTCTTAAGGTTAAAGTTTCGCACCTTAAAGGCAGTTAGTATCTACTTGCCGCCCCTTGTTATCTCCTTACAGTTTTAACCGCCGCATATTCCGTATCTCTTTTCTCTGGAAAAGTATGTCGCTCACAGCCGCTGTGGCCTAGAATTTGCTGGATTTAGGTACAGCCAGAGGGTAACATACAGCAATTATGACCGATTATGCTTCTTTGCTTTCGCTCGATGGGGTAGTGTTTCCAGTTAATGGAACGGAATGGAAAACGCGCTATATTAAATTGCCGATCCCAAATGGGGATAGGCTTGTCTATGTATTAGGTTTTACATCGCAGAACAGCGACGCCGAGGAGCGTACACTTAAACTCACAATATCTGAAGTTGGCTTTAAGATGGATCAAACAAAACACCGCAAAATAATAATTAACAATCTAATACCGGGATTTCTTGGTAGCGACAGCACAGCGGGCGAAATTGAATATTTGTGCAACTAAAAGCAACAGCTCATTTCGGAACCAATCTCCCGTTTCCGGAGTCCAATAGAGTATGTCCTTCAGCGCTCGCGTGGTCATCATCGCCGTGTTGCAACGCATCACCAGCTGGAGATTCTGGTTTTACACAGCCATCAGTCTCATCAGCCTGGCTGCTCTGCTGGTTGGCGCAGTGCAAACCGATCAAATGCTGTTTCGCCGCAGAGTCGAAAAAATGGTCGGCGGCATTCACAACATGCAGTCTGAAAACGCAACGCCAGAACAGAAGCAGCAGTTCGTGCGCCAATGGTCAGGCTTGGCCCACACTGACGGTGATTGTGCTCAGAAATGCTCGCAGCATATCGAACTCAATAGCTTTGTCGCCCGGCATCGAGAGTTTTTGGGCAATCATCCACGCTTGCTGGATCTGTATCTGCTGGCCGGTGGTCATTTGGCGACGGTAATGGTCGACTTTGAACTATGGGCAGGCGTTCCGCAATACGCGGGAGTTGATTTGCTGCTGTATGTTGAGCCGACCCACCGCTCGGAAGATAACTTCGGCGGAATGGGTTACACCTTGATGGGCAAAATATATTTCCTTACGCGAGTACAACCGGAGGAGCGGCCAAATCGCATCAGCCCTCTTCATCCAACATATCGCTTTTACAAAGCAGATGGATGTTTTGATTGTTCGGATTTTGCGGTGGGGTTTCTGCCCGGCGCCAGCCAGACGGACATAAATCGCCTGGCGCAATTCGACTTCTCCTGCCTAACGCGCTGGCGCCATCCCTGCCGCACTCGCAGTGACCTGATGCCTGCTGCATGGCAGCAAAAATTGCAGGATGACCAGTATGAAAATGAGCCGTATAAAAATGTGCAGCACTAACCTTACTCGTCGCCTCATTAGAAAAGCCACGTTGCCCCACAGGAACCTTGTACCTGCTTCCGGAGTCAAATAAAGTATGTCCTTCAGTACTCGCATGGTGATCATTGCGGTTTGGCGGCGTATTACCACCTGGAGATTCTGGTTTTACTCAGCTATCAGCCTCATCAGCCTGGCCATTTTGCTGGTTGGCGCAGTGCAAACCGAGCAGATGCTGTTTCGCCGCAGGGTCGAACGGATGGTCGGCGGCATCCGCAATATGCAGTCTGAAAACGCAACGCCAGAACAGAAGCAGCAGTTCGTGCGCCAATGGTCAGGCTCGGCTAACACTGACGGTGATTGTGCTCAGAAATGCTGGCAGAAAATCGAGTTCAACAACTTTGCCACACGGCATCGAGAATTGTTGTTCGATCATCCGTCCTTGCTGCGTCTGTATATGCTGGCAGGCGGCCATTTGGCGATGGTAATTTTCGACTTTGAATTACGGGCAGGCATTCCGCAATACGCAGGACTTAAATTGGCGCTTTATGTTGCGCCTGCGGATCGTGCTGAAGACGATTTTGGCGGAATGGGTTACTCCTTAATGGGCGACATATATTTCACCCATGCGCACCCGGAGAAGTGGCCAGATCGAATAAGCCCTCTTCATCCAGCGTATCGCATATCGAGGCCAGGTGGATGTGAAGGCTGCATGGATTTGTCGGTAGCATTTCTGCACGGCGCCAGCCAGAGTGACATAGATCGCCTGGCGCAGTTCGACTACTCCTGCCTAACGCGCTGGCGCCGCACCTGTCGCACTCCCAGTGACCTGATGCCTGCAGCATGGCAGCAAAAACTGCAGGATGACCAGTATGAAGCTGAGCAGTATAAGAACATGCAGCGCTAACCCTACTTGCCGCCCTTCTCCGCGCTTTCCGGAATCTCTTCGCCGTCATCCGTAAATACCTGTGTGGACTCAGCGATAATCTGGCGGGCCTCATCGGCCTGCGCGGCGCTTACCTTCACCACCACCCCGCCCACGCCGGGCAGCACGTCCCGCGCCGCCTCCAGCGACAGCAGGACGGAATCAATGCCCGCCGACACCAGCAAGCCATGCACCACCATGGCCTCCGATTCCTGATTGCTGTCAAAAACGATTACCAGTTCAGGGTCAACATAAGGTGAGTTCATAATGGCGCTATGGTATGAAAGTTCCGCGCGAAAAGCCACCACCATCTGCTGCGAGTCGTGATCGCAGCCCATTTCAAGCCCTCTATCGTGCGATAGCCCCGAACCTTCCCAGAAACAGGTTTGTATCAGGGCATGGCTTTAGCCATGCCGTATGCATGCAGTAAAAACGCGGGCTTTAGCCCCTGCGGCGCTACAGGGCAAAGCAAAACTCAGTTATGCTCAATCCGCTGCAGCGTCAAAGTGAGCGTGCCCCAGAACAGGTGGCCCCGCATCTGCACCGGGATATGCGCGGCATCGTCTGTGTACCACACCCAGATTTTGCCTTTCTGTTTGAGCAGAGGAGACGGGTTTTCCGGATGCACGCGAATGGTATTGAACGTCCCCGCCGGAGTCTTGATTTGCTCGCGGGCCTCCACGTGCAGGTCCACGGTCGTGGTGTTGCCGCCGTCATTGATAGGAAAGGAAATCGTTTTGCCCGGCTCGAGCGGCAGAGAGCCGGCGTAGTAGATGGCGGAAATCACGTCGGTCACGCAGCCCGGAATCTCATGCTCTTCGTGGCGCGATTCGTTCTTCTTTATATTCTTCTGCTCCGTCACCGCGTGGTGGTGCTCGTAGTCGAAGGTGATGCTGGTCTCCACCCGGCGCAGCCCCTCTTCCGTGTGCTTGGTGATGTTGCGCGAGCAAAATGTGGAGGGATCAAGAAAAGCCTCAAACGTATCGTGGACGTGGTACAGCACGGCCACCGATCCGGTTGCGTCGGCAGTGCCCAGCACGCGCACCTCTTGTCCAGCGCGCTCCATGCGCAGGGTCACTACACCAGCATGGAAGACGCGCCAATCGCCGCCGAACACCAGTGTCTGCCCAATGGGCAGGCGATAGCTTGGGTCCGGCCTGGGCAGCGGCGGAAATACCGCCGGAACTGCGCTTTTTTGCGTGGAGTTCTGCGGAAGAGCGGCTGGCCCGGTGCCAGTCAGGCCCAGGCTAAGAAAAAACACCGCGCTTGTGATCGCCAGTTTGCGCAAAAGAATGCTTACATCCACAATATTTTCACGACCAGTACGGCCATCACCAGCGCCGAGCCCATCAATGCATTGTACTCGCGATGCTTCCGGTAGAGAGCGGCAGAAAAGCCAGCGCCAGATCCCTCACCAGAAGCCGCACTGTCTAAAGAAGAAGCCCGATATGGCGTAAGCCTCGGCCAAAATCGCGCGACCTGCGCGCAGTAGTCAGCGTAACCCGGAAACACAGAGCTAAGATATTTTTCTTCGGCGCGCACCACCGGAATATAGATAAAGGCAAACATGGCGCAAGCGCCAATGGCAATTCTCCAGTCGCGTGCCGCGACAAGAAAAGCGATGGCGATCAGAATCGAGCCGAGATACAGCGGATTGCGCACATAGGCATACGGCCCGGTAGTGGCGAGTTCGGCGTTTTTGCGAATGTGTCCGGAAGCCACTGCCCGCACCAGCAGGCCGGCGAGCAGCACCACGGAACTGGCGGTCAGTGAACTCCACGTGGGCCGCGCAAACAAAACATAAGCTGCGGCAAATAAAAATCCCAATGGCACCCGCAGCCGGGTGGCAATCCGTGACCAGTCTGGCATTAGCTGCTCCCCAAAAGCCGGCGCGCGGCGGCGATGACTTCTTCCGTAGTAATTTTAAGCAGGCCATCTTCCGGATGGCGGTGATGTGAAGACGTGGTCTGGCTTTCCGGATGCCGCAGAACAACTCCCGGAGCGCCAAACGGCCCGGTGCGCGCCGGATCCGTAGGTCCATACAGCCCGACCGTGCGCACGCCCAGCGCGGCAGCCAGATGCAGCGGCCCGGTATCGCCGGCGATGGCCAGCCGCGCCCGACGCATGATGGCGATCAGCTGCCCAATGCTGCAGCGCAGCGGAAAGGCATTCCCGCCGCTCGCCCGCACCACGGCTTCCGCCATTCCCTCTTCCGATGGCCCGGCATTTACCAAAGTTTTCAAATTGTGCCGCGCCAACGCTTTGGCCACCTCGCCAAAGCGCTCCGCTGGCCACTGCTTCGCGCCCCAGCCCGCGCCCGGGTTGATCACCGCAAAGCTGGCAATGCCCAGGCGTTGAATCTCCGCGTCGGCCCACGCCTCTGCCGCGCAATCGCGAGGCAGAGGCGGAGCCGTGAGCGGGAGTTCGCTTCCGTCTGAATGTTGCGTCAGCGCACTGGAAGCCAAAGCCAGATTCTGTTCGATCACATGCTCTCCCGCGCGCGGGACTTTCTGTGAATAAAAGAAATGCGCCGACCACTCGCGTGGATCAGCAAAGCCCGCGATGCGCTTAGGCTTTCCAAAAGCCGCGCACAGCGCCGATTTGATCGCGCCCTGGAAATCGATTGCCAGGTCATAGCCGCAGCCGCGTATCTCGGAAAAAACCGCTTTGATCTCCGCCGTCGTCGAGGGGTGCAGCATGACCTTGCGCCAGCGTTTGGTGTTCACCGCGTGAATGCGATTCACCACCGGCTTTTGTGCGCTCAGCTCGTGGCTGGCCGCCGCTTCGCGCGTGCTCAGCAGCTCGAGCCAGCTCTCTTCCACCACCCAGCCGATGTGTGCCTCCGGCAGCGCGGCGCGAATCGCCGTGACCGCGGGCAGTGCATGAAGTATGTCGCCCAGCGCGCCCAGGCGCACGATCAGGATTTTGACCATTCGCCCTTTCGCAACGTCTCCGTGGTGGAATGGTCTTTAGGATCGCCCACAATGGCCACGCGTCCGCCGCAGGCCAGAACGGTCTCACGCTCCGGGACGCTCTCTTCGCTGTAATCGGTGCCCTTGGCATGAATGTCCGGCCGCACCAGCCGAATCAGATTGTGGACGTCCAACTCAGAAAAAATCGTGACCGCATCCACGGCTTCGAGCGCCGCCAGAATTTCCGCCCGCTCATTCTCCGGGACACGCGGACGTCCTTCGCCTTTGAGCGTGCGCGCGCTCGAATCGGAATTCACGGCTGCGATCAATCTTCCGCCCAGTTCTTTGGCGGCGCGCAGATACCGGACGTGGCCCACGTGCAGCATGTCGAAGCAGCCATTGGCCAAAATGATCTTCTCGCCGGCGGCGCGCCAGAGCATGGCCTGCGCGGCCAGCTCGGGAGCAGACATAATTTTTTTGATTGCCGCCGCCACTCAGCCCTCGGCTACCGCGCGCAGCAATTCGTCTTTGGTTACGGTGGCGGTGCCGCGCTTCATCACCACAATGCCCCCGGCGTAATTGGCGAGGCGCGCCGCCGCTTCAGAATCGGCGCCAGCCGCCAGTGCGGCGGTGTAAGTGGCAATCACGGTATCACCCGCGCCGGTCACGTCGGCGACTTCATCCGAGCCATGGATGGGGATAGAGACTGGTTTGAGCCCGCGCGCGAACACCGCCATTCCGTCTCTGCCCCGTGTGACCAGCAGCGACTGCAACCGCATGCGCTGCAGCACGGCCTTTCCGGCGGCCTGCAGGCGATTGCTGTCATTCCCGATGCGGATGCCCAGTACTTCTTCCAGCTCCGCTTCGTTGGGCGTGGCCGCGGTAACTCCCGTCCATGACAACATGCGATAACGCGAATCGAGCGTAATGGGAATTCCCGCCAGGCTGGCGCGGGCGCGGATGCTGTTGAAAATCTCCGGGGTCGCCGAGCCGTAACCGTAATCGGAAATCAGCAGCGCGTCGGAGGCGCGAACATATCCGCGCGTATGAAAGATCAGCTCCTGCACGGCCGCATGGTCCAGCGGCTCGCTCGGCTCGTGGTCCACGCGGACCACCTGCTGCCGGGGCGAGTGCGTGGTGCCGGCGAGAATGCGCGTTTTGGTGACGGTGGCGCGCCCCTTGATGCGGCGAATCCCGCTCACCGAGATGTGCCGCTGGCGAAACGCGCGCAGCAACAGCCGCCCGGCCTCGTCATCCCCCACCACGCCCACGGGCGAAACGGTCACACCCAGATCGGCAAGGTTGCAAATGGCATTGCCCGCTCCGCCCGGCACCACCGTGCGCTCGCGATGGCGCAAAATCAGCACCGGAGCCTCGCGCGAGACGCGGGTAATTTCGCCATACACAAATTCATCGGCCACCAGGTCGCCAAGCACGGTAACCGTGACCTTGGAAAAATCCTCGACGATGCGGGCCAGCTTGTCGGACTGCTTGAGAGTCTTCTGCATGGTGAAAGGTGATTTTCTCACGTCTGGCCTAAAATCGGCAGCCGCAACGCTCTTCCAGTGCCTGAAGCAGGGCAGCCGCCACACCCGCGCCATTCTCCAGGCGCAGCTCCAAACCAGCGGTTTCAAAGCTCTGCAACTGGGTGCGAAGCGGGCCAAGATTGATGGCGTCTTTCTCCGTAGAGATAAATCCCTGGGCCCCGTGCTGGGCCTGTGCTTGCAGAATGCGATCCATGTCGCGCTGGCGATAGCGGTGATGGTCGGGAAAGCAGACCGTCTCGACGATGTCGATGCCACTCTGTTGCAACGCCGCGAAAAACTGCTGCGGACGCGCAATGCCGCAGAACGCAATCACACGTTGCATGGCTGTAATCGGCGGAACAAAATTTCTCTCGGCGCGCCACACCACGGTATCGCCCACCGGCGAGGTTACGCCGGACGGCAGCACCACTGCGTCAGCCCGACGCAGTGCGGCCAGCGATTCGCGCAGCCGCCCGAAAGGCAGAAGCGTATCTTTGAGATCGCCAGGCTGCAGCAACACGATATCGAAATCGCGATGCAGCCGGCGATGCTGAAATCCGTCATCTAGAATATGCAGCTGGCTTGCAAACTTTTGCTCCGCCAGCAAGCCTGCCTGATATCGATCCGCGCCCACGATCACCGGAACTTTTAATTTGTGCGCAATCAGCAAAGGCTCGTCGCCAAAGCGCTGGGGAGAGCCATCGGGATCCACGATGAGAGTTTCGCCGGAATCGCGGCCGTATCCCCGGGAGAGAACGTCAAAGGCGATGCCGCGCTCTTTGAGCAAAGTCCCCAGCGCGATCACAAACGGGGTCTTCCCGCTGCCGCCCACCGAGATGTTGCCCACGCTTACCACCGGCCTCGACAGCGCACGCACTGTGAGCCATTTGCGGTCATACAGCGCGTTGCGCGCGGCGACTCCGCTCGAAAAGATAGCTGAGAGAGGATTCATGGCGCGCCTGCCGCCCGTGTGATCAATGGCCGCAGCGCTTCCATCATGCGCTGTGTTGCGCCGGTGTGTTCGCGGAACAGCGCCTGCGCCCGCTGCCCAAGCGCTTCGCGTTGCTGCTGGTCGCGAAGCAGTTGCAGCAGCTCCGCCGCCAGGGTTTCCGCTGTCACAACGCGCAGCGCGCCGCCTTGTTCAAATATGCGTACGATCTCGCGGAAGTTGGCGGTATGCGGGCCAGTCATCACCGCCACGGCGTGCTGCGCCGGCTCCAGAATATTGTGGCCGCCCACGGGAACCAGGCTGCCGCCCACGAAGGCCACCGTGGCCAGCGCATACACCGCTGCCAGTTCGCCCACGCTGTCCAGCAGAAAAACCCCTCCCGCCAGCCGGCAATCTTTTTTCCATGTGCTGCGTTTCACATAGCTCAGGCCGGAACCGGCGATGAGATTGGCAACCGCACCAAAGCGCTCCGGATGCCGTGGCGCCAGCACCATCACCGCCGAGGGATGCTCCCGCAACACCTGCTGAAACGCCGCCAGCAGTAATGCCTCTTCACCTTCGGTAGTGCTGCCGCAGACGATCACTGGCGAGCCTTTGTCCTGGGGAAGCCCGCGGCGCAAATCCGCAACCAGCGGCGAGTTCGCGCTCAGGCGTATATCGAACTTCAGATTGCCGCTCACCTGTGCGTTCTCGGCAGACGCGCCGATTTCCACCAGGCGTCTGCGGTCTTCCTCGGTCTGCGCCAGAAAAAGGTCCACGTCAGCAAGCACGGGACCGAACAGCCGCCGGAATAAGCGATACCGGGGAAACGAGCGGTCGGAGATGCGCGCATTCACAATGGCCACCGCCGCGCCCTGCGCTTTGCTCAAGTGCAAAAGGTTGGGCCAAAACTCGGTCTCGGCCAGAATCAGCAATTGCGGCCTCAGCAGCCGCAAATAAGGGCGCAGGCAAAACCCAAAATCCAGCGGCAAATAAAACACTCGCTCCGAGCTAAAGCGTTCGCGGGCCAGTTGCTGCCCGGTAAGCGTAGTGGTCGACAGAAACACCGGCACTCGAGGGAAGGCCGCTTCCAGCTCGCGAAACAGAGTGCTGATGGCCAGCACCTCCCCCACGGAGACGGCATGAATCCATACGCAGCCGGGCCGGGCCGTCTCTTTAATGCGCTGTGGAACCAGGCCGAGCCGTTCGGAAAGCCCGGCGCGATATTTTCCATGGCGCAGCATTTGCAGCGCCCACCACGGCAGAGAAAGCAGAGTCGCAAAGGCCAGCGTCAGGGTGTAAAGGATATACATTGAAGGACAGTACATTCTATGCGCGACGGCGCATCCCCCGCGACGCAACCGGCGGGTTGTCGCCATCCGCCGCCTGGAAGGATAATCAGGAAGTGAAGATCCGACACATTTGGGTAGTCCTGCTCGTGGCCGCCGCGCTCAGCCTGATGGCGGAAAAGAAGCCCTTCAGTCCGCCTCCGGCCACACATGCCAAAACCTATCCCGCGCACGAAGCGCATGACGATGAAAAAGTCTCCATCGCCATTGACCCTTTTGACTCGCCCGACAAAGCCGCGATTTTCCACACCAAATTCAGAGACTACGGCTATCTGCCAGTGCGCATCATCGTTTCCAATGACAGTGATCAAACCCTCATTCTCGACAACGTGAGCATTGAATACATCACCGCCAATCGCAACCGCCTGGAGCCAGCGACGAATGACGATCTCTATCGCCGCCTGGCCCACATCGAGGGGCCGAACAGGAAAAGCGTGCCTATTCCCATCCCCCTGCCGAAGCGGCCCAGGCCTGCCGTAAAGAATGAGACTTTGAACGAGATTGAAGACGCGCAGTTCGTGCCCTTCCCCGTAGAGGCGCACAATCAGCGCAGCGGCTTTCTCTTCTTCGACATCTCCGGCATCGACATGCCGGAAGTCGGCGCGCATGTTTATATCTCCGGCATCAAGGCCGGCGGCAAAGAGCTGTTTTACTTTGATATCCCGCTGGAAAAATACCTGAGCAGCAAACCGGCAAAGTAGCCCGGCGGTATCGCCTATAATTTTCGCTATGGCCACGCTTCAGCTCTCGTCCGCGGTACGCGCGAAATACGAGCCGGTAATCGGGCTGGAAGTCCACGTCCAGCTTTTGACCCAGAGCAAAATCTTCTGCGGATGCTCCACCCGCTTTGGCGCTCCGCCCAACACCAACGTATGTCCGGTATGCCTGGGGCTGCCCGGCGCCTTGCCGGTGCTCAACCGGAAAGTGGTGGAGTTCGCGGTGCTGGCGGCGCAGGCGCTTGGCTGCCAGGTGCGCGAAACTTCCGTGTTTGCGCGCAAGAACTATTTCTATCCCGACCTGCCCAGGGGATACCAGATCTCGCAGTATGATAAGCCTTTGGCCGAGCATGGCCGCATCGCCATCGCACTGAGCGATGGCAGCAAAAAGACCATCGGCATCACGCGGCTGCATCTCGAGGAAGACGCGGGCAAGAGCCTGCATGAAGGCTTTCGCGATTCCGCCACCAGTTCTTACATCGATCTCAACCGCAGCGGCGTTCCCCTCATCGAGATTGTCAGCGAGCCGGACATGCGCTCCCCCGAAGAGGCCTATGAGTATCTGACTTTGCTCAAGGAGATCATTTTGTACACCGGCGTGAGCGACTGCAACATGGAAGAAGGCTCGCTGCGCTGCGACGCCAACATAAGCGTCCGCCCGCGCGGCCAGGAAAAATTTGGCACCAAGACCGAAGTCAAGAACGTGAATTCCTTCCGCTTTATCCGCGAGGCGCTGGAGTATGAGATTGAGCGCCACATTGAAGTTATCGAGGGCGGTGGCGCCATACAGCAGGAGACGCGGCTGTACAACTCCGGTGAAGGCCGCACTTACGGAATGCGTTCCAAAGAGCAGGCCCACGACTACCGCTATTTTCCCGAGCCTGACCTGCAGCCCCTGGTGGTGGACGCCCGCTGGCAGGAGCAGATTCGCCAAACCCTGCCCGAGCTTCCCGAGGCGCGGCGCGCCCGCTTCGTCGCCGAGTACGGAATCACCGAGCAGGACGCCCAGGTACTCACCGTGAATCGCGGTCTGGCCGACCAGTTTGAAGAGGCGGCCAAAGCGGCGAAGAACCCCAAGCGCGTGGCCAATCTGGTGCAGGGCGAACTCATGGGCCGGCTCAAAGCCCAGGGCCTCGAGATTGAGCGTTCGCCCATCTCCATGAAGGGTGTGGCCATGTCCGCCGACCTGCTGGAAGCAGGCACCATCTCCAGCAAAATCGTCAAAGACCTCTACGACAGGGCCTTTGCCAGTGGCGAAGACTTCCCGGCCATTTACGAGCGGGAAAAGCCGCAGCAGATCACCGACTCTGCCGCCATTGAAGCCATGGTGGACGAGGTCATCGCCGCCAATCCTAAACAGGTAGAGCAGTATCGCGGCGGCAAGACGACGATAGCGGCCTTCTTTGTGGGCCAGGTAATGAAGGCCTCCAAAGGCCAGGCCAGGCCGGAACTGGTGAATGAACTGGTGAAGAAAAAGCTTGAGTAAAAGTTCCGTCTATCAGACTGACGCGCCTGTGGACATTGAGGAGAATACTTCGTCAACATTGGCAGCGATCTGCGCAACTGTAAAGTTCTGGCAGGCCCTAGTAGTGTACTAATTTGAATCCGTGTTTACTGAATCGCGGCATCAATTGCGCTCCTGATCCATTCGGAAACGGTCTTACCATCAGACTTGGCGCGTGCTTCGATTGCCTTTATGGCCGCGTCAGTAAAGCGTACAGGGACAATGCGCCCCTTAGCCTCACCCTTGGGCAGTTTTGGACGACCGACTTTTTTGGCTTTAGGCATTATTGCAGACGCGTCTGTCTATCGTGTTTCTGCACGCTTGGAACACTTTCGACATGCCTGGATTGCACTCCATGTAAATGACTAATCACTCGTTTTAGCTCTTCAATATGCTTTAATGATGATCACCCTTTACGTTTGCAAAAAATATTGCATCAAGTGCCTTCTTGCGGAATTGCCATTCTTCAAGTTCTTCTTTGTCAACCATAAGCACACACTGCTTTTGATTGTTGAGCGTGACAGTTGCTCGAAATAATTCAGTATCATTTTCGTCTAGCACGAAAATGTACTCACCCCTTAGTGAGAAAACAATAGAGCGTCTATCCTGCCCATCTGTTTGGGCAAGTACAGATAACTTATTGCTCTTCGATATGAACGAAAAGTCATTCAAAAATCCAAGCTGAGGATGGCGCTCTCTTAATTGCTGGCGCTTTTCCACGTCGGTCTTAATATCAAACCGTAATCTCTCAAACATCTTAGATATTGAGCACTCGTTACGAGAAGAAACCCAATCAAAATCCAACGAAGCGTCATTCATGCTGCCTCCAGAAGGTTACCAACACTCCAGAAATGCCGCTCAACTATGGCGGTCATTGCTGGCATGAAGTGTAATGTATTGTGACATTTTACGAAATAACAATACGCAAAAATGTATGGCCACGATGGCCTCAAAGTTTTCACGTTTTTTACTGAAGGCCAGTGTTAAACGCGTGGTCGCATTTTAAGCCGCTCAACATAGATGTCTATTCACAGCGTCTAGCGGTGTTTATTGTGTTACAGTATTAAGATGAAACCCTGCATTGTTGCCGTCGTTATGTTCTTAGGCACAATCAATATTTTTGCCCAACCAAGTGATTATTCACCCAAGCCGAAGAGCGACACCACGGTACAAGCTCAGTCTCCCCTTGCCGAAAATGATAAGCAGGTAGGCACAGCATATATAAAAACAGCCAAGGGCGGCTATCTACACTGGTACGCATCCTCTGAGTGGTGGCTAGTAATTATTGCCTTCCTCACGGGTGCAGCTATTGCTTATCAAGCACGCGAGATGACCAAGGCTACTAAAGTTATGGAGAAGCAAATATCCATTCCGTATAGAGCTTATTTAGTCATAGGCGAAATTACGCATAGCAGTCGAGTTGAGGCTCAATTCCCAATAGAAAACATTGGTCAAGTTGCTGCCCGCATCACCTCGATTGAGATTGAAATAATAGTACGAGGGACACAAACAGGGCAAGAGAATTACCGCAGGACGATAACAAAGGCTGTTGACCAGTTGATCGTACATGGGAAGGCAAATTCTTTTACACTTCTGGTTAACCTTCCCAAAGAAATAAGAGATGGTGAGACTTTTGTTTTCAGTGGAACGATCAAGTATAGAACTGGTTTTGATAGCACAGACACACTGAAATTTGTTCGAATTTGTGAAGGCCAATATGCGAGTTGGAAATTGGGGTGGGGCTATATTGACTTCGACTTTGGAGAGCAGCCCCATGAGCAAACGCGGGTCTAAAGTCAAATTAGGACACTACCAGCAAACGTTCTACTGGCTGCCAGTCGAGATCGCTCATGGCAGCCAGCAAGTTGTCACGACGCTCCAGCCACCAGCACTTCCTCGCTCCGCTTTGCGGTAGTTGGTTTTACCTTGAACCAAATCGCATACAGCGCAGGCAGAAAAACCAGGGTCAGAACTGTTCCTACGGTCGTGCCGCCAATGAGCGTGTACGCCAGCGAACCCCAGAAAATCGAGAACGTAAGGGGTACAAAGGCCAGCACGGCAGCCAGTGCGGTGAGCACCACCGGGCGCGACCTCTGCACGGTGGCTTCCACCACAGCGTGGAAGGTATCCAGGCCCTCATCGCGGTTGACTTTGATCTGGCCGATCAGAATCAGGGTATTGCGCATGAGAATTCCCATGAGCGCAATCAACCCCAGGATGGCGGCGAAGCCGAAGGGCTGGCGGAAAATGATCAGTGCCGGGACGACTCCCGCAACGCCCAGAGGCGCCGTCAGCATCGTCATGGCCAGCGCCGAGAGGGAGCGCACCTGCAGCACAATCACCACCAGCATGGCCACAATCATCATCGGAAACACCTTGCCTAAAGCATCGTTCGCCTTGGCTGATTCCTCGGCGTTGCCGCCGACCTCGATTTTGTATCCCTCGGGCAATTGATCCACGATGGGCTGAATCGCTTTGGTAATCTCGCCCGTCACCTGCGGAGGCTGCAGAGCGTCGTCGAGTTCGCTCTGCACAGTGATGGCCGGCAAGCGGTCGCGCCGCTTGAGAATCGGGTCTTCCTCCCGGATCTCAACCTTTCCAATCTGGCTGAGCGGGACGAGCCGGCCTTCGTTGCTGGTCAGCGTCATGCTGAGCAGCTTGGCCGGGTCGAGGCGGTTTGCGCCCTGTGTGCGCGCCACCACCTCCACGGTGCGAATATTTTCCCGCACCTGAGTCACCGGAATTCCCGTGAGCAGGAACTGTATCTGCTGGCCGGCGTCGCTTGAGGAGAGGCCAATCAGCCGGAGCCGGTCCTGGTCGAGCACAAAATGCAGCGTGGGAGCGCGTTCGCCCCAGTCTTCATTCGCCTGCCGCACATTGGGATTGGCCTGCATCTTTGCTAATACCTGGTCCGCGATGGCGTGTACTTTGGCTATGTCCGGCCCGATCACACGCAAAGCAATCGGCCACGGCGAAGGAGGGCCAAAAACAAACCGCGTCACGCGGACACGCGCTTCCGGCGCAAGGCCATTCGCCACCTGCTGGCGCAGACGAAAAATAAGGTTCTCTCTCGCCTTCGCGTCCGGCGTGAGAATAACCATTTTGGCGAAGTTCGGGTCCGGCAGCTCGGGATTGTAGCCGAGGAAGAAGCGCGGCGCTCCCGCGCCTATATAGGAGCTGATAATCTTTGACTCGGGTTGTGGCTTCAGCCAGTTCTCGAGCTTCACGATGGTGCCTTGGGTGGTTTCAATGCTGGAGCCTTGTGGCAGTGTCACTTCCACCAGGACTTCCGGTCGGTCCGAGGTGGGGAAGAACTGCTGCTTCACCAGGCCCATGCCTATCACGGCCGCGAAGAAGATCACCACCACGGCACCGGCCACGAGAAACTTGTGCTCCACCGACCACACAATGATGCGGCGCAGCCGCTGGTAATTGGGCGTTTCGTAGATCGCGGCGTAGCCGCCTTGCATGGGAGCAATTTTGGGAAGAAGCTTTACACCCAAATACGGCGTGAAGGTAACGGCCACCACCCACGAGGTCAGCAGCGCAATACAAACCACCCAAAAGAGGTCACGGCAGTATTCGCCGGAGCTCGATTTCGCGAAACCGACGGGCGCGAGGCCGATGATGGTCACCAGCGTCCCGGCCAGCATGGGGGCGGCGGTGTGGCTCCACGCATAACCTGCCGCCTTGATCCGGTCCCAGCCCTCTTCCATTTTCACCATCATGGTTTCAATGGCGATAATCGCGTCATCTACCAGAAGGCCAAGAGAAAGAATCAGAGCGCCCAGCGTCATGCGGTCCAGCTCTTTGCCGCTGGCCAGCATGATGACCAGCGTCGTCGAAAGGGTAAGGGGTACGGCTGCCGCAACCACGATTCCCACCCGCCAGCCGAGGCTGAGCAGGCCCACAATCATCACCACCAGCAGCGCGACGAAGAATTTAAGCTGAAACTCATCAATTCCGCCTTTGATGACGGTTGACTGGTCCATGACTTTGGAGAAGCTCATCCCCACGGGAAGATTGGCCTGCAGCTTCTTCTGCTCTGCAACAAGGGATTTCCCCAGATCCAGTCCATTGAAATGCTCTTGCATGACCACGTTGAGCATCATCGCCGGCTGGCCATTGTGGCGGAACAAATAAGTCGCGGGGTCTTCGTAGCCTCGCTCTACCTTTGCAATGTCAGAGAGTCGGATGGTTCTGCCGCCCGAGGTAATGGGCGTGCCGCAGACCTTTTCGAGGTCGTCGAAAGCGCCGTCCAGGCGAATGTAAACCTGCTGATTTTTGGTATCGATGGAGCCCGCGGGCGTCAGGGCGTTTTGCTTCACCAGCGCCGCGAAGATGTCATGCGGATTCACTCCCAGGGTCGCGATGCGCTCATAAGAAAACTCAACGAAGATCCTTTCCGGCTGCTCGCCCAGAATATTGACCTTCTTGACTCCAGGAACGTGCAGTATGTCCTGGCGCAGCGTCTCCGCCTCGCGGGTGAGCAGGCGCAGCGGGAGGCCGGGGGCCTCGAGCGCGTAAATGGCAAAAATGACGTCTGTATACTCATCATTCACCACCGGCGGATAGACCCCCTGCGGCAGTTTGGAGGTTTCATCGAATATTTTCTTGCGGCCCTGGTAGAACTCTTCCTGGACTTCTCCCGGCGGGGTGTGGTCCTTGAGTGAGACCGTAAGGAAGGCCAGCCCCGGACGGGTGAAGGTGTCCACGTGGTCGTAGTAAGTCAGCTCCTGCATCCGCTTTTCCAGTGGCTCGGCCACCAGGTCCTGCATTTCCTGCGCGGTTGCGCCTGGCCATGCCGCCGCTACGGTAAATACTTTTATCGTGAAGACGGGATCTTCGGCGCGGCCCAGCTGAAAGTAGGCAAGTGCTCCGGCAAGCACCATGGCCAGAATAAAGAAGAGAGTAACGGAGCGTTCCCGCACCGCCAGCGCTGAAAGGTTGAGTCCCGTTGGGGCGTTCCGCTCTTTCTCTAAATCAGGTTCCTGAATTTCGAAATTGCTCACCTGGTCGCCGCCTTCTCTTCGCCAACACGAACGTGCTGTCCCTCGCTGAGAAGATGAGCGCCCAGGGCCACGATTTCCTCTCCGGGTTTTACGCCATCCCCAATCACCGCATCTTCACTGTCGATGCGAAGCACCTTCACGGGACGAAAGGCAACGGTTGAGCTTTTTTGATTGAGTACCCAAACGCCAGGGCCCTTGCCACGGTCGGTGATGGCGGCCAGAGGCACCTGCATGGAATCGGAGCTGGCGGACTTTGCGAGCTCGATCGTAACGGTCGCGCCGAGTGGAGCATTCGCGTCCGCCCCCGCAAGAACATACCGCGCCTCAAAAGTTCGCGTGGAGGGATCGGCAGCGTCTGAGAGCTGCCGCAGCCGCGCCGCGGAGCCGGTGGATTTCCCGTAGAGAGTCGCGTGCGCCACGGACCCCAGTGCCGGGCGAATCGTCTCCGGCAGGTAAATGGCCGCCTCGCGTGGACCAGCGTGGGCCAGTTTCACCACGGCCTGGCCTGCGGCCACAACCTGTCCTGGTTCGGCCAGCGTCTGCACGATGATGCCGTCGGCGTCGGCCACCAGCAGAGAATAGTCGCCCTGGTTCTTCGCTACCTGGGCCTGCGCTTCTGCTGCGGCAAGCTGTGCCGCGGCTGCGTCGGCGGTCGCCTTGATTTGGTCGTACGTCGAGGCGGAAACCGCCCCCGTGGCGACCAGTCCGCGATAGCGCGCTTCATCCGACGCTGCCTGCGCTGCTTTCACTTTCGCGGCCTGAACATTTTGCGTTTGCGTCGTGATCGCGTGGGTATAGTCGGTCACATCGATGCGCATCAGCGGCTGACCGGCCTTCACCGTCTGCCCCACGTTCACCAAACGCTCGGTCACCTTGCCGGCAACGCGAAACCCAAGGTCGCTCTGGATACGGGCCGTAACCACTCCAGTAAAGGAAGAATCGCCGCCGGGCGTGCCTGCAACAGTAAAAATACGCACCAGCTCCGGCTGAGTTCTGGGGTCCGGTTCCGTGTGGGCCGTGCAGCCGGCAAGGGCCAGCAAAAAGGAGATGGCGGAGACCAGGCCCAAAGCACTGTTTCTTCGCATGGTTAGGCTGCTCCCGCTCGTATCCGTACTATCGGTTGCCATGGGCAACACCTCCAAATCAAAAAGAAAGCAATTGTATTCGTGAACAGCGAAACTTCTCGCGGAGATTTTTACAAACAGGGACAGAAGGAAGGCCCCAATCAGGGCTTCCATCCGCCTCCCAGCGCCCGGAAAGATCCGACGGCCGCACGCGCCGCGGCTTCTTTGCTCAGAGCAAGATCATCCTGGGCTGCGAGCAGTTGACGGTCCGCATCCAGCACGTCCGTAAGTGCGATTACTCCGGCTTTGTAAGACTGTTCGGAAAGGTCCTTCGCATGTTGCAGAAACGAAATCTCGCGGACAATCTCATCCCGGCGCGACTCCGACTGCGCCAGCACTCCAAATGCATCTTCCACGTCTTCGGTCGCACGCAGGACGGAAGCGCGGTATTGCAGCAGGGCCTCAGCGTGGGCGCCCCGCGCCTGCTTTACCTCGGCATCGACCCGTCTAAAGTCGAAGAGCCGCCAGCGGAGGCCGGCCACCGCGATGGGCTGGAATGTTTTCTCCTGGAAGATATGTCCGGGAGCAATACTCTCATTGCCCAGAACGGCGGCGAGCGAAATCTTCGGATAGTATTCGGCGATCGCCTGCCCAACACGGGCGTTCGCAGCCGCCACGCGCCTTTCGGCGGCGATGATGTCAGGGCGGCGTCGCAGCAAGTCGGAAGCCGGTTCGGCCACGGTAATGGATGGCGCCGCCGGAATCTCCGAGACAACGGCAAGCTCTGCGGCATACGTTCCCGGCTGTGCGCCGAGCAGCACGTCGAGCCGGTTGAGTTGCGCTTCCAGCGTGATCGCGAGCGGCGGCACGGTTGCTTTTGCCTGAGATAGAAGCGCCTCGGCCTGGGCCAGCTCTCTTTCTGAAGCCACTCCCGCTGCATGCCTTTGCTGCACCAGGTCAACCAGATGCTCATCGGTGGCAATCTGATCTTTGGCCAGTGCGATCCTGCTTTGTGCTCCCCTGATTTGCAGGTAGGCATCGGCGGCGTCGGCGGCAATCGAAATGCGTGTTCCCATCCGCGAGGCATCGGCAGCCTGGGCTTCCGCCAGTGCCGCTTCAGCCCCTCTCTTCAAACTGCCAAAAATGTCAGCTTCCCAGCTCGCGCCAACATTCAGATCGTTGTAGGCCTGGTCGCGGCTGTAGCCGGGAAGCGCGGGGCCAAAGCGCCCTACCGGGCCTTCGAGAGACTGATGGAAGGTTTGCGTCTGGGCATTCAAATCGCCGTAGGGAAGCCTTCTTGCTCCGGCCTGTTTGGCAACCGCGCGGGCCTGCTGGACGCGGGCCAAAGCCGCCTGCAGGTCGAGGTTTTGCTCGAGGGCGCGCTGCACAATGCGCGTCAGCTCCGGATCATTGAAGCCCTGCCACCACGTGTCCAGCGCAGGCGCACCAGCGGCTGGAACGCGGGAAGCGATGGCCGCGGCATTGTGAAGTGGCTGCAGCTCGGTGGCCGGCGGCCGGTATTTTGGACCAGCCGCACAGCCGGCGAGCAGAGCGAAAGCCAGAATCGAGATAGATGCGGACGGCCTGGTTGCCGTTCTTTCTACGGTCTTTATGGCAAATCTGCGCAACAATCGAGGGTGGCGAGAAAGGGGAGTCTTTATAAAGTCTTGCATCGTGTCTGTCAAAACCATTGTCTCGCATTTTGGGGACTTAAGACCATTCCCCGCCACCCTCCGGTCACACGCTGTCGAGGCTTATGCCACGTGCACTGCGCTGGCCTGGGCGACGCTCGCCACGCTGGCCCGGGCGGCTCTCTCTGGCCGGTCAATATCCCGGACCAGGGCATAATACTCCCGATCGCCTCGGGAAAAACGCCCTGCGGGGTGCCAGTCGAGTTTGGCCACGGCAGCCAGGGAGCGGGGATTTTTTGTGGAAATGAAACCGGCGCCGGCCCCATAACGCTCACCAAGGCTCGCGGTTACGGTGTCATACATCTTGCCTAATATGCCTGTGCCGCGCGCCGTGGGTGAGCAACACATGGGGCCGTAAATGCAAAACCCTTCCGGATCGGCCAGGCGCTCGTCGCACAAATCCTTTGTCAGATAATGGACCAAACGGTGCACGATTGAGTCCGAGGGCCAGTGTTCGGGCCGTGACACGCAGAAAAAGCCGACCAGCTCGTCGCCTTCATACGCCACGGCGATACCCACTTCTCGCGCTATTCTGTCGACTTGCTCTTCGGTCATTCTTGCCGAGAGAAACCCGTCCCGGCGTTCGGCCTCCGGCACGTTGTCGATGTAATTTTTACTTTCGAGGTCCAGGATACGGAGATAGTCCTCGCGTTTTGCCAGCCGCACATCCAATTGATTCATGTTCTTGCCTCTCAAACGGACAGTCTTTCGCTACCAACAAACAACGCAGACGGGAATAAAAAGAGCTCAGCTTGCAGCGATCGCGGATTACGTTATCGTCCTGCCTCCGCGTAGACTGCAGTCAAAGAATGCTGCGAATGCCGCGCAGATTCTTCCAGTCGTCTGGCCGCCCATACAGCGAGCTTTTCCCGCACAATTTTTGAGTTATGCCGGGTATCTACCGGCAGGGAAGGGTGAAACAAAATCGTATCGATGGCCCGGGTGGTCGAATGACTTTGGGCCAGTTCAAGGAGTTCAGACTGCAGCGTTTCCGGTTCGGCGCCGGTCTCGAGCTGTACGCACAGCACGCCGATGGTTTCTCCGTCCCGCTGCACGCCTGCCAGACCGCTGCGCCGCACGGCTTGATGGGCGTCGAATACGCCTTCGCAAGCCGAGGACAGCAGCAGGCCTCTCCGCGTTTCCACGCGATGGTCTTTCCGTCCACAGAACCACAGCCGACCTTCTTCGTCCACGTATCCCAGATCGCCCATCCGATGGAAGAAGCTGCCGTCCTTCGGGTCGGGGATCTTCGCCATGCGCGTGGCGTCCGGGCGATTCAGATAGAAGGGCGAGACGGTCGCACCCCGAACACATATCTCGCCTGTTTCGCCACGACGGACCTCAAGGTCGTCTGTCCACTGCGCAATCGGTGCGTCCGAGATCGCGGCAATTCGCACATCCATGCCGGGGATCGGGCGGCCAAGGCAGATCCCTCCGCCCGTTTCGGTGCGCTTCGCGGTGGCAAGAATTTCACCGCTCTCAATCGTCGCAATCGGCGTGGCCTCCGTGGACGAATACACGCAAACAATCTCCGCGTTGGGCGTGAGCCGTTTGAACCGTGCGAGCTCCGATGGGTGCACTGCCGATCCGGCCCACAGGACGCGCTTCAGCGAGGTCAGGGTGATGTTTTCTGCTGTGGCGCGCCGTTCCAGCCGCTCCATGAAGGCCGGCGTCGCGAACAGGTATTGCAGTCCGAGGTCCTCAATTTGGCGAATGATCCGGTCGGGATCAACCATGCCGGGCTGCGAGGAATTCATATCGGGGATAACGCTCTTAAGCCCGATGCCAAAGTTGAACATCAGAAAAGGCGGAAAGGGAGACATATGTCCCTGGTTGGAAACCGACTCATAACCGCGGCGCAGCCCCAGGATAATGCCGGAGATGTAGCTGTGCGGCGCCACCGCGCCCTTGGCCACGCCTGTGCTCCCGCTGGTGTACGCGATCATCGCCGGCTCTTCCGGTGACATCGCGGCGGTCTCGAACGCGGTCCCCTCGGGCACACTGTTGCGAATATCGTTAAGCGAAATACCTGAAACGGCGCTGGGCGCTCCCACCCGTACCCTCAGCCGCACACTCTCTTTGCCCCAGCCCAGCAGAACTAAAGCGGTGAAGCTCTCCTCATCCCCGAAAAAGGCCTCGGGCTCTGCTTCCGCCACGCAGCGGCCGGCGTTTTCAAGATCCATGCCCGAATCGATATGCACCGGGACTGCGCCAAGCTTGAATAACGCGAAGACCAGAGAGAAGTAATCGATGGAGGGCTTCATCATGACCACGGCGCGCGAGCCTCGCCCCAGACCCAGCTCCGCCAGGCCATAAGCCAGCCGGCTGCTGTCCTCGTCCATCTGGCGATAAGTCTGATGGACATAAGCGCGCCGCCCCGCTGCATCAGTCCCGCAGGGTTGCACAACGGCTACGTCGTGCGGCCTCGTCCGAGCAATGGCTCCAAACATGTCGGCAATTTGCTCGAATTTCGTAAGCATGTTTGCCTCTTTCTGAAACAGAAACTTCTATTCATTAATGCTTTTTAACAATAAGTGAAATAGAAATTACTTATGGATTAAAGTGCTGCCTATTGTGTATGGATGTGAGCTGGTTGTAAAGGGGATAAAGCAAGATTTATGTAAACAATTGTTGACAAATCATGGAGGTGCTTGCTGAGGACAAACTTAATAAATTGCGGTGTTTGGCGTGCTAATTATTAAAACTAGCATGATTAGAAAAGACTTATCGACTTACGCTGTTCACCGATGGCTTCAGTGACTGGGTTGCTCCCTCAAAGACCCTGGTTACGGTTCCGTGTCCCACGCCATAAATGACAAAGCCCCTATCTTCGAGACCCCAGGTGCGGAACAGTAGCTCGGCATAGCCGTCACCATCCACGTCCACGGCATCAATGAGCTCGAGGCGCGGTGCGATGTCGAGCTTTGCCGCGTCAGCCACGCTGACTAACAGCCTGGTGGGATTGCCATCAATATCCATGCGGGCAATCACTGTCACATAGCGCGGAGTTGTTGAAACCGGCTGCGTTGGCTGTGGCTGCGAACGCTTTCCTTTGACTGCAGGCAGAGCCGCGGGCGCAGTGCGCGCGGGTGGCGCTTCGGCGCTGAGTACCACCACGGCATCATTGCTTAGGTCGAGGTCAAAGGCGCGGACGACTACATTTTTCAGCGCGCTCTCGGTCAGCGCGGGGCTCTCCTGCGGAAGCTGCTCCAGCGCCAGCTTGCGCATTTTGCTTTCAATCTGCTGTTTTTCTTCCGGGCTGGAGTGGAACTCCCACGAGCGCGTCTCGGTGGGCTGCGCATCGGAGACCGCCACAAGTATTTGTGTTCCCGGAGCGGAGGCGGATAAAGCTGTTCTTGCCGTCGGGTGTTTGGTAGTGTCGGGCGTAATCTGCGGCTGGTTTTCTACTTCCTGCTGGGCCTGCGCGGTGGTGTGCTGCTGTTGATGTCGCAGTACCGGCCGGTTGGGATCACTGGGCGATGGAGCAGATTCAGTCGTTGGCGCCGGAGCAGGCGGAGTTGACGATGCAGACGGCTCTGCTGGAGCAGACGGCGGAACCGGACTGGCTGGCGCTGGCGTCTCACCGCCGGAGCTGCCACCGGACCTGCGCAGAATAGGACGATCATCAGCCGATTTGTCGGGCTGCGTAGTTACAGGAGGTGGCGGCGGTGCTGACTGCTTTGCCACCACATCCGCGGTCACCCAGTCCCCTCCGGCGACCCAGGTTCCGTTCTTTTCCGTGGCGTTGCTGATGGTCAAATAGCCCACGGGCACGCCCAGATTTTGTGCTTCATAGACGATGCCCCTGCCGATGGCCATGGGCCAGGGGCGGCTTTCATAAATGCTGGCATCGCGAAAGCGGCCGCCATCGAGAATGGTCACCGGAAACAGACGGACGATCTTTCCTCCATGCTCGTCGGCGGTGATCTCCACCACCGCTGTGGCACGCAGTTTGTGAGAGGCGCGATGCTGCGCCACGGCAGCCATCAGCGCGCTCAGTGCCAGAAAAACGGCAACGCTGGCCCGAACCCGCCGGGTGCTGTATAAATTGCGGTGGTATGAATTTTGGAGAAGCATGCAGATCAATGATAAAACCCCGGAGATAGCTCTTGCCAATGAAGAAGGCAAAACAATCTCCCTTGCAGATTATCGCGGTAAGAATGTGGTTTTGTTTTTTTATCCCAAAGCCAGCACCTCGGGTTGAACGCTGGAGGCGTGCGGGTTCCGCGACGCATATCAGAAAATCATGAAGGCCGGGGCAGTGGTGCTCGGCATCTCGCCGGACAAACCTTCCGCGCAGAAGAAATTCAAAGAAAAGTACGATCTTCCCTTCTCTTTGCTTTGTGACGTGGAGAAGGATGCCGCGAAGAAATTCGACATCCTGAAGGAAAAGAGCATGTACGGCCGAAAGTACATGGGGGTGGAGCGCACCACGTTCGTGATTGATCCCCAGGGAAAGATCGCCGGAATCGTCACCGGCATCAAGCCGGAAGAGCATGCCGAGGCCGTGCTGGCTGCGCTTAAATAAGCGCAGCCCAGTCTCATAGCCAACCGTTAGCGGGCAGTGGTGATGGTGAAGGTAATCACGCTCTCCGAGCCAATCACCGCTTCCTGCTTTCCGGTGGCGGCAGCCACGCCGGTTCCGGCGGCTCCGCCGGCTCCCGCACCAATGGCAGCTCCCTTACCGCCGCCCACCAGCGCGCCTACAAGTGCTCCTGCAGCAGCTCCACCGCCGATTTTGGTCACATTGCTTTTCGTGTGACTCTTGCCTGTGCGGCTGTAGCGCGAGCTGGAAACCGCCTGGCCGCCAATCGAGGTGAGGCGAATGGAAAGCTGTCCGGGCGCATGCAAACGTCCGCTGGATTTGGCCAGGGTCACCTTGCCTTTTACTGCATCACCGGCGCGGGCCACCCTGTGGCCGTTCACTACAACATCTTTTTGCAGCGAGCCTTCCCAGGTGTCGCCCACATGGGCCGAGCCGGAGCTAAGCGAGGAACTCGTCCGCACGGTCACGGCCGTGCCGGCCGGTATGGTGGCCGCGTTCAGCCTGGCCACGGAAGCCAAACCGAGCATGAGCACTAAAGTCAGAAGTTTGCGAATCATCATTATTTTCCTGTACCTCTCCTTGAAGAAAGAAAATTAACTATACAGCCAAATCACTCATGCGCCGGGTCACCGGAGTGTAGTATGGGCCGTGTACAAAAGGAACTATGGCGAGTGCCAGCAGCGGTACGGTTGTAATGCATAGCTTCTCAGTCAAGCGCGCTCATCTCCTGCAGCGTGCGTTCTTCAGCCGTGATCCGCGCGAAGTCGGCCCGGAACTGCTGGGAAAAATCATCATCCGCCGGGAGCAGCGGATCCTGCGGGCCGGGCGGATCGTGGAAGTAGAGGCCTATCTAAGAACCGGTGATCTGGCCGCCCACGCCGCCGCAGGCCAGACCGCGCGAAATGCCGTCCTCTTTGGCTTGCCCGGCCATGCGTATGTCTATTTCATTTATGGGGTCCATTACTGCCTGAACATCTCCTGCATGCCCAAAGGAGATGCCGGCTGCGTGCTCATTCGTGCCCTCGAGCCGGTTGCAGGAATCGATCTCATGACCACGGCTCGTGGGCTTGACGACGTGAAGCCCGCCTCGGTTTCCGATCTGCGCCGACTCACCAGTGGTCCCGGACGTTTGTGTGAAGCGCTCGAGATCACGCGTCCGCGCGACAACGGTAAAAATATGGTTTCCGTGAGGTCCGACCTTCAGGTCAGGGATGACGGCTTTCTGCCGGAAAAAGTGCTGGTCACGCCCAGAATTGGAATCACCAAATCTCCCGACATGCCGCTGCGCTACTGCATCGCACAAAATCCATTTGTTTCGAAAAAGCTTACCGCGGATTTACGCAGATGAGCGCGGATCAGGATTTTTACCACTGATTCACACAGATAAACACTGATCTCATTTTTATTGGGGTTGTTCACAATTGCACATAAGGAAATTTCCCGGTGGCTGATATTTATCAGACCTTCTCGATAATTTCACAAGAAGCCTCAAAATATGTACCTGCGAAAAAAGACGGATCTCACCCAGCCACACTCTTAAAAATCAGTGTCATCAGTGAAATCAGTGGTAAATAAATCCGAATCCGCGCTCATCCGCGTAAATCAGCGGTAAAGGGTTTTCCGGGCAACACGATGTTGTCAATCAGCCGTGTCTCCCCCACATACGCCGCAACGGCGACCAGCGCGCCGTGTGAGATATCAGCTAACGGCTCCAGGGTATTGCGGTCCACGATCTCAAAATAATCGAGCCGCACCGCAGGCTCTTCCGCCATTACACCTTTGCCCGCGGCCAGCAGAGCGCTGGTGCTGGTTTCGCCCTGGTCGGCCATCATCTGCACCCGCTGCAGCGAACGGCTGAGCATGGTTGCCTGGCGACGCTGTGCCGGATTGAGATAGGCATTGCGCGAACTCATAGCCAGACCATCGGGCTCGCGCACCGTGGGACACACCACGATTTCCACGTCAAAGTTCAGGTCGCGCACCATTTTGCGGATGATTGCGACCTGGGCCGCGTCTTTTTGCCCAAAGAAAGCCAGGTCCGGCTGCACAATATGGAACAGCTTGGCCACCACGGTGCTCACGCCGCGAAAGTGTCCGGGACGCGAGCGGCCATCCAACCGGTCACTCAGTCCTTCCACGTCCACCCAGGTCGTCGCCCCGCCGGGATACATTTCATCTACTGACGGCACGAAGAGATAATCAACCTTTTCCCCCGCCAGAAGTGCGCGGTCCTGTTCCAGCGTACGTGGATATTTGGAGAAATCCTCTTTGGGGCCAAACTGCGTGGGATTCACAAAAATGGAGACGGCCAGCAGACCAGACCGCGAGCGGGCGGTGCGCACCAGAGAAACGTGTCCGGCGTGCAGAGCGCCCATGGTGGGAACAAAGCCCACGCGCTGGCCCGCGCTGCGGGCCTGTTTGCTGAGCGCAGTAATTTCAGCAGCAGAGGAAATGAGGAGCATAGGAGAAATGTAGCAAATGTGAAAAGGGCTATTGGCCTTTGGCTTTTAGCCATTAGCACTTAGCCATTAGCGCTTAGCTTTGAGCAGCACAAATCAGCAGACTTGGATTTTGTTCGCTATCTTCAATTATCACCAATCACCAGTGAAACAGGGCTGCAGCAAACTAAGGGCTAACGGCTCAGGGCTAATGGCTAAAGGCCAACAGCCAACAGCGAACAGCGAACAACCAAAAGCCATATTTCCCCTCACTTCCCTGCCGCCACCCGCCTCATCTGCTTTCTTGCCAGAATTGCCTCCAGCGCTTCTTTGGTGTCTTTCGGCAAATGGTAAGACTCCTGGTCGGAGGGATAGCTTCCTGCGATCACGTCATCACGGAACTGGCCCACGGCTTCGCGAATCACGGTGGCCACATCGCCATAACGGCGGACGAATTTAGCTGGTGGCGCGAACGTGAGATTCACAATGTCATGGAAGACCAGCACCTGGCCATCGCACTCCGGTCCTGCGCCAATGCCAATGGTCGCGGCGGAAACTTCTTTGGTGATCATGGCCGCGACTTCGCGCGGCAGACCTTCCAGCACAATGCTGAACACACCGGCGCGGTCGAGCGCAATGGCGTCTTTAATCAGCCGCTCGATTCCACCCAGGTCCTTGCCCTGGACTTTAAAGCCGCCCATTTTATGAAGCGATTGAGGCGTGAGGCCGATGTGGCCCATCACGGGAATTTCCGCGTCGAGCACGCGCCGCACCAGGTCCACACGCTTTTCGCCGCCCTCCAGCTTAATCGCTTCGGCTCCGGCTTCCTTCACAAAGCGCAGGGCGTTGCGGACACCCTCTTTGGCATCGACGTGATACGAGGCAAAGGGCATATCGGCAATCAGCAGCGCCGACTGCACGGCTCGGCGCACGGCGCGGGTATGGTGCAGCATCTCTTCCATGGTCACGGGCAGGGTATTGTCATAGCCCAGCACCACCTGGGCCAGCGAGTCGCCCACCAGAATCATGTCTATGCCGGCTTCGTCCACCAGTCGGCTGGTGGCGTAATCATACGCAGTGAGGCAGGTGACCGGCTCTTGCCGCTCTTTCTTTTCCTGAATGGTTAAAGTTGTGATTTTCGTATGGGCGGGACTGCCCATTCGTTCCCGGAACGAGGTGAAGCTCATGTTGCCTCCAGTGCAGTTCGGCAACAGGGCCGATACCGCCTGACAATCAGTGAGATGCAAACGAGGCTATTTTAGGCGCAGAATTCAGGGTTTGGCGAGAGAAAAATAGCAGGGCCTTCCACAAACTGCTTTCTGCGGATCCGGCGGATGACCGCGGATTTAGGCGTGAGGGTAGTGGATAATAATACATAAAATCTGATAATCTGATTTTCATGAAAGAAACGGATATCACGGTGACCGAGGCCGCTCGCAACTTTTCCGATTGCGTCAACCGGGCCCGCTACCAGAACGTCACCTTTCGTTTGCTGAAAAATGGCAAGCCCATTGCCCGTCTGGTTCCGGACCAGGAAAAAGTGTGTTCCGGCGGCGATCTCGCCAAAGTGCTCGAAAATATTGAGCTACCCGCCGATGAAGCTAAAGCCTGGCATCATGATCTCCGCGCGGCCCGCAAAGCACTGAAAGCGCCGGCGGACAAATGGCGATAATACTGGATGCGGATGTAATCATCCGGGGCGAAAGAGGGACTTTTGACCTGAAGAAATGGTTTAGCTCCCAGGCCAATGAGTCATTTGAAATTGCCGCCATCACCGTTGCCGAACTCTGGCATGGGGCGGAGCGCGCGACGGGGCCGCACAAGGCCGCACGCCAGCGCTATGTTGAGGCAATGCTGCAGTTGTTGCCGATCATCGTTTATACGGAGCAGACTGCTTATCATCACGCTCGCATCTGGGCCGAACTGGAGGCCGCAGGCCGGATGATCAGCGCCCACGATCTGATTGTCGCCGCTTCCGCTTTGGAGCGAGGCAGCAGCGTTGCCACCTTTAACAAACGCCACTTCTCATCCATCAAACAGTTGACTGTTATCGAGCCAAAATAGTGTATGCGGTTGCGCAGGTTGCCTGCTTTTTCCCCTGCACACTTCCAGCCGCTGGTGTACCTTTGTAAACGCTCTGCGATACCTAAGTAATGAAAAAACAAGCTGCGGGGTGCATTATGATTCTCACCACCAGTATTTCTTGTTGTGGGGCAGCGTAACTAAGAGCGAAAAATGGTGTTTTAGGCCCTATAAGGCAAAGACGAACAACCAATGGATCCCCTTCCAGTAACGCCCAAGCCGCTAAAAGAGAGCCAGCAAACTGGCGACCGGACAACTGCTCTGGTGTTGACCGCTCTTTCCGTGCGCTTGTTTGCCTTCGGCGGAGCTCAGGGGAAGCTGCGCAATCTGAGCTGGCAGCCCGAAGATGCGGTTACGGCGCTGCTGCGCTCCCTGGTGCAGGACTCCCAGGGACGAATCTCGCAGATTGCCGAGAGCACATTGCTGGCCCACTTTGAGGGCCCTGCTCAGGCGCTCGCTACGGCGCGGGCCCTGCAGCAAAAACTGCTGACCTTTCACCGCGAAGGCTCACAGGAGCAGGTGGTGGCGGCAGCGGTGGTGCATGGCTGGGGGCCTGCTGGCCTCAAGGCCTGGCCGGAAAACTCGCCCGCAAACTCGCCTGACGCGATGCCCGCGACCGTGCTGGTTGAGCCTGGACCGGCCCAGGTGCTGGTTACCGAGAAAATCCACGACGCCATGAAGAGCGTCCCGGGCTTTGAGTTCAATGCGCTTCCCGTACGCGGTCCGGGAGAGACCGGCACGGCGGAGTCGTTTTACGAGCTGCTGTGGGCGGATGGGTCCACTTATGCCAACCTGCGGCGCGCCATTCATGATGCCGGCCTGAACATGACGCGCAAGAGCCGGTATGAAATCCAGTCCGAACTGGGCCGGGGCGCCATGGGCGTGGTTTACAAGGCCTATGATCAGATGATTGGCCGCACGGTGGCGCTGAAAACCATCACCGTGGACCGCAACTCCCGCGACCATGATTCGCTGGTCGAGCGGCTCAAGCAGGAAGCCAAAGCGGCCGGCGGCCTCGACCATCCCAACATCATCACAATTTTTGATGTGGGCGAAGAAGATAATCAGGTCTATCTCAGCATGCAGTTTGTAGAGGGCGTAACTCTGGGCAGCCTGATCGCGGACGACAAGCTGCCTCCTCTGCCCGCGTTGCTGATTTATGCCGACCAGATTTGCAGCGCCGTGGGCTATGCGCACAAAAAAGGCGTGATTCATCGCGACCTCAAGCCCGCCAATCTCATGCTCACGCCGCTAGGGGGCATCAAGGTACTGGATTTTGGCATTGCCAAACTCGGCGATACCGGTCTCACCCAGGCCGGCATGGTGATTGGCACGCCAACATACATGGCGCCCGAGCAGGCCATCGGCAAGAAGGTCGATCAGCGTTCGGATATTTTTGCTCTCGGCGCGGTGTTCTACGAACTCTTTACCCGCGAAAGGCCGTTCCGCGGCGAGATCACCACGATCTTCTACAAGCTGCTTAATGAAGATGCCACGCCGCCTTCGCAGATCAATCCCGCGCTGCCGCCGGGCATCGACGCCATTATTCGCAAGGCGCTGGCCAAAGAGCCGGAGAAGCGTTTTCAGACCTGTGAAGAGCTGCGCCAGGCCCTGGCCGAACAGGCGGCATTGCTGGCCAAAGCCGGCACGCAAACTACTGCCAGGGTGACCGCACCGGCGCGGCCGCTGATTGAAGTGCCTTCGCATGCGCCGATTGTTACGCCGCGTCCCAAACCGAAGCGCACATCAAGAGCCTGGATTTATGTGGCTTTGGTCGTCTGTATTGCCGCTGCCGCAGTGGTGCTGGGCTTGCGCGTAGCCCGTATCAAGGCGGCCATGTATGCCTTTCAGCATCCGAACCAGGTCAACGAAGCTCCGGCACAGAGTACAGCTTCAACAACACCGCCGTCCTCAGACGCGCAGACAGGCGTCCAGAGCAAACGGTCTCCGGCTGGATCGGAGCCGGGAAACACGCAAACAGCGCCGGCAACAGATGCATCCAATACGTCCAATACGCAGCCAGTTGCTGCGCAGACGGTTGATGCCAAAACCACCGGCGATGCGGCGGGTACAAAGTCCGACCAGGAGCTTAACGAAGCCGCGAAAGCGCCGGATGCCGGCACGAGCGCGGCAGAACCTCAGCCTCGGCAGGATACTGCGAAACCTCGCAAGCGCGTGCGTGAAGCCGCCACGGAACCGGAACCAGCAAACAATGTAAGTGTTGAGGGCTTCCACAGCAGTGACATTCCCGATCTGCTGCGCAAGGCCGATGCCGCCGCTGGTCGCGGTGACTATGCTGGCGCCCGCTATGGATACAGCGTGGTGCTGCGCCTCGACCGCAGAAACGCTCTGGCCCGCGCCGGTTTTCTGCGCGCGACAGAAGCGGAAAAAGAGCGGGCGCGGCAGTAAGCGTTCAGCACTCAGCACTCAGTAGTCAGCGTTCAGTCCCTTCCTTTCAGCTTTCATTTTGGGCCTTTCCGCGTTGTTTCCCGGGCCTTCTTTCATTAAACTTTCTGCTCATGAAAAGATTCGTTCTCATCTCTGCAGCACTGCTGCTTTCCCTTTCCATGTCGGCACAGGAGTGGGCCAAAGCGGCGCTGGATAAATCGTCACGCCACCAGGAGTGGGTGGATGTGAAGCATGACAACCGCGTGGTCCATGCCTTCGTGGTCTATCCCGAAGTCAAGTCGAAGGCGCCAGCGGTGATTGTGATCCACGAAATTTTTGGTCTCACCGACTGGTCCCGCGAGGCCGCCGACGAGCTGGCTGCGGCGGGCTATGTCGCAATTGTCCCCGATCTGCTTTCCGGCTTCGGCCCGAATGGCGGAGGCACCAGCTCCTTTGGCGGCAATCAGGATGCCATCAAAGCTGTGTCCGGGCTGGATCCCGATGTGGTTACCGCCGACCTGAACGCAGTGGCCGATTACGCGAAGAAGATTCCTTCCGTGAATGGCAAGCTGGCCGTGGCCGGGTTCTGCTGGGGTGGAGGCCAGTCTTTCCGCTTCGCCACCAACCGCAAGGACCTGAGCGCCGCATTTGTTTTTTACGGCTCGCCGCCCAAAGATACCAGCTCGGTCACGGCCCCGGTCTATGGCTTTTATGCCGGTAATGACAATCGCATCGACGCCACTATTCCCGATACCGCGCAAGCCATGCAGGCTGCCGGGAAGAAATATGATCCGGTGACGTACGAAGGTGCGGGACATGGATTCATGCGCAACGGGGAAGACCCAACTCAGGACGCGGAAAAGAATGCCGCCAACAAAAAGGCCCGCGAGCAGGCGTGGGAGAGATGGAAGTCGCTGCTGAAAGCGATGTAAAAAATAACGGGGCGTGCTCATGTGCGCGCCCCGTGTCTCCATCAAGTTTTTTACCTTACCCTTACCGCCGATATCCCCCGCCGCCGTTGTATCCACGTTCGTAGCCATTCAAATAAGCGTCGCGATATACCTGCCGGTAGTTATTGATAAAGCCAAATCGGGGATCATAGCCGCGGTCCGCGTGGCGAAAATCGCCGTCGTGCGTGGGACGGAAGCTGTGTCCGGTTTCGCGGTCGCGCAGGCCGTGGTTAAAGCCATCGCGGAACCCGTTATCGCGGGCGATGTTCTGAGCGAAACCGTCACGGTAACGGCCATCAAAACGAAACGCTTCGTCATACCCTCGGTTGTACCCTTCGCGATAAGCGCGGCGGTCATCGCCTTCCCGCCAGCGATTGTCGTCCCAATCGCGGCGGCGACGGTGCTCCGCGTCCCACCGGCCCTGGCGGTAGCCTTCGTCAAACGCCACGCGATCGTCACGGTCGCCGTAAAAGCCGGCCTGAACGACTACGCCCTGGGCTGCCGTCCAGACAGAGCTGCCGATCATGAGTGCCGTCCCGAACATAAGTGCTCGCAAATACTTCATGGTCCCCTCCTGCCAGCGCCCCGCCTTCCCTCTTCCCTGATGGGCGCTGGCCAATGACTTCTGTAGGCTTTAAACCCGCGGGACGGGAAATCTCTTTCCATGTGTGGGTAAAGTTCTGTGAGGAATGGTTAGGAAATCCCGAGCGTTGGTGCTTCCCTGCGAGCTCTTGTCTCGTTCCGCGCTGGGGCAGATAATGATCGCGTGAATTCTCCTGTGCGGACGCAAGCCACCACACACGAAGTCCTCAACCAACCCCCTGCCCTTACCGGCCACAACCTATTTCTTGCCGACCGGACTCTGGTCAACGCGGTGCGTCGCGAAGGCGCTGCGTGGGCGGAAAAGCAAATTAGCGAACTGGGCCAGCTATTGGGTAGTGAAGAGCTGCAGCGTTGGGGCTTTGAAGCCAACGAGAACGAGCCGGTACTGCACACCCATGACCGCTTTGGCCATCGCCGCGATGAGGTAATGTTTCATCCCGCGTGGCACAGCCTGATGCGGACCTCCATCCATCACCGCCTGCATAGCCTGCCATGGGTAGAAAAGCGAGCGGGCGCACAGGTGGCCCGGGCCGCCATGATGATGCTCACCGCGCAAAACGAGGCAGGACACACCTGCCCCGTGTCCATGACGTATTCCGGACTGGCCGCTCTGCGCGCCGAGCCGGAACTGCTACGCGAGTGGGAACCAAAGATACTTTCGCCGGAGTATGATCCGAGTTTTGCGCCGGCCACGCAAAAATCCGGAGTGCTGCTGGGCATGGGCATGACGGAAAAACAGGGCGGCTCCGACGTGCGCGCCAACACCACAGCAGCCGAGCGGATGGGCAATTCACGCGAATATCTGATTACCGGCCACAAATGGTTTTGCTCCGCGCCCATGTGTGATGCCTTTCTCGTGCTGGCCCAGGCGCCCAAAGGGCTCTCCTGCTTCTTTCTGCCGCGCTGGACTCCCGAGGGCGAGCGCAACCGCTTTCACATTCAGCGCCTCAAGAACAAACTGGGCAACCGCTCCAATGCCTCGAGCGAGGTGGAATTCGCCGGAGCCTGGGCGCGTCTGGTAGGCGAAGAAGGGCGCGGCGTATCTGCCATCATCGAGATGGTGCATCACACGCGGCTCGACTGCGCCATCGCCGCAGCCGGGCTCATGCGCCAGGCGCTCACTCAGGCCGTGCATCATGCCAGCCATCGCAGGGCCTTTGGCCGGAAGCTGATCGAGCAACCCCTGATGCAGAACGTGCTGGCCGATTTGGCCCTCGAATCCGAAGCGGCAACACTGTTAATGGCGCGGCTCGCGCACTCCTTCGATGCCCGGGAAGCCAGCGAGCAGGAGCGCGCCTTTGGACGCCTTGCCACCGCAGTTGCCAAATTCTGGCTGTGCAAGCGCGCCCCGCTGCAGGTGGGCGAGGCGCTGGAGTGCCTGGGTGGAAATGGCTACGTGGAAGAGTCGATCATGCCCCGGCTGTATCGTGAAGCGCCGCTGTATTCGATCTGGGAGGGCTCGGGCAATGTGATGTGCCTGGATATTCTGCGCGCCATCACTAAAGATCCGGCAACGCTCGAGGCCTTCACCGCCGAAATCAGGCTGGCCGCTGGAGCCGACCGCAGGTTCGACGAATTTTTGGCGCAACTGGAGCCGTCGCTGGTGAGGCAGGCGAAGTCCGGAGAAAACGGCGTGGGTGCCGCCGAAGGCCAGGCAAGAGTTCTGGCGGAAAAGATGGCGCTGGCGCTTGAGGCATCACTGGTGCTGCGCCACAGTTCGTCGGCTGTGGCCGAGGCATTTTGCGCGGCTCGCCTGACAGCTGAGGGGGGTCACATCTTCGGCACACTGCCTGCGGGAACTGATGTGAAAGCGGTGCTGGAGGAATCTGCCGGCTTTTAGCTCTTAGCCATAACGAGCCGATATTTACCGCGGATTGACGCGGATGAACACGGATCCAAATGCTATTTACAGCGACCAGCAGAGTGATAAAGACAGGAATGTACACGAAGGAGAACGCAGGGCGCACAGGACAGGAATCAACCTTTGTGCTCCTTCGTGCCCTTTGTGGTTTCAGGTTCGGGTTCCAACTCTCTCGTGTTTCTCCGTGTCCTCTGTGGTTTCCAGATTTTGCGTTTCGTCTGATCAGGAGGTATCTGCATGATAGGTGTTCTGCTGTTTTGCGCGATGCTGCTTCAGTCCGCCGCTCCAGCGGCGAAGCCGGTGCTGGAGAATGACCGGATTGCGGTTTGGGATTTGCCCCAGCCCGGAGCGGCGCGGCCATTGGATGCAGTGATGGTCACGCTGTCGGGTGAGGCGGCGTTTGTGCCGAAGGGAACGGTGGCGAAGGCGGGTGGACGCACTTTTGTAATTGAGCTGAAGGAGTACGCTGTGTCTCCTGTGGCCAATATCAGCGGATATCCACTGGCGTTTCCGCGCCCCGGAGCAAAGAAGCTGCTGGAAAACTCGCGCGTAATTGTGTGGGACTACACGTGGGCGCCAGGTGTCTCCACGCCGATGCACTTCCATGACAAGGACACAGTTGTGGTCTTTCTCGAGGATGGCGATGTGAAATCAACCACACTGGATGGGCAAGCGGTGGTGAATGCATACTCACCGGGTGTTGTGCGCTTCAATATGCGAAATCGCACCCACTTTGAAACCCTGGTACGCGGGAAACAGCGGGCGATCATTACCGAGCTGAAGTAAAGTGGGGCGCAAATGTCGTAATGTGCAGCGGCGCGAGCAGGATAAAAGCGGCAGAAGTGGTACAACCTGCCCATTCTGGATAGCTGCAAGCTCGTTTAGCACCATATTATGTGCAAACAAAGAGGCGTTCACGATTTTTTTAATATTTTTGCAATAATTCGCCCTTCCCCCCCTTGCGCGAACGAATGTGGGTTGCTATAGTCAATTTGTGCTTGAGGGAAGTGGCAGAGAGCCGGGACGCGCAACAGGGATTTAGAAGCGCAGCAGCCCGGTGAAAGCTGTAACCAGCCAGGCAGTTTGTGGCTGACCAGCAGGATGAATCGATTAGCTTTTCCGGTCATCAAATAAGCAGCCACCTAATTAGCCCTAGGGCGGGACCTGCGGGGCATTATTCGGGAACCTAGATTCTCGAAGGGTTTTGAAAAACCTACAATGATCTTTTACGAATTTTGAATCATCCTTAAGCTTTGGCGTGCTTATTAGCCGCAAAGCATGAGACGCGAGTGCTTAAAAGCTCAATCGCAAATCAGGAGTCGCCCAGAAAAATAAAAAAAGCGCGATGAAAGATTTAGCTTGACAGAGCAAGGCATAACGCGATACTCTGAAAAGGTTGTCTCTGGAAGTCGAAAACGACCGAAAGAGAACACAAGTTTCGAGGACGCCGGTTTAAAATCCGGCAACCCTGAAAAGCGCCGCTCAGGCGGAGAGCGAATCAGGTCTTTGACAAACAGGTTGAACGTGCCAGTCGTGAGATGAAACGAGGATTTAAGTCCGAGTGTCTCACAAAATAGGTAAGTGCTGCGCGATGAATTCCGTTCTGCTTAGGCAGAATTTTTAATCGCGCGGCGGCCATCCTGACTACCCGTCAGATGGCCAATCAGGTTTCAAACGAGAGTTTGATCCTGGCTCAGAATCAACGCTGGCGGCGTGCCTAACACATGCAAGTCGAACGAGAAAGTGGAGCAATCCATGAGTAAAGTGGCGACCGGGTGAGTAACACGTGACTAACCTACCCTTGAGTGGGGGATAACCTCGGGAAACCGGGGCTAATACCGCATAATATCGCGAGATCAAAGGAGTAATTCGCTCAGGGAGGGGGTCGCGGCTGATTAGTTAGTTGGTGAGGTAACGGCCCACCAAGACGAAGATCAGTAGCCGGCCTGAGAGGGCGCACGGCCACACTGGAACTGAAACACGGTCCAGACTCCTACGGGAGGCAGCAGTGGGGAATTTTGCGCAATGGGGGAAACCCTGACGCAGCAACGCCGCGTGGAGGATGAAGTCCCTTGGGA
>DASSEH010000091.1:0-1360 GCA_035695325.1 Candidatus Angelobacter sp.
TCTGCGCGCTGCTGCTCCGCCGCGCTCAGGCTTTTTTTTAAACGTGATCTTGTGGCGCTGAAAGAAGCGCCACACCGCGGTGCGACTACCAGGAAGCTTGCGCTTGCGCATCGCACAGACCACCTCGTCCAGCGTCAAGTCCGGTTGCCCCTCAATCAGCGTCAGCAAAAAGGTCGCGTACTTCTCCAGTGGTGAGGTGCTGCCGCCCCGCGGCTTGGCCGCGCAGCTTCCAGTCGTCCGGTAAGCTGCTACCCATTTGATCGCTGAACTCGCACTGACATCAAACTCCTCCGCTGCCTCGCGTCGCGAGGACCCGCTCTCCACACTCGCGATCACTCGACCTCGAATATCAGCAGAGTAGGCCGCCGGCATCGTTCCCTCTCCCAAAAGCGAATCAATGCCGATAGAATCTGCCATCCAGAACGCCCTGGGAATCCTACCGAGTCAGCTCGGGCGGAACATGCGCTAGTACTTGGGCGCGACCGGCGTCAGGGAATCAGGCGGTGTATGCCGGGTCACAAGTGAGGGCGGGTGACGCACATGCCGGAGGGGCCTGAGAAGCCGTTTTACGGAATACTTGATCCGATCGAAAGGATCTCGGAAGTCCTGTTCGGCGTGATCATGGCCTTGACGTTCACCTGTACTCTTGGGGTCGCGACCGCGGACGGCATTCAAGTCAAGACCATGTTGATAGCCGCGCTTGGCTGCAACCTGGCTTGGGGCATCATTGACGCGGGGGTGTACCTGATCGCTCGCGTCCACGTGCAAGGCCGCAACATCATGACGTTGCGCGCCGTGCGTACGGCAGCCGATGCCCAGGCGGCGCGCCGCATCATTGCCGACGCCTTACCTCCCGCGCTGGCCGCGGTTGTTTCCGAAGAACAATTGGACCAGATGCGGCACCGGTTGCTATCGACGGTGGACGAGCCGACGCATCCTCACCTGACCAAACGCGATTGGCTGGCGGGGTTGGGCGTCTGCTTGCTCTGCTTCTTGTCGACGTTTCCTGTCGCCGCGCCGTTCATGATCGTCGGCGATGCCAGAACTGCGCTGCGTGCCTCCACCGCGGCGGTAGCGCTGCTGTTCTTTTGCGGCTACGCGTTCGGGCATCGCACCGGGCTTTCGCCCTGGGTTTCCGGGCTGTTCATGGTCGTCTTTGGCGGCACGCTGGTAGGCGTCGCAATCGCACTCGGGGGCTGACGAGCGGGCTGTCGTCGCACGATGGGGGTTTTGCACGGAAGGGCCGCTTCAAAGCTATGATCGAAAGTGTGAGCCGCGGTCGCGGTAAGCGGCCCCGCTCGGGAAACTCGCTCCATGAGCTGGAATCAACTTTATCGTCTCCGGAGCTATCTGAGGTCCT
>DASSEH010000092.1:0-1034 GCA_035695325.1 Candidatus Angelobacter sp.
CGTGAGAAGTCGTCGAGCACGGTGGACAGATAGTACCAGCCCCACCCAGTTATCTTGAGGTAGGTGAAGTCGGTCTGCCAGAGTTGGTTGATGGCGGTGGTCTTGTCCTTGAACTCGTTCGCCGCCTTGATCACCACATAGACCGGGCTGGTGATGAGATCGTGCGCCTTCAGCAGCCGGTAGACCGACGCCTCCGAGACGAAGTACTTCTTCTCGTCGGTGAAGCGCACCGCCAGCTCCCGCGGCGACAACTCAGGAAGCTCCAGCGCCAGGTCGATGATCTGGCGACGGACATCATCCGGGATGCGATTCCAGACGCGATCCGGTCGAGAACGGTGATCAGCCAGCGCCTCAGGTCCACCGTCGCGATATCGATCATACCAGCGGTAAAACGTGGCACGGGGTATGCCAAGCTTGTCCAGCGTGCGTTTGGCCGGCAAATGCGATTGCTCGACCAGCCGGATGATCTCGGCCTTCTCGGATGCAGGGTATCTCATGCCTCGTCTTCCCCATCCCCGCTCATGCTTTTTTTAAGCAGGCGGTTCTCCAGGGTGAGATCGGCCACGACCTCCTTCAAGGCGGAGGCCTCACGACGAAGGTCCTTCACCTCGCCGGACGTTGCGGCCCGCGCCGTGTCCCCCGCCAACCGACGCTTGCCGGCCTCCAGGAACTCCTTGGACCAGCCGTAATACATCGAGGCGGCGATGCCTTCCCGGCGGCAAAGCTCCGAGATGTTCTCCTCGCCGCGCAGTCCTTCCAGCACAATGCGGATCTTCTCTTCCGCCGAGTACTGCCGGCGGGTCTGACGCCGAATGTCCTTCACCACTAGCTCTGCCGGCGCTTTATCCGGCCCGGATTTCTGCTTCATCTTCGCTCCTTGCGGCTACGATGAACCAGAAATCCTCCCTCCGTGAAGTCCCTCAGCTTGTCTCATGGGTGCTGACGGGGAACACTAAAAACTCAAAGAGGGCGGCCAAGCATTCACCCGCAACTGCCGGGCGTAAGGTTGTGGGGAAGCAGAACGTTGCGAAGAA
>DASSEH010000093.1:0-1291 GCA_035695325.1 Candidatus Angelobacter sp.
GCTCTCGATTTGTTGTTGGCTTTCTCTGTCTGAGCTCATTGGCAAACGCAGCCGGAGGCAAGTTTGCTAATGAGCTATGCGGGCGATGGACATTGTAGTCCACCCTCCACTTTTCGAGCTTAGCGCGGGCGTCCTCTACTGACCAGAACAACTCGACGTTGAGGCATTCGTCGCGCAGTCGCCCGTTGAAGCTCTCGATATATCCGTTCTCCACCGGCTTGCCGGGCCGAATGAAGTCCAGCTTCACGCCGTGACGGTAGGCCCACCCATCCATCACACGGCTGCAAAACTCGCTGCCGTTGTCCACGGTGATCGATTCGGGATAGCCGCGCTTGGCTGCCACGCTATCTAGCGCATCGACGACCTTCGCCGCTGTCAACGAGTGGGCCGCTTCCAAGACCGGGCACTCCCGGGTGTATTGATCCACCACCGTCAACGTCCGGAAGTATCGCCCGTTCTCAAGCCGGTCGGTGATAAAGTCCATTGACCATCGCTGGTTCGCTCTTACCGCACTCTGCACCGGCCCGCGTTGCTCGCTGGCCAGCTTCCTGCGCTTCTTAGTCCTCATCTGCAGTCCAAGGTCACGATACAAGCGATATACGAGCTTCTTTCCCACCGCCCAGCCTTCCCGCTTGAGCATTACCGTCAACCGCAGATACCCAAAGCGCACTCGGCTCATCGCCAGATCTCGTAGTCTAATCCTCAAAGCGCTGCGATCTTTCGCCCGGCTCCGATAATAGAATGTCGCTCGATTCATGACCACCAGCCCGCACGCCCGACGAGAGCCAATCTCAAACCACTGGGTGATCTGCTCGACTAGCTCCCGCTTCCGTGCGGGCTTCAGAGCTTTTTTCGCACCACCTCCTGCAAAATGTGCTTGTCCAGGCTCAGATCGGCCACCAATTGCTTCAGCTTCCGGTTTTCCTCTTCCAACTGCTTTAAGCGCCGCAACTCTCCCACGCCTATCCCGCTGTACTTCCGCTTCCAGTTATACAGCGTCTGTTCGCTGATTCCCATTTCCCGGCACACCTCCAGCCCCTTGCTGCCTGTTTCCAGACGCTTCAGGGCATAGATAATCTGCTCTTCATTGTGTCTCTTTTTCATCTCGGTTCTCCTCCTTTTTCGGAGAACTCCGACCACCAGAAAACTCAAATTTCTCCGGTCCAGTTTTTGGGGAGGACGTCACTGGGAAGCTCCTGGCTGTGACAAATTCATTTCACCGGCCTGGGAGGATGCAATGCTCTATCCCGCCGATGAGCGGAATAGGCGCCTCTCGTCCGGCCGTCGGCTT
>DASSEH010000094.1:0-56904 GCA_035695325.1 Candidatus Angelobacter sp.
GGGGGGGGAGTTTTCCATGAATTCATTTCAAACTGCTCCATGACCTCAACCTAAATCCAAAAGCTGGCAACAGTGGGACGCTCCTAAAATTTAAGTCCCAGCGCAATAACATAATTAACATTGACTAATGATCTTTAAAAAATTATCCAGTTCTATATCTAATTATATAAAAATAAAATGTTTACAAACTCGAGGGAAATGCTTTGGATATGTCGTTATTGCCAGCGTAGTTCAACTTTCACCTAATGACCAAGAAAGGACAACCAAACATGGCATCGACAAAATACATCATTCAACTTCAGGTAAATCCCAGCTTCTGTCTCGGAGTGGCTTCGGCTACAGGAGGCACTCCGGTAGTGCTTAGTAATTTGACAGGTGCTGGTAACCCAAACACCCAGTGGGAGGCTGATCCAGCTTCAGGGCTGATCATTCTCGCCGGTAATACCACCCTGTGTCTGGCCTACTCAGGAACAGCCCCTCAAAACGGCACCCCGCTTATTGTTACCCCAATCATTCTGGGCGCACCATCTCAGAAGTGGAATTTTGTCGGTAATCCGCCAGCTATCATGAGTATTGGCGCACCCGGCTTCGCTGCCGACAATAAAGCTGGGGTGCAGAGCCCAGGCAACCCGATCACCCTGTACCAGTTCCAAACAGGCAACCTCAACCAGGCATGGACATTTACGCCAGTTCCGGTCGCCGAAAGATATAACGTGCAGGAAAAGGAACTGGTTTCAGCCCGCTAGTAGCTACATGTGCTGAGATGGACCCCGTTAACCTGCGGGGTCCATTATTACGTCATCAGTCAGGCAGGCGTGATTACTTAAAGGTCGTAAATAGTCTTCACATGCCTCTGGTCTTACAGAAAAAATAAACGGTCATACTGCTGCCGACAATAATCACGATCGCGCGCACGATCTTTGGATTCAGCTTTTGCGCATAGTACGCACCACCATAGCCTCCAATGGCCGCGCCCACCACCATGAGCATGGCCTGCGGCCAGTACACGGCATGGGCAATGATGAACACCACCACCGCCACGGCGTTTCCGCAGGTGGCCAGCAGGGTTTTGAGGCCGTTCATGCTGTGAATGTTCTGCATGCCCATCATGGAGAGCAGGGCCAGCATCACAATGCCCACGCCCGCACCAAAGTAACCGATATAAACCGCGGCGCAGGCCTGCACCAGCGTGATTCCCGCGACTGTCCAGCGGGAAGGACCATGCGCTGCGTGGCGCTGGCTGATCCATGCCGTGACCTTGCCGCCAAAGCTGAACAGGAGCGTGGCGCCCAGCAGCAGCCACGGGACCATCTTCAAAAAAGTGCTCTGCGGAGTCTTCAGCAGCAAATACGATCCCACCAGACTGCCGGCAAAGGTGATTGCGATCAGCGGAGTCATGCGCCGGAGAAGGTCCGCGCTCAGCGCCTTGCGATAGGCCCCGGTCGAAGCGACCGTGCCCGGCCAAAGCGCGACGGTGTTGGTGGCGTTGGCATTGATGGGGGGCATCCCGGTAAACAGCAGGGAGGGAAATACGATGAAGCCTCCGCCGCCGGCCACGGAATTTACCGCACCGCCCGCCAGGGCAGTGGAAAAAAGCAGGATGACGTCCGACGTGCTCACAACCCAGTTTAGTGGAAAATCTCGTGGCGCAGAAAACCAGCGGATGCAGCAAATCCATCCTCGTTACTTCATGCACCTGGCCTGGCTGAGGGTGTCTGAGGGTTCGCCACCTGCCTGATGCACGCCTATTGTGCTATAATCATCTGTAATCTTGCAGTGCGTAACCCTTGTAAATACAGCTATTTAGAGAATTTCAGGGCGCCTTCAGGCAGGCTCCTGAGTGCGTTGGGTGCGCCTCTTTTCGGCCCGCAGATCACAGCGCGAAGGAACGGAAAAAAACATGGCAGATGACAAGAATCCCCAGCTCCCATTAACGCCAGGCGGCGACAGCGGAGGACTTCCTCCTGCCCCCGGCGGCGGCAACATACAGCCCATCAACATTGAAGATGAGATGCGGCGGTCGTATCTCGACTACTCAATGTCGGTCATTATCGGGCGCGCGCTGCCTGACGTGCGGGACGGTTTCAAGCCGGTGCACCGGCGCGTGCTCTACGCCATGCAGGACATGGGTCTGCTGTACAACAAGAAGTACACCAAGTGCGCCAAGGTGGTGGGCCACGCCATGGGTCAGTTTCACCCGCACGGCGATGCTCCGATTTACGACACGCTGGTGCGCATGGCGCAGGATTTTTCTCTGCGCTATCCGCTGGTGGATGGCCAGGGAAACTTCGGCTCCGTGGACGCCGACCCGCCCGCCGCCATGCGTTACACCGAGTGCCGCCTCGAGCGCATTGCCGGCGCGCTCATGGAAGATATTGATAAAGATACGGTGGACTTCGTCCCCAACTACGACGAATCCACGCTCGAACCGACAGTTCTTCCTGCCCGCATTCCCAATCTTCTGGTCAACGGATCGGAAGGCATTGCCGTGGGCATGGCCACCAAGATTCCGCCGCACAATCTCACGGAGATCGTGGACGCCACCATCCTGCTGGTGAACAATCCCACGACCAAGCTCCCGGAGATCCTGAAAATCGTAAAAGGCCCGGACTTCCCCACCGGCGCATACATCTATGGCCGCAGCGGAATCGCCAGCGCCTATGAAAACGGCCGCGGCCGCTTCGTGATGCGCGCCAAGGCCGCCGTGGAAGACCTGCCCCAGGGCCGCAAGTCCATCATCGTTACCGAGATTCCTTACCAGGTGAACAAGGCCGTGCTGGTGAAGCGCATCGCCCAGCTGGTGAACGACAAGATCATTGACGACATCAGCGACGTCCGCGACGAATCGGGCCGCGATGGCATGCGCATTGTGATCGAGATAAAGCGTGGCGCGGAAGAGCAGATCATTCTCAACAAGCTCTACAAGCACACGCAGATGCAGGAAACCTTCAACATGATTTTCCTGGCCGTGGTCAATGGCATGCCCAAAGAGATGGGCCTGGTCCAGGCCATCCAGCATTTCATCGATCATCGCGTGGACGTTGTCCGCCGCCGCACCTCGTACCTGTTGATGAAAGCCCGCGAGCGCGAGCACATTTTGGAAGGTTACAAAATGGCGCTCGACAATCTGGACATGGTCATCAAGCTGATCCGTGCTTCAGGTTCGCGCGCGGAAGCCAAAGAGGCCCTGCTTGCTGCGCCTTTCAAAATTGTCGATAAGGACATGCAGAAACGGATTGGCGGGACCGAAGGCCGGCTCTCCGCCAAACAAGCCGACGCCATCCTCGAACTGCAACTCTATCGCCTTACCCGCCTCTCGACCGACGAAATTCTCAAAGAGCTGGAAGAGATTCGCGGAAAGATTGCCGAGTACGAATCCATTCTCGCTTCGGACAAAAAGCTGCGCGGCGTCATCATCAAAGAACTGGAAGAAGTCAAAGAGCAGTTCGGCGACGAGCGGCGCACGCAGATCACCGACGAATCCACCGAGATCACGCTCGAAGACCTGATCGCCGACGAGCAGGTGGCCGTGACTGTCTCGCACAGCGGATATCTCAAGCGCACGACCATCTCCACCTATCGCCAGCAGCGGCGCGGAGGCACCGGACGCACGGGCATGAAGACCCGCGAAGAGGATTTCGTCGAATACCTGTTCAGCGCGTCCACGCATTCGTATTTGCTTATCTTCACTAACACCGGCCGCGTGTACTGGCTCAAGGTGTACGAGATTCCTGATGTGGGCGCCGCGGGCAAGGGCAAGCACATTGGCAATCTGGTGGCGCTGCAGCCGGGCGAGACCGTAAGAACGCTGCTCGAAGTGCGCAACCTCGAAGATGAAAACAACTTCGTCTTCTTTGCCACGCGCAACGGCACAGTGAAGAAAACTCCGGTGAAAGATTTCTCCAATGTGATGGCGCGCGGCATTATCGCCATCGGCATCGAGAAAGATGACGAACTGGTGGCCGCACGCCTGACCGATGGCAATCAGGTGGTCTTCCTCGCCTCGCATGAAGGCATGGCCATTCGCTTTAATGAAGAGGACGTCCGCGCCATGGGCCGCCCGGCATACGGCGTCCGCGGCATGGACATGGATAAAGATGATTACGTGGTGGGCATGGCCGTAACCCCCAAAGACGGCAAGAAGAAGACCACCGGCAATGGCAAGGACGCGGTAGAAGAAAACGTCCCCAGCCTGATTTTGTCGGTCACCGAACAGGGCTACGGCAAACGCACGCCGGTGGAAGAGTACCGCCTGCAGTCCCGAGGCGGCAAAGGCGTAATCAACGTAAAGACCACCACGCGCAACGGCAAAGTTTCCGCCATCATGCTGGTCGATGAAGCGTCAGAGATCATGCTGATCAGCCAGTTCGGCAAGATCATCCGCATCGATACCAAGACCATCCGCGAAGCAGGCCGGTCCACCCAGGGCGTCCGCCTGCTGAATTTGGAAGAGGGCGACCGCGTGGCATCAGCCGTGGTGCTGCAGGAGAAGGAAGTGGAAGAGAACGGGCTGCCGCTGCAGTAAAAATCGTGAAGGAATAGCCCTTAAGATTTTTAAGGAAATGAGAGTCCACAATATCAATAATATTGTGGACTTTTTCTTTTTCTTCTCCTAAGGCAGGCGAGAATTTTCATGGACCTGATAGGCGTTATTCAGATCTGTTTTGCCAAACGACAGAGCCCTTTTTGTCGATGTAACCCCATAGACCTGCGCCGAATACCACGCTAGCTAATCCGTGCCAAAACGAATCGGCATGAGTCAAACCAGGCGGGATGATCCAGTTACCCGCGTGGTCAACGTAGCCCCACTTGTCTCCTGCACGAACAGCGGCAAGTGATTCGCTAAATTCAGTTGCTTCCTCAAAAGCAGGCTCGTGAAGGAATTTGCCACTCTTGTCAATTATGCCGAAAAGACGCGTGCCGTCATTTGGCATTGCGAACGCTAATCCTTCCGAGAAAAATGTGACTGCCTGGAATTTTGGGGGAATGATCTCCACGCCGCCCTTGTCAACAAAGCCCCAGAGATACACGTTGTAAGTGGTTTGTCCCTCCTGTCCGATCTTCGCGACAAGCGGCTCACGCTTAGAAAATATCTTTACCCTTCCCAATCCATCCTTGAATGGCATGGTGATGTCGTACCTGGCAGGAATGACCATCCGGCCCGCTTTGTCGATATAGCCCCATTTGTTCGCAACTTCCACGGTAGCCATGCCCTCATAGAACGGATGCGCGAAATCGAATTGCGGCGGGATTGCAACCTGCATATCTGTTCCCAGGTAGCCCCACTTGCCGCCGAGTAACATAGGGGCTAGCCCTTCGTGAAACATGGAATCCGTTTTTAGGCCTTTAATAAGCACGCGCCCTGTTTTATCAATAAATCCATACCCCATACCTTCTCCCGGCAACTGGACACAGGCGAAGCCATCGGAAAATTCGTGCGCCCACCAGAATTTCGGCTCGATGGTGTATTTCCCCGACTTGTCGATGTAACCCCAACCACCATTACCGCCGACGTTCGCGATCTCTTCGCTAAAACCTGTAGAGTCTCCGCCATTGCTAAATTGCGCAGGAACGACCTCGCGTCCGCTGCCGTCTATGAATCCAAGTTTGTCGGCCTTGATAAATGGATAGCGATCGGACTCGGTTTGTGCAAGAAGTGCTGAGTCAAAGACCAGAAGAAGAGCCCAGATGCGTGCGATTAGTCGTAGGTTCATCTCAGTTCAAACACCTATTCGCCCAGATACTAGCAAATCTTATCGCCTTTTAGCGAGCAGGCTGGACCATGTCGCTGCGGCACACCTCATAGTTGGCGTAACGCCAAAGAACGAGGCTTCACCATCCCACAAACTCTGCTTTGGCTTCCTGAAGTAGCGATAAAACGCTCTGTAATTTACGAGGCATATGAATAACGTACGCACTTCTCCGTAGACCATAAATATTATTTTGTATCCCGAGCCCCCTCCATTTCATCCACTGTGCTTATGCGCGCACGCCTTGTACTCATACTTCTGCTTCTGCCGGCTTTTCTTACGGCACAATCGACCGGCGCTGATGCTGCCAAACATCAAACCATCACCGGCAAAGACGCCTTTCATGATTACCCCCAGGAAAAGCCCGGCACCTTCCGCAAGATAACCCTCGCCGACCTGCCGTCGCCATTCGCCAGCAAATCGGTGGATAACGGGCCTGATCTGGTCCCCCGCCCCGCCAATGCCTGGCCACAGACTTTGCCGGGCTTCAAAGTCGAACTGTACGCTTCCGATCTGGACTATCCGCGCTTGATCCGCACGGCGCCCAACGGCGATTTGTTTCTGGCGGAAAGCCGGCGCGGCGAGATCAAGGTATTTCACGGAGTGAACAAGGAAGGCAAAGCGCAGCAGATTGAAGTTTTTGCCACCGGCCTGAAACAGCCGTTCGGGATCGCGTTTTATCCACCTGGGCCTGATCCGCAATGGGTGTATGTGGGCAACACCGATTCTGTGGTGCGTTTTCCATATCGTACAGGCGACCTGAAGGCCCGTGGCCCGCAGGAGGTGATTGTGCCTGAGCTTCCCGGTGGTGGACGGCTGCGCGGCGGCGGTCACTGGACACGGGACATCGCTTTCTCCCGTGACGGGAAGAAAATGTACGTCTCCGTGGGCTCACGTTCCAACAACGACGACACCGACGATAATCCGCAGGAGCTGCATCGGGCTGACATTTTGGAATACAGCCCGGATGGCAGCGGCTTCCGCGTGTATGCCTATGGCATTCGCAATGCGGTGGGCATTGCCGTCCAGCCTGAAAGCGGACAACTTTGGGCATCGGTGAACGAGCGGGACGAACTGGGAGACGATCTGCCGCCGGACTACATCACCCATATTGAAGATGGAGGCTTCTACGGCTGGCCATGGTTCTACATGGGCGGCAACTGGGACCCCAAGCATAAGGGAAAGCATCCGGAGTTAAAGAACAAAGTACTCACGCCGGATGTTCTGCTGCAGCCGCACTTTGCTTCCCTGGAGATGCTGTTTTACGAAGGCAAACAATTTCCCTCCGAGTATCGCGGCGACATATTTGCCGCCGAGCACGGATCGTGGAACCGCAAAAAACGCACCGGCTACGAAGTGGTTCGCGTGCCGCTCAACAAAGGCCGCGCCACGGGCGAATACGAAGATTTCCTGACCGGCTTCACTACGCCTGAGGGAAATGTCTGGGGACGGCCCGTGGGCGTCGCCGTGGGAAGCGATGGCTCACTCTTCGTAAGCGATGACGGCTCGAAGTCCATCTGGAGAATCAGCTACGCGGGGAAATAAGCGCCGATCGGATGATTACCACTGATGAAACTGATCTGCAATTCAAATCAGTGTCATCTGTGTATATCAGTGGTAAAGCTCTCTTCGCGATAAGATAAAAATCTCTTCCACTATGCAGCAAATCCTCCTCATCACCATCAGCGGACAAGATCATCCAGGACTCACCAGCGCGTTTGCCGATGCGCTGGCTGAATCAGGAGCGGTGATTCTGGATATTGGCCAGGCAGTGATTCATGACGCTCTGGCGCTGGGATTGATGGTGAGCATTCCTAGCAACGCGCAGAGCGAAGACGAACTAAGTCTTCAGGCGGTCGAACAGGCCATCACGAGAAATGCTCAGCGGCTGGGAGTTGTGGCGCGCATCAGCCGCATTTCAGAACAGCAGTATTGCGAGTGGGTGGTTCGGCAGCATCAACGGCGCTTTATCGTTACGCTGCTGGCGCCACGGCTTGCGGCGGCCCAGCTGGCCGTGGTAACCGGCATCTTCACCCGGCGGAATTTGAACATCGACATCATGGACCGGCTCTCGCTCCGCGGTTCCACTTTGGAGAAGACGGAGCCGCGCATGTGCATTGAGTTCACCATCTCCGGCGATGCCGTGGATGCGGACGCGCTCCGCCGCGAGCTGCTTTCGGCTGCCGACGAGACCGACTTCGATATCGCCGTACAGGAAGACTCCATTTTTCGCCGCAATCGCCGGTTGATTGCCTTCGATATGGATTCCACTCTGATCCAGATGGAAGTCATCGACGAGCTGGCGCGCCTGGCCGGAGTGGGCGAGCAGGTCGCCGCCATTACCGCCGCTGCTATGCGCGGAGAACTGGACTTCAATGCCAGCTTTCGCCAGCGCCTCGGGCTGCTGCGCGGACTATCGGCTGGCGTGCTGGAAGAAATTGCGGCGCGGCTGCCGATCACATCCGGCGCGCACCGCCTTATGCGCACGCTGCGCTCTCTGGGATACAAAACTGCCATCCTCTCCGGCGGCTTTACCTGCTTTGCACACAAACTGCAGAGCGAACTGGGCTTTGATTATGTACATGCCAACGAACTGAGCATAAAAGACGGGCAGCTTACCGGAGAACCAGTGGGCGAGATCATCAATGGAAAACGCAAGGCCGAGCTGCTGCAGCAGATTGCTCTTGAGGAGGGCATCGCCATGGAGCAGACCGTCGCGGTAGGCGACGGCGCCAACGATCTGCCCATGCTGGGCGTGGCTGGCCTGGGCATAGCGTTTCACGCCAAGCCGCTGGTCCGCCGTGACGCGCAGCACTCAATTTCCATCATGGGCCTGGATGCACTGCTGTATTTACTGGGGCTGCGGGACCGGCATACGGAAAAGAGTGCTTCCATTGAGGTCCCGTAAAAATCACGTTTGTTCCGTCTGGCCGTGTTTCAGACAATCAGAGACATGGCTTTCAACTTTTTCCGCTTCCTTCCGCATGTGGCGCGAATCCTATACACTTTCGTGGAAGCTCTCGCGGGACGCCTCGAATCTTTACAATCTTAAAGAGAAGGTGGAGAGATGAACATCTACAAGGACATTACACAGACCATTGGCCGCACGCCGCTGGTCCAGCTCAACAAACTCACCCAGGGGCTGCACGCGACCGTGGTCGCCAAGCTTGAGGGCTTTAACCCATGCCACAGCGTGAAAGACCGCATTGGCGTGAGCATGTTGCAGGAAGCGGAAAAGTCCGGCCAGGTCGTTCCCGGCAAAACCGTGCTCATTGAGCCCACCAGTGGAAACACCGGAATCGGCATTGCCTTTGCCGCGGCGTCTCGCGGCTACCGCCTGATTCTGGTAATGCCGGAAACCATGACGCTGGAGCGTCGCGTGGTGCTGCTGGCGTTTGGCGCGGAAATCGTTCTCACGCCGGGCCCCAAGGGTATGAAGGGCGCCATCGCCAAGGCCAACGAGCTGAAGCAGCAGATTCCCAATGCGATGATCCTGCAGCAGTTTGCCAATCCCGCGAATCCGAAAATTCACCGCGAGACCACCGGCCCCGAGATCTGGAACGACACCGATGGCAAAGTCGACATTCTGGTGAGTGGCGTGGGCACCGGCGGCACTCTCACCGGCGTGGGCGAATACATCAAGCCGAAAAAGTCTTCCTTCCGCATTGTGGCCGTGGAGCCCTCGGATTCGCCGATTCTCTCCGGCGGCAAGCCTGGCCCGCACAAGATCCAGGGCATTGGCACCGGCTTTGTGCCCGAGGTCCTGCGCCGGGACCTGATTGATGAGGTCATGACGGCCACTGTGGAAGAGTCCGTGGAAACGGCCAAACGCATGGTGAAGGAAGAGGGCATCTTCATTGGAATCTCCGGCGGCGCGGCTGTGGCGCAGGCGCTGAAGCTGGCGGCGCGGCCGGACAACAAGGGCAAGCTCATTGTGGTGGTGGTTCCGGACTTCGGCGAGCGCTACCTGACCAGCATCATCTTTGACAGTCTGCGCCAGGAGGCCATGCAGCTACCAACCGTGGACGCCGACGTGGACCAGTTCTTCGCCATGATTGCCTGAAAATATTTTCAAGCGCGGCGAGGGATTTCTATTGATCAGTAATCCCTCGCAACGCAGCACTTATCGAATTCCAAGCAGAACACCTATGTAAGCCCGCACTTTGGCCAGCAATGCTGGTCCGCCCTTCGAATGAAATTCAGCGTTGCGGCTGGCCCAGTCCAGACTTTTAAGCTGATCTACCAGCACTGCTCCTTCAACGCGATCAATCATTGTGGGCAACGCGAATGGATACGGCTTGCGCTTACTGGTAAGAGGACAAACCACAGCGAGCCCGCTGGCACGGTTGTAACGCTGATCTGTCAAAACCAGGGCTGGTCGACGTTTGGCTTGTTCCCGGCCTGCTTGCGGATCAAAGTCCAAAAAAATAATATCGCCAGCCTCGGGAACATAGCTGCCTACCATTCAACGGATTCCTTCCCGATTTCCTGACCGGTAGAGATTTCGGAATACCGGTTTTGATCGGTGATTTCCGCAACAAGTTTGGCCAGAGAGGGGACTTTGACTTTCGACCGAAGTTCGATTTGGTTATCAGCAGCTTCGATCTCCAAAACATCACCCTCTTTGAGTCCTGCTTCTTCGATTACATGCCGGGGAATTCTTACGGCCAGACTGTTGCCCCATTTGACCAGCTGTGCCTTCATAAAATCTGCCTCCCTGACTGTGCATTGTAACAACCAAGTATATCCACTGTATATACACGATGCCAGCAGACATGAGAAGATTCACTTGTCAGGGCAACAACCTGCTGACACGGAAGGGCTGAATGCGCGATGTAACCATGCTGGGCTTTGCCGCGGCAACACTCACTACTATTTCTTTTGTTCCGCAGGTGCATAAAGCCTGGCGAACCAAACGCTGTGACGATCTTTCCTGGACGATGCTGCTGACGTTCGCTGCTGGAGTTTTTCTGTGGCTGATCTATGGGCTACTGCTGCGGGCCGCGCCCATCATTGCCGCCAATGCCTGCACGCTCGCGCTGGTCCTGCTGATCGTGGCCATGAAGTCGCGGTTTACCGCCCGAAACTGACACTATGCAGCTACTCTCTCCTGCGCAGTGCTTACCCCTTCAGAAGCGCAGCGGATTACCCAGATCTTCATTTACTTTCTTGGTGGCATCGAGATCCAGTTCCGCCATCTGAATTTTTTTCAGCGGCTTACTGGAGAGATCAAACAGCGTCTGGCCCATGATCACGTAGCTGTTGGTCTCGATTCGGCGCCCGTCCTTAAAAATAAAAACGGTGGGAGCTGAGTCTTCCACCGGGGCCGGAGCTGCTTGCTGCTGCGGCACAGGCGTTTGACTTTGTGCTTCAGGAGCAGGCTGCGGCCGCGTGCGCGAATCGAGATAGTGCTGGCCGTAGCGGTCCTGTTGCTGTGCGGACAGGGCGTCCTGTGCGCCGCGATTGTAGGCATCTCGCAGGGACTGATCATCTGCGGCGGCGGGAGCAGCTGCATCTTCCGCGGGCGGTTGCTGTGGATCATAAGCGCCAGGATCCGTCACAGGATAAGCATAAGCAGAATAAAAAAGCGGAATGGGCGCAACCGAATGGCGGCGGCGCTGCGGGTCGCCAAAGAACACGCGCCTGTTAGGAAACCTTCGCCCCGGAGCGGTGATGGTAGACGGTATGCCGTGCAAACGGCCGTCAGGGGTGGGCGAGGTTACTGACGATGGTATTCCCCGCAAGGCCCCATTGGGAGCAGGCGAAGTCACCGAGGGCGGAATGGCGCCTGCCTGCGCGAAACACGCCGGCAGAACAAAGAATGACAGAAGAAAAATGACAGCTGGCTTCATATAACACCTGCCTGAAACTGCTGCTTACAATGATAATCCTGTTCCACAGGGGTGCGCCGGAACTTTACCGAACTTATTGATGAATCCACCAGCGCAGCCGGTAAAAATCTTCCCCTATTTTGATGACGCTTGCGGCAAGAACGATCCAGAGAAACCAGCGGCGCGCATCCGTCTCCAGCAAATCAGCCATTACGCCGCCCACAAACAGAAAGAGAAAACTCACGCCCAGCGCGGGCGGCCAAAGCTGCAGCGCCGGCACCAGCGAAACCAGGAACACAGCCGCAAAGGCCGTAAGCAGCGGTGCGGAGTTGCCGAAGTAGCGCGCGCGCTTCCAGCTGCCATATGCGGTAAGTACCAGGATGAACAGCGCTATGAGCATGTACCCATCGCTGTCTTTGCTCAGCGCAAAGCCGAGATTTTTCAGCAACTCCCATGAAAGCTTCGGCGTAATGAGCGCGCGAAAAGCCAAGATGCCACTGCCCGTAAGCCATGCCGTGATCGCGAAAACAATCACGCCGACTCCGGCAGCACAGGCAAACACAAAAAGCGCGGCGCGACGCCTTCCCGGCGCCAGGTAAAACATAAAGGCGAATGCCAGCAGCACCAGGGTGAAAGCCCACAGCGTGGTGGAAACCGCAATCCCCATGGAGAGCCCAAGAAGAACAATTCGCGGCGGCCACTTTCGCGGCGGCGAATAAACCGTATGGGCCACGCCAATCGCCGTGTAGATCAGGCCAAAGCTGCTCCATGCCAGAATGATCTCCGGGGCAATGTTGCTGCTGATCTCCACCATCGCGGGTGAAAAACAGTAGAGCGCCAGGGCAATGTAACCGCCTTCGTCACCAAACAAGCGCCGCGCAACCCACCACAGCGCCGCGCCCAGCCAGAGTCCAAAGACCACAAACGGCAGGCGCAGCACCCAGGTCCGCGGGACCGCCAAAGTCGCGCGCAGTGCAGTCGGCCCAGTCCGGCGAAGAACATTGGTGACGCGCAGCGGTACGGACGCAGCCATCACCGTAAACGGCGATGTGATACTCGATTGCTCGCCCTGCCGGGAAGCGTGCGTGGCCGCGAGATACGAAAACTCCACATCGGAGAGATGGCGCGTCTGCGCCACCCAAAGGCACTGGCAGAAAAAAGCCAGCAGCAGCAGGCCAGCAATCATCTGCTGCCTGCCAACTCGGAACCCATTTGCGACTGTGAGCATGAATTCACATTTGTATCATGCTCACTGCAGACTGCCCGACTGCGCCCTCAGTTCAACCGCAGCGGCTCCAGCAACGGACGTGCAAAGCGTCGCGCCAGAATACGAATCAGCCCGCATCCCGCACCGGCAAGCGGCGCCAGGAGCATAAAGCCTTCCAGATCGCCACTGGTGGATCCATTCAAAGATTCCCCGTCACCCCAGCCGATCTGGCCGGGATCAGCCTGGCCAGCGGCGTATTTCACCGCCAGCATCAGGATCAGTACACCGGCAAACAACAGCAGCTTTCGTTTCATTTGCGCTTCCTTTCCGTTCACAGTATTGGAAACCTCAAAAGCCCGATTTGTTCCCAAAAAACCGCCGGCCGCGAAACAATCCTGCTTTCTGCTAAAGTTTTATTGCTTCATCCAACTTACTGTGATGGAACCTGAACAATTTCCCGTGATCGAATTACCTGCGCCGCCCCGGCGCAATGTGATCTTCTTCAATGAGCATGGCCTTCGCCCCGGCTGGCGTCTGCTGATCTTTGTGAGCATGCTGGCGACGGTCGATTTTGGTTTTACGCCGGTCATTCGCCTGCTGCAAAAAGTCGTTCAAAGCAACGGCCCCACGCCACCCCCCACGCAACCTGCGGGCTATTTTCTGCCCGTAACCCAGATGGTGGGTGAAGTCATGGTTTTTTTGATCGTGCTTCTGTTCACCTGGATCATGAGCAGGATTGAGCATCGCAAAATGCGCGTCTATGGCCTGCCCCTCGAAAAGTCGGCTCTGCAGAGATTCATCACGGGTTACATCTTCTGGGGATTTCTGCCGCTTACCGTTCTGCTCGTGGTGCTGCGCGCGCTGCATGTTTTTTACTTTGGCGGCATGGCTCTTCACGGAAATCAGATTCTGAGCTGGGCCATCCTGTGGGGTTTCGCCTTCCTAACGGTCGGCCTGTTTGAAGAATTTCTCTTCCGCGGCTATGCGCTCTATACCCTGGCTGAAGGAATCGGTTTCTGGCCGGCTACAGTGGTTCTGGCCATCCTGTTTGCCCTGGCTCATGCCGGCAACGGCGGTGAAACCCGCATCGGCCTGGTCGGTGTGGCCCTGTTCGCGCTTTTTGCCTGCGCAGCCATATGGCGTACCGGCAATCTCTGGCTGCCCATTGGCGCGCACGCCGGATGGGACTGGGGACAGTCTTACTTCTATGGCGTGAATGACAGCGGATACCAACTGCCGGGGCATCTGCTGACCCCCCACATCGCCGGTCCCGTGTGGCTCAGCGGAGGAACCGTGGGGCCGGAAGGCAGCGCACTGACTCTGCTGTTGCTGGTGCTCATGGCGATAGCCGTGCTCAAAGTCTATCCGCCCAAAAAGCGCGCTCTTACAGTGACCGACGAAACCGGCCTGCAGCCAGTTTCGCCTGCCAGATAAATCACTACACCTGAATTTTTTAGATATCCAGGTTCTTCACATCGAGCGCGTTTTCTTCAATGAACTTGCGGCGCGCCTCCACGTCTTCGCCCATCAGCGTGGTAAAGATGGTTTCACACGCCTCAATATCTTCGGCCCTCACTGAAAGCAGCGTACGGCGCTCGGGATCCATGGTAGTTTCCCAAAGCTGCTCCGAGCTCATTTCGCCCAGCCCTTTATAGCGCTGCACCGTGTATTCCTTGCGACCCTCATTCAGGATGTACTCAAACAGCTCGCCGGCCGTGTGCTTTTCCACCACCACGGCTTCGGCTTTGGTGCGGCGGATCGTCGCTTTCGTGGACTTCTGCGCCGCCTTCTCCAGATCAGCGCGTTCCGAATCGCTCAGGTCGGCGGTATTTTCTTCCACGTTCTTGCCTGCAACCTCTACGATAAACGGCGGCTGCATGAACTGCTCAATCTGCTTGAACTTCGAGGTCATCTGCCGGTACTCCGGCGTGGACGCCAGCCCCCAGTCGAGCTTCCGCTCCGCGCCCTGCGCATCGGTAAAGTGCACGCCCCACAGGTTGTGCTCTTCATCAAAGAAGGTGGAAACCGACTTGAGCTGCAGTTCTTTCTGCAGTTTGCTGACTGCTTTCTCCAGCTCCTGAATCTTCTTCGATGGAGTCTTCTTGTCGCCTTCAAAGTCATCGCGCTGGGCAAGTCCCAGCCGCGGCAGCAGCTCAGTGACCTTCGCGCAGCGAATGCGCTTGTCCACTTTTTCAAAGAAGCGCAGATATTCGTCGAGCGTGGTCATAAACTTCGCCAGTACCGAACCCTCGATTTTGGCCGCGCCATCGCCATAGCGGACGCTCATGCCCTCGGCCGCACGCTTGATCATTACCCGCACGAATTCGCGGTCGTCTTTGATGTACTGCTGCGACTTGCCCTTCTTGATGCCGTAGAGCGGCGGCTGAGCAATATAAACGTTGCCCCGCTTGATCAGCTCATTCATGTGGCGGAAAAAGAAGGTAAGCAGCAGGGTGCGGATGTGCGAACCGTCCACGTCGGCGTCCGTCATCAGAATAATTTTGGCGTAACGCAGACGCGCGGGATCAAAGTCATCTTTGCCGATTCCCGTGCCCAGCGCCGTGATCATGGCGCGAATTTCCTCGTGGCTCAGCATCTTGTCGTAGCGTGCTTTTTCCACGTTCAGAATTTTTCCCTTGAGCGGCAGAATCGCCTGGAACCTGCGGTCGCGACCCTGCTTGGCGGTGCCACCGGCGGACTCACCCTCTACCAGAAACAGCTCGCAGCGGTTCGGATCGCGCTCCGAGCAGTCGGCCAGCTTGCCCGGCAGTCCGCCGCCATCCAGAGCGCCCTTGCGCCGCGTTAGATCGCGTGCCTTGCGCGCCGCCTCGCGGGCGCGGGCAGCCTCAATGGCTTTGTTGATGATCTTGCGCGCCACCGTCTGGTTTTGCTCGAAGAACGCTCCCAGCCGCTCGTTCACAAACGCCTGCACCACGCCGGCGATATCGGAATTCAGCTTGCCCTTGGTCTGGCCTTCAAACTGCGGCTGCGACAGCTTAACGCTGATCACCGCCACCATCCCCTCGCGCACGTCATCGCCGGTAAGATTTTCTTTTACGTCTTTGAACAGGCCAAGTTGCTGTCCAGCATTGTTGATGGTCCGCGTCAGCGAGGTGCGGAAGCCGGAAAGATGCGTGCCGCCATCCGCCGTATTGATGTTGTTGGCAAAGCTGAACACGGTTTCCGAATAGCCATCGTTGTATTGCAGCGCAATCTCCATGCTCACGTTGTCGCGCTCTGCTTCCATGTAGATAGGCTTGTCGTGCAGCACGGTTTTCCCGCGGTTCAGGTGCTTAATGAACTCGGCGATACCGCCGGTGTACTTGAACTCATGCTGCTTGGCTTCGCCGGTCTTGGCGTCGGTCTGGCGCTCGTCGGTCAGCGTGATCTGCAGGCCCTTGTTCAGGAAGGCCAGCTCGCGCAGCCTCTGCGCCAGAGTGTCAAAGTTATATTCGGTGGCGGTGAAGATGTCTTTGTCAGGGAGAAAGTGGACCTTCGTGCCGCGCTTCTTCGTGGTGCCCGTCTTGTGCAGCTTGCTGACCGGACTGCCCTTGGAATAGCTCTGCTCCCACACATGGCCTTCGCGCCAGATCTCCAGATCCAGCTGATGGCTCAGCGCGTTCACGCAGGAAACACCCACGCCATGCAGGCCACCGGAGACTTTGTAATTGGAGCTGTCGAACTTGCCTCCGGCATGCAGCGTGGTGAGCACCACCTGGGCCGCGGGGACTTTCTGGCCGTCGATCACCATGTCATCCACGGGAATGCCGCGGCCGTCGTCGATCACGGTGATCGAGTTGTCAATGTGAATGAGCACTTCAATGTGCGTGGCATAACCGGCCAGGGCCTCGTCCACCGAGTTGTCCACCACTTCGTAGACCAAATGATGCAGCCCCATCTCGCCATTCGAGCCGATATACATGGCCGGACGCAGGCGCACGGCCTCCATTCCCTCGAGGACTTTTATGTCGTCGGCGGTATAGGAACGGTTGCCGTTTTCCTTGCTGCTCTTCGCCTGCTGAGCAGGCTCATTCAGGATTGCTGTGGATTCTTTTGCGGCCACTCAAACTCCTCTTGGGGCACAAATTTTTGCCGGTTGCTGGTTCCGCTTGCGGGAACTCCGTATAGCTTCCAAGTTACTGAAAAATCAATAATTTAATGGTGTTGCGCCAACGCCAATTATACCATGAAACAGCACTTTTCCGGCCCTGCTTCAAAGCATCCAGAGCAAGTCCGGAATGCCCCAATCTCCAACTCCCATGTGGCACAGCCGCCTCGGCTGTGTCCGGTTTTTGCTGTTGTATTCGCGCCACCAGCACAAATCAACGGTACCCAGTCTGTTCTGTCAACCATCTGCCCGGTCTGTACCACCCATAGGGATACCCCCTCCCCCTGGGTCAATTAGGAAAACAAACGACTTAACCCAATTCGACCCAATGGCCACCCAAAGGCTCACTCCCCAAAAACACGAAAGCCGCAACCGGAACTGCATCCGACTGCGGCAAACTGAAATCAGTATAGCAAATAAAGAGCGAATATGCAATACGAAACACAGTAAGTTACCGGCTCAAAATATTTCCCATGTCATGCAATGTAAAAATGCGCCAGATGTGGGCTGTTTCGTCTGTTCCACCTGTAATAATGCATTGCCCGTCCGGAGAGAAGGTTGCCGCCGCAATCATTCCATGTGTTTGCAAAATAGTTTGCAGGTGGCCGTCCCCGGCTTTCCATACGCGTGCGGTTTCATCGAAACTGGCAGTCAAAACACTCTGTCCATCAGGAGAAAATTGGGCAGTGGCTAGCGGATACCAATGGCCACGGAGTGTGGCTACTAACGAAAAATTAGCACCGCTCCATATTTGTGCTGTACCATCCCTGCCTCCCGTAATGACGTATTCGCCATCCTGCGAGAACGCTGCCGTGGTTACTTGCCCATCCCCAATGGTAGCCAGCAACCGGCCATCTGCTACGATCCACATACTCGCCCTATGATCTATGCCGCCGGTAGTTACAATTCGCTGGCCATCCGGGGAAAATGCCGCTTGATAAACTGATCCAGGCAGCGTAAACAGCAGTCGGCCATCCCCTGTGTTCCACACCTTAGCCGTATGGTCCATGCTGGCGGTTACGATAAGCTGGCCATCCGGGGAAAATAACGCTTGATAAATCCGTTCAGTATGCCCTTGCAGCGTAAACAGCAGCCCGCCATCTACTGCTCTCCACACCTTAGCCGTATGATCATCGCTGGCTGTGACTATCCGCTGGCCATCCGGCGAAAATGACGCTTGACGAACCAGTCCAGTATGCCCTTGTAGCGTAAACAGCAGCCCGCCATCTACTGCTCTCCACACCTTAACCGTATGATCATCGCTGGCTGTGACTATCCGCTGGCCATCCCGCGAAAATGATGCTTGACGGACCACTCCGGTATGCCCCTGTAGCGTAAACAGCAGCCCGCCATCTACTGCTCTCCACACCTTACTGGTATGATCCATGCTGGCTGTGACTATCCGCTGGCCATCCCGCGAGAACTCTGCATCAGCAATAGATTGACGGTGCCCCCTGAGATCTGCAACCAGAGCAGCGGTATTGAGACTCCATAGTCTGGCTGTGTTGTCGACACTACCAGTCACAATTCTGTCGCCGGAAGGCGAAAATGCTGCATGATTTACCGCATGCGTATGCCCGCTGAGGGTAGCCACCAGCAAGCCATCGGCGGAGCGCCACACCCGTGCCTTTTGATCATAGCCGGCAGTTACAAGATATTCGCCATCACGGGAGAACTCCGCATGCTCCACTCGGTCTTCGTGCTCCAGCATGAACAGCAACCGGCCATCGGCGACATTCCATACCCGCGCTGTCTTGTCGTAACCGATGGTGACAACTCGCTGACCTCGGGGAGAGAATACCGCTCTGGTTACGGGGCCATCGTTGTGCAGCACAAATAATAAGCGGCCATCCATACTGCTCCATAACCGGGCAGTATGGTCCCAGCTGGCAGTCGCAATGCGCTTGCCGTCGGGAGAAAACTCGGCATATTGAACAAACCCGTCATGCTGCAAAACATTGACTGAACGGCCATTGGTTACATTCCAAACTCGGGCCGTACCATCGTAGCTGGCCGTTACAATGAGCTGGCCATCCGGCGAAAATTGCGCCAGATATACCCCCAGAGAGTGGCCTTGCAGCGTAGCAAGCAAACGGCCATTCGGTGAGAACACTGCCCGCCCTATAGCATTCAAATGGCCACGTAGCACGGCAAGTAAATGACCATCCGTGACGCTCCATATTCGTGCCGTATGGTCGGAGCTCGCGGTAACAATTCGGTCTCCTGCGGGAGAGAAAGCGGCGAATGTCACGCTATCTGCATGATCAAGCGTCGCCAGTAGGTTGCCATTGGCACAATTCCAAATCCTCGCTGTGTGGTCGGAACTCGCTGTAAGGATTCGGCTGCCATCAGGAGAGAACACACTCACCACAACCACCCCATCATGCTTCAGTGTTGTGAGCAACTGTGGAAACGCCGTGGTCACGGCCACGCGGGCCTCATCTGTTTTAGCTGTGCGCCACGCGCGTATAGCCAGCGCCAGCGCGGCAGCATGGTCGTGGGCCTGAGTTGCTCCTGATTCCGCAGCCAGGGAACGAGACCTTTCAACACGGTGGGCAAACCATGCAATGCTCAGCCCAGCCAGCAGCAGCACGGCCAAAGCCCAGGAAATCCGTTTTGCGCGTGTTGCCGCAGCCTTTTGTTTACGCAATCGCTGCCCTTCGGCCTGCACCCGCGCCGCAATACTGGCTTCTAAAAACTCGCGCAAAACAGTGGACATCTCGGAATGCCTCGCCAGCCATTCCTCAGCCTGGGCCAGGCGGGCACCCTGCAGCAGTGCGCCGGAATCGCGATGCAGCGCCTGCCACTCCTCCGCCGCCTGCAGCAAGCGGCGCTCCAGGCGCAGCTCCTCGCGGTTTTGCGCGATCCACTCCCGCAGCAGCGGCCACTCGCGAATCAGCGCCTCATGGGACACCTCGGCAAACGCATCCTCGCCCTCACCGCTGGTCGAAATCAGCCGGCTCGAAGCCAGCGCTGCCAGCAGCTGCTCCGTATCTTCCGGAGCGCCGCTCAGGGCAAGCAGATCTTTCTTGCGCATCGTGCGCCGGGTGTCCTGCACGCCGGCGTTTTCTCCCACCGTCACCAGCTCCAGAAAGATCCTCTGTGCCAGCCGCTTCTCGCGCTCATCGCGCAGGCCGTGATAGACCTCATCGGCATGGCGGCCCAGCGCGCCGCGCAGTCGGCCAATCTCCGCATACGCGCTGTTGGTCAGCGTGCGGCTAAAACCGCCGCACTTGCTCCATAACTGCCCCAGCGCGTGCTCCAGCAGCGCCAGATTGCCCGGTTCCTCGCCCGCATCTTCCAGCAAGGCGTCGATCAGACCCGGCTCGGCCTGCGCCGCCGCCAGCTCCAGGCGTTTTTCGATCGCCTCCCGTAGCTGTTCCCGGCCCATGCGCGGCACGTTGTACAAATTCGTTTCCAGGCAGCGGCTCAGCCCGGCGTGCTCCAGGCAATTGGCATAAAAGTCGGCCCGCAGCGCCAGCACCAGATGTACCGGGACTGGCCCATGAGGACGAGCGGCAGCCAGCAGCAAATCGATATAACGATCTCGTGTTTCTTTACTCGAGGTCAGCGTAAAGATTTCCTCGAACTGGTCGGCCACCAGCAGCACGCGTGTGGGCCCGGCCTCCACTCGGTTCGCGCCAGCCAGCGCGCTTATGGCATCCCGCAGGGCGTTTTCATCGGACGGGAAGCGGCTTCGGCAATCCGCAATCAGCTCCGCCTGCTCTTTGGCGCTGAGTTCAGGGGCCAACAGGCCAGGCAGGACCTCGGCCAGATAATCAAACGGATTGGCCGACGGACGAAACACGGCAATGCGCCAAGCCGCCTCTTCGCCCCCGCCTTCATTCAGCGCGGAAACCAGCCCCGCCCGCAGCAGTGACGATTTGCCGCAACCCGAATTCCCCGCCACTACCAGGACCGGCGACCGGCCCAGGCGATCCAGCAACTCGCCGATCTCGGCTTCCCGCCCAAAAAACAGCCAGGCATCCTCCGCTTCGAATGCCCGCAGGCTGCGAAACGGGCTGTGCTGCCCCCAGTACGCCGCAGGGACATTCCCGTTGGCTGGCTCCGCCAGCGCCACCGGAGCCACAAACTTGTATCCCCGCCGGGGAATGGTCTTGATAAAGCTGTGCCCGTTGCGATCGTCCCCCAGCACCTTGCGCAGCACAAAGATGTTTTGCGCCAGGTTGCCCTCTTCCACAAAGCTGTCCGGCCACAGGGTTTGGATCAGCTCGTCTTTTTCGAGCACCCGGCCGCTGTTTTCCACCAGATAAGCCAGGGTGTCAAAGCATTTGGGCTGCAGGGCCACCGGCTCACCCCCGCGCAGCAGGGTGCGCTCTTCCAGCACCAGCTGGAATTCGCCAAAAGAGTAGATTTTCGCCTTCGCATCCATCATTACAACTACAAAGACCGTGCAAGACCTGGGAAAGTTCCGTTCCGGGAACGCTGCTTGACCATAATCTTGCCATGTCCTGTGAAAAAGCCGAAATGGAATCGGATCTATGAAATTTGGAAGGTGAAAGGTCGGATTTGATAATTCTGATAATGAATTGAACTCGAGCTAAAGACTTTCCGAGGGGCCCCCGGCTATTGTCGGGACAATGCAGTAATTGGTTGGCTCCTTCGACCACGGGATAGGGGAGGCTTAGGCTGGTTTTACAACGTCTTTCAGAGGGGGAGACGTTATCTCAGAGCTGCCGAGCCTCCAACCCCGCCCCAATTCCGGGATTCACCGGAAGGACGTGCCTCGCCTCCTCCCGCCTGCTTCCATTTTCCCAATAAATACTTGACCTCAGGAGACTTTGCACTTTTGCGCCCAGCATTTATACTCCTTCACAATTGAAGATTACTTAAGTAAGGTTACATAAGTAACCGGTAATCAAAAATTCCCCAAAAAACAAGGAGAAACCCCCTAATGAAAGCACTTCTTCGTTCGTTTTTTATCGCCTGTATGATTGTCGCCATGTATGCAGGAGTATCCGCCAGCACAACAACAGCCAGGGCCTTTCCGGGTACTGGGCCTTGTCCTTTAACAGGTTGCGAACCATCTACTCGTTAGAACAATTTACGAGCTCATCTCATAAATATTCAGTGCTTTAACTGCCAACGCTTTTCAATCCGCAAGTTCATTTATGAGATGGCGCCCAATCAAAACTAATGACGCTTTCTGTTTTGCGCAATTGACTGGTTTTTATATTTTTTTTAATAATCAACTAGTTAATTGTACTTAAGTGTCGTACGGGACGCTTGTAGCGCCCCGCAGGGAATAGTATGCTTTCATAATTCTTTGGAGGCATCAGCATGTCCATGTCAGTGACCCAGTGGGTTTTAGCCAGCGCTTTCGCAATCATACTCCTGCTAATTTTGGGTGTTTTACATGTGCGAAAAATCAGTTCCTCTTTTCCTGTGTTTTTTCAGTTTACTATTTTTACCTTTATTGGGTTATTGACTCTCTTGGTGGAGAGCGTTTTGCGGACTTGTAGTGCGTATAATTATTTCTTCTGGTCCTTCACCGCCCTCTACACCGTGCTTGTCTTCGGTGCATTTCATGAAGCTTTTTTACACCTCCTTAAGCCTTTTTCGGCTGTCATTGATTTGGGAAAAATGCTCTTCCGCTGGGCAACAGTGTTTTTGCTTTTTACTGCATTGCTCACGGCTCTGACCACCGCAGGTTCTGGAAATAACAGGATCATTGCAGGCATCCAGTTGCTGGAGCGCAGCTGTGATCTCATGCAGTGTGGACTGTTGCTTTTGCTCGTGACTTTTCAAACGCGCATGGGTTTATCCTGGCGCAGCCGCGGGATGAGCATACTCTTGGCATTGGGGACATATTCGGCCTTTGATATGACTTACTCCTATATGTTGGAGCACTTCCGAGGATGGATACCTCAACTTACTATCGTCAACCAGATCGTTTCGATAATGGTATTCGGGTTTCTTGCTATAGCTCTGTGGCTTCCTGAGCCTGCACGGCGTCGCGCACAGGATTCACCCAAACTTCTCATTCTCCAGCGCTGGAACGATGTACTGTCTGGCCATGGCTTTGGACCGGTACCAGCCCCTGCCATGAGTTTTGCCGACTCCTTCATCCCCGGTGTCGAGCAGACCGTCGAGCGTATTCTCGCAGGCAAAATAACTCAGTAAAGCAATATTTTCACGTGCAAAAACTTTGGCCGGACTTATCGTCCGGCCAGTTTTGTTTCTGCAGATATTTAAGCTCCGGCTCAGATACGCATCGGCATCACGATATAGCGGTATCTGTATTCGCTGTCGGCGGCGTCTGCGGGGCGCAGCTGCCCGGCGGACTGTGAATCCTTGAATTCAAAATACACGTCGCTCGTGCCGGCCACCTTGAGGAAATCGAGCAGATACTGGGAATTAAAGCCGATCATCACCGCATCGCCGGTATAACTGGTCTCAATCGAGTCCTCTGATTCGCCAGTTTCGGTATTCGACGACGAGACCTTCAGCTCGTTCTTTTCCACCTTCATGCGGATGGCATTGGAACGTTCGTCGGCAAACTGGGCCACGCGCTGGATCGCCCGCGAAAGGTCATCGCAGGGCACCGTAACCGACTTGTTGTTGTCGCGCGGCAGCACGGCCTCATAATTCGGGAACTGCCCGGTAAGCTGGCGTGAGGTCAGCAGACGGCCGCCGCAGCGGAAGAACAGCGTGGACTCGTCCCGGGCAAACTCCACGCTCTGAATATCAGGCGCGCCCAGCAGCGTGCTCAGTTCAGCCATGGCCTTCTTCGGCACAAGGACCTTCATCTCGCCGCTGACGGGAAATTTTGAATTCACATGCTCGATGTACGCCAGTCGATGCCCGTCTGTGGCCACCATGGTCACCGACTCGGGTTTGAGCACCAGCAGCGCCCCGTTCAGCGTATAGCGCGATTCCTCGCTCGAAATCGAGAAGATCGTGCGCGCGATCAGATTGCGCAGCACCTGCGCGGGGAGCTGAATCGCGGACTCCGTGGGAAACTGCGGCAGCGCCGGAAAATTCGCCCGCGCCATGCCCACCATCTTGGTGTTGGACCGGCCGCTGCGAATCTGCACCCAGTGGTTGTCGAGCAGCTTGATCCCAATCTCGCCATCGCCCAGCAGCTTCACGTAATCGTAGAGCTTGCGCGCAGGTATGGTGCACGATCCCTCCTTCTTCACCTTCGCCGGACAGGAGGTGCGCAAACTGAGATCAAGATCGGTAGCGGTGATCTGCAGCCGGTCGTCCGCGGCTTCAAACAAAAAGTTCGACAGGATGGGGATCGTAGTCTTGCGCTCCACCACACCCTGTGTCGCTGTGAGTTCTTTCAGCAGATCCGCTTTGCTAACGGTAATTTCCATTGTGGCTCCCGCCTCAGTGCCTGCGGAGGACGGCATATATTTTGCTCCCTCTCGTAACTGCGGTTCTAACTTATATATCAAAAACTAAATTAATACAGTAGTAGTAGTCGATGCCTGAGGAAAAGTGGGAATCGACTCTAACTGCTTAGTTTACAGTTTCCTGCCTGCTTCGGCCTGCTGGAATTCAGGACTTTCATCCTGTGCCTGGCCATGAAAACTCGACATCACCCAGGCACAGCGGACAGCTTTTACACATTTCCCACAATCCTTCCACAGGGCCCGGCTTTGTAAATCAGGATTACCGGGTCTGTGGATGGCAGTTCCTTTGTTTTTTCAATTACTTAACGTTTCCATCAGCTTGGTCAGGAGCCTGTTTAAATCTTTATCAGCCTGGCGCTGCTCCTCGATCTTGGCGATGGAATGCATCACCGTGGTGTGGTGCTTGCCGCCAAACTGGCGTCCAATTTCCGGCAGTGAGGCTTCTGTCATCTGCTTGGCCAAATACATGGCCACCTGGCGCGGAAAAACAATAGCGCGCGAATTGCTGCGGGCTTTGATCTCCGAAGCGCGCAGCCCGAACTCCTCGGCCACGCTCCGCTGAATGGAGTCGATGCTGATCTTGCGCGCCTGCGAATCAATGATGTTTTTGAGCACGTGCTGGGCGGTCATCATGCTGACCTCCGCCCCGGTCAGTGAGCAATACGCCATGAGCCGGATCAGCGCTCCTTCCAGTTCGCGCACGTTGGTCCGCACGTTGGAAGCGATATAGAGCGCCAGCTCCGTGGACAGGGTGAGCCGATCAGACTCGGCTTTCTTTTGCAGGATGGCGACTTTGGTTTCCAGATCGGGCGGCTGAATGTCGGCAATCAAACCCCACTCGAAGCGCGAACGCAGGCGGTCTTCAATCTCCGCCAGTTCTTTCGGCGGACGGTCGCTGGCGATCACGATCTGCTTCATCGATTCATGCAGGGCGTTGAAGGTGTGGAAAAACTCTTCCTGAGTACGCTCTTTCTGGGCCAGAAACTGGATATCGTCGATCAGCAGCAGATCCACGTTGCGGAACTTGTCGCGAAAGCTGGTCATGCGGTCATAGCGCAGCGAGTTGATCATCTCGTTGGTGAACTTCTCGCTGGAGACGTAACAGATGGAAGCTTCCGGCTGGCGCCGCTTCATCTCATGGCCAATGGCATGCATGAGGTGCGTCTTGCCCATTCCCACGCCGCCATAGAGGAAAAGCGGATTGTAGGCCTTGGAGGGCCGTTCCGCCACGGCCTGCGATGCGGCATGCGCGAACTGATTGCCGGCGCCGATGACAAACGCCTCAAAAGTATATTTCGGACTCAGCTGCGCGGCCGAGTCCCAGTCAAATCGCTGCTGCTTTCCCGCCGAGGCCGGAACACCGGAGGCGGAGACCGGAGGGAAACCATCCGCCGGCCGGACTGCTGCGGTTGGGTCCTCTTCCGCAGTCACAAACTTAACGTCCTCATATTCAAGGGCCAGCACTTCCAGGGCTTCCTGAATCAGGTCGCCGAACTTGTCTTCAATATGACGAAATTCCGGCGTGGGTACGCGCACAAAAATGGTCTTAGCATTGGTGTGGCTAAAGCGCGTGGGTTTGAGCCACGTGTCGTACGAAAGGCGCGTAATTTTTCGTTCCAGCGCAGAAAGAATCCGCAACCATGGATTCCCGGCAGCGCCAGCGGTCGCTGATAGTGACATGCTTAATTTTGTCCCAGGCCGTTAGGAGGCCCCGAATTTGTTCTATGAATTATCTGGATACTGCTTCGGCCACGATTTCCCCGGAAGCAGCGGGCATTGTGCAGCTCAAAAACCAAATCACTGGTGGGCATACTAGCATGTTCCTTTCTCCCCTGGGAATGCGCTGCACACAAAAATTTTCAGCAGAATTTCTTCATTAAACTCAGGAAAAGGGTTTTTCATCAAACAGTTAGTTCCGCACATGCAGCGGGAATGGTGCACCATGTTTAGGGGCAAATTTTTTTGCGGACAGTCCTCATGGTTACGGAACATTCAGCTCAGCCCAATCTATACTGAAGAAAGTGGCAACTGGTGATCCGTGGGTCCGTCACTGCCGGCAGTTATTGGCTGCGTCAGCGATGTTTTGGGGCAGATGAGCAGCGGTTCTCGCCATAGCCACAAACGGGCCTGGGCAGGCGCCGAATATGTACCCGCAATGACAACACTGGTTCCGGGCGGTGGGGGGGGTGGCACGAAGGGCCCCGATTCCTTTATACTCTACGTTTGCCCTTGAGACTAATTTCTGAGCAGGAGCAGCAGCATTCATGCCTAAGCGCACGTTTCAACCCAACCGTCGCCATCGTTCCAAGACGCACGGTTTTCGCACACGAATGAAAACAAAAAGCGGACAGGCCGTATTGTCCCGCCGCCGCGCCAAGGGGCGCAAGCGCGTTTCGGTGAGCCCCGGTTTCCGCGACTAGTCCCGGTTCACAAATTCCCGCGCCAGCCGTGAATGTTAAGAAAGCCCAGTCATGGAAGTTCTTGAAGAGTTCACGATTGTTAAAGCACGCAGATTTTCAGGCCGTGTACAAGGAAGGGAAAAAGCACTTTTCCGGGAACCTCACCGTGTATTACCGTGACCGCAAAGACCAGGCAGGCCCCCGCGTGGGCTTTACCGTGGGCAAAGTGCTGGGCGGTTCGGTCGAGCGCAACCGGATTCGCCGCAGACTTCGCGCCGCGGTTCGGCGCCATTTAGGTGGCCTGGCGTGTTCCCTGGATGTGGTGCTGCATCCCCGCAAGTCCGTGCTGGATATGGATTTTGCGCGGCTTGATTCTGAGGTTGGGCAGCTCTTTGCTGCCCTCGAGCGGCGAAAGACAAAAGCATGAACCGGCTGGTTACAGCTTTGCTGAAATTTTATAAGGCGCTGATCTCGCCCATGCTTCCGGCCGCCTGCCGCTTTGTTCCCGGCTGTTCCGAGTACGCGGCCGAGGCAGTGGTGCGTCACGGCTTTTTTAAGGGCTCCATGTTCGCGGTGTGGAGGGTGCTGCGCTGCAATCCCCTTTCCCGCGGCGGGTTTGACCCGGTTTCCCGAATCGACTGAGACTTCCATTGGCTGAATATCACAATCCGCAGCAGGATCCGGACGCACAGAAGCGTCTGGTCGTGGTTTTTGTTCTTATTTTTATCGGCATTGCCGTGATGCAGTATCTGCTGCCGAAGCAGCCGCAAAAGCAAAGTGCGCCTGCGCCGCAGCAGGTGCAGCAGGTTCCGCCCTCTTCCGCGCCCATGGCTCCGGCGGATGCTGCTGCTTCTGTTTCCGCAAGCCCTTCGGCGTCCGTCGCCAGCGTTCCGGTTAAGAAAGCGGCGGCCACAAGCGACACCACCATTGAATCCGGACTCTACCGCATCACCTTCACCAATGAAGGCGGACGCGTTAAGAGCTGGGTGCTGAAGCAGGATAATCGCTATCTGCACTACTCCGAGGTGGACCTCGTCAATCCCGCCGCCGTAGCGGAGACAGGATATCCCCTCACCTTCTTTGCTTACGACAAGGACCTCGAAAAGAAGCTGAACAGCGTGTTATACGTGGCCAGCGCCACCGGCCCACAAAAGTCTCCCTTTACTCTGACTTTCGAATATTCCGATAGCGACCTGCAGGCCAGCAAGAAGTTCACCTTCGATGAGTCCTATGTGATCTCGGTGGATACTGAAGTCACGTACAAGGGCCAGAAGGTGCAGGCCTATCCGCGGTGGCCCAGCGGCTTTGGCGACGCCAATTCGCCCGCCGCTTATACGGCTGAAAAGATTCTGTGGCAGCGCAACAGTGATATTCAGCGCAAAGCCGCACAGTCAGGCTGGTTCCTGACCGGCAAAAAGTCGATCTCGGATGGAGAGACCGTCAACGGCCCCTTCCAGTGGGTGGCGGCCTCCGACCAGTATTTTGCCGCCGCGTTCATGCCGGTTTCGCCCCAGGATACGGTCGCGGTCACGCTGCATCGCCAAATTGAAGTGCCCAAAGATTCGGCGAAACCGAACGAGGACAAGGCCAAAGTCTCCGTGCTGGGCGTGGCCGTGGGCAGCACACGCGGAAGCACGCACGAGCGGCTCTTCGCCGGCCCCAAAGCGGTAGGCTTGCTGGAGAGCATTCCTGCACAGCCCGGTGGTCCGGACCTGCGGGGCATGCTCGATTTCGGCATGTTCGGCTTCATCGCCCGTCCGCTCTTTGCCTGGCTTACCTGGACCCACGATCACTGGGTGCCGAACTGGGGATGGTCCATTGCCATTCTCACCCTCATCATCAACGGTGTCCTGTTGCCGCTGCGCATTTCCAGCATGAAGTCGGCGCTGAAAATGTCGAAGATCCAGCCGCAGATGAAGGCTATTCAGGAAAAATACAAAAAGTACAGCATGACCGACCCGCGCCGCGCGGACATGCAGAAGGAAATGTCGGAGCTGTACAAACGCGAAGGCGTGAATCCGCTGGGCGGCTGCTTCCCCATGCTGCTGCAAATGCCGTTTCTTTTTGCCTTCTACTCCATGTTGAGCAACGCCTACGAAATGCGCCTGGAGCACTGGCTTTGGATCGGCGATCTTTCTTCTCCTGATCCCTGGCATTTGCTGCCGATTTTCGTGGTGGTATCCATGTTCTTCACCCAGCAAAACGCACCCTCGAGTGGCATGGATCCGGCGCAGCAAAAAATGATGAAGTTTATGATGCCGCTCATGATCGGCGGCATGACCTGGTATCTGCCCGCCGGCCTGGGGATTTACTGGGCGATCAGCAATCTTGTTGCCTGGGTGCAGCAGATATTCATTAACCGTTCGGCATTCGGCCAGCAGGTGCGCAAAAACATGGAGCGCCGGGCCAGCCGTAAAAAATAGCTCGCGGGATTTATAATCCGCGATTCGGGTCTGCCAGCGTTAGGCGAACATACAAATGCTTCAGGACAAGGTAGCGGCGGCTAAAAAACTCGATTCCCTGCTCAAAAACATTATTGCTTCCGGCGGTTTCCGGCTGAAGTACAGGATCAGCGTGAATCCGGCATCAGCGATCAGCCAGGGCTCGCCCGCCATTCAGGTGGAACTGGCCGGCCCCGACAGCGATCTGCTGCTGGCGCGCGGCGCGGAGATGCTGCGCTCACTGGAAATTCTCGCGCATGAGGCAATGCACCTTCATGCGGAAGATCACGAGCAGATCAGCTTCGACTGCCACGGATACCGTGCCGCCCGCCAGCAGGAACTCAAGCTTGCGGCCGAAGTGGCGGCGGAAAAAGTGCTGAGGACCGGCGTTCCGTATTCCTTTGCACCCATGTCGTCCCGCGAGCGCCGCCTGGTCCACCTTGCGTTTCATGATCACGAATCGCTGGTCACGCAGAGTGAAGGCGAAGGTGGCCGCAGATATGTCGTGCTCTATCCTAAAAATTACAAGCCGCCTGTTCCGTCCGCCCGCCGCCGGTAAATTTCCGGCGTCTGGCGTGCCTGGCCGGCCCACCCGTAAACTGCCAGCATGAATCTGGACGACACCATTGTCGCCATTGCCACTCCGCCCGGTCGCGGCGGCATCGGTGTAGTGCGGCTCTCGGGTTCCGAGGCCCGAAGCATCAGCAGCGCGCTGCTTCGTCTGCGGCATGAACTGGCCCCTGGCCGCGCCCTGTTTGCGGAGCTGATTGAGCCGGAAACCGGTGAGCGCATTGATGAAGCCGTAATCACCTACTTTGCCCGGCCGCACTCGTACACCCATGACGATGTAATCGAAATCTCCGCCCACGGCTCTCCGGTGGTGCTGCGGCGCGTGGTCGAACTGGCACTGGAGCGCGGCGCGCGGATGGCCGAGCCCGGCGAATTCACCATGCGCGCCTTCCTTAACGGCCGCATCGACCTCACGCAGGCCGAAGCGGTGCGCGACCTGATCGAATCGCAGACCCTGTACCAGGCCAAAGTCGCCGCCCAGCAGCTCGATGGAGCGCTTTCCAAACGCCTGCAGCCGGTGAAGAAGAAGCTGGTGGAGTTGATCGCGATTATGGAAGCAGGCATCGACTTCGCCGAAGATGATGTCTCCGTCCTGCCGGCCAGCGACATCCTCGAGCGCATTGCAGAAATACAAACCCCGCTGGAGCAGCTTCGCGTCTCATTTGCCTATGGGAAAATGGTGCACGATGGGCTCACTCTGGCCATTGTTGGACGCCCCAACGTGGGCAAATCGAGCCTGTTCAACCGTCTGGTGGAGCGCGACCGGGCCATCGTCACTGCCACTCCTGGCACCACGCGCGATCTGGTAACGGAGACCGTGGCGCTGGGCGGCATCCCGCTCCGGCTGGTGGATACCGCGGGCATTCGCCTCTCCGCCGACGAAGCCGAGAGCATCGGCATTCGCAAATCCTGGGAGGCGCTGAGCGAAGCCGACCTGGTTCTGGTGGTGATGGATGGCGGAGCAGCTGGCGATCAGGATCACGATCAGGACATGCAGTTGCTCGAAGCCTGCAAAAATCGCCGCGCGCTCATCGCCGCCAACAAATGCGATCTGGCGCAAGACAATTCGTTCAGCCTGAATGGCGACGGCCACAGCCTGGAAGTATTCCGCACCTCAGCCCTCACCGGCGAGGGCATTGACGCGCTGCGCTCCGGGATCCTCAAGCACGTCTCCGGCGGCTCCGGCGCCGAGCATGAAGCCGGCTTCCTCACCAACATCCGCCAGCAGCGCCTGGTGGAGGAATCGCTGGCCAGTCTCACTGCGGCGGTGAAGGCGGTGCAGGGGCGCATTCCTCATGAGATGATCATGCTCGATCTCTACGCCGCGCTGCGCCCGCTGGACGCCATCACCGGCGAAACCACAACGGACGACATTCTGAATTTGATCTTCAGCAGCTTTTGTATTGGGAAATAGCGGAATCGTTTATTCGTACGCCAGTGCCTCAATTGGGTCCTGCCGGGCCGCGATCATTCCCGGATACAGCGCGCCAAACACCGCGGCGCTCATGGCAATGCCCGCGGCAATGGGCCACCAGCCAGGCACGATTGCCTGCGGCAATGACGCAGGCACCAGCTTCTGGAGCGCCCAGCGGGTAAGAAAACTAAATGCGATTCCCAGCGCGCTTCCGCCCAGGCCGAGAAAGAGTGCTTCCAGCAAAATGATCCTCAGGATCCAGTAGCGCGACGCGCCCAGCGATTTCAGAATGCCAATCTCCCGCGTACGCTGCATCACCGCCATATACATGGAGAGCGAGGCCACGGCAGCGCCGATCAGCACGGCCACGCCGATAATCACGTTCAGAAAAGGGCGCAGAAAGGGAACGTTGTCCACCGAAGTCAGACTCACCAGCTCTTCGAGAGGGAGCACGTAGTAGTCTGGCAGCAGCTTCTTGATCTCTTCAACGACCGCAGCGGTATTGGCTGGGTCATCCAACTTAAGGTAGATCTGCGCAATCTTTCCCTGTGTCCCGTCCAGGCTCTGCAGAACGTTCAATGGCAGAAAGAGATGGGAAAGCTTTCCCGGCTGCACAATTCCGGCTACATTCCATTCGCGGTTGAACAGCTTGAGCGTGCCTCCCGCATGGACATGCGCCTGTTGGGCAAAGTAGGTGTCGAGAATAATGTCGTCTTCGTGCTGAAAGCCGTGGCCTTCCACAAAGTCGAACTTGCCGCTCATCTTTTCAAACGTATCCACATCAATGCCAGACACGGCTGTCCAGCCGGAAACCAGATGGCCGGCCACGCCGGTGGCCAGAGCCACGTGCGGCTCCTGTTGCAGGCGCGACACCAGTTTTTCCGGCATGTTGGACATGGCAAACTGAGCCACGCCGGAAGAGCGCACAATAATGTCAGCGCCGGTGCCCCGGTTGCGCGCTCCTGAATCCTGCACAAAGCCATGGCTCAGCCCCACCAGGGTCAGCATGAGCGTGACCGGTATGGCGATCAGCAGAGCGCTCAGCGCCGTGCGCATCGGACGATTTGTAAGGTTCGAAGTTACCAGTGCAACCAAGGGATGGACTCCACGGGGCGAAATCGCGCATCAACGGCCCGTCTCAGGATAGCAGTTATCGCGGAATCACACTGACCGTGAACACGCCATCAATCTCGCTCAGGTCGTCGCGGCCGCGCTGAAACACCACGTCCGGCTTCTTGGCCCATGTATCAGTCAGGCGCAATTCCTTCACATCAAAAGACCGCTGGCCGTTGACCATGATCTGCTCGTCCCAGGTAGCGCCGGTGAGATAGTAAGGATGCCCGCGCCATACCAGGAGCCAGAGCTGCTGATTTTTGATTCCGCTGATCAAAGGATCGGCGCTGACCGGCGCTCCCACAAAAAGGTTCAGCTCCAGCCGTACGTGACTGCCGTCCGGAAGGGTAATGTCCTGATTGACGCGCTCGGCCAGTGAATCCAGCGCAGGCAGCGGACGGCACAGCCCGCCTCCATTCAGCCGCGCTATCCAGTAATCCTGGTCCAGCGTTACGCCCTGCCGTCGCAGCAGCGTCTCGAGGCCGGCGGCCAGCGCCCAGCTTTCGCAATTTTGCCGGGCAGTGGCCATCTTTGCCGTTTCCAGGTCGGCTGTCTGGCCGGAATTGACCATCATCACGCCCCGCTTTTTCTTGTCAGCGGCGTGGAGAAACACTGTAAGCAACAGGATGATCAGGGCGATTTTGCGCGGGTCTCGCATTTTTCTGCTGACAGTGTACTGCCGGATCCGTTGAGCGCAGTGCTTATTTGCTTACCCCAGCCAACGCTTTCCGGAAAAGAACTTCAAACGTCTCGCCCTCGGTCTGGCCCAGCCGCGACAGGGCTTTTTCCGCCACCGGCCGCTGATATCCCAGATTGACCAAAGCGGAAATCACGTCCTCTTCCACCGGAGACGCAGCCGACACGCCTGGCGCAGCGCCAAAACCTTCCAGCTTGTCGCGCAGCTCCAGCACCATGCGCTCGGCGGTTTTCTTGCCGATCCCGGGAATGCGCGTGAGCGCGGCCACGTTGTTTCCCTGAATGGCCGAGACCATGGCTTCGGCAGCCATACCGCTGAGTGTGGTAATTGCGAGCTTGGGGCCAATTCCGCTTACGCTGATCAGCTTTTCAAAGAGCTGCTTCTCATCGGGCCGCAGAAAGCCAAACAGCGCCAGCGCGTCTTCGCGCACGTGGGTATGTATGTGGAGCGCCACCTCGCCCCCCAGTGCTGGCAGAGCGGAAAACGTAGGAATGGTAATGGTCACTTCATATCCCACGCCCGCCGCTTCCACCACGGCATGATTCGGATTTTTGGCGAGCAGCCTTCCCCGAAGATGAGCAATCACTGTGCGGCTACTCCCTGGGTGAGTGTTTGGCTCAATGAGCCGTCAGGCTGGATAGTCATTTTTCAGGTCCTTCGCCGGTAGAAAATATTGAACTGGAAGCCAGGATTGGGTGGAAAGAGCGCGGCGACTTTGTTCAGGCGCTCGGCCAGCGCGGGCGGAGCCAGCAGCGGATACTCGCGCTCGCGCAGCTCGTGGTAATTGATGTCCAGGCACAGCGAGAGCAAATAAACCGCGATGGCGTCTGCAAATGCGGCGGCCGTGTAATCGGAGCGGGCTTTTTCGTCGGTGCGTCCCGCGCCGGGGCCTTCGCCCAGCGCCAGGCGGCGAAACTCAAAGGCATCCACGCTGGTTTCTCCGCGCACGCCGGTACTGGCCTGCTGCCACGCCATGTCGGCAAATTCCTGGGAAACACCGGCCACGTCCACAAAGGCGTGGGCCACGTTGATGTAAAACTCAAACGCAATGGAGAAGCGGTCTTCGAGCAGCCGGGTGGAGATGAAGACGCACTGTGCGTCTACGGAATCGATATTGCGATGGCAGATGGCCTGGTCCGTCAGCTCTTTGTCATATTGCTCGGCAATCAGCGTCTTTTCGCCATCGCCCAGGGTAAGCGGGACAAAATAAAAGGCTTTGCGGTTGAGCGCGGCGGCAATGGAGCGCGGCACGGCGGTGACCATCCGCTCCAGTTCGCTCGAGGGCAGCGCCACCTCGCCCGTCGAGGCATAGCAGATGCCGTTCCCGGCCTGGGTTACCCGCACGTCGCGGATGATCTCTTGTGCTGTACGCATTCCCACTCCGGCATTGGCAGTCTGGCTCACGATTGTTATTCTAGCGTACAGAGCGAAAAACAGAGATTATGGGCAAATTGATTTTGAGCGCGGGAATTGGCCTGGTCACGGGACTGATCTGCTTCTTCATCTCCGTGGCGTTCCTGTGCATCGTCCTGCTGGTGGCCGGCAGAGCCATGCACCAGCAAATCGACATGACGATGGCCCTGAAAGTGGCCGCCCCCGTGGCCCTGATGGCCGCCGTGACCGGGTTTATCGTTACCCTGGTCCGTTCCTTCCGCACCCGCCACGCTCGGTAATTCTCACCACTGATTTACACAGATCAACACCGATTTGCACAAAGCGCGACCAGATTTGTTTGCAGGGTTTATTTCGATCAGTGTTTATCAGTGCAAATCAGTGGTAAGAGTCCCCCAGCCGAGGCAGCTTGAGTAAAGTCCTCAATGCCTCATACTGCGCGGCTGGCAACTGCACCAGCAGCGGCTTCTTCTTTGGATTCAGCCAGCCCAAAATATTTTCCAGTTGAGCCTGCGGCATGGCGGTGCAGCCGACGGTTCCCTGCCCCGGCCCGCGCCAGATGTGGAGAAAAATGCAGGAACCGCTTCCGGCCTTCACCGGGCTGCTGTTGTGGTCGACCACAATGCCCCAGCGATACAGCTCGTCCCCGCGCAGCATGTGCTCGGAGCTGTTCCAGTCTGGCGCAACCGTGCCCCGGTCCACAATGCGGTTGTAAAACTTCGAGCTGGTGTCGTCCACGCACTCGATCGCTGCGGTCAGAGGAACATAAGGCATGTTCCATGCGGAATTCTTTTTGGGCGCATAGCCGAACGCCGTGCTCAGGTGAAATATGCCCGCCGGCGCGCGGCTATCCCCTTCTTTCTTGATCGGGTCGTCCGGAGAAATCCGTAACTGTTCCACCGGGATAACGCCTGCTCCCCAGCCGAGTCCGTTTTTGCCCACCACGACTGTGACCGCATCGCCCACGGCCTTCCACGGCTTATGCCCCGACCGCTCAAAGCGCTGCAGAGTGGCTTCGGCGGCGTTCCAGTCTGAGGTGGTCACCACAATCAATTGCGTAGAAGAAGCCAGCGGCGCAGCTTGCTGTGCCAGTGCGTCTGCAGACACAAGCAGGCTGAAGAGGAACAGCGAAATAACCAGGCGAATGCAGGGCATGGGTGCGAAATCCCTCGGTAAGCATATCAGCTGCGCTTTGCACCGAATCAGTTAACGACGCGGGGAGTCTTGTCAAAGAAGAAAGGAAAGAAAACTCGTGCAAGATACTGAGATGCAACAAAGGTGAGATGGCTTTTGTCGAACGTTGTCAGGTCTGTTTTGCCGTTTTCCGTGATCATGGTGAGACATCCTGATTTCTCGCACAGAATACTTACTGGCGATAAGTAAATGGCGCCGCTGTCCGCTGCCTGAACAGAAAGATCGTGGTCTTCCTGAAAGAGCCCTTGATTCGTCTCGTCCGCCATGCGCGCCGGAATTCCCTGATTGAATCTGACCCGGGCGTAGCGCAGGAGAAACCTGGGCAACGAAATTTTCCACATTGGTTCCGGGCCAATAAGGATGACGCGCCGAACGCCCGCCTGCTGAACCAACCCTACTGTCCTCTGTATGCTTGCACGAGTGTCCTCTGGATGGAGAACCCAGGCTTGCGCCGCCAGGACAACTGTATCGGGATGCAGTTCCCTCACTTTCGCCAGAACCCAGTCATTGATTTCTCTGCAATACGGGCGTGATCTCTGGTCGAGATCCACAATCGGGGCACAGTTGGACGCTGTGTATTGGGCCACTCGGAATGCGTGGCCGCTTTGCAATTGGTGGATTCCCGGATACAAATCGGCGGCATGAGAGTCGCCCCACAGCAGCAGCAGGGGCCCGTCTCCCGGCGTCGCATCGGTACAGGACGAAATAAACGATTGTGGCCCTTGGCTCGGGCTCAGGAAGCATTGATCGTCACGCCATCCAGACACATGTTCACTCATCTCATACGTAGCGAGTTCCCGAATGTTCGGAGGAAACCGTAAAGGGAAGCCATGCTTTGCCACGCTGAGAACTCCGAGTAAGCAAACCGCCAGCATGCCGGGAACGAGGCCCTGGACAGGCGTTAATCCTCCATACACGAAATTCTTTCGTCGCAGGGGCCTTTCAACGAAACGCCAGGTCATCCACGCAAGTACAAATGAGGCCGCCACGGCGGCAGCCCTGGCTTTGACAGAAAAGTCAGTGACAGAAACGATCCTCACGAAGGAGAGCAACGGCCAGTGCCACAAATAGAGCGGGTAACTGATCAACCCGACGAACACCAGGAAACGGTTCGACAATATTTTCTGATTGATCCGCGCCTTCGGGCCGGCTGAAATGAGCAGGAATGTGCCAATCGTGGGCAACAGGGCCCAGAAGCCGGGGAATGGCCTGCCCTCGTCCAGGACAAGAACAGCAAGAAGGATCAGCAACAGGCCCAATGATGCCTTGATGTTCTGCAATGACGTAAGGGACTGGTCTGAGGAATCCCGAAACAGCAGGCGGCCCAGGAAGTTGTCGACCCGGACCTGCTTGTATGTGCTCACATAGGCGGCCAATCCGCCAATCAGGAGTTCCCAAAGTCGGTTTTGCGGCAGATAGAACGCGGCCGCGGGGCTGGAGCCGATCACCCAAAGGTCCAGGCCGAACGAGCCGAGAAGGAGCAGCGCCAATACCCAAACCCTGGACCTCGTCTTCCAGAAAAGAAACACCGTCAGCGGCCAGAAGAGATAGAACTGCTCTTCGATACCCAGGGACCAGAGGTGCAGCAAGGGCTTGAACTGCGCTGCGCCATCGAAATATCCGGACTCTTTCCAGAGAAGAATATTGGATATAAAACCGGCGCCCGCGATGTGCCACCCGAGCTGCCTGTAGTCATCGCCGGAAAGCTCAAACCACCCGAAGGCCCACACTGCCAGCAACATAGTGATCAGTGCCGGAAAAATTCGCCGGATTCTGTGAGCGTAGAAACCGGCTAAGCTGAAGTGGCCTTCATCGAGACTTTTGAAAATAATCCCCGAAATCAGAAATCCCGAGATCACAAAGAAAACGTCCACTCCCACAAATCCGCCAGTCAGGGCAGGCACACCGGCATGGAAAGCGACAACAAAAAGGACAGCGATGCCGCGCAGGCCATCTATGTCCGGCCGGTATGGAAGATCATTTTCTGGACGCATAAGGGGGCCGCATCGTGCTCATCACCGGTGCTAATCGAATGGGACAGCTACATAGCCTCAGCCGGTCCTGAGCATTTGGCATGCCCGCGGCCAGACTTCGGGTCTTTTCACCGGACTGGTAAGTTCACAAACTTATCACGCGCAGAATCAGTCTGTATCTCTCCTGCCATCCGTTGGCTGCAAGGATATCAGCCCGACTTGCGATGTATGTAAACGCAGACCAGCACTGAGACTTGTCGTTACCCAAACACACATGTGTTAATTGCGGACGAGCTAAAGGATCGATTAGCGTAGCATATACTTTCTAATCCAAAACACCACGACGCTGCAATATTCTCGTAACTCATTGTCGTGATCCTCACCATTCCAGTCGCGAGCAACCTCTTGCCACTCCTGTCGCGTCATGTTTTGGCGCTTTGGTAAGAGCCGCAAGAAAGCATTGATTACTGCTTTACGCTGGTTGACCATTGCATACGTGTTCAGGTTCAATACCGAGCTCAGTTCCGCATTAAAAACTACGTTGTTGGAGCGGATGCGCCCGTCGTTGAGATAACTGATCGTACTTTCGACATCGTTTACCGCCGGGTTCAATGAGAGGTCATTGTGGCCCTTGAATGTGTCACAGTGGCGATCCACGGTGCGCACATCATTAGGGTTTGGTTTCTCGCCGCCCTTACAGGCTCCTAGCAGGTTTGTGTAGATGAGTTGATCGCTGGGATAACGTTTTTGTGAACGCCAGTGTTCGATCTTCATCTCCACATCGACCGGAACGATACGGCACAGGCAATAGCAGCACAAGCCTCGTTGCTCTAGAACGAGCGATTCACGGAGTTCCTGCTTATCGCGGTAGTTGTCGTAAGTAGAGTGCGCTTGTGCGCGATGTGCAGCGAGACTCAGCGGTTCTGTAGCTTTGGCGATATTTCTCATCGCGTCGATTCCAGGAGGTTGATCAGTGTATTTGCGCCGGTCACCTCTGGATCATTCGCGCCAAGACGTGCCTCGACTTGAGACAGAACCTGCCGTGCCCTGGTGATATCTTCCTGGTCAATTAGTTCAGAGAGGCCCTTGAGAAGGCGGTCAATCTCGATATTCCTTCGATTGGACTTCATGACCTCTTCAAGAATTTCGCTTGAATCGACGCCGAACGAACGCTTTGGCCTAAAAACGCCACCATTCTCAAGGATGCATATTTCATCCGGAAGAGCCTCACCGATAAGTTGTGGTGAATGGGTTGTGGCGACAAACTGCACACATGGAAAGGTCCTTTTCAAGTCGTGGATCACACGGCGTTGCCACTTGGGATGAAGGTGTAGATCGAGTTCATCAATTAGAACGACGCCAGGGGTTTCGAGCAGCGCCTTGTCTCCAAGATGAGGATTTAGCATCATTATGCGTCGGACAAGGTCTCCGATTAGAGTGAGCATAATGCGCTGGCCATCGCTCAAATTGCTGAATACCTGATCGCCCAGATTTTCCATTCTTACAATAAATTCATTTAAGAGATCGTCAAAGAAGACTTCAGTTGTATATTCGACGCACGAAAGGATGGCGCCTTTCACTGCACTCCATGCAAGAGTAGGAGTTCCACGCTGCCTGCTTGCCGAAAGTTCCGCTTGCATCCATGTAATTAAATCGGTCTCTTGAATATTGAATGCAGTGCAGTCGCGATAACCATCGAAACGCGACGGACGTCGGGGAGTAATGTCATCCTTCTTTTTGGGTTTATGGTGTAAGGATTCGTACCAAAGTCGCTCTGCGCCATAGCTGCAGATCAAAGGCAATACGATTTTCTTTCCCTCGCGAACTGCTTGATCCGCTTGTTCAGCGAGTGAAACGATCTCTTTCGTACGGCCTGTGGTCGTCTTGCCCCCTTCACGGAGGAGTTCACGAACCCATTGGATCGGCTGGCCTTGCACGAGACCCTGAACATCAATAACTGCCGGGAACTGTTTTTCGAAGGTGGTGGAATCGGGCTGGGGAATAGCGAGGAGATTGACGTGCTTTCCATCGATGCCGCCAGCCCTTTCGGCCGTGCGCATGCCAAGGAACCACGAATCAATCGCGATAGCAAGGGCGTCAAGGACTGATGTCTTGCCAGTCGCATTGTCGCCGACGAAGAGATTGAAATGCGGATCGAAGTCAATCTGGCACTCTCTAAATTTCTTGAAATTCTTTATCGTTAACCGTTGAATTTGCACGACAGCATCCTGTTCCTCAGTAAGTTAGTTTAGCGCAGTGCCCCCGGCCTACCTAATCAAACCTTGCTGGCCCAACGGTCTATTCTCCATTGCTCTTGTGATAGCAGACTTTAGTGCCGTGCTGCCTGAAACGGGAGAGCGCATGTCGTGAGCAAAGAGACGCGCTTGTAGTTATTGACTGTCAATTCCCATATCCGCCTGCGCCCCTCATTGACCGTTCCGCCTCCCCGCATTACACTTCTCGCCTTATTAATTTCTTGCCTGCGAGGGATACTCAATGAAGACTGTTCGCCTCCGCGCACTTTTTGTTTTCTGCCTGATCGTTTTCGCCGTCTCCAGTTCTGCGGTGCTGCATGCCCAAAATCAGGAGAAGGTCGATCTGGAAGCCATCTCGAAAATCCGCTACGAGGGTTTTCACAACTCCAAAATCATGCAGCTGGCCACCGGGCTCTTTGAAGAGATTGGCGCACGCCTGACCGGCTCGCCCAACATGAAGCGCGCCAACGAGTGGACGCGCGACAAGCTCACCGAATTTGGCCTGGTCAATGCTCACCTTGAGCCGTGGAGCCCGTTTGGACGCGGCTGGTCGAATGAATACTGCAATGTGCGCATGACCTCGCCGGATGTTGCCACCTTCATCGCGTATCCCAAAGCCTGGACGCCGGGAACCCAAGACGCGGTGCGCGGCCAGGCCGTCCGCGTGATCATTCACCTCACGCCGCAGGATTTTGCGCGCGATATGGCCAAATACAAGGGCAAGCTGGCGGGCAAAATCGTTATCTACGGCGACGATGCCGAGCAGAACCTTTCGAGCGAGCCGCTGGCCAAACGATACAGCGAAAAGGAACTCGAAGAGATGGAGCAGTACACGGTCCCCGCTGGCCCGGCGAATCCCAACGGTAATTTTGTGCTGCGCCAGCGTATGACGCGCGAGCTGAGCCGGTTCTTCGACGAGGAGAAGCCGCTGGTGGTCATCGACCGCAGCCGCGGCGCCCTTGGTGGCGGAACGGTATTTGTGCAGCAGGGTGGCTCGTACAAAACCGGCCAGACCGTTGCCACTCCCTGGCTCACCATGGCGGCCGAGCACTTTGACCGCATCTCGCATATCCTCGCCGATAAAAAAGACGTCGAGCTGGAAATCAACGTCAAAAACACCTTTTACGACGACGCCAACACGCAGTGGGACACTATCGCCGAGATTCCCGGCACGGACAAAAAAGATGAAGTCGTCATGCTGGGCGCGCATCTTGATTCCTGGCACACCGGCACCGGCGCTACAGACAACGGCGCGGGCACCATCGTGATGATGGAGGCGGTGCGCATTTTGAAGGCGCTCGACCTCAAGCCGCGCCGCACCATCCGCATTGGCCTGTGGAGCGGCGAAGAGGAGGGCCTGCTGGGTTCGTCATGGTATGTGATCCATCACTATGGCAATCGCCCGGAATATAAGGAGCCGGAGCGCAAGGGCGATCCTCCGGTCCGCGCCCGCGAAAATGGCCCCCTGACCATGACCCCGGAACAGGCCAAAGAGCAGGCCAAGGTGTCCGCTTACTTCAATGTGGACAACGGCTCCGGCAAAATTCGCGGCGTGTACATGCAGGAAAACGCCGGCGTGCAGCCGATCTTTGAAGCGTGGATGAAGCCTTTCCGCGACCTCGGCATGGATACGCTCACCATGCGCAACACCGGCGGTACCGACCATCTCTCGTTTGACGCGGTGGGAATTCCCGGCTTCCAGTTCATACAGGACCCGCTCGAATACGAAACGCGCACACACCACTCCAACATGGACACCTATGACCGCCTGCAGTCCGATGATTTGAAGCAGATGGCGGTGATCGTGGCGTCGTTTGTATACATGGCTGCGGAGCGCGATCAGATGTTCCCACGCAAGCCAATAGAAAAAGAGCTGCCGCCACCGGTGCGCGCGGAAGAGAACCTGGCACCGGCAGCCACGCCGTCGCGATAGAACTTTTTCTGAAACCCCGAAGCGCAGCGAGGGGTCGCTATACGAACCATAAGCCACGGGACGTGATGAACACCCCGTTGGAATCTGGTGGCTATAGCGATCTCTCGCTGCGCTCGAGATTTTAAAGAAGGTACAGCTACATAGCCGTATACCCGCCATCCACGGGAAACGCCGCGCCGGTGATCCAGGAAGAATCGTCGCTGGCCAGCAGGAGTGCCGCTCCGGCGATATCTTCCGGACGGCCAAAGCGCCCTATCGGATGCATGGCCAGCCGATAGCGCTTGGCGTTTTCGTCCAGATTGAAGCGGGCGACCATTTCCGTCTCTACCATTCCCGGGCAAATGCAGTTCACGCGAATCTTGTCCTCGGCGTGGTCGAGCGCCATGGCGCGGGTCAGGCCGAGGAGCGCGCTCTTCGAAGCCGCGTAGGCGGCGCGGTTTTTTGCGCCCACCAGGCTGAGCACCGAACCAATGTTAACGATGGATCCGCCTCCTGCCGCGCGCATGTGCGGCAGCACCGCGCGGGAGAGCAGCCACACGCCGCGCACATTGAGATTAAAGGTCTGGTCCCACTCGCCTTCACTGAGGGTCTCGGCCGTGCCGGGAAGCAGCACGCCGGCATTGTTGACCAAAATATGAATCCGCTCGAAGCGCCGCAGAGTGGCTTCGACCAGGGCCTGGATATCGTTGGCATCGCTCACGTCGCCGTTCACCGCCACGCATCGCGGGCCGATCCTGTTCGCGGCGTTTTCGAGTTTTTCGCGGTCACGCCCGCAGATGACCACATTCGCGCCCTCGCGGGCCAGAGCAGCGGCCACGGCCTCGCCAATGCCGCTTCCGCCGCCGGTGACAATCGCAACTTTACCGTTCAATTTCATGCGGAGCATTGTACCCGGAAGGCGAGCGGTTATCATGGAACGGCATCCGCGATGAATTACACAGACCAACAGCAATATTTCAGAAACAGCCGCATACAGGCGGCTGTATGGGCCGCAGCCCTGGCCGCCGCAGCGATGATGACGGTGAGACTCGCCGGCGAACAGCCCCGGTACGCCGTGGTTATTTTCGGCCTCGCGATCACGGCGCTGATCGCGTCACTTTTCTATACGCCGGACTATCTGCATGTAACGGTATTGCCGGAAAAACCGCGTCGCTGGCAGGTAAAGATTCGCTGGAGAATCTTGGGCGCGTCGCTGCTCCTCACCCTGTTCTGTGTTTCCAGCCTGCGGGAAGCGTTAATGATCGTGGTCGTGGTGGCCTGGCTGCTGGCAGCAAATTTTCTGTCGCAAAAGCTGGCCCCGCCCGGCTCTCCATGGCTCTATTTCTGGCTGACGGATTCCGTGATGCTGGCGATTATTCTCACGCTGGGAAGGCCGCCGCTGCTGCTTGCCGTGGCCCTGCTGCTCGGTGCGACTCATCTTTCCCTAGTGATTTGCCGCAGATATTGCTGGGTGTGGGCTTTGGCAATGACTGGCAGTTCGCTGGCGCTGCTGTTTTTGAGTTTTCACCAGCGCATGTACAGCCATGCGATCTTCGCCGCCGCCGGGACTGTCACGATGGTCGCGGCAGCCACAGCGTGGCTGGTCCGTCGCGCACAGTCGCGCAGCGAAAAGAATATTGCCACGGCCATGCGCGAGCTGGCCGACTTTACCGGCTACTCCGAAGAAAAAATTCGCAATCTCTGGCTGACCAGCAATCAGCAGCTGGCCAAAAACTGGGAGCAAGCCAGCCCGGCGGAAGACAATGCCGCGCAGATGGCGGAGTGGTACCGCCAGAATTCCGAGCTCTACATGTTTGCCATCTCGGCCTATAACCTCGAGTACCGCCGCATCCGCTCGAACCTCGGCGTGCTGCGCCACGCTCGCGGCTCGGTGCTCGACTATGGCGCGGGCAATGGCGAACTGCTGCTCGACCTCGCGCGGCGCGGACACGCGGTCACCTACTATGACGTGGAAGGAACGAGTATGGCTTTCGCCCGCTGGCGGGCGCAGCAGCGCGGACTGGCGCTCGAAATCACCCGCAGCAAAGACGAACTGGCGGCTGCCGCGCGCAGGCAGGGCTTTGATACGGTTTATTCCTTTGATGTCCTTGAGCACCTGCCCGATCTTCCGGGTGAACTCAGCTTTCTCTCATCTCTTCTCGGCCCCGGCGGACGCATGATGTTTGACGTTCCTGCGGGCTCCACCAAAGCGCACCCCATGCATCTCAATCACGATCTGGATGTGAAGGCGTATCTCACGAAAAAAGGAATGATGGAAGAGCGCAGCTGGTGGCAAAGGCTACGGCCCGGAAAGCAGGAGAAGTTTATATTCCGGGCACGCGCCTGAGCGAGTGGTTTCAGCTTCCCCGGCGCAGCTCTTCGAGTGAATACTTTGTCCCTCGCCAGGTAACGGCATTGTCGCGCAGGGCCAAAAAGGCGGAGCGCAGCGTGGCCACCATCAGCAGCATGGCGCTGATGGGGCACAGGAAGAACAGCATCGGTGATGTTTCCATGTGGCGGGAAACACCCATATAGGACGCTGCAATCATGGCCACGGCCACCGCAAAGCCTGCTCTGGCCCAGCCCGATGCCAGCGCCAGCCCGGCAAACGGCCACACGGCGAGAAAGAAAAGCACAAAACAAAGCGCCAGCACCAGGCTGATGCGGTACTTGAGAAAAGCAAAGATGTTTTTTTCGAGATTGCGAATGATCCCGGCAGCGCCCCGGCCCCAGCGCAGCCGCACCAGTTCCGGGCCAAACACCACATCCTGGCGCAGTCCGGCCTGCTTGACCGCTTCGCCCAGCTTGAGATCGTCCACCACTTCCATACGCAGCTTTTCGTAACTGCCCACGGCCTCATAGGCCTGCCGCCGGATCAGATTGAAAGCGCCCACTCCGATGTGGTCTTTTGCATTGGGATCTTTGATTTTCCAGTAGCGATGAAAACCAAAGCCGCCCATGACTGCGGGAAAGGAGATCATCATCTGCTCTCCCCAGGTTTGCATGTGCATATCGGGAAACAGCACCAGATGGTCAATCTTGCTCTTGCGCGTGTAGCCGAGCGCCCGCCGCATGGATTCGGGATGGAAGACGCAATCAGCGTCAGTAAACAGGATCCACTCGCTTTGTGTCTGCCGCGCCGCCAGCCACATGGCATGGGCTTTGCCCAGCCATTGCGGCGGCAGCTCTTTCACGTGGAGAACTTTCAACCTGCTATCGGGTGCGGTGGCAGCGATGCGCTCCATGATTTCTCCGGTGCGGTCGGTGGAGCGGTCATTCACGGCGACCACATCATAAGCGGGATAGTTTAGCCGCAGCAGAGACTCGAGCGCAGGCCCCACATCGGCTTCTTCATTGCGCGCCGGAACAACAATGGTGAGTGAAGGCAGCGCCGTGCCGTCAGGAACTTCCCATTCAGGCTGGGTAAGGTCGGCCAGCTCGTGAGCATAAATCGCGGACTGAATGACGGAGATGCTCCAGAGAGTGGCAAGCACTGTTCCGGAAATCCAGTAGAGCCAGATCATGAGCGCCGCGGCAAGAAGCTCATGCTGCCGCGCCGCTCGGCCTGGTGCGGGCAGCGCCCAGCCGTCCGGCGATCAGCACCAGCAACATGCCGGTAATCCAGAGGAAATGCCCTTTGCCGGGGTGGAAATTCTCATGGTGAAAAATCACCCAGCAGGAAGGCAGCATGAGAACCACAAGAATGGAGAGCACGAGTGTGGTGCGGGGCAGCTTTTTCAACGCGATCAGCAGCAGGGTGACTAAAAACAGCGGATTGATCAGGCCGGCCAGCAGAACAGCGGCGTACTGCATAGGCTGCTCGCGGAGCATGTTCATGCCGTCGTGTCCCCAGGGAAGAACCAGCGTGATCCACGCATAAAAATAGCCAGGGGCAGCTCCGCCGACCAGCGCCGGTAGAAAAAAGGCGCCTACAAAAACCGCGAAACCGATTATCAGCAGCAGAATTCTAAGCACAGTAGTTTGCCGTTCTCATCGCGGATTGTATCAGGAGACAGCTTGCGGAAGCGTGTCAAAGGCCTGCTGCATCTCCGCCACAATTTTTTGCGTGGCGGCGAGTGGATCGGCGGCTCCGGTGATCGGGCGGCCAATCACCAGGTAATCGGCCCCGGCGCGGATGGCCGACGATGCGGTGCTGGTGCGCTTTTGATCATCTTCCGGATAGCCATCGGGCCGGATGCCCGGCGTGATGGCCAGCAGCTTATTGCGGGACACTTCCTTTACCTTTTCCACTTCGCGCCCGGAGGTAATCACGCCGTCACAACCGGCATCGAGTGCCATTTTCGCCCGGAACAAAACCAGCTCTTCCACCGAGCGCTGCGGATACCCCATCTCGGCAATGTCCGCGGCGTCCATGCTGGTGAGTACGGTTACGGTAAATAATTTCAGGCTGCTGTTGCTTTTGGCTTCCACCGCGGCGCGAATGATATTGGCCGAGCCATGGATCGTGAGGAATGAGACGCCCAGTCCGGCAGCGCGCGAAACCGCCTTGCGGATGGTCTCCGGAACGTCATAGTACTTGTAATCCAGAAAAACTTTTTTGCCCGAGGCAATCAGAGACTCGATGAGGTCGTTGACTCCCGGCGCCAGCTGAAGACTCAGCCCGACTTTGAAGAAGCAGGCTGCACCGTCCAGGCGTTCCACCATGCGTCGGGCGGCGTCCGCATCCGGCAGGTCGAGGGCGATAATCAGACGGTCCTGGGCAGAGATTTGGCTCATGTGTGTAGTCCCTGGCTGAATTTCAATCTTAGCATCGCGCTGGACGTAATTCCTTAACGACTTTATTCTGTAAGCTTCAGCCTCCGCAGGCTGCTAAGACACACCCCATGCCAGAACAAATTCAGGTCACGCTGCCCGACGGCAGCAAAAAAAACGTTCCCAAAGGCACCACGCCTCTGGATATCGCCAGGTCGATCAGCCCCCGGCTGGCGGATGCCGCCATCGTGGCGAAAATCAGGCACGCAGAGCAAGCCACCTCGAAAGACGGGTGGCAATTTGCCGATCTCACCCGGCCGCTCGAGCAGGATGTGGAGCTGCGCCTGCTCACGGACAAGGATCCGGAAGCGCTGGAGGTGTATCGCCACTCTTCGGCCCACGTGCTGGCGACCGCCGTGCTGGAGCTGTTTCCTGAAACCAAGCTGGGCCACGGTCCGCCGACCGAGAGCGGATTCTTCTACGACTTTTACCGTCCCACGCCCTTCTCGCCGGAAGATCTCGAGCGCCTCGAAAAGCGCATGGCGGAAGTGGTGGAGCGCAATGAAACGTTTGAGCGCGAGTTCATTCCGCGCGACGAGGGCCTGAATCGCTTCCGCACGGAAGGCGACTTCATGAAGGTCCACTTCATTGAGCAGTTCACCAAAGCAGGCGAGCCGATCTCCACGTACCGCAACGGGAAATTCGTGGACTTCTGCCGTGGTCCGCACGTGCCTTCCACGGGAAAGATCAAAGCCTTCAAGCTGCTGAACATCGCCGGTGCCTACTGGCTGGGTGATGAGAAAAACCCGCAGCTGCAGCGCATCTACGGCACTTCGTTCTTCAGCAAGAAAGATCTCGAGCAGCACCTGCATGCTCTCGAAGAGGCCAAGAAGCGCGATCATCGCATGCTGGGCCAGCAGCTCGATCTGTTCAGCATTCAGGAGCTTGCCGGGCCGGGGCTGATCTTCTGGCATCCCAAAGGCGGACTCATCCGCAAAGAGATGGAAGACTGGATGCGCGAGGAGTATCTGCGGCGCGGCTACGATCTGGTCTTCACGCCGCACGTGTTCCGCGTGAATCTCTGGCAAACCAGCGGCCATGAGGGTTACTACGCACAGAACATGTTCAGCCCCATGGAGCTCGACGATGCGCAGTACCGCATCAAGCCCATGAACTGCCCGGGGCACATCCTGATCTATCGTGACAAGCTGCGCTCCTACCGCGATTTGCCGGTGCGTCTGGGCGAGCTGGGAACGGTGTATCGCTACGAACGGTCGGGAGTGATGCACGGATTGCTGCGCGTGCGCGGCTTTACCCAGGATGACGCGCATATCTTCTGTACGCCGGAGCAGATTGAAGACGAAATCGCGGGTTGCATGGACTTTGCTCTCTCCGTGCTGACGACCTTTGGCTTCGCTGACTTTCAGGTAGAGCTGAGCACGTGGGACCCGAACGATAAAAAGAGCTTTGTCGGCGGCGAAGATAACTGGAACCTGGCCACGAGCTCGCTCGAAAAAGTGCTCCAGCGCAAGAACATTCCTTACCGGACCATTCCCGGCGAGGCGGCCTTTTACGGCCCCAAGATTGACGTGAAGCTGGTGGACGCAATCGGGCGGCTGTGGCAGCTCTCGACCATCCAGTTCGATTTCAACCTGCCCGCGCGCTTCGGGCTGGAATACGTCGCCGAAGACGGCACGCGCAAGCAGCCGCTCATGGTGCATCGCGCTCTCTTCGGCTCCATCGAGCGCTTCTTCGGCATCCTGATCGAGCACTATGCCGGCGCGTTCCCGGTATGGCTCTCGCCAGTGCAGGTGGCGGTGATCCCGATCAGCGAAAAGCACAACGAGTACGCGAACAAGGTGAAACAGCAGCTCAAGGGTGTCGGCGTCCGCGTGCACCTCGATGACCGCAATGAAAAGATGAATGCCAAGGTCCGCGAGCACACGCTGCAGAAAATTCCTTTCCTGCTGGTGGTCGGCGAGAAAGAAGCCGAGGCGGGAACGGTCAATGTGCGTGTCCGCGGACAGCAGCAGCCTGAAGGTACGGTGCCGCTCGAGCAGTTCGTGGCGCGGGTGAAGAAGCTGATTGCGGAGAAAGCAGTAGGGTTAACCACGGATCAACACTGATGACACGGATCGTATCAGTGTTGATCTGCGTGTATTAGCTTATTAAAAAATCCAAAATCCGCCAGTGCAGGCAGTTGGTTTCGGGCATGTTCCTGTGCGGTAGCAGGTGATTACGGAACTGCTCCTGCAAACAGTTATCGACGCTCCGATTGAAAGGTGCTTCGACCTTGCGCGCAGCATCGATCTTCACGTTCACTCGGCCTCATTGAGTAGAGAACAAGCCGTTGACGGGATTACCAGTGGTCTGATTGGTGCGGGGCAGGAAGTAGAGTGGCGAGCCAGGCATTTTGGATTATGGCTGAAGATGAGAGTCAGGATTACGGCTTTCAACCGCCCGGCATATTTCCAGGACGCGATGGTCAGTGGCCCGTTCCGTCATTTCAGGCACGATCACAATTTTCAGGAGCGAGAGCAGCGCACGCTCATGGTGGATAAACTCGAATTCCAGTCACCCACGCCGCCGATAGGAAGTATTGTTGACGCTGTGGTGCTCAGAAGATACTTGCGAAATTTTCTTGAGGCTCGCAATCGCACCTTGCAGGCTATTGCCGAGTCGGACCAATGGCGGCCTTACCTCAAATGATGAAATCCACTTTTCCAGGATTTTCTTTGGACGCGCTCGCATTTTTGCGCAAACTGAAGCGCAACAACAAGCGCGAGTGGTTTCAGCCGCGCAAAGAGCAGTTTGAAACGCTGATCAAGCTGCCGATGCTGGAGCTGGTCGCGTGCATGAACCAGGAACTGGCGCGCTTTGCTACCGGCTATGTCACTCCGCCTCAAAAAGCGGTCTACCGCATTTACCGCGACACGCGTTTCTCTCCGAACAAAACTCCGTACAAGACGCACATCGCTGCTATTTTCCCAAAGCACACGGCGGTCAAGCGCGAGGGCGCGGTCTTCTACATGCACTTCACGCCAGACGAGTTATTGGTGTTCAGTGGCGTGTATTCGCCGGAAAGGGACGAGCTGCTGGCATATCGCACGCTGATCCAGGAGCACTACCAGGAATTGGAAGAAATCCTGCGCGAGAAGAAACTGCGGCAGCTCTCCGGCGGTTTGCAGGGCGAAGAACTCTCGCGCATGCCCAAGGGCTTTCCCGTCGACCACCCGGCGGAAGCCCTGCTGCGCAAAAAACAATGGTACCTGGAATGCGTTCTGGATGTGAAGGTCGTGACTTCACCGCGGCTTGTCCCGGAAATCGTGCGCCACTTCCAGGCCATGACGCCATTTGTGGAATTTATGAACCGTGCGTTTGCGCGTAAACACCAGCCCAAAAAGATGCCGTTTATGGCCTTCTAAGCAAGAAGTGGCTCTTAGGCAGCCTTGCACCGATGCTAAAATCCCGAGACAGCCAAAAACATTTTATGCGCCGAATTATTCTGCTCCTGTGTCTGTTGTCGCCACTGCTGGCCCACGCTGGCGGCCAATATCGTTTGACAAAAATTGTGGTCACTGGATCCAGCCGCTACAAGGATTCCGACCTGGTTCGCGCCACAGGGCTTACTTTGAACGCGCAGGTTACGCTGGACGATCTGCAGAATGCCGCCGCCAGGATGGGGAGTGTCGGTGTTTTTTCGTCAGTGCAATTTGCCTTCAAACCTGCCGGCGGCGCCAACAGCGTGGAAGCCGATTACACAGTGAAAGACTCGGACCGCTTTCTGCCCGCGAGATTTGAAAATGTAATTTGGTTCACCGACCCGGAACTGGAATCCGCTTTACACGATATTTTGCCGCTCTATAACGGGATGCTGCCGGTCTCCGGGACCATGACGGACGATGTGGCCGCGGCCCTCAAAAAGATTCTTTCCGCCAAAGGACTGCCCAGCGATGTTTCGTATCTGCCCAGGGCGGAGCTGGGCAAGCCGCCATCGTCCTACAACTACAAAGTAAATAATGCGGGCCTGAAGATTGGCCCCATCTACTTTGTGGGGGCCAGCCAGATTGCGCCGAACCTCCTGGCGCAATCCGTGGCTTCTCTTGCGGGCCGCGACTATCTGCGCACCGATGTTGAAACTGTTTTCAAAAAGAACCTGCTGTCGCTTTATCTGGAGCACGGCTTTCTGCAGGCCACGCTTGGCGAAATCAGGCCCATGCTGAATAACGGACGAGTGGAGATCGGTGTTACCGTGAGCGAGGGGACTCAGTATCGTCTGGCTGGTTATAGCTGGTCTGGCAATACCCTGGTCAGCAGCGACGAGCTTTCACGGCACATTATGCTCAAGCCAGGCGAGCCAGTGAACGCGATCAAACTCGAGCGCGATTTAAATTGGAACCGCAGGCTGTTTGGCAAATTCGGACATGAGGCGGCCACGATTTCCCCGGCGCCAACATTCGACGGAAATACGGTGTCCTACCGCTTTGAAGTAAACGAAGGCGACACCTATCACATGGGCAGGGTGGAAGTCAGCGGGGTAGCTCCCGATGTTTCCCAAAAACTGCTGGAATCCTGGAAGCTGCCTGAAGGCGCTCCTTACGACAGTGGCTATCCACTGCAATTCAACGTGGTACTGGCGCGGGCAGCGAGGAGCGCCGGGGTAAGCGGGCAATGGGAAGTAAATGAACATATCGACGATACAAACAAGATCGTTGACGTGGTTTATCAATTGAGGTGAAGGCCCAATCGCCCCGAACGCATGGTGTTTTCCTTGAATTAAGCAACAAAGATCAACTGACCTGCTACTGAAAGAATTCCGCCATGGTATTGGCGTTCTCCGCTGCATTGGGCAGGTGGTTTACCTTCAGCGTATCCAGAATCAGGCGCAGCGTGCTCTGATGCTGAAACAGGGTGCTGGACGTGAACCCTCTTTTTATCCGCCCGCCCAGCAATATGGTTGCAACCTGTCCGCCGCCATTCGTCAGGTCGGTGTCCACGGATTCATCCCAGGTAATGATGATCACACTGTTGCCGAAAGCCGGGTTGCTGATGATGGGAGCAATGTTGGCTTTGAGCCACGCGTCGGCCGCGGCCAGCTTGTCGGCATCCGGACACACGGCAGCCTTGCCTGCCGGACAATCATGCGCGTCGTTCAGCGAGTCTGGCGTGATAAACGCGAAGTCCGGCAGAGCGCCGGAGTTTAAATCGGTGGAAAGCTGAGACAGAGGAATAAGATTTGCTGTTTGCGTGCTCGAGGCAAGCACATCACTCAGATAAGCAAAAGGATTGTGCACACGCGAGTAGGGATAGGCTCGGTCATCGGTGTAGCCCACCGAGGGAAGGCCCTGCAAATACGCCTTCCAGCTCTTGCCTGCCCCGAGCAGTGTACGAACCAGATTGTCGTCACTCACGGTGCCGGTGAAGGCATCATCGTTGGTGACAATGGTTCCGGTGCTCAGCATGAAGTAGTTTCCAATGGAAGGATGCGTGTTGGCGAAGTAGTTATTCGCCACGGAAAACTGAGTCGCCAGCGAGTTCAGGAACGGCATCGACGGGCTGCCCATTACCTGCGAGAACGAGTGATTTTCGAGGACCACGAGAAAAACGTGCGTGGACGGAGGAACATTCGTGGAATTCAAAGAAAAAGAAACAGTGACTCCGCCGCAACCGGACAATGCGGCGATCAACAGAAAAAGGAAACAGTTTCGCGCATTTGCCCTGGGGCTCATCATGAATTCTGATTGACTTGTTTTATGTGATGCGGCCATGAAGGCTGGTGCGGTCTGGCGCATGAGAGCTGTTATCGCCGGAGATGCAATGCACGATTCCGGCACTCGCAATGCTCAAAAAGGGATACACTCTGCTCATGAACAGCCTCTGTAAGGCCTTATGTCTTGCGCTTCTTGCCGGGTTTGCCGTGGCCCAGCAGCCCCAGACCGGCGCGGCGCGTTTGGACAAGAACGCTTTGACGGTTCTGGTGAAGCAGCAGTTTGGGGCAACATTCTCACTGCCGGAAAAGTTCCCTACCCCACTGATTACCGCCGATTTTGACGGAGACGGAATCGAGGACGTGGCCATTGTGGCCGACAGCAAGGAGCCGATACCCGACTCGTTCAATTTCAAGTATCAGATTGGCGATCCCTATAATTCTTACTTTGGGCTGGGCGACCCCAATATCAGCAGCACCTTCAGCACCGGAGAGCGCACCCAGCACTGCATTCTGGTCATCTTCGGCGATGGCCCGGCAGGCTGGCGCTCCGCTACTCCCAAAGCCAAATTCGTGCTGATCAATATTCCGTTCGACAGCATCACGACTGGGCGCATCATGGTCAAAAAGAACAAAGCGCCGGTCTTTGTGATCCGGGTGGTGGAGTCTGAGATTATGGATTCCAATGTCTTCTGGGATGCCAAGAGAAAGAAGTGGCACTGGGAGCCGGGGCAGATGACGAATTAGGAAGCATGCAGCACTTAATCCTGAATACTATTGCAGTTTTCCTGTAACTCATGCGGTGTTTTTCCTTATACTACTCTTATGAGCAGTGTGGCTGAGAAGCTGACTGCTGCCGAGCAGAAACGGCTATATGAACTGGTGGCCAACCCGCCACTCGGCAGCAAAGTTGAAGCGGCAAAAAACTACGGCGTGGGTCTCACGCTTACGCTGCGCAGCCTCACGCTAACCCCTACCGAAAGATCCCAGGAAATGGAATCAGCTCTTCTCCTGATGGAAGAAATGCAAAGAGCGGCGTTGCGTATCGATAGATGACCAACTTTAAGGCTGCTTTAGAGATTCTTCGCAATGCAGAAGTGAACTTTGTCGTGGTAGGAGCTTATGCTGCAGTGCTCCACGGTTCTTCTCAACTGACTCGCGATCTTGATATATGTTACGAACGCACATCGCAGAATATAAAGCGTCTGGTTACTGCTCTGTCATCCTGTAATCCGCGTCTTCGAGGGGCTCCGTCCAATGTGCCGTTCCTGTTTGATGAGCGAACCGTTTCTCACGGTATGAACTTCATTCTGGAAACGGATTTTGGCGATCTTGATCTGCTTGGGGAATTGTCAGGCCTGGGACAGTTCCCGGATGTGATACGAGACGCCATTTCAATTGAGCTCTTTGGCCAACCTTGTCGTGTGGCGTCATTGGACGCCATCATACAATCCAAACGCGCGGCGTGAATCTGCGGTATGTTTCGGTTTTCCCCTATAATTTCTTTCCATGAACCTGGAACAGAAGCTGGAAGAACTTAAGCGGCGGGATTTGCTCGCCGAAGCCGGTGGCGGCGAAGAGCGGCGCGCCCGTCAGCATAAAGAAGGCAAGATGTCCGCGCGCGAGCGCATCGAATTTTTGCTGGACGAAGGCACCTTTGAAGAGTTCGACAAGATGGTCACCCACCACTGCACCGACTTTGGCATGGAGGAGCAGAAGGTTTACGGCGACGGCTTTGTCACGGGCTATGGACGCGTGGAAGGCCGGCTGGTATTTGTCTTTGCCCAGGACTTCACCGTGCTTGGCGGATCGCTTTCCGAGGCCAACGCGGGCAAGATCATAAAAATCATGGAGACGGCCATGAAGGTGGGCGCGCCGGTGATCGGGCTCAATGATTCCGGCGGCGCGCGCATCCAGGAGGGCGTGCGGTCACTGGCCGGATACGCTGACATCTTTCTGCGCAACACGCTGGCCAGCGGGGTGATTCCGCAAATCTCGGCCATTATGGGGCCGTGTGCCGGCGGCGCGGTGTACTCGCCCGCGATTACCGATTTTGTCTTCATGGTGGACCGCACCTCCTACATGTTCGTGACCGGGCCGGACGTGATTAAGACCGTGACCCATGAAGAGGTGACCAAAGAGCAGCTGGGCGGCGCGACCACGCATAATGAGACCTCCGGCGTGGCCCACTTTCAGGCGCATGACGATGCCGAGTGCCTCTCCATGGTGCGCGAGCTGCTGAGCTTTATCCCCTCGAACAATCTGGATGATCCGCCGCGCCGCGAGTGCAGCGATCCCATCGACCGCGCCGACGCGGAGATGGACACCATTGTGCCGGCGGAATCGAACCAGCCCTATGACATCAAGGACGTAATCACGCGCGTGGCCGATGACGGCTATTTCTTTGAAGTCCACGAGCATTTCGCCAAAAACATCGTGGTCGGCTTTGTCCGTATGAATGGACGTCCTGCGGGCATCGTGGCTAATCAGCCGGCATTTTTGGCTGGCGTGCTGGACATCAACGCTTCGGTCAAGGGCGCACGCTTTGTGCGCTTTTGCGACGCCTTCAATATTCCTCTGATTACCTTCGAAGACGTTCCCGGCTTTCTTCCTGGCACGCGGCAGGAGCACGGCGGCATTATCCGCCACGGGGCCAAGCTGCTGTTTGCCTATGCCGAAGCCACGGTACCGAAGATCACGGTGATTACGCGTAAGGCGTATGGCGGCGCCTACTGCGTGATGGCGTCCAAGCACATACGCACCGACGTGAACTATGCCTGGCCCACGGCAGAGATCGCCGTGATGGGGCCGGAGGGCGCGGTGAATATTGTTTACAAACGCGAACTGGAGAATGCAGCGGTTTCCGCCAAAACTGAAGCCGAGAAGAATGCGATTATCGCCCAGGCACGGCAGCAGAAGGTGGAAGAATTTCGCGACCGCTTCGCCAATCCCTATATTGCCGCCGAAAGCGGATATGTGGATGCAGTGATCCGTCCGAGGGAGACGCGCAAGCGCCTGATTGACGCTCTGGAGATGCTGCAGACCAAGCGGGACAAAAACCCGCCGAAGAAGCATGGAAACATTCCGCTGTGATTCGTATGAGTCCCGAACATAGTGAGGGAACCCTACCGGGGCACACAACTTACCGCGGATGAACGCGGAAAACGCGGATTTGCGAAACTGATTTCACTGATGACACAGATCTGAACCAGAGGTTGAAATTGATCACGGTCTGAACTGGCGATATACTGCGTCCGGATTTCCCAAAACAATGGCGTGCAGTTCGCGGGTAGCACTGTCCGTGTGGAGTTGAAAGATGAAGCGCTCTTTTCTGGCTTGCCTGGGCTTTGCCTTATTGTTGTTTCCACTGGCGGTCTTTGCCGGTAAGGATCCGGCGGACTATCCGCTGAAGGTACATATTCTCCAGCAAAACTGGGCTTCGCATAATCTCCGCTACAACGAGCACAAAGGGACGGGGCGCGGCAACGTTTGGGAGGGTGACGCGATCCATGGGTTTGATTTCACCTATGACTGCAGTTCCCCTTTGGCAAGAACGGCGGTCAACCGGCCGCTTCCGGGCAAGTGGAAGAAGCCGCAGCTTCGCCTGGCGCTTCTGGAAGAGAAGATCGGAAAGGCCGACGAGTACCAGGAATGCGAATTGAAAACCCTGGTGCGCGATGGTGTGTACATTCTCGGTGAAGGCGGCATTACCGAGATGTCACAGGACGAATACAAGGTATGGAAAGCCCAGCGCGACGCACGCAAAAACCACTAACGTGAGACGCTTTTCATTTGTATAAGCCCTGAAGTTGTTTTGGCAATTCTGCATTGCGTTTGCCTCCGATTCGATATATAAGACGTGGGCATCCCCCTAACTTATCGACGCACCACTGGAGGAAAGATATGTCTCTTGATGGAGCTGTACAAAGCGCCTCTGCCGGGCTGCTGGGTTTTGATTCCAACACGGTGATTACCGCTGCCGTGGCTTCACAATTTGCCGCTCAGGGATACAGCTTTTGCATCCGTTATCTCTCGCGCGGCCCGGAGGCTGCGCACGACTTGAGCGCGGCTGAAGCCGAGGTGATTTTGCAGTCCGGCCTGGCGCTGATGGCGGTGCAGCATGTCCGCTCGCCGGGCTGGCAGCCCACGGCCGCGCTGGGCCAGCAGGATGGCGCCGCCGCCGCGCAAAATGCCCAAACCATTGGCTTTCCCGAGGGCGTGAACATATGGTGCGACCTCGAAGGCGTGCAGGCGGGGACCAGTGCACAGAATGTGAGTGATTACTGCAATGCCTGGTTCACCGAGGTGGCGAATGCCGGATATCTTCCGGGCCTGTATGTGGGTGATAGCTGCATCCTCGACGAACACCAGCTTTACGGTTTGAAATTTCAGCACTACTGGCGCTCGCAGAGCAAAGTGCCTAATATCCAAAGCCGGGGATATCAGATGATCCAGTTGTATCCATCCGTTACCCGGAACGGAATTGGAATCGATATCGATGTCACCCAGAACGACTACAAGAGCGGGCAGGTGCAGTGGCTGAGACGGACGGCGGCTGCGGCGACAGCGTAATCAAGAGAGGAACAACCTCATCGCGGATTAACGCGGATATGAGAAGAACTTACCACTGATTGCCACGGATGACACTGATCTGAAAAGCAAGTAGTGTCTACTTGAATGCGGGGCGCTTATGGCAGAGTAAATCATCTAGACCATTTTCGGAATCGATTGGGATGGATAGCCACAATGCTGAAACCAGGCCAGAGCATTGTCCTGGGTAATAGAAGCCAAAGCCTGAGTGATGGCTTGCTCCAGGGTTTCCAAAGTACGAGCCTTGATGGCGCGC
>DASSEH010000095.1:0-1716 GCA_035695325.1 Candidatus Angelobacter sp.
TTTACGAATGTCGCATCGTCGAAGTTCGCTCCGGTCAGGATCGTCTTGTTGAATCGCGTGCTGCGAAACGCCGCGCCGCTGAAATCGGCGCGCGAAAAGTCGCCTTCTTCGAACACAATGTTCTCGAATATCGCGCTTCGGAGATGGATTCCCTCCGCGAATGCACCATGAATCGAGATGCCGGACAGGTTCGCCCCGCTGAAATCAATCCGGTTTCGGCCCTTGACTTGCACCCCGCCCCGACCGGGGGAGTCATACCAGTGTGGACGGCTGAGGGTTGGGCCGGGGTTTTGCTTACGCCACGCATTCCAGGCCTTTGCGCCCCTCGTGGCCGCCTGAGTCTGGCTCTTCGCAGGCATGACTGCTACTCGGGGTTGCGGTCTCGTCGCCATTGCATTCTCCGTTGGCGCCATTGAGAAAGCCCATCGTCAGAATCGATTTCTGTGCTTGCGCCGCAAGCGGCGACGCTGCTGCGCCACTGAACAGTACGATCTAACCGACCGCCGACCGGCCGAAAGTGAGATGCGCAAGGCTGTAAAACAAGTTCTCGCCGCGCTGCGCAAAGTTTAACTCCAGCAACTCCGGCAACTCCCGCAGACAAGCAACATCCGCAATTCCAGATACTTGCCCATCGTTGGCCAACAACGTTGAGCAAGACCCATGGACGCCGTCCGGAAATCGTTCCGCATCGCCGAGTTGGCGCAGCGCCATGCCCTGAGCGTGGCCTTCATTTACAACGAGATCAAGGCAAAGCGGCTGCGCGCGCGTAAGGCGGGTGCGGCGACCATCGTAACCGACGAGGATGAGGCCGCGTGGCTCGCGGCGATGCCGGTCATCGGCGGCACCGCTGGCGACGACGTCGCGGACGCTGAGGCGCTCGCCGATCACGACGCTAACGCTACCTGAAAAACCCCGGGCGACCGTGTGGCCGCGCCGGGGCTCTTTGTTTGTTCCTAACCGCCAAGTGAGGAACTGATGCCTGAGAATCTCGATACTAGAGCAGATTCCGATCGATTTCACGCATAGCCTGCATGCCTAAAATAATTGGAAGCTTCGCGGGTAGTGAGGGTACGCGCGAATCTGCCGATCCGGCGGCGCAGGCGCGGAATTGTTCGTTCTGCGGCCTTGCGTAGATAGGTCTTGAGCTTGCTGAAAGGCATCTCGATCGGGTTCAGGTCCGGCGAGTATTTGGGCAGATAGCGAAGCATCGCACCGCGCGCTTCGATCGCCTCGCGGACACCGGCGGCCTTGTGTGCCGGAAGATTGTCGATCATGACGATATCCTTGCGCTTGAGGGTCGGGGCGAGACACCGCTCGACATAGGCCAAGAATTTCTTTCCAGTCATTGAGCCGTCAATTGTCTGCGATGCTCTCATGCCATGCCGACGCAGAGCAGCCACGAAGGTGATCGTCTTCCAATGCCCCTGCGGGACATGATCCACCAATCGCTCGCCGCGGACGCACCGGCCATGCAGCCGCATCATCTTGGTATTGGCGGATGTCTCATCGATGAACACCAGCCGGGCCGCGTCAAACATTCCCTGTTCTCGCATCCAGCGTCGCCGCGCCCGCGCCACGTCTGCGCGCTGCTGCTCCGCCGCGCTCAGGCTTTTTTTTAAACGTGATCTTGTGGCGCTGAAAGAAGCGCCACACCGCGGTGCGACTACCAGGAAGCTTGCGCTTGCGCATCGCACAGACCACCTCGTCCAGCGTCAA
>DASSEH010000096.1:0-1939 GCA_035695325.1 Candidatus Angelobacter sp.
GACCTGGCTGACGGTCGTGCTCCACGGGCTGAACAATCTCGCTGCGACGATCCAGACGATCCTGCTGGCAGGGTCGGGATAGTCGGCCATTCTCCGTCATTGCTAGGAGCGCAGCCGACGAAGCAATCCATACCTCCACGATCGCGATCTAGGATCTAGCAGTTTGCTGAAAAACCTGGAAATTTGGGTTTCTTTGTCTCGGTGGCACGGTTGATCAGGTGTCAGGTGCTGTGTTCACTGGCTCGAGGGAGCTTTTGATTACCTGAGCGCGGTGTGGGCGCCCCGGCACTGCTAAGGGGCAAGCAATTTGGGAATGCGGATCAGGTTATAGGCGATCAGATTGAGCAGGAAGTCGGCGGCGACGCGAGCGATGCCACGATGTTTGGTCTTGCGCATGGTGCCATGCTGCTTGCCCCATCCGAAGATGCACTCGACCATCGCCCGGCGTGATTGCGACATGCCATATCCCGAATGCCGCGTGGTTCGTTCGTCGATGGCGCTGGTGCGGGTCTTGCCGGTTTTGGTGACGGCCTGGTTCTGTGTCACATGCGGCGTCACGCCGATGGCGCGAAGATTGGCGACATGATCGGCGGTATCGTACGCCTTGTCCTCACCGGCCGTGATGCGGCGGCCTGCGGCTTTGCGTCTCGCCTTCAGCATGATCTCCGAAGCCCGGCGCTCGGCGGTGCCATTGGCATGCGTGACGATGCCGGCCACCGCCAAGCCATGGCGGTTCTCCATGGTGGCGTGGCCCATATAGCAGAGCTTGGCCTCCCGTCCGGCCGCCTTGCGATAAAGCCTGCTGTCCGGGTCGCTGGTACTCGCATGGGTGTCGTTCTTGCGCTTCTGGCCGTGGAAGTTGGCGCCGTCATCATCGTCGCCGCTGCCGTCCCTGGGACGAAAGCTCTTCTGTGAAGCCCAGGCTTCGATCAACGTTCCATCCACCGAAAAGTGCTCGTCCGACAGCAGCGGCTTGACCTGCGGATGGTTCAAAAGCCTGGTCATGAACTTCGTGAACACTTCGCCGTTCTGCAACCGCTCCCGGTTCTTGGTGAAGGTGGTCGGGTCCCAGACCGGATCGTCCGGCGACAGTCCCACGAACCAGCGGTACAAAAGATTGTAGTCCAGTTGCTCCATCAACTGGCGTTCCGAGCGGATGCCGTAGAACACCTGCAGCAGCAAGGCGCTCAGCAATTGTTCCGGCGGGATCGAAGGACGCCCCTCGCTGGCGTAAAGCCTTCCAAGGCTGCGGCTCAAATCACTCAAAACATCCCGGACAAGTTCCCGGACTTTCCGCAGCGGATGGTTCGCTGGCACACGCTTATCGGGCGCGATGTACGAAAACAGGCCGCCCTGATCCGTAAACCCGCCGCGCATGATCATCTCCACCGATTCGAGATGATAAAGTGAATCATCAAGCCCCCTCCGTGGCGAGGGGGTTCTTCAGCAGACTGCTAGTGCAGCTGCGGAGCGGCACTGGTCGCAAGGCACCGCGACAGGGCTCCGGCGAGTTCTGTGGACGTCAGCGGATGGTGCACGACCTCCGAGATCCCGGATGCCGCCAGCAGCGGCGCATCCAGGTCCCGCGCCGATGGCGCCGCCAGGATGATCGGCAAGTCCGGCGCAAGCTCACGCAACGTCGTCGCGAAATCCAGCGCGAAGCTCGCGCCGGGCTGATGGCATACGAGCGCGGCGTCGAATCGCGGAGGCATGGCGCAGGCTTGCGCTGCCTCCTGCAGCCCGGTGAAGCCGACCGGTTCATAGCCGAGCGCCGCCAGGATTTCCTCGTGCCGCAGCAGGCGCCTGCGGTCTGCCTCAAGCACCAGCACGATCTCGCCAATCCCGCGACCGACCGCGCCCGACGCCTGTTGAATGAGTATCGGCTCGTGGGATGGGGCTGCTGCAGAAAGCCAGACGTCGAAGCGCGTTCCGCAGCCGG
>DASSEH010000097.1:0-1623 GCA_035695325.1 Candidatus Angelobacter sp.
TGGAAGAAATCGGCCGCCGATCCTCCGCTTTGACCAAGGCAAAACGGCTTGAGCCTGCCATTTCGCCTAATCCGGCATTGCAGAATGCAACTGGATAACTTTGATATTGGCGCTTCAAACGGTTCAATGACTCGACAAGAGAAAAAGAAGATTGCCGATCCTAAGATCGTCACAGATGCGATCGAAGTGGCGGACGATGCCGGATTACGCTACGTGAGCCACAATCAGCCCGGGTACACGCGCAAAGCCAGGGGTGACGACTTCGAGTATTTCGACACCGAGGGCAAACCGATTCGCGACGAGCAGCGGTTACTGCGAATAAAGCGTCTCGCGATTCCGCCGGCTTACACCGATGTGTGGATCTGTCCGTCAGCCAACGGACACATTCAGGCATTGGGGCGCGATGCGCGCGGTCGCAAGCAGTACCGGTATCATGAGCGTTGGCGGGCCGCGCGTGACGAAAACAAGTATGACCGGATGGTGCTTTTTGGCGAGGCCTTGCCCAAGATTCGCAAACGCGTGGAAGCAGATCTTGCTTTGCCCGGCCTGCAACAAAACAAAGTGCTCGCCACCGTTGTCCAGTTGTTGCAACAAACATTTATTCGTGTCGGTAATGAAGAGTACGCGCGCGACAACAAATCGTTTGGCCTGACGACGATGAAGGGCCGGCATGTGGATGTAACCGGTTCGAAATTGCGTTTTCGTTTTCAAGGAAAAAGCGGAATCAAACATGACGTCGACATACAAGATCGACGGATCGCAAAAATCGTTGCCAAAGTGCAAGATTTGCCGGGACAGAATCTGTTTCAATATCTGGATGATGACGGCGAAGCGCGGGACATTACTTCGCAGGACGTGAATGATTACCTCCGCGAGATCACGGGAGAAGATTTCACGGCCAAAGATATTCGGACTTGGGCGGGAACGGTTCTGGCCGCGATTGCCCTGAATGCCGCGGGTGCGTTTGAAACAAAGAAACAAGCCAAAGCGAACATCAAAAATGCAATCGGCGCGGTCGCAAAAATACTTGGGAACACGCCGGCAATTTGTCAAAAGTGTTACATTGATCCTGTTGTGCTCGAAAGTTATCTCGACGGAGATATCATCGAAGGTTTGAAACGCAAACCCGACGAAGCGCTCGAGAGCGAGGCAGTCGATCTCCACATCAGCGAAGTGGCGGTCCTGAAGTTTTTGCAGGCGAAGCTGGCTAAGAAAGCCGCGTGATAGTTGATACGTGCGAAGCGATTAAGGAGATTGGCTACAACGACCCAAACCGACGCTTCAACGCGGCCGGCGTATCGGTTCTGAATTTATTCAGCCGCCAGGCCGCGGGCATTGCCTGTGGTGTGGACAATGGGAACGACCTTGGTGCCGACGGGCGACTTCGTCGGCCCGAACGCAGGTGAATCACGGCTCAGTGTCTGAAAAATCTTGGCAAATGAATAAAACCCTGGATAAATGGGCCGACGAAAGTTTAACCTAATGTTCTTCGAAAGCAGCGCGCAGCTCGTCTGATGAAGCCTTCTTGGCCATTTTCGGCAATGCTTTCAGCAGTTGTTTCTCGGCGCTGTAGATGTCTTTCAGTTCTTCGTCCAGTAATGTGTCTAGTGAATCGATGTTCAT
>DASSEH010000098.1:0-1074 GCA_035695325.1 Candidatus Angelobacter sp.
CGGCTTGTCGAGCGAAGTCATGCTGACCGAACGGCTGAGACTGACCGCCGACGCGGCCTACGTCCCATGGGTGAGTTTTTCAGGGACGGATGATCACCTTTTGCGCCAATTGCTTCTTCTCGAAAGCGCGCATGGCAACGGGTGATGCTCGAAGCGAGCTTGGACTACTACCTCACTCCGGCCTGGAGCGTCGGCGTCGGTGCACGCTACTGGGCCTGGAACACCAGCACCGGCAGCGTGATCTTTGATTTCCTTACAGCGCCGCCGCCCATTCCCGAGACGGGGCGCTTGCCGAGTAGGCCCGGGGAATTTCACCCCGAGCCTCTCACAGATCCGGACGTGATACTCTCGCATCATCCGGCTCGTGCCACCGCAAGAAGGCTGCCGCCTTCCGTCGAGAATTTTAAAGCTCCTCCCGTTGCCGGTTGGCTCGCTCCCAACGTCGGTGACCTGCCCCCTTCGCTCCACGAGCATTACACCCGCTTCATCACTAGTACGGGGCAGTCCGCCCCTCTCCGGCGCATCGGTACTTTCAGCCTCGCGGGTTCTCCGCTTGTGCTTTCTCCCTTGGCATCGCCGGCCAGGTTCTCAAGTTCCGTACGAGAGCCCAAATGAGAGTCACGCCTCCTATACACCGGACACCGCATGGCCAGTTGGTAGGTCCCCGCCATACTCTTCCTGAAGTAGTAGTGAAACCCCAGTTTTGATGTCGTCTGAAAGCATTTCGATGCTTCGACGGAGGTTCGCTTGCGCTCGTCTCTCTCATCCATACCTGACGTGATCAACACCACGCCTTTTAGCCATGACGTTAACCACCGCGGCTTTTGACCGAAGCAGCTCATGGTGGTTTGAAGCCTCCTCCTACAAGGCGGCTCCGAAGGGCCTGCCTTCATCTCTCATACAGCATGGCGCTCTCACGCCTTCTTGACACAGCACCACCATGGCTTTTGACCACAGCAGCTTGCGGTGGCTTGAGATCAACACCTGATTGTCGACCTCGAAGGGCCCACCTTCATCTCTCGTAGAGTTACGCATCGCCGTGTGGACCGGCGTTACTCGTGACACAAGACCCAT
>DASSEH010000099.1:0-2048 GCA_035695325.1 Candidatus Angelobacter sp.
TGCCCCAGTGACAATGAAGTCTTCATCGACACCACCAAATGCTGAGGTGTTTGTGATCTTGAGATCACCTGCATCGCCCGTGATATCGATCTGTACGCCGGAACCGCTCAACTTGCCGCCCTCGATATGGATCGAAAACAAACCACCATCCGCAAGAGTTCCATGCATCAACAGTTCGTCTGGCGATGTCGTCTGGATCTTTTCTCCCGTCTCCTTAATGGTGACCTCTGGAAACTGATTAGCGGTGAGCGCCGAGAAGCTCGACGGCTTTCCCACCACTGAGAAGAGGACTGGAAAGAAGTGTCCGCCGAAGATCGCTACGACGCTCATGAAGTTCTCGATCGGCAAACTCCAACGGACGGCATTCGCACGGATCTCGCCGAACATATTCACACTCACGTGCATCCGAGCAGAACGAACCTTGCCTACATAACCCTGCGCGACAAGGTCATGAACATACCGAAATGCCGGTGCAAACTGTCGCTGCAGGCCAATCTGGGTTTTCACTCCGGCAGCATCTGCGAGCGTCGCCAGCTCGGCAGATTTGGCCGCAGTCGGCGTAAGCGGCCACTCGCAGTAAACGTCCTTGCCTGCAGTGATGGCTGCGCGGATACCCTCCTCATGTTGCTGAGAGGTGGTCAGCACCAGGACCTGGTCGACCAATGGGTCCGTCACCAACGCATCCAAACTCTCGGCTACGTGAGGAATGCCATACTCTTTAGCGGCCGCCATCGCCGCTTCCTTGCGTTGGCTGTAGATAGCTACGATCTCGTACTCCGGCAAAAGCCTCAGCACCCGGACATGTGCGAACAAGGCCCAATTGCCAACACCGATCAATCCCAGACGAATTTTCTTTTGATCCTTCATACCTTCCTCCCTATGCGTGTCACTTGCTACAGAACTAGAGATGAGGAGGGACTGATAAAGGAGTGATACTTTATTGGAGTGCATCTGATAGTCCGGAGCGATCAGTGGAATTGAGACAACTTCGTTATGCGGTTGCAGTTGCCGATCATCTGAACTTCCGCGAGGCGAGTCGAGCGCTGCATGTCGCTCAGCCTTCGCTTAGCGTGCAGATCAAACAACTTGAAGAGGAAATTGGCGTAGCTCTCTTCATTCGTTCGAAGCGCCATGTGGAGATCACCCGTCCGGGTAAAGTCTTCCTCAAGACAGCGCGCGAAGCGCTCGCAATGCTCGACCGAAGCGTGTCTTCAGCGCGTAGGGCAGAGCGAGGCGAAGTGGGAACGCTTCGGCTAGGCTTCGTCGCAACAGCAATGTTCAATATCCTCCCCCGGTTGCTAGAGGAATTGAAGACCCAATTGCCGATGGTGACGGTCGAGCTGAGAGAAAGTCCTTCGTCCACCCAGATGCAGTTGCTGCAATCGGGAGATTTAGATCTGGGGCTTGGTTACTTGGAAGAACTGCCTAAGCAGATTTCAAGCGCGATAGTGCTGTCCGAGCCGTTCATTCTGGTGTTGCACGAGAAGCACCGAGCAGCGAAAAAACGAGTCGTGCTCTTCGAGGATCTGAAAGACGACCTTCTGCTGATACCGCGGAAAGATCTCTTCCCGACGAAGTATCAAGCGATCATCGACCTTCTCCTTGCGGCCGGGATGACCGACATGCGGACGCAGGAGATTGAGCATCCCCTGACGGCATTGGCCCTTGCGTCGGCAAACGCCGGTTTTGCGTTTGTGCCGGCTTCAGCGCAAGAATTGTCGGCAAGGGGGGTGGTCTTCCGGCCTCTCAAGGCCGATGTTCCACCTCTTGAAACCGTAGCGCTCTGGTCGAACGCGAGCCCAGATCCTCTCGTGGCCCGAGTGCTGGACATCCTCAGACGTTTGGGGAGCGAGAAGAAAAAGGCCAGCTTCCCAACCGAACCAGCGCGGTAAAGTTAAGCTCTTTGCACGATCACTCCACGCCTTGGGATAACCCAAGGTATAGAGAAGCGAATGCAAAAACAAAGACGGAGTAATTCAAGGGTTCGTGGGGGCCAAGCACGACTGTCATGGAAAGCGCGAAGATCAAAGTGAGCAGCGCGGAAAGGA
>DASSEH010000100.1:0-1814 GCA_035695325.1 Candidatus Angelobacter sp.
TCGGTGTTCTGAGTGAACGCTGGTGTTGACGTGGCAAGGAGAATGGCAGCGGTGGGGACTAGACGCTTCATTGGCTTATTCCTTTTGGAAAAAGGAAAGAGCAGCTAACGAGTTGACGTGAATCAAGGGTCTGCGGCATCGTCACGCTCTGGATGCGGAGACAGGGCCCAAAAACCGCCACCAAAATGCGCGGACGCCCACAGAGACCAAAATCCGGGAATTGAGTGGCCGGGAATCCCCGCAGAAACGCCCTAGTTGGCGTCGTATCGGAAACGTGGGGTTTGCGAAGACTGGATGGTGGTCGCACCAGGGCTCGAACCTGGGACCCGATGATTAAGAGTCTAGCGCTTACCGTGTTATTTCAATTGCTTAGCTGTAAATTAGGCCGTCTTGAGGTCTAACGAGATCAATGCGTTACACGGCAATTGTAAATCTTTGTGGCTTGCAAAGCCGTAGGGCTCAGCGGACGGCGCGCTTCGCGCCAGATGCGGTCACTGGCTACGTATGATTGAGCGAACGCATCGCAGCCACGGGCCGCGGGACGTTCAAATTTCTCCGCGAACCTCAGTTCGCCAGCGGGCCGCCGGCGTTCCTGCGATTCGACGGCGCCGGTGATCGTGCGCGCTCTGGTAAAGGCCTGTCGCGATCTCGCCGCCGCGGGGCAGACTATCGTGCTTGTGGAACAAAATCTGGCGGCAACGCTGGCGCTGGCGGATAGGGTTTTACATAGTCAACAACGGCCATATCGTTCACGAGGGACCGGCGCATGAGATCAAGGCGCGACCTGAGGTTTTGCAGCGCTATCTGGGCGTTTAAGCGGCATGGTCGGCTCGATCTGGTCCGCTGCACCGCCTGCTCGGCAACCATTCGCCGCGCGGCTTTCCAGGATGAGCTCGCTGCTTCAATGCGGCAGCCTGGATCGAATTGGACGCTGCGGCCTCACCCGGTGGCGATGCAGACCTCGAACATTCGACCGTACGTTGAACGAGGCGACGCCGGCACTCAATGGTGAAGTCCGGATCGCGGTGACCGAGGGGCTCGGCACCTTCTGGCTGGCGCCGCGGCTGGTCGAACTATCCTTGCCTATATCGATCGGATCAATGTGAGCTTCGCAGGCCTCACCATGCGCGGCGATATCGGCATGTCAGCCGGCACCTTCGGGTTTGCCGTCGGCATGTTCTACTGGGGTTATTTCATCTTCGAGGTCCCCAGCAACGTGATCCTGGAAAAGATCGGCGCCAGAATATGGATCGCTCGGATCATGATCACCTGGGGGATACTTGCGGGCTTCACCGCCGCCGTTACGGGTTCGACGAGTTTCGCGATCGTGCGGTTCTTGTTGGGCGTCGCCGAGGCCGGTTTCTTTCCTGGCATCATCCTTAACTTCACTACTGGTTTCCGAGCAATCATCACGCGCGCATAGTGTCAGGCTTTCTGGTAGGTCTGCCGGTCGCGGTGGCAATCGGCGCGCCGATATCGACGGGGCTTCTTGGCCTCGATGGCTTGTTCGGGAGCTACCGATCAGCACGTTCACTTTCTGGGAAAGGCCGTCGATTCCTCGACAAACGTCGAATGGCATTGCGGCTCTACAATCAGACAAATCCGAACCGACACTCGCGCGTCTCGTTCTAACGCGGGTCAACTGCCTTGGCATAAGAGCAACTATCTTGCTCAGAATTGACTGGCTTTCTTGTCTGATCGGAGCGTTGCTGTGGTGACTTGGGGCGACTGGGGCTCGCCTCGGGATCTGGCCCTGCCGGGTGTTTTGCCCAGGCGGGGCTGAGGTGGTGCGGCGGATGGCGCCGCATGAACCT
>DASSEH010000101.1:0-1741 GCA_035695325.1 Candidatus Angelobacter sp.
GTCGACGCGCTGTCGGAGTACGGCATCGCCACATCGTGGGGCGGCTTCCTCAATGCTGACTTAATGGATCATCGTCTCGGTCAGCGAGCCGCTAGTTTCGGTCGCTATTACCCCGTTGCGGGCGGCGGTGCGAAACAACTCGCAGTCGCGCTCGACCAGATCGGCGTAGCCGACCGCGTATTTCGCCGCCGCCTCGTCGAAGGCCGCGCGTTTGCCGAGGTAGCCGGCGATGGTTGGCGCTTGCCCGGCCTTGGCATGCGCACGGGCGAGGGCTTCGGCGCAGAACTCGACATAGAGCGTGAATATGGTGGCGTCGTAGCGCTCGAGCTGTGCGCCCAATTTCATGTCGCGCAGTTGGCGTACATAGAAGTCACGACCCCTCGGGCCGCGCGCCCAGCCGAGAAAAATGTCGCTAGTGCATCGACTCTAACACTTGGATCCCGCGCTGCACGGCAGCAATGACGCGGTCGGGGTGAGCGGTCCAGACGAAGGGCTTGGGATCGGCATTGGTTTCCGTGAGGAAGCGGTTGATGGCGGCTTGCAGTTCGACGATCGAGCGGAATACGCCCCGCTTCAGCCGCCGCCGAGTTAGCCTCGAGAACAAGGTCTCGACCGCATTGAGCCAGGAGCATGATTTCGGCGTGAAGTGGAAGAGGAAGCGCGGGTGCCGCGCCAGCCAGGCCTTCACCTTGGGATGTTTGTGCGTGGCGTAATTGTCGAGCACCACATGGATGATTTTGCCGACTGGGATATCCGCCTCGATCGCATTCAAAAAGCGGATGAACTCCTGATGGCGGTGACGCTGCATGCAGCGGCCGATGACCTTGCCTTCGAGCACATTGAGAGCGGCAAACAGCGTGGTCGTGCCGTGCCGCTTGTAATCATGCGTCAAGGTGCCAGCGCGACCCTTCTTCATCGGCAACCCAGGTTGGGTGCGGTCGAGCGCCTGGATCTGCGACTTCTCGTCGACTGAGAGCACGATGGCGTGGGCCGGTGGGTTGACGTAGAGGCCGACGATGTCGCGCAGCTTGGGGACGAACTCCGGGTCCTTCGACAGCTTGAACCGGCGCACTCGGTGCGGTTGCAGGCCGTGCGCCTGCCAGATCCGCTGCACCGAAGAGACGCTGATGCCGACCGTCTTGGCCATCAGGCCAGCGGTCCAATGCGTCGTTTCGTCGGACGGATCTTCCGCTGTCAGGGCGACGACCTGCTCGATTATAGCCGGATCGAGCGGTTTGCGGCCCGGCGGACGGGTTTTGTCACGCAGCAGACCGTCCACGCCCTCCCGCATGAACCGTTCCTGCCAGCGCCATACGACGGATTTGGCGCGCCCAGTGCTGCGCATGATCCCGTTCGTGCCCAGCCCCTCCGCCGTCAACAGGATGATTTTTGCTCGCCAGACATGTTTTTGCCGGCTGTTGCGGTTCGCCACCACTGCCCGAAGACGGGCACGGTCGGCGCTGGTCACATTGACGATGATCCCCTTGCGCATCCCCCAGACTCGCACGCGCAGGGCAAGCCGGGAATCCTCAAAGGGACTCGAACGTCAGGTTGGATGCACTAGGTTGTGGGCCGCCGAGAGATGCGGCAACACGACCGTCTCGAACGATGAGTCGAGATATGAAGCGGCCACGTCGGCCATAACCTATTGCGGGCAAGACCCTTACGCGCTGTCGCTTGGCGATTAGACCGGATGAACCAGGTATTTATTCTTCGCGATGGCGTGACTAACAATTTTCGT
>DASSEH010000102.1:0-1251 GCA_035695325.1 Candidatus Angelobacter sp.
GGAAGTGTGCAGAAAGCCGCCGATCAGGTCCGCGTGAGTGTGCAGTTGATTAACGCGACGACGGATGGGCATCTTTGGGCAGAGATTTACGACCGGAAACTTACCGACATTTTTAAGGTCGAGACTGACATAGCCAAGACCATTGCGGAGACGCTGCAGGCCAAGCTGACCGGCTCGGAAGAACACGCTATTTCCGTCAAACCGACCGCTGACGCCGCGGCTTATCAGTCGTATCTCAAAGGGAGATTTTTTTGGGGCCGCAGGAGTGGCGATAACATACCAAAAGCCATCGAGTATTTTGAAGAGGCGATAAGGCAGGATCCTAACTACGCCCTCGCCTATGCCGGTCTCGCGGAAGCTTGGATCACGCTGCCGGGTCATGCCTCCGCTAGACTGCAAGATGTTAAGCCCAAAGCCAAAGAGGCCGCCCTCAAGTCCCTGCAAATTGACGATACTTTGGCTGGGGCCCACACTGCTCTCGCGCAGGTTTTATTTTTCGATCTGGATTTCGCGGGCGCTATTAAAGAGTTCCAGCGCGCGATCGATCTCGACCCTAACTACGCAACCGCGCACCATTGGTACGCAAATGGACCATTGCTGGCGTTAGGAAGATTTGACGAAGCAGTTGCTGAAGGTGCGCGCGCAGTAGAGCTCGATCCGCTCTCGCCAATAATCAATGTGAACCAGGCTAACAATTTCATCATCGCCGGACGCTATGACGAAGCAATCCATCAAATTCGTAAAGCACTCGAGCTCGATCCTGAGTTTGGCTATGCCCATTCCAACCTTGGTCTGGCGCTCGAGTTGAAGGGCGATTTGCCTGGCGCCATTGCTGAATTTAGGCGCGCGCACCAGCTGAACGGGGATCCCCTGAGTCTGGCATATTTAGGTAATCTTTATGGTAAGACTGGTAACGTCACGGAAGCAGCGAACATACTGACCGAACTGGAGCAGCTAACGAAGACGAAATATGTTTCAGCGTATGCGTTTGCTCTCGTCCAGGCGGGATTGGGCAATAGAGCCGAGGCGCTTCGATGGCTTGAGAAATGTTATGCGGATCGCTCGCAAGAGATCGGTTACGTTAGAGTTGACCGGCTCTTAGACCCGCTGCGTGACGATCCTGGCTTCCAAAATTTGGTCGGGCGTGTCTTTTCCGGTAAACTGGAATGAGTCCGCGCAATTTCCTCGCTGGTGAAGCCGGGTTGATCGAGCCACGTCTTCTCGAATTGACTGGCTTTATCGGGAGCTGAG
>DASSEH010000103.1:0-1627 GCA_035695325.1 Candidatus Angelobacter sp.
GTTCCGGCCTACAACCTCCCTGTCTACGCTTCGCAGCGGCCGTTACCGGACGCCACGCAAGACTTGGTACGCGGCTGCTCGCTAGGCTTTGCCGCGGTCGCCATCTCAGGCGACTGAGTTCAACGCGCTTGCAAGGCGCAAACCGGGTCACCGGAGGCGGTCACCCGCCCCCGGTTCCCACAGAACGTGGCGTGCGGATTTCCCGCACCAACGCTCTTCGGAAGTTGGTTCACAGCACTGCGAGCGCCTGCAGCTCCGAATATGGGAGGCGCAGTTTAGGTGGCAGTAACGGTGTCCGGTCTTTGATTTGATTGAAGGTGTCCCAGGTGAGGCGGTGGCCGGCCCAGCTGCGGCTGCACAACATCCGGCGCCAGTAACGCTCCACGACCCGATACACTTTGACGAGACTCCGAAGATTTCCGGCGACGCCGTAATAAGCATAGTGGCCGCGTAGGGCGGCGTTGATTTCGCCGACCTGTTCACTGATTGCATGATGTCGTATTCGCTGCATTAGCTCTTGCAGAGACGTAAGGCTGCGCCTCAGCCGAGATTTCTCGGTGCGCATCCCACCTGGAAGTTTCCTTTTCGGTTTCGCGTGCAATAGAGCGTCAGGCCCAGAAAGTAGATAGTTTTCGGGCGGTTCCTGCCGCGTTTGCCCGCATGTTTCTGCGCGAACCGACCAAACTCGACCAATTTGGTCTTGGTCGGCTCTAGAGTAAGGCCGAACTTTCCCAACCGCAGACGCAGGGCGTCCTGTACGCGGATGGCGTCCGAGCGATATTGGAAGCAGATCACAAAGTCGTCGATATAGCGTACCAGTCGGGCTTCGCCCCGCAACCGCCCCTTCACAACGCGCTCGAACCAGAGGTCCAGCACGTAATGAAGGTAGAGATTGCTCAAAAGCACACTGATCGATCCGCCTTGCGGGGTTCCTTGTTCGCTCGGATGGACCGCTCCGTCTTCCAAGACGCCCGCTTTCAACCAGCGCCGAATCAAGCTGATCAGGCGCGGATCACCGACTCGATGCTCGACAAACCGGAGGACCCAGTCGTGACTGAGACTCCCGAAGAAGTTCTTCAAATCCGCTTCCAGCACCCAGCTTATCATGCCGCCGGCGATGACCTCGTTGAGGGTCGCCAGAGCGTGATGGGCGCTGAGCTTCGGCCTGCCGCCGAATGAACAGGGCAAGAAGTCCTGCTCATAAATGGCGGACAGTACCTCAGCCGTGCTGCGCTGGAGCGCCCGGTCAGAGACGGTCGGAACCCCGAGGGGGCGCTTTTCCGTCTTGCCAGGCTTGGGGATATAGACCCGCCGGATGTCCGGCGCGCGATACCCCTGGCGGTGGATGGATTGGAGCATGGGCTCTATCCATTCTTCAAAGCTCTCCTTCGCCGCCGCTACCGTCTGGCCATCCACCCCGGCGGCGGAGCGCTGTGGAATCTGTGACAGATTCTTCTGCACCCGGTCGCGCGTGACGTGATGGGCTAGCGAGGTAAAGCGAAGATTTGGCTCACGCCGAGCTTTCGCTGCTATTTGCTCAAGTTTCGTTTCCATGGTCAGCTGATCTTCTCTTTGCATAGAAGGCCGTGTCTCCCGTTGAATGGAGCCCATGTTGCCCAAGAACAAT